>NZ_JBXAQA010000006.1:0-407948 GCF_058806755.1 Sphingopyxis sp. GW821-FHT12F08
GACCTCTTCACCTCGCGCACGGGCTACGACTATGGCGTGGGCACGGGCTATGCGATGGGCAGCGTGGTGCAGTCGGCATCGGACAGCCACAAGAACGGCGACGAGAGCAGCTATGATTCTGACGAGGGCTCAGCAGCGTGGTCTGCAGGGGCGCGACCGTTTACTCGATCATATTGAATCCACCGGCCGAACGATCGCAGGAGATCCGGTTTGGATGATCGACGAACTTGATATTCTGCGTCGCCTTTATCCCGACCGCGCAGCCCTGTCGGTCTCCTTGCCGCGCCGCACGGCCGCGGCCATTTCCCAAAAGGCTCGCAAAATTGGTCTCGTTCCGCCGCTCAGGATCTGGGCGGCAGAAGATGCGGTTCGGCTGCGTCATCCGTATGTAACCGGGATCCCGATTTCGGTGCTCACCAAGATGTTTGCTGACAAGTCTTCGAGGCAAATTTGGCGAAAAGCTTGCGCCATGGGATATCGGCGACCACGTCGTCCCCCGAAACCGACAGGGCTGCCATTGGTGGACAGCATTCGCCGCCGCGCTTTTGACCTTCGCATCACGATGACCGAGCTGGACGCATTCATTGGCCGAAAGCGCTATTTCGTTGGTACTCGCCATATCGATTGGGGAGCAATCCAGCGTGCTATGATCCTGCTGGGCGGCAGACCGATCGTGAACTGGGCAGCGTGATGGGTAGGGGAAAGCGGCGCCGGGAACACGCAATTTCAACAGGTGACCAGTGGACACGTCAGGAAGATGTCAAGGTGTGTGCGCTCTATCCTTCCTATGACCTCTTGCAAGCTGCGCTTCCTCATCGCTCCTATTGGGCTCTCAGGAATCGCGTCCGGTGCCTGAACATCGTCAGGCGACGCCATGTTTGGACCAACCTCGAGACCAGGCGATTGCGTGATGCGTTCGCAAGTCAGGTTCCCGATCGTGATCTTGAAGGATTGTTTCCTGGCCTGCGTTTAAGCCAGATCAAGGCGAAGGCCGGACACATAAAGGCGCCTCATCGTAAAGGTGAACGCATAGATTTCGGAATGCCGGCGCTTGATACAATTCGCGAGCGGGCAAGGGCGGCGGGTCTTTCATACGTGGAACTCGATAAGCGCGCGCGGACTGGAAAATTCTTCCAGAAATCAACACGCCAGCCAATGCTCAAGCACATATCGCGGGCGGCAAAGCTGCTGGGTGGAGAAGTGACGATCGAGTGGGAGGACGAGGACTTGTGAAGGTGCGGCCTTTCTGCGCTTCTATCATTCGTCTTGTGGGCTCCGTTCTGCTATACTAACGGCAGGATCCTGCGTGCAGACGAACGCATTCGTTCGACGCCGCGAGCCCGTCAGCAGCTTCACTGCCCACAGCTGAATTTTCATTGAGGCGGGAATTTTTGCACTGGAAACTTCGAGCGATTTTCGCGAGATGGCGAGCCTGGACTTCCGTCTCTCGCCTCAGAGGCAAAATTCATGCCCCGCAAACGACGCAGCAAGCCGCGCCTTTCGGCGCAGCTGAATCCTAAATTTGATTTATATCAAATACTTAGGACTGTCTGGTGCGGTCGAGAAGACTCGAACTTCCACGGCCTTTCGGCCACAACGACCTCAACGTTGCGCGTCTACCAGTTCCGCCACGACCGCACATCATGATGGTCCGGATCGGGTCCGGCACCAGGTAGGAGCGGGCGCCTAGCAAAGCTTTCCGGGCGATGCAAGCGAGCATAGCCGCATTTATTTTTGCAGCTGCGAAGAAGCCGGGCGGCGCGCAGCCGCGCCTGTCATCAAAGCGACTCCGAAGAGTCACCCGATTGTCATCGCTCTGGCGTCAGACCGTCACCGAATCACCCTAGTGGCGGCCCCATCGGGGGGCGGCGGAATAGTTTCGCCGTTCCGGCCGGTGACTTTCAGCAGGGGCGCCGCTCGACCGTATTGGGGGCGCACAGCGGATAACGGAGAATTTCATGGCGGCTTTCGCGCGCGTTCGTTTGGTCATGCTCAGCGGCGTGGCCTGTTCCATTCTGGCCGCCTGCGGCGCTGACGGCGTCGCCTCGCCCGGCGAAGGCGTGATCGTGATCCCGGCGCCGACGCCGACCCCCACGCCGACGCCGACCCCCACGCCGACCCCGACGGGCGTCACCCCCGCCGCCGCCTGCCCCAGCATCGCCGGTCCCGCACTGGCCGACCTTGGCACCATCACCGGCCCGCAGGGCACCTGGCGCAACTGCGGCTTCCCCGCACGCTTTACCGCGACGACGGCGATCCCCAAGGTCGCGGGCGTGGTCTATTCGCTGCCCGGCCGCGTCGATGTCGGCACCGACCAGGGCGCCGCGAGCACCAACACCGACGTCACGCTGACGATCGATCCGGGCGTGACCATCTTCGGCGCGACGGGCGTGTCCTTCCTCGTCGTCAACCGCGGCAACCGCATCGACGCGGTCGGCACCCCGGCGCAGCCGATCGTCTTCACCGGCCGCGGCAACGTCGTTGGCTCGGCTGACGACAATACGTCGCAGCTGTGGGGCGGTGTCGTCCTGCTCGGCCGCGCGCCGATCACCGACTGCCTCGCGCCGGGTGCGACGCCGGGCACGGTCGCCTGCGAACGCGACACCGAAGGCACGTCGAACGCGCTCTACGGCGGCGCGCAGCCGGCCGACAATTCGGGCCGCATGTCGTTCGTCCAGATCCGCTACTCGGGCTTCATCCTGTCGGCCGCGAGCGAGCTGCAGGGGCTGACCCCGTCGGGCGTCGGTTCGGGCACGACGATCGAGAATATCCAGGTCCACAACAGCTCGGACGACGGCATCGAAGTGTTCGGCGGCCGTCTGAACATGCGCAACCTGGCGATCACCGGCGCCGAGGACGACGGCCTCGACACCGACGTCGGCTACAAGGGTAACGTCCAGTTCCTGCTCGCGGTGCAGCGTGCGGGCGGCTCGGTCGGCGACTCGATGCTCGAGATCGACTCGAACGGCAACGAAGAGGCGATCCCGCGCCAGAATGTCGCGCTGTCGAACTTCACCTTCATCCACCGCAACAATGCGGCTGGCAACACCGCGTCGGTGCTGATCCGCGGCGGTGCCGACTATCGCTTCATGAACGGCGTGATCGCGGCGCCCGGCATTTCTTGCATCCGCATCAACTCGGCGACGACGACCCGGGCCGCGGACCCCGCGCTCGACGATGCCGGTCCGCCGAAGTTCGACTCGGTCAACCTGCAGTGCGGCGGCGCCAGCCCGTTCCTCGGCACCGGCGGCGTCACCAACGACCAGGTCGCGGCGATCTTCAACGCGGGCACGAACAACAGCTCGACCTTCGTCCCGACGCTGGCCAGCGTGTTCATCAACGGCTCGGCGGAAACCGCCCGCCCGGCGTTCAACCCGGTTCCGATCAGCAGCTTCTTCGTGAACGCGGGCTATGTCGGCGCGGTGCGCGACGCCGCCGACACGCGCTTCACCGGCTGGACGTGCAACTCGGCGACCGCGAACTTCGGTTCGTCGAGCGCCGCCTGCACGCTCATCCCGGTCTGACGCGCCGACGACTGACTATAGGGGCGGGGCGCACCGACGGCGGAGCGCCCCGCCCCCTATCCCATCTGCAAACAGGGGTTTTTTGATCATGACCACGCGGCCGCTCTTCGCCAGCCTGCTGCTTATCTCGTCGGCTCTGGTGTCCCCCGCGGCGCTGGCGCAGGATGCCGGGCCCGCGGGTGACAGCGTCCAGTCGACGCCGCCGACCGAGGATGTCGCGCAGCCCGCGACCGACGCGGCGCCCGGCGACGTTCCCGCCGATGAAGAGCCCGACGTCTCGATCCCCGGCGGCAGCGACCAGGAAATCGTCGTCACCGGCCGCTATACCCCTAACGTCGTCCGCGCGACCCCCGAAGTCGTGTCGGTGCTGTCGTCGGCCGACATCGCGCGCACCGGCGAAGGCGACATCTCGGGCTCGCTCCAGCGCGTCACCGGCCTCAGCGTCGTCGGCGGCGGCTTCGTCTATGTCCGCGGCCTCGGCGACCGCTATTCGCTCGCGCTCCTCAACGGTTCGCCGCTGCCCAGCCCCGAACCGCTGAAGCGCGTCGTCCCGCTCGACATCTTCCCCTCGAACGTCATCGATTCGACGCTCGTCCAGAAAAGCTATTCGGCGAACTTCCCCGGCGAGTTCGGCGGCGGCGTGATCAACCTCACGACCAAGGCGACCCCGCGCGAACCCTTCCTGACCTTCTCGGGCGGCATCGGCTGGGATAGCGAGACGACGAACGAACTCGGCTATACCTATTATGGCAGCGACACCGACTGGACCGGCTTCGACGACGGCACGCGCGACATCCCGCCGCTGCTGAGCGCCGCTCTGACGAGCGGCAAGCCGATCCTCGAGGGCGCCGACTTCACGCAGGACGACCTTGAAGCGATCCAGATGGAGCTGGTCAACGCCGAGACGACCCTGCTCCAGCAGAACAACCACATCCCGGTCAACTGGTCGGCGGGCATCACCGGCGGCACGACGATCACGCTGCCGAACGGCGAGCTCGGCATCATCGCGACCGCGGGGATCAGCAACAAGTGGCGCACGCGCGACACGCTGCAGCAGAGCTCGGTGAACGCCGACCTGTCGGGCGATCCGCAGTCGAGCTTCCAGCGCGTCGTCACCGACAACCGCATCGTCGTCAACGGGCTGCTCGGTTTCGGCCTCGAGCTCGGCGACCACAAGTTCCGCTGGACCAACCTCTATATCCGCGACACGCTGAAGCAGGCGCGTCTCGGCCTCGGTTCCGACGCGAACCAGACCGGCCGCGACATCATGCGCCAGGACACCGCCTGGTACGAACGCCAGCTGATCAACACCCAGCTGGTGGCCGAATTCGACTTCGACCGCTTCCAGCTCGACCTGCGCGGCGCCTATGCCAATTCGCAGCGCGAGGCGCCGTACGAGCGCAGCTTCACCTATGTCCGCACCAACCTGCCGCTGGCGCAGGACCCGACCGGCGACAAGTTCGTCAACGACCTCGGCGGCAACCGCGGCGACGCTACGATCGCCTTCTCGGATCTCAACGAGGATCTGTGGTCGGGCGGCGTCGACCTGTCGTACGAACTGGCGCCGCAGATCACCGCGACGGTCGGCTATGCCTATACCGACACCCACCGCGTCGCGACGCGCCGCGCCTTCCAGTTCCGCGCCTCGGGCCTGCCGGTGCCGGTGACGCAGCTGCGCCCCGATTATCTGCTCTCCGACGCGTCGATCCAGCTCTATGACATCACGCTGGTCGAAACCTCGGCGCAGGACGGCACCGCGTCGTTCGACGCCAATCTGACGACGCATGCTGGCTATGCCCAGGTGCAGGCAGAACTGATGTCGGGCGTCAATATCAATGCCGGCGTGCGCTACGAGGACGGCAAGCAGACGGTCGTTCCGATCGACCTGTTCAACACTGGCGGCAATGCAATTGCGGCGACGAACCTCGCCAATGATTATTGGCTGCCGGCGGTGACGCTGACCTGGGAAGTCGCGCCCGACATGCAGCTGCGCGTCAGCGGGTCGAAGACGATCGCACGTCCGCAGTTCCGCGAACTCGTCGCGCAGATCTACAACGACCCCGAATCGAACCGCAACTTCCGCGGTAACCCGTCGCTGACCGACAGCGAACTGATGAACGCCGAGGCGCGCTACGAATGGTATTTCGCCAAGGATCAGCGGATCACGGTCGCCGGCTTCTACAAGTCGATCGACCGCCCGATCGAGGCATATACTTCGCTGACCGATTCGGTCGGCAACACCAGCTACGCCAATGCGCCGAAAGCGACGCTCTATGGCGTCGAGTTCGAAGCGCAGAAATATGTCCCGCTCGACACGATGTCGGATTCGCCCTTCTGGCAGAGCCGCCGCCTGGTGCTGATCGGCAATTACACATGGACCCAGTCGGAAATTAAGGTCGGCGACGGCGACACCACGGTGATCAACGGCGTCGAGCTCGACGCCAGCGATTTCTTCTTCGACGGCGCGCCGCTCACCGGCCAGTCGGACCATCTGGTCAACGTCCAGATCGGGCTCGAAGATCAGGACAAATTGTCGCAGCAGACCTTCCTGCTCACCTACGCCAGCCCGCGCGTCACCAGCCGCGGTCCCTCGGGCCAGCCCGACATCCGCGAAAAGCCGGGCCTCCAGCTCGACTTCGTCGCGCGCCAGGGCTTCACCGCCTTCGGCAAGGAAATCGAGCTGAAGTTCGAGGCGCGCAACCTGACCGGGCGGACGTACAAGGAAGTGCAGGAATCGGGCAGCAACCAGATTTTCTTCAACCGCTACAAGCTCGGCCGCAGCTTCTCGCTCGGCGCGTCGCTGAAGTTCTGATGGTGAAAAGCCCCTCCCCTTCAGGGGAGGGCAGCGAGACTTGGCGGCTTGCCGCCTAGTCGCAGCGGGTGGGGTCCCGACGCCTTGCGCGAGGCCGATGGCCCCCACCCCAACCCCTCCCCTGAAGGGGAGGGGCTTCGTGCGGCGAGCCGCCGCAGGGCAGACTCGCCCGATTGTCAAAAAACTGTAATCTTCCCGTCAACTGATCGTCACCAATCGCCCCTAGGCGATTCGCGAGACAAGGTTCCAAGTGGGGGATAAATAGGCTTTTCATGGCGACGCTGATGTCCGGATCGGCCGTGCGGCCGCCGCGTGCGCTGCCCGCGTGGCTGCGGCTGCGTGCCCGCTCGCCGCGCGCGATCGGGCCGTTGCTGCTCGTCGGCCTGCTTGGCGTATTGCTCGCGGTGCAGGCGGTGCGCCTGATCTGGACGCTCGTCACCCCGCTGTCGCCGCTCGGCGCGTGGCAGCCGCAGACCGCGGTGATCGCCTCGCCCGCCGAACGCCGCGCGCTGTTCGCGAGCTTCGATCCCTTTTTCCGCACCGGCGGCCAGGGTCCGGCCTCGGCCACCGTCACCGCGCTCGGCCTCACTTTGTTCGGCGTCAACATCAACGAGGCGACGGGTGGCGGCTCGGCGATCATCGCGGGCGAGGACGGCGTGCAGTCGAGCTACGCCGTCGGCGACGAGATCGCGCCGGGCGTGAAGCTCGCCGGCGTCGCCTTCGACCATGTGCTGCTCGACCGCGGCGGCGCGCGCGAAAGCCTGTTCCTCGACCAGAGCGGCGACGCCGCGGTCGCGACGCCCGCCACTCCGCTGCCCGCCCCGACGCAGGTCGGCGCGCCCGCCGCTGCCGATTCCAATGCCGTCGCGGGCGAGCTTTCGCCCGCTGCGCTCAAGGCCGGCGTCGGCTTCGCGCCGCGCGCCGAGAATGGCCGCGTCACCGGCGTCGTCGTCCAGCCGCAGGGCGACGGCGCGACCTTCCGCGCCGCGGGGCTGCGCCCCGGCGACGTCATCCGCGGCGTCAACGGCCGTCCCATCGGCTCGGCGGGCGACGCCGCCGCGCTCGCCAGCCAGTTCGGACCGGGTGCGCGCCTCTCGCTCGAAGTCGAGCGCGGTGCGCAGGTCGTCCCGATCGCCATCTTTGTTTCGAAGTAAGGGTTTATGCGTCTCAAACTGTCCCTGATGCTTGCTGCCGCGCTGGTTTCCGCCGCGCCCTTGCCCGCGCTCGCGCAATATTCGCTCAACGTGCGCGACGCCGATATCCGCGCCTTCATCCAGGACGCGGCGCGGATCACCGGGCGCACCTTCGTCATCGACGGGCGCGTCAACGGCAAGGTCTCGGTGGTCACCGACCGCCCGCTGTCGCGCAGCGAATATTTCGAGATTTTCCTCGCGACGCTGCGCTCGAACGGCCTCGTCGCGGTGCCGGGGCCGAACGGCGCCTATCGCATCCAGCCGATCGACGGCGCCGCGGCGCAGCCCGGCCGCATCGGCGGCAGCGGCGCGGCGCAGAACCAGTTCGTGACCGAGATCATCCGCCTGCGCCACATCGACGCGGTGGCAGCGGTCGAAACGTTGCGCCCGCTGGTCAGCGCGCAGGGCTCGCTCACCGCGAACCGCAACGCCAACAGCCTCGTCGTCGCCGACTTCGCCGACAATATCCGCCGCATCCGCGCGCTCGCCAACAGCATCGACCGCGACACCACGACCAGCCAGATCGTCACGCTCAGGAACGCCGGCGCGCGCGAGATCGCCGCCGCGCTGCAGGCGCTCGTCCCGGCGGCGGGCGAGGGGGCGCAATCGCCCGTCGCGATCGTCCCGATCGACAGCAGCAACGCGATTGCCCTGAGGGGCGATCAGGCGCTCGTAGCGCGCTTCGTATCGATGGCGAACGACCTCGACGCCAAGGCAGCCGGCGGCACCGAGCTGCGCGTCTATTGGCTCCAGCATGCCAATGCCGAGACCCTGCTGCCGACGATCCAGCAACTGATCGGCGGCGGCAGCGACCCGGCGCAAAAGGCGGGCCTGCCCCCGGCATCCTCGTCGTCGTCAAGCGGCAGCGCGTCGACCCCTGCGGCCGCCCCTGCCGCGACCACCCCGACGTCGGTCAGCGGTTCGGGCGGCAGCATTTCGACGCGCGGCCCGGCGATCGTCACGCGCTACGAAGGCGCCAACGCGATCATCGTCGCCGCGAACAGCGAAGTGCAGCGCATGCTCGGCGAGCTGATCCGCCAGCTCGACAGCCGCCGCGAACAGGTGCTGGTCGAGGCGATCGTCGTTGAAATCGGTGACAGTGCGGCGAAGCAGCTCGGCGTCCAGTTCCTCTTGGGCGGCAAGAATATCCCCTTCGTCGCGACGAGCTACAGCAATGCCTCGCCCAACATCCTGACCCTCGGCGGCGCCTTCGCCGCAAACGAGTTGTCGCAGGACACCACGACGGTGAACGGCACCACCACCGTCACCACGACCGGCAGCTCGTTCGGCAACAGCCTGCAGGAAGCGGCCGCCGCCTCGCTGCTCAGCGCCACCGGCGGCTTCGCGGGCTTTGCGGGCGACATCGGCAAGAACACGATCTTCGGCGCGATCATCAACGCCGTGAAGTCCGACACGACGTCGAACCTGCTCGCGACGCCGCATATCGTCACGCTCGACAATCAGGCCGCGAAATTCCTCGTCGGGCAGGAAGTGCCGATCACCACCGGCGAAGCGCTCAGCGACAATTTCGACAACGCCTTCCGCACCGTCCAGCGCGAAGAGGTCGGCATCAAGCTGGAAGTTACCCCGCAGGTCAACGGCGCGGGCGAAGTGAAATTGTTCCTGCGTCAGGAAGTGTCGAGCGTCGCGGGGCCGGTGTCGTCGCGCAACAGCGACCTGATCCTCAACAAGCGCTCGTTCGAGACCGTGCTGACCGTCGACGACGGCGAGATCCTCGCGATCGGCGGCCTGCTCAACGACGACGAGCGCAAGACGATCGAGCGCATCCCGCTCCTGAGCGACATCCCGCTGATCGGCGAACTGTTCAAGTCGCGCAGCCGCAGCCGCGCCAAGACCAACCTCATGGTCTTCATCCGCCCGACGATCCTGCGCAATCGCGAGGACAATGCCGCGCTCACCGCGCGCCGCTACGGCTATATCCGCGACACCCAGCTCCGCCGCAATCCCGGCGAGGAGCCCGCGATCGACACGCTGGTGCGCGACTATATGGGGACGACCCCGCCCGCGCCGGCGTCACCGACCGATGTCACCGTCGGCCCGGTCGACCTGCCCGCGCTGCGCGGCCCCGATGGCGCGGTGATATCGACCGACGTGCCGCCCTCGATCTCGAACGCGCCCGCGCCGCCGCCCGGAGACACTCCGTGACCGATCCCGAACCGATCGCCGCTGCCCCGGCGCCGGTCGACATCCCTTACGCCTTCGCGCGCACCCACGGCGTGGTCATCGCGCCGGGCGAGGGCGGCGCGTGGCTCGCGACCTTGCGCGAGGGTGGCGACCCTGCGGTGCTGATCGAGGTGAAGCGCTATCTCGCCGCGCCGCTCAAGGTCGCGACCGCGAGCGTCGCCGATTTCGACCGGCTCTTGTCCGACCATTATGCGGTCGACAGCTCGGCCGCAGCGATGGCGGGCTCGCTCGACGGCAGCGACCTCGAGCTCGGCATCCCGAGCGCCGAGGATCTGCTCGACAGCGCCGACGATGCCCCCGCGATCCGCCTCATCAACGCAATCATCGCCGAGGCGGTGCGCCAGGGCGTCAGCGACATCCATATCGAACCCTATGAAAGCGGGCTCGTCGTGCGCATGCGCACCGACGGCGTGCTGCGCGAGCACCTCCGCATGCCGCCGCACGTCGCGCCCGTCGTCGTCAGCCGCATCAAGGTGATGGCGCGGCTCGACATCGCCGAGCGCCGCATCCCGCAGGACGGCCGCATCGGGCTGACGCTCGCGGGCAAGGCGGTCGACGTCCGCGTCTCGACGCTGCCGAGCCGCGCGGGCGAACGCGTCGTGATGCGCATCCTCGACAAGGATAGCGCGGGGATCGATTTCGACGTGCTCGGCCTGGTGGGTGCCGCCGACCAGATCCTGCGCGAGGCGCTCGCCGAGCCCAATGGCATCATCCTCGTCACCGGCCCGACGGGCTCGGGCAAGACGACATCGCTTTACGCTGCGCTCAAGCAGCTCAACGACGGCCAGCGCAACATCCTGACCGTCGAGGACCCGGTCGAATATGCCGTCGACGGCATCGGCCAGACGCAGGTCAACGCCAAGGTCGGGCTCGACTTTGCCGCGGGCCTGCGCGCGATCCTGCGTCAGGATCCCGACGTCGTGATGGTCGGCGAAATCCGCGACCGCGAGACCGCCGATATCGCGGTGCAGGCGTCGCTCACCGGCCATCTCGTGCTCTCGACCGTGCACACCAATGATGCCGTGGGCGCGATCACGCGCCTGAAAGACCTCAAGGTTGAACCTTTCCTGCTCGCCTCGACCTTGCGCGCGGTGATCGCGCAGCGGCTGGTGCGCAAGCTCTGCGACCATTGCCGCGAGCCGGTGCAGGCCGACAACAGCGTCGCCGCGATGCTCGGGCTCGACATCGGCACTGTCGTCTGGCGCCCCAAGGGCTGCGACCAGTGCGGCGGCACGGGCTTCAAGGGCCGCATCGGTGTGTTCGAGGCGATCAAGGTCGACGAGACCATTCGCCGCTACATCTATGCCGGCGGCGACGAATCGATGATCGCTAAGCACGCTTTTCTCAAGGCGCCGACGCTGGCCAGCGCGGCGCGCGCGATGGTAGCGAAAGGGCTGACCACGCCCGAGGAAGCGATCCGCATCGCGCGGCGCGAGGATGTCGATGCCTGATTATCGCTATGTGGCGATCGACAGCCAAGGCCGCGAGCGCAAGGGGCGGCTGACCGCCGCGAACGACGACGCGGCGCGCGCCGACCTGATCCGCCGCAGCTTCCATATCGTCGCGGTCGAGCCGGCGGGGGCGAAGCCCGCAGGCCGCTCGCTGCTCGCCTTTCGCCGTACCAGATTGTCCAGCAAGGAACTCGCGCTCTTCACGCGCCAGCTCGCCACGCTCGCCGAGGTCGCGCCGCTCGAAGAGGCGCTGCGCACGCTGACGCGGCAGAGCGAGGCCGAAAGCGCGCGCGCGGTGATCGGCGACGTCCACGCCGGGCTGCTCGAAGGCCGCCGCCTCGCCGATGCGATGGGGCGCCAGCCGGCGAGCTTCCCGCCGCTCTATCGCGCGATGGTCGCGGCGGGCGAGACCACGGGCAGCCTGACAATCATCCTCGCGCGCCTCGCCGACCTGCTCGAGCGCCAGGCCGAAGTGCGCGGCAAGCTGATCGCCGCGCTCGCTTACCCGATCGTGCTCGCGGTGGTCGCGATCGGCGTCGTCGCGGCGCTGATGATCTTCGTCGTCCCGCGCGTCGTCGAGCAGTTCACCGACACCGGTGCGCAGCTGCCCTTCCTGACGCGCGCGGTGATCGCGATCTCGAACTTCGCCGCGAACTGGTGGTGGCTGATCGCGCTGCTGCTCGCCGCGGGCATCTTCGGCTGGGTCGCGGCGATGCGCCGCCCGGTGTTCAAGGCGCGCGTCGATGCGCGGCTGCTGCGCCTGCCCTTGCTCGGCCGCCTGCTCCGCGATCTCTACGCCGCGCGTTTCGCGCGCACGCTCTCCACGATGGTGTCGAGCCGCCTGCCGCTCGTCGAGGGCCTGCGCCTCACCGTACCGACGATCCGCAATGCCGCGCTCGCCGGCGCGACCGCGGCGATCGTCGATCAGGTGCGCGCGGGCGGCGGGCTTTCGGCCGCGCTCCGCGACGCCGGTGTCTTCCCGCCTTTGCTCGTCTACATGACCGCGAGCGGCGAAAGCGCAGGAAGGCTCGAGGTGATGCTCGAGCGCGCCGCCGACTATCTCGAACGCGAGTTCGACCGTTTTACCGCCGCGTCGATGGCGCTTCTCGAACCTGTCATAATTGTCGTTATGGGGTCGTGCGTCGCCCTCATCATCCTCGCCATCCTGCTGCCGATCCTCCAGTTGCAGAACCTAGCCGGACTTTGAAAATGTCGCTGATGAAGCTTATACTCCGTCTGATGCTCGATCCCTCGCGCCCCTCTGCCTCCATGCCCCGCAAGAAGGACGAGCGCGGCTTCACGCTCACCGAACTGATGGTCGTCATCTTCATCATCGGCCTGCTCGCGACGGTGGTGATGATCAACGTCCTGCCCAGCCAGGACAGGGCGATGGTGACCAAGGCGAAGGCCGATATCGCGACGCTGGAAACCGCGCTCGAACAATATCGGCTCGACAATCTGACCTATCCGGCGTCGGGCGACGGCCTCAATGCCTTGAAGGTCGCGCCGCCCGCGCTCGCGCAGCCCGAACGCTATCGCCGCGGCGGATATATCAAGACGCTGCCGCAGGATCCGTGGGGCCGCCCCTATAATTACCAGGCGCCGGGCGCGAACGGAAAGGCGTTCGATATCTGGTCGATGGGCGCCGACGGCGCGCCGGGCGGGACCGACGAAAATGCGGACATCCGCTCCGACGGCTGATCGCGTGCGGCCGAACGGCTTCACCCTCGTCGAACTGATGGTGGTGCTCGCGATCATGGCGCTCGCCGCGACCGCGGTCGTGCTCACCATTCCCGGCGAGGAGCGCAGCGTGCGCAGCGAGGCCGACCGCCTCGCCGCGCGGCTCGCCGCCGCGCGCGACGTCGCGGTGATCGAGGGGCGCAGCGTGTCGGTGAATTTCGCGCCCTCGGGTTATGGCTTCGAACGCCGCGTCGCGGGCGAATGGCAGGCGCTGCCCGGGCGCAGCTTCGAACAGCGCAATTGGCCCTCCGACGTGCGCTTCGCCGCCGGCAACGGGCAGGGCGCGGCGCGCATCCTGTTCGACCGCGTCGGGACCAGCCCGACGCCGCAGGCGCTGGTGCTCGCCAGCGGCGACGCGCGTGAGGTCGTGCGCGTCTCGGCCACGGGGGAGATCGGCCGTGGCGAATAAGGGCGAAAGCGGCTTCACTTTGCTCGAAATGCTCGTCGCACTCAGCATCATCAGCATCGCGGCGCTGACGCTGGTGCGCCTCGACGCCTTTGCGATCCGCACCGCAGGCGACCTCGACGAAAGCACGATGGCGGGCATCGTCGCGCAGAACCGCGCGGTCGAGCTGTGGACCGATCCCGCGCCGCCGACGATCGGGAACAGCACGAGCGGCGTAGCCAACGCCGGGCGCAACTGGCGCGTTGAGCAGCGCGTCAGCAAGACCGCCGACGACAGCCTGCTGCGCATCGACCTGCTCGTCCGCCCCGAAAGCGGCAGCGGGCAGGCCGCGCTGACGATCATCCGGCCCAGCCGATGAAAGTCCTCACCCGTTCCCCTTTCCCGTTCGCCCTGAGCTTGTCGAAGGGCGGTCCTTTCTTTGCGACGTCGAGAAGGAAGAACGGTGCTTCGACAAGCTCAGCACGAACGGAAATGGGGCGAGGCGAAGGCGGCTTCACCCTCGTCGAGATGCTCGTCGCGCTGTCGCTGTTCGCGGCGATCGCGGCGATGGGCGTCGGGCTGCTGCGCAGCAGCGTCGACACGCAGGACGCGGTGCAGGGCCGGCTGAAGGCGATGAGCGGCGTCAACCGCCTCCGCGCGCTGATGGCGAACGACCTGGCGCAGGCGCTGCCGCGTCCGACGCGCGGGCCGTCGGGCGAGGTGGTACCCGCCTTCGCCGGGTCTGAAACGGGCTTCGCGCTTGTCCATGGCGGCGCGGGTTCGCTCGAAGCGGGGTCGCGGCCCAATGTCGAGCGCGTCGCTTATGCCTTCACCGGCGGCGAATGGCGCCGCGCGGTCCAGCCGATGCTCGACGGCACGCCGATGAGCGACGGCGACCGGCTGGTCGGCGAGGTAGCCGCCGTTGCCGTGCGCTACCGTGACGACAAAGGGCAATGGGGCGGCAGCTGGAACAGCGAGCCCGGCGACCGCCTGCCGCGCGCGATCGAGGTGCGGCTGACGCGCCGCGGCGGCGCGCCGCTGGTGATGCTGTTCCTGACCGCGCCCGCGCCGCCGCCGCCGCTGTCTGCCGGGACGCCCGCGCCATGAGCCGCCGTTCGCAGGACGAACGCGGCGCGGCGCTGCTCAGCGTGTTGCTGCTGGTGTCGGTGATGGCGGTGATCGCCGCGACCGCACTCGACCGGCTGACGCTCGCGACGCGCATCGCGGGCAGCGCGGCGACGGTCGACCAGGGCCGCGCCTTTGCCTTCGCCGCCGAGGAGATCGCGCTGCGCCGCGTCGCCGACCTCGTCGGGCGCGACAAGACGAAGCTCACCCTCGCCGGCGACTGGCTCGGCCGCGATTTCACCCTGCCGCTGCCCAACGGGCAGGGGAGCGCGCGGCTGGCCGATGCGAACAACTGCTTCAACCTCAACAGCCTGGTCGCCGAAACCACGCCGGGGCGCTTCAGCCAGCGGCCGGGTACGACCGGCCAGTTCGCCGAACTGATGACCCTGCTCGGCGTCAATGCCGACGAGGCGCGGACGATCGCGGGCGCGACCGCCGACTGGCTCGACAGCGACAGCGTCGACGGCCCGCTCGGCGCCGAGGACGGCGTCTATCGCTCGCTGCCCGGCAGCTATCTGCCCGCCAATCGCAAGATGGTCGACGCCAGCGAGTTTCGTGCGGTGCGCGGGGTGACCCCCGCGATCTATGCGCGGATGAAACCGTGGATATGCGCGCTGCCCAGGGCCGAGCCGGTCAAGCTCAACGTCAACACGCTGGCGCCCGCGCAGGCGCCGCTCGTCGCGATGCTGCTGCCCGGACAATTGAGCGTCGCCGACGCGCGCGCGGTGCTGGCGGCGCGTCCCGCGGGCGGCTATGGCAGCAGCGTGCGATTCTGGGAGTCCGGACCGCTCGCCCGCCTCGACCCGCCGACCGACGTCGCCGAACAGGCGGGGGTGACGAGCCGCTGGCTGGCGCTGACGACCAATGTGACGATGGGGGATGGTTTCTTGACGGCAGAATCGCTCATCGACGCCTGGGGCGGGGCGCAAGCGGCGGGCGCGGCACCGCCGGTGATCGTCCGGCGCGACTGGGGCGAATCCGACTGACATGGCGCGTACATTGCTTCTCTGGCTGCCGACGCAGGCGGCGCTGAACGGCGGCGACGCGCCCGAACCCTCGTGGCTGCGCGTCGACGACGGGGTGATCGTCGATTCGGGGCAGGACGACGGCTGGGTCGATGCGTGGGAGCGCCCGCAGGACGACGCCGGCGACGATCGGCTGGTCGCGCTTGCCCCCGCCGCCGACGTGCCGCTGCGCTGGCACCATTATCCCGACGCCGCGCCCGCGCAGGCCGCGGCGATCGCGCGGCTCGACACGTTGCGCGCCAGCCTGGGCGATGCCGCCGCGCTGCATATCGTCGCGGGCCAGCCCGCCGACGCGGGGCAGGCGGTGCCCGTCGCGGTGACGACGCACGCGGCGATGACCGCGTGGACCGACTGGCTGAAGGCGCAGGGGCTGGCCCCCGCCGCGATCATCCCCGCTGCCGCGACGGTGCCGCCGCCCGACGCCGACAGCCTGTGGACCGCCGAACTGGGGCGCGAACAGGTGCTGCGCACCGGCGACCGCGCCTTCGCCTCGGATCCCGAGCTCGACCCGCTGATCGCCGCCGAGCGGCCGATCGTCCCGCTCGATGGCGAGCGGATGCGCGAGGCGCTGCTGCTGTCACTCGCCGTGCCGCCGCTCGACCTTTTGAGCGGCGCCTGGCAGCCGAAGCGCAGCTGGGCGATCGATCCGGCGATGGTGAAACGGATCAAGCGGCTGGCGATCGCGCTGCTCGTGGTGAGCCTGCTCATCCCGATTATCTATGCGATCCGCGTCAATTCCGACATTTCGCGCGCCGACGAGGCCGTGGTCGCGAGCGCCAAGAAGGCGGGGATCGCCGCAACCGATGCCGCGGCGGCCGAGGCCGAGATCGACCGCCGGCTCGCGGCGGCGGGCGGCGGGCCGCTCGCTTTTTCGGTGCCCGCCTCGGCGCTTTACGACGCGATGCGCGATACCGCGGGGGTTTCGCTGAAGAGCCTGTCGCATCGTACCGATGGCACGCTGACGACGACGCTCGCCGCGCCGCGCACCGAGGACCTCAACGCCGTGCTGCTCGCGCTGCAGGCGCGGGGCTACAAGGTGACCGCGCAGCCGATGGCGGGCACCGACGGCCAGCAGATGGCGAACATCACCGTGAGGGCCGTGCCATGACCGAGCGGATCGTCACCTGGTGGAGCGGCCTGTCGCGCCGCGAACGTTGGCTTGTCGGCGTCGCGGGCGTCCTCGCGCTCGGCGTGATCCTGTGGGGGCTGGGGCGTCCCGCCTATGCCGCCTTCGCCGATCTCGAAGCGCAGCATCGCGCCGCGATCGAACGCGAGGGGCGCGTCGCCGCCAAGCTGCAATTGCTCGCACGCAAGCCCGCGGCTTCGGCGCCGACGGCGGCCGATACGACCCCGGTCGACCAGTTTCTGACCCAGTCGGCAGGCGAGATCGGGCTGACGCTCGACCGCAACGAGGCGCGCGGGCAGGGCCAGGCGACGGTCGCCATCGCCACCGCCAGGGCGCCCGTCCTCGCCGACTGGCTCGCCAGCCTCGAGGCGCAGGGCTTTGTCGTCGACCAGCTGACGATCACCCCGGGCAACGATGGGACCGTCGGCATGACCGCCGAACTCCGCCGCGGAGCCAATTGATGCGCCGCCGGGTGATTTTCGCCGCGCTGCTGATCGCGCTGATCGTGATCGCCGCGACCTTCCCGATGCGGCTCGCGCTGTCGCTCGCGGGCGCCGAGCGCTCGGGGCTGACCGCGCGCGAGGTCAATGGTTCGGTGTGGGCGGGCGAGCTGATCGAGGCGCGGCTCGGCGCGCTGCCGCTCGGCAATGTGCAGGCCAGGCTGTCGCCGCTCGCTTTGCTCGGCGGCGATGTCGAGCTCGCCTTCGCGCGGCCCGACGCGCGGCTCGGCGAATTGGCGGGGCGGCTGCACGGCAGCAACCCGCGCGGCGTCTCCGACCTCAACGGCACGACTTCGCTCTCGGGCGGCCTCGGGCTCGTCCCCGTCGACAGCCTGCGCTTCGAGGGCGCGACGATCCGCTTCGACGAGCGCGGGCGGTGCACCACGGCAAGCGGGCGGCTCCAGCTCAGCGTCGGCACCTCGATCGCCGGGCTCGACCTGTCGCGCGGGCTGTCGGGGCCGCTGCGTTGCGCCGACGGGCGCGCGCAGGCGGTGCTGACCAGCCAGTCGGGGATGGAGCGGCTGACGCTCGGCTTCGACGGCGGCGGCGCCTATCGCGCCGAATTCGCGATCACCGCCGACGACCCAACGATGGCGTCTTTGCTGTCGGCGCTCGGCTTCCGCGCCGGCAATGGCGGCTTCGTGCTGGTCAGCACGGGCCGTTTCTGACGCATGATCGCGGCGCTGGACGCCTTGCCCATTGGCGCAGGCGTCGGGCTGGCGGCGTTGCTCGGGCTGGTCCTCGGTAGTTTCATCGCGACCCTGGTGCTGCGCTGGCCTGCCGGCCGCTCGGTGCTCGGCCGGTCGCAATGCGATGCGTGCCAGCGTCCGCTCGGCGCCCTCGACCTCGTCCCGCTCGCCTCGGCGATCGTCCTGCGCGGGCGCTGCCGAAGCTGCGGCGCGCGCATCGATCCCTTTCACATGCAGGTCGAGCTCGCCTCAGGGCTGATCGGCGCGCTGGCGCTCACGATCCTGCCCGGCACCGCCGGCTGGCTGTGGGCGCTGTTCGGCTGGCTGCTGCTGCCGCTCGCCTTGCTCGACGCGCGCCATATGTGGCTGCCCGATCGGCTCAACGCGCTGCTCGCGGTGACCGGGCTGCTGCTCGCGGGGCCGATGCTGGATACCGCGATGCTCGATCGCTGGATCGGCGCGCTCGCCGGCGGCGCGGCGCTCGCGCTGGTCGCTTTCGCCTTCAAGCGCCTGCGCGGCAAGGACGGCATGGGCGGCGGCGATCCCAAGCTGATGGCGGCGCTCGGCGCGTGGCTCGGCTGGCAGGCGCTGCCGCTGACCCTGCTGCTCGCCAGCTTCGGCGGACTGCTCTGGGCGCTCTTCACCCAAGGAAAAGGGGACCGGCCGCTTTCCTTGCGATCGGTCCCCTTCGGTACGTTCCTGGCAATCGCCGCTTGGGCGGCGGTGCCCCTCTGGCCCCTGCTGGCTGGATAGCCAGCACCTCCGACGTCAGTCGGAGAAAATACGCTCAGCGCTGAATGACGACCGTCACCGCGCGGCGGTTCTTGGCATAGGCTTCCTCGTTCGAGCCGAGCTCGGCCGGGCGTTCCTTGCCATAGCTGATCACCTCGATCCGTGACGGGTCGACGCCGAGCGACGCGAGGTAATTCTTCGCGGCATTGGCGCGACGCTCGCCGAGCGCGAGGTTATAGTCGCGCGTGCCGCGTTCGTCGGCATGGCCTTCGAGCAGGACGCGAACTGCCGGGTTGCGCTGCAGCCACTGCGTCTGGCTGGCGAGCGTCGCCTGGTCCTCGGCATCGACATTATACTGGTCGAAGCCGAAGTAGATGCGGTCCGACGAGATATTGTTGAGGAAGTCCTGCTGCGAGCCGGGGACCACGCCCGTGCCAGTGCCGGGGCCGGTGCCGCTGCCGTCGTCGATGCCGTCGGGGTTGGGGGGGAGCACCTCGGGCGCTTTTTTGGAGCAAGCGCCCACAGCGAGCATTGCGATCGCGGCGATCATGGCGGTGGTTTTCCGTATCGTCATGTTGTCGTCCCTTTCGTGATAATCCGGATGGTCGTGTTCATGTCGGGATTAACCCATGTTGAACCCGAGGTTTCAAACCCGAGGGTCTGGCATTGGTTCCGCCGTGAAAACGGCGCTGATCGGCGCGTTACGGCCGGATCGGGCCCCAGCTTGGGTCCGACCCGTCCTGCGGGGTGGGCAGGCGGCGCATGTTCACGCCGGTCAGGTCGACCTGCCACAGGCTCGACTTGCCCTCGCGCCCGCGCGAGGTGCGGAAAAATTGCAGCACGCGGCCGTTCGGCGACCAGGTCGGCGCCTCGTCCTGCCAGTCGTTGGTGAGCAATCGCTCGCCGCCGCCCGCGGGGGTCATCACCCCGATGCGGAACTCGCCGCCGCCCATCTTGGTGAAGGCGATCAGGTCGCCGCGCGGCGACCATTCGGGGGTGGCATAGCGCCCGCCGCCGAAACTGATCCGCTGCTGGTTCGACCCGTCGATGTTCATCGTATAGATTTGCTGGCCGCCCGAGCGGTCGCTTTCGAACACGATCTTCTTGCCGTCGGGCGAGAAGCTGCCGCCGACGTCGATGCCGGGATTGTTGGTCAACCGCACCGGCGTGCCGCCCGCGGCCGAGATGCGATAGATGTCGGTGTTGCCCGCGACCGCCATCGAGAAGAGGATCTGCGTCCCGTCGGGCGACCAGCGCGGCGCGAAGGTGGCGTTGCGGCTTTCGGTCACCAGCTTTTGCGAGCCCGCATCGACGTCGTAGATGAAGACGCGGACGCGGTCCTGCAGATAGCTGACATAGACGATCTTCTTGTAATCGGGCGAGAAGCGCGGGCTGAGTGCGAGCGCCTGGCCGTTGGTGATGAAGCGGTGGTTGCCGCCGTCACTGTCCATGATCGCGAGGCGCTTGATGCGATTCCCCTTGGGCCCGCTCTCGGCGATGTAGGCGACGCGGCTGTCGAAGAAGGGCGATTCGCCCGACAGGCGCGAATAGATGGCGTCGGCGCATTTATGCGCGGCGCGGCGCCAGTCGCCGGGCTGGATCTCGAAACCCTGGCGCACGAGTTCGCTACCGAGACCGGTGTCGTAGAGATAGCAGCCGACGACCAGCCCGCCGGTGCTGTTGGTGCGCACGAAGCCGTGGACGACATTCTCCGCGTCACGCGCCTGCCAGTCGGCGAAGCGCGGCGCGGTGACCTCGGGCATCGTGATCGCGCGGACACTGCCGGGACCGAGCGGAGCGTAGAGCCCGCTGCGTTCGAGGTCGGCCGTGATGACTTCAGCGATCTGGCGGCCGAGGCTGTCGGTGCGCAGGCCCGCGACGGTGGTCACCGCCGGCGTCGCGAACGCGGGTACCGCGATCACGGTGCGGTCCTGCGACAGCGTGCCGGTGATCGTCTCGCGTGGGCCCTCGGGCGCCGGGGCGGTCGTCGTCGGTGCGGGCGTGGGCGCCGGTGTCGTCTGGGCCGCGGCGGGTGCGACGACCGACGTCGTGAGGAGGAGGGTGAGCCAATATTTTGCCGGAGCCATGATCATCTCGCCTTGTCGAAATCGAGCGTATAATTCTGCCAGTAGGCGTAATTGTCTTCCGGCAGGTCGAAGGGTGCGGCGAGCTGGATCGCCTTTTTCGCGCATTCCTGGTGCCGCGCGACCAGGTTGCGGTTGCTGTCGTTCTGACCCGTGGTGGTCACGCCGGTAAAGCCCGCGAGGCTGCCCGACGGGGTCAGGCGGAACTTGACCTCGGTCTTCAGCAATTCGGCGTCGAAGCCGCTGACCTGGCAGCGGTTCCAGCGCGGTCCGACCGCCGCCTTGATGCTGACGTCGATCGAGCGCTTGATCGCGGCGGCTTCCTGCGCGGCAGGCACCCCCTTGCCAGGCGACTTGACGGGCGGGTCCTTGGCCTTGCCGTCGGGCTTGCCGCCCTTGTTGCCGGCCACGGGCGGCGGGACCTTCTTGGACGGCGGCGCCTTGCCCGGTGGGGCAGCTTTCGCGGGCGGTTTCTTGGCCGCGGGCGGGGCTTTGGGTGGCGGCACCGGCTTCTTCACCAGCTTCGGCGGCGGCGAGGCCTTGGGCGGCGCCGGGGGCGTCGGCTCGGGCGGGGTCGGCATCGGCTCGGGCGGCGCGATCGAGGTCGCATCCTCGTCGCCCAGCCGCGCGTCGGGCGGGCTGTCGCTGATCTCGGGCGCGGTCGATACCGGCGCGGTCTCGGCGATCAGGTCGACCTCCATCGGCGGATTGTCGAAGCGGCGCTCGCCCGCGGTCCATTGCACCGAGAGCAGGGCGATGATCAGGACGTGCGCGACCACCGCGATGGCGATGCCGCGTGTCTCGTTGCCGGTGAGTGCCCGTGTCGCCGCCATGATGTTAGCCTATGGGGCCGCGTCTGAACCGTCGGTGACCAGCGCGATGCGCGTCAGTCCGGCACGGTTGAGCTCGCCCATCACGCGCATCACGCGGCCGTAATCGAGCCCCTTGTCGGCGCGCAGCATGATCTGCTGCGGGCGTTCGCCTTCCTTCCGCGCCGCGGCGATCGCGTCGAGGCGTGCGGGCAGCTCGGCCTCGGGCACTGCGTCTTCGCCAATATAGATGATGTCGTCGGCGTTGATCGACAGCTGCACCGGCTCCTGCTCCTCGGTCTCGACCGGCTTCGCACGGCTTTCGGGCAGATCGACCGGCACGGCCGACGCGAGCAGCGGCGCGGTGATCATGAAGATGATCAGCAGCACCAGCATCACGTCGACCAGCGGGGTGACGTTGATCTCCGACATCGGCGCACGGCGGGTGCCGCGCCCGCGCCGCCTGCCGCCGATGCCGCCCGAGGGACCCGACATCGCCATCAGGCTTCGACCTCCAGTTCGCGGCTGAAGGTCGCGTGCAGCCCGTCGGCGAAGCGGCCGAGGCGCGATTCGAGGCGGTTCAGTCGCTGCGAGAAGCTGTTGTAGGCGATCACCGCGGGGATCGCGGCGAACAGCCCGATCGCGGTCGCGAACAGCGCCTCGGCGATGCCCGGCGCTACCACCGCGAGGCTGCTGTTATTTTCCGCCGCGATCGCGGTGAAGCTGCGCATGATGCCCCAGACGGTGCCGAACAGCCCGACGAAGGGCGCGACCGAACCGATGGTGGCGAGCGTGCCGATCTTTTCGGCCAGCCGGTCGACCTCGCCCGCGAGCGCGGCGTTCATCGCGATGCCCAGCCGCTCGCGCGCGCCCTCGCGGTCGATGGCCTTGCCTTTGGTCGAGCGGCGCCATTCGCTGATCCCGGCGGCGAGCACCTTGGCGCTGGGCAGTTCCTCGCCGCTGTTCTTGTCGTAGAATTTGTCGATATTGTCGGCGCGCCAGAAATCGCGCTCGAAACGCTCGGACGCGCGCATCAGCTTGCTGACGCCGCGGCCGTGGGTGACGATCACCGTCCAGACATAGATGGAGGCGAGCAGCAGCCCGATCATCACGCCTTTGACGACCCAGTCGGCCTGGAGGAACAGCGCGATCGGCGACAGCGTCGCCGCGTCGGCGGCCAGCGAGATATTGTCTAGCAAGGGATGTTCTCTCCATTCATGACGGCGGTGAAGCGCTGGACCCAGTCGCGGGGCTGGCGGCGGGGACGGCCTTCGGGGGACAGGAAGGCCGCGGTGACGCGGCCCTCGGTAAGCGTTTCGGAGCTTAACGCATCCGATGCGCGGAGGATGCGTTGCGCGATGATCACGCTCGCGCCGCGCACCGCCTCGACGGTGCTGACGACGAGCAAATCGTCGTCGAGCTTCGCGGGGCTGCGATATTTGATGGCGAGGTCGGTGACCGCCCAGGCGCCTTCGCCCGCCTCCATCGCGGCGCGCTGGTCGATGCCCGCGAGGCGTAGCATGTCCGACCGCGCGCGCTCCATATAGCGCAGGTAATTGGCGTGATAGACGATGCCCGACAGGTCGGTGTCCTCGAAATAGACGCGCGCGCGGTAATGATGCGCGGCCCCGACAAAGGCGCCGGGGACGAAGGGGGGCGGGGCGTCGCTCATCTGGTTAACCGATAGCGATGCTTCGACTCGCCGCAAACCCCTCATCAACGGTTCGTCGCACCTCAGCGCCGGTTGGTGGAATGAAAGCCGCAGAAATCCGGGCTATTTCCCTTGGTCGAAAAGTCCGTCCTGCGATCCGGCGGGCGGATTGAGTCCCAGATGCTTCCACGCGCTGGGGTTGAGCGTGCGCCCGCGCGCGGTGCGGGCGATCAGCCCGATCTGGAGCAGATAGGGCTCGATGACGTCCTCGATCGTGTCGCGCGGCTCGCTGAGGCCGGCCGCCATCGTCTCGACCCCGACGGGACCACCGCGGTAGATGTCGGCGATCATCGTCAGGTAGCGGCGGTCCATCGCGTCGAGCCCGAGCGCGTCGACCTCGAGCCGGTTGAGCGCGGCGTCGGCGGCTTTGGCGTCGACGATATCGTGCCCCGCAACCGTCGCGAAATCGCGCACGCGGCGGAGCAGCCGCCCGGCGATGCGCGGGGTGCCGCGCGCGCGGCGCGCGATTTCGAGCGCGCCGTCGGGGGCGATCGGCAGCCCGAGCAGCCGCGCGGCGCGGCCGATGACCTGCTCGAGCTCGGCATGGGTGTAAAAATTGAGCCGCACCGGAATGCCGAAGCGGTCGCGCAGCGGCGTCGTCAGCAGGCCCTGCCGCGTCGTCGCGCCGACGAGGGTGAATTTGGGCAGGTCGATGCGCACCGATCGCGCCGACGGCCCCTCGCCGATCATGATGTCGAGCGCGCGGTCCTCCATCGCTGGGTAGAGGATTTCCTCGACCGCGGGTGACAGGCGGTGGATCTCGTCGATGAAGAGGACGTCGCCGTCCTCGAGATTGGTGAGCAGCGCGGCGAGGTCGCCCGCCTTGGCGATTACCGGGCCGGACGTGGAGCGAAAGCCGACGCCAAGCTCGCGCGCGACGATCTGCGCGAGCGTCGTCTTGCCGAGCCCAGGCGGGCCGAAGAAGAGCACATGGTCGAGCGCGTCGCCGCGCGATTTTGCGGCCTCGACGAAAATACGCAGATTCTCGCGCGCCGCCGCCTGCCCGACGAACTCGGCGAGCGTCTTGGGGCGCAGCGCGGCGTCGGCGTCCTCGGGGGTGCGCTGCGGGGTGGTTAGGGCAGGCTCAGTCATAATGGTCTATTGCATCGCCGGTGATCGAAACCCAAGGCTCCTTGCGTTCCTCATAGACCGAATATTCGGGGACGAAGCCGTGGCCGGGCTCGAAATTGCCGAGCGGCACGGCATAGGCGTCGTGATAGGGCCGCGCGCGATACCAGACATGCGAGCCGCAGGTGGGGCAGAAGAAAAAGTCGGCGGTGTTGCCGCTCGCGCCGGTATATTGCCACATCTTCGCCTCGCCCTCGGTGCGGACCTGGTCCTCCGGAAAACGGGCCTGCGCGGCAAAGGCGCTGCCGCTACGCGCCTTGCACTCGCGGCAGTGGCAGACCGACACGCGGATCGGCTCGCCCGAGCAGGCGATGCGGAGCTGGCCGCAGCGGCAGGAGGCGTGGCGCAGCGTCATGCTTCGGCTTCGCGATAGGCGCCGATACGGAATTCGGCCGAGGCAAGCCCGTCGAAGGATGCGTCGAGCGCCGCGTAATCGGCACCGTGCGCGAGCTTGAACGCGTCGAAGGCCGCGCGCGATTCCCAGCGATCGATCGTGAGATAGGTTCCGGGCCGATCCTCGTCCGTCAGCAGGATGGTTTCGACAAAGCCTTCGCCTTGCCCGAACAGCGTCGCCCAATCGCCGCGCGGCCCATAGCCGGCCTCGAAGCGCGCGTGGTTTTTGGGAGGAACCTCGAATTGCCAGACGATCGCATAGCTCATTTCGCTGCCTTTTTGAGCGCCAGCCGGACCAGCGCGTCGAGGCTGGCCTCACTTCCCAGTTCCTCGCTCGCGGCCGCGACCGCAGCGCTCGCTTCGCCCGGCTTGAAGCCGAGGCCGGTGAGGGCGGTGACGGCGTCGGCGAGGGGGCCGGATGTGGCGGAGCGGGTGGGATTCGAACCGGCGATCCCGCCGAGCGCGCCTGCCTTGTCTTTCAGTTCATGCGTGATCCGCTGCGCCAGCTTCGGTCCGACGCCGTTGGCGCGCGCGATCATCGCGCTGTCGCCGCTCGCGAGTGCGCGCTGGAGGTCGGCGACTTCGAGCGCCGAGAGGATCGCGAGCGCGACCTTGGCGCCGACACCCTGGACGCTGGTGAGCAGGCGGAACCAGTCGCGCTCCTCGGCGCGCGCGAAGCCGAGCAGGCGGAGGAAATCCTCGCCGACGAGCATTTCGGTGTGGATGGTGACCTCGCCGCCGACCGCGCCGAGCGCGTCGAGCGTGCGCGCCGACGCCTCGACCAGATAGCCGACGCCGCCGACGTCGATCACCGCATGGCCTGCGCCGCTGCTGTCGAGCCGTCCGGTGAGTTTTGCGATCATGTCGCTGTGCTAGCGTGATAGGAATGAAAAGGGAACAGATTGGTTCGCACGAAGCCACAAAGCCACGAAGAGGACGACGCGCTCAAATCCGTTCGTGCTGAGCTTGTCGAAGCACCGTTCTTCCTCGGAACGTGAAGGAGAAGGAAGGCCCTTCGACAAGCTCAGGGCGAAACGGGATAAGAATCTTTGTGCCTTCGTGCCTTTATGAGAGAAATCGCTTTCTTGAAGCCTATCGCAAAGGCCGATGGTTCGCGTGGCAGATAGCGACCGCCAGCGCATCCGCCGCGTCGGTCCCCGCGACCTTCGCGCCGGGGAGCAGGACGCGCAGCATCGCCTGCACCTGTTCCTTCGCCGCGCCGCCCGTGCCGACGATCGCCTTCTTGACGAGGCGCGGGGCATATTCGGCGACGGGCAGCCCGCCGCGCGCGCAGCCGAGCAGCGCCACGCCGCGCGCATGCGCCAGCTTCAGCGTCGATTGCGGATTGTCGTTGACGAAGACTTCCTCGACTGCGGCGTGGGTCGGGGCGTGGTCGGCGAGCACCGCGGCGAGCGCCGTGTCGAGATAAGCGAGGCGGTCGGGCAGCGCGGCCTTGGCGTCGGTCTTGATCTGACCGTTCGCGATATGGCTGATCCGGCTGCCCTCGACGCGGATCACGCCCCAGCCGGTGCAGCTGAGCGACGGGTCGAGGCCGAGGATGATCATGCGATCAGGCGAAGCCGACCAGCCGGTCGATCAGCGCCTGGTCAGCGTCATAGACCCAGCATTCGCGAAGCCGGTCGTCGGCGACGGTGTAGATCAGCACACGCTCGACCTCGACCGCGATATCGTCGCGCCCAAGCCGCTCGCGCGCGATCACCGCGCCGCGCTGCGGCCCGGCCATGACATCGACGATGGCGAGCAGGCGGCGGCCGGTACGCCGCGAAAAATCGGCGAGGGTCGCCAGCGCGGCGGCCTTGCCGACATGGTCGCCGGACAATGCATTGGCGCCGCCATAGTGCAGCGTGAAATCGTCGTGATAGAGCGCGGCGATCGCGGCGAGGTCGCCGGCCTGCCAGGCCGCGGCATAGCGTTCGACAACCGGTCGGATGGCATCTGCACCGGTGGCCGACATGCCTTGGGTCAACCCAGCTTTTCCATCACCGCGTCGGGGATGTCGTAGTTGCCCCATACGGTCTGGACGTCGTCGTCGTCGTCGAGCGTGTCGATCAGCTTGAACAGGGTCTGCGCGACGCTTTCGTCGGCGACCTCGCTCTTCAGCGTCGGGCGCCAGGCGAGCTTCACGCCCTCGGCCTCGCCCAGCCGGGCTTCGAGCGCCTTGGCGACTTCGTGCATCCCGTCGACGTCGGTCCAGATGTCGTGGCCGTCCTCGGACGATTCGACGTCGTTCGCGCCGGCGTCGAGCGCGGCTTCGAAGACGGTGTCGGCGTCGCCCGCGCCCGCGGGATAGCTGATCAGGCCGAGCCGGTCGAAGCCGTGCGAAACGCTGCCCGAGGTGCCGAGGTTGCCGCCGTTCTTCGAGAAGGCGGTGCGGACGTTGGTCGCGGTGCGGTTGCGGTTGTCGGTCAGCGCCTCGACGATCAGCGATACGCCGCCGGGGCCATAGCCCTCGTAGCGGATCTCCTCGTAATTGTCGCCGTCGCCGCCCGCGGCCTTGTCGATCGCGCGCTGGATATTGTCCTTGGGCATCGACTGAGCCTTGGCGGCGTTGACCGCGGCGCGCAGGCGCGCGTTGGCGTCGGGATCGGGCAGGCCCATCTTCGCCGCAACGGTGATTTCGCGGCTGAGCTTGGAAAAGAGCGAGCTGCGCTTCTTGTCCTGCGCGCCCTTGCGGTACATGATGTTCTTATATTTGCTATGGCCGGCCACGGCGGGCTCCCGATCGATGAATGAATGTGGCGCCTATTGCCGAGTGCGGCGGAATTTTCAACGGGCTTGGCGGCAGAGTCGCTATTTGACGGGCTGGCCGGTGCGCAGGTCGATGACCTTGCCGCGGTCGTAGTCGAGGATGCCCGGGACCGGCGCGAGGCGGTTGACGAAGGGTGAGCCGATCTCGCGAAACAGACCGACGGCGTGATATTCGGCGTTGACCATCGGCAGCCCCGCAAGTGCCGCCGGGGCAGCGTCTGCGGCTTGGGGCGGAACGAGCGCCTGCCCGAGGATGAAGCCATAGTTGAACATCGACGGGCCGAGATTGTCTTCGAGATGGGGGATCGGCGATTCCTTGTGCACCTTGTCGGCGTAGAGCGCGCCCATGTTGGTGATCGTCCCGGCCCGGGCGTCGAACTTCACCGTTCCGAGACAGTTGCAGGCGGTCACGTCGCGCCCGCCGACCGAAACGCCGTACAGGACATAAGTGCCGGGGACCGCTTCGACCAAGAAGCCCCGCATCGTGCCGTCTTCGATAAAGTCGCCGCCGTCGATCGCAAAGGCGTTAGCGGGGCCGGCATAAGGGAAGACGAACTCCTCAATCGTCGGCACACGCCCGCCCTTGGCCTTCTTGGCGAGCTTCGGCAACTCGGCGTCATAAGCAATTTGGCGTGCTGCGCGATAGGCGGCGACCTCTGCGTCGGTAGGGACACGCAGCAGGACGTGCTCGATATTCATCATGCCCGACTTGGCGGTGCTGGACTGGAAGAACAGATAGGCCTTGTCGGCAGCGAGCGACGCCGGTGCGGTGCGATGCATCGTAACGTTCTGCCCGCCCTTGGCGAAGGCGAGCGTCGGGCAGAGGAGCAGCGCGAGGACCAAGAGCAACCGGGTCATTCGCTTACCTTCTCGTCTTGCGGCGCCGGACCCGACGCCAATTTCGCCTGCATCAGCAACGCCCGCTCATTCTTGTCATCGTTGAGCTGGTCCCAGATCGCCTCGGGAAGCGGATAACGGGCGTAGCCGCGGGGTTCCATGCAGCGGCGGAGCTTGTTGTTGCGTTGGCCGCGTTCGAATTTGGGGATGAGGATCGACCCCAGCAGGCTGCTCGCGCCTGGTCCATAGCCTTGCGGCGGACGCGGCGTTTCCACCCACGGCCGGAAGCCGGGGAGCAGGCCGCCCGTCCCGAAGATCGTGCCGGCAATCAGTCCCTGGCATTCGGCAAGGTCGGCATATGCCTCGGCAAAACTAACCGACGGTTTGTGGAAATAGAAGAATTTATAGCCTTCCTCGCGCACCTTCGGATCGGCCGGCACCGGAATGGTGGGTACGGTGATCGTGGCCGGGTCGGGCAGCGTTTCCTGCGCCCGGACGGCCAGCGTGGGGGCGGTTGCCAGCAAGGCGAGGACGAGGGCGTGTAAACTCCGCATCGGGCGAATGCTCGTCAAACGACGACCGCCGTCCCGCTGGCCGATACCATCAGCATCGAGCCGTTCTGGCCGAGCACTTCGTAATCGAGGTCGACGCCGATCACCGCATTGCCGCCGAGGCGCGCGGCCTCGGCTTCCATCTCGCCGATCGCTTCCTTGCGCGCGCGGGCGAGGACGTCCTCATATTTGCCCGAGCGGCCGCCGACGATGTCGGTGATGCTGGCGAACAGGTCGCGGAACAGGTTGGCGCCAACGATCACCTCGCCGGTGACGATGCCCAGATATTCGCGGACCGGATGGCCTTCGAGCGTGTTGGTGGTGGTGCTGAACATGAATTTGGCTCCCTCTATTCCGTTCGGGCTGAGCTCGTCGAAGCCCCGTCCTTGTTCTTCGACGTTTACAGAGAAGAACGGTCCTTCGACAAGCTCAGGACGAACGGGGAAGGGGCTAGAAAGTCAGTCGATGCCGAGCGCCGATTTATAGACGTCGAGGATCGCTTCCATTTCCTTGCGGTCGTGAACCGGCAGTTTGCGCAGGCGGACGATCTGGCGCATGATCTTGGGATCGTATCCGTTGCTCTTCGCCTCGTTATAGGTGTCGCGGATGTCGTCGGCGATGCCCTTTTTCTCTTCTTCCAGCCGTTCGATGCGCTCGATGAACAGGCGCAGTTGCTGGTCGGTGGTGGTGGCTTCGCTCATTTTGGACTCCGATGGTGGGGATAGGATGACGCGAGAATCGCGGCTGGCGCGTCCCTAATCGGGTCGGGGATTTTTCGCCATGCTTTCTTCCATCCGGGCGAGCTGTTCGGGGGTCGCGGGGGTGTGGTGGAGCGCTTTCCACTCGGCAGTCGGCATGCCGTGGACGATCGCGCGGCCCGCCTCCTCGTCCATGTCCGCGGCCTCGGCGATCCAGTCGCCGAGGCAGTTGCGGCAGAAGCCCGCGAGCCCCATCAGGTCGATGTTCGCGGCGTCGCTGCGGTGGCGGAGCAGGCGGACGAGGCGGCGAAAGGCGGCCGCCGCGGCGGCATCGTCGAGCGCGTCGAGGTTGTCCTGCGGGGCGTTCTGTTCTTCGCTGCAAGACATGATCGTTTCTCCATTGGGCGGGTAAGGGGTGATGAATAGCTATACGCGGCTTGCCTTGGCCATCGCAACGCGCCTAGGCAAGCGGCCGACATCCACCCCAAGATTTGACCGGAGCCCCCCGTGGTCCAGAGCTTCACCCCCCGCCAGCGCAAGGTGCGCATCCTCGCGACGCTGGGTCCCGCGAGCGCGAACCCGGAGATGATCGCCGAATTGCACCGCGCGGGCGCCGACGCCTTTCGCGTCAATATGAGCCATGGCGATCATGCGGGGCACGCCAAGGTGATCGCGGCGATCCGTGCGCTCGAAAAGGACACCGGGCGGCCGACGACGATCCTCGTCGACCTGCAGGGGCCGAAATTGCGCGTCGGGACTTTCGCGAGCGGCCCGGTCGAGCTGGTCAAGGGCAAGGCCTTTGCGCTCGACGCCGACAAGACGGCGGGCGATGCGACGCGCGTGCACCTGCCGCATCCCGAGCTGTTCGCGGCGCTCGAGCCCGATACGCGGCTGCTGATCGACGACGGCAAGCTGGTGCTGCGCGTGAAGAGCGTCACCCCGACGCGCATCGATACGGTGGTCGAGGTCGGCGGCAAGATTTCGGACCGCAAGGGGGTCAATGTCCCCGACGTCGTGGTGCCGCTCGCGGCGCTGACCGAGAAGGACCGCAAGGACCTGACCTTCGCGCTCGAGCAGGGGGTCGACTGGATCGCGCTGTCGTTCGTCCAGCGGCCCGAGGACGTCGCCGAGGCGCGGACGCTGATCGGCGGCAAGGCGGCGTTGCTGGTGAAGTTCGAAAAGCCGTCGGGGGTGCAGCGGATCGAGGAGATCCTCGAGCTCGCCGATGCCGCGATGGTCGCGCGCGGCGACCTGGGGGTCGAATTGCCGCCGGAGGCGGTGCCGCCGCTGCAGAAACGCATCGTCGCGACCGCGCGGCGCATGGGCAAGCCGGTGGTCGTCGCGACGCAGATGCTCGAATCGATGATCGTCTCGCCCTCGCCGACCCGCGCCGAGGTCAGCGACGTCGCGACCGCGGTCTACGACGGCGCCGACGCGATCATGCTCTCGGCCGAGACCGCGGCGGGCGCCTGGCCGGTGGAAGCGGTCACGATGATGGATATGATCGCGCGCTCGGTCGAGGGCGACCCCGATTATTTCCGCCGCCTGCATTTCACCGAGACGACGCCCGACGCGACGACCGCCGATGCGCTGTCCGAGGCCGCGGGCGACATCACGCGCACGATCGCCGCCGACGCGATCATCTGCTTCACCTTCTCGGGATCGACCGCGCGCCGCGTCGCGCGCGAGCGCCCTAACGCGCCGCTGCTGGTGCTGACCCCCAAGAAGGAAGCCGCGCGGCGCATGGGCCTCTTGTGGGGCGCGCATGCGGTATCGACGCGCGATATCGGCAGCTTCGAGGAGATGATCGCCAAGGGCAAACGCATGGCGCTGCGCCACGGCATCGGCAAGGCGGGATCGAAGCTCGTCATGATGGCGGGGGTGCCCTTCGGCACGCCGGGGTCGACCAATGTGCTGCACGTCGCGACGCTGACCGGCGATGAATTGCGCGGTTATGGCGGGTGATTGACTCAGTCCGGCACAGGTGCCCGCGCCCGCGTTAAATATTTCACTGCAGATTCGCGCCGCGGCCCGCAATATTGGTAAATCCTCTTTGCACCATCGGCGCGGCGCGGCATAACCGCCGGGCAAGCAATGCGTCGGGGGGCCTGCATCGGGTCTCGCGCGCCAGTTTCGGAGATGAAGCCCGCGTGTCCGCCCCGTTCCGTTTCCCGCGCTTTTTCGTCACCAGCCCGGCGCCCTGCCCCTATCTGGCGGGCAAGACCGAACGCAAGGTGTTCACCGAACTCAGCGGTCACAGCGCGGGCGAGCTCAACGACGCGCTGGGGCGCATCGGTTTCCGCCGCAGCCAGTCGGTCGCCTATCGCCCAAGCTGCGCCGATTGCACCGCCTGCGTCTCGGTGCGTGTGTGCACCGACGCGTTCACGGCCAATAATTCGCAGAAGCGCAATTTGCGCCGCAACGGCGACATCGTCGCGACCGCGTGCAAGCCCTGGGCGACCGAGGAACAATATGCGCTGCTCCGGTCCTATCTGGCCTCGCGCCATCCCAATGGCGGCATGGCCGACATGGACGAGCAGGATTTCGCCGACATGGTCGAACAGACCCCGGTCGATAGCTATCTGATCGAATATCGCGAACCGACCGTCGACGGCGTGCGCGGCCGGCTGATCGGCTGCTGCCTGACCGACCGGCAGAGCGACGGATTGTCGATGATCTACAGCTTCTTCGACGCCAGCCACCCGATGCGCGAGGGGCTGGGCACCTATATCATCCTCGACCATGTCGAGCGCGCCGCGAAGGCGGGGCTGCCCTATGTCTATCTCGGCTACTGGATCGCGGGGTCGGCGCGCATGGCGTATAAGGCGCGCTTCCGCCCGCTCGAAAAGCTCGGCCCCGACGGCTGGTCGCGCTTCGAGCCGACGATGCCCGCGACGATCGCACCGCAGTTCGAGCTCGCCTGAGGCCGCTCCTTTCCCCACCTGTTTTCCGGTATTTGAGAACCGCTCGCAACAACGGTTTTCCGCGGGTCACCGGTTGACCTGTCCCCGCTTTCAAGGGCATAGCCTGTCGTCCAGGACATAAGTCCGGGTCGCATCCGTTTTGTACTCGCCGGGGGGCTGGCGATAGGGGGACAGGGATGCCCGTGCGCAGGTTCGTCAGCATCGTGACAGCGATGGCCGGCCGCATCTTGCGGCGGGGGCCGCGCGCGTGAGCGAACCGGTCCCCAATGTCGTAAAGGTCGCGATCATCGGGTCGGGTCCGGCGGGGCTGAGCGCCGCGTCGCGCGCAGGGCAGCTGGGCATGAGCCACGTGCTGCTCGAAAAGACCGACCATCTCTCCGACACCATCTTCAAATATCAGAAGGGCAAGCGCGTGCTCGCGACGCCCGACCGGCTCGATCTGCGCTCCGACTGCCGCTTCGCCGAGGGTGCGCGCGAATATATCCTCGGCAATTGGGACGAGGATGCCGCGAACAACAAGGTGAATGTCGCCTATCATGCCGAGGTCGCCGAAGTGACCGGCCAACAGGGCGCGTTCGCGATCAAGACCGCCAAGGGCGACGTCTTTCACGCCGAGACCATCGTCCTCGCGATCGGGACGCAGGGCAATCCGAACCGGATGCGTTGCCCCGGCAACGACCTGCCGCACATCATCTACACCGTGGACGATCCCGAGGATTTCAAGGACAAGCATATCACCGTCGTCGGCTCGGGCGATGCGGGGATCGAAAACGCGCTCGGCGTCGCCGAGGAGGCGCTGGAAAATACCGTCACCATCCTCAACCGCTCGAAGGATTTCGCGCGCGCCAAGGCGAAGAATGTCTCCGATATGATGGAGGCGGGCGAGAATGGCTTCATGTCGATCCGCACCGAAACGCAGCCCAAGCTGGTCGAGCCCGGCTGGCTGACGCTCGAGACGCCGACCGGCGACGAGAAGATCGCTTGCGACGTCATCGTCGCGCGCCTGGGATCGGTGGCGCCGCGCGGCTTCGTCGAATCGATGGGGATCGAGTTCACCGGGCCTGACCGCGAAGCCTTTCCCAAGCTGTCGCCGACCTTTGAATCGACCGTCCCCGGCATCTTCGTGATCGGCGCGCTCGCGGGCTATCCGCTGATCAAGCATTGCATGAACCAGGGCTATGACGTCGTCGAGTTCATCAACGGCAATAAGGAGCTGACCCCCGCCGACGAAAAGGATCTGGCGGCGATCTTCGAGAATTTACCGCAGAAGAAATCGGTCAGCGAATGGCTGGAATATCTGCGCACGCGCATCCGCATCTTCGCCGACGTCTCGCCGCTGCAGATGCGCGAGTTCATGCTCGATTCGAAGGTCGCTTTTTATCCCAAGGGCGAAGTCGTGTTCGAACATGACGAGCCCGGATCGTCGCTGTTCGCGATCGCCGATGGCCATGCGATGGTCGAAATCGGTCCCGACATGATGGTACCGATCGAGCAGGGATCGATCTTCGGCGAGGTCGGCCTGATCTCGGGCCGCAAGCGCGGCGCGACGATCCGCGCCGGCGAGGACAGCATCTTCGTCGAAGTGTCGCGCACCGCGGCCTTGAAGCTGATGGCGGCAGTGCCGGGCGCCAAGCGCGTGATCAACCGCATCTCGCTCGAGCGCCAGCTGCTCCAGATCTTCAAGGGCGGGCTGACGGTCGAGGACCTCGAGCCGATCGTCGAGGATCCCGCGATCGAGCGCTTCCCCGCCGGCAAGGTGGTCGTCGCCGAGGGCGACGAGGGCGACGACGTCTATGTCGTGCGGTCGGGGTCGATGGTCGTCGAGAAGGATATCGGCGGCAAGGCGATCTTCCTGCGCTACCTGCCCGCGGGCAGCTATTTCGGCGAAATGGCGGTGCTGTCGGGCGCGCCGCGCAATGCCACGGTGAAGGCCGCGGTCGCGAGCGAAGTCATCCGGCTGAAAGGCCAGCAGTTCAAGGAAATGCTCGCCAAGCGGCCGCAGGTGCGCGAGGCGACCGAGGCCGCGGTGGCCGAGCGCGCGGCGATGAACGCCTTCATCGAATCGCGCAAGGCGAGCTATTCGAGCGCGGTCGACATGTATTCGGACACCGCCAGCTTCATCATGAAGGAAGGGCTGGGCGAGGCGACCGACGCGCTGCTGATCGACGAGAATCTGTGCGTCGGCTGCGACAACTGCGAAAAGGCCTGCGCCGACAGCCACGAGGGCCTGTCGCGGCTCGACCGCGAGGCGGGCAAGACCTTTGCGCATCTGCACGTGCCGACGAGCTGCCGCCACTGCGAGCACCCGCATTGCATGGCCGACTGCCCGCCGAACGTCATCCACCGCGGCCCCGACGGCGAAGTGTTCATGGAGCCTGGCTGCATCGGGTGCGGCAATTGCATGCGCAACTGCCCCTATGGCGTGATCCGCATGGAGGCGGCGCCGCCCGAGAAGCCGAGCCTGCTGCGCTGGCTGCTCACCGGTTTCGGCCCCGGCCCGGGCGAACCCTCGCCCAAATGGACCAAGAAGAAGCTGGGCGAGGAAAAGCCCAAGAAGATCGCGGTCAAATGCGACATGTGCAAGGGCATCGCCGGCGGTCCCGCCTGCGTGCGCGCCTGTCCGACCGGCGCCGCGATCCGCGTCTCGCCCGAGGAATTCCTGTCGATCGCAAGGCTCGAAGAGGACGCCGGCTGATGGCGAGCCTCTTTTCGAACCTGTTCGGCGCCCGCCGCCGCAGCAAGGCGACGCAGACCGAGCGCGTCCGCGAGCGGCGCCACGAGGGCTTCCTGCGCTACGCCAATTTCCGCTGGGCCAAGATTTCGGGCGGGCTCTGCCTGCTGATCATCGTCAGTTACGCGCTGGTCGACGTCACCCCGCGGCACAATGGCGGCAGCTGGTACGGCTATACGCTCGGCACGCTTGGCGCCGGGCTGATCCTGTGGCTGACCGCCTTGGGTTATCGCAAGCGCAAGATGACGAGCGATTATTGGTCCTTGAAGGCCTGGACCTCGGCGCATGTCTATCTGGGGCTCAGCCTGATGGTCATCGGGACCTGGCACACCGGCTTCCAGCTCGGCTGGAACGTCCACACGCTCGCCTGGGCGCTGATGATGCTGGTCATCCTGTCGGGGCTCTATGGCATCATCGTCTATGCGACGCTGCCGCAGGCGCTGTCGAACAACCGCGACGAGATGACGCAGATGCAGATGCTCGAGGCGATCCGCGCCTTCGACCGCCAGTTGCACGCCGCGGCGCAGCCGCTGACGCCGCAGGACACCGCGCCGGTGTTGAAGGCGCTCGATGAGGATCCCTTCGCGGGCGGGATCGGCGCGCGCCTGTCGGGGCGCTATCGCAATTGCGCGACCGCCGCGGCGCTGCACGCGCTCGCGGGTTCGCGGAGCAGCGACGCCGAGGCGCGCGAGAAGGTGGTCGGGCTGCTCAAGCAGAAGCAGGCGGCGCTCGGGCGGCTGCGCCAGCATCTCAAGATCCGGGCGCTGCTCGAAATCTGGCTCTATGTGCATGTGCCGCTGACCTTTGCGCTGATCGCGGCGCTGTCGGCGCACATCATCAGCGTCTTTTTCTACTGGTAAGGCGAGGGGAGGGGGAACCATGAGCTTCATCCTGCGCCGCATCTCGACGACGAAGACGGGCAAGCAGATCATCCGCGACGCGCCGCTGCCGGGCGACGCGATCACGCTGGGCCGCGAGGGCAGCAACATCATCCACATCGCCGACCTGGCGGTGAACCCCCATCATGCGACGATCACCAGCGCCGACGGTCGCCATGTCCGGGTGCAGGCGAGCGAGGGGCTGGGTTTCGACATCAACGGCCGCAGCGTCGATGCCGCCGACATCGACAGCGCCGCGGGCGCCGAGCTGCGCTTCGGCGGGCACCGGCTGACCATCGCGCGCGAGAATGACGACATCATCCTGCTCGTCGAGCGGATCGACGAGCTGTCGCAATCGTCTAAGGACGTCGACGAGGCCAAGGCCTTCTCGCTGCAGGGGGTGATGCTCGGCAAGCGCGTCGGCGCCTGGACCTTTGCCATATTGATGCTGCTCGCCTTCCTCGTCGGGCCGATCTGGGCGTGGGCGAGCTACAAGGATGTCGACGAGCGGCCGGACGGCTATCATGCCGACACCGCCTGGCTGTCGGGGCCGCTGTCGAGCGCGCATGCGAGCCTCAAGAACGACTGCCAGTCGTGCCATGTCGAGCCCTTCGTCGCGGTGACCGACAAGGCGTGCGTCGGCTGCCACACCGGCGAGCACAAGATGATGAGCACCGCGCACGCCAATGCGCCCACCGCGATGCTGATCGCCGCGCGCCAGCCGCCGGGGATGGGCGACAAGATCCTCGCGGGTTTCGCGAGCGCCTTCAACCGGCCGCAGGGCCGCTGCGTCGAATGCCATACCGAGCATGAGGGCGCGGGGCCGATGCCCGCGACGCCGCAGAAATTCTGCGCCGACTGCCACGACGGCATGCAGGGCCGGCTGAAGGCGGCGGGGCACCCGACCCAGCTCGCCGACGCGGCCGACTTCGGCACCGGCCACCCCGAATTCCGCCCGCTCGTCCGCGCGGCGCCCGGCGCGAAGCCCGCGCGCACCCTGCTGACCAAGGGGCTGGTCGATTATAACGGCCTCAAATTCCCGCACGACATGCATTTGCAGGCGACCGGGGGCGTCGCGCGCATGGCGGCGAGCTTCCGCGGCCGCTACGATTTCGGCAAGGCGCTCGAATGCGAAAATTGCCATCGGCCGGACGCCGATGGGGTGCGGATCAAGCCGGTCGAGATGGAGCGCGACTGCGCCATGTGCCACAGCCTGGCCTTCGAGACCGTCGGCGGGGTGACGCGCACGCTCCGCCATGGCGAGCCCGGGCAGGTCGTCGCCGACCTGATGGCTTATTATCGCTCGACCCCGCCGACGCGGCCGCTGCAGCTCGGCGGCATGGCGCGGCGGCGCCCCGGCGCCTATGCCGAGGGGCAGGTGTACAACATCTATTTCCGCGAGGTCGCGGTGCGCCCGAGCCGTGCGGAGGATGCGGTGCGCGCGGTCTTCTCGAAGGGCGGCGCCTGTTACGACTGCCACACCATCTTCGCCCCAGCGGCGGGCAACAACTGGCGCGTCGCGGCGGTGAACCAGACCCCGCGCTTCCTGGAAAAGGGCTGGTTCGACCATGACGCGCACCGCGAGACCGACTGCGCCGATTGCCATACCGCGGCCGAAGGATCGAAGGCGTCGACCGACTTCCTCGTCCCCGGGCTGCGCCAATGCCGCGATTGCCATGTCGGCGAGAGCGGGGCGCGGCTGGTGAAGGTCGAGACCGCGACCGAATCGCCCTGCGCGATGTGCCACGAATATCATAACGACGGCGGCAAGCCGTGGATGCCGCCGACGCAGCGCAAGAAAAAGACCGCGTTCATCACAAAACAACCGGCGCACGATACTTATGCTGTGAGCATGATCACAGGGCGCGCGGGGCGGAATCTTTATAATGTGACTTGGCGCTTACCCGCGCTACAAGCCACTCAAAGGGGCGGATGACAACAGGGCGGTCGCGACCGGGCGGCCCGAGCAGGGGACCGATATGCTGATCGCCCAGATCACCGATATCCATATCGGGTTCGATCCGGACAATCCGGCGGAATATAACCGCAAGCGGCTCGACGAGGTGCTCGATGTGCTCATCGACGGCCCGAACCGGCCCGACCTGCTGCTCGCGACCGGCGACATCACCGACCGCGGTGATCCCGACAGCTATCGCCGGCTGGCGACCGCCTTTTCGCGCTGCCCCTTTCCGGTGTGGCCGAGCGTCGGCAACCATGATCTGCGCGACAATTTCCACGCGCAATTCGCGGGCTTCGACGACGGCAACGGCTTTATCCAATATACGATCGAGCTGCCCGAGCTGCGGTTGGTGACGATCGACACGCTCGAGGAAGGGCGCCACGGCGGCGCCTTTTGCGAAGCGCGCGCGGCGTGGCTCGACGCCGAGCTGGCGAAGGACCCCGCCAAGCCGACCTATATCGTGATGCACCACCCGCCGGTCGAAAGCGGGATCGAGTGGATGAACACCCACCCCGACGAACCCTGGGTCGCGGTGTTCACCGAAGTAGTGCAGCGCCATCCGCAGGTCCGCGGCCTCATCTGCGGCCACCTCCATCGCAGCGTCACCGTCGCGTGGGAGGGGCGCACCGTCGCGATCTGCTCGTCGACCGCGCCGCAGGTGTCGCTCGATTTGCGACCGATCGACGAGGACCGTCCCGACGACCGCCCGATGATCGTCGCCGAGGATCCCGCCTATGCGCTCCACCGTTGGAACGGGCGCGAGCTGGTGAGCTTCTACGACCATGCCGGGGCGCATACGATGCTCGCGAAATATGACGAGCGGCTGCAACCGCTGGTCCGCGAGCTGAAGGCCGAGCGGCCGGCCTAATCGAGCGCGAGGCGGCGCTGCGCGAAGACGAGCGCGGCGACGAGGCAGCTCGCGAAGAGCGCGCCTTCGAGCGTCGCGGTGGCGACGCGGCTGACCGGGCCGATGCCGCTTTCGCCGAACAGCGCGCCGATCGGGTCGAGATGCGGGCGTGCGGTCGGGAAAGCCCCGGCCAGCAACGCAAGGCTGCCGCCGAGCAGGCGTCCGCCGGTGAGCGCGATGGCGAGGCCACCGAGTGCGCCGGCGAGCGCGGGCAGGCCGATGCTGCGGCGGAGCGACAGGGCGGGCGTGCGGTCGGCGAGCCAGGCTCCGACCCCGACCGCGGCGCCGAGCAGCGCCCCCTCGGATGCGCCGGTGATGTCGCCGGGCGAGCGGCCGAAGAGCATCGCGAAGGCGTCGAGCCCGACGAGCTTGACGAGCGCGCCGACGACGAGGCCGCCGAAGGCGCCGCCCGCGACCGTCCACGCGCCGCGATGCGTCGGCGCGAAACCCGCCGCGGCAATGCCGAAGGCGACCCCTGCGCCGCCGAGCAGCGCGAGCGCGACGGTCATCGCGATGAGCACGAGCAGGATCGAGAGCCCACCGCCCGCCGCCTGCGACGCGCCTGCGAAGCCGTAGAGCATGCCGCCGAACAGCCCCGCGACGCCGCCGCCGAGCGTGCCCGCGCCGCCGAGCAGTAGCCATTGGCGCACGCCGAAACCGGACGTGGGCGGTGCGGCGGCCGGGGCGGTCGCGGCGTCGCTTTCGACCGCCGTGATGAAGCGATAACCATGCTTGGGCACCGTCTCGATGAAGCGCGGGTGCGCCGCATCGTCGCCGAGCTGCTTGCGCAGCGTGCGGATGCACTGGGTCAGCGCCTCGTCGGTGACGGGCACCCCGCGCCACACCTCTTCGAGGAAGCGGTCCTTGGGCACGAGCCTGCCCGCCTCGCGCACGAGCAGCGTCAGCGCATCGAAATAGCGCGCGTTGAGATCGACCGGAACGCCGCCCTGCAGCAGCCGCCGGTCGGCGGTGTCGAGCGTGAAGCGGTCGAAGCGTAGCATCGCCGGACGATCAATAGCCGAGGGTCAGGTCCACCTGCGGCGCGACCGGCTCGCCCCGCTGCCAGCGATCGAGATTCTCGAGAAAGCGTGTCGCGGCGCGGACGAACATCTTGTCCTGCGCGCGGCCCGACAGGTGCATCGTGATATGTGCATTGTCGAGGCTCCACAGCACATCGTCGGCGGGCAAAGGTTCGGGGCTGGTGACGTCGAGGAAGGCGGCCGCGATCTGTTTCGAATCGAGCGCGGCGACCAGCGCCGCCTGGTCGACGACGCTGCCGCGCGCGATGTTGATCAGCGTCGCGGTCGGCTTCATCGCCGCGAGTTCGGCGGCGCCGATCATGCCGTCGGTCTCGGGGGTCGCGGGGACCGCGAGGATCACCCAGTCATAGTCGCCGAGCCGTTCGCGCCACTGGTCGGGGCCGAGCGTGTTCGGGCCGGGCGACCGGCGAACGACGGTGACGTCAACCGCGAACGCCTTCAGCCGCTCCTCGACCAGCTTGCCGATCGCGCCATAGCCGAGCAGCAGCGCCTTCGACCCGTAGAGCTCGACCTTGCCCGGCGAATCGAGCAGCCATTCGCGCCGCTCCTGCGCGCGCACGACCTCGCGATAGCCCTTGGCGACGGTGAGCATGCCCATCACGACATATTCGGCGATGGTGATCGCGTTGATGCCGACCCCGTTGGTGAGCACCGCGCCGCGCTTGCGGAGCAGATCGAGCGGGATGCCATCGACCCCGGCGTAGATCGAGTTGAGCCATTTGATCTTGCTCGCTGCGGTAATCGCGGCGGCCATGTCGCGCTTGTCGTACATGTCGAACCAGCCAATCTCGGCCGCGGGCGCCAGTTCCATCGCTTCCTCTTTCGACTGGAAGAAGCGCGGCTCGACCCAGCCCGGCAGGCGGTTTTCGACGAGCGGGCGGATGAGGCCCGAAAGGACGGTGACGGTCTTGGTCATGGGCAGGCGGTTTCCCGTGTTTCAGGCGGGAGAAAAGGCCCGCCACGCCACTATCGCCAAAAAGGGCAGCCCGGCAAGGTCGGCGAGCGCGATGATACGCAGCGCGGGCGGCGATCCCGCGTGCCAGTAGAGCGCGAGGAAGCTCAGCATCGAGATCGCCGCGGCGACGCTCGCGAGGCGGCGCACGCCGGGATCGAAGGCCGCCCAGACGCAGATGGCGAAAACGACGAGGAACAAGGCGGCGCGGTGGTGGAGCAGCAGGAAGGTCGGGCTTTGCGCGTCGACGGCGTAGAGGCGCGTGAGCATCGCGGGGCGGAAGAAGGCGAGCGCCGGCATCAGGTGGATGAGCGCGAGGATGAGCCAGGCGATACGGTCGAGCATGGCGGAGAGGGTAGCACTTACAGGGGTGTAAGCAAGGCCGGTTTTGGGGTTGGGAACTGCCTTTGCGTTATTCTAAAGTTCAGGAAAGTTCAGCCCTGTGCGCCTCCCAACAGGCCTCGGGTAACCGCACCACCGACCGAACGAAAGAGCGAGGATCGACGCTTGCATAGCCGGATAAATTAGGAAAGGCCTTTTTTGACGGCGGCGGTTTTGGGGGTGGGGAGCGGATGTTGCCGTTCTTCACTTCGTCATCCCGGACTTGATCCGGGATCCGCCTTTTCTTCAAGACAAGGCAGACCCCGGGTCAAGCCCGGGGTGACGATTGTGGTTGAAGCGGGTGTCGCCTTTCGCCCGAAAACCGCCCTTCGCCGTGGCTGCGACGGCTAAGTCTCCAGCCGCCACTCCCAGCCCAGCGGATCGCCGTCCATCACCTCTACACCGGCGGCGATAAGTTCGTCGCGCAGTGCATCCGAAGTTGAGAAGTCTTTGTTCGCCCGCGCTTCCTTGCGGCGGGCGAGGGCGGTTTCGATCTCATCCTCGGTGATTGTTGCCGTCCTGGGGCGGACGCGCAAGTCAGCGCGGGCGCGTTTCAGAAAATCGAGGCCAAGCACCTGATCGATCGTAGCGACGAGATGCCATCTTAGCCCATTATCAATCGTTGGGTCGCCGAGGACAGTCTCAAGAACCACGATTGCCTTCGGCGTATTCAGATCCTCGGAAACGGCGGCGTCAAAGTCCTGAAGGTAGCCCAATACCTCCACTTTTGACCATTTCTCACGAGGGATCGGTTCGAAGTTGGCCGGGTTCTCGACCGGCTGCCCGGTGTGCTGAAATTCCTTAGCCAGCTGAACCGCGACCGCCTTATACATCCGCTTCAACCGCGTCAGCGCCGCCCCCAAGCCTTCCCAGCTGAACTCCAGCTCGCTGCGATAATGCGCCTGCAGGCACATCAGGCGGTACGCCAGCGGGTGGTAGCCCTTGTCGATCAGCAGCTGCACGCGCAGGAATTCGCCGCTCGATTTCGACATCTTGCCCGAGCGTTCGACGAGGAAATTATTGTGCATCCAGAAGCGCGCGCCGCTCGCGTCGGAGCAGCTGTGCGCCTGGTTCTGCGCGATCTCGTTCGGATGGTGGATTTCGCGGTGGTCGATGCCGCCGGTGTGAATGTCGAAGGGGAAGCCGAGCAGAGCCTCCGACATCACCGAGCATTCGAGGTGCCAGCCCGGCGCGCCGCGGCCCCACGGCGAATCCCACTCCATCTGGCGCGTCTCGCCCGGCGGCGTCTTGCGCCAGATCGCGAAATCGGCGGGGTGGCGCTTGCCGTCGACCGGGTCGATGCGGCTCTCGCCCTCGTCGGTGCCGGCGCGCGCGAGGCTGCCATAATGGGCCACGGTCGCGGTGTCGAAATAGAGACCGCCGTCGAGTTCGTAGCAATGCCGCTCCGCGATCGCCTTGGCGAAGTCGATCATCTGCGGCACATAGTCGGTCGCGATCGACCAATGCGCGGGCTGGCGGATGTTGAGCGCCTTCACATCCTGCCAATAGGCCTCGGTATAGTGGCGCGCGATGTCCCAGATCGATTGCGCCTTTTCGGCGGCGGCCTTCTCGAGCTTGTCCTCGCCCGCGTCGGCGTCGTCGGTCAGGTGCCCGACGTCGGTGATGTTGATGACGTGGGTGAGCTTGTAACCCTTGAACGACAGCGTCCGCCCGAGCGTGTCGGCGAAGACATAGGCGCGCATATTGCCGATGTGCGGATAGTTATAGACCGTCGGGCCGCAGCTGTAGACGCGCGCCTCGCCCGGGTGGACGGGGACGAACTCCTCGAGGGAGCGCGTCAGGCTGTTGAACAGCTTCAGCGGCGGGCCGGAAGCGAGGGATGCGGCGTCGGTCATGTCCGCGCCCATGCCCCGCGCGCTTGGGGCGCGTCAACCCGATTGAATTCCCTTAGCCCTGAGCCTGTCGAAGGGCGCTTCACTGTGAGGCGCCCTTCGACAGGCTCAGGGCTACGGTTCAGGATATACGGTCCTATTCCGCGGGCGGGGTCCACAGATCGTCGTTGCCTGCTCCGGTCACCGGATCGTCGAGCAGCGGCTCGCCGGTCAGCGGGTCGAGGTCGCGCATCGTGATCAGCGGGGTCGGCAGGCTCATGCCCTCGGCATCGTCGCCTTCGCCTTCCTCATCCTCGTCGTTGATGACGTCCTGGACCGGGAAGGAGGATTCGAATTCGAGGAAGGCGCAGGTCGTCGAACTGACGATCAGGCACCCGTTCATCGTCGACCCCGAGTCGAAGGCGAGGCCGCTGCCGCTCAATGGTCCGCTGCCGATCACGAAGCCGTCGATCGACAGCAGCGGGATCGCGTCGAGCCCGGTGACCTGGCCCGACGGGCCGAGGTGCACGCCGTTGATCACGATGCGGCTGTCGGCGCCCTCGACATTCACGTTGAGCCCGAGCGCGCCGAAGGTCAGCCCGCGGCGCTGCGCGAAGCGCGTGCCTTCGCCGCTGTTCTGGACATAGAAGCCGCCTTCCACCGTGACGTCGATGCCGCCCGCGTAGAGCGCGCCGTCATTGAGCAGGATGCCGTCGTTCTGGCCGAGACGCTCGTCGATCGCATCGATGTCGGTCGCCGCCGCGACGTCGGCGATCGCGTCGGCGGTCGCGACGATCACATCCTCCGATTCGAGGAACAGCATGCCGCCCGGGGTCGAGCTTCCGCTGCTGCTGCTGCCGCCGGTCAGCCGGATCGTGCCTTCGCCCAGGATCACCTCGATCGAATCGCCGGCGCTGATCCGGAAGGCGTTGGCGTCGGTCATGCCGGTGATCGCGGCGTCGCCGATCACGCGCGCCTTGCCCTGCGTCGCGATCGTCAGCGAGCCACTAGCACCGAGGTTCGAGGTCGGCCCGCCCGCGGTCATCGTGAAATCGTCGATGACGACGGCGGGAGGCGTGCTGCTGCCGACGCTGGCGATCGGCGGGCCGCCCGGCGCCGCGGCGACGAAGCCGCCGTTATTGCCGCCAAGGTCGGGCGCGAGGATCGTGATGTCGCCCGCGAACAGCCGCGTCATTTCGGTCTGGTCGATATGATAGCCGGTGCGCGTGCCCGTACCGCCGATATAGGTGACGCTATCCTCGTCGATGTTGCGCACTTCGAGCGACTGGGTCGTGCCCTGCGTCCCGAGGCGGCCCGCCGAGCCGATCGTGATGTCGCCCGATGCGACGATCATCGAACGGCCGACGACCGGGCCGTTGACGGTCAGCATGTCGCGCGCCTGCACGCCCAGCTGGTCGTCGGCGGTGACATTGCCGAGCGTCATCGAGGTGTTGGCGCTGAGCTCGACGTCGCCCGCGCTGAGCTGGGTGACGCTGAGGCTGCCGTCGCTGCGGATCAGCGCGCGCCCGGCGACCGAGCCCGCAGTGACCGAGACATTGCTGCCGCCGAAGATCGTCGCGTCGCCGACGTCGGTCGCGATATTGGCGAAGACCGCATTGCCGCCGACGCCGTTCACCGAAATGCTGTCGCCGACGAGGCTGATCGGCCCCGCCGAGCTGAGCGTGCCGACCGTGATCGCGCCGGTGTCGGCCGCGATATCGGTCGTGCTGCCGCTGACCACCGTGTTCACATTGACGCCGTTGGTCCCGGCCAGCCTCGTCGTGCCGCCCGTGCCGCTGACGGTGCGGGAGAGCGCGATGCTGTCGCCCGCCGACAGCGCCAGGTTGCGGCCTGCGGCGACCGCGCCGCCGTCGATCGTCGTCGCCGAGCGGACGCCGAGGTCGCGGCCCGCGTCGAGCATGTCGATCGGCGCGTTGTTGGGTGCGGTCAGCGCGGCGATTTCGACCGTCGTCGCGGTGATGTCGATGTCGCGCCCGGCGCTCGCCGGGGTGGCGACGGTCAGCGTGCCGTTCGCGTCGACGACCAGGTCGTCGAAGGCCTCGACCCCCGTCAGGATCATATTGCCGCCACTGGTGCGGATATTGGAACCGCCGCCGGTCACGCCGATGCCGAGCGTCCGCGCGCCGTCGAGGTTGATCGCCCGGGCGGCGACCAGCAGGATGTCGTCGGCCGCCGACAGGCCGGTGGCGTTGATCGCGCCCTCGCCCGAGGTCATGACGATGTCCGATCCGTCGACCGCGCCGCCGCCGCCTTCGCCCGCGCTGATCGTGAAGCCGTTGGCGCCATAGTCGAGGATGAAGCCGTCGGTCCCCTGTCCGGTCGCGCGGACGTTCGAGGCGGTGATGTCGCCGACCGAGCGGATTTCGAGATCGTCGCCCGCGGTGACATTGGTAAGCGCGACGCCATTGGCGCCTGCGACGGGCAGGAGCACATTGCCGAAGCCGCCGGTGCGCACGAGCAGATCCTCGCCCGCACTGACGTTGGTCAGCGCGGCTGCACCGAGCGCGTTGATCCCGAGCATGCGGGCCGCGCTGCTGTTGGCCAGCACCACGTCGCCCTCGGCATCGATGAACAGATTGCCGTCATAGACGAAGCCGTCGGGATCGGTGGCGCCGCCGAGCGCATTGGCGGTGACGTCGATGTCGCCGAGCGCGAACATCCTTATGTCGCCGGTCGAGCTGAAATTGCCGCCGATGTTCCCGCTGGCCTCGACGATCATGCGCTGGACGCTGTTCACCGTGTCGAACGCCGCGTCGCCGCCGGTGGCAAAGGCCTCGAAGCTGCCGCCCGCGTCGATCGCGCCGCTGATCGTAATGCTGTTGCCCGAAAGGCCGATATCGTCACCGGCGTCGATCGAGACGCCGCGGATACCCTCGGCCCCCGGCGCGCCGCCGTTCGCGGCCAGGCTGACAACCAGCCCCGCGTCGAGTGCGTTGAAGTCGATCGATTGCGCGAGGACGATGATGTTGCCGCCCGCGGTCGAATTGCCGAGGTTCGCCGCGCCGCTGGTCGTGATCTCGATATCGTCTTCGGCGATGATCGAGTTGAGCCCGGTGGTGAAGCTGGTCGCGTTGACGACATAATCGCCCGCGGCCTCGCCGTGGCCGACATCGACATGGCCGGCGAGGTCGATGGTGACGTTGCTGCCGGTCTCGCCCGCGTCGGGATCGTCGCCGGTCGCGTCCATGAAGGCGACGCGGACGTCGCCGCTGCCGCGGATGTCGATGTCGTCGCCCGCGACCAGCCGGTCGAAGTCGCCGCCGCCGGTCGTGGTGATGAAGATGTCGCGGTCGGCATCGAGCGTGCCCGCGGCCGAGACCGCGCCGCCGGTCGCGGTCAGGCCGATATTGCCGGTCTCGCTCGCGACATTGCCGACGGTGACGCTGCTTCCCGTGATGGCGACGTCGCGAAAGGCGGTGATGTCGCCGGTCAGATTGGCGCCGCCGCTGGCTTGGGCCGTGACCGAGCCGAGGAAATCGATCGTCCCGGTCGCGTTGATGTCGCCGGCGGTTGCGGTGAGGTCGAGCGACCCGGTGATTGACGACGAGAGGTCGTTGGCACCCAAATCGATCGAGCTGCCCTGCGCCGTGAAATCCGCGCGCAACGTCACGTCGCCGCCGACCGTGATCGCGCCGCCCGCCTGGATGTTGGCACCACCCCCGCTGATCGCCTGCGTGGCGACCGTTCCGGCGGCGGTAATCTGCATCGCGCCGCCCGAAATATCGCCCACCGCGACGTCGCCGTCGGCGGTCAGCGTCAGCGGTCCGTTGCCGCCGGCACCGATGCGGTTCGCGGTGCCCTGCAGGATGTCGCCCGCCGAATCGACGGTCACGCCGCCGAAGCCGGTGACGTCGCCGCCCAGGTTGACGTCGCCGACGGTCGAGGTGATCGAGACGGGGCCGCCGCGCACGATCTGCGTCGTGACCGTCGTGCCCCGCAGGCTGGCGAGATTCGCCGCCTCGATGATGCCCGTCGTCTCGAGCGTGCCCGCCGAGATCAGGACGATATTGTTGCCGTTGCCCTCATTGTCGATGACGCCGCCGCCGGTCGCCTCGGCATTGCCCACGACGACGCTGCGCCCGCCGGTGATCCTGATGTCGTCACCAGACCGGATATTGGCGACACGCGTGTCGCGCGCCGCCTGGACGGTGATGTCGCCGCCGTCGAGCTGCCCCGCGACGAGCGCATCGCGGCCCGCGTCGAAGAAGATCGTACGGTCCGCGAAGATCCGGTCGTTCGCGTCGAGCAGGATGTCACGCGCGGCGCCATAGCTGATGTTGAAGCCGAAGACGTCGCCGTTGGTGACGATGTCGCCGACGGTCGAGGTCAGATCGACGTCGCCGCCAGCAGTGATGCCGCGCAGGTTCAGGCTGGCTCCGCTGGCGGTTGTATCGCCGCCCGACTGCATCAGGCCGGTTGCGGTCACGATCCCGCTGGCGGTCAGCGCGATGGCGTCACCCGCGTCGGCGGTGGTCAGCGAAATCGGCCCGCCGGTCGCGGTCGCGGTGAAGGAACCGCCCGCCTCGACGTCCTGCAGCGAAATGCTCGTTGCGTTGAACGTGACGTCGCTGGCCGCGAAGGTGCTGCCGGTGACGGTCAGCGTGCCCGTGACGGTGCCCGACACATTGCTGCCGACCTCCTCGCCCTGCGGATTGCTGCCCTCGGCGGTGATCGACGCGATGGTGACGTCGCCGCCGGCGCCGATCGAGACGTCGTCCCCCGCGACGAGCGCGCCCAAGGTGCCGCCGGTCGCGGCGTTGATGAAGACGTCGCTTCCCGCCGAGATCGTTCCGCTCGAATTGATCGCGCCGATGTTCGACGTCAGCGAGACGAACGAGCTGGAGCTGACGTCGGCGACGTCGATCGATCCGCCGATCATCTCGACAAAATTTCCGCCGATGGCGTTGCCGGTGATGGTGATCGCACCCGGGGCGAATACCTGGAGTTCGGCGAGCGTCGTCACATTGCCATTGGCGGTGACGTCGCCGCCGGTCGCGCGCAGGATGATCTGATTGGAGAGGCCGTTGGCGTTCAGGATATCAACGCTGCTGCCCTCGATATACATGCCGCCGCTGGTGATATCGCCGGCGACGTTCACTGCGCCCACGGCGTCGATGAAGGTGAAGTCGGCGTTGATCGCGCCGGTGTCGACGGTGCCGCCCGCGGTCAGCCGCGTCTGGCCCACGGTATTGGTCGCGCCTGCGATGGTGATGCTGCCGGGGGTGGTGATGTAGGCGCCGGAATTATCCGCCTCATTGTCGGGACCGCCAGCGGTCGTCAGCAGCGTCGCGGCGGACACGTTGCCGTTCGCAGCGATGCGGATATCGTCGCCTGCCGACAGGTCGGCAAAGACGCCATCGGTGGCAGAGTCGATCGTCAGATCAAAGCTGGCCGACAGCGCGCCGATCGCGCTGATCCCGCCCGCGGTCGATTCGAGGATGATGTCGGTGCCCGCGGTGATCGATTCGAGGTCGAGGCTGCCGCCCGTGATGTCGGTGACGAGTCCCGAACGGATCGTGCCGGTCGTGGTCACCACGCCCGTCGCGGTCATCGTCAGATTGTCGAAGGCGACGACATTGTTCGCGTCGATCACCGGCGCGGTCAGCGCGATGTTCGACTGGTTCGCCATCGAGCCCGCGATCATGAAGCTGTCGGGGCCGCCCGCCGCCGGCGTGCCATAGGAGAGGGTGCGCGTGTCGACCCCGGTGCCGAAGGTCTCGATCCCGTTGACGGTGGCCGAGGTGCCGCCCTGCACCGCCATATCGTCGCCGGCGCCTGCATTGACCACGCTCGCGTCGGTGCCGGCGATGACGAGCATATCCTCGCCCGCGGTCGAATTGGCGACGGTGGCTGACGTACCGGCGCGCGCGCCGAACATCGTCGCGGCGCTGCTGCCCGACAGATTCAGCTCGTCGCCGGCGATCGCGAAGACATAGCCTTCGGACAGACTGCCGTTCTGGTCGACATAGCCGCCGTTCGCGACCGCCTGGCCGTTGATGTCGTCGCCCGCGCGCAGGTTGACGTTGCCGCCCGCGATAAAGCTGCCGCCGATGTCGCCCGCCGCGTCGACGACGATATTGCCGTCGACTTCGGTCGCGGCGATGCGGACATCGCCGTCGTCGGTCGCGGCGAAGACCGACCCGCCGCTGCGCACCACGCCGTCGACCCTTACGACGTCGCCGATCAGCGTGATGTCGCCGCCCGCGGTGATGTCGACCCCGCCGATCCCCTCGGCGCCATCGAGGGTGCCGGTGGCGTTGAGGCCGACGGTGGTGCCCGCGTCGATCGCGTTGAACACGATCGACTCGCCGGTCACCGCGATGAAGCCGCCCGCCTGCGAATTGCCGAGGTCGACCGCGCCCGTCGAGGCGATGTCGATATCGCCGCCGGTGATGATCGTGTCGAGCCCGGTGGTGAAGCTGCCGACGTCGGCGGTGAAGTCATTGTCGGCCTCGGCATGCTCGACATTCGCCGCGCCGGTCGTGCCGATGACGATGTTGCTGCCGTCGAGCTCGGAATCGAGCCCGAGGCCGGTGGTGATCAGATTGCCCGCGACGACGGTGCCGCCGCTGAGGCTGATGTCGTCGCCGGCGGTCGCATCGTTGATCGCGACTTCATCGCGCGCATTTGCGGTGAGGTCGATGCCGCTGGTCGTGCTGCCATAGACGTTGATCCGGCCGAACTGCGCGAGCAGCAGGGTCAGCGTCGCGGCGTCGAGCGAATCGACGTCGATCGCGCTGTTGAGGCCCGTCACGGTCATCGACAGGCTGGTGCCCGCGCTGACCAGGCTGCCCGGGGCGCTGCGGATCGAATTGACCGCGGTGAGGGACGCGCTGCCGCCGGTCTGGATCGTCGGCGCGGTGCCGGTGCGGAAATCGTGGCGGATATCGACCTGGTCGTCGACATTGACGGTCAGGTTGCCGCCGACGTTGAGCTGGCCGTCGCCCTGCGCATAGACGCCGAGCGAGCCGCCGGTAGTGAGCGTGACGGCGCCGTCGGTCTGGATCGTTCCGCCCGTGACATCCAGAAAAATGCCGTGAGGTGCGGTGTCTGTGTCGTTGTTGGTCGGCGTTGCGGCGCCGAGCGCTTCCGCCGTCAGGCTGGCGAGGCGGATGGTGCCCTGACTCAGCAGTTCGATCCGCCCGGCAACGTCGCCGTTGGCGGTAATGCCGGTATCGCCCAGATTGATCGTTCCCGCGCCAAGGCTTTGAAGCTGGACCCGGCCGCCGATCGTGCTCGTAATTCCGCTGCTGCCGATCCCGCCCGGTCCCGTTCCCGGCGCGCCGCCGACGCCCGCAGTGCCGCCAACGTCGAGCGCCACCGATGCCCCGCCCGAGGAGATGGTGCCGCCCAAATCGGTGGACAGGCGCACCGTGCCGCCGAATCCGAACCCGCCGAGCCCGCCGTCGCCGCCGACCCCGCCGATCACGATGTCGTCCATCGTACCGGGCATGCCATCAGGGCCGGGCAGGGTGATGGTACCCGGATTGTCGGCGCCGGCGCCGCCTTCACCGCCGGTGCCGTTGCTGCTCAGCGCGACGACGCCACCTGTCGGTGCGAGATCGATCGTGCCGCCGTTCGCCGCGATTTCGATCGTGCCGCCGCCGCCGTCGCCGCCGCCGCCCCCGCGCGGGCCAAAGAGCGGCGTGTTGCCTGGAAGGAGTGCTGCGTTTCCTCCGATGCCGCCGGTCGCGGTGGTGATGAAATTCGCCTGGGTGACAACCGCATGGGCGCCCGGCCCGTTCGCCGCGACGCGCGCCGTCCCGCCATTGGCGCGGCCGCCGAAACCGCCGTCGCCGTCGAGACCGTCGCCGCCGGACCCGCCCGCGGCGCTTGCGTCGAGCACGACGCCGAGCGCGCCCGCATCGAAATTGGTGACGATGACCTGCGCGGTGCCGCCAAGCGCCTCGCCGCCATTGCCGCCGGCATTGCTGGTCCCGCCGATGCCGCCCGCGCCGATCGCGAAGGCGCCGACCGTGCCCCCCGCGGTGACCGCGGTGGCGAGCTCGATCGTCGCCGTGCCGCCCTGGCCGTTGCCGCCGTTGCCGCCGACGGCGCCGCCGCTGACGGGCAGTGCGTTGAGGTCGTTGAGGTTACCGCCGAAGCCGCCGAAGCCGCCGGCGTCGGCGGTGATGCCGCCCGTGTTGAGCGTGCCTTGGGTCAGGTTGATCTCGGCGGTGCCGCCGAGCCCGTCGCCGCCGTTGCCAGCGTTGCCGAGCGTGCCGTTCACCGAGATGAAATTGCCGCCGTCGCCGCCGATGCCCGAGGCGAAGGCGTTGAGCGTCGTCGTCGTGACCACAGCGGTGCCGTCGAGGTTGATCGTCGCGGTGCCGCCCTGGCCGTTGCCGCCCGACTGGGCTGCCGTGGGGTTCAGTGGATCATTGTCGTCGCCGGTCAGGCCGACGCCGCCGACGCCCGCCGCGACCGCGCTGATATTCGTCGCGTCGAGCGTGCCGCCGAGCAGGTCGATCGTTGTGGTGCCGCCGAAGCCCGCGCCGCCGGTCTGGATGGGCGCGCCGCTGCCGCCGAAGCCGGTCGCCGAGACGACGAGGTCGGTGAGGTCGACGTCGCCGCCGGTCTGGGTATAGATGGCCTGGCCGCCGCGCCCCTCGCCGGTGTCGCCGGTAACGATGCCGCTGAAGCCGTCGGCCGAAATCAGGAGCGAACCGCCGGTGAGCTGGCCGCCCTGGACATCGACGGTGACGTCGCCGCCATTGCCTGCCGCGGTGCCGCGCAGGCTGGCCGCACCCTCGAACGGTGCCGCCGCGCGCCCGTCGGCGGCGGCGAAGATGTCCAGGAAGCTGAGCAGGCTGGGGTTGAGATTATTGTCGAGCAACTCGAAGCGGATGCTGCCGCCGAGGCCGAGGACGATATTGCCCGCGCCGCTGGTGTCGCCGCCGGCGATGCCGGTCGCCGAGAAGAAGCTGGTGTGGGCGAAGCTCATCGTGCCGCCGTCGATCGTCGCGCCGATCCGCCCGGCGTTCGCCGCGGTGCCGCCCTGCGACACGCCCGCCGCGGCATCGACCGAGAACAGGCTGGCGCCCGCGCTGTCGTTGGCGCTGAAGACGCCGGTGTTCGCGACGCGGAAATCGATCGTGCCGCCGCGCGCGAGGCCGCTGGTGCCGCTCGTATTGTCGGTCGCCGCTTCGGCCGAGACGGCGTAGGAGCCCGCGACGATCGTGCCGCCGTCGGCGACGAAGTCGATATTGCCGCCAGTGTTGCTGCCGGTGCTGAGCGGGATGCTGGTGCTGAACTGGCCGGCGTCGGCGCTGACCTGGAAATCGGACTGCGCGCTGATGGTGCTGTTGCCGCCGCTGCCGATCGCGGTGATCGTGATGTCGCCGCCGACGGCGTTGCCGCGATTTTCACCGACGCCCGAATCGGCGCTGGCGTCGAGCTGGATCGAGCTGCCCGACAGCAGGCCCGATCCGCCGTTGACATTGATGTCGATCGTGCCGCCGTCGCCATTGCCCGAGGTGCCGGTGGTGAGCGAGGGGGTGGTCGATCCGGCGCCGAAGCCTCCGGCGTTGACGAGCAGCGAGCCGACGTTGAGCGCGATGCCGCCGTCGACCGTGATATCGACGTCGCCGCCGTTGCCGTCGCCGCCCGCGGCATTTTCGCTGCCGCCGGCGCTGCCTGCGCCACCGCCCGTACCGCTGGCGTCGAATTCGGTCGTGCCGAGGTTGGCGACGCTGGTTGCCGCGGCGTTGAAATCGATCTGGACGCCGCCGCCCTGGCCGGTGCCGCCCGCCGCGGTCACGAAGGTGCCGAGCGTCGGGCTCGACAGGTTGCCGCCGCCGGTACCGCTGGCCGAGACATTGGTCAGCGGCGAGGTGATCGACGAGCGCACGCCGCGTTGCTCGAGCCGCGCGATGCCGCCGATTCCGTCGCCCGACTGGACGTTGCCGACCTGGCCGTTGCCGTTCGCCGCGATGGTGATCGAGGTGCTGGCGGTCAGGCCCGCCGTGTCCTGGACGCTGATCGTCGCATTGCCACCGGTGCCGCTGCCGCCCTGGTCGGCGGCGACGTTCACCGCGACGATGCCGCCGCCGCGGCCATTGGCCTGGACGTTGATCGAATTGCCGTTGAGCACGCCGCCGCCGGTCAGCGTGATCGAGGCGGTGCCGCCGGTCGCGTCGCCGCCGGTGCCCGCCGTGCCGACGATCGCGTTCGCCGATGCCGCGACATTGACGTTGCCGATCACCGTCGCGTTCGCCGTGCCGCCGATGGTCAGGCTGGCGGTGCCGCCGGTCGCATCGCCCGTCACCGCGTCGGGCGCGCCGGGCGCCTGGACCAGCAGATTGCCGCCCGCGACGAACTGGCCGCCGGTCATCGTCAGGCTGGCATTGCCCGGCACCGCGCCGACCCCGGTCGACAGCACCGCGAAATTGCCCGTCGCGCCGACCAGCTGGTTCGCGCCGACATTGACCGTTGCGCTGGCGTCGCCGACGAAGGTCGCATTGCCCTGGACGATCAGCCGGCCGAGATGCGGCGGCGGCGCGACGACGACGGGGCCGCCCGCCGGGAGCGTCGCGAGCGGTCCGGCGACGAGGGCGCCGCTGGCGCGCGCGGTGACGCTGCTCTGGAAGATGGTGTCGGCGATGGTGATGTTCGCGGCGGTCGTGTTGACCGGCGCGGCCGCGAGCGCGCCGCCCGCGATATTATAGCCCGCCGACAGCACGACCGCACCGTCGGGGTCCATCTGTGCGACCGCGGCATCCTGATAGCCGAGCTGGCCCGACACCAGCATGGTAACCGCGTCGTTCTTCGGGATGGCGACCAGATAGACGCGGCTCTGGTCGGTGTCGCCCTGCGCATGCGACGGGCCGCTGGTGATGCCCGTGTGGGTGATGGCGTTGCCGCCCTCGGCGCCGACGGTGACGTTGATGTCGAACAGCCCGTTGTTGATCGTAATGTCGGCCTGTTCGGCGGCGACGAGCGCCGCCGAGCCGTCGACGTCGATGATGCCGGCCTGGGCGATGCGCGGCGCGACGAGTGCGATATAGCTGCTGCCCGGATTGCCGGCATTGGCGGCGCCGATGAACGCGCCGCCGGAAATCTCGATCGCCGAGGTGCTGCCCGAGGCGCCGCGGAAGCGGATCTCGCCGCCGGGGCCGAACAGGCCGCCGCTGGTGTCGATGTCGTTGGCGGTCAGCACCAGGCTGCCGACGTTGATCACCGCGCGCGCGCCGATCAGGATGCCGCCGGCATTGTAGAACCAGATATTGCCGCCCTGCGTCGCGGGCACGCCCGCCGGCCCGTTGACATAGCTGTTGACGTTGCCGTTCAGCGCGATCTGGCGGCTGATCGGGATCGGCAGTCCGGTGAGCGGGTTGATCGCGATGAAGCGGTTGAGGACGGTGTAATTGCCGTCGCCGAAAAATTCGAGGGTGTTGGTCGCGGGCAGGAAATCGATCGGCGCGCCCGCGGGCGCAGTGTCGGTCGGGGTCCAGTTGATGATCGTCTGGGCGCCGTTTGTGCTCACCCTGGTCGTGCCTGGCACGGTCGGCGCGATCGTCGCGGTTCCCAGACCCGGCCCCGCCACCACTTGCCCGGACCCCGCAACCCCCTGCGCGAGTGCCGGCCCGCCGAGTGCGAGCGCCGCCATGCCCGCCGCGATCGCACAGCTGGTCAGCAGCCGCTGCTTGCCCTTGCGGAAGGGTGAGGTCGAACCGGTGGTACGCATGGCGAATGTCCTCGAAACGAAGCTCATATCAGCGCGCCTTCACGCCGAACTGGGTAGTAAAGGAGAGCAGGAAGCGCGGGTCGGGCTTCTGCGCCAGGAATCCCGCGCGGTTCAGCGGCACCGCGACGGTCAGGTCGAGCCGCCCGACATCGCCATAGGCGAGGCGGAGGCCGCCGCCCGCCGAATAAAGTTTCTGCGGATTGAGCCCCGCAAAGGCCAGGTCCTTGTTCCACACCCAGGCGGCGTCGAAGAAGACGAAGGGCTGGAGCGCGCCGCTTTCGGTATTTGCGGGGACGAGGCTGCCGTAGCGCGCCTCGAGCGACACCGCGACGCCGCTGTCGCCGATCACCGTGCCGGGATCGAAACCGCGCCCGACGGTGAAATTGCCTCCCGAAAACTCCTCATAGGCGAGCAAGGGATCGCTCGCCCATTGCGCGCGCGGTGCGACCGACAGGGTGAAATCCTTGACCGGGCGCCATTCGGCGACCGCGTTGGCGCGCACGAGGAAGGCGTCGGGCTTGCCCTCGACGCGGGTCAGCGGGATCGCGCCGGGCAGGAAACAGGCGGCGCCGGTCGGCCCGCAATCGTTGCTGGCGCCGAGGAACTTCACGCCCTGCCGCGCCTCGAGCGAGCCGCCGAGATACCAGCGCGGCTCGGCGGGGCTGTAGCCGCTGCGCCCCGCGACCGACGCGGGATCGATGAAGCTGGCGTCGGCGCGCAGGTTGAACACGCGCAGCCGGTCGCGGTTGATCGCCACGCCCCCGACCGCGATGTCCTGGTCGATCAGGTCGAACCCGCCGCCGATGGTCAGCCGCCGCGCCTGCGTCAGCACCAGCGGATAGGCCGCGAACAGGCTGACGATCTGCGTCTCGGATTTGATCGCCAGCGCCGCGACGCTCGGCCGCGTCCAGGCATAGGTATAGCTCGCGCCGAACTTCAGCCCCTCGTCGCCGACGCGGAACTCGTGCGCGACCTGCGCGACATTCTGTTCGTCGAAATCGGGGGTGGAGTAAAAGCTGACCGTGGTCATGTCGCCCATGCCGGTCAGCCCGAAGACGCGCGCACGGGCGATGCCGCCCCAGCGGCCGACGTCCTTCGACCCGAAATTCTGGATGTTCATGTCGAGGATCGCGGCGGTGCGGTCGACCGTCACCTCGCCGACGACCTCGCCCGGCGCGCCGCCGGGGCGCAGGGTCAGCCGCGCCGACAGGCCCGGGATGTCGCGCGCGAGCAGCAGGTAGCGCTCGGCATCGACGATGTTGAACACCGGCTGGTCGTCGAGGTGCGAGAGGTAGCGCTGGAGCAGCCGCTCGTTCGCGCCGGCGTCGCCGCGCACCTCGATGCGGCTCATCCGCGCGGCGAGGATGTCGAGCCGGACGATGCCGTCGTCGCCGATCGTCTGCGGCGGGACGCGCACTGCGGCGAGATAGCCGCGCGCACGCAGCATCGTCGCGGCGCGGTCGCGGATGTCGCAGACCACCGCGATCGGCAGCTCCTGCCCGACGCGGTCGGACCAGGCGCCGCCCAGCATCGCCGGATCGATCCCCTCGACGCTGGAGAATTGCACGCTGCGCAGCGTGATGCGGACGTTGGCGAACTCGGGATTGGCGAGCGGGCAGGGCGCGCGCTCGATCGCATCGTCGGCGGCGAGGATCTGTTCGCTGGGGGCGGGCGCCGCGGGCGGGGCGGGGCGCTGGATTTCCTCGCGCGTCGGGATCTGCGGAGTCGCCACCTGAGCCTGGGCATGCACCGACAGGATCGCGAGGATCAGCCCCGATCCGGCGAGGAGCGACCTCATCGCGCGCACGCGACTCGCCTCGTCCGCCAGCTGCAATTGCCCCTTGCCGTTCATTGCCACCCCTTGCGTTCGAACCCGCCCGGCGTTGCCGCCGCGCGTCAATTCATAAGGCACCGCCCGCGGGCGGACTGTGCGAATTTTCGACCCAAGGAAAGGACATGCCGCTCGAACGGCAGCTTTTCATCCCATTGTTATCAGATGGATCGGGCGGGGACAATGGCTCCCGCCCGCTCTGCTCAACCGTCTGCCGCTTCTGCCTCCGACATCGCGTCGACCAGCCGGTCGAGCTGCGGCGTGCAGCCCTTGGCCATCAGCATCTCGGTCGCCGCGTCGGGGGTTTCGGGCATCGCGGCGATCGCCGAGAAGCGCACGGTCACCGGCGCGGACAGCCCCGCCCCCGACATCTGGTAATCGACGCCATATTCGATCGGCAGCGTGTCGGTCGGCCATTTGCGGAACTGCGCGCCGCTGACCAGCGCGACGGTCGCGCTCTGGCTGCCCTTGGCGATGGTCAGCGCGGTGTCGCTCGACATGTCGGGGCGCCACAGCATCAGCGTCGCGGGATCGGCGACGCAGAAGGTGCCGCCGCTGCGATAGTCGAGCAGCCACAGGTTCGGCGCGCGAAACTCGTCGGGCGCCGCCTGCTCGGCCTCGCGCGCGAAACCGCCGCGCGCCCGGGTCGACGGCCCCTTGGCCAGCATGCGCGTCACCGTCGCGCCCATCGACTGGCTGGCCTGGACGGTGGCGCCGGCGGTGAAGGTCCCCTTGCCGCTGAGCGTGCGCGTCTTGCCGCTTTGCATCAGCACGACCTTGTCGCCATCGACCAGGGTCACGCGGTCGCTGGGCTTGAGCTTGGTCCCCGCGGGATATTTCGCCGCGGACGGTCCGGTCGACCGCACGACGATCGACTGGGCCGCAGCGACGCCGGTGACGGCGAGCGCGGCCAGAACGACGGCCCCGGTCAACCCCAGCCGGCGCAGGCGGATGTCAGGACAGGACATAGCTTTCTCCACTTTCGGTCTCGTTCAGACGTTCTATCAAGAACAGGATGGATGTATCGTGACTGAATTCGGCGCCCAATGCTGTGGCGCAGGTCACATAGCGCTTTTTTTCGCCCGACGCATGCGCGGCGACCATTTCGGCGATGCGCGCGCGCTGGTCGGGCGACAGGTCGGGGCGGGGGGTGAAGGTATCGACCGGCTGCGCGCGCCCGCGCAGCGTCACGCGTCCCATCGGCACCAGATCGTCGCGCCGGGCGCGGGCCTCGGCCTCGGCCGAGATCAGCACCCCGGTCTTCAGGCTCTTGTTCGCCGCCTCGAGCCGCGAGGCGGTGTTCATGCTGTCGCCGAGCGCGGTATACTGGATGCGGCCCTCGCCGCCGAAATTGCCGACGATCGCATCGCCGACGTGCAGCCCGACGCGCGTCATGCCGAGCGGCGGGACATCCGCGGCGGCAAGGTCGATGCGGAACTTCTCGCCCGCCTCGTACATCGCCAGCGCCGCCGCCGCCGCCTGCGGCCCGTCGTCGGGGCGGCTGAGGGGCGCCCCCCAGAAGGCGACGACCGCGTCGCCGACGAATTTGTCGATCGTCCCGCCATGACCGAGCACGACGTCGGACAGCCGGTCGAGATATTCGTTGAGCAGCCGCGCGACCGTTTCCGGCGTCGTCGCATGGCTGAGTTTGGTGAAGCCCTCGAGGTCGGTGAAGACGCAGAAGATGTTGCGCCGTTCGCCGTGCAGCGACAGCTGGTCGGGGTCGCGCATGATCTGCTCCGCGACGTCGGCGGGCAGATATTTGCCGAGCGCCGACTGCGCAAAGGCGCGCTGGCGCGACCCGATGGTGCGTGCCGCGGTGCCGACCGCGGCATAGCCGAAGATCCAGCCGAGCGCCTGGCCGAAGGCGGGCAGGTCGGTGGTGTCGACCCCGATCCGCTGGAGCCAGAAGGGATAGGCGAGGAAGAAGATCAGCTGCCCGACGAAGATGACCACCACCCAGCGCGCCTTGAGGTCGATCAGGCTGGTGAGCCCGCCGGCGATCACGACGAGCAGCGCGAGCGACCATAGCCCCCAGCCCGGGACGGGCTTCGACCAGGCGCCGTCGAGCTGCTGCGCCAGCATATGCGCGTGGATCTCCAGCCCCGGCATCGTCTCGCGCTCGCCCGACTGCAGGTCGGGAAGCCGGGTCAGCGGGGTGATGAACTGGTCGGTGTCGATGATGTCGGCGCCGACCAGCACATAGCGGCCACGCACCGCCTCGGCGAAGGCGGCGAGCGTCTCGTCGTCCATCGGCATGCCGAAATTGTCGATCGGCAGGTTGTTGAAGACTTCGACTTCCTCGTTCGCATCGGCGCGCAGCGGCAACAGATAGCGGATATTGCCCTGATAATCGGTGTGCGCGGCGTCGACCGGCGCCATCGCATTGGACATCAGCGGGGGCAGGTGCTTCGGCCGGCTCGGCCATTTGCGCGCGACATTGTCCTCGTCGACCTCGAAGCGCACGCTCGTCGGGTGCGTCTTGGCGGTGCGCACATCGGCCTGATAGGCCTCGAGGAACTTCTGCTGCTCGAAATAGATGGTGTTCTGGTTGGTCGCCTGGTCGGCATAGGCGAGCCAGGTCGGGGTCTTCATCGCCTTGAGCTGCGCCTTCAGCACATCGTCGTCGGGGCGCGGCGAGTCGAACACGATATCGATGCCGATCGCCTTCGCGCCCATCCGGTCGATATTGGCGAGCGCATTGGCGAGCAGGGTGCGGTCGAGCGGCGAGCGGATGCCCGTGTTGAACAGGGTCTGATCATTATAGGTGACCATGACGATGCGCGGATCCTGTTCGACATGTGGCGCCATCAGCGACGCGCGGCTGTCGTAGAGCGCGCGCTCGGCGTCGCCGGCGAGCGGCAGATCCCAGCTCGACCGCGCGACGAACACCGCAGCGGCGAGGAACAGCAGGGTCGCCACCATGCGCCACGGACCGAGCTGCGTCGCGAGCCGGCGCAACTGCTTGCGCAGCGGCACCGCGGTGCGCGTCTCGCTCGCGGCCTCGGCGGCCGGCGCTGTCTCGGTCGTCGGGTTTTCGGTCATCGGGTCAGCGGGCGGCGCGGCCGGCGGCCTCCCCGTCCTGCGGCGCCGCGGCGGTGGCCGTCGCGCCGTGCAGCAGCGGCTGGCCGCCGTCGCCGATGATCGCGAACCCCGCCCAATAATAGGGGTGCGAGGTCTGCTTTTCGTCCATCAGCCGCATTTGGGTCGACCACAGCGCGTCGGCGACGCTCTCGCCCTGCCGCGCGCCGAACAATCCGCCGATCAGCCTTTTGGTCGCGTCGAAATCGTCGGGCGCGGGCCAGTGGCTCGCGATCACCGAGCGTCCGCCGGCGCCGATGAAGGCGCGGACCAGCCCGTCGAGCGCATTGCCGCCGCCGCTGGCGATGCCCGCTTCGCGCGTCGCGCGGACCGAGGCAGCGCCCGCGGTGTCGCACGCCGACAGGATGACCAGGTCGGCGTTGATCTTGAGGTCGTAAATCTCCTGGAAGGTCAAAAGCCCGTCAGATTCGCTGCCGCCGAAGGAGGTGACGAGCGCGGGGCGCGCGGGGCACGACGGGCGCGGCGCGGTGACCAGCCCGTGCGTCGCGAAATGGATGATGCGATAATCGTCGAGGTCGCCGCGCGTCTTGACCGCCGTGTCGGTGAAGGCACCGCCGGTGAGCAAGGTGCCCGCGGTGCCGCCCATCGCGCTGCGCGCGGTGACCAGCTCGTCGGCCGAGATCGGGCGGTTCCACTGCGCAAGGCTCCATTGGCAGCTGTCGTCGACGCCGCCGGTCGCGCCGCGCGAACCCAGCCCCGCGAGCGTCGTTCCCACCGGCTGGTTCTGACCGAGCCCGAAATATTGGTTGGCGGCGGTCGACGGCGGCGCCTGCCGCGCGTTGCGGAAGGCGAGGGCCGACACCGCGGTGCTCGGCCGCGTCGTCCGCCCCAGCCAGGCGATCCGCCGCATGTCGAAGGCGTCGCCATTGGGGTCGAGCAGGCGCTGCTCATATTCGGCAAGCCCCGTGTCGGCGGTAATCAGGAGGTTGATCGGCAGCCGCAGCATCGCGCCGTCGGGTTCGAAGGTCAGGTTGGCGATCGTCGGCAGCCGGTCGGCGGCGGGGCCGAACAGCCGGGTGTAGAGGCTGCGCGCGGTCGCGGCGTCGAAGGGATAGGTGACGCGCCGGCCGTTCTCGACGATCGAGATCGTCGAGCGGATGCTGTCGACCGCGGCGTCGAGCGCGCCCGCGCCGATGTCGGCGCGCCACAGCTGTGCACCCTTGTTGTCGATCAGCATCGCATAGACCGCGTCGCCGACGACGAGCATCTTGAGATAGCCCTCGTCGGCGCGCAGCACCGCCTGCAGCTCGGCGAGGTCGAGCTTGCCCGGCGCGACGACGCGATATTGCGGGAAGGCCGAGAGCGACGCGAGGGTCTCGGCCTGCTGGAAGCCGAGGTTGTCGAGCCGCGTCTTCAAATCGGCGCGCAGCGCGTTGATTTCGGGCGAGACGGGCAGCTGCGCGAGCCGCGCATCCTCGATCCGCGCGCGCTCGATGTCGCGGTTCAGCGTCGTCGCCTGGCGGAACAGCCGCGAGCCTTCCTCGGTGCCGCTCGACAATTCGCGTGCGAGCACCGCCTGCGTGTCGGCGACGCCGGGGCGCACCTGCAGCTGGCTGGCGACGAAGAAGTCGGCGACCGCGGCGGGATCGCTCGCCGCGCGTTCGGCGAGCAGACGGTAATAGGGCGCCATCATGTTCGCCATGCCGCTCGTCGAGCGCTGCGAGCTCGCGAGCGCGGCGACGACATTCTTGTAGATGCCCATCGCTTCGGCGCTGCGGTCGTGGCGCGTCAGGAAGGCGGCGTAGCGCGCGCGCGCCGAGGCGAGCGCGTTGGTTTCGGGATATTCGATCGCGAGCGCGTTGATCGATTCGAGGAAGCGCGCATCGGCCGCGGCGGCGTCGCCCGCCGCTTCCTCGGCCAGTGCGAGCTCGCCGAGCATCTGCGAGCGCAGCCGCACGATCGAGGTCACGCGCCCCTCGCGCACCGCCATCGCGTCGGCGAGGCCCTTCAATTGCGCGGCCTTCGCCGCCGCGGGCTCGCCGCGCAGCCGCTCGACCGTCCCGAGCAGGTGGACCGCCTGGGCGTCGATGATCTGCGCCCGTTCCAGCGGGGTCAGCCGTTCGTTGTCCGAGCTCTGGCGGATCGCGCGCGAGGTGCTGCCGCTGTTGACCCCCGCGACGATCTCGGGAGTCAGCGTCACCGCTCTGCCCTCGACCGTCACCGCGCTGGTCAGCGGCGGGATCGGGGTGTTCAGCAGGTCGGCGGCGCCGGCATAGTCGCGCTGGTTGAGCGCGTGGATCGCGCGGAAATTGCGGCGGAGGCGCAGCTGCACCGGGTCGGTGGTCGGCACCGCCTCGACCTCGCCGAACAGCCGCTCGGCCTCGGCGAATTCGCCGAGGTTCGATTTCTGCAGCGCGCGGTTGAGCGTGAATTCGGTCGGGTCGATGTCGGCCGCGGCCTGCTGCTCGAGCGCGCGCCGCGACAGCGCCTCGAAAAATTCGGCGGCCTCGGCATAGTCGCCGCTGTGGTTGCGGCGATAGCCCTCGGCGAGCGCGCGGTCGACGTCGATCGTCCCCGCGAGCGTGCGCGCGAAGCCATCGTTGCCGCCGATCGAGGTGGTCGCGACGTTGATCACGCCCGGCGCGACCTTGCGATGACGGATCGATTCGAGCGCGAGATTGAGCGCGTCATTGTAAGCAGCGAAACCCTCGACCGCGTAGCTGGTGTTGCCCGCGGCCTCGATGCGGGTGTTCCACTGGACCGGGCTGTCCTTGACCGTGCAGCTGTTCGGCGCGGTGCAGACGATCGTGCCGCTGCGCGCGCGGTCGACGCGCGCCTGCGCCTCGGCGGGGGTAGCGCGGAGCATGCGGACATAGCCGACGGGCTGGCTGGCATCGCGGCACAGGATCATCCACGCGCGGTCGAACATCCCGTCGATCACCGAATCGCGCACCGTCGCCTGGACCTCGCACAGCGACCCGCCCTTGTCGCCGATCGCGAAGCTGTCGCGCAGCGTCGGGTCCTGCACCTCCTGCGCGGCCGCGACGCCGGGAAGGGCCAAGGCAAAGGCCCCCAGAATCGGCAGCACGAACGGACGTCGAGCGGTCATTGTCGCATTCCCCCAAACCAAGCGTCCAGGCGCCGTGCCGATGATTGGCGGCAAGGCGCAGTCTTCGTTGTTGCGGTACGACCCGATAACCCTTGCCGCGGACCCTAACCCCTTCGCATCCAAAAGGGAAGTGATCTGCCGCACAGGCGGCTTGCGCCCCGGGGGTCCGCGACCTATCTGCAAAGCACAGCTTCCAGCCCACGAGGACAAGATGAGCGCATTCGACGACCGCGAAAAGGGATATGAGGCGCAGTTCGCCCGCGAACAGGAGACCCAGTTCCGGATCACCGCGCGGCGCAACCGGCTCGTCGGCGAATGGGCGGCCGCACGCATGGGGCTGACCCCCGAGGAAACCGACGCCTATGCCAAGGCGGTGGTGCAGGCCGATTTCGAGGAAGCCGGCGACGAGGATGTGATCCGCAAGCTTGCGGGCGACCTCACCGCCGCCGGGGTCGAGATCAGCGACGCCGAGATCCGCGCCGCGCTGGGCGACCAGGCGGTCGAGGCGCGCCGCCAGTTCATGGACAAATCATAGGACCCCGCCGATGGCGATGCACGAAACCGACTTGAAGGCGATGATCGCCGCGGCCTTTCCCGACGCCGAGGTGACGATCACCGACCTCGCCGGCGACGGCGACCATTATGCGGCGCATGTCGTCAGCGCCGCTTTCCAGGGAATGAGCCGCGTCGCGCAGCACAAGGCGGTCTACGCCGCGCTCGGCGGGCGCATGGGCGGCGAACTTCATGCCTTGCAATTGACCACCGCCGTTCCTTCATAGGGACGAGACGCCATTCGCGCGCAAGGCTGCGCCGCTCCGGAGACTCGAAATGACCGAAACCACCCCCCAGACCACAGGCGACCGCATCGCCAAGCTGGTCGCCGACCACCCCGTCCTGCTTTTCATGAAGGGCACGCCGCTGTTTCCGCAGTGCGGCTTTTCTTCGCGCGCGATCGCGATGCTCGACCGGCTCGGCGTCGAATATGACACCGTCGATGTGCTGCAGGACATGGAGATCCGCCAGGGAATCAAGGAGTTCTCCGACTGGCCGACGATCCCCCAGCTCTATGTGAAGGGCGAATTCGTCGGCGGCTCCGACATCATGATGGAGATGTGGGAAGCGGGCGAACTGCACCAGCTGATGGCCGACGTGCCGACGCGCGCCGAATAGCGCGCAGGCCCTATTTTCCGCGCCAGCCCGCATCGCGGGCGGCGCGTTCGGCGTCGGCGTCGAGCGGCGCCCCCGCCATCATCGCCGCCGCCGCTGCGGCGAGTTCGCCCGATGAGGCTTGGCGATATTCCGCTCCGGGCCGTCCCTGCATCGTCCGCTCGAGTTGCCAGCGACCTTCGTCGCGGCAGCCAATGCCGTCGAGCGTCGCGCTCTCGAAGCTGCGGCAAAAGCGGCCGTCCTTGTCCTGGAAGCTGAGGCCGATCCGTATATCGGCATGCGCCGGCTGGTTCGAGGCGAGCTGCGCATCGAGCGCCTCTGCCAGCGGTCCCGTGGCGACGAGTGCGCCGTTCGACGTCGCGACGCCCGGCGCGGGGGTCCATGGCTGCATGCCGACGGTAAGGCCGAGCACCAGCGCCGCCGCCATCGCACCCCAGTGGATCGCGCCGAAGCGCGATTGCTTCGCCGCGCGCCGCGCGCCCAGGCTGGTGTCGATCGCTGTGTCGACCGCCAGCAACGCGCGCAGCCGGTCGGGAACCGGTTCTTCGGCGATGGGCGCGAAATGCGCCGCGAGCTGCGCCTTCAGCGCCTGGTGCCGCGCGATCTCGGCGGCGAGCGCTGCGTCGCTTGTCGCCTCACGCTCGATCCGGCGCGCGGTCAGATCGTCGAGTTCGCCGTCGACATAGGCGGCGACGGTGGCGGGATCGAAACTCATGCCGCCTCTCCCAGCAAATGCATCAGCGTCTCGCGGCCCCGCGCGAGGCGCGAGGTGACGGTGCCGATCGGCACGTCGAGTATCTCCGCCGCCTCGCGATAGGCATAGCCTTCGACGAGGACGAGCATCACCGCCTCGCGCTGCTCGTCGGGCAGGCGCGCCATGGCTCCGTCGATGTCACCGCGCAGCGTCGCCGCCTCGACGTCCGCCGTCCCTTCGCCGGCAATCTGGGTGACGGTCTCGTCGATCGGGGCATGGACGCCGCGCCGGCCCGCGGCGCGGCGGTCGTCGATCCAGAGGTTGCGGGTAATGCGGTACATCCAGCTATCCAGTCTCGTTCCTTGCTGCCACTGACCCTGCGATTTCAGCGCGCGCTCGATCGCCGCCTGGCACAGGTCGTCGGCATCGCCGGCGTCGCGCGCCAGCCCGCGCGCAAAGCGGCGCAGCCGGGGCAGCAATTCGACCAGTTCGTCTTCGAAGCGCATCTTCGCCTTTTCTTGCACGCGGGGAAGAAACGATGCGCTTCTATCGTTTCTTCCGCATCATGCTAAATTTTTTGCATCGGCCTCCGTGGCCGGCGCGTATGAAGGCCAATGATGCGAGTGAAAGCCATATTGCCGATCGTCGCCGGCCTGCTCCTGATCGGGGCAGGGCCGATGGCGGCGGCGCAGGTCGCGCTGCCGCCGGTGCAACTGCCCGACCTGACGCGATCCTTGCCGCCCCTCCCGAACGTCGCGGCCGAGCCGCTGATTACCATCGGCGACACGCTGGCGCTGGCGCGGCTGGACCGCATCACGGCGCTGGTGCGCGGCAACCGCGACGGTATCGAGCTCGACGAGCGGGGCGAACCGGCGGTGCGCGGCGTCCTGATCGTCACGGGCGTCGACGATGCGATGGTCGGCCGCGCGGCCAAAGAGGGGTTCGCGCTGATCGACCGCGAGCATGTCGACGGGCTCGACCTCGACCTCGCGCGCTTCCGCGTGCCCGAAGGACGCAGCCTCGCGCGGGCGCGCAAACAGCTCGCGAAACTGCTTCCCGAGGCCGAGGTCGACGTCGACCATATCTATTTCGCAAGCGGGCCGGGCGGCGCCTTGCCGGGGGCCACCCTCGCGGCATCGTCGGCCGGCGGGGGCGCCTCGCTTGGCCTGATCGACGGCGGCGTCGCCGCGCATCCGTCGGTCGCGGGGCGCGTCGAGCAAAAGGGATTCGCGAAGGGAGCCCCGTCGGCGAGCCGCCATGGCACCGCGGTCGCTTCGTTGCTGGTCGGCAGCGGGACGGTGCAGGGCGCCGCGCCCGGCCGGCGTCTCCTCGCGGCCGATGTCTATGGCACCGATCCCGCGGGCGGCAACGTCAGCGCCATCGTGCGCGCGCTCGGCTGGCTCGCCCAAAACGGCGTTGCGGTGACGACGATGAGCCTCGTCGGCCCCGACAACAAGCTGCTCGCCGCAGCGGTCACGCGCGCCCAGCAACGCGGCATGCTTATCGTCGCGGCGGTCGGCAACGACGGCCCCGCCGCGCCGCCCGCCTATCCGGCCTCCTATCGCGGCGTGTTTGCCGTCACCGGGGTCGATGCGAAGGATCGCGCGCTTCCCGAGGCGGGCCGCGCGCTGCACATCGATTTCGCGGCGCCGGGCGATGCGGTGCTGACCGCGACCGGGATCGCGACGACCGATCGGCTGCGCGGGACATCCTTTGCTGCCCCGCTGGTCGCCGGACGGCTTGCGCTCCGCTACCCCGCCCCGGACATCGATCGCATCGGCCCCGCGGTCGCCGGCCTCGTCATGGAAGCCCGCGATCTCGGCAAAAAAGGCCGCGATAAAATCTACGGGCACGGCCTCCTCTGCGGGGCATGTGGCCGCCGCTGACGCGCGCCCGGACTTTTTCGGAAGAAAATCGAAAGCGCCATCGTTCTCCCCACAGGCTCGTCTCCCCCCGGGCCGCAAACTCAGGAGTAGGACAAATGGCAAATCGCATCTTCATCCCGGCTGTCGCGCTCGCCGCGTCGGCCATGGCTTTCCAGGTTCCGGCGTCGGCACAGCTGCTCGGCGGCGGCGGCGGGCTGACCGGTGGCCTCGGCGGCACGCTGGGCGGTACGCTCGGCCGCCCGACCGGTCCCGTCGGCGGTACGATCGGTTCCGCGGGCGAGTTGGCCGGCTCGGGGCGCGGCGACGCCAGCGTCGATCGCCGGTCGGGCCGCGTGCAGGGCAAGGGCCGCGCCGACGCCAATGGCAAGGGATCGGCGAACGGCAATGGCGACCTGCTCGGCCAGGCGATCGGCGGCAGCGCCGACGGCTCGGGCAGCGCGTCGGGCGGCGGCAGCCTCGATGCCCAGCTCGTCGGTACCGATGCCGTCGGGCAGACCGCGCGCGGCGCCATCGGCACCGCCAGGGGCAGCGCCGCGACGGTGGCCGGTACGGCGCGCGGCGTGGCGAGCGGTGCCGGCGACCAGGCGCGCGGCGCGCTGCCCGATATTTCGGGCGCCGCCGGCGCCGCCGGCGCGGCCGCGGGCAGTTTCCAGGGTAGCCTCGGCCAGCTAGCCGCCGCGGGCAGCGGGGCCGCCAGTGGCAACGGCATGTTCGCCGTCGAACCGGGCATGCCCGTCACCGATCCGCGCGGCAAGGTGATCGGCTATGTCCACGAACTGCGCCAGACCGGCCGCGGTGTCGTCGAGGCGGTGACCGTCGAGGTCGGCAACCGCGTCGCGACGCTCCCCGCCGCCAGCTTCGCCGGCTCGGGCGACGTACTTGTGACCGGCATGACCAAGGGCCAGCTCAAGGAGACCGCCGAACAGCAGCAGGACGCCGAATAGGCCGATCGGGGTGGTCGTCGCGGGTTACGCGGCGACCGATATCGGGGCGGGCCGCCTTTGCGGCCCGTCCTTCTTCTTTTGGGAGGGGGCTTCCGGGGGGCGGGGCCTTTCGGCCGCTCCGCCCCCCGTCTGCTTCGGGGGCAAGTGAGGAATTTCCCGGGTGGGGGCAGGGGACATCAGGGACCAGACTGATGTCCCCCACCGCTCCTTTGAGCGGAACACTCGGGAACACGGAATACCATACAAGCGCCGTGCCAATTCGGGTGCTTCGCGGTTTTCGGCGGCGGACGCTGGTTAGCGATTCCTTACCGGGGTGCGGGGGTGTCAAAAATCCCGACAACCGGATCCTCCCCATCGCTTCGCGTGGGGAGGATCGATTGCGTGCCGTTCAGCTTCGTTCAGCAAGCGTTCAGTCAATTGACTACATCTGTAGTCGTATTGCAGATGAGGCTCAAGGGAGGGGTTCCGCGATGGCCGAGCGCGCTAGCGAATCCGAGATGCAGGTGCTGTCGGCGCTGTGGGACGAATCCCCGCAGACCGCGGCCGACCTCGCCGAAACCGTCGGCACCGCGAACGGCTGGACGCTCGCGACGGTCAAGACGCTGCTCGCGCGCCTCGTCCAGAAGGGCGCGGTGACTGCCGAAGCCGAAGGTCGGCGCTATCTCTACCGCCCCGCGGTCGAGCGCGCCGACGCGGTCGGCGACGAATCGCAGCGCTTCGTCGACCGTCTCTTCGGCGGCCGCGTCAGCCCGCTGATCGCGCATCTCGCCGAGCGCGAGGCGCTCTCCGACACTGATATCGCCGAGATCGAGGCCCTGCTGCGGAGGCTGAAGTCATGAGTGCAGACATGTTCTTCCAGGCGTGGGGCGACACGCTCGTCACCACCGCGCTGCTCGTGCTGATGATCCTCGTCATTCGCAAGCCCTTCGTGCGCCATTTCGGGCCGGGGCTCACTTATGCCTTGTGGGCGGTGCCCGCGCTGCGGCTGATGCTGCCGCCCTTGCCCTTCGCCGACCCGGTGGTCGCGCCCGTTGCGACGGCGATGCCCGCCAGCGCCGCGCCGATGGGCGAGCTGATCCTGATCGACGCCGTCGACACCGTCGGCGCTGCACCCGCCGCGTCCGCGCTGCCGCTCTGGTCCTTCGCCGACTTGCTGCCCTTGCTCTTCGCCATCTGGGCGGCGGGCATGGTGGGGGTGCTCGCGGCTGCGATGCTGTCGCACCGCCGCTTCCGGCGCGCGGTGCTGACCGGCGCGGTCGAGCTCGAACCGATCGGCAACATCCGGCTGGTGATGACCGACGCGGTCGATGGTCCCGTCGCCTTCGGCCTCTGGCGCCGCTTCGTCGCGGTGCCGCAGGATTTCTTCGCGCGCTATATCGCCGAGGAACGCGCGCTCGCGATCGACCATGAACTCGCGCACCACCGCCACGGCGATTTGTGGGCCAATGCCGCGGCGCTGCTGCTGCTGTCGGTGCAATGGTTCAACCCTTTCGCGTGGCGCGCGATCCGTGCCTTTCGTTTCGACCAGGAGGCCGCGTGCGACGCGCGCGTGCTGACGATGACCGACAGCGCGCCGCGTGAGCTTCGCACTGCGCGCTACGCGACCGCGATCGCCAAGGCGGCGGTCGGATCGCGGCTGTCGCTCGCCGCGCCGATGGCGGTCCACGACAATCTACAGGAGAGACTGACGATGCTGATGCGGCAAGATATTTCGAAGAAGCGCGGGCTAGTCGGGCGGCTGCTCGTTGGCGGCGCGACGCTGGCGGTGCTCGCGACGACCGCGACGCTGGTCCCGGCAGGGATCGCGAGCGCGACGGCACAGTCGGACGTGCCCGCCCCACCGGCACCCCCGCCGCCGCCCGAGGCCTCCGACGCGCCGGCCCCGCCCGAAGCGCCGGAGGTGATCACCGACGCGCATCGCGTGATGATCTTCACCAGCGACGAGGATGGCGAGGGCGATGCCACGGCTGACGACGGCAAGAAGAAGCGCGAAGTGCACCGCATCGTGATCCGCAATGGCGAGGTCAAGGACGGCGAGGGCAATGTCACGATGTTCGCCCCCGGCGACGCCAAGGCGAAGCGCTTCGAAATGCGCATGCCGGGCAGCCTGTCGCGCGACGATATCCTCGCGACGCTGAAGGAACAGGGCATCACGGGCAGCCAGGCCGAGGCGATCGCCGACAAGCTGGAGGCGAAGCGGAAGAAGCAATTCGCCTTTGCCCCGATGCCGCCGATGGCGCCGCTACCGCCGATGCCCCCCATGCCGCCGATGCATTGGCAGTCGGTCGATGGCAAGGCACTCACCGTCCATCATTGCGGCAAGGGCCAGGCCGCCGTGCCGCTGGTCAACCGCGACGACAAGGACGGCAAGAAGCACAGCCGCGTGATGATGATCCGCTGCGGCGGCGCGGGCGACAAGGCCGCGCAGCTGTCGGCGCTCAAAAAGGCGCGCGAGCAATTTGCCGAGGGCCGGGCGTCGAAGGCCATGTCCGACGAGATCCGCGCCAAGGTCGCCGCCGACCTCGACAAGGCGATCGCCGACCTCGAGAAGCCGGCCGACTGACGCTTTTGGGCTTTTGACGCAGGCCCCTTCTCCCCGGTGGGGGCCTGCGGCAGGGGCGGGGAAAGGGAGCGGGCAACCGCTCCCTTTTTTCTTGGGCGCGGACCTGAATATCCTCCCCATCGACTTGCGATGGGGAGGATTCCTAAGTTGTCGCAACCAACCGAAAACGGTCGCCACCCCTTTCGCTCCGCCCCCTGCGATGCCACATTGCATGCATGAGCGAAGACAAGCCCTGGCCCGACAGCATCCGCGCCGGCGAATGCGAGCAGCACGAGCCGCTGGTGCGCCGCGTGCTTGCGCCCAATCCCTCGCCCTATACCTTCACCGGCACCCAGACGTGGATCGTCGGCGCGGGCCGCGACGTCGCGGTGATCGACCCTGGTCCGACGGGCAGCGGCATGAGCATCGGCGACCCGCCCGACGCCAATGGCCAAGGGCATGTCGACGCGATCCTGCGCGCTGTCGAGGGCCAGCGCGTCGCGGCGATTCTCTGCACCCACACGCACCGCGACCACAGCCCCGCCGCCGCGCCGCTGAAGGCGGCGACCGGCGCGCCGATCATCGGCTGCGCGCCGCTCGCGCTGCGCGACGACGGCCCGCGCGCCGATTCGGCCTTCGACCCCGATTACGCCCCCGATCGCATACTCGCCGACGGCGAGCGGATTTCGGGCGACGGCTGGACGATCGAGGCGGTCGCGACCCCTGGGCACACCTCGAACCACCTCTGCTTCGCGCTGGTCGAGACGGGCGCGCTGTTCACCGGTGATCATGTCATGGCCTGGTCGACGAGCGTCGTCAGCCCGCCCGACGGCGACATGGCGGCCTATATGGCAAGTTTGTCAAAGCTCTACGAGCGCGGCGACCGCGTCTATTATCCCGCGCACGGCCCCGCGGTGACCAAACCGCGCCAGCTGGTGCGCGGCATGCTCGGCCACCGCAAGCAGCGCGAGCGGCAGATCCTGCGCGAACTCGAAAAGGGCACGCGCGTCATCCCCGACATGGTCACGCATATGTACAAGGGGCTCGATCCGCGGCTGACCGGCGCGGCGGGGCGCTCGGTGCTCGCGCATCTGCTCGACCTCAAGACCCGCGGTGTCGTGCACAATGCCGACGACGTCTGGACGCTCGCCTGATGCTGCTGTCGCTTCTGATCGCAACGGCGGCGCCTGCTACGGCCGCGCCCGATCCGGTCGTCATCGCGCTGGTGGGCAAGGAAGGCGAGCGGCAATGCCTGCCCGACGGCAGCCTGTGCCTTGAGCTGCCGCGTGACGAGGCGTCGGGGGAAGCGGGCGGCCTGCTGCTCTCCGCAGCCGCAACGGGCAGGGCCGACGACAGTTCCTTTGCGCTCCCTTATTCCCAAGCGGACGGACAGACGCTGGCGCTCTGGCCGCACCTCATCGCGGTGCCCCCGCACGCCGAGGCCGCGCCCGAGGCGCGCCAATATCTGATGGGCGTCGTGGTCGGCACCAGCGCCATGTATTCGGGCGGCGGCGGCAACGGCAGCCGGCTCCATCTGCTGCGGCTCGATACCACCCCCTCTTCGACCCGGCTCGGCGACGAGGTGCTCGATGTCGTCTGGGACAGCTCGCTGATGATCCGCGCCTGCTTCTCGGAAGCGGACATGCAGGACCGGCGCGAGGCCTGCCACGACGAATATGGCTTCACCGCGACGCTCGCCGCCGCGCCGTCCGATGGTGCCGAGATGCCCGCGCTCACCTATCGCGCCGCCGCAAGCACCTATCCGCGCGGCGTGCGCCGTTCGGGTGATAATAGCGCGCTGAAGCTGCAGAAGGCGGACCTGGTCCGCGCCCCCGATCCCCTATGCAGCTACGAGCGCGTGCTGCATTACAACCCCGCGACGTCGCGCTACGAGATGGACCGGCCGGCGCCCGATTGTTCGGACTATACCACGCCATGACCACATCTTCCGCCACAGCGCGCCTGCTCCCCCGCCTGATCCTCCTCGCCGCCGCGGCATTGCTCGCGCTCGCCGCCTGGTGGGCTTTCTCCGCTTGGCGCGACTGGCAGCGCGGATACGACCCCGAAACCGTCGTCGCGGCGAGCCTGCAGGGGCTGCAGGAACAGAATGTCCTCGTGCCCTTCACCGCGCGCTATGTCGCGGTGGTCACCTCGACGCAGAGCCGGCTGGGGCTGGAGGCGAAGAAGACGCTGATCATGCCGGGCACGGTGCGATACGAACTCGATCTCGCGAAGCTCGAGCAGTCCGATCTCGACTGGGACGCGGCGAGCGGCGCGCTGACGGTGACGCTGCCGCCGCTGCGGCTTGCGGGTCCCGAGATCGATCTGAATGCGATCAGCGAGTTTCGCGACGGCGCGATCCTGCTGACGCTGACCGATGCCGAAAAGACGCTCGACACCGCGAACCGCAAAGCGGCGCAGGCCGAGCTGATCAAGCAGGCCAAGGGCGCGACCCCGATGCGGCTCGCGCAAGGCGCGGCGAGGAATGCGGTCGAGCAGAGCTTCGCGATGCCGCTGAAGGCCGCGGGGATCGACGCGAAAGTGACCGCGCGTTTCGCGGGCGAGGAAGCCCGCTGAAACATCTTTGCCCGCGCGCTACGCTGCGCTAGTCAGGCGCCGATTCCAGCCAATCGGGGGGGTGCGGCATGGCGACGACAGCGGCGGGCGCGGCAAGCGCCGAGCGTTTCTGGCAGCGGATGGCGATCGGCCTCGCGCTCTTCATTATCTTCGGTTTTGCGCAATTCGCGCTGCGCGGCTTCGTCGATCCGGTGGCAGCGCCCTTCTGGGTCCATCTCCACGGCGTGCTGATGCTCGCGTGGCTCGGGCTGCTGATCGTCCAGCCGACGCTCGTGTCGCGCGGCGACCTGCCGCTGCATCGCCGCCTCGGCTGGATCGGCGCGGGCCTCGCGCTGGTCATCGCCGCGCTCGGCGTCTTTACCGGGCTCGCTTCGCTGGTCCTCAACCGCTTCCCACCCTTTTTCTCGCCGCCCTATTTCCTTGCGCTGACCACGGTCGAGGCTTTGGTCTTCGGGCTGATGGTGTGGGCGGCGGTGCGGCGGCGCAGTTCGACCCAATGGCACCGCCGGCTGATGATCGGCGCGACGATTATCATTCTCGAACCCGCTCTTGGGCGGCTGTTGCCGATGCCGCTGATGATCGGCTGGTCGGATATCCCGATCGGGCTGTTCCAGCTCGCCGTCGTGGGACTCATTGCGCTCCATGACCGCCGCACGCTCGGCCGCGTCCATCCCGCGACCAAGACGATCGCACTGGTTGTCATCGCGGTGCGCGCCACCATCTATCTGCTGGCGATGGCGCCCCCCGTCATCGCGCTCGCGGCGCAGCTGACCGGGCGCTGAGGGCGGAATTGCCCTCTCCGGGGCGGCGGTGTAGAGGGACGCGCAAGGCAAAAGCCGCATAAGGAAAAGCCATGACTGCTCCCGTCCGCGAAAATCTCACCGGCGTCGACCTGCGCGCCGAAATCGACCACCTCCGCAAGGAGCGCAACGCCGTCATCCTCGCGCATTATTACCAGAAGCCCGAGATTCAGGACCTCGCCGATTTCGTCGGCGATTCGCTCGAGCTGTCGCGCAAGGCGGCGGACACCGATGCCGACGTCATCGCCTTTTGCGGCGTCAAGTTCATGGCCGAAACCGCGAAGATCCTGTCGCCAGAAAAGATCGTCATCCTGCCCGACATGGACGCGGGATGCAGCCTCGAGGACAGCTGCCCGCCCGAGCAGTTCAAGCGCTTCCGCGAAAAGCACCCCGACCATATCGCGCTGACCTACATCAATTGCTCGGCGGCGGTGAAGGCGCTCTCCGACATCATCGTCACCTCGTCGAGCGCCGAGACGATCATCAGCCAGATCCCCGAGGACCAGCCGATCATCTTCGGCCCCGACCGCCACCTCGGCGGCTATCTCAACCGCAAGTTCGGGCGCGAGATGCTGCTGTGGCCGGGCGTGTGCATCGTCCACGAGGCGTTCAGCGAGACCGAGCTGCTCAAGCTCAAGGCGCAGCATCCGGGCGCGCCGGTCGCAGCGCACCCCGAATGCCCGCCGCATATCGTCGATCATGCCGATTATGTCGGCTCGACCAGCGGCATATTGCAATTCGCCAAGACATTTCCCGGCGACACGTTGATCGTCGCGACCGAGCCGCACATCATCCACCAGATGGAGCTGGCGCTGCCCGAGAAGAATTTCATCGGTGCGCCGGGGGCCGACGGCAACTGCAACTGCAATATCTGCCCATATATGGCGCTCAACACGATGGAGAAGCTCTATATCGCGCTCCGCGACCTCCAGCCGCGGATCGAGATGGACGAGGAGCTTCGCCTCGCCGCGCGCAAGAGCCTCGACCGGATGCTCGAAATGGCGTCGGGGACGGTGGGCAAGGGCGATTTGGGACGGGCCTGATCGAGTCGCGCGCGAGTCGCTCGTCCAAAGCGGCGAGTCGCCGTGCGAATCCCGCCGCATCGTGCATCGGGTCGAATCCGAAAATGCTGCAGCCTTGTTACAAAAATGCTGCAGCGAATCCGCTAATTGCTAATGCCGGACTTATCCACAGTCGGCAGCGCAATCGGGGGCGTCTCGCTGCAATTTTTGTTGGCGCCCCCGGCAACTCATGTCAGCTTCCAATCATCGGACGACGGAGACGACGGACCGCCGGGACACGAAGGAAGGTTGCAAGACCAGCCGGAAGAGAACGGGCCGGATCGACGAGGAAGTGGACCGATACTTGGTCACGGAACGCCGCGATTCCCACGAGTTGAGGCGGACCCGATCAGGGAGGAAATGCAGTCCATCGCTTGGACAGCGACTGCTTCGGCAGACGCGAGAAGAGATGATGAAGGGCTTTCCAGGTGCGGCCGGCCCCCGAAAGGGGGCCGACCAAACCATCGCCGGATAGCTCCGGAGCGCGCCGCAAGCGTCGTTTTGCGGGCCGCCGATCGCAAGAGAGGCGGACCGGGATGAGGCAAGCGGGCAGCGACCGGAAGGATACCGGATAGTGGGGGTTGGCAGCGATGCCGGCCCCCATTTCGTTTGCGCGCGATGTGCGGCGGGGCGGGGGCCGATAAGGATTTCGGTTGCTCGGGAATGGACGGTTTCGGGCGTTGGCGGACATAAGCGATCCTCACCCAACGGGGGAGGGGGACCACCCGAAGGGTGGTGGAGGGGCACGGGAGGCTACCGCGGCGTCAAACCGATCAGTCTCTCATTTCCGGCGACGTCGCCGTCGTGCGCGACCTCTCCGGAAAGGCAACCCGCCTGTACCCCTCCACCAGCTTCGCTGGTCCCCCTCCCCGTTCCGGGGAGGATCGGCACTGACCGCTCCCCACCCCCAAGCCATCGCCGCCCCCAAAATCAAACCCACCCCAAAAATCTTTCACCTGTGATGCATGTCACATCGCCGTCGCATGCGGCCGCTTATGTCGTGCTTGCGACCCGGAGCAGTTCCCCGATCGGAACTGATCCCACTTTCCCGGCCGCGCCCCCACGGGGCCGGCCGGGAACCTTTTGCTCCCGCATCGCATTGTGCTGACACAAGCCAGAACAAGCTTCGGATGCGATAACGCGTCGCCGAACCAGGCCGGTCCGCGCGTTCCGGCAAAAATGGGAGTCATGCAATGATCGGGCTTATCGTTACGCTGATCGTCGGCGGGATCATCGGCTGGCTCGCCAGCATCGTGATGCGCACCGATGCGCAGCAGGGCATCATCCTGAACGTCGTCGTCGGTATCGTCGGCGCGTTTCTGGGCAATATCCTCGGTGGATTGTTCGGCATGGGCGCCAGCCTCAGCAGCTTCAGCCCCATCGGCCTGCTGTGGGCCTTCATCGGCGCGGTGGTGCTGCTCGGGCTGATCAATCTGGTACGCCGTGGCAGCGTGCGCTGAGGTGCATCGCGCCGCCGCCATATCGCTAGGCGATTGGCAAGATTTGGTTTAGCATCCGCTCTGCCCGATCGCAGCGGGCACTCAAAATGATCGTAGGGGGTCACATATGATTGGTTTCATCATCGCAATCGTCATGGGCGGCATCATCGGCTGGCTCGCCAGCATCGTGATGCGCACGGACGCCCAGCAGGGCATTTTCCTCAACATCATCGTCGGTTGCCTCGGATCGTTCCTTGGCCGCTTTTTGTTCGGTCTCGTCGGCATAGGCGATGGCGGACATCTTCGCGGCAATGCCTTCGATCCGATGACTCTGCTCGCCGCCTTCGTCGGAGCGGTGGTGCTGCTTGGCATCGTCAATCTGGTGCGGCGCGGCCGGGTTCGCTGATCGCGCCGCCATAGCGGTCCTTCGGGGCCGTTCCGAAAAGGGCGGTCGGCGTGCGCCGGCCGCCTTTTTTCGTAGTGCAGCATACTGGAATACGGCCACAAACCGGCCTAAGAAGCGCCGCGCCGGTGAAGCGGCGCGGTCGCGTTTCTCCCCCTTGTCAGGGGTGGTTTAATTGGGTAATACACCGTCGAACAGGCCGAGGTTCCGGGGCGCTGACGTTTCGCGCGGAGCCGAGGGGCCCCTCGCATGGCATGGCCGGGGGCGGGACAGAGGAAATTGACGTGAACTACGAGCGGAAAGTGGACGGGATGGACAGCCTGGCGGGGTATCATGACGAGACCGACAACCGGCGTCGCCGGACGCGGCTGATCATCGGGGCCGTGCTCATCGTCGTGGCCCTGGCCGTGGCCTGGTTCGCCTTTTCGGCGGGCAAGGGCGACGGTGCAGCGGCCGCGGGCGGCGATGCGGCGGCGGCGGGCAAGGGCGGGGAAAGCGCTCCGAACATCACCGTGGTCATCCCGGGCCGCCAGTCCGTGCAGGCGACGATTTCGGCCAACGGCACGATCGCGGCGCGCCGCGAGATGCCGATCGGCATCGCCGGCGAGGGCGGACAGGTGGTGCGCGTGCTGGTCGAACCCGGCCAGTGGGTCGGCGCCGGGCAGACGCTCGCGGTGATCGACCGCGCGGTCCAGACGCAGCAGGCATCGGCGCTCGCCGCTTCGATCCGCGTCGCGCAGGCCGACGCCAGCCTGGCGCAGGCCGAGCTCGAGCGCGCCGAGGCGCTGGTGTCGCGCGGCTTTATTTCCAAGGCCGACATGGACCGCAAGCGCGCCACGCGCGACGCGGCCAACGCGCGGGTCCGCGTCGCGCAGGCACAGCATGCCGAGGCGCAGGCGCGCAACACCCGGCTCAACATCGTCGCCCCCGCGGCGGGGCTGGTGCTGACGCGCCAGGTCGAGCCCGGTCAGGTCGTCGGCGCAGGCAGCGGCGTGCTGTTTCGCATGGCGAAGGGCGGCGAGATGGAAATGATGGCGCAGATGGCCGAGGCCGACCTGCAGCGCGTCCCGGTGGGAACGCGCGCGTCGGTGACCCCCGTCGGCACCGACCTCAACATCGTGGGCCAGGTGTGGCAGGTGTCGCCGGTGATCAACGCCGACACGCGCCAGGGCATGGTCCGCATCTCGATCCCCTACAGCAGCGCGCTGCGCCCCGGCGGTTTTGCCGATGCGCGGCTGATCGCGGGATCGGCCGAGGCGCCGCTGCTGCCCGAAAGCGCGGTGCAGAGCGGTCCCGAGGGCAATTTCGTGCTGGTCGTCGGCAAGGACAACAAGATCGAGCGCAAGCCGGTCAAGGTCGGGACGGTCAGCGACGACGGCGTGTCGATCGCATCGGGGCTGACGGGCAACGAGCGCGTGGTTGTGCTCGCTGGCGCCTTCCTGAACGTCGGCGATCTCGTGAAACCCGTGCTGCAGAAATCGTCGCAATAAGAGCTACCCGGCAAGGCACCCGCACAAAGGCGTTTGAGTCATGAGTTTCCGCAACATTTCCGCCTGGTGCATCCGCAATCCGGTGCCGCCGATCGTGATGTTCATCCTGTTGCTGCTGGCGGGCCTCGTCAGCTTCAACCGGATGGACGTCAACGACAATCCCGACGTCGAATTCCCGGCGGTGCAGGTCGTGGTCGTGCAGCCCGGCGCGGCGCCCACCGAGCTCGAGACACAGGTCACGCAGCGCGTCGAGGCCGCGGTGCGCGGCGTCAGCGGCGTCGATGAAATGTCCTCCTATGTCAGCGAGGGCAACAGCCGCACCTTCGTGCAATTCGCGATCGGCACCCCGATCGACCGCGCCTATAACGACGTCAACCAGGCGGTGCAGCAGATTCGCAGCGACCTGCCCGACGGCATCCTCGAGCCGCAGGTCGTGCGCGTCGACATCGCGGGCGGCCCGATCACCTATTTCGCGGTCGAGGCGACCGACATGACGCTCGAACAGCTGTCGTGGTTCGTCGACAACACCGTCGCGAAGGACCTGCTGTCGATCCCGGGGATGAGCCAGGTCCGCCGCTCGGGCGGGGTCGATCGCGAAATTCGCGTCATCCTCGATCCCGCGCGGATGCAAAGCTATGGCATCACGGCCAGCCAGATCAACCAGCAGCTCCGCCAGATCAACGTCAATGCCGCGGGCGGGCGCACCGAGATCGCGGGCTCCGAACAGGCGGTGCGTGTGCTCGGCAACGCCGGCAGCGCCTATCAGCTCGGCGATTATCAATTGTCGCTGGGCAGCGGCCGGACCATCCGGCTGAGCGACGTCGCCAAGGTCACCGACGGCTACGCCGAGCAGCGCAACCTGGCCAAGATCCAAGGCAAGCAGGTGCTGAGCTTCTCGATCGAAAAGGCGAAGGGCGCGTCCGACGTCACCGTCCATGACGAGACGATGAAGAAGCTGGCCGAGATCAAGAAGAACAACCCCAAGGTCAACTTCAAGATCCTCTTCACGCGCACCGAATATACCAAGGAGCAGTATCGCAGTTCGATGCTCGCGATGATCGAGGGCGCGGTGCTCGCGGTCGTCGTCGTCTTCCTGTTCCTGCGCGACTGGCGCGCGACGCTGATTTCGGCGCTCGCGATCCCGCTGTCGGCGATCCCGACCTTCTGGTTCATGGAGTTGATGGGCTTCTCGCTCAACGGGCTGTCGCTGCTGGCCTTGAGCCTCGTGGCCGGGGTGCTCGTCGACGACGCGATCGTCGAGATCGAGAATATCGTCAGGCATATGCGAATGGGTAAGACCGCCTATCAGGCGTCGATCGACGCCGCCGACGAGATCGGGCTCGCGGTCGTCGCGACGACGATGTCGATCGTCGCGGTGTTCCTGCCCGTCGCGCTGATGCCCGGCGTATCGGGACAATTCTTCATCCAGTTCGGCATGACCGTCGTGTTTGCGGTGCTCGTCAGCCTCGCGGTCGCGCGCATGATCACGCCGATGATCGCGGCCTATTTTCTGTCGGCGCAGGGCGAGCAGGACCATGCCGAGGGACCGTGGGTCGATCGCTATGAAAATATCCTCCGCTGGACGCTCGATAGCTCGAAGCAGAAGGCGGTGAAGGCACGTTATGAGGTGTTCCCGACGCGCCTTATCTTCCTGGCCGTTCCAATCGCGCTTACGGCCCTGTGGCTGCTTGGCCGAATAGCGTGGTTTTTTATGCCAGAGCCAGAGGGCACGGAACGGGTTGTCGCTATATATTTCTTGGTGTTTACCCCGCTTCAAATGCTCGGTGTATTCTTGCAGGGAACGCTGATAACGGTTCTGGTCGGAGCGTTCGCTTGGCTGATCGGTATGCGTCAATTTGCGTTCACCAATTGGTCAAAGTATATGCTCCAGCGCGCCTATGCGCGCTTGTTTGACCACCGCGTGTGGATCGTCGGCATCGGCGTGCTCGCCTTCGCGTCGAGCATCCTCCTGTTCATCGTCCTGCCCAAGCAGTTCCAGCCGACGATCAACAGCGATTACAGCCAGATCAGCTATGAGCTGCCGCCGGGTTCGACGCTGGCGCAGAGCGAGGTCATCGCGAACCAGGTCAACGCCATCCTCGCGGCGAACAGCGTCGTCGACAACGCCTTCTTCGACGTCAATGTCGGCGGCGGCAGCGTGTATGTCACGCTGAAGAAGGATCGCCCGACCAGCAGCGTCGAATGGGAGCGCGGGCTGCAGCCGAAGATGGCGGCGATCCCCGACGCGCGCGTCTCGTTCCAGAGCCAGTCGGGCGGCTTCTCCGGCCGCGACATCACCTTCATCATCGGCGGCGACGATCCCGTCGCGCTCGAAAATCACGCGCGCCGGATCGTCCGCGAGATGAGCGCGCTCAAGGAACTGCGCGCGGCGCGCATCGAGGGCGACATTCCGCGGCCCGAGATCATCGTCAATCCGCGCATGGACCTCGCCGCCGAACTCGGTGTGACCACCGCGGCGCTCAGCCAGACGATCCGCATCGCGACACTGGGCGACATCGACCAGAATGCGGCGAAATTCTCGCTGTCCGATCGCCAGATTCCGATCCGCGTGTTGCTGTCCGAAGATTCGCGGCGCAGCCTCGCGACGATCGAGAACCTGCCGGTTCCGACCGCGCGCGGCGGCACCGTGCCGCTGAAATCGGTCGCCGAGATCGGCTTCGGCGCGGGCCCGACCGAACTTCGCCGGTACAACCAGACGCGGCGCATCGTGATCGGGGCCGATCTGGCGCCGGGGCTGGTGACAGGGGATGCACAAACCAAGATCGACAAATTGCCGTCGATCGCCAGCATGCCGCAGGGCATCCGCAAGGTGATCCAGGGCGACGCGAAGTGGCAGGCGGAGATGATGAACAATTTCCTCGTCGCCGTCGTCGCGGGCCTGCTGCTCGTCTTTGCGACGCTGGTGCTGCTCTATCGGCGTTTCCTGTCGCCATTCGTCAATATGTCGTCGCTTTTGCTTGCGCCGCTCGGCGGGCTGCTCGGGCTGGCGATCACCGGCATGGAAATCTCGATGCCGGTGTTCATCGGGCTGCTGATGCTGCTCGGGATCGTCGCGAAAAACTCGATCCTGCTCGTCGATTTCGCGATCGAGGAAATGGACCATGGCGTCGCGAAGGACGCGGCGCTGATGGACGCCGGACGCAAGCGTGCGCAGCCGATCGTCATGACGACGGTCGCGATGGTCGCGGGCATGGTACCCACCGCGATCTCGCTATCGGGCGACGGTGCGTGGCGCGCGCCGATGGGCGTCGTCGTCATCGGCGGGTTGATCCTGTCGACGCTGCTGACCCTGCTGATCGTGCCGGCGGGCTTCAGTCTCGCCGATAGCGCCGAAAAGCGCCTCGGCCGCTTCTTCTCGCGGACCCTGCTGACCTATCGCAAGGGCGACGACGGCAAGCCGCATCTGGAGGCCGAACCGCAGCCGGCGGAATGACGCCGGCGGCGGTTCCGGCGCCGCGCCGGTTGCAACCTTCGCCGCGCTTCGCCATTTGATCGGAATGACCGACCGCGCGCTCCCCCGGCCGATTGGCGTCGCCATCCCGGCGAAGCCTTCCAGCATCCGCGTCGTCGCGACGGGCATGCTCGTCGCGATGGCGGCAATCTTCATCGCCGCCAAATATTATCAGGACGTCCATCCGGCGGTCGGCTACATCCGCGCCTTTGCCGAGGCGGCGATGGTCGGCGGGCTCGCCGACTGGTTCGCGGTCACCGCGCTGTTCCGCCATCCGATGGGGCTGCCGATCCCGCACACCGCGATCGTGCCGCGCAACAAGAACCGGATCGGCGACACGCTCGCGCGCTTCCTGCTCACCAACTTCCTGCTGCCGCGGCTGATCGCGCGCAAGATGCAGACGCTCGACGTCGCGGGTGCGGTGGGCAAATTCCTGTCGCAGCCCGCCGAGGGTGGCGGGCGGCTCAAGCTCGGCGCGTCGCGGATCATCGCCGACGCGCTGGGTGCGCTCGACCAGCAACGGCTCGGCGGCATGGTCAAGTCGGCGATCGCCGACCGCCTGCGCGAACTCGACGTCGCCCCGCTGCTCGGGCAGGCGCTGCAGGCCGCGCTCGCCGAGGGGCGGCACCAGCCTTTGCTCGACGCGATGGTCAAATGGGGGTCGAAGACGCTCGACCTCAACGCGCATCTGATCCACCAGATGGTGCACGACAATTCGAACGCCATCGTGCGCTTCACCGGGCTCGACGAGAGCATCTCGAACCGCATCGTCGCGGGGCTGGGCAAGCTGCTCAGCGAAATGGCGGTCGAGCCCGACCATCCGCTGCGCCTCCGCGTCGAAGAGGGTTTGGCCAAGATGGCGCAGGACCTGCAGACCGATCCCGAGGTGCAGGCGAAGGTCGCCAAGGTGCGTGACGAACTGCTCGAGAACAAGGCGGTCAAGCGCTGGCTCGACGGATTGTGGGAACAGGGACGCGGCGCGCTGCTCAAGGCAGCGCGCAACCCCGACACGATGCTGGCGGGGCGGATCGGCGAGCTGGTCACCCAGTTCGGCACGATGCTGGGCGAGGACGCGCATATCAAGCGCACGCTCAACCGCTATGCCCGGCGCGCGGTGGTCGGCGCGGTCGACAGTTATGGCGAGACCGCGCTCAAGCTGGTGTCGGACACGATCCGCGGCTGGGACGCGAAGACGATCACCGACCGGCTGGAAAATGCGGTCGGCGACGATCTGCAATATATCCGCATCAACGGGACGCTGGTCGGCGGGCTGGTCGGGGTGCTGATCCACACGGTGGACGTGCTGCTCTAAAGGCAGGCCGTCAGCCCCTCCCGAAAGCTCGGATAGCGCGGCGTCCAGCCGAGCAAGCGCTTCGCCCGGCCGTTCGCGACGCGGCGGTTCTCGGCATAAAAGGCGCGCGCGGCGGGCGAGAGGTCCGCTTCGTCCAGCGTCTGGAGCGGTGGCAGCGGCGCGCCGAGCATCGCGCAGCCCCATTCGACGAGCCGGTTCTGGTGGCAGGGTTCGTCGTCGGCGAGGTTGTAGATGCCCGGCGGCCCGGTGAAGGAGGCGATCACGCCGCCGGCGATGTCGTCGACATGCACGCGGCTGAAGACCTGATCGGGCAAGTCGATGCGATGCGCGCGGCCTTCGGCGATGCGGTCGAGGATCGAACGGCCGGGGCCATAGATGCCGGGGAGGCGGAAGTTGTAGATAGTGCCGCGCAGCGTGCGCCAGGCCGCGTCCGCGGCGTTGCGGTCGGGGCGGCGGCCCTTGACCGGCGCGCTTTCGTCGACCCACGCGCCGCCGCAGTTTCCGTAGACGCCGGTCGAAGAGAGATAGCCGACCCATGCGGCAGGCGCGAGGGCGATCGCCTCGCCATAAGCCCTCAGCACCGGGTCGAAGGTGTCGCCGGGTGGTACCGACGAGAGGATATGCGTCGCGCTGCGTAGCTTTTCGAAAACCAAGCCTTTGTTTTCGAACGTGATTGTACCGTCGCGGCCGTCGCGCGTGGTGCCGGCAACATCCCAGCCGCGCGCCTCCAGCCGCTGCGTGAGGTGGCGCGCGGCATAGCCCATTCCAAAGATCAGCATCTCGCTCATACCGCGCCTTATTGCGCAGGCCGCGGGCCAAGCCTAGACCCGCCGGATGACCGACGCCTCCTCGACCCCCGCCATCCCCGTTACCATCCACCGCGGCGACTATCGTCCACCCGAGTGGCGGGTTCCCGACATCGCGCTCGATTTCGCGCTGGGGATCGCCGAGACGCGGGTCTCGGCGCACCTGTCGGTCGAGCGCCACGCCGATGCCCCGGTGTCGCTGGTGCTGCGCGGCGACGGCCTGACCGCTGCGGAAGTGCGCGTCGATGGCGCGGTGTGGAACGACTGGCGGATGGACGGCCCCGACCTGGTGATCGACCTCGGCGATCGCAGCGCCGCGACGGTCGAGGTCGACACGGTGATCGACCCGAGCGCCAACACCCAGCTGATGGGGCTTTACGCGTCGAACAATATGCTCTGCACCCAGTGCGAGGCCGAGGGTTTCCGGCGCATCACCTTCCACCCCGACCGCCCCGACGTGCTCAGCCGCTACAAGGTGCGCATGGCGGGCGACAAGGCGCTGTTCCCGATCCTGCTGTCGAACGGCAATTGCATCGAGCGGGGCGAAGGGCCGGACGGTACCCATTGGGCGCTGTGGGAAGATCCCTGGCCGAAACCCTCTTATCTTTTCGCGCTCGTCGCGGGCGACCTGGTGGTCAACCGCGACCGCTTCACCACCATGAGCGGGCGCGAGGTCGAGCTCGGCATCTGGGTGCGCGGCGGCGACGCCCCGCGCACCGGCCATGCGATGCAGGCGCTCAAGGACAGCATGGCGTGGGACGAGCGCGTCTATGGCCGCGAATATGACCTCGATCTGTTCAACATCGTCGCGGTCAGCGATTTCAACATGGGGGCGATGGAGAACAAGGGCCTCAACGTCTTCAACACGCGCTATATTCTCGCCGACCCCGACACCGCGACCGACGTCGACTATGACGGGGTGCAGGGCGTCGTCGCGCACGAATATTTCCACAACTGGTCGGGCAATCGCGTCACCTGCCGCGACTGGTTCCAGCTGAGCCTGAAAGAGGGCTTCACCGTCTTTCGCGACCAGAGCTTCTCGGCCGATATGGGCTCGCCCCCGGTCAAGCGCATCGAGGACGTCCGCCTGCTCCGCGCCGCGCAATTCCCCGAGGATGCGGGGCCGCTCGCGCACCCGATCCGGCCCGACAGCTATCAGGAGATCAGCAATTTCTACACCGCGACGGTCTATAACAAGGGCGCCGAGATCATCCGGATGATGGCGACCTTGCTGGGCGCCGAGCGCTTCCGCGCGGGCACCGACCTCTATTTCGAGCGCCACGACGGCGAGGCCGCGACCTGCGAGGATTTCGTGCGCGCGATGGAGGCGGGCGGCGATATCGACCTCCAGCAGTTCCGCCGCTGGTACGAGCAGGCGGGGACGCCGCGGCTGACGCTTTCGCTCGTTGAAGAGGGCGGCGCATGGGTCCTCGACATCGCGCAGACGGTGCCGCCGACCCCAGGCCAGCCCGACAAGGCGCCGATGATGATGCCGCTGCGCCTCGCGGCGTTCGCGATGGACGGCAGCGGCGTGGCGATGGCCGATACGCTGGTGACGCTGACCGGGGCGAGCCAGCGCGTGCCGCTCGGCGCGTTCGATGCGCGGCCGGCGCTGTCGATCAACCGCGGCTTCTCGGCGCCGGTGATCGTCGATTATGTCCGCGCGCCGGGCGAACTCGCCTGGCTGGCGGCGCACGACGACGATCCCTTCGCACGCTATGAGGCGCTACAGCAATTGATGCTCGACACGCTGGTCGCCGCGGTGTCGGGCGAGGCGGGGGATCATCAGGCGGTGATCGATGCGATTGCGGGCACGCTTGCGGGGCGCGCCGAGGACCCGGCCTTCGTCGCCGAGGCGGTGCTGCTGCCGAGCGAGGCTTTTATCGGCGACCAGATGGTGACGGTCGATCCCGACGCGATCCGCCGCGAGCGGCTGGCGCTGCAGGCGGCGATCGGTCGCGCGCTCGAGGCCGAGTGGCGCGATATTCTCGCGGGCGCGTGCCCGCCCGCGACCGACCTGACGCCCAAGGCCAAGGGCGGCCGCCGCCTGCGCGGGGTCGCGATCGCCTATCTCGCCGCGACGGGCATCGCCGACGTGCCGGCTCTGGTCTTTGGCATCTTCTCGAACGCCGACGGCATGACCGAACGCCAGGCGGCGCTCGCGACGCTGGCGCATGGCGACAGCGCGGAGCGCGTCCATGCGCTCGACATCTTCTACCAGCGCTATCGCGACAATCCGCTGGTGCTCGACAAATGGTTCCAGGTGCAGGCTTGGTCGCTGCGCCCCGACACGGTCGCGGCGGTGAAGGAGCTGGCGGGGCATCCCGACTTCACGCTGGCGAACCCCAACCGCGTGCGCTCGCTCTATGGCGCGCTGACGGGCAATCAGGCGGCGTTCCATCAGGCCGACGGCGCGGGCTATCGCCTGATCGCCGACCTGGTGATCGCGCTCGACCCGAGGAACCCGCAGACCGCGGCGAAGATGATCCCGCCGCTTGGCCGCTGGAAACGCTTCGACGAGGGAAGGGCGGCGATGATGCGGGCCGAGCTGGAGCGGATATTGGCGCAGCCCGGGCTGTCGAGGGATACGACGGAGCAGGCTAGCAAGAGTTTGATGGGGTGAGGTCCTGCGACGAACTGCGTCTCTGTAAGCTCACACCCTCATCGGACTAAATTTGGGTTTCGGGGTTGTGTGTCTGCATCTCGCCCCAATCTCCGGATAGTAATAGCGACGATAGTAAGGAGAGGAAGTGCTCGATATCTGAGACTGCTACTGACCGCCGTAGATCGCCATGGATAAAGGCGTTGCGAGTTTCGGCCATTTGGCGAAGAAAATATGCGTTCTCCGGCGTCAAGATGCCTTCGGCGGCTAGGCGTTCGATAAGCCGACCGGGAGATTGTGGCCTAGCAAACGTTGAAGGTCGTCGTGACCTCCCAATTGCTTCGAACGCAGACCACCCCAGTAGCAGGGCTGCCTGCGCATCGATTTGTGCGACGTTCTTCCCACGTATCAAAATCTCTTGGATGGCCTGATCTGGCACTACCGAGAGGTTGCTACTCGTCGCCCGGCGTACCACCAAATGCAGTTTCCAATCCGGAAGTTTCGAGAGCACACGCTGAAGATTCGCGACTTTTTCAGCGGCATTTGAACCTTCCGTCGTGACTTCAATGATGAGTTTAGGCTCCCGCCCCAGTGCAATTGCATCTGGACGGAATGCTGATAGTTCCGATGGGAGCAGGTTTGGCGAAGGTTGCACAATTACGTCGTAGCCCTTCGCCGTCAATTCCCGAGCGGTGGCATCGAGCATGGCTCGTTCAGTGTTGCTGGTTCCGGTCATGTTCCGAGATCCTCATGCGGATCATTCGAAAGCCGGACGTAGAGAGCCGGCTTCTGACCCAATATGCAGTTTGCGAGCGTCTCACTGGGGTCGTTGAAGGCAAATACGTGTCCGCTCTCAAATTTCTGGATCAGGATGCGCTCAATCTGTTGATCATCAACATACACATGGTGAGTCATCGCATCGAGAGTCAGTTTAAGCACGTTGTCGAGATCGCCGTCCATCACATCGACTGGATAATAGTAAAGGGTAACAGAGAGGCGCTGTTCAGTCGCAAAATGCATTTCTGGCAGGTTTGGAGCGAGAGACGCGCGCACCAAATCCTTCCACTCTTGTTTCGATTGCGTATTGCTACGCTGAAATGACACCGGTGCTGCAGGCACGACAAATTCAAAGGGAAACTCCGGCTCCATCGCGTGATCGCTATCCCCCCAACCACCCCGCCACATCCACCGCGACTTTGTTCGCCGCCCTTGTCAGCGCCTCGCCCACCGGCTTCGCCTCGACCACGCCGCCGAGGCTCTCGCGCGCTTCGAAACGGCGCTGGGTGACGCTCTTGCCGCCGGCGGCGACGAGCATCGCCTGATAGACGACCACCGCCTCGCCGGTGCGCGCGTCGACGCCGAATTCCATCAGCTGGCCCGCGAGCTGTTCGCCCGGCGCGGTCAGGTACTGGCCTTCGTCGAGGACGACGCGGCCCGAGCGCGCGGCGACGGTTTCGCTGATCAGGCGCTGGAACAGGCGCTGCGGCGCCTCGACCCATTGCGCGTCCTTGACATAAGCGACGCTCGATCCGTCCTGCTGGACCGGGATGCGCGTCGTGCGCAGTTTCTGCGGCGCGGTGGGGATGAGGATCGTCAGCGTCGATGCCTCGCTTGCGGTGCGCGCGGCGCCCGCGGGCGGGGCTGCGTCGGCGTCCAGGGTGAGCAGGAAGGGCGGGGGCTTGGCGCCGAAGCTGACGCAGGCCGAAAGCAGCGCGACGCCGAGCGTCGCGAGCAAGGGCGCGCGGACGCGGCGGGCGAAGGAGCGGAGGGGCGTGGACATGACGGACATCATCCTCATTGCTTGTAGTCGGGCAGCTTGCTGCCGCCGATGACGGCGCCCGCGCCCTGCTGGTCGAGCTTGTCGGTGAGGCTGGAGAGCGAGGCCGAGGTGCGGCGGAGGTCGCGGATCAGCGCATTCGCCTCGGGGATCGTCGTCTCGCTGAAGGTCTTGAGCCCCGGGCGCGCGTCGGCGATGGCGCTTTCGAGCGTCTTCATCGAGGCATTCGCCGATTTGAGCGTGTCGCGCAGATTGGCCATCGCGGGGTCGACGTTGCGGTCGATCGTGCCCTGCGTCGCGGCGGCAAGATTGCCAATCTGTTCGGCGGCGAGGCCGGTCTGCTGGATCGCGATGCGCGTGTCGGCGAGCGCGCGCTCGATCGCGGGGCCGTTGCGCGCGAGGATCGCGGTCGACGCCTCGACATTGTTGAGGATGCCGCGGATGCTGGCCTGATTTTCGTCGTCGGCGAGTTCGGCGAGGCGTTCGCTGAGCGTCGAGAGGCGCTGGAGCAATTGCGGCGCGGTGTTGAGGAGTTCGCCGAGGCCGCCGACGCGGTTGGGGATGACGGGCTTGCCGTTCGGCCCCTTGTCAGTGATCGGCGGCGCGCCCTTGACCCCGCCGGCGAGCGAGATCTGCGAGACCCCGGTGAAACCGACGCCTTCGAGCGCGGCGGTGGTGCCCTGGACGATCGGCACGCCCTCGTTGACCTCGATCCGCACGCGGACGAACTGCGGGTCGTCGGGGAGCAGCGCGATCTGGCTGACCTGGCCGACGGGGACGCCCGAATATTGGACCTGCGCCCCCTTGTTCAGCCCGTCGACCGATTGCTTGAAGAAGATGTCATATTCGCGCTTGTCGCCGCCGCTGTCGTTGGCGAGCCAGACGACGAAGATCGCGAGCGCCGCGGTGAAGAGGAGGACGAAGGCGCCGACGAGGACGTTGTTCGAGCGAGTTTCCATCAGCTTTTCCTATCGCCGCTGCGCGGTTTGGTTCCCGCCCGCCGCCGCCCGGCCGCGCGGTCCGTTGAAATAATCCTGTATCCACGGATGCTCGGTGGCAAGCAGTTCCGGGATGGTGCCGATCGCGATCACCTTCTTTTCGGCGAGCACCGCGACGCGGTCGCAGGTCGCATAGAGCGAATCGAGGTCGTGGGTGATCAGGAAGACGGTGAGCCCCATGGTGTCGGCGAGCTCGCGGATCAGCTCGTCGAACTTGGCGGCGCCGATCGGGTCGAGCCCCGCGGTCGGCTCGTCGAGGAAGAGCAGCGCGGGATCGAGCGCGAGCGCGCGCGCGAGGCCGGCGCGCTTGACCATGCCGCCCGACAGCTCGGCGGGATATTTGGGCCCGGCGTCGGAGGGCAGGCCGACCATCGCGACCTTGTAGGCGGCGATCTCGTCGAGCAATTTCTGGTCGAGGCGCGGATAATATTCGCGCAGCGGAACCTGGATATTCTCGGCGACGCTGAGCGTCGAGAAGAGCGCCCCGCCCTGGAACATCACGCCCCAGCGGCGGCGGAGGTCGCGCGATTCCTCTTCGTCGGCGATCTCGCCCAGCGTCTTGCCATAAACTTCGATCTCGCCGGCGTCGGGGATCTGGAGGCCGATGATCGAGCGCATCAGCACCGACTTGCCGGTGCCCGAGCCGCCGACGACGCCGAGGATCTCGCCCGAGCGGACGTCGAGGTCGAGCCCGTCGTGGATCACCGCGTCGCCGAACTTGTTGACGAGGCCGCGGATGCAGATCGCACGTTCGAACTTCTCGGGCCGCACCGCGTCGGCGGCGGCGAGTTCCTCGGCGATCTCGATCTGTTGTTCCTCGGCCATCAGTTCCACCCGATCGACGAGAAGAAGACTGCGAAAAAGGCGTCGAGCACGATCACGAGGAAGATCGCCGCGACCACCGCCGAGGTGGTGCGCTGGCCGACTTCCTCGGCATTCTGGCGGACCTGCATGCCTTCGTAGCAGCCGGTGACGCCGATCAGCACGCCGAACACCGGCGCCTTGATCAGCATCGCCCAGAAATCGGTCATCGGGATGATGTCGCGCAGCAGCTGGATATAGGTGAGCGGCGGGATTTCGAGCCCGATCCAGCAGAAGACGCCGCCGCCGATGATCGCGCAGATGCTGGCGTAGAAGCCGAGCAAGGGCATCAGGATCGTCGCGGCGGCGACGCGGGGGAGGACGATGGCCTCCATCGGCGAGACGCCGATCGTGCGCATCGCATCGATTTCCTCGGTCAGCTTCATCGTGCCGATCTGCGCGGCGAAGGCGCTGCCCGAGCGGCCCGCGACCATGATCGCGGTCATGAGCAGGCCGAGCTCGCGGATCGAGGCGCGGCCGACGAGGTTGATCGTGAATACCTCGAGCCCGAACTGGCGGAGCTGCACCGCGCCCTGCTGCGCGACGACGATGCCGATCAGGAAGGTCATCAGCCCGATTATCGGCAGCGCGTCGACGCCGACGGTCTGGAAGCGCGTGACGATGGCGTGCCAGCGCAGGCGGCGGCGCGCGCGAACCTGGGTGCCGAGCGCCATGAGCATCGCACCGAAGAAGCCGATGATGCCGAGCAGTTCGTGCCACACTGCGGTGCTGGCGACGCCGACCTGTTCGAGCATGCGGGTGAGCGCGGGGCGGCGGTCGCGGTGGACGCGGTAATCGCTCTTGTCGCTGGCGAGCGCGTCGAGCAGGCGCTGCGCCTCTTCGCTGGCGCCGGCAATCGTCGCGCCATGCTGCGCCGCGGTGCGCGTGACGATCCACGCGCCGACGGTGTCGACGCGTTCGACGGCCGAGAGGTCGAGCGAGGTGATCGGGCCGAGCGCGTCGAGCCGCGCGGGCAGGTCGCCGAGCCGCGCGAGCGTCAGCCGCCCGGTGAAACGGACATCGGCGCCGCCGGCGCCATCGCTTGTTTCGAAGTCCGCCCGGGCCACCATCGGGCACGACCTTGTATTATTTGGAGAATGACGGCAAGCGAATCCCGCCGCCCGCACCGGCCTTGGCCGCGCCGCCGATCGCGGCTAAGAGGCTCTAATGGATGATTTATCTGTCCCCGTCGTGCCCGACTATGCGCATCGCGTCGCGATGTACGACATGGACCGCACGATCACGCGCGCGGGCACCTACAGCGGATTCCTGATGCATGTGGTGCGGCGGCGCCAGCAATGGCGCGTGCTGCTGACCCCGCTCGTCGGGCTGGCGGGCGCCGCCTATACGCTGGGGCTGATCGACCGCTCGCGGCTGAAGGCGATCAATCTGCGGCTGCTGGTCGGGCCGCGCTTCCGCCGCGACGAGATCGCGCCGCTCGCCGAAAGCTATGCCGACAAGGTGATCGCGCGGGGGCTGCACGGCGCAGCGCTCGCGCAGCTCGAGGCCGACCGCGCGGCGGGGTATCGCGTGCTGCTCGCGACCGCGTCCTTCCATATCTATGTCGATGCGATCGCGAAGCGGCTGGGGATCGAGGATGTGCTCGCGACGCGGCTCGACGAGCCCGATGGCGCCGACCATGTCCATGCGCGGCTGTCGGGTGACAATTGTTACGGCGAGGCGAAATTCGCGCGCATCTCGGACTGGATGGCGGCGAACGAGATCATCCGCGATGCCGCGCATATCCGCGCTTACTCGGACCATGTGTCCGACCATCCGATGCTGCGCTTCGCCGACGAGGCGGTGGCGACGACGCCCTCGCGGAAGCTCAAGAAGCTCGCGCCGACGATGGGGTGGACGGTGGTCGATTGGCGGGCGCGGAAGTGAGGAAAGCCCCTCCCCTTCAGGGGAGGGGTTTGGGGGTGGAGTCTGCGAGATAGCGCAAGGCTTCTGGCCCCACCCGCTGCGACTAGGCGGCAAGCCGCCAAGTCTCGCTGCCCTCCCCTGAAGGGGAGGGCCTGGTTCTCAAACCGCGTCGAGCGCCTGCGCGAAATCGGCGATCAGGTCGTCGGCGTCTTCGATGCCGATCGAGATGCGCACCAGATTGTCGGTGATGCCGAGCGCCGCCTTGCGCGCGTCGGGAACCGAGAGATGCGTCATCGCGGCGGGGTGGCTGGCAAGGGTTTCGGTGCCGCCGAGGCTGACCGCGAGCTTGGCGATCTTGAGCGCGTCGAGGAAGCGGAAGCTTTCCGCCTCGCCGCCCTTGATGAACAGCGAGAAGGTCGATCCGGCGCCGGTGCAGTGGCGGTCGAAAATATCCTTCTGCGATCCTTCGGGCAGGAAGCCGAGATAGCCGAGACCCTCGACCTTCGGATGATCGCGCAGGAAGGCGCAGACCTTTTCGGCATTTTCGCCCGCGCGGCTCATTCTGAGTTCGATCGTCTCCAGGCTGCGCAGCAGCATCCACGCGGTGTTGGGGTCGCAGATCGTGCCGATGGTGTTGCGCATCATGCGGATCGGGCCCAGCCAATGCTTCGAGCCGACGACGCCGCCCGCGACGAGGTCGCTGTGGCCGCCGGCATATTTGGTCAGGCTGTAGAGGGTGATGTCGGCGCCATGCGCGAGCGGCTTCGACCAGAGGGGCCCAAGGAAGGTGTTGTCGATGGCGATCGGCGGCCGCGCGCCCTCGGCGAAGGCGGCGTCGGTCGCGGCGCGCATCGCCTGGACGTCGACGAGCGCGTTGGTGGGGTTGGCGGGGCTTTCGAGATAGACCATCGCGACCTTGCCGCCCTGCGCGTCGGCCATCTCCTTGGCGCGGGCCAGGATCGCATCCAACTCGGCGCGCGAGGCTTCGGCGGGGAAATCGACGTAAGTCGCGCCGAAGCGCGACAGGATGCGTCCGATCAAAGTCTCGGTCGCGGCGTAGAGCGGGCCCGAATGGACGATGACGTCGTTCATGCTGACATGCGCGAGGAGCAGTGTGGCGATCGCCGACATGCCGCTGGAGAAGACGAGCGCGTCCTCGGCCCTTTCCCAGACGCCGAGGCGCGCCTCGAGGATTTCCTGGTTCGGGCCGTTGAAGCGCGAATAGACGAGGCCGTCGGCGCCGCCGGGGCGCTTGCCGGTGATGCCCTCGAAATGGCGCTTGCCCGCAGCGGCGCTTTCGAAGGCGAAGGTCGAGGTCAGGAAGATCGGCGGCTTCAGCGAGCCTTCGGACAGCATCGGGTCATAGCCATAGCCCATCATCAGCGTCGTCGGCGAAAGCGCGCGCCCGCCGATCTCGGTGACGTCCTTCTTGGGCGCGCGGCGCGGCGTGGTGCCGGTGAGGTCGCTGTTGTCGATGGGGGGCATGCGAAAGACTCCTGCGCAATATAGTTTCACGCGCAACTAGCGCGCTTTTGGTCCCCGGTCACCCCGCGATCGCATCAATCCTCGACGATCAGGCTGCGCTCCCTGGTTTCGGGAAGCATCAGCGTCGCGACCCCCGCCGCGGCGATCACGGCGGCGACGTAGAAATAGAAGAGCCACTCGACGCCCGCGCCCTTGAGGGAGAGCGCGACCATCTCGAGCGTGCCCGCGAACATTGCATTACCGATCGCATAGGGCAAAGCGACGCCGAGGCCGCGGATATGCGCGGGGAACAGCTCGGCCTTCACCAGCGCGTTGTTGGCGCTGTAGCCGCTCTGCAGCGTGATCGGGATCATGATCAGCAAAGTCGCGACGATCGGCGAGGTCACCGTCTCGAGCGTCAGGAAGGTCGGCACTGCGGCGATCGCGCCGCCGATCCCGAACAGCAGCAGCATCGGCTTGCGTCCGAATTTGTCGGCAAGCGCGCCGAACACCGGCTGCATCGCGGTGAACCACAGGAGGACGGCGGCGATGATATAGGTCGCGGTCGCCTTGTCGAAACCGACCGTGTTGAACAGATATTTCTGCATATAGCTGGTGTAGGTGTACGCGCCGAGCCCGCCGCCGGCCGACAAGATGCCGACGAGGATCGATTCGCGGCGATGCTCCTTCCACAAGAGTTTCGCGGTCGAGACCGGGCGGTCGACCGCCTGATTCTGGAACGACGGGGTTTCGACGAGGTTGCGGCGGAGCACATAGACGCCGAGCGCGAGCAAGGCGCCGATGACGAAGGGGATGCGCCAGCCCCAGGCGGTGAGTTCGGCCTCGGTCAGGAAGCTTTGCAGCACGACCGCGACGAAGATCGCGCAGAGCTGGCCACCGATCAGCGTCATATATTGGAAGCTCGCCCAGAAGCCGCGATTCTTGCGCGGCGCCATTTCGGAGAGATAGGTCGCGCTGGCGCCATATTCGCCGCCGAGCGACAGCCCCTGGAGCATGCGCGCGACGAGCAAGGTCGCAGGGCCGAGCAGCCCGGCGACGGCGTAAGTCGGGGCGACGGCGATCAGCAGCGAGCCGCTGAACATCAGCGCGACCGACAGCGACAGCCCCGCCTTGCGCCCGCGCGTGTCGGCGAAGCGCCCCATCACCCAGGCACCGATCGGGCGCATGACGAAGCCGACCGCGAAGATCGCGGCGGTGCTCAGCAATTGCGCGGTGGGGTCGGCCTTGGGGAAAAAGACGGGGGCGAAATAGATGGCGAAAGAGGCGTAGGCGAACCAGTCGTACCATTCGACGAGGTTGCCAAGCGACCCGCCGACGATCGAAACCAGCCGTTTGCGCGGTATCGCCAGGCTTTTCATTTCTTCCCCATTTTTTCGTCATCCCGGCGAAGGCCGGGATCTCAACCTCGCGTCATGGCGCACTGGCGAGATCCCGACCTTCGCCGAGATGACGGATGCATATGTATCAGCCGATCCCGATCACCGATAACTGGCGACCATAGCTGTTTTCGCTTTTGTGGCAGGCGCGGCGATAGCTGAAATAGCCTTCGGCCTCGGCATAGGTGTCCTGTCCGCCGATGGCAATTCGGCTGAGCCCCGCGGCGGCGAGGCGCGCGGCGACATAGGCGGCGATGTCGAACATCGCGTGGCCGGGCTTGCCCGCGGCGAAGAAGCGCTCGTTCGCCGGATCGTCGGTCACGAAGGTCGCGACGAAGCCGTCGTCGACCTCGTAAGAGGCGCGGCCGATGCACGGGCCGATCGCGGCGGCGATGTTGGCGCGGGTTGCGCCGAGGCTTTCCATCGCGGCGAGCGTCGCGTCGGTGACCCCGGCGATGGCGCCCTTCCAGCCGGCGTGCGCGGCGGCGACGACGCCGGCGGTGCGGTCGGCGAAGAGGACGGGGACGCAGTCGGCGGTGAGGATGCCGAGGAGGATGCCGGAGGTGCGCGTCGCGAGCGCGTCGGCTTCGGGGCGGGCGGCGAGGTCGCTCGCCTCGTCGACGATGACGCAGCGATTGCCATGGACCTGATAGAGCCCGGTGAGCGCCGCGCCGGGCAGCACGGCCCCGGCGACGCGGCGGCGGTTCTCGGCGATCAGCGCGGGATCGTCGTTCGAGCCGAGCCCACAGTTGAGCGAGGCGAGGTCGCCGCTCGACACCCCGCCACGGCGGCCGAAGAAGCCGTGGGGGATGCCTTCGAGCGGGGCGGCGGTGGCGAAGGGCGCGCTCACAGGTCGAGCCGGAAGAAGCGGTCTTCGTCGACATGATTGCCGACGCGGAAGGCGTTGCGGCCGACGTCGACGAAGCCGTAGCGACGATACACCGCCTGCGCGCGCGGGTTGTCGGTGAAGACCGAGAGGTAGAGTATCGACGCGCGCGCGCGCGCCCAGGCGATGCCCCAGTCCATCAGGCGGGTAGCGAGCCCGGTGCCCTTGGCGGCCTCGGCGAGGTAGATCTGGTGGAGTTCGACCGCGTCGTCGGTCGGCTGGCCGGGGGGCAGGTCGAAATCGAGCGGGCCCATCTTGATATAGCCGAGGATCGCGCTGGCTTCGCCCCGGACGAGCGCGATGTCGTAGGCGGGGTCTTCGATCTGGGCGCGGACGCGTTCGGGCGGGTTCCAGGTCGAAAGGAAGAGCGCGAGGTCGGCGGGGTCGTAGAGATGGCCGAAGGTGTGGACGAAGCTCGCCTCGGCGAAGGCCGAGAGCGCCTCGGCGTCGGTCGGCTGCGCGATCTGGATGTCGGTCATGCGGCAAATCCTGCGGGCTCTGGCCAGCCGGGGGCGGCGAAGGCCATGACTTTGAAGAGACGGCCCATTGCGCCTGCTTCGACGAGGCGGTCGCGCTGCGCCTTGAGGTCGGCGGCGCGATCGGGGGCGGCGGCGCTCAGCGCCTGCAGCCGCGCGTCGATGCCGAGGCGGCGGAGCCAGTCGCCTTGGGTGGCGAGCGGGGTGACCGCGACCTTGGCGGGCCGTGCGGCGGCCGCGAGCGCGGTGAAATCGACGTGCGCGGTGAGGTCGGCCTCGCCCGGCGTGTCGAAGGGGTCGGCGAAGCTGTGCGCCTTGACCGCCTGCAGCGTGTCGCCCGCGGCGGGGCCGGCATAGCCATAGTCGATGACGAGCATCGCGCCCCCCTGCCGTGCGAGGCGGAAGGCGCAGCGCTGCATGATCGCGGCCGACAGCGGCGCGGTTTCGACGATGCTGGCTTCGGGGGCGTTCACGAGCGCGGCGGGGATGGCGTCGTCGGCCGGGGTGTCGCCGGGGACGGGCCCCAGCTTGCCGCCCCGGCGCTTGATCATCAGTTCGCGCCAGCCCGCGGCGGTGCGGACATATTGGTGGATCGGGAGCGCGTCGAAAAATTCATTGGCGACGATGAGGAGCGGCGCGTCGTCGGGGAGCGCGTCGACCTCGTCGTGATGCTGCGCGGCGGGAAGGCGCGCCAGCTGCGCCGCGCGGAGCGTCGGGCTGGTCTCGACCAGATGGATCAGACGCGGGACGCAGCCGAAGCGCGCGGCGGCGCGCAGCGCGTCGGCGCCAAGCGTGCCGCGGCCGGGGCCGAGCTCGGCATAGTCGAAGGCGGGGCGGCCCGCGCGCGACCAGAGGTCGGCGATCCAGAGGCCGACCAGCTCGCCGAACATCTGACTGATCTCGGGCGCAGTGGTGAAATCGCCCGCGGCACCGAGCGGGTCGCGCGTCGCGTAATAATGGGAGTTGGCGCGCGCCATATAGTCGGCGACGGTGGTCGCCCGCGCCGCCGCCAACTCCCTGATCAATGCTTCGGGGGTCGGCGGGCCGTCAGGCAACGGCATCGGGTCCGGCGATGGGCTCGACGCGCTGGCGGCGCTTCTTCGCGGTGGCGACGAGCCAGATGCCGCCGAGGATCATCGGCACGCAAAGCCACTGGCCCATCGACAGGCCGGTGCTGTCGACGACCCATTGGCGCTGTACGTCGGGCTGGCGCACAAATTCGATCAGGAAACGGCTGACGCCATAGTCGATGGCGGCCACGCCGAAGAGGAGGCCCGGTTTGTAGCGCGCGTCGGTGCGCCAGAAGAGCCAGACGAGGATCGCCATCATCACCAGGCCCTCCATTCCGGCTTCGTAGAGCTGGCTCGGGTGGCGCGGGTCGGGGCCGGCCGCGCCGGGAAAGACGATCGCCCAAGGCACCGTCGTCACGCGGCCCCACAGCTCGCCGTTGACGAAATTGGCGATGCGGCCAAGGAACAGGCCGAACGGGATGACGCAGGCGATATAGTCGCAGAAGCGCAGGAAATTGAGCTTTTCCTTGCGCGTCACATACCAGATCGCGATCAGCACGCCGATCGCGCCGCCGTGGAGCGACATGCCGCCGTCCCACAGTTTGAAGATCTCGACCGGCGCCTTCAGATAGGATTCGAGATTGTAGAAGAGCACATAGCCGAGCCGGCCGCCGAGGATGATGCCGAGCATCGCATAGAAAATCATGTCGTCGGCGTGGCGGCGCGCCATCGGGGCGCCGGGCTGGTCGATGAGCTTCAGCAGGTACCAGTAGCCGAGGAAGATGCCCGCGAGATAGGCGAGCGCGTACCAGCGGATGGGGAGGCCGAAGACGCTGAACGCGACTTCGCTGTTCTCCCCCATCAGCTGGGTGAAGTTCACATATTGCGTCGCTTCGGCTAAGGTTGCAAAAAGAAACATATAGTCGCGCTGTCCTTCCCCAGGAGAGGCCTCCCCATAAGGGGTATGGCGAGCGAGACCAAGAGGAGAGATGCCCGATGCCATCCGCGCTCGATTTGCGCCTGGAAGCCGCCTATAATCTGATCACCGGTCCCGGCGGGCCGATCCAGATCGGGTCGGTCGAACGTTTCGGGCGGGAGCTGCCCGTCATCGCCAACGCGCCGGCGAACCTCGCCGACTATGCCGGCTTTTTCGCCATGCAGCATGGCGACGCGACCTTCCTGGTCGAGGGCGACGAACGGCTGAGCTTCAAGCAGGTGTATCTCGCGGCGCGGCAGGTCGCGGCGGGGCTGATCGACGGCCATGGCGTGCAGCGCGGCGATCGTATCGGCATCGCGATGCGCAACGCCAACGCCTGGTGCGTCACCTATCTGGGCATCTTGCTCGCGGGCGGCTGCGCGACGCTGCTCAACGGCTGGTGGCAGGGCGGCGAGCTCGCCGCGGGGATCGACGACGCCGAGGCGAAGCTGGTCATCGCCGACGTCCAGCGCGCGGCGCGGCTCGCCGAGCCGGGCGTGAGCCACGGCGCCAAGGTGATCACGCTCGACATCGCGCAGCCGATCGCCGCGGCGATCGCGCCGATCGCGGCGGGGGGCAGCGCCGAGACGGTGCTGCCGCAGCTGACCGGCGAGGACCTCGCGACGATCCTCTTCACCTCGGGCTCGACCGGCCAGTCGAAGGGCGCCTATTCGCGGCATCATGCGGTGGTGCAGGCGATCTTCAACTATGTGACGCAGACCGCGAGCATCGTGCATCTGCTCACCGAGGACGGGCTGATGTCGGACATCCAGCCCGCCACGCTGGTGTGCACGCCGCTGTTCCACGTCACCGCCGAAATCCCGGTGTTCCTGCAGAGCCTGGCGCTGGGACGCAAACTGGTGCTGATGCCCAAGTGGAACGCCGAGGAGGCGATGCGGCTGATCCAGGACGAGCAGTGCAATTATTTCGTGGGCGTCCCGCTGATGAGTTACGAGATCCTCACCAACCCCAACCGCAAGAATTACGATTTGTCGACGTGCAAGAGCTACGCCGGGGGCGGCGCGCCGCGCCCGCCCGAGCATGTGAAGCGCCTGTCGGAGGAGATGGGCGATGCCAAGCCCTTGCTCGGCTACGGGCTCACCGAGACCAATGCGGTCGGCTGCGGCATCATCAACGAAAATTACCTCGCCAAGCCGATGTCGACCGGGCCGGCGTCGAAGCCGCTGGTCGACCTCGCGATCCTCGACGACGACGGCAATCCGCTGCCGCAGGGCGGGGTCGGCGAGGTGTGCATCCGGTCGGTGTGCAATTTCGAGGGCTATTGGAACAACGAAGCCGCGACCAAGGCGGCCTTTTTCGACAATGGCTATTTCCGCTCGGGCGACCTCGGTTACCTCGACGAGGACGGCTATCTGTTCATCGTCGACCGCAAGAAGGACATCATCATCCGCGGCGGCGAGAATATCAGCTGCCAAGAGGTCGAGGCGGCGATCTACGAGCATGAGGACGTCAACGAATGCGCGGTGTTCGGCCTGCCCGACGAGCGGCTGGGCGAATGCGTCGGCGCGGTGGTCTGGGTCAAGCCGGGGAGCGGAGTCACCGCCGACGAGCTGACGGCGTTCCTGAGCCAGCGGCTCGCGCCGTACAAGGTGCCGTGCCGTATCTGGATGTCGAACGATGCGCTGCCCAAGCTCGGCAGCGAGAAGATCGACAAGGTCAGCTTGCGCAATCATTATCGCGGCGAATATGCCACGGAGGTCGCGGCGTAACCAAAGGGGCGAAGGGAGCGAATGGGGAATATGGCCGAGGCTGAAGCCCCCACCGCTCCCCCCGCCGGCGCGGCGCCGCCTGCGCGCGTCTATCGCCACCGGCTGCCCGTGCGCATCTGGCATTGGGTCAATGCGGTCACGCTGCTGATCCTGCTGATGAGCGGGCTGATGATCTTCAACGCGCATCCGCGCCTCTATTGGGGCGATTATGGTGCGAACGCCGACCATGCCTGGCTGGCGATCGCGGCGCAGGGCGACACCGGCTATCTGCGGATCGGCGAGACGCGGATCGAGACCACCGGCTTGCTCGGGCGCTGGACCGACGGCGAGGGAGCGGTGCGCAAGCTCGCCTTTCCGGGCTGGGCGACGATCCCGACGCGCTACGATCTCGCGAGCGGGCGGCGCTGGCATTTGTTCTTCGCCTGGGTGCTGGCGATCGGGCTGACGCTGTTCATGCTGTGGACCGCGGTCGGCGGGCATCTGAAGAAGGACCTGCACGTGCGGCGGCACGAATGGGCGCCGCGGCATATCTGGCGGGACATCAAGGACCATGCGCGGCTGCGCTTCCCGCGCGGCGAGGCGGCGGCGCGCTACGGCATCCTGCAGAAGCTGTCCTATGTCGGGGTGATCTTCGTGCTGCTGCCGCTGATGATCTTCACCGGGCTGGCGATGTCGCCGGGGATGAACGCCGCCTGGCCGTGGCTGGTCGAGGTCTTCGGCGGGCGCCAGTCGGCGCGATCGATCCACTTCATCGCGGCGTGGGCGCTGGTCGCCTTCTTCGTCGTGCATATCGCGATGGTGCTGCTCGCGGGGCCGGTGAACGAATTGCGCTCGATGGTGACCGGCTGGTTCCGCCTGCCGCCCGAGAAGGACGCATGAGCGGCGGGATCCTCATGCCGCGACGGCGGCTGATCGCGGGGGCGGGCGGGCTCGTCGCGGCGTTGCCCTTGCTGTCGGCGTGCGACGCGATCAACGAGGCGCCGCTCACGCGCAAGATCTTGTCGATGGGCGAGGAGATGCACCAGGCGAGCCAGCGCGCGCTGATGGACCGTAACGCGCTGGCGCGCGAGTTCGGCCGCGCCGATCTGTCGCCGACTTTCCGTTCGAACGGGACCAAACTGCCGCCGGGTGCCGCCTATGCCGGCCATGCGGCGAGCGGATTTGCCGACTGGCGCGTCGCGGTGACGGGGCTCGTCAACGCGCCGCTGTCGCTGTCGCTAGCCGATATCCGCGCGATGCCGCAGCGGACGCAGATCACGCGCCACGACTGCGTCGAGGGGTGGAGCGCGATCGGCGAATGGACCGGGGTACAGCTGTCGCGCGTGCTCGCGGCGGCGGGGCTCAAGGACCGTGCGCGTTACATCGTCTTTCGCTGCGCCGATCGGATTGGCGATGCGCTCTATTACGAGAGCTGCGACCTGGTCGATGCTTTGCATCCGCAAACGATCCTGGCGTGGGCGCTCAACCGCGAGCTGCTGCCGATCGCCAATGGCGCGCCGCTGCGCCTCAGGATCGAGCGGCAGCTGGGCTATAAGCACGCCAAATATCTGACCGGGATCGAGGCGGTCGCGAGCCTCGACGGGATCGGCGCGGGCAAGGGCGGCTTCTGGGAAGATCGCGTCGATTATGAATGGTATGCGGGGATATAGCCGTCGCGTGCGTCAGGTCGGGTAGCGCGCATTCATCACGTCCCAGCTGAGCACGACCAGCTGTTCGAGCACGTCGAGGTCGACGTCGGCGAGCTTGTTGACGTAAAGACACGACTTGCCGTTCTTGTATTTGCCGAGCTTGGCGAGCAGCGCGTCGGCCTCGGGCTGGCGGTCGCAATAATGGCCCATGAGGTACAGTGTCATGGCCGATTTGCGCGGGCTGTAACCGGCGCGGCACATCGTGCCCGAGTGTCCGCTGTCATAGACATAGTCATAGCTGCCATAGCCGATGATCGAAGGGCCCCACATCTTGGGCTCGAGCCCGGTGACGCGGCGGTGCATCGCGTCGACGACTTCGGCCTCCTCGCGGCGGCGCGCTTCGGGGATCGCGGCGATGAAGTCGGCGACGGTCATTTCGGTGGGCTTGGTCTTCACCTCGGTCTTGGCCATGGCTTTTCTCCTCAGGTTTCGGCGCGGTGCATCAGCAGGCGCGCGGCGGGGCCGAAGCCGACGAGCGCGGCGCCGAGGAAGGGCAAAGCGACGACCCACAGGCGCACCCCGGTGACGCCCAAGGGGCTGGCGATGCTGATCGCCGCAGTCATCGCGAGCCCGGCGCAGATCATCAGCATGCCGAGGATCAGTCGCGCGTGGGTGACGTCGCCCTCGGCCGCCTTGCCGCCGCTTTCGTAGCGCGCGAAGAGCAGGATGAAGGGGAAGAGCAAAGCGATGTAGAGCGCGAACCAGATCGGGCGCGCGAGCCACCATGCGGTGCTGCCCGGTTCGGCATACAGGCCGACGCCGCCGAGCAGCCACGCGGCGATCATCGCCAGCACGAAGGCGGTGAGGTGCCAAAGGTAGACGGTCATGATCATGCCGTTGATGAGCACGACGGTCGTCCAGGCGGTGATCCCATCGAGCATCCGGCGCGCGGGCTTTTCGAGCGCGAGCGCGAGGCCGGTTTGCGCGATGCCGAGCGCGAGCAGCGCGAGCGTCGGGGGCATCGAATTGCTCAAGGTCGCGCCGGGGACACCGATCATCGCGACGGGGTAGGGGCCGAGGCCGACGAGCAGGCCGAGCGCGGTCAGGCCGGCGGCCGCCCAGAGCAGGGGCGCGGCGAGGCGGCCGTTGTGCCAGGCATAGCCGAGCTGATGGATCGCGACCCAGACGAAGACGAAGTTCAGGAAATTGACATAAGCGATGCCGAATTGCAGCGTAGCGACGTCGACCGCGACCGCCGCGGCGACGAGCGCGAAGAAGGAGGCGAGGCCGAAGCGCTGCCACGCCGCGTGGCTCCACGGGGTGAGCGCCGTGACGATCAGATAGACGGCGAGGAACCAGACGGGGACGAGTGCGAGCTGCGCCGCCATCTTCACCACCGCGCGGTCGATGCCGACCTGCGTGCCGAACAGCGTGACGAGCGACCAGATGAGCAGCAGCGGCAGCACGGGGTTGATCAGCCGCCGGACGCGCGCCGCGAACCAGGTGGTGAAGCGCCCGCCCGCTCGCTGCGTCGCCGCCCACGACAGGCCGTTCGAGAAACCGCCGACGAGGAAGAAGAGCGGCATCACCTGGAACCCCAAGGTCAGCCACTGCGTCCAGGGCAATATGCCGAGCAGGTGCCCGCCTTCGACCGCGCCGTCCTTCATATAGGGCGCGGCGACGAGCCAGTGGCCGACGACGACCGCGAGGATCGAAAAGGCGCGCAGGAAATCGACGTAGCGGTTGCGTGTCGGCGGGGCCTGTTCGGCCATCGCGCGGGCGCGCGACCAGAGCGTCTTCTTGGGCGGCGTCGCGATGTCCATGAATCTCCCCTCGCCGGACCGGTGGACGACAAAGGATGATAAAGGGTTAGCCGCGATCCGCAACGTCCAGCCGCCCGGCGACCGCCCGGGCGAGTGTGGCAACCGCGGTGCGGAGCTCGCGCGGGTCCTCGATGTCGATCTCGGGCCCGAGACCGAGCAGCATCGGGGCGGCGGCGTCGATACCCTCGATCGGGAGGGTCAGGCGGCGATGGCCTTCGAGGTCGGGGGCTTCGGCTGTCGCGACCGCGTCGGCCGCCCAGGCGCCGAGCAGGCGCAGGCGTTCGAGCCCGAGCGACGAGGCGCGGAGGATCGCGTGGCCGGGGCGAAGACGCGTTTCGAAATCGCGGGTCGAGGCCGTCCACCAGGCGGCGAGGTCGAAATCGGCGGGGCGCGCCGCTTGCTCGTCGAGGATCGCTAGCGTCTGCATGTCGGCGACGGTGAAGGTCAGGACACGGTCGCCGCTCGCCGCGACGAGATAATGGTTGCCGGCCTTGAGCACGATGCCGAGCGGGTCGAGGGTCCAGTCGCGCGTGCTGCGCCAGCTGGTGTAGCGGATCGCGACGCGGCGGCGGTCGATCACCGCGCGCGCGGCGGCGGTGAGCAAAGGCGCGGGACGTGCGGCGCGATACCAGTCGAGCGTGTCGATGTGGAAGGCGCGCGCGATGCGGTCGGCCTCGGCGCTGCCGCTCTGGGGCAGCGCCGCGAGCAATTTGCCGCGGGCGCGCTTCGCGGGGCCGCCGAGGCCGAGCGCGGCGGCATGGTCGGGCAGGCCGACGAGCAGCATCGCCTGCGCCTCCTGCGGGTCGAGGCCGGTCAGCCGCGTGCGGTATCCGTCGAGCAACTGGAAGCCGCCGCCGGGGCCGCGGTCGCCATAGACCGGGATGCCGGCGGCGCTGAGCGCGTCGATGTCGCGGTAGATAGTGCGCTCGGACACCTCGAACTCGGTCGCGAGATCGGCGGCGGTGAGCCGCTGGCGCAGCTGCAGCAGGATCAGGATCGAAAGGAGGCGGCTCGCGCGCATTTTTTCGCCCTAGCAGAAAATAACTGACAGGGAATGTCAGGATTGGGGGCGTAGGGCGGGGCATCAACCCGGAGGGACGCATGACCGACATCGACCGACGCCGCCTCGTGGCCCTCAGCGCAGGAGCCCTTATGACCAGTTTGATACCCGTGGCCGTGGCCGCCGCCGCGATTACCCCCAAGCCCGTCGGCAAGCCCGGCGACTTCGATTTCCTGACCGGCGAATGGCGCATCCACAACCGCTTCCGCGAAGGCGGGAAATGGATCGAGTTCCCGGGCGAGGCGACGGTGGTCGCCATCCTCGGCGGCGTCGCGAGCGTGGAGGAACTGCGCATTCCGGCGCGCGGCTTCTCGGGGATGGGGCTGCGGCTGCTCGACGTCGAGAAGAAGATCTGGTCGGACCATTGGGTCAACGCCAAGTCGGGCGTGGTGGCGGTGCCGGGGCAGCTCGGCGTGTTCGAGGATGGCGTCGGGACGTTTCTGTCGGAGGGCGAGGGCGAGAAGGGCCCCGAGCTTTATCGCGGCGTTTGGGACCGGATCACCGCGACCAGCTGTCGCTGGTTCCAGGGCGTGTCGCGCGACGGCGGGAAGACGTGGGACGACGGGTGGTTCATGGATTGGACCAGGGTCGGCTAAGCCCCTCCCCTTTAGGGGAGGGGTTGGGGTGGGGGCCTGTAATTTTAGACGAGGTCGCTTGACCCACCCCGCTGCGACTAGGCCCGGCTGCGCCGAACCAAGTCTCGCTGCCCCTCCCCTTTAGGGGAGGGGTTGAAGGCCTCACCCGTCGCAGTCGTTCCAATAATCCTTGTTCGTGGTGCAGCTCTGCAGCCCCGAATAGTGATTGACCGTGCACACGGTCTTCATCGGGCACGCCTTGAACGCGCGCGGGGTGTATTGCGGCGGCGCCTTGGCCTTGGTGAAGGCGGCGACCACCTGTTCGCGCAGGGGAATGAGCTGGCCGCGGATATTCTCGTCGCCGCGGGTGATGCCCTGGTCCATCCAGTAGAGGATCTCGTCCTCATTCTTGAGCGGGTCCTTCATCTGGAGCAGTGAGGAGGCCGCCATCACCGCGCCATAGGGTTCGCCCTGCTCGGCGACGGTGCGCGACAGGCGATAGGCGAGCTTGAAATCCTTCTTTACCCCGCGATCGCTGTTGATCATGTCGAACGCCATGATGATCGCGTAGAAATGCCCGCGCTCGGCCGCCATTTTGAAATTCTCGAACGCCTTTTTATAGTCGCGCTTGACCCCGAGCCCCTCGTGATAGTGGAGCCCGACGCGGTAGATGGCGTCGATATGGCCCGCCGCCGCGGCCTGGCTCAGCAGTCCGAAGCCCTTCGCATAATCCTTGGTGGCGCCCAGCGCGCCCGCGGCGTGGATCGTGCCCATGGTGAACAGCGCCACCGGGTCGCCGAGCTTTGCCGCCTCGTTGATCATCTCAAGGCCCTCCTGCGGATTGCCGCCCTCGACGGTGCCGTTGAGCCAGGCGATGCCGAGCTCGCTGAGCGCGGCGGGGTCCTTCTGCTTGTGATAGAAGGCCGCGGCGGCGTCGCGGCCCTCGATCGTTTTGATCTGCCAGCTGCCGCCGCGCGCGATCATTTCGGGGAGCGGCGGGGCGCAGGGGGTGCCGTTCCTGGCGCTCGCCTCGTGCGCCACCGCCCAGTCGCGCGCCGCGACGGACATGGCGGTGCCGGCGTGAAGGTCGTGCACCAGAAGGTCGTAGGCGTTATGGCAATCGACATTCTGGTTATATTCGCGCGCCGGGTCGGGCATCGACCCGCCCCCACCCTGGAGCGAAGAAGCTGCGCCGAACATGAGAAAGGGCGCGGCGATAGCGTAAACTATCCGCATGATGGATATCCTTGCGAGCGCGTCCCCGCCGCCATCATGCCAGAGCTTCGGGCCGGAAACTTGTAAGAACGCGCCAAGGCGTTGCGCCGCGCGGATCGGCCTGTTAGGCGCGCCCCCGTCTTTTCTCGCCAAAGGTGCAGCCCATGTCCGAGTCCTTCAAGCGCGTCGTCCTCGCCTATTCGGGGGGGCTCGACACCAGCGTCATCCTGAAATGGCTGCAGGTGACCTATGGCTGCGAGGTGGTGACCTTCACCGCCGACCTGGGGCAGGGCGACGAGCTCGAGCCCGCGCGGGCCAAGGCGGTGCTGATGGGGGTGAAGCCCGAGCATATCTATATCGACGACGTCCGCGAGGAATTCGTGCGCGACTTCGTCTTTCCGATGATGCGCGCCAATGCGCGCTACGAGGGCGACTATCTGCTCGGCACCTCGATCGCGCGGCCGCTGATCTCGAAGCGGCTGGTCGAGATCGCCAGGGAAACCGGAGCTGACGCCGTGGCGCATGGCGCGACGGGCAAGGGCAACGACCAGGTGCGGTTCGAGCTCAGCGCCTATGCGCTCAACCCCGACATCAAGGTGATCGCGCCGTGGCGCGAATGGGATCTGACCAGCCGCACCGCGCTGATCGAATTCGCCGAGAAGCACCAGATCCCGGTGCCGAAGGACAAGCGCGGCGAGAGCCCGTTCAGCACCGACGCCAACCTGCTGCACACGTCGTCGGAAGGAAAAGTGCTCGAAAATCCGTGGGACGAGACCCCCGACTATGTCTATTCGCGCACGGTCAATCCCGAGGATGCGCCCGACACCCCCGAATATATCACGGTCGATTTCGAGCGCGGCGATGGCGTCGCGCTGAACGGCGAGGCGATGTCGCCCGCGACGTTGCTCGCGGCGCTCAACGACTTCGGACGCAAGCATGGCATCGGCCGGCTCGACCTCGTCGAGAACCGCTTCGTCGGCATGAAGTCGCGCGGCATGTACGAGACCCCCGGCGGCGAAATCTATGCCCGCGCGCATCGCGGCATCGAAAGCATCACGCTCGACCGCGGCGCGGCGCACCTCAAGGACGAGCTGATGCCGAAATATGCCGAGCTCATCTACAACGGATTCTGGTTCGCGCCCGAGCGCGAGATGCTGCAGGCGGCGATCGACCATAGCCAAGAAAAGGTGAGCGGCACGGTGCGGCTGAAGCTCTATAAGGGCAATGCCGGTGTCGTCGGGCGCAAGTCGCCGAACAGCCTGTACAGCGAACGCCATGTGACCTTCGAGGACGACGCCGGCGCCTATGACCAGAAGGATGCGGCGGGCTTCATCAAGCTCAACGCGCTGCGTTTGAAACTGCTGGCGAAACGCGACCGCTGACGCGGTCCGCCGCGTTCGGGACAGGTGTCGCCGCAGGACGACGCGCGGATCGCGCTGCCTATGCTAGCAATAGCTGGCAGTGGCAGGCGAACGATAATCACCGGGATGAGGTTGCCGTCCTTGTTGGGGGTAGCTCAGAATGGACGACTGGAATGTGGAGGACGCGCCGTCCGAGCGCGACGAATGGGAATGGCGCACTGTGCTGATCCCGCGCTTCGCGCTGAACGTCAATCGTACGGGGATGAAGACGCGCTGGATCTGGCCGGGGCGCTATCTGGTGCGCTGGTCGCGGACCTATAAACGCCTTGTCTATCGCCGCCACTGAGGGGGTGCTGGCGCGGTGCGATCTGCTGCGCTAAGGCGCGGCGCATGACCGCGACCCGCTTCTTTTCCGACAACGCCGCGACCGTCCATCCCAAGGTGATGGAAGCGCTGGCCGCCGCCAACCATGTCGACACCGCCTATGACGGCGATGCGCTCAGCCAGTCGCTCGACGCGGCCTTTTCGGAGCTGTTCGAAACCGACTGCGAGGTCGTGTGGATCCCGACCGGCACCGCGGCGAACAGCATCATCCTCGCGCATTTCGTGCGGCCGTGGCAGGGCATCCTCTGTTACGAGGAAGCGCATATCGAGGTCGACGAATGCGGCGCGCCGAGTTTCTATTCGGGGGGCGCCAAGCTGATGACGCTGCCCGGCGCGGGGGCGAAGATCGATGCCGAGGCGCTGAAGGCGCGGATCGCGGGAATCCGGAGCGACGTCCACCAGGTCCAGCCCGCGGCGATCAGCATCACCAACGCGACCGAATATGGCCTGGCGTGGCGCCCCGACGAGGTGCGCGAGATCAGCGCGATTTCGAAGGCCGCTGGGCTGAAGCTGCACATGGACGGCGCGCGCTTCGCCAATGCCGTCGCCTTTCTGGATTGTGCGCCCGCCGATGTGACGTGGCGTGCGGGGGTCGACGCGCTGTCGTTCGGTTTCACCAAGAACGGTGCGATGATGGCCGAGGCTCTGGTCTTCTTCGGCGGCAGCGGCGGCGCGGGGGTGCGCGAGCTCAAGAAGCGCGGCGGGCATCTGCTCAGCAAGGGACGCTTTGTTGCGGCGCAGATCCGCGCGATGCTGAAGGACGATCTGTGGCTCGCCAATGCGCGCGCGGCCAATGCCGGTGCCGCTGCGCTGGCGGCGGCGTGCGGATCGCGGCTGATGCACCCGGTCGAGGCGAACGAGCTGTTCGTGCGGATCGGCGCCGAGGACGCCGCCGAGCTCCGCGCCAAGGGGTTCGACTTCTACGACTGGGGCGAGGGCGCGGCGCGGCTGGTGGTCAGCTGGGACCAGGACGCCGATGCCGTCGCGCCATTGGCGGCGGCGATCGCGGCGCTGTGAAATCGATCTGCATAGGTTCCTCCCCTTGGCGCAGCCATGGGGAGGGGGACCGCCGCGAAGCGGTGGTGGAGGGGTCTGGCCTTGCCCCGACGCCTGACGGCGTCGACCCCTCCGTCAGCGCTTCGCGCTGCCACCTCCCCATCGCTGCGCGTGGGGAGGATCGGATATGAGCGCACCGTCGCTCCTGTCCCCGCGCGTCCTGCTGCCCTTTGCGCTGGTCACGCTGATCTGGGGATCGACGTGGATCGTCATCACTGGGCAGTTGGGGGTCGTGCCGCCGAGCTGGTCGGTCGCGTACCGCTTCTTCGTCGGCGCGGCGGCGATGTTCGCTTATGCGGCGTGGCGGCGCGAAGACCTGTTGCTGTCGGGGCGGGCGTGGGGCTTTGCGGCGCTGCTGGGGCTCGCGCAATTCGCGTTCAACTTCAACTTCGTCTACCGCGCTGAGCAGCATATCACTTCGGGGCTGGTCGCGGTGCTGTTCGCGCTGCTGATCGTGCCCAACACATTGCTCGGCCGGATCTTCCTGAAGACGAAGGTCGAGGGACGCTTCCTCGCGGGCGCGGGGATCGCGATCGTCGGCGTCGGGCTGATGATCCTCCACGAATATCGCGTGGCGACGCTCGATGCCGGCGAGGTGCTGCTCGGCACCGCGCTGACGCTGGCGGGGGTGCTAAGCGCCTCGACCGCGAACGTCATGCAGGGCACCGGGATCGCGCGCGCGCAGTCGATGGTGGTGATGATCGCCTGGGCGATGCTGTTCGGCGCGCTCGGCGACGCGGGCTTTGCGTGGATCACGACGGGGCCGCCGGTGATCGAGACGACGCCGGCCTATCTGGGCGGCGTCCTTTATCTCGGCGTGATCGCGAGCGCGGTGACCTTTCCGCTCTATTTCAACATCATCCGCGCGGTTGGCCCGGGGCAGGCGGCGTGGTCGAGCGTGCTGATCCCGATCATCGCAATGGGCTTCTCGACGCTGTTCGAGGGCTATCGCTGGGCGCCGCTGTCGATCGCGGGCGGTGCGGTCGCGCTGGTCGGGCTGGTGATCGCGGTGGTCAAGCGGCCCGACAAGCCGTCGGTAAGCGGCGGCAATGTGGTGTCGGTGCCCTGCGACAAGGACGGCTGACCGCTCTGCGATTGCCCGCCGCGCGGGGGGAGGTTATCGGGCGCCATGCACAGGATATTTCTCGGCCTCGCTCTCGCCTTTTTCGCGTCCGTTGGGCCCGCTTCCGCCCAGCAGCAGGCCTGCACCGCGGGGACCTATAGCGCTGAAAGCGGCGATTTCGTCGTGCTCGCGGCGGTGCCGAGCATCCCGGCGCCGGCGCTGCGCTATCTGTTCCGCGACGGGCGGCGCGGGGCAACGAGCGAAGCGAATGCGCCGCTGGCCTGCCGCGACGGCATCGTCGAGGTGCAGGGCGCGCGCTGGAACAGGATCGCCTTTCGCGAGACGCCGGCGAGTTTCGACAGCGTCGGCACCAGGCTGACCGGGGTGCTGATCGAGCCGCCGGGTGCAGCCGATGCCAAGCGGCCGCTGGTGGTCATGGTCCACGGCTCCGAACGCAGCTCGCCGATCGGCGGCGTCTATGGCTATGCGATGGCGGCGCAGGGCATATCGGTGTTCGTCTATGACAAGCGCGGCACCGGCGGGTCCGAAGGCGAATATACGCAGAATTTCGAGCTGCTCGCGGCCGATGCGGCGAAGGCGCTGGAGACCGCGCGCGGGCTCGCCGCAGGACGCCATGGCCGTGCGGGCCTTTTCGGCGGCAGCCAGGGTGGCTGGGTCGCGCCGCGCGCCGCGACGCTCACGAAGGCCGATTTCGTCGCGGTCGGCTTCGGCCTCGTCGCCTCCCCGATCGAGGAGGACCGCGAGCAGATGGTCGTCGAGGTGCGCGCCGCCGGGCTCGGCAAAGATGCCGAGGCGCTGGTGACGCGGCTGTCGGCCGCGACCGCGCGGCTGCTGCTCTCGAATTTCAGGGAAGGCTATGACCAGCTCGACGCGGTGCGCGCCGAAATGGCGGACAAGCCCTGGGCCGCGAAAATCGCCGGCGAGCATAGCGGCGCGATCGCGCGGATGAGCAACGACGAGCTCCGCCGCGTTGGGCGCGCGCGTTTCGACAATCTGGAGCTGATCTGGGACTATGACGCGGTCGCGGCGCTGCGGAAGCTCGACGCGCCCCTGCTGTGGGTGCTCGCGGGCGAGGACCGCGAGGCGCCGATCGAGACGACGCGCGGCGCGCTGATGGGGCTGAAGGCCGCGGGCAAGCCGGTCGACGTCTATCTTTTCCCGAACACCGATCATGGCATGTTCGAATTCACCACCGGTGCCGACGGCGGGCGCAGCGTCACGCGGATCACCGACGGCTATCTCAAGCTGCTCGGCGACTGGGCGAAGGGCGATGCCCGCGGAGCCTATGGCCGCGCGGAGCATCTGACGGCGAAGCGCTAGTCACCAACCTCACGGTATAGATAAGGATTTAACCCGCGCTGATCCGTTCGATATCGGCACCGACCGCCTGGAGCTTCTCCTCCAGCCGTTCGTAGCCGCGGTCGAGGTGGTAGACGCGGTTGACCTCGGTCTGGCCCTGCGCGGCGAGGCCGGCGATGATCAGGCTCATCGAGGCGCGCAGGTCGGTCGCCATCACCGGCGCGCCGACGAGGTGGTCGACCCCGCGCACCACCGCGCTGCGGCCGCGCACGTCGATGTCGCAGCCCATGCGGGCGAGCTCAGGGACGTGCATATAGCGGTTTTCGAAGATGGTCTCGGTGAACAGCGACGCGCCCGAGCCGAGCGTCGCCATCGCCATGAACTGCGCCTGCATGTCGGTCGCGAAGCCGGGGTAGGGCGCGGTCGACAGCGTCACCGGCTGGGCGCGGCCCGACATCGCGACGCGGATGCCGGTCTTGGTCGCCTCGACCGTCGCGCCGGCTTGGCGCAGCGCCGAGAGCGTCGCTTCCATTTCCTCAGCCTTGGCGCCGACGAGTTCGACATCGCCCTCGGTGATCACCGCGGCGCAGGCATAGCTGCCCGCCTCGATGCGGTCGGCCATCACGCGATAGGTCGCGCCGTGGAGGCGGTCGACGCCTTCGATCGTCAGCGTTTCGGTGCCGATGCCGTCGATCGAGGCACCCATCGCGACGAGGCAGTTGCACAGGTCGACGATCTCGGGCTCGCGCGCGGCGTTTTCGAGGACGCAGGTGCCTTTCGCCAGCACCGCGGCCATCACCGCATTTTCAGTCGCGCCGACCGAGACGACGGGGAAGGTGAACTTGCCGCCCTTGAGCCGGCCGCCGGGGGCGACGGCCTTCACATAGCCCGAGGCGAGCTCGATTTCGGCGCCGAAGGCTTCGAGCGCTTTGAGGTGGAGGTCGATCGGGCGGTTGCCGATCGCGCAGCCGCCGGGGAGCGAGACGGTCGCCTCGCCCGCGCGCGCGAGCAGCGGGCCGAGCACGAGGATCGAGGCGCGCATCTTGCGCACGATGTCATAGGGGGCGACGGTCGAGGTGAGCGTGGTCGCGCGCGCGGTGAGTACGCGGCCGAAATCCTCGGGCCGCGAGCCCTCGATCGTCGTCGAGCAGCCGAGCTGGTTCAACAGATGGCCGAAGCCGTCGACGTCGGCGAGGCGCGGCAGGTTGCGCAAGGTCAGCGGCTCGTCGGTGAGCAGCGCGCAGGGCAGCAGGGTGAGCGCCGCATTTTTCGCGCCTGAGATGGGGATACGGCCCTTGAGTCGCTGGCCGCCGCGAATGACGATTTGATCCATGCGCAGTCTTTAGCGGATGGGCGGGGCCGCGCAAGCGGGCCCGATGCTCATTGCGCGGGGCCGAGCCAGTCCGAGGGCAGGCGATAGCCGAGGATCTTGCCTTCGGGCACCGAGACGATCGACACCTCCTTGCAGATATTGCCCGCGAGCACCCGGACGCCGCCGTCGGGGGCGGAACCCAGATAGAAACCCGCGACGCCCCCGCCGGGAACGCCGTCGCGGCTGGCGACGACGACCGAGCCGACGACCGGGTCGCCGACTTCGGCGATGCTATCCTTGCCCCAACTCAGCCAGGATCGCGCCAGCCCGCTGTTGGTGCCGGTCTTGCCGGCGCGGTTCAGGACATAGTTGACGAACTGGCTGTTCCACGGCTGCTCGTCCGAGGTGAATTTCGGTTGCCCGGTCGCCATATAGGCGAGGATGCGCGGGTTGGCCTCGTCGCCCGAATATTCGCGCTGCCCCAGCTCGCCGATCGCGATGTTCACCCACGCCGCGGTGTTGACCAGTTCGGCATCGCTGCGCAGCTGGCCGAGCTCGTCGAGATTGACGACATAGGAGCCACGGTCGCATGCGAGGCTCAGGGCGGGAACCGCGGTGGATTCGGCGGGCGGGCCGGCGGTGACAGGGTCGCCGCTGTCCGCCGGCGCCGCGGTTGTCGTGGGGTCTCCGTCGCCGGGAGAAACTTCGGGTGCCCCCGCCCGGCCCGACCAGGCGAAAAAGGCCAGCAGCCCCAGCAGCGCGACGATCACCCATTTCCACGGGATCTCGAAGAAATAGAACCACCAGGGCGATTGGGGGATTTCGACCTCGCCATATTCGGGCCGGACGATCGTGCCGTCGCGGAAGAAGCTGATCCAGTATTTCTCCATGAAATCCTTGGAGAAATAGGCCGAATGGGTGGTGTCGTGCAGCCGGTCCTTGACCGGCGCGCCGAAGCCGTTGGTGCCCGAATAGCCATAGCCCCAGGTGAAGGATTTCGCGACGGCGGGCCAGATGTCGCGGACCCCATAATCGTTGATGATCTTGCCGCTGACCTTGTGCGAAACGCCTTCCCAGTCGAAATCGGTGTCGACCACCGATCCGCAGAGGATCAGATTGTCGATCTTGAACAAGTGACTTTCCTTGAGCAGCGTCGCGGCGACATTGGTCCCGTTGCTGTGCGCGATGACGCTGACGAGGCCGCCCTCTTTGCGGACCCGGTCGATGATGGGCAGCATCCGGTCTTCCGACCGGTCGATCGGGCCGCGGCGCCAGGGACCGGGGATCAGGAAACGGAACAGGTCGAAGCGGCCATATTTGATCGGCTCGATCTCGACGTCGCCGAGCTGCGCAAACACCTGTTGCGCGCGCTCGTACCAGCTGGCGTGGGTCCTGATCCCGTGGACGAGCAATATTATGTGCTTGCGCGGCATCACTGTCACAGTCCCCGATGATCGATCATGGCGATAACATCCGCTCTCCGGTCGCGGTGGATGGCGCGGCGCAGCCTAAGCGAGCCTGCGCCGAAAGGGAAGCGACGCCGCCTATGGTTAAATGATGTCTGCCGTGTCCGGTCTTTTGCGATGGCAATGCGCACCGAAACGTGGAAACATTGGTGCAAATATCGGGAAGTAGAAGGACGTTACTGGACGGAGTCGGTTTTCAGAACAGAAGGGGCAAGGGCATGAGGAATATTGTCGTTACCATCGCCACATCGGCATCGCTGATCGCCACACAGCTCGCCGTTCCCGCGCTCGCCCAGTCGACGCTGCCCTATCCGCCACCCGGCGGCCCGCAGATCCAGCCGCCGCGGCCCGGCGACGGCTATGCCGGGACGCTGCGATGCGAGTCGCGGAACAACAAGATCCAGCGCTGTACCGTCCGCACCGCGAACCGCGTCGACCTGCTCCGCGTGATCGGCGGGCGCTGTTCGAAGGGGCGCGACTGGGGTTTCACCGCCAACCAGATCTGGGTGTCGGGCGGCTGCCGCGCCGAATTCGGCTATGGTTATGCGAATGGCGGCGGCTATCCGGTGCCGCTGCCCGGGCCGGTCGACGATTATGCCGGAACGATCCGCTGCGAATCGCGCGGCGGCCGTTACGAGCAGTGCAATGTCCCGACGAACAATCGTGTCGAACTGGTGCGCCGGCTCGGCGGGCGCTGCAACGACGGGCGTCAGTGGGGTTACACCGCCAATTATATCTGGGTGAACGACGGGTGCCGCGCCGAGTTCGGCTATGGCTACAACAACCTCGTCCCGCTGCCCGGGCCGAAGCCCGAGAAGGACAAGGGGCCGAGTACCGGGCTGATCATCGGCGGCATCGTCGTCGCGGGCGGGCTGATCGCGCTGCTCGCGAGCAAGAACAAGAAGAAAAAAGAGGGCGAAGCCGCGCCGGTCGAGGAGGTGGCGACGCCGACCTACCCCGCGGGCCCGCCCGCGACGCTGAGCGCCAATCTGTCGGCACTGCCGAGCGCGGCGCGGCCGTCGGTGCAAAATTGCATGACCGACGCGGCGCGGCAGATCGGGGTCACCGGGGGTACGCGGCTGAGCTATGACAAGCTCGTCAGCCTCGAGCAGGGCAATGGGGGCTGGCGCATCCGCGCGGCGATGACCGCGACCTATCCCGACGGCGCAAGGTCGATCGAAATGTATTGCCGCGCGACACCGAGCCAGATCATCCAGCTCGACTTCAGCTAGGAGCGCGACAAAGTCGCCGCCCCCGCCACGGCGGGGGCGGCGAAGCACGGGTCAGGCGAGTGCCTCTTCGACCTGACCCAGACGGTCCTTGCCGAAGAACATGTCGTCGCCGACGAAGAAGGTGGGGATGCCGAAGACACCGCGCGCGACGGCGGCTTCGGTGTTGGCGACCAGCCTCGCCTTGATCCCGGGCTCCTGCGTGCGCGCGAGCAAGGCGGGGCCGTCGAAGCCGTTGGCGGTGAGGAAATTTGCCGCGACCTCGGGGGCGTCCATCTTGACGCCCTCTTCCCACATCGCGCGGTTCACCGCATCGACATAGTCGTCGAGCACGCCCTCGTCCTCGGCGACGATCGCGCCGCGCATGATGAGCAGGGTGTTGATCGGAAAATGCGGGTTGAGGCGAAATTTGATAAGGCCATGCTTTTCGATGAAGCGGCGCATCTCGAGATTTTCATAGGCCATTTTAGCGGGCGCTTCGGCGTATTGGACCATCGGCGCCTTGTTGCCGGTGGCCTTGAAAATGCCGCCGAGCAGGCAGGGGGTGATGACCAGGTCGGCGCCGGTGCGTTCGAGCAGTTCGGTCAGGACCTTGAGCGTGAGGTAGGCGTTGGGGCTGCCGAAATCGAAGATGAGTTCGAGGCTTTTGGTCACCATTTTTCTCCCCATGGGCGGAGGTCGAGTTCGTGGGTCCAGGCGCTTTTCGGCTGCCGGTGGAGCATCACATAATTGGCGGCGATGGCGTCGGGGTTGAGGATCAGGTCCGCTGCCTTGGCGTTGTCGAAATCGGGGTGGCGGCCCTTGATGAAGTCGGTGTCGATCGCGCCGTCGATGATCGTATGCGCGACATGCACGCCCTGCGGCCCGAGTTCGCGTGCCATCGACTGCGCGAGCATGCGCAGCGCGCCCTTGGCGCCCGAGAAGGCCGAAAAGCCCGATCCGCCGCGCAGGCTCGCGGTCGCGCCGGTGAAGAGGATCGTGCCGCGGCCGCGCGGCGCCATGCGCTTCGCGGCCTCGCGCCCCATCAGGAAACCGCCGAGGCACGCCATTTCCCAGACCTTGGTGTAGACGCGCACCGTCGTCTCGGTGATCGGGAAATTGACGTTGGCGCCGATGTTGAACACCGCGACCTCGACCGGGCCGACCTCGGCCTCAACCTGATCGAACAATGCGATCATGTCGTCTTCGCTACGGGCGTCGCCGGGGAAGGCGCGCGCCTGATCGCCGGCGTCGCGGATCGACCGCGCGAGCGCTTCGAGTTGGTCGGCGCTGCGCGGGCGGCGGTTGACGCAGGCGGTGAGGCCTTCGGCGGCGAAGGCGCGGGCGATCGCGCCGCCGGTAGCGTCGCCGGCTCCGATGATGACCGCGGCGGGATTGGGCATGCGACTCTCCTCTTGGTGTTGCATAGTAACTATGATAATCATAGTAACAAGCGAAATTTCGCATCCTGAGGATTTGAGATAGACGGACATCATGCCCAAACGCACGGATCTTTCGGACACCTTCTGCCCCGTCGGACGCTCGGCCGAGCTGCTCGGCGACCGCGCGGTGCTGCTGATCCTGCGCGACCTGTTTTTCGGGCGGCGGCGGTTCGAGGCGATCGCGGCGAATACCGGGCTGGGCCCGCAACTCGTGTCGGCGCGGCTCAAATTGCTCGAGGCCGGGGGCGTGGTCGAGCGCCACGCCTATCAGAACAAGCCGGTGCGCCACGAATATCGGCTGACCGACAAGGGCAAGGACCTGTTCGGCGTGCTCTATGCGATGCGCGGCTGGGCCGAGCGCTGGGCGTATCGCGAGGGCGAGACCGGTGACGGGCCCGCGATGCGTTATATCCACCGCGCGTGCGGGGCCGATGTCGGGACGGCGCTGGTATGTCCGGGGTGCGGCGCGGCGCTGGGCTATGGCGACCTGAAGGGCGAGCCGTCGCCGGCGCTCAGGGCCGAGCAGGCGCGGCGGGCGGGTTAGGTCAGGCCTTTTCCAGCGTGCATTGCAGCGGGTGCTGGTTCTGCCTTGCGGCGTCCATCACCTGGTTCACCTTGGTCTCGGCGACTTCATAGCTGAACACGCCGCAAACGCCGACGCCCTGCTGGTGGACGTGGAGCATCACCTGCGTCGCCTGTTCGATGTCCATGTTGAAGAAGCGCTGGAGCACCATCACGACGAATTCCATCGGCGTGTAGTCGTCGTTGAGCAGCAGCACCTTGTACATCGACGGCTTTTTCGCCTTCGCGCGCGTGCGCGTCGCGATGCCGACTCCGGGGGTGCCGGGCGTGCCGTCGTCCTTGTCCGCCATGGCGCGGATGGGGGGAAGAGTCTGAACTGGAAGCATCGTTGCCCGAATATCGCACGCCGCGGTGGATTCGCAAGGGGGAGGGGCATCATTAACCCCCTTTTCCTGCACGACCCGAAAACAAGAACCGCCCGCTTCCTAGGGGAAGCGAGCGGTCTTGGGTGCGCCGGCGCAGGCGGGGAGGAGGGGAGAGAGGCCCGCGCCGACAGCGGAAGAGAAAGCCCTTAGGCGGCCTTCATCTTCGAAGTGATCACCGACACGCGGTTCGAGATCGGCGCGAAGCTGTCGTTCGCCATCTTGACGACGAGCTCGCTGGTCTTCGAGGTCTGCGCGACAGCGGCGTCGAACGCCTTCTTGCTGTTTTCGGCATAGAGCTTGAAGAAGTCGGCCGGGGTCTTGACGGCGGTGTAGCCCTTCAGCGCGGCGGTCGTGTCTTCGAAGCTCTTGCGAGCGAAGGTCACGCCTTCCTGGCCGAGGACTTCGGCGTTCTTCGCGGCGATCTTGCCGGCTTCGACGAACGCTTCGAGGTTCGCCTTGTTGAACTCGACGGCGTCTTCAGCGAACTTGCTGGTCTTGGCCATGGCTTCCTTCGCCTTCTCGTTGAAGTCGGCGGTCAGGGCTTCGGCGCGGGTCTTCGCTTCGTCGGCGAACTTCTTGACGGTGTCGTTCATGGTCTTGAATCCTTTGGTGGCGGCGGCAACCGGCTTCGGCGCGGCCTTCAGGGGCTTGGGGGCAATGGTCTTCACGGCCACCTTCTTGGGGACGGCCTTCTTGGCAACTGCCTTGGGGGCAGCGGCCTTTTTCGCGACCGGCTTGGCTTTTGCCTTCACCGTCGGGGTTTTCACGGGTGCCGGAGCGGCCTTCGCCACTGCGGGAGCAGCGGCAGCGACCGACGCAGCGGGAGCGACCACCGGCTTGGCGGGCGTTTCCAGCGTCGCGGCCTCGAAAGCCTTTTCGGCACTATCCATCTTGGTAGCCATCGGGGAACTCCTTTATGTTGCAGTGCACAATATAGGAGTGGCGTGGCGATTTCAAGGATATTTTTGTGCAGTGCACAAAAAATTCTGCTCGCGGCCTTGTTGGCCTTTTATTCCCGATATTTTACCGCTGCTTGACGTAGCGGCCGGGGGCATCCTCGATCGCCTTCTTAGCACCTTTTCCGGGAATGCGCGAACCCTTTGCGGCGATTTTTGCGCCGTCCCGTGCTTCGATCCAGCCGATCCAGTGCGGCCACCAGCTGCCCTTGGTCTCGGTCGAAGAGGCTTCAAAGTCGGCGAGCGTTGTCGCGGCGTTGTCGCCGGTCCAATATTGATATTTGCCTGCCGCGGGTGGGTTGACGACGCCGGCGATATGCCCCGACCCGGCGAGAAGGAAGGTCTTGTCGCCCGACAGATGGTCCATAAGCCGCCAGACGCTGGCGAGCGGCGCGATATGATCCTCGCGCCCCGCCTGGATATAGGCGGGGGTCTTGATCTTCCGAAGGTCGAGCGGGGTCCCGCACACCGACAAGCTGTTCGGAATCACCATGCGGTTGTCGCGGTAGAGGTCGACCAGATATTGGCGGTGCCATTTCGCGGGGAGGTTGGTGGTGTCGCCGTTCCAGTAGAGCAGGTCAAAGGGCGGATAGTCGTTGCCGAGCAGATAATTGCTCACGACATAGTTCCAGATGAGGTCGCGCCCGCGCAAGCTATTGAAGGTCGCGGCCATGTAGCGCCCGTCTAGATAGCCCTGCGCCGAGAGCTGTTCGAGCAGCGCCAGATAGCTCTCGTCGACGAACAGCTTGAGATCGCCGGCGAACTCGAAATCGATCTGCGCGGTGAAGAAGGTGACCGATTGGACCTTGTCCGCCTCGCCCCTGGCCGACAGCATCGCGAGCGTCGCGGCAAGCGTGGTGCCCGCGACGCAATAGCCGATGGTGTGCACCGCGGGGACGCCCAGCAGCGCACGCACCGTGTCGATCGCATCGACCTGCGCCGCGATATAATCGTCCCAGACCACGTCCTTCATCGAGGCGTCGGCCGATTTCCACGACACCATGAACACCGAGAGTCCCTGTTCGACCGCCCAGGCGACGAAGCTTTTCGCGGGGTTGAGGTCGAGAATGTAGAAGCGGTTGATCCACGGCGGGAAGATGACGAGCGGGACGGTGAAGACTTCCTTGGTCGTCGGGGCATAGTGGATGAGCTGATAAAGGTCGGTTTCGTGGATCACCTTGCCCGGCGTGGTCGCGACATTCACGCCGACCTCGAACGCGTCGGGGTCGACGTGGCTGAGCTGGCCGCGCGACAGGTCGGTGAGCATGTGCTTCAGGCCCCTGAGCAGGCTCTCGCCGCGCGTCTCGACCGCGCGCTTGATCACCTCGGGATTGGTGAGCGCGAGGTTGGTCGGCGAAAAGGCCTCGGCCATATTCTTTGCCGCGAACTCCATCTTCTTGCGCGCGCCCTCGTCGAGCCCCTGCATCTGGCGCGTGGTTTCGAGCAACTGGTCGGAGAGCAGGCCATAGGTCTGGCGGATCAGCGCGAAGACGGGGTTCGCGCTCCATTCGGGATCGGCGAAGCGCTTGTCCTTTGGTGCACTGGCGGGCGCGTCGGTAACCGGGGTGAAGGAGGGCCCCAAGGTCGCGAGCGAGGTCCAGAAGGCGACGCCCTGCTCCCACATCTTCGAAGATTGCTCGGCCCATTGCTGCGCCGCCGGGCTGCTGAGCCAGCTGCCGGGATCGAACATCGCGGCGGCGCTTGTCCTGCCGTCGTTCGCCTGGCCGAGCGCATATTCGAGCATCATCTGCTGCGCGCGGCCCATGACGCTGGCCCAATGCTGCAGATCGTCGGGCGCGGGCAGGAAGGGGTTCGGCGTGTCGGTCGTGTCGCTGCTGCCCGATTCGTTCATGCTCGTTCCCGCTGGTCTGTGGAGATATTATGCCTATAACAAGCCGCGGCGTGGCTGGCGAGATTGCCGCTCGCGTCAATCGACACGATACGCAAAGGAGTTGTTCTAGTTTCCCATGTCCGACGATGAATTCTACCGCATCAAGCGCCTGCCGCCCTATGTCATCGCCGAAGTCAATGCGATGCGTGCGGCCGCCCGCGCCGCGGGAGAGGACATCATCGACCTGGGGATGGGCAATCCCGACCTGCCGCCGCCCGCGCATGTGATCGAGAAGCTCTGCGAAGTGGCGATGAAGCCCGACGCGCACGGTTATTCACAGTCGAAGGGCATTCCGGGGCTGCGCAAGGCGCAGGCCAATTATTATGCGCGCCGCTTCAACGTCGAACTCGATCCCGAGAGCGAGGTCGTGGTGACGATGGGGTCGAAGGAAGGGCTTGCGAGCCTTGCGACCGCGATCACCGGGCCGGGCGACGTCGTGCTCGCGCCGAACCCCAGCTATCCCATTCACACCTTCGGCTTCATCATCGCGGGCGCGACGATCCGCAGCGTGCCGACGACCCCCGACGAAAATTACTGGCGCGCGCTCGACCGCGCGATGGCGTTCACCGTGCCGCGGCCGTCGATCCTGGTGGTCAACTATCCGTCGAACCCGACCGCCGAGGCGGTCGATCTCGCCTTCTACGAACGGCTCGTCGCCTGGGCGAAGGAGAATAAGGTCTGGGTGCTCAGCGACCTTGCCTATTCGGAGCTCTACTACGACGGCAATCCGACCCCCTCGATCCTGCAGGTGCCGGGCGCGAAGGATGTCGCGGTCGAGTTCACCTCGATGTCGAAGACCTATTCGATGGCGGGCTGGCGCATGGGTTTCGCGGTCGGCAACAAGCGCCTGATCGCGGCGATGACGCGGGTGAAATCCTATCTCGACTATGGCGCCTTCACCCCGATCCAGGCCGCGGCGTGCGCGGCGCTCAACGGCCCGCAGGATATCGTCGCCAAGAACCGCGAACTCTATCAGAAGCGCCGTGACGTGATGGTCGACAGCTTCGGCCGCGCCGGATGGGACATCCCGAGCCCCAAGGCGTCGATGTTCGCCTGGGCGCCGCTGCCCCCCGCGCTCAGGGAAATGGGCAGCCTCGAATTCTCGAAGCAGCTCCTCACCCACGCCAAGGTCGCGGTCGCGCCCGGGGTCGGCTATGGCGAGGACGGCGAAGGCTATGTCCGCATCGCGATGGTCGAGAATGAGCAGCGCATCCGCCAGGCCGCGCGCAACATTCGCAAGTTCCTGGCAATGCACGGCGTGAACACGCCGTCGGTCGCGGCGGGCGGCGGGGGCTGATGTCCGCCGCCGCTGGCTTGGGCGCCATTGCGGAAATCATCCAGATCTCGGTCACGCCGGTGTTCCTGCTGGTGGCAACCGGGGGCTTGCTCAACGTGTTTACCGGGCGGCTGGCGCGCGTCGTCGACCGGTCGCGGGTCTTGATCGAGCAATGGGGTGAGACCGAGGGCGACGAGCATGACCGGCTGGTCGCCGAGCTGCGCGTCGTCGACCGGCGGATGGACATCATCAACAATTCGATCGCGTCGGCGGTCGCGTGCGGGATCGTCGTGTGCCTGCTCGTCGCCTTGCTGTTCGCGCAGGCCTTCGTCGGGTTCAACCTCGGCGCGGCGGCGGCGTGGGTGTTCGCGCTGGCGATGCTGCTGCTGCTGGCCTCGCTGGTGATGTTCCTCGTCGAGGTAAGGCTCGCGACGCGGACGATCCATGTGCCGATGGAGCTGCTCGAGCTTGAGGAGATGGGCTGGCGCAAGCGGCAGGGGCGGCGCTGAGAGGCGGCTTTGGGGTGGGGAGCGGACATTGCCGATCCTCCCCCGCAGGGGGAGGGGGACCACCCAAAGGGTGGTGGAGGGGCACAGGAGGTTTGCGTAACGCCGGACTGATAAGCCCTTCATTTCCGGCAACGTCGCCGTAGCGAAGCACCTCACCGGCAAGACAAGCCGCCTGTGCCCCTCCACCAGCTTCGCTGGTCCCCCTCCCCGTGCCGGGGAGGATCGCTTTCGTCCGCTAACGCCCGTTAACAGCCACCCCGTGGCGAGTGATCAGGGACCCACACTCGCCCGGAAAGTCGGCGCGACGCGCTTCCTGCTCGCCTGTTCATAGGCATAGCCCGCGGAGAGCACATCGGCGTCGCTCCATTTGGGGCCGATGAAGCTGATCCCGACCGGCAGGCCCTGCACCGCGCCCATCGGCACGGTGAGATGCGGATAGCCCGCGACGGCGGGAAGCTGGCTGGCGCTGGGGCCGTTATAATGATCGCCGTTGACGAGGTCGCTGGTCCAGGCGGGGCCGTTGGTGACCCCGACGAGCAGATCGACCTTGTGCGCCGCGAGCAGCCGGTCGATGCCCTCGGGCCCGGCGAGGCGTGCCGCCTTGGCCTTGGCGTCGAGATAGGCCTTGCTGTCGAGTCCACCCTTGGTCTCCGCCAGTTCGAACAGCGACTGGTCGAACCATATGAGTTCCTCGGGATGCGCCTTGTTGAAGGCGATGAGGTCGGCCAGCGTCTTGGGGCCGGTCTTCGCGGGCAAGTCCGCGAGATAGGTCGCCATGTCGGCCTTGAGTTCGGTCAGCAGGATCTCGAACTCGGCGGCGCCCAATTCTTCTAGGCCCTTGCGGCTGTCGGCGATGTCGACGACCGTCGCGCCGCGACCCTCCATCTGTTTCAGCGCCGCGCCCAGCAGCGCGGCGATATCGGCGCGGCCGCCGATGCGGTCGCGCAGCACCCCGATGCGCTTGCCCTTCAGGGCGCCCTCCGACAGCGCGGCGACATAGTCGGCCTTGCGCGTGTCGGCCTCGGCCGTCGCGGGATCGGCGGGATCGCTGCCCGCGATTGCGCTCATCACCGCCGCGGCGTCGCGGACGGTCAGCGTCATCGGGCCGGCGGTGTCCTGGCTGTGGCTGATCGGCACGATATGGGTGCGGCTGACGAGGCCCACGGTCGGCTTGAAGCCGACGATGCCGTTGACCCCGGCGGGGCAGGTGATCGAGCCGTCGGTTTCGGTGCCGATCGCGAGCGGGGCGAGGCTGGCGGCGACCGCGGCGGCGCTGCCCGACGAGGAGCCACAGCTGTTGCGGTCGAGCGCATGCGGGTTTCTGGTGAGCCCGCCGACCGCGCTCCACCCGCTCGTCGAATCGTTCGAGCGGATATTGGCCCATTCGGAAAGGTTGGTCTTGCCGAGGATGATCGCCCCGGCGTCGCGCAGCCGCGCGACGATCGGCGCGTCGCGGCCGGTGACATTGTCCTTGAGCGCGAGCGAGCCTGCGGTCGTGGCCCACGGACCCGCGGTCTCGATATTGTCCTTGAGCAGGATGGGGATGCCGTGCAGCGGCCCGCGCGCCTTGCCCGCCTTGCGCTCGTCGTAGAGCCGCTGCCCCTCCGCATAGGCTTCGGTCTGGGACAGGTTCGCGATCACGGCGTTCAGTTTGGGCCCGTAGTCGTCGAGTCGACCGATGCGGTCCTGGTAGACCGACACGAGCAGCCCTTCATAGATCTGGCCGCTCTCCATCTCGGCGCGCAGCGTCGCGGCGTCCTTGCCCTCGACCTCGGGGAGCGGCGGCGGCATCGCGGCGACCGGGGCCATAGCGGCGGCGACGGCGAGGAGCGCGGCGGCGGCGAGCAGCGAATATTTTTGCATGGAATGAAAGCTGCCAGCCGTAGCGGCAATTGCAAGCGGTGATTTTCGGCGCACCGCAACGGCGTTGACTCGCTGCGGTGCGGCTGCTCCCTTGGCGGCGGGAGAGACGAATGAACGAAAAAGCCGCCGCGCCGCAGGGCATCGGGTCGCCGCCCGCCGATGGTGTTTCCGCGCAGACGCGGACGATGCTGTGGATCCTGCTGATCGTCTACATCTTCAACTTCCTCGACCGGCAGATCGTCAACATCCTCGCCGAACCGATCAAGGCCGATCTCGGCCTTTCGGATACCGAACTCGGCCTGCTCGCGGGTCCGGCCTTCGCGGTCTTTTATGCGCTGCTCGGCATCCCGATCGCGCGCTACGCCGACAAAGAAGGCACGAACCGCGTCCGGCTGATCTCGCTCGCGCTCGCCATATGGTCGGCGATGACCGCAGTGTGCGGGCTGGCGCAGAATTTCGTGCAATTGCTGTTTGCGCGCATCGGCGTCGGCGTCGGCGAAGCGGGGTGCACGCCCGCCGCGCACTCGCTGATTTCGGACAGTGTGCCCGCTGCGAAGCGCTCGTCGGCGATCGCCTTTTACGGACTTGGCGTGCCGGTCGGATCGCTGCTCGGGCTGATCATCGGCGGGATCGTCAACGATCTTTACGGCTGGCGCGTTGCGTTGATGATGGTCGGCGCCCCGGGATTGCTGCTCGCGCTGATCGTGTTGTTCGTGATGCGCGAGCCGCGGCACAGCCGGTCGGTCGAAGCGGCGGCGAGCGCGGCGGCGGCGGTGCCGCTGTCGACCGGCGAGGCGATGCGCGAAATCTTCGCCTCGCGCGCGTTCGTCTACATCCTGATCGCGGCGTCGGTGACCGCCTTCCTGGGCTATGGCAAGGGGCTGTGGACGATCAGCTTCTTCATCCGCAGCCATGGCCTGTCGACCACCGAGGCGGGGCTGTCGATGGCAGTCGTGCTCGGGCTGGCGGGCGCCTTTGGCACCTGGCTCGGCGGCAAGCTCGCCGACAAGTTCGGCGCCCGCGACAAGCGCCACATCCTGACCTTTCCGGCCTATGGCATGGCGCTCGCCGCACCCATCCTGTTCCTTGGCTATTATATGGAGGATTGGCGGATCGCGGTGGCGCTGCTCGTCCTGCCGACGATCTTCAACGCGGCCTATTATGGTCCGGCCTATGGCTGTGTGCAGGGGCTGGTGCAGCCGCGCGCGCGCGCCGTCGCGGCGTCGATCATGCTGTTCGGGCAGAATCTGATCGGGCTGGGGCTGGGGCCGTTCCTGTTCGGGGTGCTGTCCGACGCGCTGGCGCCGGTCGCGGGGCAGGAGAGCGTGCGCTGGGTGCTTTATGGTGCGGCATGGCTGGGGCTGATCCCGGCCTTCTTCTTCTGGCGCGCCAGCCTCAGGCTCTCGCGCGAGCTCAAATCGGGTTAATAGGGCGGGTCGACCTTGGCGCGCTGTGCCTTCGCCGCGTCGATCCACCAATTGAGGTCGTCAGCGAAGCGCGGGAACAGCCGTTCGAGCTGCTTGCCCTCGTCGCCCGCGGGCTTGCCGTCGGCGTCGAACGCCTTGCCGATGCGCGCGACGGGCAGGATCGACGAGATCACCGCCATCCCCATCTCGCCCAAAATGTCGCGCCAGCCCATCATCGCGCGCACCCCCGCGAAGGAGCCGGCCGAGTAGCAGGCGATCGCGGCGGGGCGCCAGAACCATTCCTCGAGATAATGGTCGGTGAGATTCTTGAGCCCCGGCTGCGGTCCCCAATTATATTCGCCGGTGACGAACAGGAAGCCGTCGGCGGCGCGGATCTTGCCCGCGAGTTCCTCCATCGCGGCTGGCGCCTCGCCCTTCGGATATTCCTTGTACATGCGGTCGAGCATCGGAAGGTCGACCGCTTTGGCGTCGATCAGTTCGGCGCTGTCGCCGCGCGCGGCGATGGCATCGACCAGCCACCGCGCCAGCTTGATGCCCTGCCGGTCGCGGCGGTAGCTGCCGAAGAAGATAAGGATGTGGCGCGGCATGGCGGTTCCTTCAGGGGCGGATGGTGATCGGGATGCCGTCGGGGACGAGGTCCCACAGCTGCTTTATCTCGGCATCGGCGAGTGCGATGCAGCCGTCGGTCCAGTCGGTGGCCAGCGTCGGGCCGGGCCAGCGGCCCGGCTGGCCGTGGATGAAGATGTCGCCGCCCGGCGAGCGCCCCTGCGCCCTGGCATAAGCACGGTCGGCGGCGTTGGGGTAGGAGATGCGCAGCGACAGGTGATAGGCGCTCTTCGGGTTGCGGCCGCTGATGGTGTAGTCGCCTTCGGGGGTGCGCTCGTCGCCCTCGAAGCGCTTGTGCCCCTCGGGCGCATCGCCGAAGCGGATGTTCGTGTAGCGCGCGATCTCGCGCTCGCCGCTGTAGGCGATGAGGATGCGATCGCTCTTGTCGACGAGCAGGCGGTCGGCCCTGGCCCCGGCGGGCGGCGCGGGCTGCGAGCTCGCCGATCCGCAGGCGGCGAGCAGCAGCAGGGGCAGGAAAGCGAAGCGGCGCATCGCGCGATCCTACGCCTTCGCCGCCGCCGGGCAAGGGGTCAGGCGGGGACGGCGACGCGGCGCGATCGCCGCGCGGCCCAGAGGCGCAGCGCCAGCGCGGCGAAGAGGATCGCGACAGGGATCGCATAGGCCGTGCTCGCGGGGATGCGCTTGCCGTTGGTGAAGACGAAACTGATCCAGATCACCCAGATACCCGCCGTGTGGAGGCGCTTCCAGTTCTTCGGACCGAGCGCGGCGACGGCATGGTTGAAGGAGGTCGCGGCGAGCAGCGCGATGAAGAGATAGGCGATGCCGCCGGTGACGAAGGTCCTGGGCTGGACGAGCAGCGCGAAGGTTTCGGGATGCCAGCGGTGGAGCAGGAAGATCGCGCCGGCGTGGACGAGGTGCGAGAAGGCGAAGCCGAGGCCGAACCAGCGGCGGTTCCGGAGCAGCCAGCGCGTGGCGGCGCCCGGCCAGAGCCGGACCAACGCCGCGGCGGTGAAGGCGGCGAGGAAGAGCAGGAGCGAAGTGCGCGCGGTGGCGCGGATCGCGAGGCGGACCCCCTCGACCCCGCCGCCGTCGGCGAGGATCATGCCGCCCGCCATCGCGGCGAGCGCAGCGGCGACGAGGAGGAAGAGGGCGGGGCCGGTCGGAATTGCTCGATCGTTGCGCATATCGCCGATGTCCTTTTTCATACCTAGTGACACTAGGTTATAGATTGACCCCTAGCGTTGCAAGGGGTAAAAGCGCGGCATGAACGCCGAAATGCTCAAGGGCCATCTCGACAATGTCATCCTCGCCACGCTCGAGCGCGGCGCGGCGCACGGCTATGCGGTGATCGAGGAGATAAGGCGGCGAAGCGATGGGCATTTCGACCTGCCCGAGGGGACGGTCTATCCCGCGCTCCATCGGCTCGAGCTCGCAGGCTTGCTCGCGAGCGACTGGGTCGATCCGCCGTCGGGGCGGCGCAAGCGCGTCTATGCGCTGACCCCGGCGGGGCATGATGCGCTCGGCGAACGCCGCACGGGCTGGACCGAATTTTCGCGCGCGGTCGGCGCCTTCCTCGACCCGCGGGCGGTGTGAGCGGCGATTATGCCCGCGCGCTGCAGCGCGAACTCGGCTTCGACCGCCGGCTCGCCGACCGCGCGCGCGAGGATCTGGCCGAATATCTGGACGAGATGGCCGAGGCCCACCCCGAGCTCGACCGGCGCGAGGCCGAGCGGCGCTTCGGCGCGGTGGAGGATATTGCGCGCTCCTATGCGAGCGCGGCGCTGCCCGGGCGATTGCGCCAGACGCTGAAGGCGGCGGGATGGCTCGCGCTCGCAACCTTCCTCTTCATGCGTTGGCGGTCGATGCAGCTGGGGTTCGACCCTTTCGCGAACCCGACCGTGCTGAGCCTGATCGACGGAGTCGGTTTCCTGATCGGCGCGGCGGCGCTGATCGTCGCATGGCGGCGGAGCCGTTCGGACGGGGTGGGGATGCGTGCGCCTTTGCTGTTCGCCGGCGCCGCGATCGCGATGTCGACGGGTGCGAGTCTGTCGCGGGCGCTGCCCGCGCTTGGCGGGCAGGATGGCGCGCTGATCCTCGCGACGGGGGTGGTGCAGCTGGTGCTGCTGATCTGGCTGGTCGGGCGGCTGCGGCTGATCGATCGCTATCGCCGGATCGCCTGACAGGGTCAGACGGCGCGCTTGAGGCCGATAAGCGTGCCCTTTGCCCCCGCGCGGTCGTAGACGAAATCGATGTCCGGCCAGCGTTGCCGCCAGCGCCGCGCAACGATCCGCTCGCCGATCCGCGCTGCATCGTCGAGCAGGATCAGCGCATCGTCGGTCAGGCGCGGAAAGAGCGACTCCGCGGCGCCGCGCACCAGCGGATGCAGCGCCCAAGGCGGCCCGTCGATCACCAGCAGGCCGATGTCGGCCGGCGGATCGGCGAGCTGATACCAGAGCCCCGGCCAGTCGCCCGGCGGCGGGCCGAGCGGGGCGTGGCGGATGTCGGCGGCGACGCCCTGGCTCGCGAGCCACGCGCTGGTCTCGACGACGAAATCCTGATGCTGGTCATAGCTGACCAGCCGCCCGCCGCCATATTTCTGCAAGGCCTTGGCGATGACGAGGCTGCTCGCGCCGCAGCCGAGCTCGACCACCGTCGCGGGGCGCAGCCTTTCGATCGCGTCGACGATGTGGAAGAGGAAGCGGGTGTCGGCTTTCCAGCTGCCGAGATTGGGGAGCGCGTCGGCGGGCAGGTCGAGCCGGGCGAGCAGCGCGGCCTTTTCGGCCTTGCGGCCGCCCCATAGCGAGCGCAGCAGCCACGGCCATTGGATCGCGCCGAAGGCGATGACGTCGAGCCGCTCGCGCAGGGGGCGCGGCAGCGCGTCGTAAAGGTCCGGCCGGGCCAGAAGCTGCGTGGTGTCGCGCGTCGTCATCGACACGCCAACTAGGGACGCTGCGAGTCAGTTCGGTGACAGCGAGGCGAACTGCGCCGGGTTGCCGCGAAGATGCGACGATTGGGGATTGGGGGCGGGTATTCCCTTTTTGGGGCGGAAGCGGCGGCAAGCGATCCTCCCCCGCAGGGGGAGGGGGACCACCCGAAGGGTGGTGGAGGGGCACGGGAGGTTTATGCGGCGATGAGCTGGAAGGGCTGTTATTTCCAGGGCAGTAACTGCGGCACACAACCTCACCGGCAAGGCAAACCGCCTGTGCCCCTCCACCAGCTTCGCTGGTCCCCCTCCCCGTTCCGGGGAGGATCCGTTTCAATCGCTGAACGGATCCCTGATCAGGATCGTGTCTTCGCGCTCGGGACTGGTCGAGACGAGCGCGATCGGGGTTTCGATCAGTTCCTGGACGCGCTGGATATATTTGATCGCCTGCGCGGGGAGGTCGGCATAGCTGCGCGCGCCCGCGGTGGTTTCGTGCCAGCCGTCCATCTCCTCGTAGATCGGCTCGACCTCGGCCTGGTCGGCCGAATGGGCGGGGAAATAGTCGAGGATCTTGCCGCGGAGGCGGTAGCCGGTGCAGATGCGCACCTTGTCGAAGCCGTCGAGCACGTCGAGCTTGGTCAGCGCGATGCCGGTGACGCCCGACACTGCGCAGCTTTGGCGCACGAGCACCGCGTCGAACCAGCCGCAGCGGCGCTTGCGCCCGGTGACGGTGCCGAACTCGTGGCCGCGCTCGCCGAGCCGCTGGCCGGTCTCGTCCTCGAGCTCGGTCGGGAAGGGGCCGCTGCCGACGCGCGTGGTGTAGGCCTTGGCGATGCCGAGCACGAAGCCGACCGCACCGGGGCCGAGCCCCGAGCCGCTCGCCGCGGTGCCGCTCACCGTGTTCGAGCTGGTGACGAAGGGATAGGTGCCATGGTCGATGTCGAGCAGCACGCCCTGCGCGCCCTCGAACAGGATGCGCGCGCCGGCCTTGCGCACTTTCTTGAGGCGTTTCCACACGGGCTGGGCATATTCGAGCACATAGTCGGCGATTTCGGCGAGGTCGGCCTTGAGGCGGTCGCGGTCGATCGGGGGTTCGCCGAAGCCCGCGCGCAGCGCGTCGTGGTGCGCGGTCAGGCGGTCGAGCTGGGGTTCGAGCTTGTCGAGATGCGCGAGGTCGCAGACGCGGATCGCGCGGCGGCCGACCTTGTCCTCGTACGCCGGGCCGATGCCGCGGCCGGTGGTGCCGATCTTGCCCGCGCCCGCCGCGGTCTCGCGCAGCGCGTCGAGGTCGCGGTGGAAGGGCAGGATCAGCGCGCAATTGTCGGCGATCGCAAAATTCTCGGGGTTGATCGCGACACCCTGGCCGCGCAGCTTGGCGATCTCGTCGCGCAGCGCCCAGGGATCGAGCACGACACCGTTGCCGATGATCGACAGCGTGCCGGTGACGATGCCCGACGGGAGCAGCGACAGCTTGTAGGTCTGGTTGCCGACGACGAGCGTGTGGCCGGCGTTGTGGCCGCCCTGGAAACGCACCACGGCGTCGGCGCGGCTGGCGAGCCAGTCGACGATCTTGCCCTTGCCCTCGTCGCCCCATTGCGACCCGATGACGGTGACATTTGCCATGATGCTGTCCTGCTGAACTGGGGCCCAAAAACGACCAGCGCCGGCCCGGCGCGGCCTTAGCGGATTTGGCCGCAGAGGCAAGCGCAGTGGGACGGATTTGCGACATTTGCCGGGTAATTTTGCTGCCGACGAGGAAAGCGGAGGTTGTCGGCGATGCGAGCGCGAAGATTTGTGACATGGGCTGGGGTGGCGGCATTGGTCGCCCTGAGCCTTGCCGTCCCGGGCCCGTTCGCCGAGGCGCGTGAGCGGCTGCGCGATCGCATCATGCAGCGGATGGGCGCCGACGAAGGGCCCAAAGTGCCCGGCAGCCAGACGATCGCCTATGGCAGCGATGCGCTGCAGACGCTCGACGTCTGGCGCGCGGCCGGTGCGAAAGGACCGGCGCCGCTGGTCGTCTTTGTCCATGGCGGCGGATGGAAGCGCGGCAGCAAGGACAATGCGACCGGGCGTTTCAAGGCCGAACATTATCCGGGCCAGGGCTATGCCTTCGCGTCGATCGATTACCGGCTGGTACCCGCAGCGGCGGTCGAGCAGCAGGCCGAGGATGTCGCGATGGCGGTGAAGACGCTGGTGGCGCGCGCCGACGAACTGGGCATCGACCGGCGGCGGATCGTGCTGATGGGGCATAGCGCGGGCGCGCATCTGGTCGCGCTGGTGGGGACCGACGAGCGGTACCTCAAGCGCGCCGGGCTGTCCTTCGCCGACATAGCGGGGGTGATCCCGATCGACGGGGCGGCGTATGACGTGCCCGCGCAGATGAAGGACGGGCCGCCGATCATGCAGGCGACCTACAAACAGGCGTTCGGGAGCGATCCGGCGCGGCAGGCGGCGCTGTCGCCGACGCTGCACTCGGGGGCGCCCAATGCGCCGGCGTTTTTATTGCTCTATGTCCAGCGGCCCGACGGGGTGCGGCAGGCGAAGGCGCTGGGTGCGGCGCTCGAAGCGGGCGGGAGCAAGGTCGAGCATGGCAGCTTCCCCGGCGAGGGATTGCAGGGGCATGCCGAGATCAACCGGCGTCTGGGAGACACGGGCTATGCGCCGACGGGGGTGGTCGATGCGTGGTTGAAGCGGGTGTTTGGGGGGTAGGGGGATTGTCGATCCTCCCCCTGCGGGGGATGATCGGCTTCCGACACCCCCCCCTTGACCCCGCCCGCCCCCATTCCCCATGACCCCGCCATGCTCAGCCTCTCCTGCCACTGCGGCGACGTCCGCATCGAAGCCGCCCGGCGGCCCGACTTCGTCAACGAATGCAATTGTGGCTTTTGCAGCAAGGCGGGGGTGCGCTGGGGCTATTTCGATCCGTCGGAGGTCGTCGTCGAGGGGGCCACGACTGTCTATCAGCGCCGCGACAAGGCCGAGCCCGCGGCCGAGATGCGCTTTTGCGCCATCTGCGGGGCGCTCACCCATTTCACCTTGACGCCCGATGCGGTCGCGCGCTTCGGCAACGGGGTGATGGGGGTAAATATGCGGCTCGCCGACGAAAGCGACCTCGCGGGGATCGAGCTGCGCTTTCCCGACGGGCGGACGTGGCCGGGGCATGGCGATTACGGGTTCGTGCGGCCGGCGTTGGTATTGGGACAGGAGGACGGCGAATGAGCGACGCGGACGCGCCCTATCATGCACATATCTATTACGAGCCCGCCGAGCGCGATGCGGCGGTCGCGTTGCGCGAGGGTTTCGGGCGCGACGCGGCGATATTGTTCGTCGGCGCGATGACCGACGGCCCGGCGGGGCCGCACCCGATCGCGCAATATGAGGTGCATTTTTTGAAGTCGCATCGCGATGCGGTGGTCAGGGCAATCGCGGCGACGGGGCTGCGCGCGCTGGTACATCCGCTGACCGACGACGATCTGGCCGATCATACCAGCCTGGCCGAGTGGATCGGGAAACCGGTCGAACTCGATGTGACCGTGCTCGATCCGCCGGGGGTGAACCAGGGGATTCCGCGTTTCGGGAAGGCCGATTTCTAGCTAATTCGTCATCCTGGCGAAGGCCGGGATCTCGCCGGTTCGGTATGACGATAGGGTGAGATCCCGGCCTTCGCCGGGATGACGATGTGTTGTGCCTCAGGCCTCGACCGGCCCCGCCGCGCCCAGCGCATAGCCACAACCCAGCGCGCGTGCGTCGTCGTTTTCGGACAGCGCCGCCACCGTCTGCCAGCCGTCGGCGCGCAGGCTCGCGGCGAGCTCGGTATCATGGCCGAGCGGCAGGAAGATGCGGCGCTCGGCGATATCCTCGGCGCCGAGGCCGTCGTCGATCAGCGGGTCGGGGTAGAGCGAGAAGCCGACCGCGGCTTCCTCCTGGTCCTCGCCGACGGGGATGGCATAGCTGCCGCCGCGGCCGATCGCATCGCCCTGGCCGGGGACGAAGATCTGGAAGCCGAACCAGCTTTGATAGGCGAAGCCGTGGCGCTCGGTCGGGTCGAGGGTGAGCGTGACGCGGTCGCGCACCGGGGCGGCGATGGCTTCGAGCGCGTCGAGGCGGCTCGCGAGCACGCCGCGGGTGTCGAAAGCGCGCAGGTCGGCGAGCGCGCGGTCGAAGGGACCGGTAGCGCGGAGCAAGGGCAGATAGGCCTGCGCGCCGAGACGTGCGAGCGCGCCGGCGTCCTTGGCGTCGAGCTCGTCGCGGAGTGCGTCGCGCGACGCTTCAACGGGAAGCGCGGGGGCGAGCAGGTCGACGATGTCGGGCAGGGTGAAGTCGATCGTGGCCGGGCCGATGCCCGCGGCGTCGAGCGCATCGATCGCGACGGTGACGATCTCGCGCGCTGCGGCGACGCCGTCGCTGCCGATCAGTTCGGCGCCGACTTGCAGCATTTCGCGCGCGGGGCGCAGCTGGCTGGCGCGCAGCTTGACGATCTGGCCGGCGTAGCAGAGGCGTAAGGGACGCGGCGCCTGCGCGAGGAGCGAGGTCGCGATGCGACCGACCTGGCGCGTGATGTCGGGGCGGAGCGCGAGCGTACGCTGCGACACCGGGTCGGTGAAGCGGAGCAGGTCGCGGGCCGAACGGTCGTCGTCGCCGCCGAGCGTCTCGCGGAACTCGGCGAGCGGCGGCGACACGCGGCCATAGGCGTGCGCGCGCATCGCATCGACGAGCGCGCGCGTGACGCGCGACGCGGCCTCGGCCTGTTGCGGCAGGCGGTCGCGGAGGCCTTCGGGCAGCAGGGCGGGGGGCTTGGGCATCGGGGGCTCTCCTACGCGGTGCGCGCCGCAAGTGAAAGCCCCTCCCCTTCAGGGGAGGGGTTGGGGTGGGGTCTGCGAGATAGCGCGTGGCCGCTGGCCCCCACCCGCTGCGACTAAGGCCGGCTGCGCCGGACCTAAGTCTCGCTGCCCTCCCCTGAAGGGGAGGGCGTTTGCGGTGTCAGAACTTCAGACCCTTCACCGTCTTCACGCCCGGCAGCTGGCAGATCTGCCACAGCAAAGGTTCGGGCAGCGGCGAGTCGAGGCTGAGCAGCAGCACGGCTTCGCCGCCCGCGGCGCGGCGACCGAGGTGGAAGGTGCCGATGTTGAGCCCCGCATCGCCGAGCGTCGTGCCGATGCGGCCGATGAAGCCCGGCGCGTCCTCGTTGACGATGTAGAGCATATGGCCGTCGAGGTCGGCCTCGACCTTGATGCCGAACATCTCGACCAGGCGCGGGTCGCCGTTGCTGAACAAGGTGCCCGCGACCGAGCGGTCGCCGGCCTCGGTCGCGACGGTGACGCGGACGAGCGTGTGATAGTCGCCGTCGCGGTCGTGGCGCACTTCGCGCACGTCGAGGCCCCTTTCCCGTGCGAGGTGCGGGGCGTTGACCATGTTCACGCTGTCCGAATAGCGCCGCATCAGCCCGGTGAGCACCGCGGCGGTGATCGGCTTCATGTTGAGCTCGGCGGCGGCGCCCTCGACCTCGATCGAGATGCTGGTCAGATTGTCGTGCGCGAGCTGGCCGACAAGGCTGCCGAGCTTTTCGGCGAGGCTCATATAGGGGCGCAGCTTCGGCGCTTCCTCGGCCGACAGGCTGGGCACGTTGAGCGCGTTGGTGATGCCGCCGGTGAGCAGATAGTCGCTGATCTGCTCGGCCACCTGGATCGCGACATTGACCTGCGCCTCGTCGGTCGAGGCGCCGAGGTGCGGCGTGCAGATGAAGTTCGGCGCGCCGAACAGCGGATGGTCGGCCGCCGGGGGCTCAGCCGAGAACACGTCGAGCGCGGCGCCCGCGACATGGCCGCTGTCGAGCGCGTCCTTCAGCGCCGCTTCGTCGATCAGCCCGCCGCGCGCGCAGTTGATGATCCGCACGCCCTTCTTCGCCTTGGCGATATTTTCCTTCGAGAGGATGTTGCGCGTCTGGTCGGTCAGCGGCGTGTGCAGCGTGATGAAATCGGCCTTGACGAGCAGGGTGTCGAGGTCGGCCTTTTCGACGCCGAGCTCGATCGCGCGTTCGGGGGTCAGGAAGGGGTCGAAGGCGACGACCTTCATCTTGAGGCCCAATGCACGCTCGGCGACGATGCTGCCGATATTGCCGCAACCGATCAGGCCGAGCGTCTTCGAGGTCAGTTCGACCCCCATGAAGTCGTTCTTCGGCCATTTGCCCGCCTGCGTCAGCACATTGGCCTCGGGAATCTGGCGGGCGAGCGCGAACATCATCGCGATCGCATGCTCGGCGGTGGTGATGCTGTTGCCGAAGGGTGTGTTCATCACGATGACGCCCTGCTTGGATGCCGAGGGGATATCGACATTGTCGACGCCGATCCCGGCGCGGCCGACGACTTTCAGGTTCGTCGCGGCGGCGAGGACGTCGGGGGTGACCTTGGTGGCCGAGCGGATCGCGAGGCCGTCATATTCGCCGATCATCGCGATCAGCTCGTCCTTGGTCTTGCCGGTGATGACGTCGACCTGGATGCCGCGCTCGGCGAAGATCGCGGCGGCCTTGGGGTCCATTTTATCGGAAATGAGAACTTTGGGTGCGGTCATTTTAATCTCCCTCTCCCCTTCAGGGGAGTTTGGTGGTCGGTCATGCCCCCGGCATGACCTAAAAATTACGGGGTAATTTTTACCCCAAACTGGCCGGGGAGAGGGGGTCTCTGCGCCGGCCCTATGTTGATGAAGGAAAGGAGCGGGGGTCATCCCCCTCTCCCAACCCTCTCCCCTGAAGGGGAGAGGGCTATTGAGGTCAGGCGTTGAGCGAGGCGTAGGCCCAGTCGAGCCACGGGCCGAGCGCTTCGATATCGGCGGTGTCGACGGTCGCGCCGCACCAGATACGGAGGCCCGGGGGCGCGTCGCGATAGCCCGCGATGTCATAGGCCGCGCCTTCGGCGTCGAGCAGCCCCGCGAACTTCTTGATGAAGCCCTCGTCGGCGCCGGCGACCGACAGGCAGACCGAGGTCTTCGAACGGCTGGCGGGGTCGGCGGCGAGGTGGCTCAGCCAGCCGCGTTCTTCGACGATCTTGTCGAGCGCGGCGGCGTTGGCGTCGCTGCGCGCCTTGAGGCCGTCGAGACCGCCCAAGGATTTCGCCCATTCGAGCGCGAAGATCGCGTCCTCGACCGCGAGCATCGACGGGGTGTTGATCGTCTCGCCCTTGAACACGCCTTCAGCAAGCGCGCCCTTCGAGACCAAGCGGAACACCTTCGGCAGCGGCCAGGCGGGGGTGTAGGTTTCCAGCCGTTCGACCGCGCGCGGGCCGAGGATCAGCACGCCATGGCCGCCTTCGCCGCCGAGCACTTTCTGCCAGCTGAAGGTCGCGACGTCGATCTTGTCCCAAGGGAGGTCGTAGGCGAACACCGCCGAGGTCGCGTCGGCGAAGCTCAGGCCCGTGCGGTCGGGGGCGATCCAGTCGCCGTTCGGAACACGAACGCCGCTGGTGGTACCGTTCCAGGTGAAAAGCACGTCGTTCGACCAGTCGACCTGGGTGAGGTCGGGAAGCTGGCCGTAGTCGGCGCGGATGACGGTCGGATCGAGCTTGAGCTGCTTTGCGGCATCGGTGACCCAGCCCTCGCCGAAGCTTTCCCACGCGAGCGTCGTGACCGGCTTTGCTCCGAGCATCGTCCACATCGCCATCTCGAAGGCGCCGGTGTCGGAGCCCGGGACGATGCCGATGCGGTGGGTATCGGGCAGCTGCAGCATCTCGCGCATCAGGTCGATGCAATATTGCAGACGCGTCTTGCCGATCTTGGCGCGATGCGAGCGGCCCAGCGATTCGGTGTTCAGTTTTTCGGGGGACCAGACCGGCGGCTTGGCGCAGGGTCCGGAAGAAAAATAAGGGCGCGCAGGGCGCAATTCGGGTGTCGGCACTTCACTCATCATAGTCTCTCCTTGCAGAGAGCTCGCGCGGCGTTGGGACCGCGTGGCCCGGCGCCGCGTTTAGGGTCGGCGCCGGGTTTGTCAAATGATTAGCGCGGACGGGATTAATAGCCTTCCTTGCGAAACAGGACTTTGCCGCGCTGCGCGACATAGAGTTTCTCGAACGTGATCGGGTGGAAATAGGCCTCGACGCGCTCGCCGGTTGGAAGCGTGGCATAGACTTCATAGCATCCGCCGTCGGGCTTGCTCTTACGGATTTCCCAGCCTTCTTTCTTCAGCTTGGCTTCGAGATCGGCCTGACTTTTCCAGCCCGACTGCGGGCCGGCGTTGCATTTGATCACCCCGGTGGCGGCGGCGGGCGTCGTCGGCAGGGCGATCGCGGCGGCGACGATTCCGAGACCGAGGCCGATGGACAGGATGCGCATGATTAAGCTCCTTGGGCTTGCTGGGGGGAAGAGGCGGCGCGCCGCGCGCGCTTGGCGGCAAGGGCGAGCCAGACGAGCGCGAGCGGTGCGAAATGGACAAGTGCGCCGGCCAGGCCATTGTGCACCCACCACCAATGGAAAAGGGTGAGCAGCGCCGCGGGATAGGCGAGTCGCTGAAGGCGCTTCCAGTTGCGGCGAAGCGCCCGCATCGCCGCGTCGCTGCTCGTCAGCGCGAGCGGCAGCATCAGCGCGAGCGCTGCCCAGCCGGTCCAGATCGCGGGCAGCGGCAGTTCGTCGAGAATCGCGGCGAGGTCGCCCATGTCGAGGGCGTAAAAAACGAGATGGGCCACGGCATAGGAAAAGGCGGCCACCCCGAGCGAGCGCCTGCGGCGCATCCACCAGCTCAGCCAGCGGCGCGGGCCGATGAGGCCGGTCAGCGGACCGACGAGCATGGCGAGAATCATCAGCCGCGCGCTCGTCTCGCCGGTCGGATGGAGCATATCCATCGTGTCGATCGCGCCGGTCGACCAGCCATGGAGCATCAGCGCGCCGGGCAGGGCGAGCAGCAACCAGAAAAGAGGCAGGCTATTCAACAGGCGGCGCAGCGCGGACATGGCGCAGGAAGCTAGAGGCGGAGGACGCCAGGGTCAACATGTTGATAATGGTTCGCAACAAGCCGCCGGCGCGGTTTCGCATCCTGTCCGCCGGCATCGGCAACTGGTCGCAAAGCGGGCTGTGGTTTGCGACTTGTTAACCATATCGTCGATAAATTGACGCCATGGCGAAATCTTCTTTTCCCCTGTTCCGGACGCTCGTCGCCACCGCGGCGGCGCTGTCGCTGTCGGCGTGCTTCGGCGCGCCCGAGGTGATGAAGCAGGGCGGGGGAAAGCGGCCGACGGCGAGCACGCCGAAGCGGCCGCAGGCCCTGGGCACGCCTTCGTTCAACAGCCCCGAGGCGCAGCAATGCGCGGTCGACCTGAAGCAGGCGGGGGTAAAATTCACCCCGCTGCCGAACCAGGATCATGGTGGCGGATGCAGCTCGATCGATTCGGTGAAATTGCTCGACATCGGCACGCCGGTGTCGGGGCTGGGCGCGATGACCTGTCCGCTGGCGCGCAACTTCGCGGCGTGGGCGCACTATGCGGTGCGCCCCGCAGCGCGCAAATATTTCGGGCAGGAGGTCGTGAAGATCGAGACCTTCGGCACCTACAGCTGCCGCAACATCTATGGCGGGCGATCGGGGCGGCTGTCGCAGCACGCCTATTCGAACGCGATCGACGTGTCGGGCTTTGTGCTCGCCGACGGGCGGCGGATCATGCTGGACGGTGGGTGGACGGGCGACAAGGCTTCGCAGGACTTCCTGCGCGCGCTGCACAAATCGGCGTGCCGGCGTTTCGGGACGGTGCTGAGCCCCGATTATAATGCGGCCCATTATAATCATTTCCACATGGATATGAGCGGGAATGGCTATTGCCGATAGCTGACGATCCTCCCCATGGCGAAGCCAAGGGGAGGTGGCAGCGCGAAGCGCTGACGGAGGGGTAATAGCGCCGGCGTCGAAACCCCTCCACCACGCCCTTCGGGCGCGGTCCCCCTCCCCAGCGCTGCGCGATGGGGAGGATCCGAAGGCACCCCGACTTGGCAAAGACGCGCCAAACGGGTAGCCGTCCGCCAATGACAACCGACAAACAACCCCATCGTTCGCGTTTCCACAAGGCCAAGGACGACGCGCAATTCGCCAAGCAGGCGGTTTCCACCCCCCAGACGCAGAGCCCGGCCTATCGGCTGGCGTTCCAGGACACCGAATTCCTGCTGCGCGAGGATTTGCGCCCCGTGCGCTTCCAGCTCGAGCTGCTCAAGCCCGAGCTGATGCTCGACGAGGCGAAGATCGAGTCGATGCTCGTCGTCTATGGCTCGGCGCGCATCCCGGCGCCCGATGCCGCGCAGGCGGTGCTCGATGCCGCGCGCACTCCCGAGGAACAGCGCATCGCCGAGCGGCTCGCGGCCAAGTCCAAATATTATGAGGAAGCGCGCAAGCTGGCGCGGATCGCGAGCCAGGTGCCGCCCGATGAGAACGGCTGCCGCAACTTCGTCGTCTGTTCGGGGGGCGGACCGTCGATCATGGAGGCGGCGAATCGCGGCGCCGACGACGAAGGCAAGGAATCGGTCGGGCTCAACATCGTGCTGCCGCACGAGCAGGCGCCGAACCGCTATGTGACCCCCGATTTGAGCTTCCAGTTCCACTATTTCGCGCTGCGCAAGATGCACTTCCTGCTGCGCGCGCGCGCGGTGTGCGTCTTCCCCGGCGGCTTCGGGACGTTCGACGAGACCTTCGAGCTGCTGACGCTGATCCAGACCGGCAAGATCAAGCCGATCCCGATCGTGCTGTTCAGCGAGGAGTTCTGGACCCGCGTCGTCAATTTCGACGCGCTGGTCGAGGAAGGCGTGATCAGCGCGCGCGACCTGTCGCTGTTCCACTTCGTCGAGACCGCCGAAGAGGCGTGGAAGATCGTCCAGGATTTCTACGCCAAAGTCGACGAGGGGCATTGAGGCGGAAGATCTTCCCCATCGCTGCGCGTGGGGAGAATCTGGAAGTCTATTTCTGCGCCTCGAGATACAGCAACAGCGCCTTGCGGTCGGCGGGGTCGTAGACCCCGGCAAAGGCCATGCGCGTGCCGGGGAGCGCCTTCGTCGGGGCCTCGAGATAGGTATCCAGCGCCGCACTGTCCCAGGTACCGCCCTTGGCCTTCATCGCCGACGAATAGCTGAACCCCGCGTGCGAGGCGACCGCGCGGCCGACCACGCCGTGGAGGTTGGGGCCGATGCCGTTGGCGCCGCCCTTGTCGATCGTGTGGCATGCGACGCAGCGCTTGAAGACCTGTTCGCCCATCGCGGCAGTGGGCTCGACCGTCGCCGCGGGCGCGTCGCTACCGCTGGCGGTCTCGCCCGTGGGCTGATCCGCCTTGCCGCAACCGGCGAGCAGCAACGCGCCCGCCAGCAGGACGGGTGCGCGGCGCATTATTTCTTGGCTTCGGCCGGGGCCGGCGCAGCGGCCGGAGCGGCTGCGCCTTCGGCGGGAGCCGCCGCGCCCTTGTCGGCGGGGGCGGTACCCTCGGCAGGCGCGGCGCCTTCCGCTGGGGCTTCGCCCGCGGCCGGGGCGGCTTCGGGCGCGGGCAGCGGCAGGTTCGAACCCATGCTGTTGAGATAGACGATCAGGTTCGCGCGATCCTCGGCGCTGCCGAGACCGGCGAAGGACATCTTCGTCCCCGGCGCATATTTGCTGGGCTTGGTCAGCCACGCGTCCATGCCGGCGAAGTCCCAGTTGCCGGGAACGCCTTTGAGCGCCGCCGAATAAGCGAAGCCCGGGACATGGCCGTGCGGCTTGCCGAGCGCGCCGAACAGATTCGGGCCGATGCCGTTGGCGGCACCCTGGTCGATCGTGTGGCAGGCGGCGCATTTCGCGAACACGGCCTTGCCCTTTTCGGCGTCGGCGGCGGCGAGCAAGTTGGGAAGCGGCACCGCGGCCGCCCCGCCGCCGGCGGCGGATTCGGTGTCTTCGATCACGAAACCTGGCTGTTCGGGGGCGTGGCTGGCCGACAGCATGCCGGTGCCGATCGACAGGCCGAGCGCGCAGATGCCCGCGAAGAGCACCCAGCCGGCGATGGTATTGTTGCGGTTGTCCATGCTTTGCAGCCCCGTTCGCTGGCGCCCGTTGTGGGCACGCATATCTGATTTGGTCGCTCCCTTACTGGCGCGGCGACGGCGGCGCAAGGGGATGAAAAGGAGCGTGCGCCGGTTGCGTATAAAGCGCTGCACCGCTATGCGCCGCCGCGCACTTCGGAAGGGCGGACATGGGCAGTTATTCGGCATCGGCGCAGGCACTGGTCGACGAGATGAAGGCGGCGGCGCTCGCCGAACCCGCGCGCGGCCTTGCCTTTCAGGGGGCGCCGGGGGCGAACAGCGACCTTGCCGCGCGCGAATATGACCCGAACTCGCTGCCGCTGCCCTGCTATTCGTTCGAGGATGCGATCGAGGCGGTGCGCGACGGGCGCGTCGACCGCGCGATCATCCCGATCGAGAACAGCCTGCACGGCCGCGTCGCCGACATCCACTTCCTGCTGCCCGAATCGGGGCTGTCGATCGTCGGCGAGCATTTCCTGCGCATCCGCTACGGGCTGATGAGCCGCGACCTGGGCCCGGTGACGCGCGCGATGAGCCATGAGCAGGCGCTGGGCCAGTGCCGCAAATGGCTGCGCGCCAACAAGATCGACCCCGTCGCGCACAGCGACACCGCGGGTGCCGCCGCCTGGGTCGCCGACAGCGACGAGGTCGGCCTCGCCGCGCTGGCGCCGCCGCATGCCGCCGAGCTTTACGGGCTGCGCCTGCACGAGATGGGGATCGAGGATGCCGACCATAATATGACGCGCTTCGTCGTGCTGGCGCGCGCGCCGCTCCCCGAACTGCCGCAGGGCGTGCCGCTGATGACGACCTTCATCTTCGAGGTGCGCAACATTCCGGCCGCGCTGTACAAGGCGCTCGGCGGCTTTGCGACCAACGGCGTCAATATGACCAAGCTCGAAAGCTATCAGGTCGGCGGCAGTTTCACCGCGACGACCTTCTACGCCGACATCGTCGGGGCGCCGGGCGAGGAGCGGATCGACCGGGCGCTCGAGGAGCTGGATTTCCAGACCAAGACGCTGCGCCTGCTCGGGACGTACCGGCAAGCGCGGGCGCGCAGCTAACGCTAATTTCTGAACCGTAGCCCCGAGCCTGTCGAAGGGTACCTCTCCGAGAAGCGCCCTTCGACAGGCTCGGGGCTACGGCGTCGAATATCATCGAGCCTCGAAATGCGTCGCCTTCCCTTTCGCGCTTGTCGCCGCAACGGGCGCGAAAAGGCGAATGGAATCAGTCGCGACGGCCCGCGAGCTTGCGCGCGAGCGCGAAGCTCTGGGTGACGAACAGCGTGATCAGCACGCTGGAGACGACCATGCCGAACAGGTCGAAGGGCGAAAAATTGGTGCCGTTGATGTCGGCACCGCCGATCGCCGGCATCAGCGCGGTCATCGTGATCAGCATCAGGCGAAGCTCGGTCGGCCCGCCCGCCATGTACGAGAGGCGGAATTCGCCGACGACCTTGGCCGCGAGGAAGCTGTGGATCGAGAGCAACAGATAACCGATCACCCCGAGCAACGCGACGTCGAAGCGCATGTAAGGGCTGAGCCCGATGCTGCCGACCATCAGCAAGGTCGCGAGGCCGTCGACGCTATGGTCGACGAAATAGCCGTAGGATGGCCGTTCGATACGGCGCCAGCGCGCGAGGCTGCCGTCCAGCGAGTCGCCGAACCAGTTGACGACATAGCCGGTGATCGACAGCGCGAGCCAGCCGGGGTTCAGCCAGCTCAGCATGTACCCCATCGCGACCATCACCGCGCCGAGGAAGCCCAAGGTGGTGAGCTGGTCGGGCGTGACCCACTGCGGAAGGCGCGCGCAGATCCAGTTGAGGACACGGCGTTCGCCGCGCGCGAGGATATTCTGCTGGATGCGGACAGGGGGAGCCTGCCGGGGGTTGCTGCTCATCAAGGGCCTTTCGTCGCTGGCTGTCACATCTGTGTCAGCCAGACGTCACGCAGGCGTCATAGTCGCAATTGCGCGGTTGGGAAAGGGCGCTGCGCGCGGCCGGGCGCCGCAGCGGGGCGAGCGAGCGCTAGTCCTGCCAGGGACCGATCTCGCCGACGTCGCCGATCACGCGGTAGCGCACGGCGTCGCCTTGCCACGCGACCTCCCACATCGGCGCGGGGCGCGCCCATTCGCCGATGACGAAGAGCGGGATGCGGTTCGCGGCGACGAAGGCGAGGTCGTCGGCGGTCGGGCCGGGGACGACGGTTTCGGAGCGCTGGTGGAGCCGCACGATGGCGAGCGTGTCCGCGGGCGGGGCGGGGAGCGACTGGCGCACCGGCATCGCGAGGCTGCCCCCGATTTCGGGATTGCCGCGGCTGTCGCGGGTCAGGAGCAGGATCTTGTCGGCGGTCGGATAGGGACCGCCGACCGGGCGCCCGGCGACCTTGCGGCCGTTAAGCGCGGCGAACAGCCGGACATCCTCGTCGGCGATCGCGGGGGGTGCCGCGGGCTGCGGCGCGGTCGCCACCACCGGCGGCGGGACCACCGCCGCACCATCCTGAAGCAGCAGCGCGGCCGCCAGCGCAAGCATCGTCAATGCGCTTCGCCCCAACTCTTGCCGACCCCGATCTCGACCTCGAGCGGGACCGACAGGGTCAGCGCGGGTTCGGCGGCGCCCATCATTACGCGGCGGATGACCTCGCCCGCCGCCGCGGCTTTGTCCTCGGGCGCTTCAAAGACGAGTTCGTCGTGGACCTGGAGCAGCATCTTGACGTCCGAAAGGCCGGCCTCCTCCAGCGCGGCGGGCATGCGCGCCATCGCGCGCTTGATCAGGTCGGCGCTGGTGCCCTGGATCGGCGCGTTGATCGCGGCGCGCTCGCTGCCCGCGCGCTCGTTCTGGCTCGCCGCCTTGATGCGCGGGAACCAGGTCCTCCGGCCGAACAAGGTCTCGGTATAGCCCCTGGCGCGCGCGCCTTCGAGCGTGTCGGTGATATAGTCGGAAATGCCGGGGAAGCGCTCGAAATAGCGCGCGATCAGCGCCTGCGCCTCGTCGGGGGTGACTTCCAATCGGCCCGCGAGGCCCCAGCGCGAGATGCCGTAGAGGATCGAGAAATTGACCGTCTTGGCCTTGCCGCGCGTGTCGCGGTTGACCTCGCCGAACAATTCGATCGCGGTCGCGGCGTGGATGTCCTGCCCCTGCGCAAAGGCTTCCTTGAGTTCGGGGACGTCGGCCATGTGCGCGGCGAGACGGAGTTCGATCTGGCTATAATCGGCCGCGATCAGCACATGGCCCGGCGCGGCTATGAAGGCGTCGCGGATCTGGCGCCCGGTCTCGGTACGGATCGGAATGTTCTGGAGATTGGGGTCGGTCGACGACAGCCGCCCGGTCTGTGCGCCGACGAGGCTGTAGCTGGTGTGGACGCGGCCGGTCTTCGCGTTGATCTGTTGTTGCAGCGCGTCGGTATAGGTCGATTTCAGCTTCGACAGCTGGCGCCATTCGAGGATCTTGCGCGCGATCGGCACGCCGTCGCGTTCGAGCCGTTCGAGCTCGCTCTGATCGGTCGACCAGTCGCCCGACTTGCCCTTGCGCCCGCCTTTGAGGCCGAGCTTGTCGAAGAGGATTTCGCCGAGCTGCTTGGGGCTGCCGATCGCGAAGGGCTGGCCCGCGAGGGCGTGGATCTCGCCCTCGATGCGCAGCATCTCGTTCGCGAACTCGCCCGACAGGCGCGCGAGATAGTCGCGGTTCACCATGATCCCGGCGCGTTCCATCGTCTCGACCACGGCCGCGAGCGGCCGGTCGACCATCTCGTAGACGCGCGTGCCGCCTTCGAGAGGCAGGCGGAGCTTGAGCAGTTTCCAGAGGCGCCAGGCGACTTCGGCGTCCTCGGCGGCATAATGCGTCGCGCGATCGAGCGGGACCTCGGCGAAGCTGATCTGCGACTTGCCGGTGCCGCACACTTCCTTGAACGAAATGCATATGTGATCGAGGTGCAGCTTCGACAATTCGTCGAGCCCGTGCTGATGCTTGCCCGCGTCGAGCGCGAAACTCATCACCAGCGTGTCGTCATAGGGCGCGATGCTCAGCCCGTGCTGCGCGAGCACACCGATGTCATATTTGAGGTTGTGCCCGACCTTGAGCACCGCCTCGTCGGCAAAGAGCGCGTGGAGGCGGCCGAGCGCGTCGGCCATCGAAATCTGCGCCGGCTTTTCGGCGAACATGTCGGTGCCGCCATGGCCGAGCGGGATGTAGCAGGCCTTGCCCGGACCGGTGGACAGGCTGACCCCGACGAGCTCGCCGGTGACGCTGTCGAGCGTCGCGGTCTCGGTATCGACCGCGACGACATGCGCCGCTCTGGCCCATGCGATCCAGCGGTCGAGCGCCTCGACCGTGGTGACCGTCTCGTAGAGATTGCGGTCGATCGGCGGCATCGGGGGTAGCGTGGGCGTCGAGGGGCCCCCGGCGGCCGCGGGCACGGCGCCGACGCGCGGCAGCGTCGGCGGGCCGCTCGGCGCGACGCCGGTGTCGAGCTTGGCCGACAGCGAGCGGAAGCCATGTTCGTCGAGGAAGAGCTTGAGCGGTGCCGGCGGGATCGCGCCGAGCTTCAGCTGGTCGAGCGTGTCGGGCATCGGCGTGTCGCGTTTCAGCTCGACGAGGATGCGCGACAGCTCGGCCATCGCGCGATGCTCGATCAGGTTGTCGCGGAGCTTGCTGGCCTTCATCGTTTCCGCGCCGTCGAGCGCGGCGGTGAGATTGCCATATTCCTGGATCAGCTTGGTTGCGGTCTTGGGACCGACGCCGCGCACGCCGGGGACATTGTCGACGGCATCGCCCATCAGCGCGAGCACGTCGCCGACGAGGTCGGGGGTGACGCCGAATTTCTCGTTCACGGCTTCCAAGCCGAGGCGGACATTCTTCATCGTGTCGAGCATGTCGACCTGCGGCGACCCGTCGGCGGGTTCGCGGATGAGCTGCATCAGATCCTTGTCGGAGGAGACGATGGTGACGTCCCAGCCCTCGCGCACCGCGGCCTCGGTGTAGGAAGCGATGAGATCGTCGGCTTCGAAACCTTCGAGTTCGATGCACGGCAGCGAGAAGGCGCGCGTCGCGTCGCGGATCAGCGGGAATTGCGGGCGGAGGTCCTCGGGCGGCTCGGGGCGGTTGGCTTTGTATTGATCGTAGATCTCGTTGCGGAACGACTGGCTGCTGTGATCGAGGATCACCGCGAGGTGCGTCGGCCCGTCGGCGTCGTGCAGATCCTTCGCGAGTTTCCACAGCATCGTGGTGTAGCCATAGACCGCCCCGACGGGCACGCCCTGCGGGTTCGTCAGCGGCGGCAGGCGGTGATAGGCGCGGAAGATGTAGCTGGAGCCATCGACCAGATAGAGGTGATTCTTCTCGGACATGGCGGCGGTGTAGCAGCGGCGGGCGGGGCGGCCTAGCGCGATGTTCCCGCTTTCTTCCTCTCAGCCGCGCGGGCGCGGCGGCAGGTCGAAATGCAGCACCTCTTCGCGGACACCAAGCCTGGTGTAGAGCGCGATCGCGGGCGGATCGGCATAGTCGGCCTGCACGAACACCGCCCAGGCGCCAGTGTCGGCGGCGATATGCTGGAGCTCGGCGATCAGCGCGGTGGCGACACCGCGGCGGCGGTGCGCTTCGGCGACGGCGAGGTCGTAGAGGTAGATTTCGCTGCGCGCGGCTTCGAGCTTGGGGAATTCGTAGGCGGTGAGGCCGCCGATGATCCCGCTTTCGGCTTCGGCAACGAGCAGGATGATCGCCTCCTTGCCGAGCTGGCGCGCGAGCCAGGCGTCGTCGGGGGTTTCGCGGCGATAGGTTTCGGGGTCCTCGAAGGCTGCGGCGTAGAGCGCGTTGAGGTCGCGTATGGCTTCGATATCGGCCGGGCCGAGGCGGCGGACGATCATCGGGCGCGCCACTTTTCGATGGCCTGCCAGCCGAGCCAGAAGGCGAGCGGCAGGCCGACCGCGCCGAGCATCAGCAGCGCCGACGAGCCCTGCGCGACCGCCGAGGCGCCGATCGCGGCGAAGAGCATCGCGACGCCGAGATTGGCGAGCGCCATCACGAGCGCGAAACGGGCGAAGGCCATCGCCGACACCCCGGCGGCGATCGCCATCACTTCGGCGAGGATGGGGACGGGGCGCGAGACGATCAGCGCGACCGGGCCGACGCGCTCGGCGAGGGCATGCGCCTTGTCGACGTCCTCGGCGCCCAGCAGGCGCTTGGCGAGCGGGCGCGCCGCCCAGCGCCCCGCGGCATAGCCCGCGAGGCTGGCGCCCATCAGCCCGAGCCAGATGACCAGCGTGCCGAGCGCAAAGCCGAAGGCGGCACCCGCGAGCGTGTTGGTAACGCCGTTGGGGACCGGGAGGAAGAGGTCGAGCGTCAGCGCGGCGACGATGAACAGCGCGGCGGCGAGCGGGCGCTCGTCGGCGGCGGCGAGGATCGCGTCGCTCGCGGCGACGAACTGGTCGCGGAAGACGAGCGGCATGCCGATGATGAGGAACAGCAGGGCGGCGATCATCAGCCAGCGGAGGAGGAGGGCGGGGCGCCGGGGCATGGGAGGAGATTAGCGCGGGTGAGGGGAGAGGGAAGCGAATATGCTGAGGGCTGGTTTGGGGTGGTGAGCGGACCTCCCCGATCCTCCCCGGAACGGGGAGGGGGACCAGCGAAGCTGGTGGAGGGGCACAGGCGGTTGGCCTTGCCGGTGAGGTAGCTCGCTACGGCGACGTCGCCGGAAATGAAGCGCATATCGGTCCGACGTCACGCAAACCTCACGTGCCCCTCCACCACCCTTCGGGTGGTCCCCCTCCCCCGGTGGGGGAGGATCGCTCTTGTCCGCTACCGCCCGCAACCGACGCTCGCTCCGCTACCGATATTCGATGACCAGCTTTCCCGCCGCCGCCACCGCCGCGGCGCGCGCCTCGTCGGTCGTCCCGCCCGCGACCTTCGCCAGCGTCACGCCCATGCGGCGGTACGGGCGCGTCACCGGCTTGCCGAAGATGCGGGCGTCTACCGACGTGTCCGCATCCGGCGACGTCAGCGCCTCGGCCAGCCCGTTGATCGCGAAATCGCTCGCGTCGCGGTCGGCGAGGAGGACGGCGCTGGCGCTGGCGGCGGGCACGTCGATCGCGGGGATCGGCAGGCCCAGGATCGCGCGGGCGTGGAGGTCGAATTCCGACAACGATTGCGAGATGAGCGTCACCATGCCGGTGTCGTGCGGGCGTGGGCTGAGTTCGGAGAAGATGACATGGTCGCCCTTCACGAAAAACTCGACCCCGAAGATGCCGTGCCCGCCGAGCGCGTCGACGACCTTGGTCGCCATATCCTGCGCCGATGCCAGCGCCGCATCGGACATCGCCGCGGGCTGCCAGCTTTCGCGATAGTCGCCGCGTTCCTGGCGGTGACCGATCGGCGGGCAGAAGGCCACGCCATCTTTGTGGCGGACGGTGAGCAGCGTGATCTCGTAGTCGAAGTCGATGAAGGCCTCGGCGATGACGCGGAGGCGGTCGCCGCGCATGCCCGCCGCGGCATAGTCCCACGCGGCGTCGATGCCCGCGGCGTCCTTGACCGTGCTCTGGCCCTTGCCCGACGAGGACATCACCGGCTTGACTACGAGCGGGAAGCCGATGCGGGCGGCGGCGGCGGCGAGATCTTCGCGGGTCTCGGCATATTCGAAGGTCGAGGTGGTGAGCGCCAGCTCGCGCGCCGCGAGGTCGCGGATCGCGTCGCGGTTCATCGTCAGCTGCGCGGCGCGCGCCGAGGGGACGACGTGGAAACCCTCGGCCTCGACCTCGGCGAGAATCTCGGTGCGGATCGCCTCGACCTCGGGGACGATATGGTCGGGTTTGTGCTTTTCGATCGTGGCGCGGAGTGCGGCGCCGTCGAGCATCGAAAAGACCTCGAAGCCGTCGGCGACCTGCATCGCGGGCGCACCTTCATAGCTGTCGCAGGCGATGACGCGGCATCCGAGGCGCTTCGCCGAGATCACGAACTCGCGCCCGAGTTCGCCCGAACCGAGCAGGAGGATAGTGGCGGTAGGGGTCATCGAGCGCTCCGATTCTGAGGACGCCTCCACAGCCGATATCGCGGCGGAGCGCAATGCACGTTCGTTCAACGCGCCCGCGAGCGCACCCGGTAGGATCGCCGTGCCGAAAAGGAGAAAGCCGATGTCCGTTGCCGCCGCCGTGCCGCCCGAAAAGATCCTGCCGACCGAGGCGCTGTTCGAACGCTATCATGTCGGATGGGAGGCGAAGGATCCCGAGCTGATCGCGTCGCTCCATTCGCGCGACACGATATTCCTGCTGCACGACGGGTCGCCGCCGGTCGAGGGGCGCGACGCGCTGCGCGACCATTGCCGGGCTCTATTCGCGACCTATGATTTTTCGATGATCGAGGGGCGGCGGGTCCATGGCGAGGATTATTGGATCTTCGACTGGACGATGGTGCTGACGCTGCCGCTGGCGGGCGGCGAAGTGTTCGTCGCGCACGTCGACATGGTCGATGTCGTCATGGTCAACGCCGCGGGCGAGGTGGTGAGCAAGGATGTGTACCCCGATGCGCAGGCGATGGCGGCGGCCTTCGCCCGCGCGGGGATCGCGCGCTGACCGCCCTCGCTTGCGCAAGGGCGGCCGGAGGAGGATAGTCGCCGCCGATGCCCGACCCGATCTCGCCCTTCCTCGCCGCGCGTTTCCCGGTGGGGAGCCGCGCGCTCGCGGCGCATGCCAATGACGTGACCGCGCTGCTGGTCGGGCGCACCGGGCCGGTGCGGCTGGAGCGCGAGGGGGTGCGCATCGAGGGCGAGATGCTGCTCGTGCGGCCGGGGGTGGTGCATAGTGTCGCCTTTGCCGAGCGCGGCGCCGACGTGTTGTACCTGAACGGGCTGGCCTTTCCGTTCGACGCGCCGCTGGGGCAGGCGCTGACGGGCAAGCTCGCGCAGGCGGCGGACGAAGCGATGCAGGGCGATGCTTCGGCGGTGGCGGATTTGCGCAGCCGACTGGCGTTCGCGGCGGTGCCACCCGGCGAAGTCGCGGCGGTCGTGCGCGCGATCTATGCCGACCCGATGGCGCGGATGACGCAGGACGAGCTCGCCCGCCGGTTGGGCATGGAGCGGACGCGTGCGCTGCGCTGTTTCCGCGCGGCGACGGGGCAGAGCTTTCGCGCATTCAAGCTGTGGTTCGCGGTCCAGCATGCGACGCAGGCGATGGCCGAGGGTGCGCTGGTGCGCACCGCGGCGATGGACGCGGGGTTCGCCGACACCGCGCATCTCTCGCGCATGTTCCGCCGCGCCTTCGGCCTGACCCCCAGCGCGGCGATCGCCGGGCTGGCGATGGGGCGCGGCAAGGCGGCGATGCTTTGAGGCGAAGTCAGGCCTCGATCTGGCGGATGTCGGGGATGATCGTCCACCACAGGAGCGCGCCGAGCGCGGCCATCGCGGCGGCGGCGGCGAAGGCCCAGCCATAGCCGCCGAGATAGTCGACGATCAGGCCGGTGATCACCGGGCCGACGATGCCCGAGATATTGCCGAGCGCATTTTGCACCCCGACCCAGCTGCCTGCCGCGCGCGGGCCGGCGAAAATCTGGCCGATCGCGAAGAGGTTGGTCGCGATGAGGCCGGTGCCGATCCCCGCGACGACGAGCCACAGCGCGAGCGTCGCGGCGCCGTCCGCGACCGCGATCCCGGCGATCGCGGCGGCGGTGGCGAACTGGCCGGCGATCATCAGCCAGCGGCGGAGCTCGCCCTCGTGCTGGCCGCGCGCGACCATATGGTCGGAGAGCCACCCCGCGGCGAGCGCGACGACGCCCTGCGTCGTGAAGCTCAAGGTGGTGAGCATCGTCATCTCGCCGATCGAATAGCCGCGTGTGCCCACCAGGTAGAGCGGCAGCCAGGCGAGCAGGAAATAAAAGCCGTAGTTCGAGAGGAAATGGACGAGCCCCATGCGCCACAGCGTGGGCACGCGCAGCAGGCGCGCCATCGACACGCGCTCGGCCGGCGGCGCGGCGATGCTCTGCGCGCGAAGCGGCGCGGCGACGATCTGCCAGGGGATCAGCCACAGCAGGGTCGCGAGGCCGAAGAACCAGAACACCGCGCGCCAGCCCCATTCGCCGAGGATCGCGCCGCCGAACAGCACGCCCAATGCGGGGCCGAAGGCGAGCGCGGCCGAGACCGAGGCGTTGGCGATGCCGCGGCGTTCGGCGGGCACCTCGGCAGCGAAGATCTTGCTGCTGCCCGGAAAGGCGATGCTCTCGCCGAGCCCGAGGAACAGGCGGAGCAGGACGAGCGAGGCGAGCCCGCCGACGAAGCCGGTGAGCGCGGTGCTGATCGCCCAGATCGTCACGCCGAGCGCGAAGACGCGGTAGACGCAGAAGCGGTCGCAGAGCCAGCCGACGAACAGGCAGGCGGGGGCATAGACCCAGAAAAAGGCCGAGACGGCGATGCCGAAACCGGTTGCCGAGAGCTGCAGCTCGTCCTTCATCAGCGGCGCGGCGACGCCGATCGCGCCGCGGTCGACATAGTTGAGCAGCACCGACAGCGCGATCAGCGCGACCACCCATGTGATGCGCGCGCCGCTCGCGCGGGCGGCTTCCTTTGTCGCCATGGACCTCTCCCCGTCCTTACGGGGCGAGGCGTATCACAGGCGCGCGGCACGGCTTAGCGGAATCTGGCGGGACGACTCACTCCGGCCAGCGGTCGGTGTCGTGATCGGGATGCTGGTGGTTGCTCGCCTTGATCGCGCCGACATAGGCGGCCATCGTCTCCTCGGTCGTGCCCTCGGCCGGGATCGGCAGGGCTTCGAACAGCGGCAGCTGGCCTTCGGCTCCGAACTGGACGCGCGGCGGGAATAAAGACGGGTCGTCGAAGGAACCGGTCGTCAGGTTGATATGCCGGCTTTCGTGATAATCATAGGTGAGCGGCGTGCCGCAGTCGCGGCAGAAACCCCGCGCGGCCTTGTCCGAGCTGGCGAAGGTGGCGGGCTTGCCGCGCGTCCAGCTGATCGCGTCGCGCGGGACGCCGATCAGCGCGATGAAGAAATTTCCCGCCGCCTTCTGGCACATGCGGCAGTGGCAGATGTGCGAGGTGTCGAGCACCGCGGTCACATGATAGCGCACCGCGCCGCACTGGCAGCCGCCCGAGGCGTCGGTTTCGATTCGGTTGGTCATATACGTCCCTCGCTCAGTCGATCAGGCAGACGGTGCCGGCCCAGATGTCGGTGACCAGCCCCTCGATCCCGTCGATGTCGAGCAGGCCGGTGAGGTTGCCCGAACTGAACAGCAGGCCGAGCGACGATTCCTCGACGGTCAAATCCTTATAGGCGGCGTCGAGTTCCTGCCGTGTCGAGCCGATCCCGATCCCCTTTGCGGTTTTCAGCGGTGAGGCGGCGGCGTTGATTGTCCAGCCGGCGAATTTGCCGTCCTGGAAGGTGAGCTGGAGGCCGTCCTTGTAGCTGGTGAAATCGATCGTTCCGGCGCCGCATTCGCTGCTGCTGCCGCGGTCGATCGTACCCTGCGCCGCGCCGATCGCGCGCTCGATTTCGGCGCGGGGGATGCCGAAGCGCAGCAGCCGTCCCGCGGCAACCAGTCCTTCAGGCGATAACAGGACGGCGAGTCCCGGCTTCGGCAGCGGAGGTTTCGGAGGCGGCGTATCGCGTGCGACCGGCGCGGGATCTGCGGCCTTTTGTACGGGTCCGGTGCCGGGTTCGGGTGAGGAGCAGGCGGCGAGAATGAGCAACGCGGCGGCGGTGACGACTTTCAGCATGGCCTCCCTCGCTTTGTCGCAGTCAGATGCAGGCAACCGGATAGCGCCGGATATTGGCATCGGCAGTGATCAATGTCATCTTGGCCGTCAGCGCATGGGCGACGAGCAGCCGGTCCAGCGGGTCGCGGTGGATGTCCGGAAGGCCGGCAACCGCGCGCCAAATGCCGTGAGGAAGGTCAACCAGCGTAAAGCCCACGAGTTGCTGAAGGCGATCGATCGGCTCGCTGAGCGGTATCCGGTTATTTTGCTGGAGATGTGTCAATTCATAGGTGACCGTCGGGCCGACCATAAGCTCGTTGTCCGGTTCCTCGAGCACCTCACGCTGCGCGTCGGTCAGCCGCCTGTCGTTGAGAACGAGCCAGACGAGAATGTGGGTGTCGAGCAGCAGCTGCATGAAGGGTCGGGAGTCCGGTCAGCCGAATTTGCGCTTGATGCGCTCTTCATATTCCTCGTCGGTCATCGACGGGGGGACGTCGAAAGCTTCGGGCGGATAAGCCGCATATTTTTCGGCGAGGCAGCCAAAGGCCGCGCGACGCTTGGCCGCCCGCGCCTCGCGGTCCATTTCCTCGGCTTCCGGAAGGGCGACCAGACGAACCTTGGGCTGGCCGTCGCGCTGCACGATGACCTCCTCGCCGCGCAGCGCGGCGGCGACGAGTTCGGACAGGCGCGTCTTGGCTTCGCCGATGTTGACATGGATGGTCATGGCTTGGGCAAATTAGCTTGGCCAAGCTGGTTGGTCAAGGTTGCGCCCGGTGGGCGCTCGTCATTTCGCCTTCTGCGGGTGGAAGGTCTCGCCGCGGCTGAGCATCGCGACGAGGTCGGCGATCTTCTTCTTGCGCCCGGCTTCGGTCTTGATGGCCCCCAGGCGGAAGATCAGCGCGAAGCGGTTTTGCGCGGTCAGCTTTGCCAGCATGGCTTTCGCGGCGGGCTCGGCGTCGATCGCGGCCTGGAGGTCCTCGGGGATTTCGGATCCCTTGACGCGATAGGCGCGGTCCCAGCGGCCGTCGGCCTTGGCGGCCTCGACCTGTTTGAGGCCATGTTCGGTCATCTTTCCTTCGGCGGTCAGGCGCGCGACATTGTCGATGTTGATCTGGCTCCACACGCTCTTGGGCCCGCGGGGCGAATAGCGCTGGAGGAAGCTTTTTTCGTCGAAGGATTTGCGGATGCCGTCGATCCAGCCCCAGCACAACACGGCGTGGATCGCCTGTTCGGCGGTGATCGAGGGCAGGCCCGACCTGACCTTGTGGATCTTGATCCACACCTCGCGTTCGGTGGCGTGATTGGCCGCAAGCCAGTCGTGGAAGCCATCCATGTCCACGAATTCGTGGACCCTTGCGGAATCTACATGGACCGCGGCCACGGCGTCACTCCCACTCAAATGTTCACGTCGCTATAACGAATTGCAAAATAATAATAAAAAATCTCGTCCGAAATGACCGAGCAGGGGTCCGTCAAAAATATGCTTTTGCAAGCCCGACCGGTGGCTCACCCGTCAGCCTGCTTCCGCCCGCCGCAACCCAGATAGTCGAAGCCGATCTTCGCCGATTTCGCCGGGTCCGACGGGAAGTCGAACTCATAGATATAATAGGCGATCTGCGGCCCGGCGGCTTCGATCACGCGGCGCCAGTCGGTCGTCCCGGCCCCCATGTCGGTGACCGCGCCGTTCGCGGCAAGTTCCTTCATGTGCAGCAACGCGATGCGGTTGCGGTATTTCGTGAGGAAGGCGAGGAGGTCGTCGAGCCGGTCGGGCTTGAATGCCAGGCGCGCCCAGAAGATGTCGACCTCGAACTGGACGAAGCGCGGGTCGGTGTTCGCGGCGACGATCTCCCACGCGCTGGTCATCACCGGCTTGCCGTCGCCATGGTCATAGGGAAAGCGGCTGTCGAACTCGCCGGTATGGTTGTGGACATAGAGGGTGAGCCCCTCGGCGCTGGCGGCTTCGCCGAGCGCGTTGAGGTTCCGCGCCGTCTCGAGGACATGGTCGAGCGTGTCGAGCCCGGGCGCGCCGAAGCCCCCCGAGCCGATGAAGCGCTGTCCGCGCGCTTTGGCGGCCGCAAGCGTCGCGGGCCATTTTTCCTTGTCGAGGTTCGTATGGCTCGCCACCGCCTGCAAGCCATTGTCCTTGAGCAGCTTCGCATAGGCGGCCGGGTCGCTGCCGCCGATCAGGTCCATGCCCTCGATATTGCGATAGCCGATCGCCGAAATCTGCCTGAGCACCGACTCGAGCTGCGCGGGGTCGGGCTTCGCGCCGGCGAGCTTGGCAAAGGAGGGCTTCAGCCGCTCGAACTTCTCACCGACCGGCAACATGTCCCATTCGGCGGGGACCGGAATGTCGGCGAGCGTGCTGGCGAAGACATAGGTCTGGATCGCGATCTTTTCGACCGGCAGGCCAAGGCACTGGCCGGCGGCGGGTGCCTTCTTGTGCGCGCTGTGGTCGTGGGCGGACGCGCTCCCGGCCGCGAGCGCCGACGATATCATCAGGAGCGGTGCGATGTGGCGACCCTTCATAATCCTGTCCCTTTCCGTCTTGTTTTCGTTTTCCCGCTGTCAGCGCAGGCCTTGCATATAATCGATGATCGCGGCGCGTTTGGCGGGGTCCGAAACGCCGGGATAGCTCATGCGATTGCCGGGCACGACGGCCTTGGGATTGGCGATGAAAGCATCGAGCGTCTTGCGGTCCCAGCGCAGCTTCGCCTTGGCGAGCGCGGGGGAATAGCGAAAGCCCTTCGCCTGCGCCGCGGGTTTGCCGAAGATGCCGGCGAGGCTCGGCCCGAGCCGGGTGACGCCGGCCTTGTCCGAATGGCAGGCGGCGCAGGCCTGAAACGCGACGCGCGCTTTTGGGTTGGGGGCGTCGGCGCCGGTGGCGGCGACGCCCGATATCGCAAACAGCAATGCGCCGGTCGTCAATGCGACCGTGATCCGTGCTACGGGCATAGCCTTCTTGTTCATCCTCGATCCCTTTTTGATCCCGGATTCCGGTATATGTAAATGATTACATATCCTGTCACCAGAGAGCCGCTCATTCATATATTTATATCGATTTATCCTCTTGCACGGGCATTTGCAATCGATTACGTAATCATCATAACATAAGCAAGGGAGAGGTCAATGCCATCCGACGGGACTGCCGGCGGCGCCTTCACCGGCCGCCGCGATTTGCTCAAGCTCGCCGCATTCCTCGGCGTCGGGTTGATAACCCCCGGCGCGCGCGCTGCCATGGCGGCGCCAGGGTCCTGGTCTGCGGACGCGCGCAGACTCATCGCCGAGATTGCTGAAACGATCATCCCCGCGACCGACACCGGCGGAGCGAAGGCGGCGGACGTGCCCGGCTTCATCGAAATGATGGTGACGAACTGGTTCAACCCGGCCGAGCAGGCGCATTTCATGGACGGGATGGCGGCCTTTGACGATGCGACGCGGGCGGAGCACGGCAAGGCGTTTGCCGAGCTTGCGCAGGCCGAAAAGGATGCATGGTTCGGCAAGCAGCTTGCCGCCGCCGAAGCGGCGATGGCGGCGCCCGGCGCGGGCGCGCGACCCCGCACGCCTTTCGCTGTGCTGATGAAGCGGCTCACCGTCTATGGCTACTACACGAGCGAGCTCGGCGCATCGGTCGAGCTCAGGCTCGAGATGGTTCCGAACGAATATCTTCCCGACGCGCCGTTCAAACCGGGCGACCGCGCCGATTCCTTCATCCTCTACTCGCTGTCGCCTTTCAGCGCCTTCTGATCGGGAGCATCACCATGTCGAATCAGGATTTCGATGCGATCGTCGTCGGCTCGGGCATCTCGGGCGGCTGGGCGGCGAAGGAGCTGACCGAAAAGGGACTGAAGGTCCTGCTCATCGAGCGCGGGCGGTCGATCACCCCCGAAGATTATGTCGGCGAGCACAAGGCCGACTGGGAATTCCCTTTCCGCAACCTCGGCGACCGGCATCGCTATGAGCGCGACTATCCGATCCAGCGCACCTGCTATGCCTTTGGCGAGTCGACCGACCACTTCTTCGTGAACGACAGCGCGCATCCCTATGGGCAGGATGCCGAGCATCCGTTCAGCTGGATCCGCGGCTATCATCTCGGCGGCCGCTCGCTCACCTGGGGGCGCGTCACGCCGCGGCTGGGGCCGATCAACTTCACCGAAAACGCCGAGGACGGCCACGGCGTCGACTGGCCGATCCGCTATGAGGACATCCGCCCCTGGTACGACCATGTCGAACGCTTCATCGGCGTCTCGGGGCAGTCGGACTATGACGCGCCGACGGCGCCCGTCGGCCGTTTCCAGCCGGGGATGCCGCTCAACCGCTGCGAGGCGCATGTCGCCGAGGGGATCGCAAAAACCTATCCCGACCGCCGGCTGATGATCGCGCCGTCGGCGATCCTGACGCAGGATCTGGGCGACCGCGCGGCGTGCCATTATTGCGGGCCGTGCCAGCGCGGCTGTTCGACCGGATCCTATTTCAGCTCGATCAGCTCGACGCTTCCCGCCGCCGAGGCGACGGGCAACCTCACCGTCGTCACCGACGCGATCGTCGAGGGGCTCGATCACGATCCCGCTACGCGCAAGGTGTCGGGGGTGCGCGTCATCGATTCGGCCAAGGGAACGCGCACGACCTATCGCGGGCGGATCGTCTTCCTGAACGCGTCGACGCTCGGCTCGACCCAGATCCTGCTCAATTCGACGAGCGAGCAATATCCGGACGGCATCGGCAATAGCAGCGGAGTGCTCGGCCATTATCTGATGGACCATCTGATGAGCGGCGGTGCCTTCGGCATCGTCCCGGGGATGCTCGACAGCTTGCCCGTCGGCAACCGCCCCGCGGGCCTCTATATGCCGCGGTTCCGCAACGTCGGAAAGAAGGATGCGCCCTTCGTGCGCGGCTATGGCCTGCAGGGTTCCGCGGCGCGGAGCAACTGGACGCGCGGCGCGATGACGCCGGGTTTCGGCGCGCCGCTGAAAAAGTCGCTGCGCGAGCCGGGGCCGTGGTTCATCTATATCGCTGGCTTCGGCGAGTGCCTGCCCTATTATGACAACCGGCTGAGCCTCGACGCGCAGAAGAAGGATAAATGGGGTATCCCGATCCTCAACACGCGGTTCGAATGGGGCGCGAACGAGAAATTGATGGCCGAGGATATATCGAAAGAGGCGGTGGCGATGCTGACCGCGGGGGGCGCGGTCGGCGTGCAGGCGATCCGCACCGCGATCCCGCCGGGCGGCCTCGCGATCCACGAAATGGGCACGGCGCGCATGGGGCGCGATCCGAAGACATCCTATCTGAACGGCTTCAATCAGGCGCACGAGGTGTCCAACCTGTTCGTGACCGACGGCGCGTGCATGACGTCGACCGCGGCGCAGAATCCGTCGCTGACCTATATGGCGCTGACGGCACGCGCGGCCAATCATGCGGTCGAGCGGCTCAAGGCCGGCCAGCTCTGAAGGGGCTGGCCGCGGCCTCAGCGGGTGCGTGGAGGCGCCGTGCTTTCGCGGACAACGAGTTCGTGGGGCAGGGTGATCGAGGCGAGGCCCTCGGCCTTTTTGGACAGGATGGCGAGCAGCATCTCGACCGCCTTGCGCCCGATCGCTTCCTTGGGCTGGCTGATCGTGGTGAGCGCGGGGTGGAAGGCGCGGGCGTAGCGGATGTCGTCGAACCCGACGACCGAAACGTCGCGCGGGCAATCGAGACCGCGTTCGCGCAGCGCCGCGATCGCGCCGATCGCCATTTCGTCGCTGAAGCAGAAGATGGCGGTCGGAGGATTTGTTTCGGCCATCAGTTCGTGGGTCAGCGCTTCACCCGAATCGACCGAGAAATCGCCCGTACGCACCAGCACCTCATCCCACAGGCGCTGCCCCGCCGCGGCGCCCTGAACGCCGCTCAACCGGTCGCGGCTGATCGGGCTCAGCAGCGGGCCGGTGATCACGCCGACCCGCTGGTGCCCCAAGTCATAAAGATGCTGCATCGCCTCGGCGGCCGCGACGGCGTTGGCGATGTGGACGCTCGAGACGTTGAGCCCGGGCTCGAACTCGCAGCCGTTGACGATCGGCGCCTCGACGCCCTGCTTCGCGACCAATGCGATCATTGTCGGCGCGAGCCGGTGGCCGAGGAAGATCATGCCGTCGGCCTCGCGGCGCGTCAGCATCGCGGCATAATATTCCTCGCGCTCGCTGTCGTGATGCGTGTCGCCGATCAGCAGCGAGTAGCGCGCGGCGAGGGCGGCCTCCTCGGCGCCGCGGATCACCGCGGAGAAAAAGGGGTTGGAAATGTCGGGAACGGTCAGGATGATCCGCTGCGATCGCGTAGTGCGCAGGCTCTGCGCGGCATAGTTCGGCGCATAGCCGAGCGCCTTCGCCGCCTGCAGCACCTGGCTGCGCCGCGGCTCGCTGACCGCGTCGGGGTTGCTCAGCGCGCGCGACACCGTCGCGGTCGAAACGCCAGCCGCGCGTGCAACATCTGCGATCGTTGTCATTCGGAAAACGTTCTCTCATCGTGAAAAGCGTTGGTAAGCTTAGTATTATTGGCCTTGCGATTCAACGTCGCTGTGCATAATGTAATCCATTACATAAAGGAGGAGGGGTTGGTGAACGGACCTTTTGATTCGCGGCGGCGGCTTTTCGGCATATCCTTCGCCGCGATCACGGCGACATCCTTCTGCTTCGTGCTGCGCGCGATGGTTGTCGACGAATGGGGCGTCGCTTTCGGCCTGTCGGAGACCCAGAAGGGCGAATTGCTGGGCGTCGGCCTGTGGCCCTTCGCGATCACCATCGTGCTGCTCAGCCTGGTGATCGACCGGATCGGATTCCGCCGCGCCTTCGGCTTCGCGGCCGTGTGCCACATCGTCGGTCTCGGCATATTGGTGACCGCGGGTGGCTATTGGTCGCTCTATGCCGGCACCTTCGTCATGGCGCTGGGGAATGGCGCGGTCGAAGCCGCGGCCAACCCGCTCGTCGCAACGCTCTACCACGAGGACAAGCCGCGCTGGCTCAACCGGCTGCACGCAGCCTGGCCGCTCGGGCTGATGCTGGGCGGGGTGATCGCCATCGCCTTCGGCGCGCATGTCGACTGGCGCGCGAAGACCGCGATCATGGCGGTCCCCGTCCTCATCTATGCGATCGCGCTGTGGGGGCAGCGTTTCCCCGTGAGCGAGCGCGTCGCGGCCGGTGTTTCCTATCGCGAGATGCTGAAGGAGGCGGGCTTCGTCAGCGCCTTCGTGATCCTGTCGCTGATGTGCGTCGAGATCGGGCGCGTCGCCGACCTGCCCGGGATGCTGGTCGTCTTCGCGATCGCGGCGCTCACCGCGCTCTACGCGCTCTACGCCCGCTCGGCGGGGCATCCGCTTTACATCGTCCTCGTCCTCGTGATGATCCCGCTCGCGATCACCGAGCTCAGCACCGACAGCTGGATCGTGTCGCTGATGGAGCCCGAACTGGCACGCTGGGGGATCGAGGCGGGCTGGGTGCTCGTCTACACCGCCGCGATCGTCTTCGTGATCCGGTTGTTCGCGGGGTCGATCGTGCGCGTCGCGACGCCGCTCGGAACGCTGGCGATCGCGTCGGCGCTCGCCGCGATCGGCCTGTTCTGGATGGCGGGATCGAGCGGCGCGGCGCTGCTGGCGGCGGCAACGCTTTACGGCATCGGCAAGAGTTTCTTCTGGGGCACGAGCCTCGCCGTGGCGTCGGAGCGTTTTCCCAAGGGCGGCGCGGTGACGGTGAACGTCATGGCGGGCGCGGGGATGCTCGCGGCCGGTATCGTCGGCGCGAGCCTGCTCGGCACGATCCAGGACCGTTCGACCGCCGCCGGGCTCGCCGCCTATGACCGGGCACACGAAACGCGGCTGGCAGATACCCATCTGTCCGCGCCGAAGCAGGGTGTATTCGGATCGTACCGCGCGCTCGACGCCGCATCGGTCGCGCGAGCACCCGAGGCCGAGCGGCGCGCGGTCGAGACCGTGGTGGTCGAGGGCAAGAAGGGCGCGCTGCGGGAAGTCGCGCTGCTGCCGGTGATGATGCTCGCCATCTATCTCGCGCTCATCCTCTTCTTCCGGTCGCGCGGGGGCTACGCCCCTGTCACTCTGGCGGCGGCGCGGAGCGAAGCATGACCTTGCCCGCGCAACCCCTCGCTATGGCGATGGTCGGCGGCGGCCCCGGTTCGTTCATCGGGCCGGTGCACCGCATGGCGGCCGAGCTCGATGGCGAAGTGCGCCTGCGCGCCGGCGTGTTCAGCCGCGACCATGCGCGTTCGCTCGAGGCGGCAGCGGGATATGGCATCGATCCTGCGCGCGCCTATCCCGATGTCGCGACGATGCTCGCGGCCGAAGCGGGTCGCCCCGACGGCATCGCCCTTGTCGCGATCGCGACCCCCAATGACACGCATCTGCCGATCGCGGCCGCGGCGCTCGCAGCCGGGATTCACGTCATCAGCGACAAGCCCGCGACCGCGACGCTGGACGAGGCGCTGGCGTTGCAGGGCCATGTCGCGGCCTCGGACGCGCTCTATGCCGTGACCTACACCTACACCGGCTATCCACTGGTGCGCGAGGCGCGCGAGCGCGTTGCACGCGGCGACCTTGGGCGCATCCGCCGGGTCCATGTCGAATATCCGCAAGGCTGGCTGGCCGATCCGGTCGAGCAGGGGGACAACAAGCAAGCGGGGTGGCGTACCGATCCCGCGCGCACCGGCGTCGGTGGCTGCATTTCGGACATCGGTGTCCATGCGCTCAACCTTGCCGAATATGTCTCGGGCGAGCGGATCGAGCATCTGCTTGCCGACCTCGCGGCAGTCGTGCCCGGACGCCGGCTCGACGATGATGCGAGCTTGCTGCTGCGCTTCGCGCGCGGCGCGCGCGGGCTGGTTGCCGCGACGCAGGTGGCGGCGGGCGCGCGCAACGATCTGCGCCTTTCCATCTGGGGCGAGCGCGGCGGGCTGCAATGGTCGCACGCCGACAGCCAGCATCTTTACCTGCGCTGGCCCGACCGCCCCGACGAGATCGTCAGCGCGGGCGGGCCGTGGCTCGGGCCGCTCGCGACCAGCGCGACGCGGCTTCCCGCGGGGCATCCCGAAGGCTTCATCGAGGCGTTCGCGAACATTTACCGCGATTTCGCCGGCGCGATCCGTACCGCGACCCCGATTGCGCAGACGCCGCTCTGCGGGATCGAGGATGGCGTGCGCGGGCTGCGCTTCGTCGACGCCGCGCTTCGATCCTCCGCGCAAGGCGGCACATGGCAACCGGTCGAAGAAGCCGGGCCGCACACCTGACCCTCCCCTCCGAAAGGTTTCCCATGCGAACGATAAAAGGCCCCGCGATCTTCCTGGCACAGTTCGAGCGCGACGAAGCGCCGTTCGACAGCCTCGCCGGAATGGCGGGCTGGGCGGCCGGGCTCGGCTACAAGGGACTCCAGCTTCCGACCGGCGGGCGGCTGGTGAACCTCGAGCTTGCGGCGGAGAGCCGCGACTATTGCGACGAGCTGACCGGCGCGCTCGCCGAACATGGCCTTGCGATCACCGAGTTGTCGACGCACCTCCAGGGGCAGCTGATCGCGGTCGATCCTGCACAGGACCGATTGTTCGACGCCTTCGCGCCCGCGCATCTCCACGGCAAGCCCGAGGCGCGCCGGCAATGGGCGACCGAACAGCTGCTGCTCGCCGCGAAGGCGAGCCGCAATCTCGGGCTCGATACCCATGTCACCTTCTCGGGCGCGCTCGCGTGGGCGAATTTCTATCCATGGCCGCAGCGTCCGGCGGGGATGATCGAGGAGGCTTTTGCCGAGCTGGCGCGCCGCTGGCGCCCGATCCTCGACGCCTTCGACGATGTCGGGGTCGATGTCGCCTATGAAATCCATCCGGGCGAGGACCTTCACGATGGCGCGACTTTCGAGCGTTTCCTTGCCGCCGTCGGCGATCACCCGCGTGCGAACATCCTCTACGACCCCAGCCACTTCCTGCTGCAGCAGCTCGACTATCTCGCCTTCATCGATCTCTATCACGAACGCATCAAGGCCTTCCATGTGAAGGACGCCGAATTCCGGCCGAGCGGCCGGTCGGGGGTTTATGGCGGGTATCAGGCCTGGATCGACCGCCCCGGACGTTTCCGGTCGCTCGGCGATGGGCAGATCGACTTCCGCACGATCTTCTCGAAGCTCGCGCAATATGATTTTCCAGGCTGGGCGGTGCTCGAATGGGAATGCTGCCTGAAGCATCCCGAGGACGGCGCGCGCGAGGGTGCCGGGTTCATCGCGGATCGCATCATCCGCGTGACCGACCGGGCGTTCGACGACTTTGCCGGAGGCGCGGACAGGGGCTGAGCCGCCGCCGGGGAAGCTTCGCACTCAGGAGCTCAAATGATAACGTTATCAAATAGAAAAATGAAGCGATTGAAGATAAATTTGTAATCGATTACTTGACTCCGCCGATTGCATGGGTTTTACCCTCGGAAAACGTGAACTGTAATCGAGTTCAAAGATAAAACAGGAGGGAGAGAGTCAATGGCACATCGTCTGCGAATTCGTCTTTGCGTCACCGTCGCACTCATCGCGTCGCCCGCGCTCGCGCAAGCGCAGGAAGCGCCGCAGGACGGCGACATCGTCGTCACCGCGACGCGTACCGAATCGCTGGCGTCGAAAACGCCGGTCGCCCTGACTGCGGTCAGCGGTGAAGCGCTGGTGTCGGCGGGGATCACGAACCCGACGACGCTGGCCGAGCAGGTGCCGAACCTGTCGATCGATCGCTCCAACGGCCTCCAGATCACGATCCGCGGCGTGACCAGCACCGACGGTACCGAAAAGGGCGACCCGTCGGCGGCCTTCATGACCGATGGCATCTATATCGCGCGAACGCAGGCGCAGGAGGTCAGCTTCTTCGATATCCAGCGCGTCGAGGTGCTCCGCGGTCCGCAGGGCACGCTCTTTGGCCGCAACACCACTGCCGGCCTTGTCAACATCATCACCAACAAGCCGAAGCTCGGCGAGTTCGGCGGCTCGCTCGATGCGGGCTACGGCAATTTCGATACGCAGCAGATCACAGCAATGGTCAATCTTCCGGTCAGCGACGGCATCGCGGTCCGCGCCGCCGCCAATTATGACCGGCGCGACAGCTATTTGATCGAGGGGCCGGCGTGGACGACGTCGCTCGATCCCTACAAGAAGAATATCTCGGGCCGCCTTTCCGCCCTTTTCGACCTCGGCGACGGCGAACTGGTGCTTCGCGGTGACTATTCGTCGATCAAGGGCATGACGATCAATTCGGTCCTGACGAGCAATTTCTTTTCCGGCTTTTCCACGAGCGGGGTCGATCCGGTCTATGTCGGGAACAGCAGCGATTCCGAAACGCTCCGGACATTGCGCGCGCCCTTTGGCGGTTCGATTGCGCGCGACGATTCGACCTGGGGTATCCTCGCCGACTTGAGCTACGATCTCGGTCCGGTGACGGTGAATTATCTCGGCTCCTATCGCGAGTTCGAGCGGCAGGCCGACAGCGCTTCCATATTGGGCGCCGGCGTTGCGGCCTTCCGCAACCGCTTCGACGGCAATTATTGGCAGAACAGCCAGGAGCTGCGCCTGTCGACGAATGGCGACGGTCCGCTCAAGGCGCAGGCCGGCGTCTATTATTTCAAGGAAAAATCGGGCATCGCTTTCCACATCTTCGGTCTGCTGTCGCCGACGCCGGGCACGGTCGGCTATGCTTTCGGTTTCCCGCAGGATCCGACGATCGCGGAATCCTGGGCCGGGTTCGGTCAGCTGACCTATAACCTCGCCGAGACTTTCCGCCTGACCGCCGGCATCCGCTATTCGCACGATGACAAGTCGCGCATCGGCTTCACCGTTCGCTGTGGTTCGGTTGCCTGCGATCAGCCCGGCGATATCCGGACCCCCAATATTGCGCGCCGGAAGTTTTCCAAGACGACGTGGCGGGTCGGTGCGGACTTCGACATCAACGACCGCACGCTCCTCTACGGCGTGGTGGCGACCGGATACAAGGCGGGCGGTTTCAACGATGGCTGCGAAGTTGGCACGAGCGCAGCCTGCACCCTCCCGGCGGAGGCGCTCTACTATGATCCCGAAACGCTGACATCCTATGAAATCGGCCTGAAGACCCGGTTCCTCGACAATGCGGTGCGGATCAACGCCTCGGTGTTCCATTATGATTACAAGGGGATCCAGCTCAGTCAGCTGTCGACCATCTGTGGCGGCCCGTGCCAGGTCACGACCAATGCCGCCGCCGCCAAGGTCGACGGCATCGAACTCGAAGGCGTCGTCACACCCGCGCCGTCGAGCAAGTTCGATTTCTCGGTTTCCTGGCTCAACGCGCGCTACGCCGATTTCTTCCCGACACCGACCGTCGACTGGTCCGGCAAGAAGCTCGACCGTTCGCCGTCCTACGTCTTCACGGCCGGCTATACCCACACGTTCGAACTGGGGAATGGCGGCAACATCCAGGCCGGTGTCCGGACGCGTGCTTCGGACGATTACCGGCTGGCGGCGCTCGGCACGCTGAACCAGTTCCGCGTGCCGGGTTATACCAAGACCGACTTGCTGCTCGCCTATAATGCACCGGACGATCGCTGGTATGTTCAGGCCTTCGCCAAGAATCTCGAGGACAATATCGTCGTGACGACGGCTGCCACGGGCACGTTCGCCACGGCCCAGCTCGCCGATCCGCGTACCTATGGCGTTCGTGCCGGCTTCAAATTCTAGCTGCCGGAGCAGGCATCAAACGACAGGGAGAATGGGCCATGAGAATATTCGCCGCTGTTGCCTTGCTGGGAGCCGCCCTTCCGGCTGCTGCCCAGCTGGCGCCTGTCGTGCCGGTGACCGGCGGAAATGTCGCGGGCTCGGTCGAAGGGGATGTCGCGACCTTTCGCGGCATTCCTTTCGCCGCTCCGCCGGTGGGCGAGCTCCGCTGGCGCGCGCCGCAGCCGGTGATTCCCTGGGAAGGCGTTCGCGATGCGACCGCCTTCGGGCACGACTGCATGCAGCTGCCGTTCCCGAGCGATGCCGCGCCCCTCGGCACACCGCCCTCGGAGGATTGCCTGACCGTCAATGTCTGGGCGCCAGCCGACGCGAAGGGCAAGAAGCTGCCGGTCCTTTTCTGGATCTATGGCGGCGGGTTCGTGAATGGCGGGTCTTCGCCAGCCGTTTACGACGGGTCCGCCCTCGCGCGCGCCGGGGTCGTCTTCGTCAGCTTCAATTACCGGGTCGGGCGTTTCGGCTTCTTTGCGCATCCGGCGCTGCCGGCGGCCGGCGAAGGTCCCGTCGGCAACTGGGGGTTGATGGATCAACAGGCCGCGCTGCGCTGGACCCGCGACAATATCGCGGCCTTTGGCGGCGATCCTGATCAAGTCACGATCATGGGCGAGTCCGCCGGCGGCATGTCGGTGCATAGCCTGCTCGGCGCCCCCGCCGCGCGCGGCCTGTTCCGCGGCGCGATCATCATGTCGGGCGGCGGGCGCACCGCCAGCCAGCAGCGCGAAATGGCGCGCGACCTGCCCGGTCTGCCCTCGGCGGCGGCGATCGGACACAGTTTCGCGAAGAGCGCCGGCGTCGAAGGTACAGACGCCGCGGCGCTCGCCGCGCTGCGCGCGCTGCCTGCAGAGCGCATCGTGTCGGGGCTCAATCTCGCCAGCCTTTTCGCGCCGCCATCGGGTCCGCCGACCTGGTCGAGGCCTTTCACCGATGGCATGACGCTGACCGGCAGCGTCGAGGCGATGTTCGATCGCGGCGAACAGGCGCCCGTGCCCGTGATGGTCGGCGCGACCAGCGCCGACATCGGCTTCGTGCCCGCGACGACGAAAGAGCAGATATTCGAAAGCTTCGGCGCGAATGCGGCGAAAGCGAAGGCGATGTATGACCCCAAGGGCGATGCCGCCTTCTTCGACGTGATGCTGAAGGTCGGTGGCGACCGGTTCATGGTCGAGCCGGCGCGCTATGTCGCCGGTCGCGTGGCCGCCGCCGGGCAGCCAGCCTATCATTATCGTTTTTCCTATGTTGCGGAAACGGCGCGCGAAGGGGCGAAGGGCGCCGCGCATGCCAGCGACATTCCCTATTTCCTCGACACGGTGGCGACCAAATACGGGCCGGCAACGACGGCGAATGACCGGGCCGTGGCGGGGACGATCAGCAGCTTTGTCGTCAACTTCGTAAAGAACGGAAATCCCAATGGACCGGGCCTGGCGGACTGGCCCCGTTTTCGTTCCGGCGAGGTGATGGATTTCGCGGCAGATGGCGTCGCGCGATCCGGCAGCGATCTGTGGACCGAGAGACTCGACATTGTCCGCTCAGAGCCGAACTGAGCGACGTCTGTATTCCAGAATCAGCGCCCAAGAGCCGATTGTCTCAAACCGGCCACTCCATCATGCCGGCAGTCCGATCAGCTTTGTTTCCGGTTGATGGTCAGCCGATCTTGGGTTTTGGATTGGTTAATCGTGTAATGTGCGAAAGGTGCGCATAAATTGTTGTAAAAACTGAGAAAATTGTCCAAGCTGGAGCCGTTGGTCACTCCCACTCGATCGTGCCCGGGGGTTTCGACGTATAGTCGTAGACCACGCGGTTGATGCCCTGCACCTCGTTGATGATGCGCGTCGCGCAGCGGCTGAGGAAGCTCGCGTCGAAAGGGTAGATGTCGGCGGTCATGCCGTCGGTCGAGGTGACGGCGCGGAGCGCGCAGACATGGTCGTAGGTGCGCCCGTCGCCCATCACGCCGACGGTCTTGACCGGGAGCAGCACCGCGAAGGCCTGCCAGATCGCATCGTAGAGGCCGGCGTTGCGGATCTCTTCGAGATAGACCGCGTCGGCCTTGCGCAGGATGTCGCAGCGGTCCTTCGACACTTCGCCCGGGATGCGGATCGCGAGGCCGGGGCCGGGGAAGGGGTGGCGGCCGACGAAGATGTCGGGGAGTCCCAGCTCCTTGCCGAGCAGCCTTACCTCGTCCTTGAAGAGTTCGCGCAGCGGCTCGACGAGCTTCATGTTCATGCGTTCGGGGAGGCCGCCGACATTGTGGTGGCTCTTGATCGTGACGCTCGGCCCGCCAGTGAAGGAGACGCTCTCGATGACGTCGGGATAGAGCGTGCCCTGCGCGAGGAAATCGGCGCCGCCGATCTTCTTCGCTTCTTCCTCGAAGACGTTGATGAACTCGGCGCCGATGAATTTGCGCTTCTTTTCGGGGTCGGTGACGCCGGCGAGGCCGCGCATGAAGCGCTCCTCGGCATCGACCACGACGAGCGGGATGTTATAATGATCGCGGAAAAGCCGCTCGACCTGCTCGCGCTCGTTCATGCGCAGCAGGCCGTGGTCGACAAAGACGCAGGTCAGCTGTTCGCCGATCGCTTCGTGGATCAGCACTGCCGCGACCGCGCTGTCGACGCCGCCCGACAGACCGCAGAGCACGCGCTGGTCGCCGACCTGCGCCTGGATTTCGGCGATCTTGGTGGCGCGGAATTCGGCCATCGTCCAGTCGCCGGCGAGCCCGCAGATCTTGTGGACGAAGTTCGACAGCAATTTCGCGCCGTCGGGGGTGTGAACCACCTCGGGGTGGAACATGGTGGTGTAATAGCGCTTCGCCTCGTTGACGCAGATAGCGAAGGGCGCGTTGGGCGAGGTGCCGACGATCTCAAACCCCTCGGGTGCCTCGGTGACGCGGTCGCCGTGACTCATCCACACTGGATATTTGTTGCCGACCTCCCAAAAGCCGTCGAACAGCGGGCTGGGTTTCAGGATTTCGACGTCGGCGCGGCCGAATTCGGCGGCGTGGCCGCCTTCGACAGTGCCACCGAGCTGGACGCACAGGGTCTGCTGGCCATAGCAGATGGCGAGGATCGGCAGACCGCTGTCGAGGATGACCTGGGGGGCGCGCGGGCTGTCTTCGTCGGTGACCGATGCGGGGCCGCCCGACAGGATCACGCCCTGCGGCTTCATCCGCGCGAAACCCTCCGCCGCGCTGTTGAAGGGGACGATCTCGCTATACACCCCGGCCTCGCGGACGCGGCGGGCGATGAGCTGGGTGACCTGCGACCCGAAGTCGACGATCAGGATGGATTCGGAAGGTTGGATGGACATGGCGCCACCTAAGGATGGACCCGGTTCCTGTCCAGTATTTCTAGGCTATGTGGAAAGCTCGTTGGAGCAACGCTGAACCGTAGCCTTGAGCCTGTCGAAGGGGCTTGTCCTCGACAGGTTCAGGACTACGGTAACGAGTGGTTCGGCGGTCCTACGCCACGGTGCGGTACGGCTGGCAGCGGTCGACGAAGGCGGCGAGTTCGGCGACCGAGCGGCGAGAGTCCGCGTCGTCGTGGCGTTCGAGCACATGCATCCGCCCGGGCCAGGCGCGCAGCTCGACCGGCACCCCCGCCGCGGCGGCGCGGCGCGCGAGCATCGCGGCGTCGGCGAACATCGGGTCGTGGCGGCTGGCGTGGATCGCGATCGGGGGCAGGCCGCGCATGGAGCCATGGGCGGGGTTGACCGCGGCGGCACGCGGATCGGCCGAGCCGAGGTAGAGGCGCGCGCATTGCCGGGCGACGGGGTGGATGTCGCCGCGCGCGGGATCGGGATCGATCCACGGCGAGAGGAAGGCGAGGCCGGCGGGCTGCTTGCCGCGCGCGACGAGGCGCTGCGCCGCGGCGAGCGCGATGCCGCAGCCGGTCGATTCGGCGACGAGGACGATATTCTCCGCCGCATGGCCGCGCGCGATCAGCAGGTCGGCGGCGGTCTCGACATCGTCGATCGCGGCGGGGCAGGGGAATTCGGGGGCGAGGCGATAGTCGCAGATCATCACCTTCGCGCCCGCCTCGCGTGCGATGCGCGTGATCATCGCGGTGAAATGCGGGCCGCGCGGGACGACGAACGAGCCGCCGGGAACATAGAGCAGCACCATGTCGCGCCGGAAGCCAGGGCCGTCGACCCACGACATGGCTGGGCCGTTCGCGAGCGGGCGCTCGACCGAAAGCCCGGAGATCGCGATGTTGAGCATGGCGATATGCTTCGCCTCGGCGGCGACGAAGCGGTCGCGCAGCGTGCGGTAACGCTCGCGCCGCGCGGCGGGGGCGGCGATCGCGGCGGCGCGCGCGAGCTCGGCGGCGACGAGCCAGCCGCCGAGCCGCCAGGGCAGCGCGACGCCGAGGTCGAGCAGGGCGCGGCGGACAAGCGGGGTGGCGCGCGGCATCGCCGTCACTTCCACCCCCGGCAGGTCGAGCGCGAACGCCGCCATCGCCTGTTTCCCCCTTGGCCGAAATCGGCTATATTCCTCGGGATTTTAGGGGCAATGGCGATGCGCATCAAGGGGACCGACCGCAAGGCCGTCGAGGGGCTGGTCGAGGCGTCGGAGACGCTGACCGACTATGTCAAACTCTATCCCGAGGCGAAGCGGCGGATCGTGGAAATCGTCACGGGTGTGGCGGGCGATTATGCCGAGATGGGCATGGAGCTGGTCATCGAAGTCGCCGAGGATGCGGCGGTGCGGGGCGAACGGCTGGGGCGGACTTTCGACCTGACCGCGTCGGAGGCGCTGCTCGCGCTCCACATCGCCGATGGCGGCAGCACCGCCGATTATGCCGCGACGCGCGGGATCACGCGCAACACCGTGCGCAACCAGCTGCAGGCGGTGTTCGACAAGACCGGCGCGCGCCGCCAGACCGAGCTCGTGCGCCTACTGGCGGATTACTGAGCTTTTTTGCGCGCATAGTATGTTCGTATCATGCGGCGCTTGCCCCGCGCGGTCAGGATCGTCCCGTTCAGGCAACAGGGGGCGATCATGGCACCACGATATTTTCGCGCGGCACTTCTCGGCTGTTCGGTCTTCATTGGCGTGACGGCGGCGCCTGCGCAGGCGCAGCTTGGCAGCTTTGCTGCGGACTCGACGTTTGGGCCCCGATACAACCCGTTCGAGGATTTCAGCGCGCGCATTACCGAGATGACGAACGATCGGCTGCGGGCGTATCGCGAGACGCGCCAGCAGCTCATCGACGGGTGGTGCGAGCGGCGCCTAGGCAATCTGAACAGCCTCCACGACATGGTCGAGCGAGAGCAGAACCGGATTTCCAGGGAAGATCTGGCGGCCTATCGCCAGGCGCTGGCGCAGGAGCGGGCCTATCCCTGCCCGCCGGGCGGGCCGCCGACTCCGCCGCCGCCGCCACCACCACCACCACCACCACCTCCTCCTCCTCCTCCTCCGCCGCCCGAGCCGAAGGCCGTCATGCGCGACGGGATCGCCCCCAGCCAGCCCTATGAAGGCCCGTCGGTGACCTATGATCCGGGGCCGCCGCTATCGGGACCGATCTTGCTCGATCCGGGCGCGCGGGTCCTGGCTGACCCGCCGCCGCCTCCGCCACCCGCGCCGCCGCCGGCCGCCAAGCCGGTCGCCGCGAAGCCAGCGCAGGGCCTGACTGCGGATGACGAGAATGAGGTCGCGCGGCAGCAATCGCTCTTCGACGTCATGGAACGCGAGCGCAACGGGATCGAGCCCGAGCGCGTAGGCAACAACGTGCTGATCAGCGTCGGCGTCGGCGAGATCGAGACGCCGGGCACCAATTACGGCTTCGTCCGCGGCGGGCCGGTGCCGACGCCCGAGACTGCGGCCCTCACCGGGCAGCAGCGCTTTCCGGTGATCGTCGTCGAGGGTACCGCGAACTTTCCGACCTTCGGCCGATTCGATCTTCGCTATGCCGAGGGCGATGCGAGCAACAGCATCGACCTGCCCGCCGGCGCCGCGGGCACGGCACGCGGTTTCCCCTACAGCGCCGAATCGCCGAGCGGCAGCACTGGCATCGCGGGCAATGTCCCGATGACCGTCGCGTCCGAGGTCGCGGTGCAGGAGTTCCGCGCGGGCTTCCGCCGCAATGTCTTTCCGCCGGCCAGGGTCGATAGTCCTTTCGACATCTTCGTCGGCATCGAAGGCGTGATACGCGACCGCGACCATCGCGGCGAGGTGTCGATCACGACGCCGGTGATCGCGAACCAGCTGCTCGAACAGGATGTCGACGAGCGCGAGCTGCACCTGCTGCTGGGCGTGGACGCCGAGGTTCCGCTCGGCAATATTGCGCGCTTCCTGATCGGGGCTGAGGTTAGCGGCTATTATTATGACTTTGACCTCGAATCGCTCGAAACGATCGACCAGAATTTCGGCCCGCTCGACGATCGCAGCTTCACCAGGCTGATCGAGGATAGCGAGAGCGGGGTGGGCTATTCGGGGACGATCCGCGGCCAGTTCATCCTCGACCTGGGCGCGCGGCCGGTCGACGGCGGTCACAGCCGGGCCCAATTGTTCGTCGCGGGGCAGGCGAGCTTCTTCAACGACCGCGCGCAGATATTGAACCCGCCGAACGGCGATTTCGTGCAGGCGGGGGGGACGAGCGGGCTCATAACCACCGACGCGATCGACTGGTCGGTGTCGCTCGGGTTCCGGGTGCATCTGGGTGGAGCGGGGCGGTTTAAGTTCTGAGAGGGCAGCAGCCGCATCGGGGTGGGGGCTGCCCTGAGATCCTCCCCACGCGAAGCGATGGGGAGGATCTTTTATGTTCCCTCTCGCCCGAAAACGGTCACCATCCACCCCGCCGTCCGCCGGTCGATATCGACCGTTGGTGGAACAGACGTGGCCCCGACACATTGTTGCGACAATTGCGACATAACTGAACCGCGGCAGCAAACCGGCGTCAGCGGTGGTTCAGCGCGTGCCGGTAAGACCAGACAAAGACAAGAAAAACAAAGGCTCTCTCCCGATGAAATACTCCCGTTCGTCGCTTTCCGTCCGGGCCGCCCTGCTGGCGGCGGGGGCGTCGCTCGCGGGGCCGGCGCTCGCCGAGACCGAGGCCCCGGTCGCGGTGACCGCGACCGCCGCGCAGCCGGTCGACGATATAGCGGCGCAGCCGGGCGAAACCGGCTACGACGATATCCGCGAGGACGACATCGTCGTGACCGCGCCGCGCCTTGCGGGCCAGCTCGACACCGATTTCGCGGCCGAGGCGGAACTCGATGAGGCGGCGATCGCCAGCTATGGCGTCTCGAACGTCGAGGAACTGCTGACCGCGCTCCAGCCCCAGACGCGCTCGGGGCGCGGGCGCGGCAGCGGGCGGCCGATCATCCTGGTCAACGGCCGCCGCGTCGGCGGCTTCGGCGAGGTGCGCAACCTGCCTCCCGAAGCGATCGCCAAAGTCGAGATATTCCCCGAGGAAGTCGCGCTGCAATATGGTTATTCGGCCGACGAGCGCGTCGTCAACCTGGTGCTGAAGCCCAATTTCCGTCAGGTCGCGGTCGAGGCCGAGGGCGGCATTCCGACGCAGGGCGGGCGCTTCCAGAGCGAGATCGAGCCGAGCTTCCTGATGATCGGCGACAATGGCCGCTTCAACTTCAACGCGGGGTGGGAGCATCAGACGATGCTGCGCGAGAGCGAGCGGGGTCTCGATTACGACGATCCCGCGCTCGCTGCGCAGGCGCCCGCGCGCAGCCTGCTCGGTGCGAGCGACGAATATTCGCTCGATGCGACGATCCAGCGCAGCCTGAACAAGGTCACCGACGCGTCGCTCAACGTGCGTTTCGACCAGACCGATTCACTGTCGCTGCTCGGCCCCGGCCTCGGCGGCGTCACCGACCCGCTGCGCCGCGACGGACGCAGCCGCAACCTCGCCACCACCGCGAGCGTCAACGGCATGCTTGGCGACTGGCGCTGGTCGACCTCGGCCAATTATTCCGACGCCGACCAGCGCACCCTCACCGACCGCATCGTCGCCGGGGCCGCCAGGGTCGACCGGTTCGACAGCAGCCAGCAGAGCTTCGGCGGCAATGCCAATCTGTCGGGAACGGTGACCGACGGCTGGGCGGGGCCGATCCGCCTGTCGGCGACCGCGAGCTATTCGGGGCTGCGCTTCGACAGCCGGTCGGACAATGCCAATGGCGTGACGACGACCGACCTTGCGCGCGATGTACCCGGCGTGTTCGGATCGCTGACCATTCCCCTGCTCGACCCCGAATATGAGGTCGGCAAGATCGGGCGCGTATCGCTGACGCTCTCCGGGCAATATCAGGACCCGAGCGATTTCAACGCGCTGAAGAGTTGGGGGGCGAACCTCAACTGGGGCGTCACCGACAGCCTGTCGCTGATCGCGAGCTTCAACCAGGACGAGGCCGCGCCCGGCATCCAGCAGCTCGGCGCCGCGCCGCTGGTGACGCCGGCGGTGACCTATTATGACTTCCGTACCGGCCAGACGGTGCAGATCACGACGACGACGGGGGGCAATCCCTTGCTGCAGGCCGAACAGCGCCGCGACCTCAAGCTCGGCGTGAACTGGTCGCCGCCGATGCTCGAGGGGCTCAACCTGTCGGTGAACTACAACCGCAACCGCAGCTACGACACCGCGAACGCCTTCCCGCTGCTGACCCCCGAGATCGAGGCGGCCTTCCCCGACCGCGTCACGCGCGACGCGAACGGTGTGCTGACCGCGCTCGACCTGCGTCCGGTCAATTTCGACCGCAGCGAGAATTCGCAGATCCGCTGGGGCTTCAACTTCGGCAAGAGCTTCGGCCAGCCGGCGCAGGGCGGCCCCGGCGCGGGCGGTGGGCGCGGCGAGCGTCCGGCAGGCGCCAGCGCGACACCGCCGGCCGGCGAAGGCGGACCGCCCCCGGCGGGCGCCGGGGCGCGGCAGGGCGGCGACGGCCAAGGCGGTCCGCGCGCGGGCGGAGGACGCGGTCCCGGTGGCGGGCCGCGGATGGGCGGCGGTCGCGGGCCAGGCGGTCCCGGCGGGATGTTCGGCGGGCCGCAGGGCGGGCGCTGGCAGGTCTCGCTCTATCACACGATCAAGCTCACCGACACGGTGCTGATCCGTCCGGGCGTGCCCGAACTCGACCTGCTCGACGGCTCGGCGACGGGCAGCGGCGGGGGCAGCAACCGCCACCTCCTCGAACTCGATGGCGGGGTGTTCAACAAGGGTTTCGGCGTGCGGCTGAGCGCGAAATACGACAGCGGCAGCACGGTCACCGGCGGCAGTGCGGGCGATCTGAAGTTCGGCGACCTCGCGACCTTCAACCTGCGCTTCTTCATGGATTTCAATCAGAAGCCGAAGCTGATCGAGAAGCTGCCCTTCCTCAAGGGCTCGCGCCTGCGACTGTCGGTCGACAATCTGTTCGACGCGCAGCGCAAGATCACCGACGGCAACGGCCTCGTGCCGCTGAATTACCAGCCAGGCTATATCGACCCCTTGGGCCGCTATATCGAACTGGAGTGGCGCAAGGCTTTCTGATTTTTCAAACCCTCCCCTTCAGGGGAGGGCAGCGAGACTTGGGAACTTGTTTCCTAGTCGCAGCGGGTGGGGTTTCGCAGCCCTTGCGCTACGCCGACAGGCCCCACCCCAACCCCTCCCCTGAAGGGGAGGGGCTTATGTTGTCGACCGGCACGAAGGTCAGCGCCTTGGCGAATTGCGCGGTACAGCCCGCCCAATTGTAGCGCGCGCCGAGCGCGGCCGCCGCGTTGCGGTCGCAGGTCAGCGCCGCGGCGATCGCGGCGTCGAGATTCTCGTCGAGCGCCCCCGCGCCGTCGCGGACGATGTCGCCGGGGCCGGGCACCGGATAGGCGGCGACCGGGGTTCCCGCGCTCAGCGCCTCGATGATCACGAGGCCGAAGGTATCGGTCCGGCTGGGAAAGACGAAGACATCGGCGCCGGCGTAAGTCGAGGCGAGCGCTGCGCCCGTCTGTTTGCCGAGGAAGATTGTGTCGGGGTAGCGCGCCTCGAGCTCGGCGAGCGCGGGGCCGTCGCCGACGACGACCTTGGTGCCCGGGTGGCGCGTGTCGAGGAAGGACTCGATATTCTTCTCGACCGCGACGCGGCCGACATAGAGCTGGATCGGGCGCTTGAGGCAGGCAAAGGCGGGGTGCGCCGCGCGGTCGGGATGGAAAAGCTCGTGATCGACCCCGCGTTCCCACATCATCGTCTGCGTCAGCCCCTGCTCGGCGAGTTCGCGCGCCAGACTGCGCGTCGCGACCATGATGTGGCGCGCCGGGCAGTGGAACCAGCGGATGAAGCGCCACACGAAGGCGGGCGACAGCGGCAGCCGCGCCGCGACATACTCGGGAAAGCGCGTGTGATAGGCCGTGGTGAACGGAAATTGGTTGCGGATGCACCAGCGCCGCGCCGCCATGCCGAGCGGTCCCTCGGTCGAGATATGAATTGCCTGCGGCGCGAAGGCGCGGATATGTCGCCCGACCTTGCGCCAGCCCGCGAGCGCGAGGCGGATTTCGGGATAGGAGGGACAGGGGAGCGAGCGGAAGAGGTCGGGCGAGATCACCCCGACCTCGTGCCCCGCCTTGCGAAGCTCGCCGATCGTCGCCTGCAGCGTGCGCACGACGCCGTTGACCTGCGGCTCCCACGCGTCGCTGACGATCAATATCCTCATGCGGCGCGCGCCGGCGCGGGCAGTTCGAGCGGGGTCGGCGCGATGCGGTTGGCGACCTCTTCGGCCCAGTGGAGGATCTCCATCGTGCCGTCGTGATGCTCGACCAGCGCGGTGCAGCCCTCGACCCAGTCGCCGTCGTTGTAATAGGAGACGCCGTCGATCTCGCGCATCTCGGCGCTGTGGATATGCCCGCACACCACGCCATCGACCCCGCGCGAGCGCGCGGCGTGCGCGACGACCTCCTCGTAGCGGCCGATGAACTGGACCGCGTTCTTGACCTTGTGCTTGGCGACCATCGACAGCGACCAATAGGGCAGGCCGAGCTTGTTGCGCACCCAGTTGACCGCGACATTGCACTTCATCAGCGCGGTGTAGGCGGCGTCGCCGACGAAGGCGAGCCAGCGGTGCGCGAGCATCACCGCGTCGAAATCGTCGCCGTGCACGACGAGCAATTTGCGCCCGTCGGCGGTCTCGTGGATCGCCTCGCGTCGGATTTCGACCCCGCCGAAATCGAAGCCGTCGAAGGGCTTGATCATCTCGTCATGATTGCCGGGGACATAGACGACGCGCGTGCCGCGCTTCGCGCGCTTCAGCACGCGCCACACGACGTCATTATGCTCTGGCGGCCAGAAATGGCGTTTCTTGAGCCGCCAGCCGTCGATGATGTCGCCGACGAGGTAGAGCGTCTCGCAATCGACATGGTCGAAGAAGTCGATCAGCAGCGGCGCGTTGCAACCGCGCGTGCCGAGGTGGATGTCGCTGACCCAGACGCTGCGATAATTGCGGCGCTCGCCGATCACCCGCTCGGGAATATGCGGATCGGTGGTGAAGGGATCGGGGAAACGCGCGGGGATCGGCAGGGTGGAAATCGATGCCATGTGTCGCTCCGGAGGCAGCCTGTGCTGCCCCCGGCCTAGACAGGAGTTTTGTTACACGGTGCGAATCAAAGCCGCGACAGTTCGGAGAAAGTTTTGCGGCGGTTCGGTGACGTTGCCCATTTGACACATGTGGCTTTAACCATGATCCAATCAGGTTCGCCGGATCACCAAGTTGCGAATTTCGCTCATGTCTTCAATGGCAAAGCGCACGCCCTCGCGGCCGAGCCCCGAATCCTTCACCCCACCATAGGGCATGTTGTCGACGCGGTAGCTCGACACGTCGTTGACGACGATGCCGCCGACGTCGAGATGGTCCCACGCTTCCAGCACCTTGTGCAGGTCGCGCGTGAAGAGACCCGCCTGGAGGCCGAACTTGCTGTCGTTGACCTCGGCCAGCGCGGCCTCCCAGTCGGTGAATTTGCTAAGCACGACGACGGGGCCGAAGGCTTCCTCGACCACGACATCGGCGTCGGCGGGGACATTTTCGAGAAGCGCGGCCTCGAGCATGTTGCCCTCGCAGCCGCCGCCCGCGAGCAGGGTCGCACCCGCGGCGACCGCGGCGTCGATCCAGCCTTTCAGGCGCGTCGCTTCCTTGACCGAGATCATCGGGCCGATAAAGGTATCGCGCAGCTTCGGATCGCCCGATTTCAACGTCTTGACCTTCGCGGCGAGCCTATCGCGGAACTGGTCGTAGATATCGGCGTGGATGATCACGCGCTGGACGTGGATGCAGCTCTGCCCCGACTGGTAATAGCCGCCGAAGATGATCCGCGCGAGCGCATGGTCGAGGTCGGCGTCCTTGTCGACGACCACCGCGGCATTGCCGCCGAGTTCGAGCACGACCTTCTTCTTGCCCGCCTTGGCCTTGAGGTCCCAGCCGACGCCGGGTGAGCCGGTGAAGCTCAGCAGTTTCAGCCGTGGGTCAGTGGTGAACAGGTCGCTGCCCGCACGCGCGGCGGGCAGGATGCTGAACGCGCCCTCGGGCAGGATATCGCATTCGGCGAGCACCTCGCCCATGATGATCGCGCCGAGCGGCGTCATCGACGCGGGTTTCATCACGAAGGGGCAGCCGATCGCGATCGCCGGCGCGATCTTGTGCGCGGCGAGGTTCAGCGGGAAATTGAACGGCGATATGAAGCTGCACGGGCCGATCGGCACGCGCTTCCACATCCCCATATAGCCCTTGGCGCGCGCCGAAATGTCGAGCGGCTGGATTTCGCCATAGTTGCGCACGGCCTCCTCGGCGGCGATGCGGAAGGTGTCGATCAGCCGTCCGACCTCGCCCTCGGCATCGGCGATCGGCTTGCCCGCCTCGACGCAGAGCGCATAGGCGAGTTCGTCGAAGCGTTCCTTGAAGCGCATGACGCAGTGGTTGAGGACGTCCTGCTTCTCATAGCTCGCGAGCCGCGCCATCGGTTCGGCCGCGCGCACGGCCCCCGCGATGGCCGCGTCGATGACGTCGGGGGTCGCGAGCGCGGTGCGGAAAGCGACCTCGCCGGTATATTTGTCGATCACCTCGAGATCGGTGTTCGGCTGCGCCGCCTTGTTGTTGAGGTAGAGCGGGTAGACGTCTTTGAGTTTCATTCAGCTTCTCCCCCCTCCCGCAGGCGGGAGGGGTTGGGGGTGGGCATGAAACGGGTGGGCTGGAAGGCCCACCCCGCTGCGACTAGCGAGCAGGCTCGCAAGTCTCGCTGCCCCTCCCGCTTGCGGGAGGGGAGCGGAAATCAAAGCTCCTTCGACAGCTTCTTGATGTCGATGTTCAGGATCTGGTCATTCTCCGAATAGTCGACCGGGCAGTCGATCAGATGCACCCCCGGCGTGCTCAGCGTATGCGCCAGCAGTTCCTTCAAATGCGCGGCGCTTTCGACGCGATGCCCATGCGCGCCATAGCTTTCGGCATATTTGACGAAATCGGGGTTGCCATAGGTCAGCCCCCAATCCTTGAAGCCCATGTTCGCCTGTTTCCAGCGGATCATGCCATAGCTGTTGTCGTTGAGGATCAGCACGGTGATGTTGAGCCCCAGGCGGACCGCGGTCTCCATCTCCTGGCTGTTCATCATGAAGCCGCCGTCGCCGCAGATCGCCATGACCTTGCGCCCCGGATAGACCATCGCCGACATCATCGCCGACGGCAGCCCCGCGCCCATCGTCGCGAGCGCATTGTCGAGCAGCACGGTGTTCGGGCGATAGGCGGTGTAACCGCGCGCGAACCAGATCTTGTACACGCCATTGTCGAGGCAGATGATCCCGTCGTCGGGCATCGCATCGCGCACCGACTGGACGAGGTGCGGCGGGAAGATCGGGAAGCGCTCGTCCCTGGCGAGCGGCGCGGTATGGTCGACCTCGCCCTTGCGATAGGCGAGGAGATGGTCGAATTTCCAGCCGCCGTTGGGGACGATGTCTTCCTTGATCTGCCACACCGCATTGGCGATGTCGCCGATCACCTCGATATCGGGAAAATAGACCGGATCGACCTCGGCGGTCTTGGTCGAGACGTGGATGACGGTCGGGCCGCCCGCTTTCATGAAGAAGGGCGGCTTTTCGATCACGTCGTGGCCGAGGTTGACGATGCAGTCCGACGCCTCGACCGCGCGGTGGACGAAGTCGCCCGCGGACAAAGCGGCGCAGCCGAGGAATTTCGGGTGGCGCTCGTCGATCACGCCCTTGCCGAGCTGCGTCGTGAGGAAGGGAATGCCGGTCTTTTCGATGAACTGCAGCAGCATGCGGCTGGTCATCGTGCGGTTGGCACCGGCGCCGATGACGAGCACGGGCGAGGTCGCTTCCTCGAGCGCCTTCACCGCTTCGCGGATCGATTTGACGTCGGCGGTCGGGCGGCGCGCGTGGCTGCGCTTCAGGGGCAGGCTGTCGGTATGCTCGTCGGCGATATCCTCGGGCAGCTCGATATGCACGGCGCCGGGCTTTTCCTCCTCGGCGAGGCGGAAGGCTTCGCGGACGCGGCTCGGGATATTGTCCGACGACGCCATCTGATGCGTGAATTTGGTGATCGGCCCCATCATCGCGACGACGTCGAGGATCTGGAAGCGACCCTGCTTCGATTTCTTAATCGGTTTCTGGCCGGTGATCATCATCATCGGCATGCCGCCCAATTGCGCATAGGCGGCGGCGGTGACGAAGTTGGTCGCGCCCGGCCCCAATGTCGCGAGGCACACCCCTGTCTTGCCGGTGTGGCGGCCATAGGTCGCCGCCATGAAGCCCGCGCCCTGTTCGTGGCGGGTCAGGATCAGCTTGATCTTGGTCGACCGCGACAGGCTGTCGAGAAAGTCGAGATTCTCCTCGCCGGGAACGCCGAAAATATACTCGACGCCCTCTTCCTCGAGGCATTCGATGAACAGGTCGGATGCTTTTTTCATGTGACAGTCGCCCCCTCAGCTCCGCACCCACCGGTGCGGCCCTTAGCCCGTGCCGGCGACCCTCAGCACAATGTCTGGCGCAGCGGCGCTCGTCGTAAGGCCGCGAGTCCCTGCTGCGTTGGAAGCGGTTGTAACGAGGGGATAAGGGGTTGTCACCCTAGCGCGGGCGACGCCGCGCGATCAGGGCCTGTCGATCCACAAATCGCGGTCGAGGCGGCCGGTGACTTCGGATCCGGCGGGGATTTCGGCGCTGCGCCCGGTCGCGATGAAGGGCAGGAACAGAAAGGCGGCCGCGGTGGCGACGCCGTCGCCCCCATCCTTCTTGCCGCGCGCTTCCAATGAGCCGCTGACGCGCAGGCTGCCGCCGGGCAGCTCGGCGTAGAGCAACCTTATATCGAGTTTGCCGGACTTGCCGAAGGCGCCGCGTTCGCGGGCGTCGGAAAGCTGCGCGACGACCACGGTACCGGCCTCGACCGCGGTGACGCCGTCCATGAGCAGCGGCGCGGCGACCTTCAGATGCAGGAGGTCGCCCTTCACATTCTTCTTGCTCGAAATCGCGTTGGTCGTGACGAGGTCGATCACGGTACCCGCGGGAACGAGGATGCGCGTTTCGGACGACGGCGCGATCGGGGTCGCCACGATGGCGTCCTGGGCGATCGCAGGCGTGGCCAGCGCGAGGCCGGCGGCAAGGCCCAAGGCGGCGCGGCGCGTCAGGCGCATCAAAGGCCCGCGGGCCGCGGCAGAGCGGTGTCTTGCTCGACGAACCCGGTCATCAGCTCGCCCGCCTTGATCTTCGCATTATTGCCCTTGGCAAACAGGCCCAGCGGGCCGAGCGCGAGGATGCCCAGCGCCATCTCGCCCGAGCCGCTCGCGCCCTTGGCGTCGTTCGAACCGCTGATCGGCACCTGCACGCCGCCGATGTCAACATAGAGCAATTTTGCCGAAAGCTTGCCCGACTTGCCGGCATTGCCGCTCTTCTCGGCCTCCAGGACTTCGCCCCAGCCGGTCGCGCCGATGGGGATGATCATGACGCCATCGACCGACACCGGCTTGTCGACGCGCAGCTTGAAGCGGTGACCCGCCTGGTGCGTCTTTGTCGTCACCTCGGACACCACCATGAAATGGATCGGCGTGTCGCGCCGCAGCATTAGCTCCGCGGGCGCCGCCACCGGGGGCGGGGGAAGCGCTTCGGCCATGATCGGCGCGGCATTTTCCGCCGCCGGAGCCGGCTCGGCGACCGGTGTGTCCTGCGCGGTCGCCGCCAGCAAGGCGGCTGCGGCAGCGATATGTATCGAAAGCATAAATCCCCCTGCAACCCAAGCAAATATCTACGCCCAATATCCGATGAATTGAAGAGAGAATCGGGTTGACGTCGTGCGGCCGGAGCGCGAACTAGACGGACCACTCAGGGGGAGCAGAAAATGAAGTCTATCAAGATTCTCGCGGGCGTCGCAGTCGCCGCCATGCTGGTTTCGACGCCGGTCATGGCGAAGAAAAAGGACGCTACCTATGTGATGGTGAACGAGGAGATGGGCGTGCCCGTCTTCCCGCACGACATCACCGACAAGCCGTACAAGATCGTCGGCGTCGTCACCGCGGGCGTGCGCAAGGCGACGATCTTCAGCAAGGAACCGTCGCAGCAGAAGATCTACAACGAACTGTGGGAGCGCGGCGAAAAGCTGGGCGCCGACGCGGTCATCGGTGCGAAATATGGCGACAGCCACATGACCGCGATGAGCTGGGGCAGCACCAAGGCCGGCGGCGTGGCGATCAAATTCCTGACCGAGGCCGAGATCGCCGCGGGCACGAAGGGCGATACGCTCGAGGGCTTCGATCCCGAGGCGTGGGCCGGCAAGAAGATGTGAACCGGTCGCCGCGCTATTGGCGGTGAGGATGAGATGAGAAGGGAGCGGCGCTTGCCGCTCCCTTTTTTGTTGTGGAGCGTGATGTCGGCTTTGGGGTGGGGAGCTGCCCTTCAAATCTCGTCATGCTGAACTCGTTTCAGCATCCATGGCCTGAGCTCTCGTCCGGCGCTGCGTCGAAGGAAGCGGCAGACCATGGATCCTGAAACAAGTTCAAGATGACGAGCTATAGTTTGGCCCGAACCCCGCCGCCGCTCAATCTATGTCGAACAGCCCGGCCAACTGCTCGACCATCGTGCCGCCCAGCTGTTCGGCATCCATGATCGTCACCGCGCGGCTGTAATAGCGCGTCACGTCATGGCCGATGCCGATCGCGCAAAGCTCGACCGGCGAGCGGTTCTCGATCCATTCGATCACCTGGCGCAGGTGCTGGTCAAGATAGGCGCCATGGTTCACCGACAGTGTGCTGTCGTCGACCGGCGCGCCGTCCGAAATCACCATCAGGATGCGGCGTTCCTCGGGGCGGTTCACGATGCGGCTATGCGCCCAGATCAGCGCCTCGCCGTCGATATTTTCCTTGAGCAGCCCCTCGCGCATCATCAGCCCCAGCGACTTGCGCGCGCGGCGATAGGGCTCGTCGGCGGGCTTGTAGATGATGTGGCGGAGGTCGTTGAGGCGTCCGGGATGCGCAGGGCGGCCGGCGGCGAGCCAGTCCTCGCGGCTTTGCCCGCCCTTCCACGTCCGCGTCGTGAAGCCGAGGATCTCGGTCTTCACGCCGCAACGTTCGAGCGTGCGCGCGAGGATGTCGGCGCTGATCGCGGCGATGCTGATCGGGCGCCCGCGCATCGAGCCCGAATTGTCGATCAGCAGCGTGACGACGGTGTCGCGGAAGTCGGTGTCGCGCTCGATCTTGTAGGACAGCGATTGGCCGGGCGAGACGATGACGCGCGCGAGGCGCGCGGCGTCGAGCTGGCCTTCCTCCTGGTCGAAATCCCAGGCGCGGTTCTGCTGCGCCATCAAGCGGCGCTGGAGGCGGTTGGCGAGCTTGGTCACCGCGCCCTGCAGATGCTGCATCTGCTGGTCGAGATAGGCGCGCAGACGCGTCAGCTCGTCGGCATCGCACAGCTCGGTCGCGGCGACGATCTCGTCATGTTTCTCGGTGAAGCGCAGATAGTTGAAGTCGGGGACGTCGGTTGGCAGGCGGTTGGGACGCACGGGCAGCATGCCCTCGTCGCCTTCGCCGCCCATTTCGGGCTCGCCGTCGGCCTCCATTTCCTGCGCGTCGGGATCGCTGTCGCCGTCGTCGGCCTGGTCGCCCGCGGTCTCGGCGCGCGCGTCGACCTGGCTCTCGCCGCTGCCGCCGTCCTCGCTTTCCTGTTCGTCCTGCGACTCCTCGGCCTCGCTCTCGTCCTCCTCGCCGCTGTCTTCGGCGCCATCGTCCATCGGCTCGTCGCCATAGATGAGGTCGAGGTGGCGGAGCGCGAGCTTGGCGGTCTCAGCAAAGGCGACCTGATCGTCGATCTGCATCGCCAACGCCTCGATGTCGCCGCCGGCCTGGCGCGCGATCCAGTCGCTGATCAGGCCGAGGCCGGTCTCGGTCCCCGGCGGCGGTGCCTCGCCGGTGAGCGCCTCGCGCAGCATCAGTTCGAGCGCCGAGGAGACGGGCACATCGTCGCGGCTCTGCGCGCGCGCGATCGGGTCGCTGCGCATCCGCATCGCGAGGCTGGCCGACAGATTGCTGCGCATCCCGTCCATATGGCGCGCGCCGAGCGCCTCGATGCGCGCGCGCTCCATCGCGTCGAAGGCCGCGGCGGCGAGCGGCTCGGCGGGGCGCGCGGCGGCGTGCAATTTCTCGCTGTGGTGTTTCATCCGCAGCGCATAGGCGTCGGCGAAACCGCGCGCCTCGGCGACCTGCTCGGCGGGCAGCGTGCGCGACGGGGTGGGGACCTTGATCGTCTTGCCGATCTGCGCGGGGGCGTCGGCGGTGAAGCCGACCTCGACCTCAGCATCGCGCGTGACGGCGCGCGCGACGCTCGACAGCGCGGCCTTGAAATCGTCGAGGGGAGAGGAGGCGGTCATGGTGACTCGGCTCTAACCAGCTTTGCGGCGGGGGGGAAGGGGATGGGCGCCGACTTCGCACAACAGAGAGTAGAAGCGCGGATAGCTAAGCTCGCTTGACGCAAACGGAAGCGGGGGGCATCGGCACCCCATGAGCTTCCCCACGCACTCCCCCATGAAACAGCCCTGGATCGTTATCCTCTGCGCCGCCTTCATCGTCACGCTGGCGATGGGCGTGCGCCAGTCGTTCGGGCTGTTCCTGCCGCAGATGAGCGTCGATATCGGGATCAGCCGGTCGGACTTCGGCCTTGCCATGGCCTTGCAGAACCTGCTGTTCGGCCTCGTCCAGCCCTTCGTCGGCGCGCTGGCCGACAAGCATGGCGCGGGGCGCGTCGTACTGGCGGGGGCGCTGCTCTACGCGCTCGGGCTGATCGGCGCGGCGTTCGCGACCGATGCGATCGGGCTGCATATCAGCTTCGGCTTGCTTATAGGCATGGCGCAGTCGGCGACGACCTTCGTCGTCGTGCTCGGCGCGGTCGGGCGGGTGGTGCCACCCGAGAAGCGCAGCGGGGCGTTCGGCATCGTCACCGCGGGCGGATCGCTCGGGCAGTTCCTCGTCGTGCCGCTGGCGTCGATTCTTCTCCGCGATATCGGCTATCACGAGACTTTGTGGATTATGGCGGGGCTGGTCGCGCTGTGCGGGCTGCTCGCGATCGGGGTGGCGGGGCGCACCGACGGGAGCACCAGCGTGGTGCAGGAGGCCGAGCAGAGCGCGCGCGAGGCTTTGCGCGAAGCCGCGGTGCACCGCGGCTACTGGCTGCTTAACGCGGGCTTCTTCGTCTGCGGCTTCCATCTCGCCTTCATCGCGACGCACCTGCCCGCCTATCTCGACGACAAGGGGCTGGGGATCGAAATCGGGGCGCAGGTGCTCGCCCTGGTCGGGCTGTTCAACATTCTGGGGTCCTATGTCTTCGGCCGCGCGGGCGATATGCTGCGGCAGAAATATGTGCTCTCGGCGCTCTACACCGCGCGTTCGGCGGTGATCGTGCTGTTCCTCTTCCTGCCGCTCACCCACGCAAGCGCACTCGTCTTCGCCGCAGCCATGGGTTTCCTGTGGCTCGGCACCGTGCCGCTGACCAGCGGGATCGTCGGGCGCATCTTCGGCATCCGTTACCTCTCGATGCTCTATGGCATCGTGTTCCTGAGCCACCAGCTCGGCAGTTTCTTCGGTGCGTGGATGGCAGGGCTGATCTTCGACGCGACGGGCAGCTATAATATCGCCTGGGGCTTTTCGATTGCGCTCGGGATCTTCGCGGGACTCGTCCATCTGCCGATCGCCGACGCGCCGCTCAAACGAGCCGCGCCCGCATGAGGCTCCAGCGGCAGGACTGGGTCGCGCTCGCGCTCTTCGTCGCTGTCGCGGTCGGCGGGCTGTGGCTGTGGACCGGCGAGGGGCCGGTCGTCTGGCTCACCGATTTCGCGGTGATGTGCGGCTTCGTCTGACGTTTCGGTCTTAACCGTAGCCCTGAGCCCGTCAAAGGGCGCTTCACTGAGAAGTGCCCTTCGACAGACTCAGGGCTACGGCGAGGAATCACGGATCGCGCTTGCAGATCGCGGCGTCCATCTCCTTCGGCGCCGCGGGATCGGGGGCGAGGCGGAAGACGTGCGCCAGCGGGGTCGCGATGCGTTCGGGGCGGCTTTTTTTGTCGGCGACGGCATCGACGAAATCGCGGCAGGCGACCGCGCTGCGCAGGAAATTGCTGTGCCCGGTCGAGCCGCGCGACACCTCGGTCGTGTCGACGATGGTGAGCCCCGGCGCGGGCGCGGCATAGCAGCGTTCGGGTTCTCCGTTCGCCTTCAATTCAGCCGCGACGAAGGGATCGAAGCAATAGGGCGAGCCGAGCCGCGGATAGCCGTGGAGCACGCGCGAAGCGGCGAGCGCCTTGTCCTTGTGCGAGACATAGACGGTGATGTGGCGCCCCTCGGCGACGCGTTCGGGGGCGAGCACATCCTCGGCGACGTCGCGCTCGAAGGTTTCGCGGTCGATGTCGGGCGAGGCGAGGATGATGTTCGAAATCTTGTCGCGGCGCTCGGCGCGCCGCGCGAGCCGGTCGGCGGCGCCGACCGCGGGAATGACCAGCCGCGCGCCGAGCGAATGCGAGACGATCACGATCTCCTTCACCCATTCGCGCTCGGCGAGCGTGCGCAGGAAGTCGCGGAAATTGCGGATGTCGTGGTACATGTTGGTTTCGTCGACGCCATAGCCCAGCACCTCGTGCTGCGACGGCCAGCTGTACGCGACCACGGGCCCGTCGAAGGCGGTCATGCGCGCGATCTGCGCCGCGTCCTTCGTCGTCGTCTCGAAACTCTCGCGATAGCCGTGGACATAGAGCAAGACGCGCCCCTGCCGCCGGCCGGTTTCGGCCTGCAGCGCGCGCCACCAATCGTCCGACGCCTGAAAGGCCATGGGGGTGCGCAATTCGGTCTTGCCGCCGGCCCTGGTCTCGGCGGGGACGCCGAAGCGGCCCAAGCGGACGCGGTCGCCGCGATAGACGAGCAGGCGGATGTCGGCGGTGCGGCAGTCGGGCAGGCGGCTGGTCGCGAAGAAGAGCGGCAGCGCGGCGTCATCGACCGTGGCGCCCGCCGCTGCGGTGCAGCGCGGATCGGCGACATAGTCGGCGTGGCGGATCTTGCCATAATCGACCGGCGTGATGCAGCCCGCGAGCGGGATGCACGCGAGGATCGGCGCAAGGCGGCGGGCGATGGCGGGGATCATGCGGCGGGGATAGTCGGCTTTGGCGCCGGAAGGAAGCGGCGTCAGCGGCGCGGCGCCAGCAGCGGCAGGATATGGCGCGCGATCCGCTCCGCACCGGCGACCGAGGGATGGTTGTCGTCCATGTAGAGCGGTGTCGCCCCAACCGCATAGGGGCAGCTGCCATCCGTGCACATCGCGGCGCCGGGATCGGCGATGACGATCCCGTCACCGTCGGTCAGCGGGGCGAGCGCGGTACGCATCGGGGCGCTGGCGCGGCGATAGACGGCTTCGCTTTGGGCGATGGGCAGATCGGCACGGCCATTGCGGTCGCGGCGGGCGAGGCCGCTCGGCACGTCATAGGGCGGCTTGGGCAGTGGGCCCATGATCACCACGCGCTTGCCCGCGCGGCGCAGCAGCGCGGCGCTGCGTTCGAGCGCGGCGGTAATGCGCGCTTCGCCCAGATAGGCGTGGCGGCCGTAATAGGCGACGAGCACCACGGTCTCGATCGACGGGGTCGCGGCGATGCGTGCGGCGATGCGGTCGTTGTCCGCCGGGCAATCGGGCTGGTTGCGGATCGCGGTGCCGAGGAAGGGCGGGCAGCCTGACGAGGTGAACTGCGCGAGCGAACGCCCCGCGGGACCGAGTTCGTGGCCGAGTGCGTGCGCGAGTTCTCGGCTGTGGCTGTCGCCCCACACCGCGACGTCGGGGCGCACCGCCGTATCGCCGAGGAGGCAGGCGCCCGGCGGCGCGAAGGCGGCGCTGCGCGACGCGGGGGTGCAGCGCGTGCGATCCTTGAACACCGCGAGCAAAGCGCGCTCGTCGGCCGAGAAGCGCCCGGGCATCCCCTTGTTGGCGACGATCCAGCTCGCGGCGCCGACGATCAGCGCGGCGGCGAGCAGCGCGGCGCCATAGACGTGGATCGCGGGGGTGCCCGACCGGTTCGCCCAGCGCCGCGCGGGCCGCTCGACGGCGAACCAGCTGAACACCGCCAGCACCAGCGTGGCGAGCAGCACCAGCAACCGGCCTGCCGGCGATAGCGACACGATATGCCAATTCTCGGCGAGCATCAGCAGCGGCCAGTGAATGAGGTACACCGAATAGGAGATCAGTCCGAGCGCGCGCACCGGCGGCAGCGCGAGCAGCCGCGCGGCGGGATTGGTCGGTGCCGCGAGATTGGCGTGGAGGAGCAGCGCCGTGCCCGCGACGCATAGTATCTGCCACAGGCTCTTCACCACGAAGGAGCCGGGCGCCGGCGCGAAGGCGGCCGTGAGCATCGTTACGGCGCCGAGCGCGGCGAGCGCTGTGGCGCGGCGGGTCGGCAGCGCCGCCACCGGGCCGGCCGCGATCAGTACCCCCGCCAGAAACTCCCACGCGCGCAGCGACGAGAAATAAAAGGCTGCGCGCGGCTCGTGGTGGCCGACGGTGAGATAGGCGACGAGGCCCACGACCAGAAGCGGCGCGACCGCGCGGCGGGTGAACCAGCCGAAGCGGTGGAGCAGCAGCGCGAGCGGCGGGAAGACGAGGTAGAATTGCGCCTCGACCGACAGCGACCAGCTGTGGAGGAAAAAGCGCTCGACCCGGTCGCGCATGAAATAGGAGGCCTGCGGCTCGAAATGCCAGTTGGCGATATTGAGCGCCGCCGCGCGCACCTCGAGCGCGAAGCGCGCGAAGTCGGTCGGGATGAGCAGCGCATAGCCGGCAGCGAGCGATATCCCCGCAACGAACAGCAGCGCGGGCGTGATCCGCGCGATGCGGCGCCGATAGAAATCGAGAAAGCCGAAGCGCCCGCTCGCCAGGTCCGTCCGGACGATGCCGCCGATCAGATAGCCCGAGATGACGAAGAAGATATCGACGCCAAGGAAGCCCTGCGCCGCGGCGCCGAAATCGAAATGGTAGAGCAGCACCAGCGCGATCGCGACCGCGCGCAGCCCGTCGATATGGGGGTGGTAGGCCGGGGGGGCGGATGGGCTTTCTGCCGTCATCGGGCGCGGGATGGGGCTGGTCGAGGCGGCCGGGAGGCGAGACGTCGTTTCAAATCGGCGACGCCGGATTGTCAGTAAGCGGAATAGGTGAAGATGTAGACCGTCTCGCTGCGCACCGGAATCCGGGCGTCCTTGTCGACGCCCGACCAGCTCAGCGTCACGGCCGCGTTCTTCCTGTCATGGGCGAGCACGGTGAAGCGGGCGCCGAAGACCTCCGCCTCGGAAGGAAATGTCGCGTCCTTCGGCAAATCGATGCGCTGGGCGCCGACCGAGACATGCTGGCCATTTTCAAAGACATCGACCTTGAAGGACGGCCGTGACGCCTGGCGCAAGCTGATCGCAACATAATCGCCCGCGCCGATCTCGCGATCCTGCACGATGTTCAGCGGTACGGGCGCGATGCGCTGGGGCGCCCGGTCTTCCGCCTTTCCTTCATTCAGCAGAAAGCCGAATTCGGCGGCGCCGTCGCCGTCCCTGTCATAAAGGCATTTGCGCCCGTCGCTCATCGAGCGGATTGCCTTGGCACCCAGCGAGCCGAACATGAAACCCATGGTCTTGGGCTTGAAACGTGGGGCCGCCGTGCAATAGGCCAGCACGTCGCCGCTCTCGCCCGGTAGCCCCGATATCTTGACGACGGGCAGGATCGTGGCGCCGTCGATCGTTACCTGGCCCGCGGTTGTCCGCAGTTCGACCGGTGCGTCCAACTTGGCGGAAAAGGCCCAGACGACGGGGCGCCGAACGATCTCGTCGCCCGGTCGGACCGTCTTTTCGCCCGGCTCGACCGCATTGGGGAAATAGAAGCGCCGGGTTTCGCCGTCGAGCTTCGGCTTGTCGGCAGCGATGGCCGGACCATGGGCGGCCGCGAGGCAAAGGCATAGTCCGGCGACCCGCGGCATCGGCCTCATTTGCCCACGATACCTTCGGGCAGGTCCTCGCCGAACACGCGCTGATAATATTCGGCGACGATCATCCGTTCGGCCTCGTCGCACTTGTTGAGGAACGACAGGCGGAACGCGAAGCCGAGATTGTTGAAGATCGCGGCATTCTGCGCCCAGCTGATCACGGTACGCGGCGACATCACGGTCGAGATATCGCCGTTGATGAAGCCCTGGCGCGTCAGGTCCGCGACCTTGACCATGTTCGCCACAGTCGTGTCGTCGGTGTCGGGCACCTTGGCGAGGATGATCGCGCTTTCGGTCGCGGCGGGCAGGTAGTTCAGCGTCACGACGATGTTCCAGCGATCCATCTGGCCCTGGTTGATCTGCTGCGTGCCATGATAAAGCCCGCTCGTGTCACCGAGCCCGACGGTGTTCGCGGTCGAGAAGAGGCGGAAATGCGGGTTCGGGCGGATCACACGGTTCTGGTCGAGCAGGGTCAGCTTGCCCTCGGTCTCGAGCACGCGCTGGATCACGAACATCACGTCGGGGCGCCCCGCGTCATATTCGTCGAAGACGAGCGCGGTCGGGGTCTGCAGCGCCCAGGGGAGCAGGCCTTCGCGGAACTCGGTGACCTGCTGGCCGTCCTTGAGCACGATCGCGTCGCGGCCGACGAGGTCGATGCGGCTGATATGTGCGTCGAGGTTGACGCGGATGCACGGCCATTTCAGCCGCGCCGCGACCTGTTCGATATGCGTCGACTTGCCCGTGCCGTGATAGCCCTGGACCATCACGCGGCGGTTGTATTTGAACCCCGCGAGGATCGCGAGGGTGGTGTCGCCGTCGAAGACGTAAGCCGGATCGAGGTCGGGCACGCGCGCGTCGGCCTCGCTGAACGCCGGAACCATCATGTCGACATCGACCCCGAACATCTCGCGCGCGCTGACCTCGACATCCGGGGCGGCGAGCAGGGTCGAACCATGATGGTCGGCGAGGCTGTTGGGGATATCGGTCATGACACTGCCTTCAAATCTCTTATTCCCTTCTCCCTTGACGGGAGAAGGATACGAAGCCTTGCCGCGAAGCGGCTAGGCGCAGTTGGATGAGGGTGAGCGGCGCATGCGCCGCGCGGTCCTCCGGATCGCAACCCCTCACCCAGCTTCGACGAGGCGGCAAGCCGCCAAGTCTGCTCATCCCTCTCCCACAAGGGGAGAGGGGAGTTGCGTTAGCGCGGTATCGCCAAGGGTTTCGCCTTGCAACGCCTTTTCAGAACAGATCGAGCGCGCGCAGCACCGCCGACTGGTCGTAATAGGGGCGTTCACAGACGATCTTGTCGCTGCCCGGCGCGAAGAGGAAGCTTGCCGCGATGCGGATGCGGAAGGCCCTGCCGGTGGGCTCGATGGTGCGCAGGCCGAGCTTCAGCGGGCCGAGGTGGGTGCCCGTCAGCCAGAATTCGACCAGCACCGTGTCGGTCGCGGCGTCGGCGGCGATCGCGATGACCTCATTGGCCTGATCGGGAAAGGGCTCGCGCGACGCGGCGAAATAGGAACGCACCGCGGCCTCGCCGTCGAAGACGGTGCCGGGACCGAGCAGTTCATAGCGCGGACGCTCGAAGGTCGCGATCACGCCGTCCCAGTCGTGGGTGATCTCGAGCGCCATATGGCGGCGGACCACCGCGATGCGCCGTTCGTCCAAATCGCTCATCGCCGCTCTCCCGTCTGCGAAGGCCCCTATGCGAAGGCCCTGGCCTTTCTCAGCAGTTGATATGCCGCAACAACCTCGCCGAGTCTCGCTTCATGGCTGCGGTCGCCGCCGTTGCGGTCGGGGTGATATTTGCGCACCAGCTCGCTGTAGCGGCGGCGGAGCGCCGAGCGGTCGGTCGCGCCTTCAAGCCCCAGCACCTGCAGCGCGCGATGCTCCTCGCGCGAGAAGCGCGGGTCGGCCGCCTCGCGCCGCGCCTCGTCCATCCGCTGGCGGAAGCGCGCGCCGAGCGCGTCGATCGGATCGCGGAAGTCGGCCCAGCGCGGCGGCAGGTCGGCGCTGCCTGCGGGGCGGAAGGTGCGGCTTTCGGTTTCCCAGCCGGCCGTCGGTGTCTGCGCCGCCATGATCTGGTCGGCGCTCATCCCCTCGAAATAATTATAGCCGCTGTTGAATTCGCGCACATGGTCGAGGCACAGCCAGCGATATTGCGGCGGCCCGTCGGGCGAGCGGGTGGACGAAATCGGCGCGCGAAACTCACCCGCCTCGCGGCAGCCGGGTGCGGCGCAGCACTCTTCGCGCGGAACGCGGCCATGGAATCGGGTGGGGCGGGTCGGGGACGGCAAAACGAACCTTCGGGATATGGGAAACTGACCTTGGGGAGGTCTTATAATTTGGCGACGAAGCGCTTATGGTCAACCCCATGAGCAGCAAAGGCCCCGCGCAGCAAGAGATGGAAAGCCTGCTGACCGCAGCCTTTCCCGACGCCGATTTCACCCTCAGTAACGACAGCGCCAAGCATCACGGCCATGCCGGCGACGACGGCAGCGGCGAGTCGCATTTCAGCCTGACCATCATATGGGCGGGCTTCGCGGGCATGAACCGCGTTGCGCGCCAACGCGCGGTCAATAAGGCGCTCGGCGATATGCCCGGGCAGCGCGTCCATGCGCTGGCGATCCGCGCGACGGCGCCGGGAGAAGGCTGATGGTCGGCAAGGTCAATCTGGCGGAGGCCTTCGCAACCTTCCACGATCACTGGAACCCGCGCGTCGCGGGCGACATCAATAATTTCAAGGTCAAGCTGGTGAAGCTCGCCGGCAAGTTCGACTGGCATTACCATGACAGCGAAGACGAATTGTTCCTCGTCGTCGCGGGACGGATGAAGATGGGCCTCAGGACCGGCGACGTGATCGTCGAGCCCGGCGAGTTCATCATCGTGCCGCACGGAACCGAACATTGCCCCGAGGCGCTGGACGGCGAATGCCAGGTGCTGCTGCTCGAGCCGAATTCGACCCTGAACACCGGCAATGTCGAAACCGAAAAGACGAAAAAGACGCTGGAAAGGCTCGGCTGATGTTCGACGTCATCACCCCCTCCGCCCATGATCTCGGCGCCTTCGAGGTGCGGCGGACCTTGCCGAACAAGGCGCGGACGATGGTCGGCCCCTTCATCTTCGTCGACCAGTTCGGCCCGGCGCATTTCGACATCGGCGCGGGCATGGACGTGCGCCCGCACCCGCACATCAATCTCGCGACGGTGACCTATTTGTTCGAGGGCGCGATCGACCATCGCGACAGCTTGGGCACGCTGGCGACGATCCGTCCCGGGGCGTGCAATTTGATGACCGCGGGGCGCGGCATCGTCCATTCGGAGCGCACCCCGGCGGCCGAACGCGCGACCGGATCGGGCATTTCGGGCATGCAGACCTGGCTCGCTTTGCCCGACGGCAAGGAGGAGATCGACCCGGCGTTCGAACATGTCGCGAAGGACGACCTGCCGCTGATCGAGGATACCGGCGTGTCGGCGCGCGTCATCATGGGCAGCCTGTGGGGCAAGACCTCGCCGATCACCCAGCATGCCGCGACCATCTATGCCGATATATTGATGATCGCTGGCGCGACGATCCCGATCGAGGCCGAGGCCGACGAGCGCGCGGTGCTGGTGGCGCTCGGCGACGCGAGCCTCGATGGCGAAAGGCTCGACCGTTACAGCCTCTATATCCTCAAGCCCGGCGAGGCGATGACGCTGCGCGCGGAGAGCGATGCGCGGGTGATGCTGCTCGGCGGCGAGGCGTTCACAACCCCGCGGCACGTGTGGTGGAATTTCGTGAGCTCGTCGCGCGACCGGATCAACGAAGCCAAGCACGACTGGAAGGAGCGCAGATTCCCGCTCGTCCCCGGCGACAGCGAGGAGTTCATCCCGATCCCCGAGGTGCCCAAGACGGTGAGCTATCCGTGAGCCTGCTGCTCGCGCTGGCGATAGCGGCGGCGCCGGAACCGGTGTTCGACTGCGCGATCGGCAAGAAGAGGCTGACGGTGACGCAGGAGGGCGACGCGCTCGTCTACCGTTACGGGACGAAGCAGCGGACCGAACTGCGGATGGTGGCCGACGCCGCGAGCGGGCGCGTCCATTACCACCGCACCCTCTATCCGCGCGGCGAGGACCAGACGCTGCGCTTCGTGAACGGCGACCATAGCTATGTCGTCTACGCCCACTGGTCGGCGCCGGGCATGGGTATGACCGAGGAGGGGAGCACGCCCGAGAGCGCCTATGGCGGGCTGATCGTGCTGAAGAGCGGCGAACAGGTGACGTCGCGTCGCTGCAACGGCGAAAGCGGCGACATGCGCGAATGGCCTATCTTCAAGACGCTGCCGGTGGATGAGGAGAATCTGACGCCCAGTTTCTAGCGCGGGCTTGCCAGCCGCCCCGATCCCCGCCATCAGGTTGCGAAAAGCAACTTATGGAGTGCATGATGACCGGCGATTTCGAACAGAAGCGGGTGGCGCTTTCGACCGGCATCGAGCTCGACGTCGTCGATATCGGCCCGCGCGACGCGCCGGCTTTGATCTTCCTCCACGGCTTTCCCGAATCGCACCGGACGTGGCGGGGTCAGCTGCCGCATTTCGCCGACCGCTTTCGCTGCATCGCGCCCGACCAGCGCGGCTATCGCGGATCGTCGAAACCGCAGGATGTCGCGGCTTACACTCCCGACCAGCTGATCGCCGACATCTTCGCGCTCGCCGACGCGCTGGGCGTCGACGAGTTCACCATCGTCGGGCACGACTGGGGCGGGGCGATCAGCTGGGGCGTGGCGCTCGGCGGCCAGCCGGGCGGGCTGTTTCCGGGCTGGGCGGGGCGCGTGACGCGCGCGGTGATCGCCAATGCGCCGCATCCCGGCATCTTCGGCCGGCTGCTCCAGGCCGACCCGGCGCAGCGCGCCGCGAGCCAATATATCCGCCTGTTCCGCGATCCCGCGACCGACGCGCTCGTTCGCGAACAGGGCCTCGCCGGCGTGCTGGCGAAGGCGTTCGACGGCCGGCTCGCGGGCACCGTCGCGCCGCCCGAGGAGATCGCGCGCTCGCTCGCCGACTGGGAGGACCCTGACGCCTGTTTCGGCATGCTGAACTGGTACCGCGCCTCGCCGATCGAGGTGCCGCCGATGGATGTGCCCTTCGCCGAGCCGCCCGCGATGCCTTTTCCGAAGCTCGAAATCCCGACCCTGGTGATCTGGGCGCTCGACGATGTCGCGCTGCCGCCCAGCAATCTGGTCGGCATAGAGGAGCTGGTGCCCGACGCGACGATCGTCAAGGTACCGGGCTGCGGCCATTTCGTGACGTGGGAAGCGCCCGATGCGGTCAATGCCGCGATGGATGCATTTTTCGAGCGAACAAACGGGGAGGCCTAGTCATGTCACACACCGTCATCATGCTGATCGCGGGGGTCTTGTTGCTGGTCTTGCTGCGGCTGACGATCCGCGACGCGCGCCGTGCGACACGGCTGTTCATCCTGCTGTGGCTGCTGGTGTCGATCGGCAATCTGCTCGTTGGCGTGCTCTACGCCGGTTATGGCTGGGGCGAGGAGGCGGCGATCTGGATCCTCGTCTTCGGCGCCCCCGCGGCGGTCGCAGTCGGCGCGGCGCTTTTTATCCCTAGTCCTCGGGCCTGAGCAGGCAGCCGCTGGCGCCCGCGTAGCGCGCGCTGCGCGAGGCGAGCAGCGGCACGCTGCCCGTCACCGTCTTGGTCGCCGGATCCTCGCTCAGCGATACGAGCTCCATGCCCGGCGCGAAGTCGGTTGCGCAGCTTTCGAGGCTGCGGCCCTGGACGTAGCGGCACGAACAGCCGACGCGCGCGGCATAGGCCGAACCGAGTTCGGCCTGCGCGCGGAACGACGGGAATTTCCAGATAAGGTAACCGCCACCGATCACCGCCGCGATCAGCAGCCAGGGCAGGCAGCCGCCCCAGCGGCTAGGCCGCCTTTTGCCGCGCAGCCGCTCGGGCACCTCCGGCGCCGGGCTGGTGGGCAGCGGCGCCGGGGTCGGCGGGGGCGTCGGCTCGGGCGTTGCCGGGACGGGCGGATCGGTGTTAGTCACTTGTCTCATGATCACCAAAAAACGCTTGCTGGCAAGTGGCGCGCTCGCGCTCGTAGGGGGCTGGTCGCTGAGCCAGGCAGCGGGGCAGGGCAGCATCGCGCCCGCGACGCCGGGGCCGGCGATGGGGACGTCGATGTCAGAGGACGCGGTCGAGACGCTGCCGCCGCTCCCCGCGCTCGACCCGGCGGTCAAGGCCAAGGCCGATGCCTTGTTCGCCGATGCCGATGCGGTGGGCGAAACGCGCGCGCTCTATGTGCTGAAGGACGGCGCGCCGATCTACGAGCGCTATGGCGAGGGCTTCGGGCCCGAGAGCAAGATGATCAGCTGGTCGATGGCGAAGAGCATCACCGCGGTGCTCACCGGCATCATGGTCTCCGACGGCCAATTGTCGCTCGACGCCCCCGCGCCGGTCGCGGCGTGGCAGCGCAGCGGCGACCCGCGCGGCGCGATCACGCTCGCCGACCTGCTCCACATGTCGTCGGGGCTCGAGCATGTCGAGAATGGCGATCCGGTCTGGGAGGGCGATACGGTCGCGATGCTGTTCGGCAGCGGCGCGCCCGACATGGCCGCCTTCGCCGAGGCCAAGCCCGCGGCGGCGCAGCCGGGCGAGATCTTCAACTACAGCTCGGCGACCAGCGTGATCCTCGCCGACATTTTGGCCGACACGCTGACCCCGTCGAAAAGCCCCGAGGCGCGGCGCGAGGCGATGCGCGAGTTCATTTCGGGCCGGCTCGCCGAACCGCTGGGCATGACCAGCCTGACGCCCGAGTTCGACGCGGCGGGGACGATGATCGGCGGGTCGATCATGCACGCGACCGCGCGCGACTATGCGAAGTTCGGCGAATTCCTGCGCAACCATGGCGTGGTGGGCGGCCAGCGGCTGCTGCCTGAAAGCTGGATGGATTTCATGCTGCGGCCATCGCCGAAGGATGCGGGCTATGGCGGCCATATCTGGCTGAACCGCACGCGGCCGAGGGGCGCCGTGCCGAGCCTGTGGCCCGACCGCGGGCCGAACGACCTGTTCGCCTGCATCGGCCACCAGGGCCAATATATCATCGTCTCGCCCTCGCAGCGCGTGACGATCGTGCGGCTGGGGGTGACGAAGGACGACCAGTTTCCCGAACTGCGCCGGCATCTGGCGGATTTGACGTCGGCGCTTTGAGGCGTCGCTTGCGGGCGATTGCGGTCATTCCCCAACCCCTCCTCTGAAGAGGAGGGGTTTTAGGTCTGGAAACCACCCCCAAAGCCGACATTCGCCCGGTTGGCATCAATCCTAAAGCAAGAACTCGCCCACCAGCGTCGTTACGCACGTCCCGCTGAGTTCGACCATCGCGCCGTCCATCCGGCAGCCGACATGGCCGCCGCGCTTGCTCGCCTGATAGGCGGCGAAGCGGTCACGGCCGAGGTGCGCCGACCAATAGGGCGTGAGCACGCTGTGCGCCGATCCGGTCACCGGATCCTCGTCGATCCCCGCGCCGGGCGCGAAGCAGCGGCTGACCACCTCGGCGCCCGAGGGATCGCCATCGCCCGGCGCGGTCGCGATGTAGAGGATGTCGCCGCCGGCCGACAGCGCGCGGAGGTCGGGGTCGAGCGCGCGCACGCTCGCAGCGTCGGCATAGACGATCAGCGCATAGCCGCCGCCGTGCCACAAAGTCTCGACCGGCTGGCCGCCTATCGCCTTCGCGATATCGGTCAGCGCCTTGGGCGCGGCCGGATAGGCGGGCAGCGCCATCTTGTACCCCTCGTCGCCGTCGCGGGCGACGCGGAGAATGCCTGCCTTGCGCGTGCGGAAGCGCATGTCGTCGCGCCACGGCGCGGCGCTGAGCAGCACATGTCCGCTCGCGAGCGTCGCATGGCCGCAGAGCGCGACCTCGACCCCGGGGGTGAACCAGCGCAGCTCGTAATCGGCCTCGCCGCTCTCGTCGGGGATCAGGAAGGCGGTCTCGGCGAGGTTGTTCTCGGCGGCGATCGCCTGCAGCACGTCGTCGGCGAGCCATTCGTCGAGTGGCATCACCGCGGCGGGATTGCCCGCGAAGGGGCGGTCGGCAAAGGCATCGACCTGGGTGATCGGGAAACGGCGCGAGCTCATGGATAGAGGAGACCTTTCGACCAGCTTTCGCCCGCGCGGACGAAAAGGTTACGCTCGTGCAGGCGGTGTTCGCGGTCCTGCCAGAACTCGATGCGCTCGGGCGCGACGCACCAGCCCGACCAGCGCGGCGGACGCGGCACGTCCTGCCCGTCGAAGTGCGCCTGCATCTCGGCGAAGCGCGCCTCGAAGGTCGCGCGGCTGTCCAGCGGGCGCGACTGGTCGCTCGCCCAGGCGCCGAGCTGGCTGTCGCGGCTGCGCGTCGCGAAATAGGCGTCGGCGGTCGCGTCGTCCACCGGCGCCACCGGCCCCTCGATGCGGATCTGGCGGCGCAGCGACTTCCAGTGGAAGAGCAAGGCGACATGCGGGTTGACCGCGAGCTCGTTGCCTTTTCGGCTATCGAGGTTGGTATAGAAGACGAACCCGCCCGGGCCATGGCCCTTCAGCAGCACCATGCGCAGCGACGGGTGGCCGTCGGGCGTCGTCGTCGCCAGCGCCATGGCGTTGGCGTCGTTGGGCTCGCTGGCGCGCGCTTCGGCGAACCAGGTGTCGAACAGCGCGAAGGGATCGGTCGTCATGCGCGTCTCTTAGAGCGAGGTCATGGTACGGTCGAGCCACATCGTCATCCCGGCGAAGGCCGGGATCTCGCCGGTGCGTAATGGGGCCAGGTTGAGATCCCGGCCTTCGCCGGGATGACGGCGCAAGTGAGGGAACTTGACCGTCCTTTACGCCATTCCCACATCGCGCGCGCATATGGGCCTTTCCGGCCAACAGCTTATCGGGCTACAGGAGAAAAATGGCAGATCCCTATTCCACCCTTGGCGTCGCGAAGAGCGCGAGCGAAGCGGAGATCAAATCCGCGTACCGCAAGCTCGCCAAGGAATTGCACCCCGACAAGAACAAGGACAATCCGAAGGCGTCGGAGAAATTCTCCGACGTCACCAAGGCCTATGACCTCTTGTCCGACAAGACCAAGCGCACCCAATTCGACCGCGGCGAGATCGACGCCGAGGGCAATCCGGCGATGCCCTTCGGCTATGGCGGTGGCGGTTTCCGCGGCGACCCGCGAGGCCAGCCAGGCGGTTTCGGCGGCGAGGGTGCCGACTTCGGTGATATTTTCGAAGGCCTGTTCGGCGGGCGCGGCGGCGGCGGCGGGCCGTTCGGCGGTTTCGGCGGGCGCAGCGCGTCGCCGCAGAAGGGCGCCAATGTCGCCTATCGCCTGGGCGTGTCCTTCGTCGATGCCGCGACGCAGGCGCCGCAGCGGATCACGCTTGCGGATGGGGGAACGATCGACCTGAAGCTGCCCGCGGGGGTCGAGACGGGAACGCAGATGCGCCTCGCGGGCAAGGGCCAGCCGGGCCCCGGCGGCAATGGCGACGGCATCGTGACGATCAGCGTCAAGGACCATCCTTTCTACGTCCGCGAGGGCGCCAATATCCGCCTCGATCTCCCCGTGACGCTGAACGAGGCCGTCCAGGGCGCGAAGGTCAAGGTGCCGACGGTCGATGGGCCGGTTATACTGTCGATCCCCGCGGGGTCGACCTCGGGCAAGGTGATGCGGCTCAAGGGCAAGGGGTTCAGCCAGAAGAGCGGCGGGCGCGGCGACCAGTTGGTGCGGCTGATGGTCGACCTGCCCGCGGGCGACGCGGCGCTGGAAAAGCTGGTCGGCGAATGGAGCGATTCGCGCGCCGTGCGGGCCGATCTCGGCGTGTGATGCGTGGCTGAGCCGACCGACAAGGCAGCGGTTGCCGCGATCGAGCGCGAGGTCGCCGAAGAGGTCACCCAGCAATTCGCCGCCGAGGGTCATTCGCCGCACTCGCCCGAAGCGCGCGCCGAGCGCGCCAAGCGGATCAAGCTGCGCGCGCGCGCCGAAGGGCTGATTCACCGCAGCCGCGAGACGCTGGGGCCCGGGACGCGCGCGTTCAAGATCGTGCGCCGCGTCGTGGTCGGCACTTATACCGACGGATTCATCCATGCGGGCAATCTCGCCTATCTGGCGCTGATCGCGCTCTTTCCATTCTTCATCCTGCTCGCCGCGGCGCTGTCGATCTTCGGCGGCAGCGTAGGCGGCGAGGCGGCGATCGAGGCGGTCTTCTCGACGATGCCGCCGACGGTCGCCAAGGCGCTGTCGGGGCCGATCCGCGAGGTGATGACCGCGCGCACCGGTATCTTCCTGTGGCTCGGCGCGCTCGTCGCGCTGTGGACCGTCGGCAGCCTGATCGAAACGGTGCGCGACATCCTCCGCCGCGCCTATGGCACGCATTTTTCGAAGGGCTTCTTCCACTATCGGCTGCTGTCGATCGGGATCATCACCGGCGCGGTCGTGCTGATGTTGCTGTCGTTCAGCATGCAGGTGCTGATCGTCGGCGTCGAGGAGTTTGTGACGCGCTTCCTGCCCGAACGCTTCCAGTCCTTCGGGATCGTCGCCATCTCGCGCGGGGTGTCCGGGCTCGGCCTGTTCCTCGCGATCTACATGCTCTTCTACAGCCTCACCCCGTCGAAATACCGGCGCAAGCAATTCCCCAAATGGCCCGGCGCGCTGTTCACGACCTTGTGGTGGGTCGGGGTGACGCTGGCGCTGCCGCCTTTGCTTGCGGGGCTGCTCAGCTACGACGCAACCTATGGCAGCCTCGCGGGTGTCATGGTCGCGCTCTTCTTTTTCTACCTCGTCGGATTGGGTATGGTGATGGGCGCCGAACTCAACGCCGCGCTCGTCGAGGTTGAGGATTTGGGCCACGACGCTATTGGGCGCGTGGACGACATGAATATTGAAAAGACCGGAGAAGAAAAATGACGGGTCTGATGACGGGCAAGCGCGGGCTGATTATGGGACTCGCGAACGACAAGTCGCTGGCGTGGGGCATCGCCAAGGCGCTGCACGGCGCGGGCGCCGAGCTTGCGATCTCCTATCAGGGCGACGTGATGCTGAAGCGGGTGAAGCCGCTCGCCGAGGAACTCGGCTGCGATTTCCTGATCGACTGCGACGTGTCCGACATGGCGAATCTCGACGCGGCGTTCGCGACGCTCGCCGAGCGCTGGCCGGCGATCGATTTCGTCGTTCACGCGATCGGCTATACCAACAAGGAAGCGTTGCGCGGCCATTATGCCGATGTGGGTCTCGAAGATTTCCTGATGACGATGAACATCAGCGTCTACAGCTTCACCGCGGTGGCGCAGCGCGCTTCGAAGATGATGACCCCCTATGATCCCGAAACGGGCAAGGGCGGCGGCTCGCTGCTGACCTTGAGCTATTATGGCGCCGAGAAGGTGATCCCGCATTACAACGTCATGGGCGTCGCCAAGTCGGCGCTAGAGACCAGCGTCAAATATCTCGCCAACGACTATGGCCCGCAGGGGGTGCGTGTGAACGCGATCTCGGCGGGGCCGATCAAGACGCTCGCGGCGTCGGGCATCGGCGATTTCCGCCTGATCCTGAAATGGAACGAATATAACGCCCCGCTGCGCCGCAACGTCACCATCGACGATGTCGGCGGTTCGGCGCTCTATCTGCTGAGCGATCTTTCGTCGGGGGTGACGGGCGAGACCCACCATGTCGACGCGGGCTACCACACGATCGGCATGAAGCAGGAAGACGCGCCGGACATCGCGCTTGCGTGACGGCATCGTCATCCGGCCCGCACGCGCGGCGGATGGCGAGGCTATCGACCAGTTGGTCCGCGCGGCGTTCGCGACGACAGGGTTCGGCCATCAGGGCGAGGCCGATCTGGTTCGCATGATCGAAGCCGACGGCGATAGGCTGGTTTCGCTGGTCGCCGAAGCGGACGGTGCGATCATGGGGCATGTGCTGTTCAGCCGGATGGGCGTCGAGGCCGATGGCCGCGCGATCACCGCGGCGGGCCTTGCGCCGGTATCGGTCGTGCCCGACCGGCAGCGACAGGGAATCGGCGATATGTTGATCCGCGCCGGGCTCGATGCCATGCGCGAGCAGGGCGTCGCGATGAGCTTCGTGCTGGGCCATGCCGATTATTACCCGCGTTTCGGCTATTCGTCCGAACTCGCGGCGCGATTCGCGTCGCCCTTTGCCGGGCCGCATTTCATGGCGATGATGCTGGACTCGAATGCGCCTTGGCCGCTAGGCGGACGGGCGGATTACGCACCCGCTTTCGGTCGCTTGGGGTAGGCTATGAGTTTCAACAGCTTCGGACGCGTGTTTCGTTTCACGACCTGGGGGGAAAGCCATGGGCCCGCGCTCGGCGCAGTGGTCGACGGCTGTCCGCCGCGGCTTTCGCTCAGCGAGGGCGATATCCAGCCCTTTCTCGACAAGCGCCGGCCCGGCCAGTCGCGCCACACGACGCAGCGGCAGGAGCCCGACCAGGTGCGCATCCTGTCGGGGGTGTTCGAGGGCAAGACCACCGGCACGCCGATCAGCCTGATGATCGACAATGTCGACCAGCGCTCGAAGGATTATGGCGAGATCGCGCAGGCCTATCGTCCCGGCCACGCCGATTATAGCTACGACGCCAAATATGGCATCCGCGACTATCGCGGCGGCGGCCGGTCGAGCGCGCGCGAGACCGCGGCGCGCGTTGCGGCAGGCGGGGTCGCGCGGCTGATCATCCCCGAGGTGCAGATCCACGCCTGGGTCGCCGAGATCGGCGGCGATGCGATCGACCCCGCGAATTTCGATCTCGAAGAGATCGACCGCAATCCCTTCTTCTGTCCCGACCCCGCCGCGGCGCAGCGCTGGGAGGGGCTGATGGACGCCGCGCGCAAGGCCGGGTCGTCGCTCGGCGCGGTGATCGAATGCGCGGCGAGCGGGGTTCCCGCCGGTTGGGGCGCGCCGATCTACGCCAAGCTCGACAGCGACCTCGCCGCCGCGATGATGGGGATTAACGCCGTCAAGGGCGTCGAGATCGGCGCCGGTTTCCAGGCCGCACGGCTTCGCGGCGAGGAGAATGCCGACCCGATGCGTCCCGCGAGCGACGGCAGCAACCGACCCGACTTCCTGTCGAACAATGCCGGCGGCATCGCGGGCGGCATCTCGACCGGCCAGCCCGTCGTCGTGCGCGTCGCCTTCAAGCCGACCAGCTCGATCCTGACCCCGGTGCCGACGATCAACAAGGCGGGCGAGGCGGCGGACATCGTCACCAAGGGCCGCCACGACCCCTGCGTCGGCATCCGCGGCGCGCCAGTGGTCGAGGCGATGATGGCGCTCGTCCTCGCCGACCATAAATTGTTGCACAGGGCGCAGTGCGGCTGACGACCTAGTGGATTTTATTGCCGCTTTCATCGCCGAGCATCGCGCGGTGCTCGGTCTCGTCATCTTCGCGGCCTTTCCGTCGGAGCGCTTCCCGCCCTCGGTCGTCGCGGTTGCGAGCGCGGGGTTGATGCTGGCGCTCGCATTCTGGACGCCTTGAGCCACCAAGCTTGACGCTGCGCGCGCGGGCGGCTCAAAGGGGCGATCATCGGGCCTGCGACCGCGCGCCGATCAACGAATATTGGGGGACGGCCGCATGGACCGCAGACTGACTTGGTATATTCTCGCCGGCATGTTGCTCGGCGTGGTGGTGGGCTACGCCGTCCATCTCGGGCTGCCGTCGGACCATGTCTGGTTCGAATATTTGTCCAAGTCGTTCAAGCTGCTCTCGGACATCTTCCTCAACCTCATCAAGCTGCTCGTCGCGCCGCTGGTCCTCTCGACCATCGTCGTCGGCATCGCGCATATGGGCGACAGCAGCGCGCTCGGGCGCATCGGGGTGCGCGCGATCAGCTGGTTCATCGCGGCGAGCTTCATCTCGATCGCGCTCGGCCTGCTGATGGTCAATCTGTTCCAGCCCGGGGTCGGCGCGCCGATCCCCGACGCCGCCGAGGCGGCGAAGCTGGTGGGCGAGGTCAAGAAGCTCGACGCGTGGGAGTTCACCCTGTCGATCTTCCCCAAGAACGCGCTCGAGGCGCTCGCGACGAACAATATCCTGCAGATCCTGGTCTTCTCGATCTTCGCGGGCGTCGCGCTGTCGGCGATCGGCGAACGCGGCGCGGTGCTGGTGCGCGGCGCCGACGCGCTTGCCGAAATGATGCTCCAGATCACCGGCTATGTGATGCGCTTCGCGCCCTTCGCGGTGTTCGGCGCGATCGCCAATGTCGTCGCGAAAAGCGGGCTCGCGATCCTCGGTACCTATCTGGAACTGCTCGTCGAATTCTACGCCTCGCTCGTGCTGCTGTGGATCATCCTGCTGACCGCGGGGTGGATTTTCCTGCGCCAGCGCATCTGGCAGCTGATCCGCTACATCCGCGAGCCGCTGCTGATCGCCTTCTCGACCGCCTCGTCGGAGGCGGCGCTGCCCAAGATGTTCGAACAGCTCGACCGCTTCGGCATCCCGCGGCGCATCTCGGGCTTCATGCTGCCGCTGGGCTACAGCTTCAACCTCGACGGTTCGATGATGTATATGAGCTTCGCGACGATCTTCATCGCGCAGGCCTATGGCCTCGACCTGTCGATCGCGACGCAAGTGCTGATCCTGCTGACGCTGATGGTCAGCTCGAAGGGGATCGCGGCGGTGCCGCGCGCCAGCCTGGTGGTGATCACCGGCACGCTCGCGCAGTTCGGGCTGCCGGTCGAGGGCGTCGCGATCATCCTCGCGATCGACCAGTTCCTCGACATGGGGCGCACCGCGACCAACGTCGTCGGCAACGCGGTGGCGACCAGCGTCATCACCAAATGGGAAGGCATGCTGCAGGTGCCCGAGCCGCCCGAGATGGAGCTGCCGCACGCGCCTGCGCATACGTCGCATCACGGCACGCGCGGGCTCGAGCTCGCCGAGGATATGGTCACCGACGAGCGCGACAAGGAGGCCTGACGGGCCTCCTCACCCGGGCTTTCACCTGAGGTCGCTCAGTCCTCGCGGACGCGGTTCGGCCGGTCGGCGGGGCTGCTGCGCGTCGCGGGCGACGGGCGCGGGGTGCTCGCGGCGGGCGGGGCGCTGCGCACAGGCGGCGCGGCTTGCGGCGTGCTGCGTACCGGGGGAGCGGCCTGCGGGCGATCGGGACGCGGGGCGCCGCCTACCGAACCGCCGCCGCGATTGCCCTGCCACTCCTGACGCGGGGGACGCCCGGCACCGGGCGCGCGGTCGGGGCGGACGGGCGTCGTGATCGGCGCGCCGGGGGTGCCGCCGCTGCCCGCGCCGGGGCGTGGCGGGCGCGTGCCGCGCGGACCGTCATTGTTGCCGCCGGGGCGCGTCCAGCCGCCGGGGCGGCCGTCGCCGCGGCCCGGATCGATCGGCGTGGTGCCGGTCGCCGGTGCGCCGCTGCCGGGGCGGGGAGGCCGCGTGCCGCGCGGGCCGTCGCGATCGCGGTCGCCGCGCAGGTCCCAGGGATTGTCGTCGCGACGCGGCGGGCGGCCGTCGCCGCGCGGCCCGTCGCCGCGGCCGGGGCGTCCGCCGTTCCAGTGGCCGTCGCCGCGCCCGCCATGATGCTTCCACCAGGCGCGCCGCCCGCCCCAATAATTCAGATATTGCCCGCGCAGCGGATAGCGGTTGCTGTAGCTGTCGAAGAGCCACAGCCCGTAGCCCGGGTAGTAATAATTGTCGTACCAGCCGCCGCCAAAGCCGATGTTGACGAAGCCCGCGCCATAGTCGCCGCCATCGTAGCAGTCGTAGCCATAGCCGTCGTCATAGGCATAGGGGTCATAGTCATAATAGCTGTCGCCGTAGCGGCTAACGCAGTCGTTGCCGGCGTAGGCGGGTCCATAGCCGTTGACGTCGCCATAATAGCAGCCGCCGAGGCTGGCCGTCGCCAGCGCGCCGAGCGCGATGCCGAGGGGGCGGCGAAGGAAATTTGCCATGATTTTATCCTTGGTTACGGCCCGAACGAACGGACCGGCATCATGGATGCGAATTTGCGCGAGTCGAGTTGAATTTGCGGTGAATGGAGTCTCTGCGTCGACGATACGTTACTTGCATCGATGTCAGTAGTGCGTTACGCCCGTCCCGCTCTCCCCTTTGACGAGGATATTCGCATGAACGCCCCTGCCAGGATCCAGTGGCCCGAAGCGCGTTTCGGCCCCGACACCGCACACTGGCTGCCGCGGGGCGACGAGCGCGTGCTCGACCATATCCCGGGCGAGGACGGGATGCCTTTGCTCGGCACGACGCTCGACCAGCTCAAGGATCCGATGGGCTTCACGCGGCGCATGGTCGGCAAATATGGCAAGGTCTATCGCACCAAGAGCTTCGGCGGGCGCAGCGTCGCGATCCACGGGCCCGAAGCGAACGAGCTCGCGATGTTCGATCGCGAGAAGAATTTCTCGTCCGAACAGGGCTGGGGGCCGGTGCTTAACCTGCTCTTCCCGCGCGGGCTGATGCTGATGGATTTCGAAAAGCATCGCGCCGACCGCAAGACGCTCTCGGTCGCGTTCAAGCCCGAGCCGATGCGCCTCTATGCCGACAGCCTGAACGCGGGGATCAAGGAACGCGTCGCGTCGTGGAGCGGGCAGAGTTTCAAATTCTATCCCGCGATCAAGCAGCTGACGCTCGACCTCGCCGCGACCAGCTTCCTCGGCATCCCCTGGGGTCCCGAGGCGGAGAAGATCAACAAGAGCTTCGTCGACATGGTGCAGGCGTCGATCGGCATTGTGCGCCGGCCCTTGCCCTTCACCGCGATGGGGCGCGGGGTCGCGGGGCGCAAATATCTGGTCGACTATTTCGGCAGGATGGTGCCCGAGCGCCGCGCCTCGAGCGGCGAAGACATGTTCACGCAGATCTGCCAGGCGCAGGACGAGAATGGCGAGTATCTGAGCGTCAACGCGATCATTGACCATATGAACTTCCTGATGATGGCGGCGCACGACACGATCACCAGTTCGATCAGTTCGCTCGTCTGGTTGCTCGCGAAGAACCCCGAGTGGCAGGACAAGCTCCGCGAAGAGATGTTGTCGGTCGCGCCGGCGGGCGAGGGGGTCGGGCACAACAGTCTCAACGATCTCGAACTCACCGAATGGGCGTTCAAGGAAGCGCTGCGGATGATCCCCCCGGTGCCGAGCATCCCGCGCCGCGCGCTCCGCGATTTCGAGTTCGGCGGCTATACCATCCCTGCGGGCACCAGCGTCGGGGTCAACCCCGGCTATACCCATATGATGCCCGAATATTGGCCCGAGCCCGAGACATTCGACCCGATGCGCTTCTCGCCCGAGGGCGCGAAGGGGCGGCACAAATATGCATGGGTCCCCTTCGGCGGCGGCGCGCATATGTGCCTGGGGCTGCACTTCGCGTATATGCAGGCGAAGATCTTCTTCCACCATGTGATCACCACGCACCGGATCAAGGTGGCGGAGGGCTATGATCCCGACTGGTATATGTGGCCGATCCCGCGCCCCAAGGACGGACTGATGGTGACGTTCGATAGACTGTAGCGGAAAGATCCTCCCCAAGGGGAGGATCTGCGTCAGCCTTTGTCGTAGCGGACCCGATCACCCCCGAATAAACAGGTTCCTGAGCCACGGCGCGCGGCCGCGCGTCGCTTCGCGCCAGTCGCCGTCGTCGGGCGACTCGGGCGCGGCGCGACTGGGGTCGAGCAGCTTGAGCCGCGCGGTGCGGAAGGCCGCGGGGTGATAGGTGACGAGCGTCAGCCCATGTTCGAGCGCGGTCGCGGCGAGTAGCGCGTCCCGATCGGCCTCGATCGCCAATGTGGCGCGCCGCCGCGCGACCGCTTGGTCGACCGGCACGATCCGGCCCTCGAACGCGGGGAGCAGCCGCTCGTCGATCCACGCGCGCCACGCCGCGCCCGCGGCCTTACCCTGCTTGTGTGCGCGTGCTGCTGCATTCTCGAGTTCGACCAGCGACAGTGCCGACACGAACATCGCCTGGCGTGACACGCGCTGCGCCCAGGTCCCGAGCGGCGCGCCATCCTGCGCGTGGCGGAGGTCAAGTAATATCTCGGCGTCGAGCAAATACATCAACCGCCCCCCCGTCCACCGAGTGCCTTGCCGAGTAGCGCGCGGTCGAGCGCGACCTCGCCGGGCGCGGCGGCGAGCAGCTGGACCATATTCTCGCGCTCGCCGCTGAGCACGCGCCACGCGTCAATGCTGATCAGCACATGCGTGGGCCGCCCGCGGTCGGTGACATAGACGGGTTCGACCATCGCGAATCGCTTTGCGCGGCTCACATCCTGGTTGAATTCGCGGCTGCTCACTCGCTTCATTCGTGCCTCCGATCACCCCGATTGGTAGCGCTACCGGGATCGTTCACATGTAGGTATGTTACTACACTGTGGCGGCCTCGCAACAAAATAGAGCATCACGCCGGAAATCGACGCGGCGGGCGCGCCCAATTGGGAGCTTTGGATTGCGCAGCGCGCGCTTTCATGTCTCCTGATACCCGGAAGGGGCGGATACCGAGGCCGAAAGAGCCATCGGCCCGCCGGGTGGGAGACGAAAATTGGTATCAGATATGTTCGGTGAACTGGCGCGCGCGATCGGCGACGTCATGGGCAAACATGGTCCTGCGGTCGATGCCGCGCAAAGCTATGCGCCGTCAGACTACAGCATCCACTTCTTCCTGCAGATCGCGGTGATCCTGCTCGTTTGCCGCGCCGTCGGCTGGATGGCGAAAAAGTTCCTCGGCCAGCCGCAGGTGGTCGGCGAGATGATCGCCGGCGTGATTCTCGGTCCCTCGCTGTTCGGCCTGCTTTTCCCCGAAATCCAGGGCGCGCTCTTTCCCAAGGAGACGCGCAACATGCTGTATGTCGGCGCGCAGTTCGGCGTCGGACTCTACATGTTTCTCGTCGGCACGACGCTCCGCCTCGACCATTTTCAGTCGAAGGCGAAGAGCGCGGTCGGCGTGTCGGCGGCGGGCATCGCCGCGCCCTTCCTGTTCGCGGCGCTCATCACGCCCTTCCTGATCGATATCCCCGGGCTGTTCACCGAGGGACTCGGGCAGGGCAGCGCGACGCTGTTCATGGGCGCGTGCATCGCGCTCACCGCCTTCCCGATGCTCGCGCGGATCATCAACGAACGCGGCCTCGCCAACACGTCGCTCGGCACGCTGTCGCTCACCGCGGGCGCGTTCGACGACGCGGTGTCGTGGTGCGTGCTCGCGATCGTGCTCGCGACCTTCGGCGGCGGCCCGGGCATCGCGCTATTGGCTATCGTCGGTGGCCTCAGCTTCGCACTCTTCATGTTCTTCGTCGGGCGCAAGTTGCTGATCCCGCTCGGCCGCGCGGTCGAGGCGAAGGGCGAGCTGACGCATGCGCTGCTCGCGGTGGTGCTGATGCTCTACGCGATGTCGGCCTTCTTCATGGATGCGGTCGGCATCCACGCGGTGTTCGGCGGCTTCCTGCTTGGCGCCTGCATGCCGCGCGGGCTGCTCACCGAGGAAATCAAGAAGAAGATCGAGCCGATGACCGTGGTCTTCCTGCTGCCGATGTTCTTCACCTACTCGGGGCTGAACACCCAGCTGACGACGGTGAACAGCATGTCGCTGCTCGCCATCGCGCTCGGCATCCTGCTCGTCTCGATCGCGGCGAAGTTCGGCGCTTGCTGGCTCGCGGCGCGGCTCGCGGGCGAGGACAATCGCACGGCGATGGGCATCGGCGCGCTGATGAACGCGCGCGGGCTGATGGAGCTGATCATCATCAACATCGGCCTGCAGAAAGGCATCATCGGCCCGACCCTGTTCGCGATCATGGTGCTGATGGCGATCGTCACCACGGTGATGGCGGGGCCGCTGTTCGAGCTGGTCTATGGCCGCAAGGCGCGCGAGACCGGCGAACTCGGGGCGCTCGGCACCGAAGGACCCGACGAACCACGGGGCGAGACGCCGCTGGCGCCCAGGCCCGCCTGATATCCCTCCTGCCTCCCCCGCTTCGGCCGCGGCCGGGGCGGGGAGGTCTTTTTGGGGACCTATCCAGATGAAACCATATTGGCTTGCGGCGCCGCTGGCGCTGCTCGGCGGTCCTGTATGCGCCGAGGAGACGACGGTGAAGCCGCTGCTCGACGCGCGGCTGCGCTACGAAGCGACCGAGCAGGACGGGCTGCCCCAAAAGGCGGAGGCGCTGACATTGCGCGTGCGGCCGGGCGTCGAGGCGAAGAAGGGCGCGTGGAGTGTGCTCGTCGAGGGTGAGGCGAACCTTGCGATCGCCTATGACTATAATGACGGGACCAACGGCAAGACCGGCTTGCCGCTGATCGCCGACCCGCCGAACCTCGAACTCAACCGCGCGCAGCTCCGCTATGCGGGCGCGAGCGGGCTGGCGCTGACCGCCGGGCGCCAGCGTATCGAACTCGCTGACCAACGCTTCGTCGGTTCCGCAGGGTTTCGCCAGAACGAGCAGACCTATGACGCGGTGCGCGTCCAGTGGGGCAAGCCCAAGGGGCTCAGCGCTGACCTGACCTACAGCTGGAGCGTGCGCACGGTGAACGGCCGCAACGGCACCGGCACGCGGCCGCAGGCGATCGGCGGCGACAATGTCTTCGCGGTCGTCGGCTATGGCACGTCGGTCGGTACGGTCAGCGGCTTCGCTTATCTGGTCGACCAGGACGAGGCGGCGGTGCAGGGTTACCGGCTGTCGAGCCAGACCTGGGGGCTGCGTTTCGCGGGCAGCCAGACGGTCGCGAAGGATGTGAAGCTCAATTATGTGGCGAGCTGGGCGCGGCAGAGCCACTGGCGCCGCAACCCCAACGACTATGCCGCCGATTATCGGCTCGCCGAGGCGGGCCTCAATGCGGGCGGCTTCAATGCGACCGCGGGTTACGAGATCCTCGGCGCGAGCGACGGTGTGCCGCTGACCAGCGTCCAGACCCCGCTCGCCTCGCATTTCCGCTTCAACGGCTGGGCGGGCAAGTTCGTGACGACCCCGCCCAATGGCCTCCGCGATCTTTATACCGGGGCGGGCTATGGCTGGAAGAAGGTCGGCGGGTTCGACAGCGTCGGGGTCAACGCGATCTGGCACCGCTTCGACAGCGACCGGCTGGGCCAGCATTATGGCGACGAGCTCGGCCTCGCGCTGACCGCGAAGCGCGGCCGGACCGGCGGGTCGATCCGCTACGCGCACTATAATGCCCGGGATTTCGCGACCGACACCGACCGGCTCTGGCTGACACTCGACTTCGCGCTCTGAGGCTTAGGCGGCTTCCGCGTTGATCTGGTCGATCAGTGTGCGGTGCGCGGGCAGCTCGCTCGCCGCGCGGTCACCGAAATTGCGGATGCGCGCGAAGATGCGCTCGGCCTCGGCGACGTCGGGAAACTCCTCGCGCACCGGCGACAGGTCGGTCGCATATTCCATGCCGTAGAGGATGTATTGATAGTTGAAGAAGGCGAAGCTTTCGAGGTCGAGGATGAAGTCGAAGCGCCCCGGCGGGCGATAGCGCCACTCCTCGAGCAACTCCTTCAGCCGGTCGGGGATCGACGCGGGGGCACCATTGTCGCGCCAGAAGGGCTCGTCGCGGCGGCTGAGGCAATAATGGAGCTTCAGGAAATTGACGATGTTCGCGTAGCGCGCCGCCATCAGTTCGTTGAAGCGCCGCGCGGGCGCGCCGACCGGGCCGCCCAAGGGGAACATCTCGGCGATCATCGCCGCCGCGGTCTCTATCATCACCAGGCCGGTCGATTCGAGCGGTTCGAGGAAGCCGCCCGACAGCCCGACCGCGACGCAATTCTTGACCCAGGGCGTGGTGCGATAGCCGGCCTCGAACGGGATGCTGCGCACCTTGACGTCATGACTGCGCCCGCCGGTGTAGGCGGCCAATATCTCGGCGGCGCGATCATCGCTCAGATGCGCGCTCGAATAGACGCAGCCGACCCCGCGTGCACCGGCGAGGCCGATGTCCCACGTCCAGCCGCCCGCGTGCGCTGCGGCGATCGTATAACTTTCGAGCGGCGCCGTCGGATCTTCGTAGGGAATCTTGCACGCGAGCGCGCGGTCGGTGAACAATTGGTCGCCGACGCTCTTGAATGGAGCACCGAGCGCGCCGATCAGCTCGGCGCGGAAACCCGAGCAGTCGATATAGAGGTCGGCCGACAACGTGCCATGTTCGGCGGTGACGATATGGTCGATCGCGCCGGTGATGCCGTCGAGCGCCACATCGGTGAGCGTTCCCTGCAGGTGCGTAACGCCCAGCGCGCGCGCCTGCGCCGACAGCACCTCGGCGAGCCGCGCGGCGTCGAAATGATAGGCATAGTCGAGCGGTCCGTCGAATGCGCCCTCGCCGGGGCGCTTGGGCGCGCGGCGCGCCTCGGCGACGCGGTTCTGGATCGTCATCGCCTCGGCGAAGGCGGGGCGCGTCGCGGGATCCTGGAGCAGCCAGTAGGAGACGAGGCTGTGCCCGTCGCCATGATAGGGCGGCTCGAACGGATGGAGGAAATGGCCCGACATGCCCGGCGCGGGGGTGCGCACCCAGTCGTCGAAGCGGATGCCCTGCTTGAAGGTTGCCGTGGTCGATCGGACGAACTGGCTCTCGTCGATGCCGATGAATTGTAATGTGCTGCGGATCGTCGGAAAGGCGCCCTCGCCGACGCCGATGCTGCCGATCTCGTCCGACGCGATCAAAGTGATCGACAGCCGCGGGTTGCGCGGCAGGTCAAAAAAGCGCGCGAGATAGGCCGCGGTCAGCCAGCCCGCGGTGCCGCCGCCGACGATCAGGATCGAGCGCTTCGCCATTGGGAACGCTATCGAGCCGCAAGGCGCTTTCAACAAGCGCTATTTTGCGCCACGCGGAAACGGAGATGATGAAGAGCCTTCGCCCCTATCTGATCTGGTTCGCGATCGCGCTGCTGCTGACCGTCGCCGCGATCCGCGCGATGCAGTGGCTGCGTGCGCATCCCGAGCATAACCCCTCCGCGCGGTTCGAACTCGCGCACCCGCAGGGCTGGGCGACGCACCGCAAGCTGGTGGGGCTGAGCGAAGACGATGCCGCCTGCTTCGCCGTCTTCGACCGCGCGGGCGCGGGCTATTTGCGGCGGCCGGTGATGGGCGAGGGGGTGTGCCGCGCGAGCCAGCGCATGCTGCTCACCGCGAACAGACTGGTGCCGACGATGCGCCCCGCAGGCGCGGCGCCGGGCTGCGCGGTCACCGCGGCGATGGCGCTATGGAACCGCGACGTCGTCCAGCCGCTGGCGCAGAAGCATTTCGGGCAGACGGTCGCGAGCCTCGAAAATCTGGGCAGCTATAATTGCCGCCGGATCGCGGGGCGGCAGGCGCAGAGCGAGCATTCGACCGCCAATGCGATCGACATTTCGGCCTTCGTGCTCGCCGACGGGACGCGCATCTCGCTGATCAACGACTGGGACGACGGCGACAAGCGCAGCGCGTTCCTGCACGCGGTGCGCGACGGATCGTGCGGTCTGTTCAGCACCGTGCTGTCGCCCGATTACAACGAAGCGCACGCCGACCATTTCCATCTCGACATGGCGGTGCGGACGGCCGGCTGGACGGTGTGCCGCTAAAGCTTGGGCATCAGCATTCCGACCTTTTGGCGATAGGCGACATAATCGTCGCCGAAGGTCGCGATCAGGTCGCGTTCCTCGAAACGGATCGCGATCAGCATGTAGATCGACATGCCTGCCGCGAGCAACAAATGCCCCGCGCTCATCACCGGCGTCGCCCAGAAGGCGATGAAGAAGCCCGAATAGAGCGGGTGGCGCACGAATTTATAAAAGAACGGCTGGTGCAACTGCGGCGGTGCCGCGGCGCGCTCGCGCAGCGCGAACCACGCCTGCTGCAGCCCGAACAGCTCGAAATGGTTAAGCAGGAAGGTGCTCAAGAGCACGATCAGCCAGCCGGTCGCGAACAGCGCCCAGATGAAGCCGGCGGCATAGGGATGGTAGACCGACCAGATCGTGCCGGGCAGGACATGCCAGAAGTGGAAGAGCAGAATCAGCGCCGCGCTGGCGAGCAGCACGTAGGTGCTGCGCTCGATCGGCGCCGGCACGATGCGCGTCCAGCGCGCCTTGAACCCCGGCCGCGCCATCACGCTGTGCTGGATGCCGAATAGCGCGATCAGCGCGACGTCGATCAGCAGCGCGGTCGCGGTCGGCGCGCTGCGTGCGGCATCGACGGTGATCGGCGCACCCGGCACATTGCCGACGAAGGCGATAAGATACAGGAATGTCGCGAAGAATATCGCGTAGCAGATGGCCGCATAGGCCAGGTAGAAGGCACGAACCATGACGCTCCCCCCTCAATTCGATGGGGGATCATAGCATATCCGGCGCGAAAACGCGCTTGCTTAGACGGTAAAGCTCTCGCCGCACCCGCACGCGCCCTTGGCGTTCGGGTTCTCGAACACGAAGCCCGCGGCGAAATCATCCTCGACCCAGTCCATCGTGCTGCCGATCAGGTAGAGCACCGACGCGCCGTCGATGTAGAAGACCCCGCCCGGCGTTTCGATCTTCTCGTCGAATTTCTGCTCTTCGGTGACATAGTCGACCGAATAAGCGAGCCCCGAACAGCCGCGGCGCGGGGTCGACAGCTTGACCCCGATCGCGCCCTCGGGGGCGGCGGCCATTAGCGCGGTCACGCGCGCTTCGGCGTTGGGCGTCAGCGTCACGGCGGCGGGGCGGGTGCGGGTTTTTGTTTCGGTCATCACAGCATTCCCAGTTCGAGGCGCGCTTCGTCGCTCATATTCTGCGGCGACCACGGCGGATCCCAGACCAGATTGACCTCGGCATCGCCGACCCCCGGCACCGCGCCGACGCGCAGCTCGACCTCGGCGGGCATCGATTCGGCGACCGGGCAATGCGGCGTCGTCAGCGTCATCGTGACGACGACATGGCCCTCGTCGATCTCGACGTTGTAGATCAGGCCGAGGTCATAGATATTCACAGGAATTTCCGGGTCGAAGATATCTTTCAGCGCGTTGATCACCGCCTCGTACAGGTCGCCGCCGACCGCACCGGGTTCGACCGCCGCGGGCTTCGCCGCGAGGAACCCCTCGAGATAGTCGCGCTTGCGCTCCAGCTTCTCGGGCGCGGTTTCGATATCCTCGACGCGCGCCTTCGGCGGGGCTTCGACGCTTTCCACTTCCTCGACCCGAATCCCGGTCTTACTCATGCGGTCCTCGCTCATCCGAAAATCCTCTCGACGCGGGCGAGGCCATCGATCAGCGCCGCCACATCGTCGTCATTGCTGTAAACACCGAAGCTTGCGCGGGCGGTCGCGGGTACCCCCAGATGCTCCATCAGCGGCTGTGCGCAATGGTGCCCGGCGCGGATCGCGACCCCGCTTTCGTCCAAGATAGTGCCGATGTCGTGCGGATGAACCCCCGCCATCGCAAAACTGACGATCCCCGCGCTGTTTTCGGGGCCGAACAGCGTGATGCTGTTCTTGCGCGCGAGTGCTTCGCGCAGCGTGCCGACGAGCGCGCATTCATGCGCGTGGATCGCGTCGATGCCGATGGCTTCGACATAGTCGACCGCCGCCGCGAGCCCGATCGCCTCGATAATCGCGGGCGTACCCGCCTCGAAGCGGGTGGGGGCGGGGGCATAGGTGGTGCGTTCAAAGGTCACGCGGTCGATCATCGACCCGCCGCCCTGCCACGGCGGCAGGCTATCGAGCTTGTCGCTCCACAGCACACCGATGCCCGTGGGACCATAAAGCTTGTGGCCCGAAAAGACATAATAGTCGCAGCCGAGTGCCGCGACATCAACGGGCAGCCGCGGCACCGCCTGGCAGCCGTCGATCAGCAATTCGGCGCCGACGCAGTGCGCCAGTTCGGCCGCGCGCGCGACGTCGAGCGGGCTGCCGAGCACGTTCGAGACATGCGCGAAGGCGACCATATTATGATCGGGGGTCAGCAGCTCTTCGGCGGCGTCGAGGTCGATGCGGCCGTCGTCGGTCAGCGGGCAAACGTCGACCTGCCAGCCGGCAAGCTGCCACGGCACGATATTGCTGTGATGTTCGAGCACTGACAGCAGCACGCGGCCTTTGCGCGGGTGGCTGTAGGCAACGAGGTTGATCGCCTCGGTCGCGCCGCGCACGAACGCGATCTCATTCTCGCGCGCGCCGATGAAGGCCGCGATCCGCCGCCGCGCCGCCTCATAGGCGAGCGTCATGTCGGCCGAGCGTGCATAGACGCCGCGGTGCACGGTCGCATAGTCGCGGCCCATCGCGTTGACCGTCGCATCGATCACCGCCTGCGGCTTCTGCGCGGTCGCGGCGGTATCGAGATAGTGCCAGCCGGGGGTGAGGCCGGGGAAGTCTTCTCTCAAGCCCCTCCCCTTCAGGGGAGGGGTTGGGGTGGGGTGCTGCGAGGTAGCGTAAGGCCGCGAGACCCCACCCCCGTCCCCTCCCCTGAAGGGGAGGGGTGATGAAGTATCAATACTCACACCAGCTCTCCCAGCTTCGCCAGCGCCAGCTCCTGCAACCGCACTTCATCCTCGGCGCCATCGAACACGCCGGCAACGAACGCCTGCAGCATCAGCTTCTTCGCCTCGCCCGGCGGCAGCCCGCGCGACTGAAGGTAATAAAGCCCCATCGGATCGAGCTCGCCGATCGCGCAGCCATGCGCGCATTTGACGTCGTCGGCGAAGATTTCGAGCTCGGGCTTGGCGTTGGCGGTCGCGCTGCGGTCGAGCAGCATCGCCTTCACATCCTGTTCGCTGTCGGTCTGCTGCGCATCGCGCGCGACCGCAACCTTGCCGAGATAGGTGCCCGTCGCAGTCCCGCCGAGCACCGATCGCACGACCTGCCGCGACGTCGCGCCGGGTTCGGCGTGGATGACCGTGGTGATGATTTCCAGATTTTGCCCGCCCCCGCCGATCTGCGCCGCGCCGAGGTGGAAATCGGCGCCTTCGTGCAGGATCGCATTCAGTTCGATGCGGCCATAAGCACCGCCGATATTGAGGATATGCAGCGAAGCCACCGCGCCCTTGCCGAGCACCAGCTCGATCTGCCGGATGTCGCCTGCGTCCTGCACGATCGCGCGTTTGAAGTCGCCGCCCGCGGGCACGATGATGCTTTCGGGCGCGGGCAAAGGCCACGCCGCGGCGACCGCGTCGATATCGCTATAGCGCCATGCTTCGTCGCGGCGGGTGGGGAGGACGGCGCCGCTCATCGTGCCGCGGCCCGCTGGTCGGCCAGTTCGGTGACCATTTCATCGCGTGCTTCGAAAACGCACGGCGAAAACCGGTCGCGAAGCAGCGTCTTGCGCATCTTGTTCCGGGCGTTCGACGGCAGGCGGTGATCCTTCAACCGGGCAAATTCCGCTTCATACCGTTTGTGACAGCGGATCATCGCGGTGCAGCCGATGCGGTCGATCGCGGCGTCGCCGGTCGATCGCTGCGTGTAGCAGCGCAGTTCGCCGCGATGCTCGACCAGCGATGCGCGCCAATCCTTCAGCTTGGTCGCGATCACGACAATCTCCTGTTCGACCGTCTCGGTGATCGGGACGGGCGGAAGCGCCGCGGCGGGCGTCAAGGTCACCAGGGCCAGCATCGCCATCAAGCCGCAATCTCGGCATAGCCATGCGCTTCGAGTTCGCGCGCCAGTTCGGGGCCGCCCGACTTGACGATGCGGCCGGCGGCGAGGACGTGGACGAAATCGGGCTGCACATAGTCGAGCAGGCGCTGGTAATGGGTGATCAGCAGCACCGCCTTGTCGGGGCGGCGCATGATCGCGTTGATCCCGTCGCCGACGGTGCGCAGCGCGTCGATGTCTAGCCCTGAGTCCGTCTCGTCGAGGATCGCAAGCCGGGGGTCGAGGATCCCCATCTGCACCATCTCGTTGCGCTTCTTCTCGCCGCCCGAGAAGCCGACGTTCACCGGGCGCTTGAGCATGTCCATGTCCATCTTGAGCAGCCCCGCCTTCTCGCGCGCGAGCTTCAGGAAATCGCCGCCCGACAGCGGTTCCAACCCACGCGCCGTGCGCTGGGCGTTCAGGCTTTCGCGAAGGAACTGGACGTTCGACACGCCGGGGATTTCGACCGGATATTGGAAGCCGAGGAAAAGGCCGGCGGCGGCGCGCTCGTGCGGGTCCATGTCGAGCAGGTCTTGCCCGTCGAACGTGGCCGAACCCTCGGTGACTTCGTAGCCTGGGCGCCCGCCGAGAATGTAGGAGAGCGTCGACTTGCCCGCGCCGTTGGGGCCCATGATCGCATGAATCTCGCCCGCATTGATGGCGAGCGACAGGCCCTTCAGGATCGGCTTGTCGGCGACGGTGGCGTGGAGGTTTTCAATTTTGAGCATAGTCATCTTTCAAGCCCCTCACCTTCAGGGGAGGGGTTGGGGTGGGGTCTCTCGGCCTGACGCAAGGCTTCGACGATAAACCTCAGCACGCCGTCCATGTTGGACATCACATCATGGTTGGTGACGTGGATGGTCCGGTAACCGTGCTCCGCCAGCGCTTTATCGCGCGCGCGGTCTCCCGCTTCCTCATGCGTGTCGCCATCGACCTCAACGATCAGCTTCGCGGCCGAACAAACCAAATCCGCAATGAACCAGCCAATCACCTGTTGGCGGCGGAATTTGTATCCCTCAAGCTGCCCGTTCGACAAATGCCGCCACAGCCGCTTTTCCGGCTCGGTCGGATTGTTGCGCATGTTGCGCGCACGGCTTTGCAACTCTTCGATGGTGGAGGCCGATAGACCCCACCCCCGGCCCCTCCCCTGAAGGGGAGGGGAGTTCAGTTGTTTCGCCTGATCGCGGAGTGTCCAGGTCATCCGACAGACCCCTCCAGCGAAATCCCCAGCAACTTCTGCGCCTCAACCGCAAACTCCATCGGCAGCTGCTGCAGCACTTCCTTGGCAAAACCGTTGACGATCAGCGCCACCGCCTCTTCCTGCCCCAGCCCGCGCTGCATCGCGTAGAACAGCTGATCGTCGCTGATCTTGCTCGTCGTCGCTTCATGCTCGACGGTCGCGGTCGGGTTGCGGACCTCGATATAGGGGACAGTGTGCGCGCCGCTGAGCGAGCCCAAAAGCAGGCTGTCGCACTGGGTGAAATTGCGCACGCCCTCGGCATTGGGCGCGACGCGCACCAATCCGCGATAGGTGTTGTTCGACTTGCCCGCGCTGATCCCCTTGCTGACGATGGTCGAGCGCGTGCGCTTGCCATTGTGGATCATCTTGGTGCCGGTATCGGCCTGCTGGAAATTATTGGTGACCGCGACCGAATAGAATTCGCCGACGCTGTCGTCGCCGTTGAGCACGCAGCTCGGATATTTCCACGTGATCGCCGAGCCGGTTTCGACCTGCGTCCACGACACCTTGCTGCGCTTGCCCTGGCACAGCGCGCGCTTGGTCACGAAATTATAGATGCCGCCGAGGCCCTCGGCATTGCCGGGATACCAGTTTTGCACCGTCGAATATTTGATCTCGGCATCGTCGAGTGTCACCAGTTCGACCACCGCGGCGTGCAGCTGGTTCTCGTCGCGCATCGGCGCGGTGCAGCCTTCGAGGTACGAGACATACGCACCCTTGTCGGCGATGATCAATGTCCGCTCGAACTGCCCCGTATTCTCGGCATTGATGCGGAAATAGGTGCTGAGCTCCATCGGGCAGCGCACGCCCTCGGGCACATAGACGAACGTCCCGTCCGAGAAGACCGCGCAATTGAGCGTGGCGAAATAATTGTCGTGCATCGGCACGACCTTGCCGAGCCATTTCTTCACCAGCTCGGGATATTCGCGGATCGCTTCGCTGATCGACAGGAAGATCACGCCCGCGCGCTTCAGCTCCTCGCGGAAGGTCGTCGCGACGCTGACGCTGTCGAATACCGCATCGACCGCGACCTTGCGCGCGCCTTCGACCCCCGCGAGTACCTTCTGCTCCTCGATCGGAATGCCGAGCTTCTTGTAAACCTCGAGGATCTCGGGATCGACCTCGTCGAGGCTGCCGAGCTTGGGCTTGGGCTTCGGCGCTGCGTAATAATAAGCGTCCTGATAGTCGATCGGCGGCACGTTGAGCTTCGCCCAGTCGGGCGTTTCCATCGTCAACCAGTGGCGGAACGCCTTCAGCCGCCAGTCGAGCATCCATTCGGGCTCGTTCTTCTTGGCCGAGATGAAGCGGACCGTATCCTCGGTCAGCCCCTTGGGCGCGAAGTCGGTCTCGATGGTCGAGGACCAGCCATGCTCATAATCGGCGACCTTTGCCGCGGCGTCGTGCGCGGCCTGGTCCTTGACGGGAAGTTCGGTGTTGTCGGTCATAGTCTGATCTCGTCGCCGGCCAATGCCGGGATCGGCGGAGGGGAGGGGTGTTTCGGGGCGACGCTCAAACTCGCCAGACTGATCTCCGCCAGCGCCCCGCGTACCGCGCCGTTCACCACGCCCCAATGCGGCTGCACCTTGCAGCTGCCCTCGAGCGAGCAGTCGTGGCGCCCTTCGGCGACGCAGGCGGTGAGCGCGATCGGGCCTTCGACCGCTTCGATGATGTCGGCGACGTTGATCGCCGCCGCGGGCCGCGCGAGTCGAACCCCGCCGCCGCTGCCGCGCGAGGCGACGAGCAGCCCGGCGCGCGCGAGCTGGCTCACCAGCTTCTGCGCGGTCGGCCCCGGAATCCCCGTCTGCTCGGCGAGCATGCCGGCGTGAATCGGCACCGACCCGCACTGGCGGGCGGCGGCGCTCATCAGCACCACGGCATAATCGGCAAGGTTGGACAGACGCATGCGACCCTTCTCGCGGAAATTGCGAACGATTCTTAACTGGAGTAAATTACTCCACTTATATAGGCGAGGTGTCCGGCGCGCGCAAGCAAGGCGGCTTTGGGGGAGCCCAAGAAAAAAAAGGCACCCATCTGGCCGAAGCCAAATGAGTGCCAAGATGAAGGTCTCTGTCCTCGCCAGGAGGAAGAGCTCTTCTGGGTCGCACCCCCCGATTATGCCGGGCCGGCGATTCGCGATTGGATGGAAACGCCAAAACGACGGCGCGTGAAATTTTTGGTGGTTAATCGGGGATTTGGGCAAAATCCCTTCCCCCTCGATGGGGGAAGGATACGCAGCCTTGCCGCGTAGCGGCTAGGCGAAGTTGGATGGGGGTGATGGTGCGTCCACGCGCCGCCCGCTTCAGGCCGAGACCGCACCCCCACCGCTGCGACTAACGAACAAGTTCGTAAGTCTCGCTGCCTCCCCCATCGAGGGGGAGGGAATAGGCGTCAAGTCTCCGACACCATCGGGCTGACCTTGCCCGCCATCTGCTTGCGGCCCTTTGCCGTCGCCTCGACATAGCTCGACGGTTTCGCGAGCTGGCCCGGGGTGGAGCCCGCGAAGCGCTTGATCTCGCGGATCAGGTGCGACTGGTCGTAAAAGGCGTCGCCGAGTTCGGCGTCGTCGAGCTTCTCGCCGCGCGCCAGTGCCGACGCCGCGCGCACCGCGCGATATTTGCGCGCCAGCATCCGCGGCGACAGGCCGTAATAATGCTTCGTCATTCGCTCGACCGACCGGATCGACATGCCCGTCGCCTCGACCAGTTCGGGAACTTGCGGGTTGGTCGATTCGGTCAGCCACTGGTCGACCGTGCGCGTGAACCACACCGGCGCGGGCTCGTTCTTCTTCAGGATTTCGCGGACGAAATTATTGCCGATCACCAGCCGCTCGGCGGTGTCGGCGGCGTTGCCGATCGCGTCGACGACTTCCTCGATCCAGTCGCCGAACAGGTCGGCGGCGTCGATCGCGCGGTCGGTCAGCTTGTCGGCGTGCGCCCCCATCAAGGTCGCCCAGCCCGCGGGCATCAGCCCGAAGCCGTACATGCGCAGTGGCCCCGGCGCGATCGCGCGGACGCTGCCGCTGGTCGGGCCGATGATCGTCGCGCGCCCCGCGGGAAAGCGATAGCCGTCGGGGAAGACATATTCGCCCTTGGGCACGTCCATGATGCGGAATTGCGGGCGGTCGGCGCGCTCGCTTTCGTCGAACAGCGGCAAGTCGACGCGCACGAAATAAAAGCTCGACACCATTTCCGCCAGATCGGGATCGGGCGGAAAATATTGCAGCTCGAACGGCGCATCGCCGTCCGCGCCCGCTGGCGTGGATGAAGCTTCCGTCATGACGAGACCCGACCCCCGGCGGCTGTGCTGCCGCCTGTTTAACTAGGCCAAATCATTTGCCTTTCGCGCGCGCGCGTCAAGCCGCAAATCGCCGACCATTAACTCTTTTGGGTCGCGATCCACGCATCGACGCGGCGTTCGAGGATATCGAGCGGCACCGGCCCCGATTCGAGCACGACGTCGTGGAAGGCACGGATGTCGAATCTGTCGCCCATCGCCTTCTGCGCACGGCCGCGCAATTCCATGATCTTGAGCTTGCCGATCAGGTAGGCGGTCGCCTGTCCCGGATAGACGACATAGCGTTCGATCGCTTTTTCGATGTCGCCTTGCGGGTTCGGCGTATTGTCCTTGAGATACTGGATCGCCTGCTCGCGGGTCCAGCGCTTGTCGTGGATGCCGGTGTCGACGACGAGCCGCGTCGCGCGCCACAGTTCCATGCCCAGCCGCCCGAAATCGGCATAGGGATCGGTGTAGAAACCCATGTCCTTGGCGAGCTCCTCCGAATAGAGGCCCCAGCCCTCGGTATAGGCGGTGAAGCCGCCGAACCGACGAAACGGCGGAAGCCCGGTCAACTCGGTCTGCACGGCGCGCTGGAGATGGTGCCCCGGCACCCCCTCGTGATAGGCGAGCGCCTCGAGCTCGGTCTTGGGCATGTCGCGGAGGTCGTAGAGGTTGACATAATAGACGCCCGGCCGCGATCCGTCGGGCGCGGGCGACGAATAAAACGCCTTGCCCGCCGATTTCTCGCGGAACGCCTCGACCGCCTTCACCTGCAGCGCCGATTTGGGGAGGGTGTTGAAGAAGGCGGGCAGCCGCGCCTCCATCGCGTTCACATGCGCGTCGACGTCGGCGAGATAGGCCTCGCGCGTCGTGTGATAATATTGCGGGCTGGTGCGCAGATGCTCGAAAAACTGGTTCAGCGTGCCCTTGAAGCCGACCTGCGCCATGATCGTCTTCATCTCGCCATGGATGCGCGCGACTTCGGATAGGCCGAGGTCGTGGATCTGCGCCGCGGTCATGTCGGTCGTCGTGTAGTTGGCGAGCAGCGCCTCATAATAGGCCTTGCCCTCGGGCATGCGCCACACGCCGTCCTGCGTCGGCGCGCTCGCCTGCTGGCGCTTCATCTCGGCGGCGAGACGCGTGTAGGCGGGGCCGGCGCTTGTCGCCCAGGCCGCCTTGGCGGCGTCCACCAACCGCGTCTTTTCGGCGGCGTCGATGTCGAGCTTGTTCACCTTGGCGGCGATGTCCTCGACCACCGCATTGTCGGCCCTGGTCAGGTTGCCGATGTCCGAGATGACATAGGGATAGACCCACTTCGGCGGCGCATAGCCTTTCGCGGCGCGCTCGGCCGACTGCGCCGACAGCGCGTCGAGGATCGGCCCCAGTTCGCGGATGCGCGATACATAGGCCTCGGCCTCGGCGATAGTGGCGACGCGGTGGATGTTGATCAGGAACGCCGGCATCTGGCTCTGCGCGCCGTTCATCTGGTCGAAGACATAGCCATGGTCGCGGAACGCGAACAGGCGCTCGGCGCGCGCCGCCTGCGCGTTGAACAACTCGAACGACAGTGCTTCGTCGGTCGTCAGTGCCTTGGGGTCGAAGCTGCCGTGCATCGCCTCGGCGGTCGCGGTCTGCAGCTTGAAGCGCGCGACATCGGCCTCGTCCGACACATCGTCCCATTGGCCATAATCGCCGTCGCGCACCCCGCGCCGCGCCTTGGTCTCGGGCGAGAGCGACAATTGCGCCGCATCATATTTGTCGAAGAATTCGGCGAGGTTCGCGCCCGCCGGCGCGGCCTCGGCGGCGGGCGGCGGCGCGACGGTCGCGGGCGCCTGTTCGGTCGCCGTCGGCGTGCAGCCGGCGATAGCGAGCGCGAAGAGGCAGGTGGACAGGCTGGTGGCAAGGCGGGGGTGCGACACGATTTTCTCCGGCTTATCGTTGGACTTTGCTGGTCTTCGAGGGGCTTGCCATAGGGGCTGGCGGCGCGCAATGGCGGGCCATGTCGCTCTTCGCCTCGCTCACCGATGCCGCCTATGCGCTCGTCCGCCCGATCGTCCATGCGAGCGACGGCGAGGCGGCGCATAATCTGACCATCGCCGCGCTCGAACCGCTGCCGCGCGCGCACACCGCGCTGACCAGCCCGATCCTCGCGACCGAGGTCGCGGGGCTGCATTTTCCCAACCCGGTCGGGCTCGCCCCCGGCTTCGACAAGGATGCGCGCGCCGCTGCGGTAATGCCGCGCTTCGGCTTCGGCTTCGTCGAGGTCGGTACGCTCACGCCCTTGCCGCAGGAGGGCAATCCGCGCCCGCGGCTGTTCCGGCTGGTCGAGGACGGCGCGGTGATCAACCGCATGGGGTTCAACAACGGTGGGCAGGCTGCGGCCGCCGAACGCCTCGCCAGACTGCGTGCCTGCGGCATGGCGGTGCCGCTCGGCATCAACATCGGCGCGAACAAGGACAGCGACGACCGTATCGCCGATTACGCCAAGGGCGTCGCGGCGATGGCGCCGCTCGCCGATTATCTGACGGTCAACATCAGCTCGCCCAACACCCCGGGGCTGCGCGCGCTGCAGGACAAGGGCGCGCTCGAAGGCCTGCTCGATGCGGTGAACGCAGCGCAGCCTGCGGGCGGCGCGAAGCCGGTGTTCCTGAAGGTCGCGCCCGATCTCGAACCCGCCGATATCGACGATGTCGTCGCGGTGGCGCTCGACAAGGGGCTGGCGGCGCTGATCGTGTCGAACACCACGATTGGGCGGCCGGCGTTGAAGTCGATTCACGCGCAAGAGGCGGGCGGGCTGTCGGGCGCGCCGCTCCACGACCTCGCGCTCCAGCGGCTCAAGGATTTCCGCGCCGCAAGCGGCGGCACGCTGCCGCTGATCGGCGTCGGCGGTATCGCCAGCGCCGAGCAGGCGTGGGCGCGCATCCGCGCGGGGGCCAGCCTGGTGCAAATCTATTCGGCGATGGTCTTCGCCGGGCCCGGCCTCGCGCAGCGCATCGCGCGCGGGCTCGAGAATCTGGCGGTGCGCGACGGCTTCACGCGCGTCGCCGATGCGGTGGGGGTGGCGGACTGAACCTTCGCGAAGCTTGATGATGGAGAGGCGGGCCACGCCGGCGCCATAACCCCTCTGCATCGCTTCGCGACGGGTAGGAATAGGGACGGGGTTGCGCCATGCTTCGCCCCGCGCCAATGTCCCGCGCATGAACAAGAGACTCTTCGCCGCCGTCGCCCTTTTCCTCACCGCTCTTCCCTCGCTCGCCGCGGCGCAGGGGGTGACCTCGACCGCCGATCCGCGCGCGACCGAGGCGGGGCGGCAGATCCTCCACGACGGCGGCTCGGCGGCCGACGCGGCGATGGCGATGATGCTGGTGCTGACGCTCGTCGAACCGCAGTCGAGCGGTGTAGGCGGCGGCGGTTTCCTCGTCTATCACGAGGCCAAGACCGACCAGATCGGCACGATCAACGGCCGCGAAATGGCGCCCGCCTCGGCCAAACCCGACCGCTTCCTCGGCCCCGACGGCAAGCCGCGCGGCTATGGCGACGTGATCCCCGGCGGCCTGTCGGTCGGCGTCCCCGGCAATGTCCGCCTGATGGAAATGGCGCACAAGAAATGGGGCCGGCTCGAGTGGAAGGCGCTGTTCCAGCCCGCGATCAAGCTCGCCGACGAAGGGTTCCAGGTCACGCCCGCACTCTACGGCTGGCTCGACCGCTTCCAGGACACGTGGAAGGATTTCCCCGCCGCGCGCTCTCTCTATTATGTCGACGGCAAGCCCGCGCCGGTCGGCACGGTGATCAGGAACCCCGCCTATGCCAGGCTGCTGCGCGACATTGCGGCCAAGGGCCCCGACGCCTTCTACACCGGCGCCAATGCCAGGGCGATCAGCGAGGCGGTGGCGAAATCAGCGCGCAACCCCGCGGTGCTGACCGCGAAGGATCTCGCGGCCTATAAGGCGCAGGACAAGCCCGCGGTCTGCACCACCTACCGCGTCTACAAGGTCTGCGGCATGGGCCCGCCGTCGTCGGGCGCGACCACCGTCTTCGGTATCCTCGGCATGATCGAGGGCTGGGACATGAAGGCGATGGGCAAGGACAATCCGATGAGCTGGCACCTGCTGTCCGAAGCGATGCAGCTGTCCTATGCCGACCGCGAAAAATATCTGGGCGACGGCGATTTCGTCGACGTCCCGGTCGCGGGCCTGCTCGACAAGACATATCTGTCCGAACGCCGCCAGCTGATCTCGCCCTTTGGCCGTGCCGCCGCCTATCCCGCGGGCAATCCGCCGGGCGCGCAGCCGCGCACGCCGTCGGGCCCGGTCCCCGAACAGGGCACGACGCATTTCGTGGCGGTCGACCGCGAGGGCAATGTCGCGTCGATGACCTCGACGATCGAGAGCATCTTCGGCAGCAACCTCAACGCCAACGGCTTTTTCCTCAACAACGAGCTCACCGATTTCGACCTCGACCCGGTGCAGGGCGACGCGCCTGGGGCGAACCGCGTGCAGGCGGGCAAGCGCCCATTGTCGTCGATGTCGCCGACGATCGTCTATGGCCCCGACGGCAAGGTCGTGCTCGCGATCGGCTCGGCGGGCGGCAAGCGGATCATCATGCATGTCACCAAGACGCTGGTCGGCGTGCTCGACTGGGGGCTTTTGGCCGAGGATGCGATCGCGCTGCCCAATCTCTATTTCGGCCAGCAGGGCGTGCTGATCGAGGATGTCGCCGCGGGCAAGGCGATCGCCGACAAGATGAAGCCCTTCGGTTATCCCTTCGTCCCGACCAGCCTCGGCTCGAAACTCAACGCCGCACAGCGCGTCGGCGAGGTCTGGCACGGCGCCGCCGACCCGCGCGGCCCGGGCAGCTCGTCGGTCGACGGCGCGCCGCCGCAGGGCTAATTTTATCCCCTCCCCTTCAGGGGAGGGGCAGTGAGACTCGGTCCGGCATAGCCGGACCCTAGTCGAGCGGGGTGGGGGCCATCGGCCTCGCGCAAGGCCGCAGGCCCCCACCCCAACCCCTCCCCTGAAGGGGAGGGGCTTAATGACTTCAATCGCGCGCTGATTGTCTTTAGAAGCAGGCAAAACAATCAAACCCTCCCGGGAGAGCAAGCGGCATGAAGCTGGAAAACCCCCATCTCGACCATTTCCCGAGCCTGGTCGCGATGTTCTTCGACCGCGCCGAAAGGGGCGGTGACGACCCCTTCCTGTGGCGCAAGGCCGACCGCGCCTGGCAGCCGCTGAGCTGGCGCGAGGTCGCCGAACAGGTCTCGGCGCTCGCGCACAATTTGCGCAAGCTGGGGCTGAAGGAAGGCGACCGCGTCGTGCTGGTCAGCGAGAATCGCCCCGAATGGTGCATCGCCGACCTCGGTATCATGGCCGCGGGCTGCATCACCGTGCCGACCTACACCACCAACACCGAGCGCGATCACCAGCATATCCTCGACAACAGCGGCGCCAAGGCGGTGGTCGTCTCGACCGCCAAGCTCGCACGCGCGCTGATGCCCGCGGTGATGCGCTCCGACGCCAGCCTGGTCGTGACGATGGAGAGCCTGCGCATCGGGCAGCAGGGTGACGTGCGCGTACTCGACTGGGCGCCGCTCGTCGCCGACGGCGCCACTTACGTTGAGGAGACCAAGGCGCGCGGGCTCGGCGTCAAGCGCGCGGACATTGCCTGCCTCATCTACACCAGTGGCACCGGCGGCGCGCCGCGCGGGGTGATGCAGCATCATGGCGCGATCCTGCACAATGCCGCGGGCGCGGCCGAAGTGCTGGTCAACGACTTCGGCATCGGCGACGAGGAGGTGTTCCTGTCCTTCCTGCCCTTGAGCCACGCGTACGAGCATTCGGGCGGGCAGTTCCTGCCGATCATGGTCGGTGCGCAAATCTATTACAGTGAGGGGCTCGAAAAGCTCGTCTCGAACATCGAGGAGACCAAGCCGACGATCATGGTCGTCGTCCCGCGATTGTTCGAGGTGATCCGCGCGCGGATGATCAAGTCGGTCGAGAAACAGGGCAAGCTCGCCAACTGGATGCTCGGCCAGGCGCTGCGCGTCGGCGAGAAGGATTACGAACATCGCCTCGGGCTGCTCGACCGCCCGGTCGACCTGCTGCTCGACAAATTGTTCCGGCCCAAGATCGGCAAGCGCTTCGGCGGGCGGATGAAGGCGCTGGTGTCGGGCGGCGCGCCGCTCAATCCCGAAATCGGGGTCTTCTTCCACTCGATCGGGCTGACCCTGCTGCAGGGCTATGGCCAGACCGAGGCGGGGCCGGTGATCAGCTGCAACCGCCCGAGTGCGGGTATCAAGATGGACACCGTCGGCCCGCCGCTGATGAACACCGAGGTCCGGATCGCCGACGACGGCGAGATATTGGTGCGCGGCGAACTCGTCATGAAAGGCTATTGGCGCAACCGCGCGGAGACCGAGCGCGTGCTCGTCGTCGATCCCGCCGAACCCGATGCCGGGCCGTGGCTGCACACCGGCGACATCGGCCATATCGACGAGGCGGGGCGCATCGTCATCACCGACCGCAAGAAGGACCTGATCGTCAATGACAAGGGCGACAATGTTTCGCCGCAGCGGGTCGAGGGTATGCTGACGCTCCAGCCCGAGATCCTGCAGGCGATGGTCTATGGCGACAAGCGCCCGCACCTCGTCGGCATCCTCGTGCCCGACCCCGAATGGACGAATGAATGGGCCGAATCCGAGGGATTGCCCAAGGATATCAAGCTACTGCGCGAGCATGAGAAATTCCGCGCCGCGCTGCGCGCCGCGGTCGATCGCGTCAATGGCCAGCTGTCGGTGATCGAGAAGCTGCGCAAGTTCGACCTCGCCGACGAAGCCTTCACGATCGAGAATGAACAGATGACCCCGTCGATGAAGATAAGACGGCATGTTTTGCGCGACGTCTACGCCGACAAGATCGCGGCGATGTACAAGGGGTGATGCGTATCGAATGACAGGCGGGGGTGCGACCCGAAGAGCTCGGCGCAAACCGGACCCCGCCCATCGCCGAACCCTTTGGGTTCAGCCTTCGTCCCCCGCCGGTTTGCGATAGGGGACAAAATCGCCGAGCACGCAGGTCGGGCCGCGGATGCCGCTCGACCGGTCGACCAGGTGGAAAAAATCGCCGCTGCACGTCGAGCTGCCGAACTGGCGGACGACCATGATGTCGCTGTCGCGGCCGAGCCCCGGGCAGCTGCTCTTGAGCGTGTTGCGATACACGACGCGGCCCGACTGGCGATAGAGCAGGATATCGTCCGAAATGCGGATCGTCTCGGCGCTCGCGGTGGAGGGCAGGCAGCGCACCGGCTCGCCCGCGACCTTGCCCGCGAGCTGCTTGTCGAGCCGCTCGGCCTGTTTGGGGGTCAGCGCCTCGGCGCGCGGCGCGCCGCTGTCGCTCGCGGCGCAGCTCGCGAGCAGCGGCGCCAGCACGAATGAGATGAAGATGGATTTCGCCATGATAGGCTCCTGCGACTGTTACAGTTTACGGACAAGGCGATGAATGGTTGCTGAAGCCTCCTCAGGCAGCGTCCTTGAGCGCGCGGATGCGTGCCAGTTCGGCAGCGCTCGCCGCGCGAAGGAAAGGGTTGGTCGCGCGCTCGGCGCCGATCGTCGTCGGCACCGTGGCCTCGCCCGCCGCGCGCGCCGACTCGACCGCGGCCAGCCGCGCCACCAGCTCCGCATTGTCGGGCTCGACGGTCACCGCAAAGCGCGCGTTCGACAGCGTATATTCGTGCGCGCAATAGACGCGCGTCGCGTCGTCCAGCGTCCCTAGCTGTTGCATGTTCGCGAACATCTGCTCGGCGGTGCCTTCGAACAGCCGGCCGCAGCCCATCGCGAACATCGTGTCGCCGACGAAGATCGCGGCGTCGTCGGCGAAATAATAGGCGATATGCCCCGCGGTGTGTGCGGGCACGTCCCAGACCGCGGCCTCGACATCGCCCAGCTTCACCCGGTCGCCGCCCTTGACCTGCACGTCGAGCGTCGGGATGCGTGCAAATTCGGCCGCGGGGCCGGTGATCGTGCAGCCGCCCCATGCCTTGGCAGCCTCCTTGATCGCGGCGTTGCCGCCGGTATGGTCGGGGTGCCAGTGGGTGTTCCAGATGTCGCTGATCGTCCAGCCGCGCGCCGCCGCGGCCTCGAGCACCGGGTCGGCGACCGCGGGATCGACGACCATCGTCGCGCCGCTTTCGGGTTCGTGGACCAGCCAGACATAATTGTCGCTGAGGACGGGGATACGGACGATTTCGAGCATGCACGAAGAATAACCCGAGCACGGGCCGCCGTCGACCGCCAAGTTAACCATGTTGAAAAGCGTTGGGACTAGCATGGTGCGCGGCGGTACGGGGAAGAGTCGTTGCAGCGTCTGGCATTGATCCTTTTGGCGATAACCCTGTTCGCGGGCTGGGCACCCGCAAAGGCGGCGCCACGAGCGGCGCCGTGCACGCTGCAATCTGACCTCGCCACCGGCTATGACGCCGTGTCGCAGGCGGGCGTTCAGCGCGATTGCGACGCCGACCGCTGGTCGCTTGAGGGCCCGCGAAGCTGGCTTTTCTTCGATGCGCGCACCATCGCCGCGGCTGGCGCGGGCCCGATCGAGTTCAACGCGCGCACCAGCCGCTTCCAGCAGATTGCGATGTTCGTCCGCTACGCCGACGGCACGGTCACGAGTATCGTGCGCGACGGACGGCAGGCAATGCCCTACCGCCTCGCGGGTCCCGATTTTTACCTCGCCGTGCCGCAACGCGCCTCGCCGCCGGTCGAGATCGCTGTCGCGTTCGACCGGCTGAGCTATCTGACGACGCTCAAGACCGCGCGGCTGACGCCCGCCGGGACGGGCGGTTGGTCGACCGGGACGATGCTGCTGATCGCGCTGTTCACCGGGCTCGCACTCGCGCCGATCGTCTTCAACATCGCCTTTTTCCGCGTGCTGCGCGAACGCTTCCTGCTCTGGCACATGGCGCTCGCCGTCTGCATCATCCTGCACACCAGCCTGTCGTCGGGGCTCGCCTTTGCCGTGGTGCCGGGGATCAGCGCGCTCACCTATGGCTATGTGTCGCAGATCAGCTTCAGCGCCGGGATCGTGGCCGCAACGATGTTCTGCCTGAACTTCCTCGAGCCCGACAAGATCACCCGCGGCGAGCGGCGCGCGCTTTTCGCCTGCGTGCTGTGGATTCCACTGTTCGGCGCGGTCGCCATGGCGCCGGTCGAGGCGATCCGGCCGTGGGGCGGGCAGCTCTATTTCGCGGCCTATCTGCCGGTGCTGGTCACCTATGTCGTCGTGCTGACGCGCACCTGCCGCCGCGGCAGCCGCGCGGCGCAATATCAGGCCGCGGCGTGGACGCCGATCATCGCCTGCGGCTTCGAACGCGTCGCGCGCGGGATCGGGCTTTACATCGGACCGCCCTGGCTCGACCAGTTGCTCTATCTCGCGATCGCGCTCGAGCTGGTGATCACCGCGCTCGGCGTCGCCGACCGCTTCATGATCATGCGCCGCGAGCGCGACCGCGCACAGGTGCGTGCCGGGGCGATGGAGGATGCGGCGCAGACCGATCCGCTGACCCGGCTCACCAACCGCCGCGGGCTCGAAAATCTGCTCGCCACCGACGCGCGGCGCTTCACCGCTGCGGCGCTGATCGACATCGACCATTTCAAGTCGGTCAACGACCGCTACGGCCACCAGGTCGGCGATGCGGTGCTGTGCGCCGCCGCCGCCGGGCTGCGCGAGGGCCATGGCGGTATCGTCGCGCGGATCGGCGGCGAGGAATTCTTCCTGCTGATCGACCGCCCCGACGCGGCGGGCACCGCCGAGCGTTGCCGCCAGGCGATCGCGCGGCGCATCGCCGCCGATGTGCCGCAGATCCCGCATCCGGTGAGCGCCAGCGGCGGGCTGCTAATCTTCGAAGCGCGGACCGAGGGCGCGGCGCTCGACTTCGACCGGCTGTTCGCCGAGACCGACCGGCTGCTCTATGCCGCCAAGCATAGCGGGCGCGACTGCATGGTCGCCGACCGCTGGCAACAGCCCGCACCGTCGGCTACGGGCACGGTAGGTGCCGCGGCCTAGCCGTCGATCAGCGCGTCATAGCCGCGGTCGTTGAATTCGATCAGGCAGAAGCCGTTGCCGAAGGGGTCGGCGAACATCGCCTGCCGCCCATAGGGCAGGTCGAGCGGGCCGTCCTCGAGCACCGCGCCTGCCGCCAGCGCGTGCGCCACCGCCGCATCGAGATCGTCGACGGTGAAATCGGGATGCACCGGCGTCCAGTGGCGGTCGTAGCGACGCGCGCCGCCGCCGGCCCGGCCGATCGCCGATCCGCCGGGCTTGACGATCAGATAGATGGGGACGCCGGCGCCGAGCAGTTCGACGATATCCTCGTCGAAGCGCCGCGCGGCGGTGAGGCCGAGCCCTTCGGTGTAAAAGGCCTCGCCGGCGGTGAGGTCGGGCACGTCGATATTGATCAGCAGGCCCGGCACCCGCGTCCTACCAGACGCCCGTGTTCGGCAGTGACGCCCAAGGCTCCTGCGGCGGCAGATGGCCGTCCTGCAGCAGTTCGATCGAAATCCCGTCGGGCGAGCGAACGAAGGCCATATGCCCGTCGCGCGGCGGGCGGTTGATCGTCACCCCCGCGTCCATCAGCCGCTGGCAGGTGTCGTAGATATTCTCGACGCGATAGGCGAGGTGCCCGAAATTGCGCCCGCCGGTGTAGCTTTCCGCCGCGCTGCCGTCTTCGGGCGGCCAGTTGTAGGTCAGCTCGACCTCGGCGACCCCGGCCTGTCCGGGCGGCGCCAGGAAGATCAGGGTGAAGCGCCCGCCTTCATTATCGAAGCGCCGGACCTCTTCGAGCCCGACGAGCTTGAAGAAGTCGACGGTGGCGTCGGGATCCGACACGCGGATCATGGTGTGGAGATATTTGGTCATGGCGCGAACATAAGCGAAGGGCGCGCGATTGGAAACGTCCAAGCCGATTTTCGGTGCCGTTTTCGGGTGTGGGATGTGGCGGCTTTGGGGTAGGAGCTGCCGTTGACGATCCTCCCCGGAACGGGGAGGATCACTTATGTCCGCCCCTGCCCGAACGCCGCCCCTTCGCCTCAGCCCCTGAGGCTCTTCCCCTCATAAGCCTCGAACAATTCCACGAACGCTTCGGGCACCGGCGCCGGCGCGCCGCGGGCTTCGGCGACGTGGACGCTGACCTCCAGTCCGGTCGCTCGCAAATCCTCGGCGCCCTTGCCGTGGAGTTCGAACAGGAAGGTCATCGAGCTGCGCCCGACGCGCGAGCAGCGCACGCAGATGTCGATCTCCTCGTCGAGCAGGATCGGCATCTTATAGTCGACCTCGGCGCGCGCGACGTGGAACTCAGGGCTCTCGCGCTCGGGCCAGCGGTCGTAGACTCCGGCGGCGCGCCAATATTCGGTGATGCCGATGTCGAAATATTCGAGGTAGCGGCTGTTGAACACCACCGCCTGCGCGTCGATCTCGGCGTAGCGGACGCGCTTGGGGACGTGGAAACGAAAGTCGCTGCGAGCCATGGGAGTCCTTCGGTCTAGTCGGTGAGCTGCGCGACGCTGTCGATCAGCAGCGCGATGTCGGTATCGCGCGACAGCCGGTGATCGCCGCCCTTGACCAGGGTCACCTGGACATCGCCGCTCGCGAGCGCGGCCGCGAGGCGCAGGCTGATTTCGGGCGGGACGTCGCCATCCTCCTGCCCGTGCAGCAGCCGTACCGGGCAGGCGAGGGGGATGGTGCCGCCGAGCAGGCGATTCGCCTCGCCCGACTGCCAGAAGGCGCGCGTCGTGACATAGGGCTGGTCGCTGTAGGGCGTCTCTTCGCGGAGCTCGCCCTCGGCGAGGATGATCGCCTTTTCTTGCGGTGTGAAACCCCAGTCGGTGAAATCGGGCGCCGCGGCGATGCCGACGAGCCCCGCGACGCGGCCCGGGCCGTCGCGCTGGGTCAGCGCCAGCGCGGTGAGCAGCATCAGCCAGCCGCCCATCGACGATCCGACGATCACGACCGGTCCCTCGACGCGGGCATCGATCAGGTCGAGCACATCGCCGCGCCAGTCGAGCAGGGTCTGCTCGGCGAACAGCCCGGCGGAGAGGCCGCATCCCGCATAGTCGAGCAGCAGGCACGCGCGGCCTTCGCTCGCGGCCCAGTCGAACAGCGCGGTGGCCTTGCCGCCGGCCATGTCGGACATATAGCCGGGCAGGAAGATGATCGCCGGGCCGGTGCCCGCGATATGGCGATAGGCGAGCCGCGGGCGCGCGGCGCGTTCGAGATACTCCACGGTATCGCTCATGCTCGCCTAACCTTTCCCGTTCGTGTCGAGCCAAGTCGAGACACCCGGAAGGCGTGCACCACTGATGGGCATCTCGACTTCAGCCGAAGGCTGAAGTTTATCCTGAGCGCCCGCCCTGCGGGCAGTCGAAGGGCTCGATGCGAACGGGGAATTTGGCGTCTTAGCGGGAATCACGCCGCTCAGATCACCCAGTCGATCGTGCTCATCTGCATCACCGCCTGCCCCTTGGCGCGGCGCTGTTCGACCATGATCTTGTTGAGCCGCGCGATGGTGTCGCTGCCGGTGGTGATGCACCAGCCGGGGACCACCGCATGCACCAGCGCGCACATCCCGCCCCAGATCATCGTCACGCCGAATTTCGACGCGACGCCGAAATGTTCGATATAATTTTCGTCGACGCTCTTCGGATGGTCGACGAACAGGCGCTTGAACATGGGGGATGCTCCTTTCCGGCTGCCGCCCTAGCGGGCACGGCGCGGCGGGGCAAGGAGCGCGGGATCAGTCTCTCAGGAAAATCGCTTCGATGGGCAGGCCGAACAGGTCGGCGATGCGAAAGGCGAGGGGCAGCGAGGGATCGTATTTGCCGGTCTCGATCGCATTGACCGACTGGCGCGACACTTCGAGCCGCTCGGCAAGGTCGCCCTGGCTCCAGTCGCGCTCGGCGCGCAGGACCTTGAGCCGGTTCCTCACGACCGCAGCTTCGACCAGATCTGGCTGCCGCCCAGCCCGATCGCCCAGGCAGGGAAGACCCAGTAGCTCGGCACATGGGGCACGACGTTGAACTGTTCCAGAAAGCCCCAGATCGTCGCCGCGGCGAGGATGAAGCCGGTCGCGACCAGCGCGTGGCGGATATGCCGGCTGCGCAGATATTCGTCCTGTTCCTCCTGCAGCAGCCGCGCCATCGTCCAGATCATCAGCAGGATCGGCAGCGACGGCGCGATCGCGATCAGCACATAGACCGGCGCGTTGTAGCTGCCGATCTTGGTCAGCCAGATCGCCCCCATCAGGGTCACGACATAGGCGAAGGAGGCGATCATGAAGCGCCGGTTGTAGCGCCGCATCGCCAGCGAACCGCTGCCCGACACCAATTGCAGCCGCTCGCCCGCGCGGACGAAGGGAAAGAGCAGCAGCATCGCCGCGAAGAACAGCGCCGCGCTCAGCGCCGACCCCAGGTCGACGAACAGGTTGAGGATGCCGACGCCGAAGGTGCCGGTCACGAAGGCCGCGCCCCACAGGATCGTCTCGCGCCGCGCCTGTGCCTGCAGCGCCGTGCTATCGTCCATCGCCTCGTCCATCTCAGGCCGCCTTCACACGGGCGCACGACCGGCGCGGCATCGTCGCGATCGGCAGCACCGTCGTCAGGCTGGTGGCGACGCGTTCGGCGATGATCCCGAAGGCGCCCGCGAGCGCGATGCAGAGGATGGCGATGGCCCAGCAGATGGCCCTGACGATCACTGGCATTGGTCAAGCTCCCTTGTTGATCAGTAAAGGAACAATGACATGATGAGTCGCGATTGTCAAGCAACATTGACAAAGTGACAAGGATGCTATGAGGATGCCGGCAAGGAAGGATCGACCAGCCGGCTCGGCCAGCCGATACGCACCAGCGTCGCATCGGGGTCCGACAGCGCGAATTCGTACATGCCCCACGGCTTGTGCGTCGCCCAGCCCTCGCGTTCGAGGATGTCGGCCTGCAGCGCCTCGGCCAGCTCCTCGACGCGCGCGGTGTAGAGGTAGAGGCCAAAGGGATTCTGGTCGGGGACCAGCCAGTCCTCGGGCGCCTCGTTGGTCAGGTGCAGCTGCCACCCCGCGCCGTCGCCGAGGATACGATAGCTGCCATGGTCGCTTTCGACGCGGAGGCCGAGCCGTTCGTAGAAGGCGGTGCTGGCGTCGAGGTCGGTGCAGGGCAGGATTGCGGCGATGCTGTGCGCGGGCTGATCGGTCATGGCGGGCTCCTCCGGTTGCGCGCGATCCTAGGCGGGGCCCGCCGCATGGCAAGCGCGCGCCCGCACCTAAGGCGCGCGATGGTCCAGCCGCCAGTTGGCGAGATGCGCCGCCGCGAGGCCGAGCGCGCCGAGCGAGGTCAGCAGCGTGTCGGCGGCTGACGGGTCATCGACCGCGATCCATCCCTCGTGCGCCGCCAGCCCCAGCGCGAGCAGGCCGAGGCCCGCCGCGGCGACCAGCCCCGGTGCAGACCGGCGATGCCGGTGCCAGCCGCCGCGCATCGCCAAAAACGCTGCGGGCAGCGCAAGGGTCAGGATCGCGGCGTGGGTCCACTCGGGCAGCGCGACCCAGTGGCCGAGCGCTGGCGCAAGCAGCAACAGCATCGGCAGCGCGAGGCAGTGGATGAGGCAGGTCGCCGACAGCGCCAGCCCGGCAAGGTCGGCGAGGCGCGGGCGCGCGGCGGGCAGAGGCATGGGAGAACTTTCGCGGCTGGCCTGCCCAGATAAGGATATAATGTATCATTGCAAGCCCGATCGACCGCGCCGTTGCGAACAGCACCCTTGCCGCCCATATCGCATGCTGGCAAAGGGGCGCAGTTTTAGCCCGCCAGAAAGGCCGATTTTTCGATGTCCCAGATGATCCGCGTCACCCTTCCCGATGGCTCTGCCCGTGAAGTCGCGCGCGGGACTACCCCGGCCCAGATCGCGGCCGACATCGGACCCGGGCTCGCCAAGGCCGCGCTCGCGGCGAAGATCGACGGCGAGCTGCGCGACATCATGCGCCCGCTGGAGGAAGACACGAACCTGTCGCTGGTGACCAGCCGCGACGAGGCCGACGCGCTCGAACTGGTGCGCCACGACTATGCGCATGTGCTGGCGGAGGCGGTGCAGAACCTGTTCCCGGGCACGCAGATCACCTTTGGCCCTTCGACGGGCGACGGTTTCTATTATGATTTCGCGCCGACCGCCGAACATGGCCCGTTCCGCGACGAGGAACTGCCGCTGATCGAGGAAGAGATGCGCCGGATCATCGCCGCCGACCTGCCGCTGACGCGCGAAGTGTGGGAGCGCGACCAGCTGATCGCCAAATGGCGCGCCGACGGCGAGACGTTCAAGGCCGAATGGGCGCACGAACTGCCCGCGGGCGAGGAACTGACGGTCTATCGCAGCGGCGGCCAGGAAGGGGAGGGGGGCTGGATGGACATGTGCCGCGGGCCGCACCTCGCCTCGACGGGCAAGCTCGATCCCGCCGCGTTCAAGCTGACGCGCGTCTCGGGCGCCTATTGGCGCGGCGACCAGAAGAATGCGCAGCTCAGCCGCATCTATGGCACCGGCTGGCTCAACAAGAAGCAGCTCGCCGAGCATCTCGTCCGGCTGGAGGAAGCCGCGAAGCGCGACCATCGCAAGATCGGCCGCGAGATGGACCTGTTCCACCTGCAGGAAGAGGCGCACGGCAGCGTCTTCTGGCACCCCAAGGGTTACCGGATCTACCGCGAGCTCGAGGCCTATATGCGCCGCGCGATCGACGGCGCCGCCTATCAGGAGGTCAAGACGCCGCAGGTGATGGACGCCAAACAGTGGGAACAATCGGGCCATTGGGGCAAATATCGCGAGAATATGTTCGTCATTCCCGACGAGGTGCCGAACATCGGGGACGAAGGTCCGTTGGTCTCGGACGGCGCCGAATGGATGGCCTTGAAGCCGATGAACTGCCCCGCGCATGTCCTGATCTTCCGACAGGGGATGAAGTCGTACCGCGATCTGCCGCTGCGCCTGGCCGAAATGGGCTGCTGCCACCGCAACGAGCCGCATGGCGCGCTGCATGGCATCATGCGCGTGCGCCAGTTCACGCAGGACGATGGCCATATCTTCTGCCGCGAGGACCAGATCGTCGAGGAAGTGCGCAGCTTCTGCGAACTGCTCGACCGGGTCTACAAGCAGCTGGGCTTCGAGAAATATGCGGTGAAGCTGGCGCTGCGCCCCGACATGCGCTTCGGCACCGAGGAGATGTGGGACAAGGCCGAGGCCGAGCTTCGCGAAGCGGTCGAACGCGCTGGCATGGCGAACGACGATTATGGTTGGGAAGAATTGCCGGGCGAAGGCGCCTTTTACGCGCCGAAGTTGGAATTCCACCTGACCGATGCGATCGGCCGCACTTGGCAGTGCGGGACGATCCAGTCCGACCGCGTGATGCCTGAACGCCTCGACGCGGCATACATTGGCGAAGATGGCGAAAAGCACCGCCCGGTGATGCTCCATCGCGCGATCCTCGGCACTTACGAGCGCTTCATCGGCATTTTGATCGAGCATTTCGCGGGCCGCTTCCCGACCTGGCTCGCGCCGGTGCAGGCGGTGGTCGCGACGATCGTCAGCGACGCCGACGACTATGCCAGGGATGCGGTGGCCCAGCTCACCGCCGCGGGCATCCGCGCCGACAGCGACCTGCGCAACGAGAAGATCAACTACAAGGTCCGCGAGCACAGCCTGCAGAAGGTCCCCTATCTGCTCGTCGTCGGCAAGCGCGAGGCCGAGGAAGGCACCGTCGCGATCCGTACCCTCGGGCAGGACGGTCAGCGCATCATGCCGCTCGCCGAGGCGATCGCGATGCTGAAGGGCGAGGCGACCCCGCCGGACCTCAAAGATTGAGCGTGACACCGCGGCGGCGCTGGCGGCGCTGGGCGCTGCTGTTCGTCCTGCTCGGGCTGGCCCTGATCGGGCGCGGCCTCTGGAATGCCGGCGCCGACCCGATCGTCCGCACCGCCACGGTCGAACTCGCCGACTGGCCCGCGGGCGCGCCGCCGATGCGCGTCCTGCTCGTCTCCGACACGCATATCGCGGGCCCCGACATGCCGCCCGAGCGGCTCGCCGCGCTGATGCGCCGCTTCAATACGCTGAAGCCCGATCTGATCCTGCTCGCGGGCGATTTCCACAGCGGCAAGGCGCTATCGACGCGCCATTATTCGGCGGCCGAGCTGACCGCGCCCTTCGCCGAGGCCAAGGCGACCTATGGCGTGATCGCAGTGCTTGGCAACCATGATTACTGGTTCCAGCCCGAGCCGATCGCCAAGGGCATGAACGCCGCGGGCGTAACCGTGCTGCGCAACCAGGCGGTGCGCCGCGGGCCGCTGATTATCGGCGGGGTCGACGACGAGGTCACGAACCACGATAATCTGGCGCGCACTTATGCTGCGATGGATGCGCTCGGGCCGGGGCCGCGCATCCTGACGACGCACAGCCCCGACATCGTCCCCGACCTGCCCGCGCCCGTCGCCGTGGTCTTCGCGGGGCACACCCATTGCGGCCAGATCGCGCTGCCCTTGGTGGGGGCGCTCAGCTACGCCTCGGCCTATGGCGACCGCTTCGGCTGCGGCGACATGACCGACGGCAAGCAGCGGCTGTTCGTCGGCGCCGGGCTAGGCACCAGCATCCTGCCGCTGCGCTATGGCGTGCCGCCCGATGTGTGGCTGGTGACGCTGGGGCCGGAAGGTTGAGCGGCACCCAGCAACTCGCAGGCATCGCGCCACTGACCCTGGCCGGTGCCGCCGTGATGACCTTTGGCGCTGCCTATGTGCGTGGGCTGACGGGGTTCGGCATGGCGATCATCCTCGTGCCGCTGCTCGGGCTGATCATCAGTCCGGAAGAGGCCGTGGTGCTCGGCATCCTGCTCCAGCTCTTGATCGGGCCGGTCGGCCTCCGCATCATCCTGGCCGACGCCGACCGCTCGACCGCGATCCCGATCGCCTTGCTCGCGATGGTCACGACGCCGCTCGGCATGGTCGCGCTCGATGCGACGCCGTCGGACATCGCGCGGCTGCTGATCACATTGGCGGCGGTGCTCGCCTTCGTCGCGGTGCTGCTCCCCAAGCATCCCGACGGCCACCAACCGACGCGCGCGGCGGTGGCGGGCACCGGTTTCGCCGCGGGCATCCTCACCGGCTTCGCGGCGATGCCGGGGCCGCCGGTCGTGCCCTTCTACCTCCGCCGCTCGCTCGATCCAAAGGTTGCGCGCGCGTCGATGCTGCTGATCTTTTTCGCGACCGCGATCGCCGGCACGCTCGCGGCGCTATGGGTCGGCATCGCGACGGCGAAGCTGCTCCTGATCGCGCTTTTGCTCTTCCCGCCAATGTGGCTCGGCAACTGGGTCGGCGCCCGCCACTTCGGCCGCGTCCCCGCGCATATGTGGCAGGCGATGGTCGCGGCGGTGCTGGGACTGGCGGCGGTGTCGGCGGTTGTGCGGCTGATATAGGAACATATCAAGGATGGTTACTATTTGACATGTTTTTGGAATAGTATATGTTTCGACTCAGAGGAGAAGAAGCATGGGAAAATATGAGCCGCTTGGGGATCATCTGCGGACCCTGCCGGAAGATCGCTGGAACGCTAGCTTCGATGAAATCGAACGCATTCTAGGTTTTCGATTGCCCAACAGCGCGCGTGACCACCGAGCCTGGTGGTCGAATCACAACGGAGGCAATCACAGCCAAGCTGCGGTTTGGGTCGAGGCCGGGTGGGAAACCCGCGATGTCGATCAGGCGCGCGGGCGTATCCGGTTCGAGCGCGTGCGAAAGGCTCGGAGTGACACATCGTCGTTCAGCGGCCGACCTGAGGCCGGACAAGATTTGTGGGTAGAGGCAGCACGAATGACCGGCATCGAAGATCGAATGGAGTTGGAACGGGCGGCCGTTACCGCGCTGATCCAACGCGAGGCAGCGCGTGCGCTCGCGTTGATGGGCGGGACTGATGGTAACGCGGCATCGGCGCCACGTACACGGCCGTTCGAATGATCTTGGTCGATAGTTCGATCTGGATCGACCATCTGCGTGGCGCGAATGCCGTTTTGGCCGTGGCGCTCGCCGAGGGGCGCATTGTCCAGCATCCATTTGTCACGGCGGAACTCGCCCTCGGTTCGCTCGCGCAGCGCGATCGATTCATAGGGATGCTGGGGCTTCTTCCTGCCGCCCCGGTAGTCGAGCAGTCGGCGCTGCTAAGCTTTGTGACGCAGCACCGGCTATTTGGCACTGGCCTTGGCATGGTCGATGCGCATCTCCTCGCATCGGCAGCGTATGATGACGAAGCGCGGCTTTGGACCAAAGACAAGAGGTTGGCTGAACAGTCGGACCGGCTGGGCCTCTCTTATCTGCTGTAACCGCTACAAACTCCTGAGCGCGCTCGCCGGCCGTACCGAGAGCAAGGGCCAGCTGCCCGCGATGCCGATCAGGAACGCCAGCCCCGCGCCGCCGAGCAGGGTCATGCCGACGATGAACGGATCGGGCGCGAAGCCGAAGTCGAAGAGCTGCGTCACGACATACCAGCCCGCCGCGAGCCCCAGCCCGAGCGCCAGCGCGGCGAGAATCAGCGCCAGCACCGCATATTCCAGCCCCTGCGCCCCCAAAATCTGCCCCCGCGTCGCACCGAGCAGCTTCAGGATCACGCTGTCGTAGACGCGCCGCTCGCGGCTCGCCGCGATCGCGCCGATCAGCACTGCGATGCCGGCGAGGATCGCGATGCTCGCCGCCGCCGCTATCGCCTGGCTCATCTGGGTCAGCAAGGTCGTGACCTGTCCGATCACGTCGCGCACCGCGATCAGCGATGCCGAGGGGAAGGCGCGCGGGATGCTGCGCGCGAGGTCCGCCTCGGCGGCGGGCGGCACCGCGACCGTCGCGACCATATTGTGCGGCGCGGCGTCGAAGCTGCCCGGCGAGAAGACGAGCACATAGTTGAGCCCGAAATTGTCCCATTCGACGGTGCGGAAGGACGCCACTTTCGCTTGCACCTCGACCCCCAGCACATTGACCGAGAGCGTGTCGCCGATCTTGAGCCCGAGTGAGGTTGCGACCTCCTGCTCGACGCTGACCAGCGGCCGCCCCTTGTAGCTGGCAGCCCACCAGCCGCCTGCGGTCAACTCGCTGCCGTTGGGCAGGGACGGGCTATAGGTCAGCCCGCGGTCGCCGCGCAGTACCCACGCGCCCTCGGGCAATTCGGCGAGTTCGTCGACGCGCTGGCCCGCAAATTCGGTGACGCTGCCGCGCAGCGCGGGGATCAGGTTGATGTCGGCATCGGGTGCGGCCCTGGTCACCATAGAGCGGAACTCGCTCGCACCGTCGCGCGGGATGTCGAGCACGAAGAAGCTCGGCGCGCGCTGCGGCACGGTGCGGGCGATTTCGGCGGTGATGCTCGTCTGGATCGCCGCGAGCGTCACGAACAAGGTGAGGCCGAGCCCCAGCGCCACGACGAGCGCGCCGGTCGCCGCGCCCGGCCGGTGCAGGTTCGCGACCGCGAGGCGCAGCAGCGGCTGCTTCGGCCGTGGGACGAGGCTCGCGCCCTTGCGCACCAGCCAGCCGATGCCGACGAGCAGCAGCAGCAGCCCCGCCGCCGCGCCGACAAAACCCAAGGCGAACAAAGGCTCGCGCGCCGTCCCCACAGCGAGCGCGACGATCGCCGCCAGCGCCGCGCCGACCGCGAGGATCGTGCGCGCCTCGGGCCGTCCGGCGCCGTCGATCGTCGCGCGGAACAGCCCCGCCGCGGGTACGCGCCGCGTTGCCGCGAGCGGGGGTAGGGCAAAGGCGATGGCGATGAGCAGGCCGTACGCCGCGCTGATCGCCAGCGGCAGCGGATAGATGGCGACGCCCGGCTTCACCGGCAGCACATCGCCCGCGATCGCCGAAATCGCCGCAGGCGCGAGCGCGCCGACGACCAGCCCCGCAAAGATCGACACCGCCGCAACCGCCAGGATCTGCAGGCCATAGATGCGCATCACCGTGCCGCTGTCGGCGCCGAGCACCTTGAGCGTCGCCAGCCCCGGCCGCTTGCCCGCGAGATAGGAGGCGACGCCATTGCCGACCCCGATCCCCGCGATCACCAGCGCTGCGAGCCCGACGAGCGACAGGAACTGCCCCATGCGTTCGATGAAGCGCCGCGTTCCCGGCGCGCCGTTGCTGCGGTCGGTGATCTCCCACCCCGCCTCGGGGAATTTTTCGGTCAGCTGCTTGCCCACCGCTTCGAGATTGGCGCTATCGGGCAGGCGGACGCGGTATTTGCTCTCGTAGAGGCTGCCCGGCTGGATCAGCTTGGTCGCCTCGAGATCGCCGAGCCCGATGATCGCCACCGGCCCCAGCGTGAAGCCTTCGCCAAGCCGGTCGGGTTCGTCGGCGATGATGCCGTCGATCCGGAAGCTCTTGTCGCCGAACTTCACTTGCTCGCCGACCTTCAGCTCCAGCCGCGACGCCAGATCTGCCCCGACCCAGATCGAACCCGTCGGCGGTGGTCCGCGCCGGACGCCGCTTTCCAGCCGCATCGTCCCATAGAGCGGATAGGCGCTATCGACCGCCTTGAGTTCGGACAGCAAGGCTTCGCCGTCGGGGGCATTGGCCATCGCGCGCATCCGCACCGTGGCCGAAGCATCGCCGACACCCCGAAACGCCGCCATCTCGGCGTTGCTCGCCTGCCGCTGCGGCAGGCCGAATTCGATGTCGCCGCCGAGGATCGTCTGCCCACGCACCTCGAGTTCTGAGGTGATGCCGCGCGTCAAACTACCGATCGCGGCGAGCGTCGCAACGCCGAGGAACAGGCACACCGCGAGCAGCCGTAGCCCGCGGATGCGCGTCGCGAGGTCGCGTCTTGCGATGCGCCAGAGGGCGGCGAGGGGGAGCATCAGCGCGGCGTCCTGCCGGTGCGTTCCTCGTCGATCCGCCCGTCGTGCATCACCAGCACCCGGTCGCAATGTTCGGCGAGGTCGGGATCGTGGGTAATGACCAGCAAGGTCGCGCCGAGCGCCTTGCCGCGCGCGAAGAGCAGGTCGACGATCGCATGCCCCGTCGCGGTGTCGAGGTTGCCCGTCGGTTCGTCGGCAAACAGGATCGCGGGCTCGCCCGCCATCGCGCGCGCGATCGCGACGCGCTGCTGCTCGCCGCCCGAAAGCTGCGCGGGATAATGGGTCAGGCGATGGCCCAGCCCGACTGCTTCCAGTTCCTTCGCCGCGCGGCCAAAGGGATCGGCATGGCCCGAAAGCTCCAGCGGTACCGCGACATTCTCCAGCGCCGTCATCGTCGGCAGCAGGTGGAAGGCCTGCAGTACGATGCCGATCCGCCCGCGCCGCGCGCGCGCCAGCCCGTCCTCGTCGAGCGTCGTGAAGTCGGTTTCCGCGACATGGATCGTCCCGCCGCTCGCGCGCTCGAGTCCGGCGAGCACTGCCATCAGCGAGCTCTTTCCTGATCCCGAGGGCCCGAGCAGCGCCACCGATTCCCCCGCGGCGACGCTGAGGTCGATGCCGCGCAATATTTCGACGGGGGCCTTGTCGGTGCCGAGCGTGAGCGTCACATTATGGGCGGCGATCGCCGCATCCGCAGGCGGTCGGGAGAGATCGGTCAAGAAGGGACCCTTTGGAATGAACAAGGCCGGATGGCGCTCGTTTGCGATATATGGTTGCGCCCTCGCGCTTTGCCAACCGCTCGCCGCGTGCGGATCGGCGGAAAGTCCCGCCGCTTCGACGAAGGAGGGACCCGCTTCGACCAAGGCCGCCGCGATCCCCGCCGACGCTCCGCTCGTCATCGCCTTCGGCGACAGCCTCTACGCGGGTTACCAGCTCGGCCCGAAGGAGGGTCTCGCGCCGCAGCTCCAGGCCGCGCTTGCCGCCGACGGCGTGGTCGCGCGCGTCCAAAATGCGGGCGTCTCGGGCGACACCACCGCGGCGGGGCGCCAGCGGCTGAGCTTCGTGCTCGACAATGCCAGGGTAAAGCCAGCGCTCGTCCTGCTCGGCCTCGGTGGCAACGACATGCTGCGCGGGATCCGGCCCGCCGAGACGCGGGCCAATCTCGACGCGATGCTCGCCGAACTGAAGAAACGCGACATCCCGGTCGTCCTCACCGGCATGATGGCCTCGCCGAACATGGGCAGCGACTATGCCGGCGCGTTCAACCCCATCTATCCCGAACTCGCCGCCAAATATGACGCGAGCCTCTATCCCTTCATCCTCGACAATGTGGTGACCGACAAGGCGCTGATGCTCGGCGATAACGTCCATCCCAACGCCAAGGGGGTCGGGGTCATCGTCGAGGGGCTGGCGCCGCTGGTCGAGGACGCGCTGCCGGGCACCGGCTAGGCTGTCGCCGGCGGCGCGCCCGCCACTCGGCGTTTCGATCCTGCCGACGAGCATGCTATACGCGCCGCGGTCGCTATCGTTCAAAGGATCACCGCCACGGCCAGCCTAGAGGATTCGCCGTTCCAGGCCTTTGAGGCGATCGTGATGCAGCCCGGGCTGATCTGGGGCTGCGCGCGGACGGTGGACGGCACCCGCCTGATCGAGGAATGCGACGAAGGCGGCGACGCCAGCTTTCGCTGGCTCCACCTCAACCTCGCCGACCAGCGGACGCTGCGCTGGCTTGAACGCCAGGTGCCGATGCCACGCGCGATCCACGAGTTGATGCTGTCGCGCGACACCCACGCGCAGGCAATGGTCGAGCAGGGAATCGTTGGCCTCGTCCTCCAGGATTTCGAACGCGATTTCGACGTCGCGCAAACGATGCAGATCGGCGCCCTGCACATCGTGATCATGCCCGACATGATGCTCACGGGCCGCTATCATCCGCTTCGTTCGGCCGATATCGTCCGGCAACGCATCGCGCAGGGCCTCGACGTTTGCGACAGCGCCGCGGCGCTGGGGCTGATGGTCGGCGCGATGGCCGACGGGCTGAGCCAGCTCGTCCGTGCGCTCGCGGTCGATATCCAGACCGCCGAGGACGAATTCCTCAACGAGCGCCAGTCGCCCGCGACGCGCGACCTGGTCGCCATCCGCCGACGCGCGGCGCGGCTCCACCGCTTGATCGGCGGCATGCGCGCCGCGCTGCACCGGCTCGAAATGGACCCCGATCTGCCGCCGCCGCTGACCCCGGTGGCCGAACATGCCGTGCAGCGGCTGCATGCGCTCGACGCCGATGTCGGCGGCGTGCAGACGCAGCTCAGGATGTTGCGCGACGAACTCGATCTCCAGACTGCGCAGCGCACCAACCAGAACCTCTATGTCCTGTCGATGATGAGCGCGCTGCTTCTACCCGCGACGCTGGTGACCGGCTTTTTCGGGATGAATACGGGCGGGCTGCCCTTTGCGGACAGCATCGGCGGCACGCTGTTCGCAGGCGCGCTGGCGATAGCGGCGTCGGGGGCGACCTGGCTTCTGCTCCGCCGCAGAGGCTAGGCGGCGCTGCCCGGGCCCGAGATGCAACGAAAGAGGGCGGCCCTTTCGGACCGCCCCTTCCCTTAACCGTCAGGCCTTCAGATCAGAAGGCGAAGCCGAGGCCGGCAACCGCGGTGTTGATGTCGGTGCCGTCCAGCAGGAAGCGGCGATATTCGACCTTGCCATACACGTTCGAACCGAATTTGTGCTGGTAGCCGGCGCCGATGTGCGCGGCGTCGCCGTCGTTGAAGCTGTAACCGGCAGCGGCATAGAGCTTGCCCGAGTCGCCGAGCTTGGCGCCGACGCGGCCGGTCAGGCCGAACACGACGTCGGTGCCACCGACGAGAATCTTGTCGGCCGAAGCTTCGACGCCGGCAAAGGCGCTCGAACCCAGGTCGAAATCATAACCAGCGGCGACACCGGCAACGGCTTCTTCGCTACCACCGGCCCAGGCGATACCGCCGCGGGCTTCGATACGGCCTTCGCCGCCTTCGGCAGCGAACGACGGGGTGGCGACAACGGCCGAGAGGAGAGCGGCTGCAACTGCGAACTTCTTCATTTTCTTTTCCTTTGCTTTGACGGATCACTTCATTTTGTTGATCGCGACCCGCGGGCCTAAATGGCGTTCGAAGCTGTCGCGTCAATGAATAGGCCGTTCAGAATATGACAATTTTCTTACCTGTGTTGTTTTTGCAACACAGTTGGTTTCAATTGCAAATGCTTGACAGCATGGCGCGGGTGGCGGTTAATCGCGGCGGACAGGGGGTGTCATGGCCGACGCACAGTCTTTGCTGATCCAGGTCGACAGCCGCGGCCTCGACGACGAGGCCCGCGAGGCGCTCGCGCGTTCGCTGGCGTCCGAACTCAACGAACATCAGGCCGGCATCGCCGGGCTGGCGCGGACCGAGGCGCCGCCGGGATCGAAGGCGGGCGAATGGGCGATGACCGCCGAAGTCGTGATCAGCCTCGGCGCGCTCGCTTCCTCCTGGGCGGTGCCCGCGATCCAGCACTGGCTGAAGCGGCAGGACAATGAAACGACGCTGACGCTGAAGGGCAAGAATGCCGACGGCGAATATTTCGAGGTCAATGTGACCGGCGCCGCGCCCGACGACGTGTTCGAAAAGCTCAACCCCTTCCTCCAGCGGCCGAGCAGCTAGGCGGCCCCGTGAAAAAGGCGCTGATCCTCGCGACCGGCACCTACGCCGACAGCCGGATCACCCCGCTCAAATCGCCGGTCCCCGACGCCGAGCGGCTGCGCCTGCTGCTCGTCCGCCCCGATGTCGGGCCCTATGAGGTGACGATGCTGTCCGACGCCGACCAGCGCGCGCAGCGCGTCGCGATCGAGCGCTATTTCCAGTCGGCCGATTCGGGCGACACGTTGCTGCTGTTCATTTCGGGGCATGGCGACAAGGACGCCGACGGTGACCTCTATTTCCTCGCGCAGGATAGCGATCGCGATCTGCTCTCGGCGACCGCGATCGGCGCCAATTTCGTCTCGCGCCAGGCGGCGCGCAGCCGCGCGGGGCAAAAGGTGCTGCTGATCGACACCTGCTACAGCGGCGCCTTTGCCAAGGGGCATGTCTTCAAATCGGGCGCTGCGGCGATCAGCGCGGAAGACTTTGGCGACGTTGCGGGTTCTGGGGGAGGCCGCGGCACCGCGATCATCACCGCGGCGTCGAGCACCCAGCTCGCGAGCGAGGCCGATGCCGGCGGGCGCATGCAGTCGCGCTTCACGCGCCACCTGATCGAGGGGATCGAGACCGGCGCCGCCGACGCGAACGGCACGGGCACGATCACGCTCGACGAATTGTTCGACTATGTGCGCGGCGCGCTGCGCAAGGAGGGGCCGGGGCAGGAGCCCAAGCGCCTCAACGCGATCGACGGCGACATGGTGATCGCGCGCAACCCGGTGCGCCGCGCGGCGCCGCTCGCCGCCGGGCTGCTCAAGAAGGTCGCGAGCCGCAACTGGGAATCGCGCGCGGGCGCGTGCATCGCGCTCGGCGAGATCGTCATGCGCGGCGGCGAGCAGAAGGCGCCGGCGCTCACCGCGCTGCGCGCGCTCGCCGACGATCCCGACGACCGGGTGAAGCGCCGCGCGCAGAACGAGCTGGCGCAGGCGGGTGAGAGCCTCGCGGTCGATACGGCGCCCGGCGCGAAGACCGCGCCGTCGCTCGCCAAGACGGAGAAGACCGAGACGCCGGCCGCGCCCGTGGACACGACCCAGCGCCTCGGGCTGCTGACCACGCCCGAGCCCGGCAAGACCGATACGACCGGCGCCGGCGAACCCGTCCCGCCCAAGCCCGGGCTCGACAAGGGCGCGAAGATCGGCATCGCGCTGTTCCTTGTCCTGCTGCTCGCGATGCTGATCGCCGCGCTTCCCGGCGACGACGGCGGGTCGGAACCCCTCGATCCCGTCGATCCGCCCGTCACGCCGGTCGATCCCCCGGTCACCGCGGCGCCCGAAATCACCAGCGCCGATGGCTCTTATTTCGGCACCGGCAGCAGCGCCTATTCGGCCTATCAGGTGACCAGCGTGACCAATTCGGCGCTCGCCGAGCAGTGCAACAGCGGCACGACCACCGCGACCGCCGACGCGTGCAACAGCCTGGGGGTGATCGTTGAAAAGGGCGACGGCGGCGCACCCGATTTCGTCGTCGCGACGATCCTCTACGAAAAGGCCTGCTATTACGGCTCGGTGCTCGGCTGCGCCAATGCCGGGGCGCGGCTGACCGACAGCACGGGCGGGGTGACGACCGACTGGACGCGCGCGCAGATATTCTTAAGCGCGGCCTGCAACAAGGACGACGGCATCGCCTGCGACAAGCTCGGCTGGCTGTACGAGAACCGGCTGCTCCCCGACACCCCTGCCGCGCGAACCGCTTACGATCGGGCGTGCACGCTCGGGATCAGCAACGGCTGCACCAGCCGCGACCGGCTGGCGCCGAGCGGGATGTAGCGCTCAGCCGAGCGCGACCTGCTTCTCTTCGGCAATCCGGTCGAGTTCGGCGCGCGTCGGCTTGGTCGCGGCGCTCTTGAGCTGTCCGCACGCTGCCATGATGTCGCGCCCGCGCGGGGTGCGCACCGGTGCCGAAATCCCCGCCTTGAAGATCAGGCTGCTGAACGCGCGCACCCGCTCGGGGGTCGAACATTCATAGGGCGCGCCGGGCCAGGGGTTGAAGGGGATCAGATTGACCTTCGCGGGCAATTTATACTGCTTGATCAGCCGGACGAGCTCGCGCGCGTCGTCGTCGCTGTCATTCTTGTCCTTCAGCATCACATATTCGAAGGTGATGCGCCGCGCATTGTTCGCGCCCGGATAATCGGCGCACGCCTGCAGCAGCTCCTCGATGCCATATTTGCGGTTCAGCGGCACGATCTCGTCGCGGATTTCCTTGTTCACCGCGTGCAGCGAGACCGCAAGATTGACCCCGATCTCCTCACCCGCGCGCGCCATCATCGGCACCACGCCGCTGGTCGAGAGGGTGATGCGGCGCTTCGACAGCGCGAGCCCGTCGCCGTCCATCACGATCTTCAGCGCGCCCTTGACCTCGTCGAAATTATACAGCGGCTCGCCCATGCCCATCATCACGATATTGGTGAGCATCCGGCCGTCGGCGGTGTAGTGGCCGACGTCTTCGCCGGCGTCGTCATCCTCGGGATCGGGGCCGAAGCCCGCCATCGTGCCCTTGGGCCATTCGCCGAGCGCGTCGCGCGCGAGCAGTACCTGCCCGACGATCTCGCCCGCGCCGAGGTTGCGCACGAGGCGCATCGTCCCGGTGTGGCAGAAGCGGCAATTGAGCGTGCAGCCGACCTGGCTCGACACGCAGAGCGTTCCCCGATCGGCGTCGGGGATGAACACCATCTCATATTCCTGGCCGTCGGCGGCGGCGAGCAGCCATTTGCGCGTGCCGTCGCTCGACACCTGCGCCTCGCGCACCGTCGGGCGGCCGATGATGAAGCGGTCGGTCAGCCACGGGCGCATCGCCTTGGCGATGTCGGTCATCGCCTCGAAATCACTGACACCGCGGTGATAGATCCAGTGCCAGATCTGCTTGGCGCGCAGCTTCGCCGCCTTGGCGTCGAGCCCGGCCTCGACCAGCACGCCGCCGATGGCGTCGCGGGTCAGCCCGACCAGGTCGATGCGGTTGCCCCCGCGCAAGGGAACGGTGCCCGTGGTGACGGGATCGATATGGCCGGGGATCTGCATGATGCGCGGCGATATAGGGGGGAAGGGCGATTTGTGCAACGTTAAGCCCCTCCCCTTCAGGGGAGGGGGGGTCTCGCAATGTGGCGCAAGGCTGCGAAACCCCACCCGCTGCGACTAAGCCAGCAAGCTGGCAAGTCTCGCTGCCCTCCCCTGAAGGGGAGGGATAAACCTTGGTCAGTGCGCCCGCGCTTCGCCCAAAGCTTCCGCAAACGGCTCGGCGCAGCCCACGGCTTCCTCGGGCGGCACGCCCGCGCATTTGGGGAAGATCGCGTCGAGCCGGCGCTTCAGCGTGTCGTCGAAAGTCGGCTGGTTCGAGATGCGCGCGTTGCACACCGTGAGTTCTGAACGGATCGCGCCCTTGATCCGCTCGAGTCCCTCGGCGGTCAATATGCCCGCGTTGAGCAGTTCCTCGCATAGCTGGATCAGCCCGACGGTGGTCGCATGCGCGCGCAGGCCAATGAAATCGAGCGTCCGGTGCCGCTCGCGGGCTTCCGCATCACAGCGGCTGGTTACAGTCATTCCGGCATCTCCCTCTCCGTTGCCGTTTGCGACCGAACGGCGCGCCGTGAGGGCGTCTTTCCGTATGGTTCGCGAGGGATCATGCGCTGAGTCGGGGCCTTGGGCAAGCGCTTATGTAACTAAGTGTCTCAACGCGGGAGAAATGCGCAATATCCCCTCCCGCCTGGCGGGAGGGGATGGCGTGGGTCAGAGCGATTTCAGCATCGCCAGCACCTGCGGCACGGTACCATTCGCCTCGGCGGTGCGCAGCGGCAGCACATTCTGCACCAATATCTCCTCGGGCGTCGGCACCTCTGCGAACAGCCCCATCACCTCGTCGGCGAAGTCGCTCAGCGGCATATAGCCCTCGCGCGTCGACTGGCCGGGGGTCAGGTCGGTGCGCACCGCGGGCGGCGCCAGCTCGATCACCTCGACCCTGCCCTCAAGCTGGATGCGCAGCGCCACCGTATAGCTGTGCATCGCCGCCTTGGTCGCCGAATAGGTCGGCGCCCCCGGCAGCGGCACGAAGGCGAGGCCCGAGGTGACGTTGACGATCGCCGCGTCGCCCTGCGCCGCCAGATGGTCGACCAGCGCGTCGATCAGCCGGATCGGGCCGAGGATGTTGGTGATCACGGTCGCCTCGGCATGCGTCAGGTCGCGCCGCGTGCTCGCATCCTCGGCGCTCATGATCCCGGCGTTGTTCACCAGTATATTGAGGCCGGGATAGCGCGCGACGATGTCCTTCGCGAAGGCCGCGATCGCATCGGCGTCGGTGACGTCGAGCGCCGCCACTGCCATATTCGCGCGCCCCGCGACCGCGGCGTCGAGCTTCGCGGCGTCGCGCCCGGTGACGATCACGCGGTTGCCCGCGTCGTGCCAGCGCTGCGCGAGCGCCAGCCCGATGCCCGAACCGCCGCCGGTGACGAGGATGGTGTTGCCTGTGGTCTTCATGGTCTTCCTCCATTGGGGGCTAGTGAGACCGGCTAGATACCCCTATACTCTCCAAAAGGAAGAAGGCACCCAAAAGTGCTATAGTTACCGAAAAGAGAGTTTTGGATTTTCCGCGATGCACAGCCCCAAAAAAAATTCCTACGACCCCGACGCGCCGGTCGACCCGCGCGTCGAGGCGCTGGTCAACGAGCTGATCGGCCGAGTCGCCGACAAATGGACGCTGCTGACTTTGGAGGTGCTCGAGGAGCATGGCGAGTGCCGCTTCACGCGGCTGGCGCAATTGGTGCCGGGGATCAGCCAGAAGATGCTGACGCAGACCCTGCGTGCCATGGAGCGCGACGGGCTGGTCCACCGCACCGTCCACCCGGTGATCCCGCCCAAGGTCGAATATCGGCTGACCGGGCTGGGCCACAGCCTCGGCGAGGCCTTTTGCGGTGTCTGGCAATGGGCCGAGGCGCATCTTTGCGCGGTCGAGGAGGCGCGCGCCGAATTCGACGGGCGCGCTCAGGCCTCGATGCAAACATGACCGTCATTCCCGCCTTCGCGGGTACACCGATATTATAACTCACTGGAGGTGACCATTTGAACACCGCCTCGCGAGGAGGAGGGCCTTCGTTGATCCGAATGGGAGAGCATGTCCAAGTTTCGGTAAAGCGGCTGTCGGTTTTGGCATAGGACATGTAGGAAACGGTTACGGAGGCCGACCATGGACACGAGTCGTCGGGGATTCCTGACCGGAACGACGGGGCTCGCGGTGGCGGGCGTGACCACATCGGCGGGCGGTCAGGCTGGTAAGGCCCCGATCCGCAAAATCGCCACCGAAGAGGCGTTCGCGACACCCGAACTCGTCAAGGCCTGGCTGGAGATCGCGCGGGCCGATCCCGGGTCGAGCCTTGATGTGCAGACCGGCATTCTCTCGATCTTCGACAATCCGCGCCCGGGCTCCAATCAGGACCGGTTTCGCCGGCAACTGCTCGACCTCGATGCGGAGCGCCTCGCCGACATGGATCAGGCGGGCGTCGATGTGCAGATTCTCTCGGTCACGATCCCGGGAGTCCAGATGTTCGAGCCCGCTGCGGCAAGCGCGCTGGCCATCGCCACCAACGATCATCTCGCCGCGGCGATCTCGCGCCATCCCCGGCGCTTCGCCGGACTGGCCTGCTTCGCTCCGCAAGATCCGGTGCGGGCCACCAAGGAGATGGAGCGCGCGGTGAACACGCTCGGGCTGAACGGTTTCATCGTCAACTCCCACACCGGCAATCTCTATCTGGACGACCCGCGCTTCGCGCCGATTCTGGAGGCCGCGCAGGCGCTGGACCGGCCGATCTATCTGCACCCGCGCGCACCATCGAACGGCATGGCGGCTCCGTTTCGCGACTATAGCATGGGCGGGTCGATTTGGGGTTTCGGAGTCGAGGCCGGAACGCATGCCGTGAGGATGATCCTCAGCGGCGTGTTTGACCGCTATCCTCGACTGCGCATCGTCCTCGGCCATATGGGCGAAGCGCTGCCCTTCTGGATGTGGCGTCTCGACCATATGGCGGAACGCCGGGCCAAGGACGGGCGGATGAAGCCGCTGTCGCTGGCGCCGAGCGCGTATTTCCGGCGCAATTTTGCCGTGACGACCAGCGGCTTCGAGGCTCCCGACGTGCTCGACCTGGTGATCAAGACCGCGGGAATCGAGAATATGATGTGGGCGATCGATTACCCTTATGAGAGTTCACGCGATGCGGTGGCCTTCATCGAAGGGGCGAGACTGAGCATCGATCAGCGCGCCAGTATCTTCCACCGCAATGCGGAGCGCCTTTTCCATCTGGCATGAAGCAGTCTTGACCTATCGCTACAGCCGCCGGCTCGCCTGAAAGCGGCCGGACGGCTGATAGCGAGTGCGATGTCAACATTGCCACTCGGCGCATATGGTGGCCCCGCTTTCGCGGGAATGACGAAATTGGAATGATCGGTCCGGTGTCGTCCGATCATTTCTGGATCGAACTCACCCGGATCGGTTCGGCGCGCGCCATGCCGGCGATCACCGCCTCGGCCTTCGCGGTCGCGAGCAGTCGCGTTTCGCGGCGGCATTCGCGCACGTCGTTCGTGCCCGCCAGGTCGAAATTCGAAACGGGTCCGCAGACTTCGACGACGGCGCGCCAGATGCGGCGGTCGAGCGTCTTCGCACCCGCCCTGGTGCCGAGGTCGAGGTCCTTGTGCTGGACGACGACGCTGGGGTTCGCGGGCGCGTCCTGGGCGAAAGCGGGCTGGCCGACCGAGGCGGTGGCGAGCGCGGCGAGGATCAGAAGCTTTTTCATCTCATGTCTCCATCGTCCGGCTGAAGGGGAGGGGAGGAAGCCGGTAGGACACAAATAGGCCTCGGGAGGACGCCGCGGGAGCAACGATGTTGCCGGGTCATTCTGCAAAATTGCAGAATGGCGCGCGCTCCATTATGTCGCACAAGACGCCATGTACGACTGGAACGATCTCAAGGCCTTTCTCGCGGTCGCCGAGACCGGCAGCACGCTGTCGGCGGCGCAGGCGCTGCGCGTCAGCCAGACCACCGTCGCGCGGCGCATCGCCGCGCTCGAGGAAGCGACCGGGCTCAACCTCTTCGAGCGGCGGCAGGCGGGCTATGCGCTGACCCCGGTCGGCGAGGCGATGCTGGCGAGCGCGGCTGCGGTGCGCGACGCCGCCGACCGCTTCGGCGACGCGGCCGGCGCGAAGTCGCGCGACGCCGGCGGCACGGTCAGCCTGACGACGATGGAGATCTTCGCGGTGACGATCTTGCCGCCGATCTTGCGCGACCTGCGCGCGGCGCATCCCGGTATCCACATCCATCTCGACACGACCGACGAGCCGCGCGACCTCGCCGCCGGCGCCGCCGATATCGCGATCCGCAGCAGCAAGCAGCCGAGCGGCGGCGGCCTCGTCGGGCGGCGCATCGCCGACAATCCGTGGACCGTCTATTGCAGCCGCGACTATGCCGACCGCCACGGCATCCCGCACACGCGCGAGGAACTGGCGATGCATCCTTTTATCGGCGGCGGCGGCTATGTCTGGGAACCCTATCAGGCGTGGCTGCGCCAGCACGGGCTCGAGGAGTCGGTGGTGATGAAATATGACACCGGCACCGGGCTGCTCGCCGGGGTGCGCTCGGGCATGGGCCTCACCATCCTGCCCGCCTTCCTCGCCGACCGCGAACCCGACCTTGTCCGCTGCATCCCGCCCAAGAGCGAGGATACCACCGGGCTGTGGCTGCTGACCCACGAGCGGCTGCGGCATGTGCCGCGCGTGCGGCTGGTGCTCGACTTCCTCGCCGCCGCGCTGACGCGCCCGCTCACTTCAGGAAATGATGGCCATCGAGCGAGTCGCCCAGCGCCCTGACCAGCGCGGCTTCCTCGGGCCCGAGCCGGGCGTAGCGCGTGTAGAGCCGCGGTTCGTACAGTGCGAGGCCATAGCCGCCGACCTTGCCGAAGCGCGGGCAATCCCTGGGCACTTTCTTGAGGTCGAGCTGCGGCCCGATCTCCCACTCGCCCGCGAGGACGCGGCTGTTGACGATGTCGAACAGCGCCGGACCCGTCGCGGCGAATTCCTCCTCGGGCAGCGCCTCGAGCAGCGCTGCGGCGCGGCGGACGTTGCGCAAATGGCGCCCGTCGCGCGCGGCCTTCAGCCAGGCGACCAGCCGCAGCCCATCGCCGGGGCGGAACAGGCCGTTCGCGCTTCGCAGGCGCTGCGCCGCCGCGGTGTCGGCGTCGGCCAACGGCGTTTCGGCGATTTCGCGCCAGAAGGCGGCGACGCGCTCGCGCTCGGTCTCCGCGGCGGCGATCATCGCGGCGGTGACCGGGCCGTCCTTGGCGAACAGCCGCGCATCGTCGTTGCGGCCACCGTCCGCGGGGCGCGGAACGAAGGCCTTGGGCACCATCACATATTCGTTGCTCCACTCGGGGCCCAGCGGCACCGGCCGGTCGCGCAGGAAGCCGATATGCCATTCGCTCTTGCCGCCGAGGATCGCGGTCCAATGGAAGACGGTGAAAACGGGCAACCGTCCGACGATCTGCGCGCGGCCCCACACGACGGTGCGGTCGCCCTCCGCGCCCGACACACGGATCCGAAACATCGGCCCGGTCACCAGTCCCAGCGGCACCTCGTGGCGTCCCGAGGTGACGGTCAGCGCCGTATCGACGTCGGCGTCAAAATCCTCGTCCACCGGGCGTTGCAGGACGGGCGGCTTGCCTTCGCGCGGCCAGTGCCACCCCGCGGGCGCGACGCCTTCGCACGCGGCGCGGAGCTGCGCCATGCCCGCGTCCGACAGGCGGTGCAGCATGACGCGGCGGGCCTTGCCCCGATGTCCTTCAGCGCCGGGCAACGACAGCGCACGCGCAACATTGCATCGTTCGACCAACTGGCGCGCCCTCGCACCGGTGTCGGTCTCGGCGGGAACGATCAGCAGCCTGTCGCCGGGGTCGATCGTCGCCCATTCGGCGGCGCCCCGCTGCAACTCGGCGAGCGCCTTCTTGCCGCCGAGACGCTGGACCAGATAGAGCGCGGCGAACCCCAGCGGCAGCAGGCCCCACCAGGGTGCCGCGCGCCCCGTGACGACGTCGATGGCGACGAGCAGCATCGCCCCGGCGATCAGCACCGCCTGTGCCAGATGCGCACGAAAGGCGATCATGCCCCAGGCGATGATCGGGATCGACATCGGAATGCCGAGCAACAGCGCGGCGAGCAAAGGCTGCCACCAGGCAAGGCTGCCGCCGGGCTCGATCACCGCCGACAGCGCGAGCCATGCCACCCACAGGATCGGCCCGAAGGAAAAGGCGAGCCCGATCAGCGGGTGATAGGGGATCGGCATCGTCCCGATCGGGAAGATCCAGCGAAATCCCAATTTCCGCACAATACCGCCGACCACCATGCCGCTCCGCCCCGCCATCCTAGGCCGGCTCCTAGCGGCTTTTCCTTTCACTTGGGTTAGGATGGCGACGCCCGCAAAAAGCGCTTTCCTAAAATATTCGTTTGTGATCCAAGCTGATGGATGACGACCATCGCTTCTCCAGCCCGTTGCGCCCGTGTGACATGCCTTGCCTGCCCGGCACCCGTCGCCGGCGTGGCGAACCGCGATTCCAGTGTAAAGTTGCGCAGTTTTCCGCCATTCCTCTCCATTCGTCACCCCGGGCTTGACCCGGGGCCCGCCTTTTCTTCCGATGCCGCAAAGAAAGACAGGCCCCGGGTCAAGCCCGGAGTGACGGCATGGAATCGTCCCGCAGAACATGATTCCACAGTGAAGTTCGGCGGAATTATGCGCTTTTCCCGTCCGGCCTCAGCCCAGCCTTGCGCATCCCAGCGCCGCCGCGTCGATCGCCGTCGCGGCGCCGCGCAGGCGATAGGTGTCGGCGATCGACCCGCCGCTGCCCGACACGCTCTCGACGCTCATGCTCGGTGCCGATCGCATCGCCGCGACGATGGCGGCGTCCATGCGCGCGTCGCTCGCCCAGCCGTGCGCGCCGTTGCCGGTCAGGACGAAGCGGCGGCTGCCGATCGTCAGCCGCAGCTCGGCGTCGGCGCGGCGCGCCTTCGACAGGCGGATATAGAATTGCCCGCGGATGCGCGACTTGGGCCAGTAACCGACGCTGGCATAGGCCTTCACCTGCGGCGTGCCGACGGTCGCCGAGGGCGCGGCGATCGCATAGCAGCGCGGCGTGGCGGGGTCGCGGAAGGCGCCCCAGCCGTCGAAGATGCCGAGCGCGGCGCGCGGCGCTGCAGCCGCCATGGCGGGCACCGCCGCCAGCATGAGCAAAAGGGGAGGGAGGCGGCGCATCGCGCCTCGATTGCGCGATTGGGGATGCTTTGCAAGCATGGCTTGCACCCCGCCACGCGCGCGTTAAGGATGGGTGACATTTTCGGGGGCAGGGAATCGGGGCATTCATGCCCGCGGCGCCCTTGACCCTCCAGGGGCTTCTCCCGCACGAGCATTAGGATGGCGGAATACAAATGAAAGCGACGATCGAACGCGCGGTACTTCTGAAGAGCCTCGGCCACGTCCAGTCGGTGGTCGAACGGCGCAACACCATCCCGATCCTGTCGAACGTGCTGATCGAGGCCGATGCCACCGGCCAGCTCAAGCTGATGGCGACCGACCTTGATCTGCAGGTCGTCGAGACGATCGCCGCGAAGGTCGAAACCGCCGGCACCACCACCGTCTCGGCGCACACTTTGTTCGAAATCGCCCGCAAGCTGCCCGAGGGCGCCGAGGTCAGCCTCGCCGCCGCCGAGGGCAAGATGCAGGTCAAGGCCGGCCGCTCGAACTTCAACCTGCCGACGCTGCCGCGCGACGATTTCCCGATGATCGCCGAAGGCGACCTGCCGACCAATTTCGAGCTGCCCGTCGCCGAGCTGATCGAGATCATCGACAAGACGCGCTTCGCCATCTCGACCGAGGAAACGCGCTATTATCTGAACGGCATCTTCTTCCACGTCGCTGAGGATGCGACGGGTCCGGTGCTGAAGGCCGCGGCGACCGACGGCCACCGCCTCGCACGCTACACGGTGACGCGCCCCGACGGCGCGGCGTCGATGCCCGACGTCATCGTGCCGCGCAAATGCGTCGGCGAAATCCGGAAATTGCTCGACGAGGCCGAGGGCAATGTCGAGATCAGCCTGTCGGCGACCAAGATCCGCTTCCAGCTCGGCAACGCGGTGCTCACCTCGAAGCTGATCGACGGCACCTTCCCCGACTATAGCCGCGTCATCCCGACCGCGAACGACCGGCTGCTCAAGGTCGACCCGAAGAGCCTGTTCCAGGGCGTCGACCGCGTGTCGACGATCGCCAGCGAAAAGACCCGCGCGGTCAAGGTCGGCCTCGACAAGGACCGCATCACGCTGTCGGTGACGAGCCCCGAGAACGGCACCGCCGCCGAGGAACTCGCCGCGGTCTATGACAGCGAGGCGATGGAGATCGGCTTCAACGCGCGTTACCTCAGCGACATCCTCGGGCAGGTCGACGGCGACAATGTCGAGCTTCATCTGGCCGACGCCAACGCCCCGACGCTGATCCGCGAAAGCGAGAAGAGCCCGGCGCTCTATGTCCTGATGCCGATGCGGGTGTAGTTGAGATGAGGGGTTGCCGACGACTGGTCGGTTCTTTGATGGCTACGGCGCTCGTGTGCGTAGCCATCCCGACCTATGCGGCGCCTTCAGGATTTACTTCTCAGGACAAAGCTGATGCGATTTGCTTAGGTGTCCTTGGTCGCGCTTGGCGTACGCTTCCGGATGACGCTCCAGTTGAATTAAAGCTCGGCCTAACAGGCGTGCTAAACTATTTTGTCGGCAAGATTAGAGGTCGTCACCCCTCATTGAAACTCGCCGATCTGTTCAGTGCTGACTATGCGGCATCGCTTCAACCTGAATTGGATTCGTCGATGCAACGGTGCGCCGATGAAGGCATGAAATTTGGCGTCGAACTCGAAGCTGCAGGGCGAGATTTGAAGCAGGCGGTAAAAGTCGACCCGGTGCCATAGCAAGGCAAAGCTCACCCCGCCTTCGCCACCCGCCAGATCACCCCGCCGGTGTCGTCGGCGATCAGCGCGCTGCCGTCCTTCGCGACCTTGACGTCGGCCGGCCGGCCGCGGGTGGTCTTGCCGTCCTTGCCGAGGAACTGGTCGAGCAGCGCGATCGGCAGCGCCTCGGCCGGCTTGCCGTTGGCGCCGAATTTCACGAACACCACGTCATAGCCCGACACCGGCTCGCGGTTCCACGAGCCGTGGCGGGCGACCAGCGCGCCGTTCGCGAAGCGCTCGCCGAGGTCGAGTCCCTGGGTGAAGGTCATGCCCAGCGGCGCGGTGTGCGCGCCCAGCGCATATTCGGGGCGCCGGACATATTGGCGGCGATCTTCGCCTTCGGGCGCGACGCGCGGGTCGACGAAGCCGCCCCAATAATACCAGGGCCAGCCATAGAAATCGCCCTCGTCGACCTCGGCCAGATAGTCGGGGACCAGGTCGCTGCCGAGCATGTCGCGCTCGTTGACCACGGTCCACAGCTGGTCGCTGCCGGGATAGAAGGCGATCCCGACGGGATTGCGGATGCCCGCAGCGAAGGTGCGGATATATTTCTGCGCCGGCCGCACCTCGAGCACGCTGGCGCGGCGGAACTCGCGGTTCATGCCCTTTTCGCCGATGTTCGAATCGGCGCCGACGCCGATGTAGAGCCAGCCGTTGGGCGCCGCCGCCAGGCTCTTGGTCCAGTGGCGGTTGGTGCCCTTGGCGGGCAGGTCGACGATCTTGGTGGGCTTGCCGCTCATCTTCGTCTCGCCCGCGACATAGGGGAAGGCGAGCAGCGCGTCGGTGTTCGCGACATAGAGCGTGTCGCCGACCAGCGCCATGCCATAGGGCGAGTTGAGGCCGGTGATATAGGCGGTCTTGACCTCGGCCTTGCCGTCGCCGTCGGCGTCGCGGAGCAGGGTGATGCGGTTCGCCGACGGGCGGCGACCGGTGCCGCCCTTGGTCATCAGCTTGCTCATCACCGCGCCCTCGATGCCCGACGTGTCGCGCGGCGGGCTCTGGCTTTCGGCGGTCAGCACGTCGCCGTTGGGGAGCACAAGAATGGTGCGCGGATGGTCGAGCCCCTCGGCGAAGCGCTGGACGGCGAGGCCCGCCGCGGCGCGCGGTGCCTGACCCGCGGGCCAGTTCGTCGCCTCGGGCACGTTGGTCGTGGGAATGGTCTGCGCGTCCTGCGCGCCCATCACCGGGACCCGGCCGCTCGTCTCGGCGACCGAAAAGCGCGCCACATCGGGCCGCGATAGGATGTAGAGCGTGACGCCCCCGACGATCAGGATCAGCAGCAGGGCGAGGAGGACATATTTCAGGATCTTGCGCATGGCAGCCTGTCTACACGGGCGGCGCGCGGTGGCAAAGAGGCGAAACGCGGGCACGGCATGGTTAACCAAAGGCTGCCCGCGATTAACCTTACCCACGCGTTCAGCACTATTGGGAACGGCGCGGTGAGGCGGCACGCGTAGAGCGGTGCCCGACATGATCGGGGACACCATGGAACTGCCGGCACCTTATCTGCCCGACCGCGCCGCGGTCGACGAGGCGCATGCGATGATCGCGCGCCACGGCGACGAGGCGGGCTATGCCGCGGCGGCGCGCGCCGAGCAATATCGCGTGCTCGGCAACCATATCCACTTCGCGCGCTGGCGGCAGATCGAGCGGCTGATCACCTATTTGTCGATCGAGGACGTGCTCGGCACGGTGCACTGAGGCCTTAGAGGCGCAGCCCCGCGGTCTCGGGCAGGCCCGCCATGATATTCAGATTCTGCACGCACGCGCCGCTCGCGCCCTTACCGAGATTGTCGAGCCGCGCGACGAGGCGGAGCTGCCGGCCGTCGGCGCTCGCATAGAGCATTAACTCCATCGCGTCGGTCGCGGCGTCGTCCTTGCGCAGCAACAGCTCGCTCTCGTCGCCCGCGCGGCGGACGCTGACCAGCGCCGACCCTGCATAATGCGCCGCGAGCGCGTCATAGGCGGCGTCGGCGGTCGGCGCGTCGAACATCAGCGGCACCTCGACCAGCATCCCGCGATAGACCGGCACCACCGCCGGCGCGAACAGCGGCGGATAGGCGAGGCCCGCGCCCGCCTGCATCTCGGGCACATGCTTGTGCGCCAGCGACAGGCCATAGCTGCGAAAACCGATGTCGGGCCCGGCCTCGAAGCGCGCGATCAGCTCCTTGCCGCCGCCCGAATAGCCCGACACCGCGTTGACGCTGAGCCGCGCGTCCTTCGCGACGATGTCCGCCGCAACCAAGGGCGCGACGAGCGCGAGAAAACCCGTTGGATAGCAGCCGGGGTTGCTGACGCGCGCCGCCGCCGCGATCGCATCGCGCTGCCCGGCGGTCAGCTCGGGAAAGCCATAGGCCCAGCCCGGCGCGACGCGGTGCGCGGTCGAGGCGTCGATCACCTTGGTGCGGTCGTTCGCGATCATCGTCACCGCCTCGATCGCCGCGGCGTCGGGCAGGCAGAGGATCACGAAATCGGCGTCGTTCAGCGCCTCGCGCCGCGCCTCGGCGTCCTTGCGCCGCGCCTCGTCCAGCGTCAGCAGCGAAAATTCGTTCCGCCCTGCAAGGCGTTCGGCGATTTCGAGGCCCGTCGTTCCCGCCGCGCCGTCGATGAAAACCGTCTGTGTCATGATGTTATGCCAGTCTTTTAGTGCCGCTCACCGGCGGCTCATGTCCCTTGGCGGCCGAGCGTGCGATCACGTCGGCCAGCGGCTCCACCTTCACTGCCATCCATCGTCGGCTGGCGTGGATGATGTTGGTGGCGTCGGCCATGATCCCGACATGGCCGGGGAAAAAGACGAGGTCGCCGCGCTTGAGCGCGGCCGGATCGACATCCTTGTCGGCGCCGAGCGATGCGAGTTGCAGGTCGCTGTCGCGCGGCAGCTGCACGCCCGCCGACGCACAGGCGAGCTGGACCAGTCCCGAGCAGTCGATCCCCGCGGCGGTGCGTCCGCCCCATAGATAGGGGGCGCCGACGAGGTCCTCGGCGATCGCGGCCGCGTCGCTCTCCTCGGCATCGGCCTCGACCAGCGCGGCGAGCGGCAGATAGCCATGCGCGGTCGCGAGCCATTCGCCCTCGGCCACGCCCATCACCAGCGCGCCGCGCGGCAGCACCGCCGATCCGCCGCTCGCGGCGTCGGGGGCGCTGTGCAGCAGAGCTTCGCTCGCGCGCACGCGGTGTGTCGGCGCGATCGGCGCGCCGAGCGCGTCGGCGGCGAGATAGCCGACATAATGGTCGGCGAGGCAATAGCCCCACGCCCAGCCGCCGGTGAGGTCGAGTAGCGCGAAGCCTTCGCCGTAGAGCAATTCGCTCGTCTGGTCGGCGTCGAGCGACGGCGCGCCGCGCAGCACCGCCGAGGGCAGCACGCAGCTGCTCATCATCGGTGCGGCATAATGCGGCGCGAAATGCTGCCCCGCGACCGCGATATCGGCGAGGTCGGGGCGGATTGCGACGACGCGCGGGTCATAGCTTTGCGACGTCCCGCTCAGCCCGAAACGGTCGCGCCCCGCGCCGGCCGCGCCGGGCCGCCCCATGCGGATGCGACCCGCCGCCAGATGTTCGCCCTCTGCTGTCACTCGCTGTCCCGATATGTCGTCAAAACCGCCGTCCGGCGCCCAATCGCGGCGCATTAGCCCAGCGGCATGGCCTTTATCAAGCCGGATCGCTCTTGCGCCGCCGGTCGTAGCGTAGCTGCAGCATCGCCCATGTCGCGCGCAGCCCGAGCGCCGCGCCGCCCTTGGGCCGGCCGTGCTTCGCCGAGGGGCGCCAGGCGAAGGTGTCGATATGCGCCCAGACGATGCCTTCGCCGACGAAGCGCTTGAGAAACAGCGCGGCGGTGATCGTCCCGGCGAAGGGCGACGAGCCGGCGTTGCCGAGGTCGGCGATGTCGGTCTCGAGCAGGTCGGCATAGCCGTCCCACAGCGGCATGCGCCACAGCGGGTCGTCGCGCTCGATGCCGCCCGCGAGCATCGCCTCCGCCAGCGCATCGTCATTGGCGAAGAGCGGCGGCAGGTCGGGACCGAGCGCGACGCGCGCGGCACCGGTCAAGGTCGCGAAATCGACGATCAGCTCGGGCTTGTCTTCGCTCGCCTTGGCCAGCGCGTCGCCGAGCACCAGCCGCCCCTCGGCGTCGGTGTTGCCGATCTCGACCGTCAGCCCCAACCGGCTCTTCAGCACGTCGCCGGGGCGGAAAGCGTCGGCCGAAATCGCATTCTCCGCCGCGGCGACCAGGCAGTGCAGGCGCACCGGCAGCCCGCTCGCCATCACCAGCTCGGCGAGCGCCAGCACATGCGCGGCGCCGCCCATATCCTTCTTCATCAGCCGCATGCCCGCCGCGGGCTTGATGTCGAGCCCGCCGCTGTCGAAGCTGATCCCCTTGCCGACGAGCGCGACCCTGGGGTGGCTGTCCTTGCCCCAGACGATCTCGATCAGCCGCGGCGCATGGTGCTTCGCCGCCGCGCGCCCGACCGCGTGGATCATCGGATAGCCCTGTTCGAGCGCCTCGCCCTTGGTGACGGTCAGCTTGGCGCCATGCGCCTTCCCGATGCGCTCGGCTTCCTTTTCGATCGCCGCGGGCCCCATGTCGGCGGCGGGGGTGTTGACCATGTCGCGCACCAGCGCGGTCGCGCGCATCTCGGCGACCATCGGCGCGATCGCGGCGACGTCGCTCGTCAGCAGCACGCGCGGCGCGCGCGGCTCGGCCTTGGGGCGATAAAGGTCGAAGCGATATTGGCCGCTCATCCAGCCGAACATAGCTTTGCCCGGCTGCGCGCCTTCGACGCGGTAGCGGCCTTCGGGCAGGATCTGGCCCAGCTTGGCCAGGCACCAGGTCGACAGGCTGTCGATGCTGGCCACCGCGGTGACGACGCCCCATTTCTCGGGATCGTCGCCGGGAAGGATCGCATGGACAAAGGCGTCGGGCTTGAACCCGACCGCGGCGAGATGCGCGCGCTCGCGCGCGCTGCGCCCGTTGAGCCAGCCGTCGTAGCTCTTCTTGTCCACCAGATGGATGGCGCGCGCGGCCTGCCCCTTGTCGGGCTGGATCAGGTCGGAATAGTCGATCATGCGCAGGTTGCTAGGCTGACACGGAAACTTTGTCGATTCCCGGCGTTGTTCGGGGATGACGATCACTGCCCCCCGCCGCTTCGCCGCGGCGCTCGTCCCGGCGATCCTCTTTATTTCGGCCTGTTCGGGTGAACCCGCGCCGACCCGGGCCGAAAAGGAGGCCGCCGCGAAGGTGCCGGGCGCGCCGCCGGGGGCGTCCGACGACCTGAAGGCCGCCGATGCCACCGCGTCGAATGTCGAGGAAAAAAGCGAGCTGATGGAGTTCGCCTATAGCTATCCCGTGGACGCGGCGCAGATCCCGCGGCTCGCCGAGTGGCTCGACAATGATCGCGCGGCCAAGCGCGACGCGCTGGTTGCCGAATCGCGCCGCGACCAGGCGCTCGCGCAGCAGGAGGGCTTTCCCTATCGCGCGCACAGCCATCTCCAGAAATGGCAGCGCGTCGCGAACACCCCGCGCTTCCTGAGCCTGTCGAGCGAAATCGACACCTATACCGGCGGTGCGCACGGCATGACGAGTTTCGACACGCTGATCTGGGACCGCAACACCGGCGAAAGGCGCGCGCCGCTCGACCTGTTTACCAGCGGCGGGGCGTTCGACGCGGCGATCCGCGACGATTTCTGCGCCGCGATCAAGCGCGCAAAGGCGGCGAAGGGCATCCAGCCTCCCGGCGAAGAGTCCGACTCTGCCTTCGCCAAATGCCCGCCGGCGTCGGCGCAGACTGTCTGGCTCGGCTCGTCCGACGGGCGCCATATCGACCGTATGACGATCGCGATCGCGCCCTATGAGATCGGCGCCTATGCCGAGGGCGATTACCGCATCAACCTGCCAATCACGGCGAAACTCGCGCGGGTCGTGAAGCCCGATTACGCGCGCGATTTCCTCCCCACCCGATAGGATCAACCATGGCCAAGCAACCTAAAGCCGGCAAGGTCGGCGAAACCCCGGCCGAAAAGAAAGGCAAGAAGCGCGCCGCGGCGAAGCTGAAGAAAGAGGTCGGCGCGGGCAAGACGATCCGGAAACCGCCCCGTGACCGCGAAGCCGATCTCGACCGCGCGCCCAAGTGGCAGCCGCGCTATCCGGGATCGGGGCGGCTGGGCGGCAAGGTTGCGATCGTCACCGGGGGCGACAGCGGCATCGGCCGTGCGGTCTCTGCGCTCTTCGCGCGCGAGGGCGCCGATGTGGCGATCGTCTATCGCGACAACCGCGCCGACGCGGTCGAAACCGCGGCGATCGTCGAAGCCGAGGGCCGGCGCGCGATCATCATCAAGGCCGATGTCGGCAAGGTCGATGCGGGCGCGAAGATCGTCGCGAAGACCGTCGAGAAGCTCGGCCGGCTCGACATCCTCATCAACAATGCCGGCGAGCAGCATCCCGCCGAGGACATCGGCGACATCAGTCCCGAGCAGCTGCAGCGAACCTTCGCGACCAATATCTTCGGCATGTTCTATCTGGTGCAGGCGGCGCTGCCGCATCTCAAAAAGGGCGCGGCGATCGTCAATTGCACCAGCGTCACCATGTACCAGGGCTCGGCGGGCCTGCTCGACTATAGCGCGACCAAGGGTGCGATCACCGCCTTCACGCGCTCGCTGAGCGAAAATCTGGTGGGGAAGGGCATTCGCGTCAACGGCGTCGCGCCTGGCCCGATCTGGACCCCGCTCAACCCGCGCGGCGGCGCGCCCGCGAAGAAGGTCGCGACCTTCGGTGAAAGCACGCCGATGAAGCGCCCCGGCGAACCCAATGAGGTCGCGCCCTGCTTCCTGTTCCTCGCGTGCGACGACAGCAGCTATATGTCGGGCCAGGTGCTGCATCCCAACGGCGGGACGATCGTTAACGGATAGCGGGGAGCAGGCAGGAGAAAGACGATGCCAGCCAAGTCCAAGGCCCAGCAGAAAGCCGCGGGTGCCGCGCTCAGCGCCAAGCGCGGCGATACGCCCAAATCGAAGCTGAAAGGTGCGTCGAAGGAAATGGCCGAAAGCATGACCGAAAAGCAGCTCGAGGATTTCGCCAAGGGTTCGACCAAGGGCAAGCCCGAGCATGTGGACTGAGGGGTGGGGCAAGGGCGGCAGCTGCTGCAGATTATTTAGAATATTCGCGCAGAGGCGCAGAGAAGGACGATCTTTCTTCTCTGCGGTCTCTGCGCCTCTGCGCGCATTGATTTGATCGGGTGCAGTGCGGCCGCTTTCGGGTGAAACTGGCCATTTCCGGCCCCTCCTCTGAAGAGGAGGGGTTCAGGTCTCGAATCCACCCCAAACCCGCCATCTATCCCAAAACACATAACCCCGGGCCTTTATCGGACCCGGGGTTACGCGACTGCGACCCAGTGCAGCTCTATTTTTTCGGCGCCACCTTGGCCGGTGCCGGTACGGTTCCACCCGATTTCACCGGCAGCGTGTTCGGCACTTCATAGGCCGAGCCCATCGCGACCAGATGGCTGATCGCGATGCGGCGTGGCGTCAGCGCCTTGGGCTGGATGCCCTGATAGGAGAAGCTCGTCGCACTGTGGCATTCGAAGCAATTATTGCCCTGCTGCCCCTTGGCGCTCTGCAGGAAGGTTTCCGCGGTTGTGTTCATCAGGCTGATCGCGCCGACCGCATTGGTCTGGTTGAGGCTCGCCCAATTCGCGTTGGTCGTGACATAGGTGTTCGGCTTGAACCACGCCGTCCCGATCAGATTGTAATTCTGCAGCGGCGAATTGTTCGGGAAATTCTTGGCCGCCCCCTGCGATGCGGTGTTGATCGCGGTGATGTTCGTTGGGCCGTTCGGCTGGGTGTCGCCGCCGGTCTGGTTCATCTGCACGACCTGCGTCGCCGGCGAGAATTTGCCCGTCGCAGCGTCGAAGCTGACCGTCGCGGGGTTGGTGTTGGTCTCGACGAGCAAAGCTTGCTGCGAATAGGGCGTCCCCGCCTTGTAGAAGGTGAAATTATTGGGGTTGCTCTGGCTCGCGTCGAACACGAACGTGTTGTCGGGGAACATCGGCGCGTTGAGCTTGTGCTCGAAGGTCGCCCAGACGAACTCGGGATGGTTCTCGGTATAGCCGACGACGTGCATGCCGACGAGCGCGACGGTCACCGTCTCATATTTGCCGCTCGGCACGACGGCGCAACTCGCGCCGTTGCAGTTGTTCTGTAGCACCGGCACCTCGGCCTGCGTCGTATAGGCGCCCGCGGGCGCCGCCTCGCCGGCGGCGAGCCGGTACCAGGTCGCCTTCACGATCGCGTCGCCGACGCTGAAATAATCGTCCTGGTTCGGGTTATTCTGATAGGCGCCGGTGGCGATCAGATTGCGTTTGACGACGTCGAAATAATTCGAGGTCATGTGGCTCGACGCATAGACCGGATAGCCGTTCGGGCCGATCAGCATGCTGCCGTCGGCCTCGACGATCGCCCCGTCCTGGCTGGGTGCGCCGTCGGCCATGTGCAGCGGCTTCATATGCGCGTCGAGTCGCAGCAGCGACGTGCGCGGAACCTCGGACGTGTTGGTGAGCAGGTCGTCGGGGACCTGCCAGGTCAGGAAGCGCGGCGTGCCGTCGATCGGGGCATTGGCCCAGACAAAGGCTTCCCACGACCATTGGTTGAACAGGCAGTCGTTGGCGGTCGCGCTCATCGTCGTCGGCATCGTCGCGGTCGGGCTCAGATAGCCCTGCAGTCCCTCGGCCCAACCGAAGCCCTCGGGGCAGCCGCCCGCGGCGGCGACTTCCTTCTTGTCGCCATAGCCGCCGTCCTGGCAGCCGGCGAGAAGAAGCGGCGCCGCCAGCGCGAGTGCGATGCTGCGAAGCGGTAATCGAGCAAATATCGTTTCCGAAAATTTCATGATGCGACCTCCCCCTGATCGCAAGCAGACTATTATAGTTTGTGAATAGAGTAAATATCGTGAGTGCACTTAAGAAGTCGGGAGCTCGAGAAATATTGCTGCCAATATGGTTGCGACCGGCGCGCGGGGTGTGTCCGGCAGCACAGATCGGGGCAGCGGGGCGAGGCATGAACGCGCTGGCTTCGGGCCCGGTGATCCGCCATCATCGGGGCGGGTCGGACATCGGGGGGAGGGTGCGATGCGTGCGATTGGGACGGGGTTCGTGGGGCTGCTGGCCTTGCTGCTGGCGGGGTGCAGCTTTCAGGCGGCGCTCGACAAGATGGTCTCGCCCGAGCGGCAAAAGGAAATCATCGCCATCGGCGAGCGTTTCTGCACCGACCCCGCGAGCACGGTGAGCCTGCTCCATCCCGAGATTGCGAACACCGCGGTCGAGGCCGCGCCGCTGCTGCCGCGCGAATGCCCCGAAGGGGCCGCGACCTGGCAGCTCGCCTCCTATGAATGGAAAACCAATGCGACGCCGGGGCTGAGCCAGCGGCAGGAGGACGTCGTCGTCGTCGGCCACGCCGGGGCCAAGTGGACGACGGTGTCGCTGCGCTTCTATGCCGAGAATGACGCGCCGATGCGGATCACCGAGTGGAACGTCGTTGCGAGCCCGACGAAGCCCGAGGCGCTGGCGACCATCGAGACTTACGACTCGGTCGCGAAGACCGCGCGCATCGTCGTGCCGCTGGTACTGCTGGCGATCGGCGGGCTGATCTTCTGGCTGGTCAGGCGGCGCCGCGCGAAGCGCCCCGCCCCGCCCGCCTGATCATTCGGCGGCTTCGAGCGCCGGGGCTTCGGTCTCGGCCGCCGCGGCGCGCGCATTGGCGAAGCTCAGCACGCCGTCGTCGATCGTCCCGGTGCGCATGTCGACGCGGTCCTGCAGATAATTCTGGTTGAGCCGCCACGGCAGCTTGTCGGCATTCTTCGGCATGATGTGCAGCGAGCGCTGGATATAGCCCGACGAGAAGTCGAAGATATTCTCCTCGGTCAGGCTCGCCGGATCGGGGAGCACGGGCGTCGCGACCGTCGTCCCGGTCGCCTGCATATGGTTGAGCACGCGGCAGACATATTCGGCGACGATGTCGGCGCGCAAGGTCCAGCTGGCGTTGAGATAGCCGAACACCGCCGAGAAATTCGGGACGTTCGAGAACATGCACGCCTTGTAATAATAATGCTCGCTCCAGTCGACGAGGTCGCCGTCGACCCGCACGGGGATCTTGCCCGCGACCGCGAGGCTGAGCCCGGTCGCGGTGACGATGATGTCGGCATCGAGATGCTTGCCCGACTTCAATTGGATACCGGTGGCGTCGAAGCGTTCGATATGGTCGGTGACCACCGACGCCTTGTCGCGCTTGATCGCCTCGAAGAAATCGGCGTCGGGAACCAGGCACAGCCTTTGCTCCCACGGATTGTAGGGCGGGGTGAAGGCTTCGGCGTCGTAGCGGTCGCCCAGCGTTTTCTGGACCTGCTTGGTCAGGAAGTCGCGGACCTTCTCGGGCTTGGTGCGCGCCTTCTGGAAGACGATGTCCTGCATCTTCACATTCTTGAAGCGCGTGATCTTGTAGGCGAGCTGCTCGGGCAGGATCTTGCGCAGGAAATTGGCGATGCCGTCCTTGGCGGGGCGGATCGCGAACCAGGTCGGGGTGCGCTGGAGCATCGTGACATGCGCCGCGCCGGGGCCGTTCCTGGGATCGGTCATCGCCGGAACGATCGTCACCGCGGTCGCGCCCGATCCGATCACCACGACCTTTTTATCCTTGTAATCGAAGTCCTTCGGCCAGAATTGCGGATGGACGATCTGCCCCTGGAAATCGTCGCGCCCGGTGAAATCGGCGTCGAAGGGCGAGTCATAGTCGTAATAGCCCGCGCCGAGGTACAGCCAGCGCGCGGTCGTCGTCGAGGTGCCGCCCGCTTCGTCCTCCATCGTCACCGTCCAGCGCGCCGCCGCGCTGTCCCAGTCGGCGCCGACCACCTTGCGATCGAAACGGATGCGCTCGCGGATGTGGCGCTCGTCGACGATGCGGTTCAGATAGTCGAGGATCGCGGGACCGTCGGCGATCGACTTCTCGTGCTTCCACGGTTCGAAGACGAAGCCCAGCGTGTGCATGTCGCTGTCCGACCGGATGCCGGGATAGCGGAACAGGTCCCACGTGCCTCCCAAGTCGGCGCGGCGCTCGACCAGCGTAAAGCTGCGGTCGGGGGCGTGGGTCTGCAGGTGCACGGCCATGCCGATGCCTGAAATGCCCGCGCCGACGATCAGCACATCCTGATCGACCGCTGCATCCGCCGTACTGCTCGCGCGTTCCATGGTCGCACTGTCTGCCATGATCTCGTCTCCCATTTGTCTTTGGCGGGCAGCTTACGCACCGCGTTGCATTTTGCAATGGATTAGACGGGGGTGCGTTCGGGGGGCGAAGCCGCCTTGTCGCTGTCACATTATTGTCATAGGGGCGTAACCTGTTTGTCACTTGAGCCGTCATGCGGCGGAAACCACTGGAAAGGATGAAAGCCCGATGCGTCAGATCGCCGTCCTTCCCTATCGGTTCAGCGGACCGGCGCAGGACGGGCCGACCGAAATCCTGCTGATCACCTCGCGCGAGACCAAGCGCTGGGTGGTGCCCAAGGGCAATCCGCTGACCGGGATGGAGCGCCACGCCGCCGCGGCGATCGAGGCCGAGGAGGAAGCGGGGGTGATCGGCGCGGTGTGCCCGACGCCGATCGGCAGCTATGAATATCGCAAGCGCCGCGCCAATGGCGCGTCGATCATGTACCAGGTCGAGGTCTTTCCGCTCGCGGTGACCAACGAACTGGACGAATGGAAAGAAATGGACGAACGCGACCGCAGGTGGTTCTCGTTCCGCGATGCCGCGGCGGCGGTCGAGGAACCCGACCTGCAGGCGCTGATCCGCTCGTTCGGCGATGGCGGTTTCCGCGCTGTCGCCCAGCCGCGCGGCGCCGTTCAGAATGTAGCCGACAAGACAGGGGTTAGCTGGATGTTCGCATGGTTTCAGCGTTTGCTGCCGCGACAGGGAAATTTCTTCGAATTGTTCGAAAGCCACGCCGCGACGCTGGTCGCCGCCGCCAACGCGCTGTCGCGCATGCTGCAGGGCGGCGAGGGCATGGCCGACCATGTCCAGGAAATCATCGAGCGCGAGCATGACGCCGACGCGATCACCCGCGAAGTGCTCCAGACCGTTCGCCGGACCTTCCTGACGCCGTTCGACCGCAGCGCGATCACCGACCTGATCGCCTCGATGGATGATGCGATCGACGAGATGCAGAAGACCGCGGGCGCGGTCGACCTCTACGACGTCACCGAATTCGAGCCCGAGATGCGCGATATCGCGGGCATCATCGTCGACGCCGCGCGGCTGACGGCGGAAGCGCTCCCGCTGCTCCGTAACATCGGCGCCAACGGCCCGCGGCTGCACGAGCTGACCGAGCGGCTGGTGCGGATGGAAGGGCATGCCGACGAGATTCATGCCGCCGGGCTCAAGCGCCTGTTCCGCGAGCATGGCGAATCGAACCCGACGCGCTTCCTGATCACGCGCGAACTCTTCCGCCATCTCGAGCGCGTCACCGACAGCTTCGAGGATGTCGCGAACGAGATCGACGGCTTGGTCATCGACCACGCGTAAGCGGGGGCGCGATCCATGCACGAACTCGCTTTCCCGCTCCTCGTCGGCCTCGTCCTCCTTGCGCTGGCGTTCGACTTCCTGAACGGCCTGCACGACGCGGCGAACAGCATCGCGACCGTCGTCGCGACGCGGCTGCTGCGCCCGGTACAGGCGGTGCTGTTCGCGGCCTTCTTCAATTTCGCCGCCTATTTCCTGTCGGTCATCTTTCCCGAACTCCACAAGGTCGCCGAGACGATCGGCAAGGGGATCATCGACAAGGATCTGGTGACCCCCGCCGTGGTGTTCGGCGCATTGGTCGGCGCGATGTTCTGGAACGTGGTGACCTGGCTGAAGGGCATTCCCTCCTCGTCGAGCCACGCGCTGGTCGGCGGGATCGTCGGCGCGGGCGTCGCGCACGCCGGCTTCGAAGGGATCGAGTGGACCGGGCTCAACAAGACCGTGATCGCGATCTTCCTGTCGCCGATGCTCGGCATGCTGCTCGCGATGCTGGTGATGCTGGTGAGCAGCTGGGCGCTGCGCCGCGCGACCGCCAATTTCGCCGAAAGGACATTCCGCCACCTCCATCTCTTTTCGTCGGCCGCCTATTCGATCAGCCACGGGCTCAACGACGCGCAAAAGACGATGGGGATCATCGCGGTGCTTCTCTATTCGACCGGCTATCTGCAGGGCGAATTCCATGTGCCGCACTGGGTGGCGTTCAGCTGCTATGTCGCGATCGCGCTGGGTACGCTGTCGGGCGGGTGGAAGATCATCGAGACGATGGGCGGGCGTATCACCAAGCTGTCGCACCATCAGGGCTTCGCTGCCTCGACCGGCGGGTCGATCATGGTGTTCACCGCCAGCCTGCTCGGCATCCCGGTGTCGACGACGCACACGATCACCGGCAGCATCATCGGCGCGGGCGTCGCGCGGCGTACGAGCGCGGTGCGCTGGGGCGTCGCGGGCAATGTCGTCGCGGCCTGGTTCATCACCATCCCGGCGAGCGCGGTGGTGGCGGCGCTCTTCTACGCGCTGACGCGGCTGTTCTAGCTCATTTCACCGGGCGGTAATCGACCGTCGCGCTGCCGGTCATCTGGACCGGCAGGTACAGCCCGTTGCCATAGGCCTTGATCTCGCCGATCGCGAAGCCGTCGACATGCGTGCGGATCAGGAAGGCGCCCTCACGGCGCTGGCCCACTGCGCGGCGGATCTTGCCCTGCAGCTTTTCGAGGTCGCCGGTGAAATTCTGGGTCAGCGCGTCGGCGATCAGCGGCGCGAAGCCTTCGCTACGACCGAGCAGGATCAGCAGATCGCCGCCCACCCCGTCGCTGTCGCCGTTGATCACCAGGTCGGTGAAGCGCACCTCGGCCGACCCCGCCGCGTTGCGCGGGATCGCGGTCATCCAGATGCGCCCGTGCGTCGGCTCGCCCTTGCGGCTTTCGAGCCGCGCCTCGACATCGACCCCGACCGCGATCCGCCCGCCCGGAGCACCATAGATGGTCGACTTGCCGAAGGCGACGTCCATCGGCCCGAGCTCGGGGAGCACGAACGGCCGCGTCGCGCGCTTGGCGAGCGCGCGGTCGACCACCGGTTGGAGCTGGGCATAGTCGGCGATCACGGGGACGCGCACGTCGAGGTGCGGCTTGGGCGCCTCGCGCACCAGCTTTGGCAGTGGGGTCGGCGCGGGGTCGGCGGGGCGCTCCGACACGAAGGTCTCGGTCACCCCCTCGATGCCGAGGTTGAGGTTCAGCTTCTGCCCGTTCAGGCGATAGCCGCCGTAAAGGATGCGCTTCGGCGTCACCCGCATCCACACCGGCGGTTTCTCGCGGTTGAGCTCGAGCGTGGTGAAGCTCTGCCGCCAGACCTCGGCCGCCTGTTTGCGGATATCGATCCTGGCGATTTCGCGGTTCACTTCGCGCTCGACCCCCGCGACGACGGGCTTCAGCTTGGCGTCGGCCTCGTCGGTGAAGGTGATGTGCTTGCCCAGGAAATCGATTCCCGGCGCCTTCGTCCAGCCATAGGTGACGCGCGCGCGGCCGCGTGTTATCCAGTCGGAGGTCAGCTCGATCCGCACCCGCGCATGCGCCATCGCGGCGCCGGTCGCGGTCTCGCCCTTCAGCACCCCACCGACGTCGCGCGCGCTGATCGTCGCGGTGAGCGGCACATCGATGACAATCTCGTCGCCTTCGCCGCGCAGCCGCAGTGGCCCGCGCGTCACTTGCCCGACGATGGTGCAGGGGATGGCCGGGGTGAGCTTGATCTTCTTGCCGAAGAGTTTGACCCGCTGCGGCGTGACGCACGCTTTCTCGCGGCGGTCGATCGTCCACAAGGTCTTCGGCACCGCACGCTCGAGTTCGCGCTTCAGCGGGCCGATGTCGGCGTCGATCGGGACCGCGATCAGGGAAGTCTGCGACGGGGAGGGCGCCATATCGGTGGCGCGCGGCGGCGCCTCGGCCCCGCCCTTGGCGGGATCGCAGGCGGTGAGCAGCAAAGATGTGGCTACCAGTGGGATCAGTCGCATATGGCGCCCTCGATGCGGTACTTGCCCATCATAATCTCAAAGCAGTTAAGCCGTTCCTTGCGAAGACTGGCAATGCGGAGAAGGTTAGGAATCCGCCCAACTTCACTCTGAAATCGCATTCCGTGCGGAAGGCCGCGCTTCGTTCGTTGACCCCGGGTCCCGCATTTCGACGCCCGCCAGCGGGACCCCCGGGGCAAGTTCGGGGTGACGCGGAGGGCAACTCGCGCCTGACGGCGGAAAACTGCGTAACTTCATTCTGAAATCGCATGGCGCGCACCGGCTATTCCGGTTTGCCGAGGACGCTAAAGCGACAAAGGATACGGATGAAGGGATCGAAAATGTCTCCTTTGTCGGTTTAAGCGAAGAGATTCGCCTGTCATCAGGGGTGACGGAGCGTACCCGTGCGCGGGACTGAAAGAGGAAGGCGAGGTCAAGCATGGGCCGAGGCTATGCACGTCAAATAAATTAGGACAGCGATTTTTTTGTCATGCCGCGATATGCCGAAATTCGAAGCTAGAGTGATGCCGGACTATTTCCAGTTGATTAAAATGGAACGCCGGATAGCTTCGATCCTGATCTTTTTGCTGGGGGAATGTCATGACGAATGATGCGGGAGTCGAGGCGCCGAAAAAGAAGCGGGGCTGCGGATTCTGGATGTTGGTGGGTTTGGGCGTGTTCGTCGCTCTGGTCATCATCGGATCGCTCTTGCCCGAGCCGACACCGGAGCAAAAAGCGGCTCGCGAGGCGGAAAAACAGCAACAGGTTCAAGCCGAAGCGGTAGAGGAAAAAGCCACGCGCGAGGCAGCACGCGCTGCAGCGGTGAAAGTCACCGCGCGCGAACTTTTCCGGGCTTATGATGCGAATGAAGCGGCCGCGCAGCAGCAATATGGCGATCGCCTTTTGGAGGTGACCGGGATCGTCGATGGCGTGGACCTGGATTTCAGTGACGAGCCCTATGTCAAACTGCGCACGGACAACCAGTTCATGTCGGCGCAAGCACGATTGGTCGATGCGGATCAGCCAAATGCGGCGCAATTGGCAAAAGGGCAGCAGGTGGTGCTGCTGTGCAATGACGTGTCGGAACTGGCGGGCATGCCGATGCTGAAGGAATGCAGCTTCGCGGAATAGGCTAAGACGAATCCCGAGCGATCATGTGGTGTGCTCTGGAAGCCAATTTCTCGGCGCCATTCGAACCGGTGTATTTGGCTTTTCGGGGCACGCTATCGTGACGAAGTGTCAGCTCCCCGCAACCACCCCGAACAGATCATGCTCGTCGGCGTCCTCGATCTCGACATCGACGATATCGCCAGCCTTCAGTGTCGCCGCCACGTCGCGCAGATACACATGGCCGTCGATCTCGGGCGCATCGGCCTGTGACCGACCCGTCGCGCCGATGCTGCCGTCCTCGTCCGCCTCGCCGACCTCGTCGATGATCACGGGCAGCGTGCGGCCGATCTTGGCTTCGAGCTTGGCGGCGCTGATCGCGGCGGTCTTGTCCATGATGCGCTGGTAGCGCTCTTCCTTGAGCTCTTCGGGCACCGGGTCGTCGAGGGCATTGGCTTGCGCGCCCGCGACGGGTTCGAAGCGGAAGGCGCCGACGCGGTCGAGCTGCGCCTCGTCGAGCCAGTCGAGCAGGTACTGGAAATCGGCCTCGGTCTCGCCGGGGAAACCGACGACGAAGCTCGACCGGATCGCGATGTCGGGGGCGATCGCGCGCCAGCTCTTGAGGCGTTCGAGCACCTTCGCTTCGTTCGCGGGGCGCTTCATGCGCTTGAGCACGCTGGGGCTCGCGTGCTGGAAGGGGATGTCCAGATAAGGAGTCAGCAGCCCCTCGGCCATCAGCGGGATCACCGCGTCGACGTGCGGATAGGGGTAGACATAGTGGAGGCGGACCCACGGGGCGCGGCCTTCGCTGGTCCGGAGCTGCCCGAGTTCGCGGGCGAGGTCGGTCATGTGCGCGCGCACCTCGCGGCCGTGCCACTGGCGCGGGTCGTGGCGGATATCGACACCATAAGCCGAGGTATCCTGGCTGATGACGAGCAATTCCTTCGTCCCCGCGGCGACGAGCTTTTCGGCCTCGCGCAGCACCGCGTCGATACGCCGCGAGACCAGTTTTCCGCGCAAGTCGGGGATGATGCAGAAGGAGCAGCTGTGGTTGCAGCCTTCCGAAATTTTCAGATAGCTGTAGTGGCGCGGGGTGAGCTTCAGCCCGCCCTCGGGCACGAGGTCGACGAACGGACCCTGCGTCGCGGGTGCGGCGTCGTGGACGGCGTCGACGACCTGCTCATATTGGTGCGCGCCGGTGACGGCCAGCACCTTCGGGAAGCGCGCGCGGATGACCTCGGCCTCATTGCCCATGCAGCCGGTGACGATGACGCGGCCATTCTCGGCCATCGCCTCGCCGATCGCTTCGAGGCTCTCCTCCTTGGCGCTGTCGAGGAAGCCGCAGGTGTTGACGAGCACGACATCGGCGCCCGCATAGTCGGGTGACAGGCCATAGCCGTCGGCGCGCAGCTTGGTGAGAATCCGTTCGCTGTCGACGAGCGCCTTCGGGCAGCCGAGCGACACCATGCCGACCTTCGGCTGGGTAGGGAGGGTTTTGACTGTCATGATTGGCGGCGCCCCTAGTCTATTTTTCGGGGTTTGTCACGCCTGCCAATATATTCGCGATGATCCTCCACACGCGCGGGTTGATGCCGAGGCCGAGGTGGGTGCTGTCCACCTTTATGTTCCGCGCCTGCGCATTGTAGGTGTCGACAGCGATGTCGGGGCCGACGATGCCGTCGCGGTCGGAGTAGATCACGGTCAGCGGCTGGGTCAGGCCCTTAAGGTTCCGCGCATGGATTTCGCGTTCGATCGCGTCAAAATCGCGGCCTGCAAAGCGCCGGGCGAGCGCTGTATATTTGGGACCGCCGATGATAGGGGTGCCCATGGTGATGATCGCGCGGACGAGGTGCGGATATTCGCGCGCGGTCTCGCGGGCGATGACGCCGCCGAGGCTCCAGCCGATCAGGGTGAGCGGCGCGCCGTCGGCTTTGACCCATTCGGCCGCCTGCGCGGCAAAGCGCTCGACGTCGGCGGCGACGCGGCCGTTGTTGCGGCCCATACCCCAGTCGCGAACGTGATAGCCTAGGTGGCGGAGCCAGGCTTCGAGCGGGCGCATCGAGAGTTCGGACGCGCCATAGCCGGGGAGCAGCGCTACGGGTCGCCCGTCACCGCGCGGGGCGCTGATCAGGTGCCAGCCCGACAGACCATAGCGCAGCAGATCGAACGGCAGCGCAAGCTCGCCAAGCTGTGCGCGCCGACTGGGCGACTTCAATCCCGTGGGAAGGGGTATGTCGCGGGCCATCGCCTGCTCCGATTGCGAGATGTGCCAAGCCGACTGGCGCCTGACCCTGGAGGCAGAACCTAGCCGAGATAGCCGAAAATCACGCCCATCAAGCTGTAGGTAACGATCCAATAGCCCGCGTCGATGGCGAACAGCGTGAACGATTTGCCCGCGAACAGATAATTCACCCCGAACGCGGTGACGATGAACCCTGCGGCGACGCCAAAAGCGATCATAATATCGACCGCGAGCGGCGGCTGGCCATAGGTCGCGAGCACATGGCCAAGGATATAGGCGGCAAACAGGTTGAGCAGGAATGCACCGCCGAACACATAGGCGGGATGGCGTTTCTGCATCGACGCTTCGGTAACGCCGGCCTCCCGCTGCCAGACTTTCAGGAACAAGGGGCCATACCATAGTCCCCCAACCACAAAGGTCACCAGCGCGGCCAATACCACCGCGAGCCAGCTAATTTCCCACATTGTCATTCCCCTCCGCGACAGACGCACGGCTTGTGCACCTATCCCCGCTGCCCATTTATCACCGGAGGCGTTATGATCCAACAGCGGGACGATCATGGTCTCCCTCTCGCGTGATGATAGCGCGGCGCGTCGTAAGGCATTGCAGGGGTATTGAATGATGATTGGCGTATTTGCAGCGATTTCGGCGGCGATGGCGGTGGCGGCGGGCGCATTCGGGGCGCATGGCGCGGCGGGGCCGCAAGAGGCCGAGTGGCTGCGGACCGGCGGGATGTACCAGCTGGTCCACGCCGTCGCCGCGCTCGCGATCATGGGCTTCGCGCGCGGCGCGGCGATCATGCTGCTCGCGGGCGGCGCGATCTTTGCGGCAACGCTCTATGCGATGGCGCTCGGCGGGCCGAAATGGCTGGGCGCGGTGACGCCGATCGGCGGGACGCTGTTGATCGCCGGCTGGCTGTGGGCGGCGTGGATGTACTGGAAGGCCTAATCCGCCTCGCACACCTCGCACGGAATGACCTCGACCACGACGTCGCCCGCCTGCAGCGCGCGCACTTCGTCTTCCCAGAAACCGTGCGGCTTGCCGCCGCGGTAGATGCGCAGGCCGCGGCCGCCGCTCGCGAGCTGGTCGAGGCTGCGGCCGACTTCCTCGGCACCGACCGGGCGTTCGCGTAGCTGGACCTTGCCGCCGACCGCGGCGAGATCGGCCATATAGCTTGCGACATGCTCGCCCTGCGCCGATCCGGCGAGCAGCAGCCCGGTGAAGCTGACCGGGTTGATGACGTTGCTGGCGCCCGCCTGCCGCGCGAGCAGTTCATTGTCCTGCGCGCGGATCACGACGCTGATCGGCACCTTGGGTGCAAGGTGACGTACGGTCAGCACGATCAGGATCGAAGTGTCGTCGCGGCCCGCTGAGACGAGGACATTCTGCGCGCGCGCGACATGGACGTCGAGCAAAGTGTCGTCGTTCGACGCGTCCCCTTGGAGCACATTGCAGCCCGCCGCCTCGGCCGCGGCGACGCGGTTCCCCGCCTGGTCGATGACGACGATGCCGTGCGGCGGGGTGCCGCGCGCGATCAGTTCGCGGACCGCCTCGGCCCCGCTGGTGCCGTAACCGAGCACGACGATATGGTCGGTGAGCTTTGCCTGGATGCGGGCCATACGCCATTTTTCCCATGTGCGCTTGAGGACGAAATTATAGGCGGTGCCGACGAAGATGAAGAGCACCATGATGCGGATCGGGGTCACGATCACCGCCTCGATCAGCCGCGAGCGGTCCGAGACCGGGGCGATGTCGCCGAAGCCGGTGGTGGTGACCGAGATCATCGTGAAATAGACGACGTCCAGGAAGCTGATCTGGCCGTCGTGGCTGTCCTTCAGCCCCGCGCGGTCGATCCAGTGGACGAGCACGACGACCGCGATCAGGAAGAAGGCGACGCCGAGCCGCGCCAGAACATCGGCCCAGATCGGCCATTTGCTCGCGCGTTTGAGCGGGCGGAAGATATGCTGCAGGTGCAGCTTGTCGTTCGATTTGCGGCTCATCGCGCAGGCAATTGCCTGAGCGGGTCGACGGGTATGCGGTTCTTGCGCAGCTGGAAATGCAGCTGCGGGGTCTGGACCTGGCCGCTGGCGCCGGCGAGGCCGATGATATCGCCCGCCTTCACCGCCTGGCCGCGCTGGACGTCGATCTGCTGCGCATGGCCATAGGCGCTGACCCAGCCGCTGCCATGGTCGATCAGGATCAGCCCGCCATAGACCGCGATCTGGTCGCCGGCATAGGAGACGACGCCGTTGGCGGCGGCGTGGATCGGCGTGCCCGCGGGCGCCGCGATGTTGATGCCGTCGCTGACCTTGCCCGGGGCAAGCGGGCCGAAGCGCGCGATGACCTTGCCCGGCAGCGGCCAGACGAAGCGGCCGGTGAAGGCGGCGGGGGTGGCGATCGCGGCGGTGACCGGCCCGCGCGGCGCGGCGCTGGCGGCGGCGGGCGCCTTGTTCGCGGCGAGCGCGGGCTGGCTGCCGGTCGCGATATCGTCGATGTCGAGGTTGAACGCGGCGGCGCGCGCCGCGATGTCGACGTCCTTGCGCGGCAGCGCGCGCGCGTCGGCGGGCAGGCGCAGCCGCTGGCCGACGCGCAATATATAGGGCTCGCTGAGCGCGTTGATCGTGACGATCTCGCCCCAGTCGGCGCCATAGGCATTGGCGATGCCGATGCCCGTCTCGCCCGCCGCGACGCGGTGATAGAGGCCGGCGGGGATGCGCAGCCGCTGGCCGGGAACGAGGGTGTAGGGCGGGGCGAGGTCGTTCTCCATCGCGATCGCTTCGGACCCAGCGCGCGTCATCTCGCCGATCGCGCGCAGCGTGTCGCCGCGGCGGACGGTGTAGCTGGCCGCGGCGACGGTGGTCGCATTGGTCGCCACCGGCTTCAATGCCCAGGTCGGCTGGCTGTCGCCGCCCGACACATCGTCATAGGCGAGGGACGGCGGGACGGGCGTGGTGGGCGCGGCGGGTCGCTGCGGGGGCGCCGAGGCGGGGATACAGGCGGCGAGCGGCGCCGTCAGCAGCAGGATGGTCAAGATGCGGCGCCGGTCCCCCATGCGTCTTATCTGCCAAAGCCTTGCGCGCTTGACCAGCCTGTCACGACGCGGGCGGATGCGGCGGCGTGTCCGACACCGTCATCGCCTGGCCCGGAAAAGGCACGACGAGCTCACGCGCGTCCTTCCAGTCGGCGGTGAGCCAGCGCTCGTGCGCCTCGGCGGGCAGGATCAGCGGCATCGTGCCCGGATGATGGTGCGCGACCAGCCGGTTGGGTTCGGTCGTCAGCATCGCGAAGGTCGGGATTTCGTCGGCGAAGCGGACGATGCCCGCCATCGCGAAAATCGGCTGCTCTGCGACAGCGAACCAGTGCTGGCGCCGGGCGCCCGCAGGCCCCGACCATAAAGCGAAGCTGGTCGCGGGGATCAGGCAGCGGAATTCGGTGTGGCGCAGCGTGCCGATCCAGAAGGGGCTTTCGAGGTTGCGCACGCTGGTGATCGGATCGCTGCCGCGCGGCGGCGGCGGGACGCCCCAGAACATCGGCCGCACCCGCCGCACGCGCCATTTTTCGTCGCGGATCACGACCGGCGCGGGGCGGCCGGGGGCGACATAGTCGCCGGTCCACGGGTCCTTGCCCGCCTCGGCGCCGAAACGCGCCGCAATGTCGGCGGCGGGGGCGTCGAGGCGATAGAGGCGGGTCAGGCCGACGCGGCCCCATAGGCGCCGCGCAGCGCCGCCAGCGACGCGTCATGCGTCAGGTCGAGCTGGAGCGGGGTGACCGAGATATAATCGTCGTCGATCGCCTCGAGGTCGCTGTCGTGGCCCAGGCTGTGTTCGATGCCGTGGAGGCCGAACCAGTAATAGCGATAGCCGCGCGGGTCGGTGCCCTCGACGATCGAGCCGCGGCCGTAATCGTGGAACCCCTGCCGCGTGACGCGGATGCCCTTGACCGCGTCGGCGGGAATCGCGGGGAAATTGACGTTCACCAGCGTGCGCGGCGGCATCTCCATGCCCAGCAGCGGGCGCAGCACCTTGACGCCCCATGCTTCGGCGGCGCCGAAGGGGACGGTGTCGCCCATGCCCTCGCGCGCATAGACCTGGCTCAGCGCGATCGAGCGGATGCCCGCGAGCGCGCCCTCGATCGCCGCCGAGACGGTGCCCGAGTAAGTGATGTCGTCGCCGAGGTTGGCGCCGCGGTTGACCCCCGAGAGGATCAGGTCGGGCTTTTCGGGCATCAGCTTGCCGATCGCCATCATCACCGAATCGGTCGGCGTGCCGGTGCACGACCAGCGGCGCGCGCCATGCTCGCGGATGCGCACGGGGCGCGACAGGGTGAGCGAATGCCCCGCGCCCGACTGTTCCTCGGCCGGTGCGCAGACCCAGATATCGTCCGAAAGCTCGCGCGCGATCGCTTCGAGGACCGCGAAGCCGGGGGCGTGATAGCCGTCGTCGTTGGTGAGGAGGATGCGCACTGTTTTTCTTTCTTCTTGCGTCACCCCGGACTTGATCCGGGGTCCCGCTGATCGACGTTGCCAAGCGGGACCCCGGGTCAAGCCCGGGGTGACGATAAGTCAGTTGGCGGGTTCGAGCTTGGTGATCCCGCCCATATACGGCAGCAGCGCCTCCGGAATCGTGACACTGCCGTCGGCCTGCTGGTAATTCTCCAGGATCGCGACGAGCGTCCGCCCCACCGCGAGCCCCGAGCCGTTCAGCGTATGCACGAACTCATTGCCCTTGACGCCCTCGCGGCGGAAGCGCGTGTTCATGCGCCGCGCCTGGAAATCGCCGCAGTTCGAGCAGCTCGAAATCTCGCGATAGCTGTTCTGGCCGGGCAGCCAGACTTCGAGGTCGTAGGTCTTGCGCGCGGCAAAGCCCATGTCGCCCGCGCAGAGCAGCATCTTGCGGTAGGGCAGGCCGAGCCCTTCGAGGATCAGCTCGGCGGCGCGGGTCTTGCGCTCGAGTTCGGCGCCCGAGTCCTCGGGTCGCACGATCGAGACGAGCTCGACCTTCCAGAACTGGTGCTGGCGGATATAGCCGCGCGTGTCGCGCCCCGCCGACCCCGCCTCCGAACGGAAGCAGGGGGTGAGCGCGGTCATGCGGATCGGCAATTGCTCTTCGGCCAATATGTCCTCGCGCACCGCATTGGTCAGGCTCATCTCGGAGGTCGAGATCAGCCAGCGGCCGTCGGTGGTCTGGAACAGATCCTCGCGGAACTTGGGGAGCTGGGTCGTGCCGAAAGCCGCCTCGTCGCGCACCATCAGCGGGGTCGCGCATTCGGTGTAGCCCTGCTCGATCGTCTGACGGTCGAGCATATATTGGCCGAGCGCGCGTTCGAGCCGCGCCATCTGCCCCTTGAGGAAAGCGAAACGCGCGCCCGACATCTTCGCCGCGGTCTCGAAATCGAGGCCGAGCGCGGGAGCGAAATCGGCATGTTCCTGCGGGGTGAAATCGAAGCTGCGCGGCGTGCCCCAGCGCGAAATCTCGACATTGCCCTCTTCGTCTTCGCCTTCGGGGACGTCGGCGGCGGGGAGGTTGGGGAGCGCCGCGAGCCTGTCGTGCAGCGCCGCGAGCTGCTCGCGTTCGGCCTCTTCCTGCGCGGGGAGCGCGGTCTTGAGATCGGCGACCTCGGCCTTCAGCGCCTCGGCCCGGTCCTTGTCGCCCTGCGCCATCGCCTGGCCGATGAGCTTCGACGCCTCGTTGCGGCGCGCGAGCGCGGCCTGCATCCCGGTCTGTAGCGCGCGCAGCGACGCGTCCATGCCAAGGATTTCGGCGGACAGGGGTGCAAGCCCGCGGCGGGCGAGGCCGGCGTCGAAGGCTTGCGGGTTTTCGCGGATCAGGCGGATATCGTGCATGCGCGCGCTATGGCGTTGGCGCTGGCTGGGCGCAACCCCGATCCTCCCCACGCGCAGCGATGGGGAGGTGGCAGCCCGCAGGGCTGACGGAGGGGGCGACGCCGTCAGGCGTCGGCGCGACCTTTCAACCCCTCCACCACGCCCTTCGGGCGCGGTCCCCTCCCCAACGCTTCGCGATGGGGAGGATCTTAGCGTTCCAGCAGCGCCGCCAACTGCCCCAGCACCGTGCCCCAGCCGTCGTTGAACCCCATCTCTTCGTGCTTCGCCGCATCCTCCGGCGAGCGATGCAGCACGCGCGAGGTGTACAGCGTGCCGCCGTCCTGCGCCTCGAAGCTCAGGATCGCGGTCAGCGCGAGCCAGGGTTCGACCGGCTGCCAGCCCGCCTTGAGCGCAGTGGTCCAGACGAGCCGCTCGTTCGGCACGGCGTCGAGGAAACAGCCCTCGACATGCGGCTGCCAGGCGCCACCCTCTTCGCGCATCCGCGTCTCGAAACCGCCGCCGGGGCGGAGGTCGAGCTGGACGACCTCGCAGGCGAGCGGTGCGGGGATCCACCATCGGCAAAGCTTTGCGGGATCGCGCCACGCGTCCCACACCGCGGCGGGCGGCGCGGCGATGAAGCGGTCGATGACGAGGGTCGATTCGGTCATGGTCACTCCTGATTTTCGACGAAGGCGGCGAGGCGGTCGGCGCGCGCCTGCCAGAGGGCGCGTTGTTCGGCGAGCCACTGCTCGGCCGCGGCGAGCCGCGCGGCATCGACGCGGCAGGTGCGCACGCGGCCCTGCTTTTCGCTGCGGATCAGCCCCGCCGCTTCGAGCACGCCGAGATGCTTGAGGAAGGCGGGCAGTCCCATCGCGAAAGGCTCGGCGAGCGCCTTGACCGGCGCCGCGCCCTGCATCAGCCGGCCCACGACCGCGCGCCGCGTCGGATCGGCGAGGGCGTGGAAGACAGGGTCGAGCGTGGGCTTTTGGTTTTCCATATGGCAAACTATGAAGGAAACTTTGCCGTTTGGCAAACCTTTGTTGGGATGGCTGGTTTCGGGCGGAACGCGACGTTGATCTCCCCTCCCTTCCAGGGAGGGGAATGGCTTAGTTCCACCCCAAAGCCGCCGGCCTCAAAAAAAGGCCTTTCCTACATTATCTGGCTGTGCAAGCGTCGAACCCGGCCCTTTCACTCGGTCGATAAAAGCGGTTGCTGAGGTCCTGTCCGGAGGCGCACTGGGCTGAACTTTCCTGAACTTTGGAATAAGGCAAAGGCAGCTTCCCACCCCAAAGCCGCCCTTCCGACCAAAAAAAAGGCCGCCCCGTGGGGCGGCCTTCGATCGGTGGCCGGCATAAGCCGACCGCCAGTGGATGGCTTAGGCCGCTTCCTGTTCCTGGTCGTTGCGGTTCGCCGCGCGGCGGCGCGCGACGAGCGCGGCGGCGGCGGCGCCGAAGAGCAGGAGCATCGGCGGCGCGGGGACGGGCGTCGGGGTGCCCGACGAAGTGCCGCTGCTGCCGCCCGAGCTGGATGAGGACGAGGAACTCGACGACGACGAACTTGTGCTGCCGGTCGAGCCGAAGCTGCTGGTGCCGCCCGTCGCGCCCGACGAGGTCGCGCCCGAGGAGGTGCTGCTGCTCGACGAAGAGGAGGACGAGCTCGACGAGGACGAGCTGCTGCTGCCCGAACCGCCGCTCGACGACGAGCTGCCGCCCGAGCCGCCCGAACCACCGCTCGACCCGTGCGACGAACCGCCCCAGCCCGAGCTGCCCTTCGACGAATTGCCGTGCGACGAGCCATGCGAGCTGCCGTGGGACGAACCATGCGACGAGCCGCCCTTCGACGAACTGCCGCCGCCCGACGACGAACTCGACGAGGAAGAGGACGACGACGAAGAGCTCGACGACGAGCTGCTGCTCGACGAAGAGGCGTTGTTACCCGACGAGGTCGAGACATTGCCCGACGAGGTGCTGACGCTACCGGTCGAGGTCGAAACGCCGCCGGTCGAGGTGCTGACCCCGCCGGTCGAGGTCGACACGCTGCCCGTCGAGGTCGAGACGCCGCTCGACGTCGAGACGCTGCCGGTCGAGGTCGAAACGCCGCCTGTCGAGGTCGAGGTGCTGACCCCGCCGGTCGAGGTCGACACGCCGCCCGTCGAGGTCGAGGTGCTGACCCCGCCGGTCGAAGTCGACACGCCGCTCGACGTGCTCGACGAGGTGCTGACGCCGCCGGTGGTGGTCGAGGTGACGACGATGCTGCCGCTGCTCCCGCCGCCCGACGACGAGCCACCGAAGAAACCGCCGAAGAAGCCGCCGCCGAAACCGCCGCCAAAGCCGCCGCCGACCACGGTCACACCGCCGCCGCCACCGCCGCCGCCTTCCCAGCCGCCGCGCTGCGGGAAGGGTGCGTAAGGGATCGGGGGCAGGGGAATCGTCTGGGTGACGACCTGCGTCTGCGGGGTCGCGGTGCGAATGACTTTCCTGGTGGTGACCACCCGGCGCACGCGCTTGACCGGCTTCTTCGCCGCGTAGCGCTTGCGCACGACCGGTTTCTTGCCGCAGGGCGAGCAGCTGCTCACCTTGCGGACCTGCGCCGCCGCGGGCACGTCGCTGATCTGCATTGCGCCGGTGCCGAGGATCGCGCCGCCGCAGGTGCAGGCGCAGAGCTTTGCGAGGGCCATTCGGACTGACATAGGTTTCTCTCTCTTTTCCCGTTGCTTGGTGGGAAGGCGCCACACCCCGGCACCCGCTTGCACCTCTTGCTAGGGCCAAATGGCCAAAGCTTCGTGAACGCGTCCACGGCGTTAACCGCGTTTGACTGTCCAGCAGCGGGAAAAGGTCGAGGGAATCAACACCCATCCGGCCGACTGTCCCAAAACCGGACGGAAGTTGCCGCGATTCCCTATGCTTGGTTAACTTTCGGGCCGAAATCTTGTCCCGGGCGCGTGCCGCGAGCGGCCCGGGAGTCGGCTTGGCGCGGGCGGCGGTTCAGCCGCGCTTCACCCCACAAACTCTATCCGCCGCTTCCGTGCTTGTGTCGTATCGAACGGCTGGTTATAGGCGCGCCACTCCCCCGGTCCGCCACGTCCGGCGGGACCGCGAGACGAAAGGACGTTAGAGCCCGTCATGCCGACACAGACCGCCGATATTGGCGCCGACGCGCTCCGCGAAGCCAAATCCAACCTCGATTCGGACTATGTCCCCAGCGACGACGAGGAGTTTATGAACCCGCGGCAGCAGGATTATTTCCGCGGCCTGCTCCTCGCCTGGAAAAAATCGATCCTGACCGAATCCGAATCGACGCTGGCGCAGCTGCAGGACGGTCCGCTGCGCGAACCCGACCTGGCCGACCGCGCGTCGAGCGAGACCGACTGGGCGATCGAGCTGCGCACCCGCGACCGCCAGCGCAAGCTGATCTCGAAGATCGATTCGGCGATCCGCCGCATCGACGAGGGCGAATATGGCTATTGCGCGGTGACCGGCGAGCCCATCTCGCTCGCGCGGCTGCAGGCGCGCCCGATCGCGACGATGACGCTGGAGGCGCAGGAGCGCCACGAGCGCAACGAGCGGATTTCGCGCGAAGACTGAGCCCGAGTTCGCGAAACTCTGCCCCGGATCGGGACGGCTTCGCCTTCTTTACGTTTCCGCAAGGCCTGCGCCCTAGATTCCCGGACCTGACTTTCTAACGCGGGGAACGGGTCGCAATGGATTCGCGGGGACCGACATCGGTGGACGAAGAAGTGGCAGCGCTGTCGCGCGGCGCCGACCGCGACAGCCTGTTCATGCAGGCCAGTGTGGCGGTCGCCGGCAAGGCCGAACCGGTGAGTGTCCGCGTGCGCAACCTGTCGGCGGGCGGCATGCTCGCCGAAAGCCCGGTGCCGGTCGCCCAGGGCACGGCGGTCGAGGTCGAACTGCGCAACGTCGGCCCGGTGCCGGGACGCATCGTATGGACGGGCGAGAAGAAATTCGGGATTGCCTTCGACCGCGCGATCAACCCGCAGGCGGTGCGCCGCGACGTGGCGCCCAAGGCGGAAGAGGTGCCGCCGACGCTTGCCGGGCTGCGCCTCAACAAGGGCCGGCCGCCGATCCGTCCGCGCTGACCCGTTCCACGCTTGGAAGGAGCAGCCGGCAACCGGCGGCCTGACTTGCGGGGTCTGTGACAGACCCCCGGCGATCGTCAGCCGATCGCGTAAAGCTCTTCCTTGATCTTGAGCTTCTGTTTCTTGAGCTGTGCCAGCACGCCCACATCGGGGCACGGGCGCCGTTCTTCATTCGCAATTTTCGCGTCGAGGTCCGCGTGGCGGGACTTCAGGGCGGAAAGGTGCGACATGTTCATCGGCCAGTCTCCTTCATTTTCGACTCGGTTGGCAGGGGAAGTAAAACATGGATCGAAGCGATTGTGGAGCGGTTAACGCGCCGATTCGCCGAGCCGGTCCCCGTTGCGGACAAATTGCGATTCTGGCACTAGGCTTGGCGTGACCCCCGAAGAGATCAGCCAGCGCCTCGAACTGCTCCGTGTCGAACATCGCGACCTCGATGCCGCGATCATCGCGCTCGGCGCCGCCGCGGTGCCCGATCAGCTGCAACTCGCGCGCCTCAAAAAGAAAAAGCTGCGCCTGCGCGACGAGATCGCCTGGTGCGAGGACCAGCTGGTCCCCGACATCATCGCCTGATCGAAGCGGCCTGGTTCAAAACGGCCTGATTCAAAACGGGACGCCGCGCACCTGCGAAATGATGGTTAGCGGCGTTGCTACCGGGCCGGCGCTCGTGGCATATTTTTTCGCATGAACAGGAGGCTTCCAGATTTGGCGCCGATCGGCTTGCCGGTGCAGCGCGCGCAGGTCGAGAATCTCTATGTCGAGGCGATGGTGCTCGCCGACGAGGCGCACACCGCCTTCGCCGCGGCGCGCGACCTGGGCGAGGCGGGCAGCCGCGACAGCCTGCTCCACATCGGGCTCGCCTGCGAATCGCTGAAGACGACGACGCGGCTGATGCACATCATCGCCTGGCTGCTCCACCGCCGCGCGATGATCGCGGGCGACCCCGGCGCGGGATCGAACGACAGCGCGGCGCGCATCGGCGATCCGGTCGCGGCCGACTGGGACATCTGCATCCAGTTCGAATCGCCGATCCGCCGCATCATCGCGGCGAGCGAACGCCTGTTCGAACGCATTGCGGCGCTGGAGGCGGGATGGGAAGCCCCGGTGACACCGCCGCCGGTGCAGGCGCTGCTCGCGCGACTGGAAGCGCGGCTGTAACTCCTTCTCCCTTGATGGGAGAAGGATATGGAGCCTTGCGCCTTTGGCGCTAGGCGGAGTTGGATGAGGGTGAGGGCGCGTCCTTGCGCCGTCGCTTCAGACCGAGACCGCACCCCCACCGCTGCGACTAACGAACAAGTTCGTAAGTCTCGCTGCCTCCCCCATCGAGGGGGAGGGGCTTAGCTGAGCCACTCCACCCATGCGCCATGCGCGTGCGACCGCCCGAGCATCTTTGCCGCCGCGTCGCCGGGCCAATAGCGCACCACCAGTTCATGGCTGTGCACCGTGCGGTTCGCCTCGAGCGCGATCCACGCGAGCGGGCGGTCCGCGGTCGCCCGCGCGCCCGCGGCCTCCATCGCCGCGGTGACGCGCGCCTGCTGGTCGGCGGGGACATATTGCCAGACGATCGAATGCATCAGCACGCGCGCCGTCCCCGCGGCCTGCGGCTTCGCGAGTTCGGCCTCGACGAAATCGGCGGCATTCATCGCCACGATGTCGGGCTTGTCCTCGCGCGCCGCGGCGATCGCCGCCTCGATCCGCTCGAAGCGGATGCGATGCTCGGGCCAGATATAGGCCTTGAGCCGCAACGCCTGCGCCGGATCGGTCAGGTCGACCGGCGCGACGTCGCAGCCCTTCGTGTCGATAATCTCGATCTTGTGCTGCGGCGGATGCCGCCCGCGCCATTCGGGGGTGAAGGCCATGACGCCGGGCTCGGGCCCGACCTGCACCCCGCCGAGATCGTAATGATAGCGCGCGAGCATCAGGTTGATCCCCGCGCTCGACCCGATCTCGAGGCACTGGAAGCGCGGCGGCAGCCCTTGCTCGGCCAGCCACAGCATCGCCGCGACGAAATTGGCCGAGCGCCCCGCCTCGTTGGTCTGCGGCGGGCCGTCGAGCCAGGGCAGCAGCGCTGCCTCGTGCCGCCGCACCACCCCCGCGACGATCGCCGCGTCATTGATCCCGTCGGCATCGGCATAGACGGGCGCGAGCTCGCGCGCCGCGCCCGCGAGGTGCAGCGCGTGCAGCCCGCCCGCGGCGCGCAGCGGCAGCGCATCGGCGAGCGGCGCGCGCTGCCACTCGGCGATGCGCCGGGCAAAGTCGGTCGTGGGCTTGTCGAGCAAGGTGGCGAGCGCCGCGACGATCCGCGCGGTCACCGGCGCATCGTTGGCGCGGCAATAGAGGACCTGGTTGGCAAAGGCGGCGCGCACCGCGTCGGCGCCAGTGTCGCCGAGTTCCATCGCCTGATACCGCTCGCTCATTGCCCTTTCTCCCGCCGCCTTCTATGGGCTGGCGCGCTTATGCCCGAACCGATCATCTTTGCCATCCCGAAAGGGCGTATCCTCGACGAGGCGCTGCCGCTGCTCGCGGCGGTCGGCATCGAGCCCGCGGCGGATTTCTTCGATCCGAAGAGCCGCGCTTTGGTGTTCGGCACCAACCAGCCGCACATCTCGCTGATCCGCGTGCGCGCCTTCGACGTCGCCACTTTCGTGGCGCATGGCGCGGCGCAGCTCGGCATCGTCGGCTCGGACGTGATCGACGAATTCGACTATTCGGAGCTTTACGCGCCGGTCGATCTCGGCATCGGCCATTGCCGGCTGTCGCTCGCGGGGCCGGCCGACGCTGCGCCGCCGGGGATCGGCGCAAGCCACATCCGCGTCGCCACCAAATATCCCGGCACCACGCGCCGCTGGTTCGAGGCGCAGGGCATCCAGGCCGAGTGCATCAAATTGAACGGCGCGATGGAAATCGCGCCCAAGCTGGGGCTCGCCTCGCACATCGTCGACCTCGTCTCGACCGGGCGCACGCTCGTCGAGAACGCGCTCGCCGAGCAGGTGGTGATCAGCGACGTGTCGGCGCGGCTGATCGTCAATCGCGCTGCGTTCAAGCTGCGCTCGGCCGAGGTGCCGGCGCTGGTCGAGCGCTTCCGCCAGGCGGTCGGCGATGCGGCGGCTTGACGCCTCCGACCCCGGCTTCGCCGCCGAATTCGATGCGCTGGTGAATGACCGGCGCGAAAGCGCGTCCGACGTGTCGGCCGACGTCGCGGCGATCGTCGCGCGGGTGAAGGCCGAGGGCGATGTGGCGCTCGCCGGCTATACCGCGACGTTCGACCGCTTCGACCTCGACGCGTGCGGCTGGAGCATCTCGAAGGAGGAATGCGCCGCCGCCTATGAGGCGCTGGCGCCCGAGCTCCGCGATGCGCTCGACCTCGCGGCGGAGCGCATCCGCGCCTATCACGCCGCGCAGCTGCCCGAGGACCGCGACTATCGCGACGGCATCGGCGCGCGGCTCGGTGCGCGGTGGAGCGCGGTCGACGCCGCGGGGGTCTATGTCCCCGGCGGGCGCGCTGCCTATCCGTCGTCGGTGCTGATGAACGTCGTCCCCGCCAAAGTCGCGGGGGTCGAACGCATCGTGATGATGACCCCGACCCCGGACGGCGAGGTCAATCCGGTGGTGATGGCCGCCGCGCATATCGGCGGGGTCGACGAAATCTGGCGCGTCGGCGGCGCGCAGGCGGTCGCCGCGCTCGCCTATGGCACCGGCCGCATCGCACCGGTCGACGTCGTCACCGGCCCCGGCAACGCCTGGGTCGCCGAGGCCAAGCGCCAGCTCTACGGCGTGGTCGGCATCGACATGGTCGCGGGGCCGAGCGAGATCGTCGTCGTCGCCGACGCGCGCAACGAACCGCATGTGATCGCCGCCGACCTGCTGAGCCAGGCCGAGCACGATCCGACCAGCCAGTCGATCCTGTTCACCGACGACGGTGATTTTGCCGACGCGGTCGCGGCGGCAGTCGCTCATGTCATTCCGACGCTGAGCACTGCGCCGACGATGCAGGCGAGCTGGGCCGACAATGGCGCGGTGATCGTCGTTCCCACGCTGGCCGACGCGATCCCGCTCTGTGACCGGCTCGCGCCCGAACATCTCGAGCTTGCGGTCGATGCCGATGTCGCCGATGCACTGTTCGCGAAGGTGCGGCATGCGGGCTCGGTCTTCCTCGGCCGGCACACGCCCGAAGCGATCGGCGATTATGTCGCGGGGCCGAACCATGTCCTGCCCACCGGACGCCGCGCGCGCTTTTCGAGCGGGCTGTCGGTGACCGATTTCATGAAGCGCACCAGCTTCCTTGCGCTGGACGAATCGGCGCTAGGCGCTATTGGCCCCGCTGCCGTCGCGCTCGCGCGCGCCGAGGGGCTGCCCGCCCACGCGCTGAGCGTCCAGAACAGACTGAAATAGAAAAGCCATGAACAAACGCGCCCAATCCCGCTCCGCCGCCCGCCTCGCCGCCGTGCAGGCGCTCTACCAGCACGAGATGGAAGGGACGCCGGTCACCCGGCTGATCCATGAATTTCACCAGCACCGCATCGGCGCGACGATCGAGGACGAGGAATATGCCGACGCCGATGTCGCGTTCTTCGACGACATCGTGAAGGGTGCGCTCGCGCGGCTGCCCGAGATCGACGCGGCGATCGTCGCGCGGCTCGCGAGCGGCTGGTCGATGGAGCGGCTCGACCGCACGATGAAGGCGATCTTGCGCGCGGGCGCCTATGAACTCATCGCGCGCGGCGACGTGCCGGTCGGCGCGGTGGTCAGCGAATATGTCGATGTTGCGAAAGCCTTTTTCGACGGGCGCGAAGCGGGCTTCGCCAACGGCCTGCTCGACGCGATCGGCAAGGATGTGCGGGCGAAAAGTTAAGACGCTACCAATAATGCCGTTTGTCCTGAGCTTGTCGAAGGACCGTCTTTTTTCTGTTAGACGCAAAAGGAAGAACGGCCCTTCGACAAGCTCAGGGCGAACGGAAGAGGGAAAGCGTTGAGCGAAGCCGATTTCATCGCCCGCCTGCAGGCCATCGCGACCGACCCTGCTGCGCGCGGGCTAGTGGACGACGCGGCCGAATGGGAAGGGCTGATCCTCACCCACGACATGATCGTCGAGGGCATCCATTTCCTCCCGGACGACACGCCGCAGGACGTCGCGTGGAAGCTCGTCGCGGTGAACCTGTCCGATCTTGCCGCCAAGGGCGCCGCGCCGCTGGCTGTGCTCGTCGGCTACAGCCTTGGCGATGCGGCGTGGGACGAGGCTTTCGCCGACGGGCTCGACGTCGCGCTGCGCCGCTTCGGGATCATCCTGCTCGGCGGCGATACGGTGCGCGTGCCCACGGGGGCGCCGCGCAGCTTCGGGCTCACCGCGATCGGCCGCGCACCCGAGGGCGGGGCGCCGCCGCGCAGCGGCGCGCGCCCGGGCGACCAGATTTGGGTCACCGGGACGATCGGCAACGCCGGGCTGGGGCTCGCGATGCGGCTGGGGCAGGAGGAGGCGAACGAGACCTGCCTTGCCGCCTATCGCCGGCCGCAGCCGCAGCTGACCTTCGGCCAGGCAGTCGCGCGCCACGTTCATGCGATGATGGACGTGTCTGACGGGCTGTTCATCGACGCGCAGCGCATGGCCGACGCCAGCGGCTGCGAGTTCGGTATCATGATCGAATCGATTCCGCTGTCGGCGGCGCTGCTTGGCGTTCGCCCCGACGTGCTCGACACGCGGCTCGCCGCGGCGACGGCGGGCGACGATTACCAGCTGCTGTTCAGCGCCGATACCAATGCGGCGGCCGCGATCCGCGACATCGCATCGGGGCTGAACGTCGCGGCGACGCCGATCGGCCATGTCGGGGTGGGGCAGGGAATCACGCTCACCCACCGCGCCCGGCGTATCGCGCTGCCGGCGCGTCTCGGTTTCATGCACTAGCGGCGAAACTTGCGGAAAATTGCGGAAAAAGCGGGGTTGCCCTGCGCTTTCTTTCTTCCCATAACGCGGCGTCCAAATTTGGGGCGGTCGCATCAGGGGAGAGAGCGAACCGGCATCAATAAGTCGGACGTTCGACTGCTATCTTCGCGTTCGCCCTTCTCAATGGGGAAGGAATAGACACGCATGAATCCGGTTTTGATCGCGATAGCGTGCGGCCTTTTGGCCGTGCTCTATGGCTTCGTTACCTCCCGGCAGGTGCTCGGCGCCTCGGCCGGTAACGAAAAGATGCAGGAAATCGCCGCCGCCATCCAGGAAGGCGCCAAGGCCTATCTTGGCCGGCAATATCGCACCATCGCCATCGTCGGCGTCGTCGTCGCGGTGCTCGTCTGGTGGTTCCTCGGTGAGGTTTCGGCCATAGGCTTCCTGATCGGCGCCATCCTGTCGGGCGTTGCCGGCTTCGTCGGCATGAATATCTCGGTGAAGGCCAATGTCCGCACCGCGGCCGCGGCGCAGACCGGGCTGCAGGCAGGCCTGACCATGGCGTTTCGCGCCGGCGCGATCACCGGCATGCTCGTGGCGGGCCTCGCGCTCCTCGCGATCTCGGTCTTCTTCTGGTATCTGCTCGAAGTCGGCGGCTACACCGTCGGCGGCGAGGATCGCACCGTGGTCGACGCGCTCGTCGCGCTCGCTTTCGGCGCCTCGCTGATCTCGATCTTCGCGCGTCTCGGCGGCGGTATCTTCACCAAGGCGGCCGACGTCGGCGCCGACCTGGTCGGCAAGGTCGAGGCCGGAATCCCCGAGGACGATCCGCGCAACCCCGCGGTGATCGCCGACAACGTCGGCGACAATGTCGGCGACTGCGCGGGCATGGCGGCCGACCTGTTCGAGACCTATGTCGTCACCGTCGGCGCCACCATGGTGCTGATCGCCCTGCTCCTGAAGGGGACGGGCGATGCGCTTATTCCGCTGATGAGCCTGCCGCTGCTGATGGGCGGCGTGTGCATCATCACCTCGATCATCGGCACCTATTTCGTCCGTCTCGGCGGCGGAAAGAATGTCATGGGCGCGATGTACAAGGGCTTCCTGGTCACCGCGATCCTGTCGATCCCGGCGATCTGGTTCTCGACGCAATATGCGCTCGGCGACATGGAAACGATGATCGCGGGCCAGGATTTCAACGGCCGCAGCCTCTTCTATTGCTCGCTGCTCGGCCTCGTCATCACCGGGCTGATCATCTGGATTACCGAATATTACACCGGCACCAATTACCGCCCGGTGCGGTCGATCGCCAAGGCGTCGGAAACGGGGCATGGCACCAACGTCATCCAGGGCCTGGCGATCAGCCTGGAATCGACCGCGCTGCCGACGCTCGTCATCTGTGCGGGCATCATCATCGCCTATCAGATCGCCGGCATCATCGGCATCGCCTTTGCCGCCACCGCAATGCTGGCGCTCGCCGGCATGGTCGTCGCGCTCGACGCTTATGGCCCCGTTACCGACAACGCCGGCGGCATCGCCGAAATGGCGGGCCTCGACGACAGCGTGCGTGAAAAGACCGACCTGCTCGACGCCGTGGGCAACACGACCAAGGCGGTGACCAAGGGCTATGCTATCGGTTCGGCGGGTCTCGCGGCGCTGGTGCTGTTCGGTACTTACACCGCCGACATCGCCGAATATTCGGCGAAGCTCGGCATTTCCGAACCGCTGACCTTCTCGCTCTCGTCGCCCTATGTCATCGTCGGGCTGCTGCTCGGCGCGCTCCTGCCGTACCTCTTCGGTGCGTTTGGCATGACCGCGGTGGGCCGCGCGGCGGGCGAAGTGGTCAAGGATGTTCGCGAGCAGTTCAAGAGCAACCCGGGCATCATGACCTATGAATCGAAGCCCGACTATGCGCGCACGGTCGATCTGGTCACCAAGGCGGCGATCAAGGAAATGATCATTCCGTCGCTGTTGCCGGTGCTCGCGCCGATCGTCGTGTATTTCGTGATCCGCGCTGTGGCCGGTCCGGCCGAAGCGCTCGAGGCGCTCGGTGCGCTCCTGCTCGGCGTGATCGTCGGCGGGCTGTTCGTCGCGATCTCGATGACCTCGGGCGGCGGCGCATGGGACAACGCCAAGAAGTATATCGAGGACGGCAACCACGGCGGCAAGGGCAGCGAGGCCCATAAGGCCGCGGTGACCGGCGACACCGTCGGCGATCCGTACAAGGATACCGCGGGTCCGGCGGTCAACCCGATGATCAAGATCACCAACATCGTGGCGATCCTGCTCCTCGCGGCGCTGGCGCACGGCGCGGCCTAGGCTGCACCGCCCTTGCGGGCAACGAAAGGCCCCGCCGGAGCGATCCGGCGGGGCTTTTTGGTTTCAAATTCAACTTAAGTTTGTTGCCATCGCCGGGCCGCCTTCCTAGGCTCGCCCTATGGGGTAGCTGCGGGCAATCGGCCCGCAAGCCAGTGGGTTGCGCCGTTCGTCAGGGCGCGAGGACGGAGACGATGATGATCAAGAAGATGTTTGCCACGGCATTGCTGGCGTCGGCAATGGGGGCGCCTGCGGTCGCGGCGGCGCAGCAGGCGAGCGATATCGTGGTGACGGCACAAAAGGGGCGCGTGGATACGGCGCTGTTCGGCAAACGGCCGTCGATGAGCGGCGTACGCATGTCGCCCGACGGCAGCAAGGTCGCGCTCAAGATGACGCAGGAGGGCCGTGAGTATCTCGTGTGGCTGGATCTCAACGACCCTGCCGCCAAGCCGCAGATGATCGCGACAACCGAGGAGTTTCGCGAGGCCGGCGACCGGACCACGAGCGGCTGGAACTGGGTCGGCAATGACATGCTGGTGCTGACGCTGATGGCGCGCGAGAATTTCGGGGGCGAACGCGGCGATATCCGCCGCCTTGCGACCTACGATCTCAAGACCGGCAAGGTCTCCCCGCTGGCGTGGGACGGCGTCGCGGCCGATGGCGGCAGCATCCTGCACGTCGACCATGACAAGCAGACGTTGCTGATCGAGCGCACCTACAAGCACGAGAATACCGAAGCCTGGAACGATCCCGAGGTGGTTTCGGTCGATGTCCGCACCGGCAAGATCACGACCGTCATGCGGCCCAACCCGGTGGTCGGCAGCTGGTTCGCCGACCCCGACGGCGTCGTGCGCGGCGGGGTCGGTTACGACCGCGACACGGGCAAGCAGCGTCTGTTGTATCGGTCGGACGCCAAGGGGCCGGTCAAGACCGTCACCAACGAGGCCGACAAGGATTTCACGGGTGCCGGGATGAAGCCGATCATGTTCCTTCCCGAACCCGACATGATGCTCGTGTCGGACAACAAGGACGGCTATTCCAAGCTCTACAAGGTCAATATGACCAACCCCAGCGGGACCGAGCGGCTGGTGTTCCAATCGAAGGGCTATGACGTCGATGGCGTCGAGGCCGACTATCTGGGCAAGCGCGTGGTGGGCTATACGGTGACCGAGGCGCGCGCGCGAACGGTGTGGACCGATCCGCTCTACCGCGAGGTGATGGCGGGTCTCGACGAGATGTTTGGCGCCGGTAACAGCCAGATCGTGTCGAGCGACCGCGGCGAAAAGAAGTTCGTCGTTTTCGCAGCCAAGCCCAACCAGGCCGGCGCCTATTATATCTACGACACGCAGAGCGGAAAGATGAAGCTGCTCGGCCATCGCGCGGCGGCGCTCGGCGATGCCGAACTCAATCCGGTCTCGGCCTTTCGCTACACCGCCTCCGACGGGCAGGAAATCGAAGCGATCATGACGATGCCGCGCCATCGCAAGCAGGCAAAGGGCCTGCCGCTCGTCATTCTGACACACGGCGGTCCGTTCGGTGTGCGCGATACCGCGGATTTTGACAATTGGGCGCAGTCGGTCGCCGAAATGGGCTATGTCGTCGTCCAGCCCAATTATCGCGGGTCGGGCGGCTACGGCGCCGAGTTCATCAAGAAAGGCCGATCGAACGGGTTCGGGCTGCGCATGCAGGACGATCTCGACGATGTCATCATCCATCTCGCGGGGCAGGGGCTGATCGACCCCAGGCGCGTTTGCATGATGGGCTGGTCCTATGGCGGCTACGCGTCGGCGCGCGCGGCGCAGCGCAATGCCGACAAATATCGCTGCACGATCGCGGGTGCCGGGGTTTACGACCTGGCGATGATGCGCAGCTACGACAAAGGCTATCTCGGCAGCTTCGGCTCCAATTATCTCGCCAAGGGTGCGGCAGAACTAGGCACGGTCTCGCCGGCGAAGAATGCCGAGGGGAAGTGGGCGCCGATCATGATCGTGCACGGCGTGCGCGATCAGCGCGTGCCCGTTGCGCAGGCGCGCACGCTGGTGTCGGCGCTGAAGTCGGCCGGCAAGAAGGAAGGCGTCGATTTCGAATATCTCGAGCAGCCGAAAAACACCCACAACCTGCCCTATGACGATGTCGCCATCGAATGGCTGAAGGCGGTCGAAACATGGCTGGGCAAGCACAACCCGGCCTATATCGCCACCGACAACGACAAGCCGGTGCCGATTGTCGTCGGTGCCCAGGTGGTGGCTGCAACCGCCCCCTGATCGAGGCGGGCTGCGGGGGCTATCCCTCGCGGCCCGCTTTCATTTGCGCGGCATAGCCCGCCTGGACCATTGCGCTCATGCGGTCGAACAGCGCGTCGGGGTCGCCGCGGCGCAGCGCCGGGATCGCGGCTTCGGCGCCCTCGGCGACGACCAGTTCGCGCGTCCCCGCCGCGACCGCTTCGAGGATCTGCGTCGCGGCGAAATCGGGCGACAGGCCGTTTTCGATCGCCTTGTCGCTTTCCCCGCGGACGCTGCCGTCGGCGTTGAGTGCGTTGCGGCTGACGTTGGTCGCGACCGATCCCGGCGCGACCACCAGCACGTTCAGCCCCAGATGCTCGTTCTCGGCGCGCACGCTGTCGTGATAACCGATGAGGCCATGCTTCGCTGCGCAATAGGCGCTACGCAGCGGCACTCCGGCGATCCCCGCGACGCTGGAGATCGCGACGATCTGTCCGCCGCCCGCGGCGACCATGCGCGGCAGCAGCGCCTGGGTCAGCGCGATCGGGGCGAGCAGGTCGACCGCGACGATCTTTTCATAGACCGAAAAGTCGGTCTCGATCGCCAGGCTGCGCTGCGAAATGCCGGCATTGTTGACCAGCCCGTCGATCCGCCCGCACCAGTTCCACGCCTCCTCGACCATCGTCGGCAGCGCGGCATAGTCGGTCGCCTCAAACGGCAGGATCATCGTGCCGGCGCCGCAATCCTTGGCCACCGCCTCGAGCGCGGCAATGTTGCGGCCCGAGAGAATCAGTCGCGCGCCGCGCGTCGCAAGTCCCCGCGCCAGCGCCGCGCCGATCCCCGACGAAGCCCCTGTAATCCACCAGCATTGATCTCGCATCGCGGCATTCCCATTTGTGATTTCGTCCCAGCCTGAAACGGTCCCGAGGGGCCGTCAAGGCGCCCACCCACGCATTTCCGTGCAGGGGTGGCAATTTTGTTGCGACTCTGTTATAATAAATATCAACACGCCGACATTCTGCCTCTTCCCGTCGCTGGGCTGGGGCGCGATCGGCGTTTCCGATGGAGCCATATCCCTTGTCACTCTGACTGGCTAGCGCCGCCAAAATGCTTCGATCCACCTCCACGGGAGGGCCGGATGCACTGGCTTTGACGCTTCGCCGTTCCGACAAGGCACAGAAAGGAAACTGCATGTCCGCAAACACCCTCCTCTTCGAAGTCGGTGACTATGTCGTTTATCCCAAACATGGCGTGGGGCGCGTCATCGAACTGCAGCGGTCGGAAATCGCCGGCATGCAGCTCGAGCTTTATGTCCTGCGCTTTGAAAAAGAAAAAATGACCCTGCGCGTCCCGACCAACAAGGCCGAGGGCGTGGGCATGCGCAAGCTGTCGTCGGACAAGACGCTGAAGGAAGCGCTGCAGGTGCTGACCACCAAACCGAAGGTCAAGCGCACCATGTGGTCGCGCCGCGCGCAGGAATATGAAGCGAAGATCAATTCGGGCGATCTGGTGTCGATCGCCGAAGTGACCCGCGACCTGTTCCGCGCCGACGACCAGCCCGAGCAGAGCTATTCGGAACGCCAGATCTTCGAAGCCGCCTCGAGCCGCCTCGCGCGCGAGCTGGGCGCGATGGAAGAGAGCGACGAAAAGACGGCGCAGGCGAAGATCCTGCAGATTCTGAACGAGCATGCGCCGAAATATTATGTGGAGAAGGTGGGCTGACGCGAAGCGGCAGCCCATCCCGGCGCGGGCCGGGTTCTCTGCGAATGAAAAAGGGCGGTCCGAAAGGGCCGCCCTTTTTATTTCTCTCTCCCGACGGGAGAGGAATTTACGGATATTTTGCCCCCACGAAATAAAGCCCATCGGGCGGCGCATTGAGCCCCAGCGCCTGCCGGTCGGCCGCGTCGAGCGCCGCCTTCAGGTCGCGCGCCGACCATTTGCCGTGCCCCACCAGCGCCAGCGAACCGACCATCGAGCGCACCTGATGGTGGAGGAAGCTGCGCGCCGCGGCCTTGATGATGATCTCCTCACCGTGGCGGCTGACCGACAGCCCGTCGAGCGTCTTCACCGGGCTTTCGGACTGGCAATGCGCTGAGCGGAAGGTCGTGAAATCGTGCAGCCCGACCAGCTGCTGCGCGGCGGCGTGCATTGCTTCGGCATCGAGCGGGCGCGCGACCTGCCACGCCAGCCCCTTGTCCCAGGTCAGCGGCGCGCGGCGGTTGACGATGCGATATTCGTAAGCGCGGCCGATGCAGGCGAAGCGCGCGTGCCAGTCGTCGGCGACGATCTCGCAGCCGGTGATCGCGATCGGTGCGGGACGCAGCTGCGCGTTGAGCGCCTCGGTCAGCTTGAACGGGGTCAGCGGCTTCTCGATGTCGACATGGCCGCGCATCGCGATGGCGTGCACCCCGGCGTCGGTGCGCCCGGCGCTGAACACCGCCACCGTCTCGGCGGTGAAGCGGTGGATCGCCTCCTCGATCGTTTGCTGGACGCTGGGGCCATGCGCCTGCCGCTGCCAGCCCATATAGGGGCGGCCGTCATATTCGATGGTGAGGGCAAATCTTGTCATCGCCGCCCCTTAGCCGTTCGCATCGAGCGAAGTCGAGATGCCCATCGGCCGTGCCTGCCTTCGCGTGTCTCGACTTCGCTCGACACGAACGGGGTTAGGCTAGGCGCGTGCCCTTCGGAATTGCGCGGCCACGCAGCAGCTCGGCGGCGTTCATCGCCGGCTTTCCGGCGCGCTGGACACGCGTCGCGCGGATCGCGCCGGGGTTGCACGCAATCGTCAGCGCATCGTCGAGCGTGACGCCGGGTGCGGCGCCCGCGACGGTCTCGGCGGGATGCACAACCTCCGCGGCGAGCAATTTATAGCGCTCGCCGTCTAGTTCGAAGAAAGCGCCCGGCATCGGGTTGAAGGCGCGGACCTGGCGCTCGACCTGTACCGCGCTCGTCAGGAAATCGAGCCGCGCCTCGCTCTTGTCGATCTTCGCGGCGTAAGTGACGCCCGCATCGGGCTGCGCGTGCGGCGCAAAGGCGTGGGGGTCGCTCAGCACCTTCACCATCATCAGCGCGCCCATCTCGGCGAGCTCGTGGGTCAGCATGCCCGCGCTCTTGCCCGCGGTCGGCGTCGTCTCGACCAGCCGCATCGCGCCGGTGTCGAGGCCGATATCCATCTGCATGATCGTTACGCCGGTCCCGGCATCGCCCGCCAGGATCGCACGCTGGACCGGCGCCGCGCCGCGCCAGCGCGGCAGGATCGAGCCATGGACGTTGAGGCAGCCCTCGCGCGGCGCGTCGAGGATCGCCTGCGGCAGGATCAGGCCGTAAGCCGCGACCACCGCGACATCGACGTCGAGCGCGGCGAATTCGGCCTGGGCTTCTTCGCCCTTCAGACTCTTCGGTGTGCGCACGGGCAGGCCATGTTCTTCGGCCCAATTATGGACGGCGCTCTGCTGCACCTTCTTGCCGCGCTGCGCGGGGCGGGGCGGCTGGGTGTAGACGGCCGCGATCTCGTGCCCCGCCGCATGCAGCGCGGCGAGCGTCGGCACCGCAAAGGGCGGCGTTCCCATGAAGGCGATGCGCAAGAGCGTGCCTGTCCTTTTCCGTTCGCCCCGAGCTTGTCGAAGGGCCGTTCTTCCCCTTGCCGCTGTCCGAAGAAAGGACGGGGCTTCGACAAGCTCGGCCCGAGCGGGTTTGGGAGGTGATTGTTATTTCTCGCGCGCCGCTTAAGACCATCCGTCATGGCATCGCAAGAGATTGAAGCCCTCGTCCAGCAACTCGCCCGCCTGCCGGGCCTCGGTCCGCGCTCGGCGCGGCGCGCGGTACTGCACCTGATGAAGAAGCGCGAGAGCAGCTTCGCGCCCTTGCTCGCGGCGCTGCAGACGGTGTCCGAGCGGCTCGTCACCTGCACCATCTGCGGCAATGTCGACACGCAGGACCCATGCGCGATCTGCGCCGACCCGCGCCGCGACGACCGCAGCCTGTGCGTCGTCGAGGAGGTATCGGACCTCTGGGCGCTCGACAAGTCGCGTCTTTTCCCGGGCAAATATCATGTGCTCGGCGGCCGGCTGTCGGCGCTGGAGGGCGTGCGGCCGCAGGACCTCAGTATCGATGCGCTGGTGGCGCGCGTCGCGGCGGGCGGGATCGACGAGGTGGTGCTGGCGATGAACGCGACGCTGGAGGGGCAGACGACGGCGCATTATCTGGCGGAGCGGCTCGAGGGTTATCCGGTGCGGCTGACGCAGCTCGCGCATGGCCTGCCGGTCGGCGGCGAGCTCGATTATCTCGACGAGGGGACGCTGGCGCAGGCGCTCAGGGCTAGGCGACCGGTGGGGTGAGGCAAGCTACAGCTTCAGCGATTTTCTAATCGCCGCCGCAATGTCGGGCACCGCACTTTTAGCAGTTTGCTTTGCTGCCTCAATCGCGCCAGCCCGAGTTGCCAGAAACGCTCCGCACTTTGCGCAATGGAATTTGTCAGAAGGCGAGCCGTCGCCTTCGACGCGAATTTGATCGCTTCCACATTCGCCACATTGGAATTCAATCGTCCCGATCTGCGAAGCCGCCATCGTTGCCTCCTAGTTCTTTATTTGTTCTACATTGAGCTGAAACATTCCGCAATATCGCAGTCTAGCTAGATCACCCCGGTCCCCCCTTGACCCAACGCCCCCGCGACCATACCTGCACGCCATGGCCCTTTTACCCATCATAGAGACCCCCGATCCGCGGCTGCGCGTCATTTCGAAGCCGGTCGAGACCTTCGACGCCGAATTGAAGACGCTGGTCGCCGACATGTTCGAGACGATGTACGACGCCCCCGGTATCGGGCTTGCCGCGATCCAGGTCGGGGTGCCGAAGCGCATCCTGGTCATCGACCTGCAGGAAATCGATCCCGAGGACGAGGAAGGCAAGCGCCTGATCCGCACTCCGCGCGTGTTCATCAACCCCGTCTTCTCCGACGAGAGTGAGGAGCATAGCGTCTATCAGGAGGGCTGCCTGTCGGTCCCCGAGCAATATGCCGATGTGACGCGCCCCGCCGAGGTCACCGTCGACTGGCAGGACGAGGACGGCAACAAGCACCGCGAGCGCATGACCGGGCTGATGGCGACGTGCATCCAGCACGAGCACGACCATCTGGAAGGCATTCTCTTCATCGACCATCTGTCGCGGCTGAAGCGCGAGATGGTGCTGAAGAAGCTCGCGAAGATGCGCAAGGCGGCGTGAGAACTCCCCTCCCTGAAAGGGAGGGGCCGGGGGTGGGTATCGCGCCCGCAGGGCGCGAGTTCTTCGTTGTGAAATGTCGAACCGGAGCAGATTCTATTGCGGCGCAGACGCGCCGCGCACCCACCCCTTGATCCCCTCCCTAAGCGGGAGGGGAGAAGATTACCCCGCCTTCGCCACGCCCACCATCGCCGGGCGCAGCAGCCGGTCCTTCATCATATAGCCCGCCTGCATTTCCTGCACGATCGTGCCGGGCGCCTTGTCGCTCGGGATTTCGAGCATCGCCTGGTGCTGGTTGGGATCGAGCGGCAAGCCGATCGCCGCGATGCGCGTGATGCCGTTGCGTTCGAACACGCCGAGCAGTTCGCGCTCGGTCGCCTCGAGCCCGGTGACGAGCGGCTTGATTCCTTCGTCGGCGCGCTGCTCGGGCGTCAGCGCGGCAAGCGCGCGGCCGAGATTGTCGGCAACCGACAATATGTCGCGCGCGAATTTGGTCGCGGCATAGGCGTGCGCGTCGGCGATCTCCTTGTCCTTGCGGCGCGAGACATTCTGCGTCTCGGCGCGCGCATAGAGCAGGTCCTGCTGCAGCGCCGCGACCTGTTCGGCGAGCTTCGCCACTTCGTCATTCTCGCCCGGCGTAGGCGCGGTCGCGTCGGCTTCGGCGGCGATATTCTCGGGGGTCAGCGCGTCGTCTTCGACGGGCGTATCATTGTCCATATTCGTCATAAACCTATCGTATCAGTCTGGAGAGCGATTGAGCGGTGAAATCCACCATGGGTACGATCCGGGCATAGTTCAAGCGCGTGGGGCCGATGACCCCGACCACGCCGACCACGCGCCCGTCCGCGCCGCGATAGGGCGCCGCTATCACGGACGAGCCCGAAAGCGAGAATAATTTATTCTCCGACCCGATGAAAATGCGCGTCGCGCTGCCTTCGCGCGCGCTGTCGAGCAGCTGCGCGATATCCTGCTTCGTCTCGAGCTCGTCGAGCAGTTGCCGCACGCGGTCGAGGTCGCCGACCGCGCTGTCGTCGAGCAGATTCGCCTGGCCGCGCACGATGAGCACCGGGCGGTCGGCGCCGTCGGACGACCAGATGGCGAGCCCGCGCGAGACCAGGTCCTGTGCCGCGCGGTCGATCGCGATGCGTTCGGCCTCGATCTCGTGCCGCACACGCGCCATGGCTTCGGTGAGAGTGAGGCCGCTGAGCGTCGCGCTGATATAATTGCCCGCCTCGACCAGCGCCGAGGGGTTGAGGCCGGCCGGAATGGCGATGACGCGGTTCTCGACCGACCCGTCACCTGCGACCAGCACGACGAGCGCCTGACTCGCCGACAGTGGCACGAAGGCGAGCTGTTTGAGCACCCGCTCATGCTTAGGCACGAGCACGAGGCCGGCGCAGGCGGAGAGCCCCGACAGCGCCGAGGTCGCCTGCGCGAGCGCGCTTTCGATCGGGCCGGCGTCGGACAAGGACGCCTCAATCTGGGCGCGGTCCTCGGCGCTGGGTTCGGCGACCTGCATCATGCCGTCGACGAAGAGCCGCAGTCCCTGTTCGGTCGGCAGCCGTCCCGCGCTGGTGTGCGGGCTGGCGAGCAGGCCGAACTCCTCGAGGTCCTGCATGACGTTGCGGATCGAGGCGGGCGAGAGGTTGAGGCTGGCGAGCTTCGATAGCGTGCGCGAGCCCACCGGCTGGCCGGTTTCGAGATAGGCGTCGACCACCAGCCGGAACACGTCGCGCGCGCGCGTGGTGAGTTCGGTGATCGGCGGGGTGCTCATGGAAGGGATTTAGGGATGGGGAGGGGATGGGGCAAGCGTCACCAAATCGTCATCCCCGCGAAGGCGGGGATCCAGCTTATTCCTTCTTTGCGCCTTTGCGTGAGATTTTTCTGATTTCACACAAAGGCACAAAGGCACAAAGATAAAGAGCGAAAGAAGGAAGTTGGATCCCCGCTTTCGCGGGGATGACGAAAGTGGGTGCATTGGGGGCGCCTTCTGCCTAGCCTCCCCACCGGGGGAGACACATATGACCACACGCCCGCTCAACCAGGACGACCCGCTCGACGATTTCGAGCATCGCGACATCGTCCTGCTCGGCCGCAAGCACCGCGTCTATACGATGGGGAGCGGCCCCGCGGTGATCGTGATGACCGAAATGCCCGGCATCAGCCCGCATGTCGCGCGCTTCGCGCGCTGGGTCGTGGGTGCGGGCTTCACCGTCTATATGCCGCATATCTTCGGCAAGGACGGCGCGGTGGTGCGGATGCCGGGCGCGCTGTTCACGATGATCGGCGGGTGCATCAGCCGCCAGTTCCGGGCGTTCCAGGCCAATGAAAGCTCGCCCGCGACGCGGTGGCTGCGCGCGCTCGCGGCGCAGGCGCATCAGGAATGCGGCGGCAAGGGCGTCGGCGCGATCGGCATGTGCTTCACGGGGAATTTTGCGCTGTCGATGATGCTCGAACCCGCGGTGCTCGCGCCGGTGCTCGCGCAGCCCTCGCTGCCGCTGAACGATCACGCGGGCATGCATATCGCCCCCGACGAACTCGCCGCGGTGAAGGCGCGGATGGAGGTCGAGGATCTGACCGTGCTCGCCTATCGCTTCGAGGGCGACAAATTTTGCAAGGCGGCGCGCTTCGCGGCCTATGAGGATGCGCTCGGCGACCGTTTCATCGGCAAGGTGCTGCCCGACGACGCGGCGAACCCCGACAGCCCGATGAAGAATCCGCACAGCGTGGTGACGATCCACCTGATCGACGAAGCGGGCCAGCCGACGGTGCAGGCGCGCGACGAAATCCTCGATTTCTTTCGTATGCGGTTGAGCGATTGAGCGCGCGCGCCTAAGGGCCTCGGCATCTTTAATCGAAAGGATCATCCATGCGCCCTTCCGGCCGCGCGCCCGACCAGATGCGCCCCATCGCCATCGAGACCGAGTTCACCATCCATGCCGAGGGCAGCGTGCTCGTCGGCTTCGGCAACACCAAGGTGCTTGTGACGGCCAGCGTCGACGAGAAGGTGCCGCCCTTCCTGCGCGGCAAGGGCCAGGGCTGGGTCACCGCCGAATATGGCATGCTGCCCCGCGCGACGCACACGCGCGGCAGCCGCGAGGCGGCGAAGGGCAAGCAGTCGGGGCGCACGCAGGAAATCCAGCGGCTGATCGGCCGGTCCCTTCGCGCCGTGGTCGATTTCCAGAAGCTGGGCGAGCGGCAGATCGTGATCGACTGCGACGTGCTCCAGGCCGACGGCGGCACGCGCACCGCATCGATTTCGGGCGCGTGGGTCGCGCTGCGGCTCGCGGTCGACAAGCTGATCGCCTCGGGCGCAATCACCGCCGACCCGATCGAGGACCAGGTCGCGGCGATCTCGTGCGGCATCTACAAGGGCACGCCGGTGCTCGACCTTGACTATGACGAAGATTCGGTCGCCGAGGCCGACGGCAATTTCGTGCTCACCGGGCGCGGCCAGATCGTCGAGGTGCAGGCGAGCGCCGAGGGCGCGACCTATGACGAGGAAGGCCTGCTGCGCCTGCTCCGCCTCGCGCGCATCGGCTGCGCCGACATCTTCGCCGCGCAGGCGAAGGCGGTGGGACGCTGAGGTGAACCGCAAGCTCGCCCCCGGCAAGCTCGTCATCGCGAGCCATAATGCGGGCAAGGTGCGCGAGATCCGCGCGCTGCTCGAGCCGTTCGGGATCGAGCCGGTGTCGGCGGGGGACCTCGGCCTGCCCGAGCCCGAAGAGACGGGGACGACCTTTCGCGAGAATGCGTTGCTCAAGGCGCATGCGAGCGCATCGGCGGCGGGGCTGCCCGCGCTCGCCGACGACAGCGGGCTCGAGGTCGCGGCATTGGGCGGGCGGCCGGGGGTCTATACCGCCGACTGGGCCGAGCGGCAGCGCTTCGAGGGCAATCCGGGGCGCGACTGGTATCTGGCGATGGGCAAGGTCGAGGGGCTGCTCGCCGAGCAGGGGCCGGACGCCGACCGCAGCGCGCGCTTCGTGTGCACGTTGGCGCTCGCATGGCCCGACGGGCATGTCGATGTTTACGAAGGTGCCGCGGAAGGTGCATTGACCTGGCCGCCGCGGGGCAAGCTGGGCTTCGGTTATGATCCGGTGTTCGTTCCGGTCGGTAACACCTTGACTTTCGCAGAGATTGATCCGGCAGAGAAGCATCGGATCAGCCATCGAGCCGATGCTTTTGCCAAGCTGGTGGCGGGGGCCTTCGGGTCGGGAAAATGATCGAATTGCTGATTGAAGTTTGGGAAGACGACCTCGGTCAGCAGATGGGTGCGGTCAAGGAATCCAACGATGTTCGGCGTTCGACAAGCAGTCGCATCGTGCATAGCTTTCGCGCACGGTCTTTCAGAGAGGCGCAGCATCTGTACGATCTTTGGTGCGAGATTGATTCCATCTGGCCCGACGACGCTCTCGATGAGCCCTACACGGAAGAGGAACGGTACATCCAAGATGAATATCTAAGTCGTCGCCAAGTGCGAAACTGAACGACACAAGATAGTGGCCGAACCGCTCGCCCTTTATGTCCATTGGCCGTTTTGCGTCAGCAAATGTCCCTATTGCGACTTCAACAGCCATGTGCGCGAGAGCGTCGACCAAGAGGTCTGGCGCGCGGCTTTGCTGGCGGATTTGCGGCATGAGGCGGCTTTGCTGCCGGGGCGGACCGTGTCGTCGATCTTTTTCGGGGGCGGGACGCCGAGTTTGATGCCGCCTGCTACCGTCGCGGCGGTGATTGCCGAGGCGGAGGCGCTTTGGGGGCTCGCGGAAGATTGCGAGATCACGCTGGAAGCCAATCCCAATTCGGTGGAAGTTGCCGCGTTTGCCGATCTGGCGGTCGCGGGGGTCAATCGCGTCTCGATCGGGGTTCAGAGCTTCGATCCGCAAGTGCTTGAGTTCTTGGGGCGGGCGCACAGCGGCGACGAGGCGCGGCGGGCGATCGCGGCGGCGCAAACCTGTTTCGACCGCGCCAGTTTCGACCTGATCTATGCGCGGCCGGGCCAGGCGCTGGCTGACTGGGAACAGGAACTGGCGGCCGCGCTGGCGTTCGGCACGGGGCATCTGTCGCTGTACCAGCTGACGATCGAGCCCGGGACGCGCTTTGCGACGCTGGCGGCGAAGGGCGAACTGGTCATTCCCGATGGCGATGCGGCGGCGGACCTGTTCGACGCGACGCAGGCGATGACGCGCGCCGCGGGGCTGCCGCGCTACGAGGTGTCGAACCATGCGCGGCCGGGCGAGGAGAGCCGGCACAATCTGACATACTGGCGTCATGGCGATTATGCCGGGATCGGACCAGGGGCGCATGGGCGGCGGCTGGGCCAGGCGACCGAGCGGCACAAGAAGCCCGAGAATTTCATCGCCGCCGTGACACGCAACGGCCACGGCCTGAAGGTCGAGAGCGACCTGCCCGCGCACGAACGCGCGACCGAGGCGATGCTGATGGGGCTGCGGCTGAGCGAAGGCGTCGACCTGGCGCGGGTCGAGGCGCGGAGCGGGCTGGGGCGCGACGCGTTCGTCGATGGCGACGCGGTAGCGCGGCTTGCGGGCGTGGGGCTGATGCGCGGCGAGGGTGACCGGCTGGCGGTGACCGACGAGGGGATACTGCTGCTCGACTCGATCCTTTCCGAGGTGGTGCGGACAAGCTAGGCTATAGGCCTCACCGTAGCCCTGAGCCTGTCGAAGGGCGCCTATCAGAGAAGCGCCCTTCGACAGGCTCAGGGCTACGGTTTCCATCCGATAGGGATTCCGGGGGAGTGCTTTGGCGCAAGATTTGATCCGCGACTGGGATGCCCATCTGGCGCATGAGAAGCGCCGGTCGGAGCATACGCGGCGCGCCTATGTCGCGACCGCCGAGCGGTTTGCCGCCTTTCTGTCGGGCCATCATGGCGGCGAAGTCGATGCGGGCATGCTGCGGCGGACGAGCGCCAACGACCTGCGTGCCTATCTCGCGACGCGGCGGGGCGAGGGGCTGGGCAATGCCTCCGCGGCGCGCGAATTGTCGGCGCTGCGGGGGTTCCTGCGTTTCGTGGGGGGCGAGGAGGCGACCTTGCCCGCGCTGCGCGGGCCGCGCGTTAAGAAGGGGCTGCCGCGTCCGGTGGCGCCCGCCGAGGCTTTGCAGCTGGCGCAGGATGTCGAGGACAATGCACGGCAAGGCTGGGTCGGAGCGCGCGATTTTGCGTTGCTGTTGTTGCTCTATGGCGCGGGGCTGCGCATCGGTGAGGCGCTGTCGCTGACGGGCGCGGTGCTGCCGCTTGGCGGTGTGCTGCGCGTGACGGGCAAGAGGAACAAGACGCGCGTGGTGCCGATCCTGCCTGCAGTGGCGGCGGCGGTGGCGCGCTATGTCGATGCCTGCCCCTGGCCGATGGGCAAGGAGGTGCCGCTGTTCCTCGGTGCGCGCGGTGGGCCGCTCCAGCCCGGCGTGGTGCGCGCAAGCGTGCGGTCGGCGCGGCGCGCGCTGGGGCTGCCCGAGCGGACGACGCCGCACGCGCTGCGCCACAGCTTCGCGACGCATCTGCTGGCGGGCGGGGCCGATCTGCGGTCGCTGCAGGAGTTGCTGGGGCATGCGAGCCTCGCGTCGACGCAGGTCTATACCGCCGTGGACGCAGCGCATCTGCTGGACATTTATCGCAGCGCGCACCCGCGGGCCTAGAGCATGGTTTCCTTCTCCCCTTACGGGAGAAGGATACGAAGCCTTCGCGAAGCGACTAGGCGCAGTTGGATGAGGGGGCTGCGAGCCACGGGCTCGCGCGGTCGCGTCGCGACCGCATACCCCTCACCCAGCTTCGACTAGGCAGCAAGCTGCCAAGTCTGCGCATCCCTCTCCTGCAAGGGGAGAGGGGAATATGGTCACGCCTTCGGCCTCCACCGGACCACCCGCCAGACATAGACCAGCACCAGCGATCCGATCGCCACCAGCGCCACGGGGCCGACGAAGGCGTCGAGATTGGCGAACTGCCCGCCGAACCAGTTGCCCGCGCCCGCGAGCGCGGCGATCCAGATCGTCGAACCTGCCGCGGTCCAGGACAGGAATTTCGCCTGATTCATCCGCGCCATGCCCGCGGGCAGCGACACCATCGTGCGCGCGACGGGCATGAAGCGCGCGACGAAGACGATCGCGGGGCCGTGGCGCAGGAAGAAATTGTGCAGCCTTTCGACCTCGCCCCAGTCGAGCGTCAGCCAGCGGCCGTGGCGGTCGATGAAGGGTTTGAGCCGCTCGTAACCGATCCAGCGGCCGATCGCGTACCACACATAATTGCCGAGCGTGGTTCCCGCGACCGCGACTGCGACGAGCGTCCAGAAATCGAAGCGCCCCTTGGCGACCGCGATGCCGCTGAGCCCCATGATCACTTCGGAGGGGATCGGCGGAAAGACATTTTCGAGCAGCATCAACACGAAGATGCCCGCATAGCCCCACGACTGGATCAGGTTGAGGATGAAATCGGTCATGCGGAAAGGAACGCCGCGCGAGCCGCCGAAGTTTCCCTTCTCCCTCGATGGGGGAAGGATACGAAGCCTTGCGCCGCAGGCGCTAGGCGCAGTTGGATGGGGGTGACGGTGCGTCTTTGCACGGTCGTGTCAGGATGAAAGCGCACCCCCACCGCTGCGACTAAGGCAGCAAGCTGCCAAGTCTCGCTGCCTCCCCCATCGAGGGGGAGGGGTGAAGGTGCAGGGGGCATGCGTCAGCCGATCCGTCGCAGGATCGCATCCCAGATCAGGCCCGCCGTGTCGCTGTTGTTGAAACGGTCGATCGCGACGATCCCGGTGGGCGAGGTGACGTTGATTTCGGTCAGCCATTCACCGCCGATCACGTCGATGCCGACGAAAACCAACCCGCGTTCGCGCAAGGCCGGGCCGAGCGCCGCGCAGATTTCCTTTTCGCGCGACGTGAGCTCCGCCGCCTCGGCAAAACCCCCAACGGCGAGGTTCGAGCGGAATTCGCCCTCGCCGGGCTTGCGGTTGATCGCGCCCGCGACCTTGCCGTCGACGAGCACGATGCGCTTGTCGCCCTCGCTGACGCTGGGCAGGAATTGCTGGACCATGAAGGGCTCGGGCCACACCTGGCCGAACAGCTCGACCAGTGCACCCAGATTGCTGCCGTCGGCGTCGATCTTGAACACCGCCTTGCCGCCGTTGCCGTGGAGCGGCTTGATCACGACGGCGCCGTAGCGCGCCTGGAAATCCTTCGTCGCCTCAAGGCTGCGCGTGACCATCGTCGGCGGCATAAACTGCGGGAAGTCGAGGACGAAGACCTTTTCGGGGGCATCGCGCACCGCGGCGGGGTCGTTGACGACGAGCGTTTCGCCCTTGATCCGCTCGAGCAGCCAGGTGCCGGTGAGATAACCGAGGTCGAAGGGCGGATCCTGGCGCATCAGCACCACGTCGATGTCGCGGCCGAGGTCGAGCAGTATTTCCTCGCCGAACTTGTAGTGTGCGCCGGTCTCGCGTTTGGCTTCGAGCACGCGGTGCGCCTTCGTCGTCAGCCGCCCGGCCTCCCACGTCAGCCCGCGCACATCGTAATGATAGAGGGTGTAGCCGCGTTCGAGCGCCTTCAGCATCAGGTGGAAACTGCTGTCGCCATTGATGTTGATGCCATCCATCGGGTCCATTTGCACCGCGGCGCGGAGGGTCATGTCTTGCTCCTTATCTGGACCCACGCGAAGATCTGCGCCGTCCAACCCACTTCGTCATCCCGGCGAAGGCCGGGATCTCGTCGTCGCAACAGAACGCACCGGCGAGATCCCGGCCTTCGCCGGGATGACGACAAGAGCTATGTTGCCGCACCCCTAAGGCTGCCAGACGTGGACCAGATGGCGTGGCAGGCGGCCGGGCGCAAGGAGCATCACGTCGATCCGGATGTCGTCCTGCGGCCGGGCGAAGCGTGGGGACAGCATTTCGGCGGCGGCGGCGACGCGGCGCAGGCGCCAGGGATCGATCGCGAGATCGAGGTCTTCGGCCTTGTCGCGCCACTTCACCTCGATGAAGGCGACCATGCGGCCGCGCCGCGCCACGAGGTCGACCTCGCCGACGGGCACGCGGAGCCGCTGGCCGAGGATGCGCCAGCCGTGGAGGCGGAGCCACCAGGCGGCGCGGCGCTCGGCCTTGCGCCCGCGCGCCTCGGCCTCGGCGCGTTTCACCCGGCGTCCTTCAGCGCGAGCGCGCGGGCGTAAACCTCGTGGCGGTCGAGCCCGAAGCGCTTGGCGACCGTCTTGGCCGCCTGGGCCACCGGCTTGTCGGCCATCGCTTCGCGCAAAACCGCGTCGAGCGTGGCGTCGTCGGCCTCTTCGGTTGCGGCCTCGCCTGGCGGGCCGACGACGATCACGATCTCGCCCTTGGGCGGCGCCTCGGCGTAGCGCGCCGAAAGCTCGGTGAGCGTGCCGGTGAGGCATTCCTCGTAGAGCTTGCTGATCTCGCGCGCGACCGCGGCGTCGCGGTCGCCGAGCCCCTCGGCGAGCGCTGCGAGCGCGGCGGACAGGCGCGGGCCGCTTTCGTAGAAGACGAGGCTGGCGCGCAGTCCCGCGAATTCGGCGATGGTGTCGGTCCGCGCCTTGGCCTTGTTCGGCAGGAAACCCGCGAAGAGAAAGCGGTCGCTCGGCAGCCCCGACAGGGTGATCGCGGCGATCGCGGCGCAGGGGCCGGGCAGGGTGGTGACATGCCGCCCCGCCGCACGCGCGTCGCGCACCAGCTTGTAGCCGGGGTCGCTGATCAGCGGGGTACCCGCGTCGGAAACCAGGACGACGACTTCCTGTTCCATCCGCGCAACCAGCGCGGCGCGGGTGCGTTCGTCGCTATGGTCGTGATAGGGGGTCATCGAAATCCGCAAACCCAGGTGCGCCAGCAGCTTCGCCGTCACACGCGTGTCTTCGGCGGCGATCACATCGGCGCGCGCGAGCGTCGCCGCGGCGCGCGCGGATATGTCGCCGAGGTTGCCGATGGGGGTCGCGACGATATAGAGACCGGGCAAGGGAGAATCTGAGATGGTGGATTTCGGCATGACGCAGCAGATGGCAGAAACTGCGGCGCAGCGCCAAAAGATTGCGTCGCCGCGGCGGCAGATGCTGCGCATGGCGGCGAAGTTTGCGATGACGGGCGCGATGGCGGGTTTCCTCGCGGCGTGCCAGATGGTGCCCAAGGCGACCGGGCCGGTCGAAGCGCCGCCGCCCGAGCGCCCGCCCGAAACCGGGATCGAACCCGGACTGCCGACCGACACCGACCGCCACCGCGTCGCGCTGCTGGTGCCGCAGACGGGCCCCAACGCCGACGTCGGCAACGCGATCGCCAATGCGACGACGCTGGCGCTGCTCGACACCAAGACCGAGCGCGTGCGCATCACCACTTACGACACTGCGCTCGGTGCGGCGGCGGCGGCTCGGCAGGCGATCGCCGACGGCAACAAGCTGATCCTCGGGCCGCTTCTGACCGAGGACGTCACCGCGGTCGCGCCGATCGCGCGCGAGGCGAAGGTGCCGGTGCTGAGCTTCTCGAACGACAGCGGCGTCGCGGGCAACGGCGTCTTCATCATGGGCTTCGTCCCCGGCCAGTCGGTCGAGCGCGTCGTCGCTTATGCGCGCGGAAAGGGGCACGTCCGCTTCGGCGCGCTGGTGCCCAGGAATGTCTATGGCGACCGCTCGGCCGCGGCGTTCCGCGCGGCGGTGACCGAGGCGGGCGGCACGCTCGTCGCGGTCGAAAGCTACGACCGCAGCGCGACCGCGCTGACCGGCGCGGCGCGGCGGATCGCCAATGCGGGCGCGATGGACGCGGTGCTGATCGCCGATTCGGGTAGCAACGCGATCCGCGCGGTGCCGATCGTCAAGGGCACCGGCGGCAAGCAGATCCTCGGCACCGAGCTCTGGAACACCGAGGCGTCGCTGGGCAGCAACGCCGCGATGCGCGGCTCGTGGTTCGCGAGCGTTTCCGACGGCCTCTATGGCCAGATGGCGGGCAGCTATCGCACGCGTTACGGCCGCGCGCCGTACCGGCTGGCGAGCCTGGGGTATGATTCGGTGCTGCTGACGGTGCGCATCGCGCGCGAGTGGAAGCCGGGGACCGCCTTTCCGGCGAGCCGGCTGCTCGCCGCCGATGGTTTCGGCGGGATCGACGGCATTTTCCGCTTCAACAACCGCGGCATTGCGATCCGCGCGCTCGAGGTCAGCGAGGTCGGCGCCGGCGGCTTCCGCGTCATCGACCCCGCGCCGGCCAAATGGCCCTGACGCCGAAGGTAGTGACTTAGCCGCCACAGTCGGCGAAAAAGCGGCAGCGCGGCGACGCACGCAGCCTTTACGCTGGCCGCGCGTTCACTATATGAGCATGGCGCGCGCGACGCATCGATTCCGCGCGTCCCTATAACGACCAGGAGATACAGCTATACCACCGCCCATGACCCGCCGCCCGATGGCGCCGCTGCCGCCGAAAAACGGCCCGCGATACAATGAATTCATCGCCTCTCCCAAAGTTCGTGTGATCGACGAGGAAGGCGAAAATCTGGGCGTAATGCTGACGGCCGAAGCGATCGAGCAGGCCGCATCCGTCGGGCTGGACCTGGTCGAAGTGTCTCCGAACGCCGATCCGCCGGTGTGCAAGTTCCTCGACGTCGGCAAGTTCAAATATGAGGCGCAGAAAAAGGCGAACCTCGCGCGCAAGAGCCAGAAGACGCAGGAGATCAAGGAGATCAAGATGCGTCCGAACATCGACGATCATGATTTCGACGTGAAGATGCGCAAGGTGTTCGACTTCCTGGGCGAGGGCGACAAGGTCAAGATGACCATGCGTTTCCGCGGCCGCGAGATGAGCCACACCCAGCTCGGCCTCAACGTGTTGCAGCGCGTCGCCGAGATGACCGCCGAAATCGCCAAGGTCGAGGCGCACCCGCGCACCGAAGGCCGGCAGATGCTGATGGTGCTCGCGCCGAAGTGAGGCGCCGACGGGCCGCCGCCGCGCGGTGGCCCGACGGTCTCGCTCTAGGGCCGCAGCTTGTAGCCCTTCTCGGCCTTGATCTTCGCCTGCTGGGCGAAATGCTTCGCATAGATCTGGTCGAAGGTCGTCGCGGCGTCGACGATGCGCCAGCGTTCGCCCTCATATTCGGGCGGAAGCGCCGCCTTGCGCACGAAGACCAGCCGCGCCCCCGCCTCGAACCCCGCGGCGCCCGCCACATAGCCGGTGTAGGTGCGCTGGACGAGCTGACGGTTCAGCAAGATGAAGCCGTCATAGCCCTTGTCGCGGGCATATTTGGCGCAGGCCATTTCGAGCAGTTCGTCGACGACATGCGCGGGCGCCCAGGCGTGGGTGAAGCGCACCGTCCAGATGTCGCTGTCCTCGGGCCCCTCGCGCTTCGCCGAATAGCCGTTGTCGTTGGTCAGCCACACGCCGTCGGAGCGCTTGAACCCCGGCAGTTCGGCCTTGGTCATCAGGTCGGGGACCGCGCGATACACATCGTCGAGGTAGAGGAAGCGTGCCTTTTCGGCCTCGCCGTCGATCATCGTCTCGAACTGCGCGATCGCCGTCTTCGCCTCGGGATTGTCCTTGTCGAGCAGCGCGAGCGTGCGGATCAGATCCAGGATCGCGGGGGGCGGCAGGTTGCTGGTCTCGATCTTGCCGAACGCCGCCGCGGCATCCATGGTGGCGATCTCGCCGCGCAGCTTGATCGCCTCGGCCCATTGGTCGAGCGCGCGGTTGGCATGGCCCGCGATGCTGAGGCGCAGCTGATAATCCTCGGTCACCGACTTGCGCTGCTGCTTGCCCTCGGGCGGCGGGGGCGGCGGGGTCATCGTCGCCGCGACCCGCGCGCGCATCGCGCCCAGCCGCGGCGCGGCGTCGGCGGGGCGGCCCTGGACGAGCGCGGCATAGGCCCAGAGCCCGGCCATCTGCGCGTCGAGGACTAGCGGGTTCTGGTCGCGTGGCCGCGGCGACGGCGTCCAGCCGGGCAGCGGCTCGGGCGGCGTCGTGCGGATCAGCCCGGCGAGCCGGTCGACGACGTCATATTTGCCGAAGGCCGCGGCGCGCGCAACCTGGCGATAGAGAAACAGCGGCGAGCGGATGTTGCGCTGGTCGAGCAGCTTCAGCTCATTCTCGCGGCTGCCGTCGATCCGCATGCGATAGGCCTGCGCCGCGACCTGGACCATGTCCGAATAGGGCCAGCGCGCGGCGAAGCGCGTGACGATTTCGCCCGCCTCGTCCTTGCGCCCCTTTTCGATCAGCAGGTGGGCGCGCAGCATGTCGCTCCCGGTCACGAAGCTTTCCTGGTCGATCCACACCGGCGTCTTCGCCAGCTCGGCGTCGGCTGCATCGAGCGAGGCCAGCGCCGCGTCGAACTCGCCGGTCTTGGCCTGGTGAAAGGCGCGGGCGCGTAGCAGATTGGCACGCCGCGGGAATTGCTGCGGCAGCAGCGCCGGGTTCTGCAACGCGCGGTCGCACGCCGCGGCGCGCGTCCCGCCGAGCGAGGTCGTGTTGCGTACGGCGAACAATTCCGACTGGCGCCCGGGGCCGAAGGCCGGCTGCGGGGTCCAGGTGACGTCACCATAGCCGTCGTCGCGTTCGGGATAGCCTTGGCGGTCGCAGGCGACGAAATCCTCGAGTCCCGGCTTCTTGTCGTCGGCCAGTGCAACTGGCGCCATAACCGCCGCGCTCATCGCCGCGGCCAGCATCATCGCACGCATTGTCGCCACCCCGGAAATCTCCCCCTGTCCCGGCTCCGTTCATGGCGGGCGCCAAGCCATTCGTCGAGCGGGAAAATCGGGCGCGGCGGGTCAGCCGATTATGAAGTCGAGCGCGGTCGTTCCGGCGGGTGCGCCGCCCGCGGCATAGCGGCGCTCGGCCATATAAACGCGCCCGTCCGCGGCGATGGCGACCAAAGTCGAGGCGCGCGTGCCATAGACGTCGCCGCGCAGGAACAGCGCGGGATCGTCCTCGGCCGCCAGCGTATCGAGCAGGGTTTCGGGATCGGCGCCCGCCGCGACCGTCGCCGCGAGCGCGGCGCGCAGCCGCTCGGCGCGCGGGCAGGGCTGGTCGACGGGTTCGTTGGCGAGCGCGTGGACGCCGGGTTCCAGATCCATGATCAGCGGCACCGGGCGGTTGGTGAAGAGGCGCGCTGCGCCATCGCCGACCGCGAACAGGTTGAAGGCGTTGAAACGCCCCAAGTCCTCGGCCGGCGGATCGGCGAAGCGCCCCGATCCGCGTAGCATGTCGGTCACGAGCGCACCGCGCGATTCCTTCGCGGGATCGGGCATCGTGCCGCGGACGTTGGTAACGACCACCGCGCGGCCGCTCGGTGCGTGCACGCCGAGCCAGGTCCCGCCCGCCTGCAGGTCGCGGCCCGCGACGATGCCGCTGCCATCGTCCCACGCGTGCAGCGGCGCGGCGGGGCGGCCGTGGAACTCGTCGCGGTTGCCGACCAGGATCAAGGGCCAGTCGGGATGGACGCGGTGGGCGAGGGCGACGACGCACATGGCGCGCATATCGGGGCTGGCGCGCCTTTTGCCAAGGCGCTTGACGAACGACTTGATTGAGTATTCAATCAAGTCGTTGGAAGACTCGCCCAGGGAGGCATAGGATGGCCGACGAATTTGCGACGATGGCGGAAAATCTCCGCGCGAAGACGGGCAAGACGCTCGACGAATGGATCGCGGTGGCGCGGGCGAGCGGGATCGGCGGGCATATGGCGCTGGTGGGTCATCTGAAGGCCGAGCACGGGCTGGGGCACGGCTATGCCAATATGGTGGTGCACGCCGCCAACGCCTCCTCCTCGCTGTCGCACGACGACGACGCGCTGGTCGCGGCGGCGTTCGACGGGGCCAAGGCGCATTGGCGCCCGCTCTACGACCGGCTCGTGACGCTGGTGCAAGGGTTCGGCGGCGACGTCGAACTGGCGCCCAAGAAGGGCTATGTCAGCCTTCGCCGCAAGAAGCAGTTCGCACTGCTGATGCCCTCGACCAAGGACCGCTTCGACATCGGCCTCGCGCTCAAGGGCGAGGCGCCCGCGGGGCGGCTCGAGCTCGCAGGCAGCTGGAACGCGATGGTGTCGCACCGCATACGCATCGCCGCCGAGGCCGAGGCCGACGACCAGGTGGCGGGCTGGCTGCGCGCCGCCTATGACCGCGCCGGATAGGAGGATGCCATGAACGCCGCCGATACGCGCAACCGCATATTGATGACCGCGATGGAGCTGTTCTGGGAGAAGGGCTATCTCTCGACCTCGGTCTCCGACATTCTGTCGCGCAGCCAGGTCCATTCGGGCAGCCTCTATCATTTTTTCCCGGGCAAGCAGGACGTGCTCGTCGGCGTGCTCGAACTCTATCGCGACGGCATCGACGAGATGCTGCTCGCGCCGAACTGGGAGGGGGTCGACGACCCGATCGACAAGATATTCGCGCTGCTGGCGGGCTATCGCACGCACCTGATCGTCACCGACTGCACTTACGGCTGCCCGATCGGCAGCCTCGCGCTCGAGATCCACGAGCCCGACCCGGTGGTGCGCGATCTGATGGCGGCGAACTTCACCAACTGGTCCACCGCGATCGCCGGCTGTTTCGATGCGGCCGCCGACCGCCTGCCGCCCGGCCGCGACGCGAAGGCGCTCGGCGAGTTCGTGCTGACGGTGATGGAAGGCGCGGTGATGCAGGCGCGCACCTATCGCGACATCGGCTATTTCGACCGCAACATCGCTGTATTGCGCGACTATATCACCACGTTGCTGGCGGGCGCAAAATCTGGTAGCTTCGCCTGAGTTTTCCGGAGGGGGAGAAGATCATGACCGACGCTGTAAAAACGCCGTGGCACCTGTGGGTCATCGGTGCGCTGTCCTTGCTGTGGAACGCCTTTCCAGTGGTCGATTTCACGATGACCAATTTGCAGAGCGAAGCCTGGCTGTCGCAATATAACGAGGCGCAGCGCGCGCTCGTCCTCGGCGCGCCAGCCTGGTCGAACCTCTGCTGGGCGCTCGGCGGTTTCGGGTCGTTCCTCGGCTCGCTGCTGCTGCTGCTGTTCCGGTCGCGCCATGCGCTGACGGCCTTCCTCGTGTCGGCGGTGGGGCTCGCCGGCGTGACCTATTATCAGCTTGTCGCGAATGGCGATGCCTTCAAGGAGGCCTTGGGCGACGTTCCGCTGTACATCAGCATCACCATCTGGGTGATCCTGCTCGCGCTGATCTTCTACGCGCGCGCGATGAAGGCGAAGGGCGTGCTGCGCTGAGATTGGTGGTTTGGATGTGACAAAGCCCTCTCCCTTCAGGGGAGAGGGTTGGGAGAGGGGGAATGCATCCAACCCCCTCTCAACTCCGGCTAGCCGGTAAACCGGCAAGCCTGCGTATCTCTCCCCTGAAGGGGAGAGAGCGGGTTTGCCAATAACCCGCCGTTCTACGCCAGCTCGTCCAGCCCCAGCGCCGCTAGCAGCGCCGCGCGCGCACGCCGGACATCGGCGGTCAGCCCCACCGAGCCGAGGTCGCGCGCGGCGATCGCCTCGGGCCAGTGCTGCGCCACCACCTCCGAAATCCGGTCGAGCTTATCCGCATCGGCCATGAAGCGCGGATCGACCGTCGCCGGATCGGCGACGACGCGCAGCCGCAGGCACGCCGGGCCGCCGCCGTTCGCCATCGACTGGCGGACATCGACGGGGAGCAGCCGGCGGATCGGGCCGTTGCCGGCGACATGCGCCTCCAGCCAGTCCCACACCGCTGGCGTCGCCTGCGCCTCGGTCGGCAGCACCAGGCCCATGCCGCCGCCGTTGGGCAGGCTGACGAGCTGGGCGTTGAACAGATAGGATTTGATCGCGTCGGGCAGGCTGACGGCCTCGGCAGGAACCTCGACGATCTCGACCGCAGGGAAAGCCGCGCGGATTTCGGCATGCGCCGCCTCGCGGTCGTGGAAGGCGGTTTCGTGGGTGAAGAGCACGCGCTCGTTGGCGACCGCGACGACGTCGTTGTGGAAGGCGCCGCCCTGAATCGCGGTGTCCGACTGGCGGATGAAAAGCGTGCGCGCCGGATCGAGCCGGTGGTGGCGCGCGACCGCCTTCGACGCGTCGAGATGCTGGCGCGCCGGATAGCGCCCGCCGCCGACGCCATAGACGAAGATCTCGACCCCCGCCGCGTCATGGCTCTCGCACAATCGCATATGGTTCGCCGCGCCCTCGTCGCCGAAGGGCGCCGGGACGGGGCCGTGCACCGCGAAGGCCGGGTTCGCGAAGGCGAACCGCAGCTGCTTCAGCGTCCCCTGCCACTCGTGGCTGCGGTGCGGCATGGTGACGAGGTTCGCGACGGTCAGGTGGCATTTGCCGTCGCCGCTGTCGGGCGCGGGCGAGACCGTCGCGGCGTTCGCGGCCCACATCGACGAGGCCGACCATGCCTGCGCGCGCAGATGCGGCTCGGCGGCTTCGGGCATCGTTCCCAGCACTTCTAGCCACGGCGCGTCGGGCCGGTCGAGCGGCGCGAAGAAACCCTGCGGCAGCCCGAGCGCGAGGTTGTGGCGCATCTTGTCGAGGCCCTGCAGCGCCGCGGCGCGCGGTTGCGACACGTCGCCTGCGTTGCTCGCCGACGCGATATTGCCGCGGCTGAGCCCCGCGTAGTTGTGGGTTGGGCCGATGATTCCGTCGAAATTGATTTCGGTGAGCATATGGGGTCCTAGCGTCCGATCCAGCTGATCGCGTCGCCCGCCGCCACGCCCAGCCGGCCCGCGGCCTCGGCGTCGAGCGTGCCGTCGCCGACCTTGCCGAAGCAGCAGCGGAAATCGGCGAGCTTCCCCGTCGCGACCAGCGCATCTTCGTTGCCGTCGGCGATGCCCTTCACCTCGACATGCTTCGCGTCGCGCACGCTCGCGACCTGGTCGGTGCGCGCGGTCATCGTCGGGCCGCCGTCGAAGATGTCGACATAATTTTCGAACGCGAAGCCCTCATTCTCGAGCATCCGCATCGCCGCGCGCCCACTGGGGTGCGGCACGCCGATGACGCTGCGGGCATGGTCGTTCAGCATCGCGATATAGACGGGGTGCTTGGGCATCAGGTCGGCGATGAACTGGTTGCCGTGCACCGCGTTGAACTGGTCGGCTTCCTGGAAGCTCATCCCGAAGAATTTGCCTGCGACCCCGTCCCAGAAGGGCGAACCGCCCGCTTCGTCGATCACCCCGCGCAGCTCGGCGAGGATGCGGTCGCCGAAGCGCGCGCGGTGCCGCGCGATGAACAGATAACGCGAGCGAGCGAGCAGCAGCCCGAGTCCGCCGGCGCGCGCCGCGGGGTGGAGGAACAATCCGCCGACCTCGCTCGCGCCGTTGAGGTCGTTGCTGAGCATCAGCACCTGCGCGTGGAAAGTGCGGCCGAGCTGCTCGCTATGCTTGCTGTCGGTGCCGATGCGGTAGCTATAGAAGGGCCAGCGCTGGCCGACCTGGCCGAAGACCTGGCATGTCCCGCGCACCTCGCCGCTGTCGAGGTCCTCAAGCACGAGCAGGTAAAGCTCATCCGAGGGATATTCCTTCTCGCTCGCGAACGACGCCTCGGTGCGTTCGAGCTTGGCGCGCAGCGCTTGTCTGTCGGGGGGCAGGTTGGTGAAGCCGCCGCCGGTCAGCTTCGCCATTTCGTAAATGCTCTGCAAATCGCCCGGCTTGGCCGCCCGGATCACATAATTCACGCCGTCCCCCGTTCCGCTATTCTCAACATGGTCAGCGCCGACAATTGCGCCCGCTCGGCGAGGCTGTCGACGATCAGAAATTCGTCCGCGCTGTGGATCGCGCCGCCGCGCGGGCCCATCGTGTCGACCACGGGCACGCCGCACGCCGCGATATTATTGCCGTCGCACACGCCGCCGGTCGCATTCCAGCCGATCGGCGGCAGGCCGAGGTCGGCGCCGCAGTCGCGCACCAGCTCGAACAATCGCGTCGCGGCGGTGTCCAGCGGCTTGGGCGGGCGGTTGAAACCACCGTGGAGGTGGCAGTGGACGTCGTGGTCGCGCGATACCGCGGCGATCGCATCGCGCAGCGCCACCTCGGCCGCGACCATCGCCTCGGGGGTCGAGGGGCGCATATTGACGCGCAGGATCGTGCTGTCGGGCACGACATTGTTCGGCCCGCCGCCGTCGATTTTCGCCGGGTTGACCTTGAGCGTGGGGGATTTGAGCTTCGCGAGCCGCAGCGCGAGGTCGGCGGCGGCGAGCAAGGCGTTGCGACCCTCCTCGGGGTTGCGTCCGGCATGGGCCGAACGGCCGTGGATGATGACGCTGAAGTTGCCGCTCCCCGGCCGCGCGCCCGCCAGCGTGCCGTCGGGAAGCGCGGGTTCGTAGGTGAGGGCGGCGGTCTTGTCCTGCGCCAGCTCGGCGATCAGCGCGGCGGAGGCGTGGCTGCCCGTCTCCTCGTCGCTGTTGATCATCACGTCGTAACCGACGCGCTCCGCGAGCGGCGAGGCTTCGAGCGCGGTCAGCGCGGCGAGGATCACCGAGATGCCCGCCTTCATGTCGGCGGTGCCGGGGCCGTTGAGTATGCCGGGCTCCAGCCATTGCAAGGTCTGGAACGGATGATCGGCGGCGAACACCGTGTCCATATGGCCGGTCAGCAGCAATTGCACCGGCGCTTGGGGCCGCACGCGGAGGTGTAGGTGATCGCCGCGCTGCGTGGTCCGGATGTTGCCCGCGGCATCGACGCTCTCGACCGGATCGGGCGCGACGAGGCGGATATCGCCGGGCAGCACGGCAAAGGCATCGGCGAGCATGCCCGCGACGGTCTTCAGCCCCGCGAGATTGCCCGTCCCGCTGTTCACCGCCGCCCAGCGCTCGACCAGCGCGAGCATCGGCGCATCGGCGGCGACTTCGAGCGTCGCGCTTTCGGGGGCGGTGAGGGTGGTCATCGGATCGCTATAGCGAGCGGGGAAAGGGTTTTGCACCCCCTGTCGGAGCCGGGGCGTCAGGGCGCCTTCGCGGCCGGCCTTAACAGCGGTGTATAGCCGTGCAGCTGTAGCGCTTTGCGCGGGGATAGCTCGGCGACGAGGCGGGCGAGTTCGGCCTCGGCCTGCTTCGCCTTGCCCAGCGCGAACAGGCTGCGCGCCAGCTCGGCGCGCGCGCGTTGGCGGACGTCGAGATTGCCGAAGGGGTCGAAGAAGCTGTCGATCCGCGCGCCGTCCTTGACGCCGTTCCACGTGAGCGGCGTCGCCGCGGCGGGATCGGCGGCGATCGCTTCGTAGCGCCGCGCGGCTTCCGTGGGCGCGATGTTGCCCGTCAGCAGCGCATGGCGCGTTTCGAACAGCTTGGCTTCGGGGCTCGCATTGCCGAAATCGGCGAGCACACGCCCCACCCAATCCCAATTCACATTGCCCGTGCCCGCCTGCATGCCGAGCAGGTTGAACGCCAGGATCGCGCCGCGATGCTCGGGGGTGGTCGCGGCGCGCACCGTCGCCTCGTCGGGGCGGCCGAGGCTTGTCGGCGCGACGAGTTCGATCGCCGCGTCGTGCTGAAGAATCGCCTCGATATCGGGCTTGTGGAAATAGCCGACGACGACGACGACCATCTTGCCCGGGCGCGCCTTCGCGGCGGCGCGGATGCGCTGCGCCTGCATATAGGTGCGATAGAGATAGAGGCGGCGCGGCAAGTCGCGGTCGGTGCGTGGCGCGGGCTCGCCCGCCCATTTTTGGAGCGGGGCGAGCGTCGCAGGATCCTCGGCGGCGAAGAAATCCCAGCCGAGGGTCTTGGGATCGGAAAAGGTCAGGAACCCCTGGAACCCCTGGGCCCTACGGACTTCGGGCGGGGTGTCGAGGTCGAGCCCGAAGCCGAGCAGCTGGTCGTCCATCGGCGGGGTCCAGTCGATCGGACAGAGATCGGTCCCGCGCGCCGCCGCCCAGGGCAGGATGATGCCCTGCACCTCGTAGGTGAACTCGTAATAATCGTGCCGCGACGCCTGTTCGGGCGGGCGCTCGATACAGACCGCGTCGGGCTTCGCCATGTCGAGCCACGCGGCGAGCGTCCCCGGCTGATCCTTTTCGGCGACGAGCTGCGCGGCATGGTCGACCCCGAGGATCGCGACGCGCGTCCTCGCCTCTTGGGCGGCCGCGAGCGGGGGCCGGGCCGCAGCCAGCAGCAGCGCGGCAACGGCGAGGGCGCGGCGTCCAATCAACTTCTGCACGATCGATCTTTCCATGATGGGGAGGCGCGTCCGCATAGCATGGCGCGGCGCCGCGGCAAGCCTCGCCCCGGCCAGGCGGGATCGCGGGGCACGGTGAGCGGGATCGGGGGCGGGAGCGCGGGGGGAGCGTGCCGGCTTTGGGGTGGGGAGCGGACCCTGCTGTCCCACTCTTCGTCATCCCGGACTTGATCCGGGATCCGCCTTTTTCTTCAAGACAAGGCAGGCCCCGGGTCAAGCCCGGGGTGACGGATGTGGATCACGCGAATGTCGTGTTCCATCCGAAACCCGCCTATGCCGCGCCGGACCGGAGGCCCCGCCCTAGCGCCCCCGCGAACCAGATGATGTGCCGACCGCCCTTGCCGCCGCTCCGCGCGCGCACCGGGACCTCCTCGACCGCGAAGCCCGCCTCCTTCAGCCGGCGGGTGAAGCGCGCGTCGGGCGCCGCCGACCAGATCGCCAGGATACCGCCCGGCCGCAGCGCCGCGCGGGCGCGGGCGAGGCCGGCCATCGAATAGATGCGGTCGTTGCCCTCGCGCGTCAGCCCGTCGGGTCCGTTGTCGACGTCGAGCAATATCGCGTCGAAGCGCGCCGGGGCTCCGCCGATCACCGCCCCGACATCGCCCAGCACGACATCGACGCGCGGGTCGCCCAGGCATCCCGCGGTCAGCGCCGCCATCGGCCCGCGCGCCCAGTCGATCACCTCGGGCACCAGCTCTGCCACGGTGACGCGGGCGTCGGGTCCCAACCGCGCCAACGCGGCGCGCAGCGTGAAACCCATGCCGTAACCGCCGACCAGCAAATGCGGCGCCGCATTTCCGCCGAGCCGGTCGCAGCTCATTTCGGCGAGCGCTTCCTCGGACCCGCTCATCCGGCTGGTCATCAGCTCGCTGTGCCCCAGCGTGATGAAATAATCGGCGCCGCGCCGGAACAGGCGAAGTGTGCCGCCGCCGGGGACGGCCGCCGTGGCGAGGAGTTCGCGCGGAGTCATGGCGGGGGCGTATAGGCGGCGAGGCGGGGTTTTGCACCCCTCGGCGGAGATGCGGCGATTGTGCCGGGTGTCGGGTGTTGACGGCCGGTTTTGGGCGGAAGCGGACGTTCCCGGTTCCTCCCCGGAACGGGGAGGGGGACCATGCGAAGCATGGTGGAGGGGTCGGGACGGTGCGTCATGACGCGAGGTTTCGACCCCTCCGTCAGCCCCGCGGGCTGCCACCTCCCCGTTCCGGGGAGGAACTTTGGCGGCAGCTCCCTATCCCGACCATACTCCTCATCATCCGGTGGCTGCCGGGCCCATTCTCTGCCACAAGGCCGCAGGGGGATTGTCGATGGCCAGCGGATCTTATCTGAACCGATCAACGCCGGGGGTCTATGTCACCGAGGTCGATGCCTTCGGCAACGCGATCGTCAGTGTCGCGACCGCGGTGCCCATCTTCGTCGGATATACGCAATATGCGGGCGATCCGGTGACGGGGGCGTCGCTGTACAACACGCCGGTGGCGATTGCGTCGATGGCCGAGTTCGCGAGCTATTTCGGCGGTCCGGCGGCGCGGCGCTTTGCAGTCGCGACCGATGCGGCGGCGCCGGACGGCTTCTCGCTCGCGCCCGCGGCCGGAGCCGCGGGGCCCGACGCCTTCAACCTCCATTGGCAGATGCGCCTGTTCTTCGCCAATGGCGGTGGCGACTGTTTCGTCGTCTCGGTGGGCAGCTATGTCGACGGCGACTACCCGGTCAGCGAAGCGACCATCGGTAGCGCGCCGCCGGGCGCCATCGGCGCCGCCGCGCTGATCGGCGGGGTCAATGCCGCGGGCTATGCGATCGGGCCGACGATGCTGGTGGTGCCCGAGGCGTGCCAGCTGGACCTCGCCGATTACGCCAGCGTCGCCTGCGCGATGCTGACGCAGGCGGACAATTTGCAGGACCGTGTCGCGATCCTCGACCTGCCGGGCTGCCTCGCGGCCGATAGCTTCACATTGCTGACCGCTGCGCAGAACGACTTCTGGACCGCCATCGCCCCGGCGCTTGCCGGCGTCAGCTATGGCGCCGCCTATGCGCCCGCGGTCAATGCATCGATCGTCGCGTTGAGCGACACCAGCTACACCCAGTTGCTCGCGGCCGGCGACGGCGGCAACGATGCGATCAATGGCCTGCTGACGGCGAGCGCGATTCCGCTCTATCGGGGCGAGCTACTGGCATCGGTGCAGGCGGCGATCGCGACCGCCTTTCCGCCGTCGGCGGGGATCAGCGGCAATGGCGCGCAATATTCGGCCGACGGGTCGGCCTATCCACCGCTCGCGCCGCCCCAGACGCTGGCGGAATGGCAGACCGCGCTCGACGATCTGCTCTCTAGCACGCTGCCGCTGTATCGGCGGATCGAGCAGGCGATGGCCGATGCGCTGAACGTCCAGCCGCCGAGCGGCATCGTCGCGGGCATATGGGTGCAGAACGACGCACTAAACGGCGTGTGGAGCGCGCCGGCGAATATCGCGCTCGCCTCGGTAGCCTCGCCATTGTGGGTCTTCACCGACGACGAGCAGGGCGGTTTTAACGCCCCGGTCAACGGGCTGGCGATCAACATATTGCGGTCGCAGCCGGGGCGTGGGGTCGTGGTGTGGGGCGCGCGGACGCTGAACGGCAACAGCCTAGATTATCGCTATGTCCAGGTGCGGCGCGAGTTGATCTATATCGGGCAGTCGATCAAGTCTGCGCTGCAATCCTTTGCCTTCGCGCCCAACGACGCGACCACCTGGGCGACGGTCAGCGCCGCGATTTCCGGCTTCCTGACAGGCCTGTGGCAGCAGGGCGGGTTGGTGGGCGACAAGGCAAGCGATGCCTTTCGGGTGCAGTGCGGCCTCGGTACGACGATGACGGGGCAGAATGTCCTCGACGGCACCATGATCGTTTCGGTGACGCTGGCGATCACGCATCCGGCCGAATTCATCGTGCTGACGTTCAGTCAGACGATGGGCAGCTAGCCGCCATCGCCCATTGCCAATATGCGCCATTCGCGGCATAGGGCGGCACCCTTTCCTCCCCGGACCAACAGGCGCGAACGCGCCGAACCAAAGGGTACTTAAATGACCGAATTTCTGGACCGCCACGGGCTGTCGATCGATGCGCGGCTGGTCGATTTCGTGCAGGATCGCGCGCTGCCCGGAACCGGGCTCGACGCCGACAAATTCTGGAGCGACTTCGCGGCGCTGCTCGGCAGGTTCGCTCCCGAAAATGCGGCGCTGCTCGCGAAGCGCGAGGATTTGCAGGCGCAGATCGACGCTTGGCACGAGGCCCGGGCCGGACAGCCGCATGACGCTGCTGCTTATCAGGCGTTCCTTCGCGACATCGGCTATCTGGCGCCCGAACCCGCGCCGTTTCAGGTCGGCACGACGAACGTCGATCCCGAGATCGCGACGATGGCGGGGCCGCAACTCGTCGTGCCCGCGCTGAACGCGCGCTTCGCGCTCAACGCCGCCAATGCGCGCTGGGGCAGCCTTTACGACGCGCTCTACGGCACCGACGCGCTCGCCGCACCGCCGGCGAAGCCCGGCGGCTATGATGCGGAGCGCGGTGCGGCGGTGATCGCGCGCGCCAAGGCGTTCCTCGACGAAACGGTGCCGCTGGCGTCGGGTTCGTGGGCCGATTGGGACGGCAAGGTTCTCGAGCTCGCCGATTCCGCGCAGCTCGCGGGCAAGATGGACAGTGATTTCCTGCTGCGCCACAACGGCCTGCACATCCATGTCGTGCGCAGCCTGACGCATCCGATCGGCAAGACCGATCCCGCGGGCATCGCCGACGTGCGGCTCGAGGCGGCGCTGACGACGATCATCGACCTTGAGGATAGTGTCGCGGCGGTCGACGGCGAGGACAAGGTCCTCGGCTATGCCAACTGGCTCGGGCTGATGCGCGGCGATCTCGTCGAGCGCTTCGACAAGGGCGGCGAGACCGTCACCCGCGCGATGGAGCCCGACCGCTACTGGGTCACACCCGCGGCCGAAAATCTCGTCCTGCCGGGCCGCAGCGTGATGTTCGTGCGTAATGTCGGCCATCTGATGACGACCCCGATGGTCCGGCTCGCCGACGGCAGCGAAGTGCCCGAGGGGATTTGCGACGCGGTGTTCACCAGCCTCTGTTCGCTCCACGATCTGAAGGGCCTCGGCGACCTGAAGAACAGCCGCGCGGGCAGCATCTATATCGTCAAGCCCAAGCAGCATGGGCCCGAGGAATGCGGCTTCACGAACCGGCTGTTCGACGCGGTCGAGGATATGCTCGGCCTCGCGCGCCACACGATCAAGGTCGGGGTGATGGACGAGGAGCGCCGCACCAGCGCGAACCTTGCCGCGTGCATCCATGCGGTGAAGGACCGCATCGTCTTCATCAACACCGGCTTCCTCGACCGCACCGGCGACGAGATCCACACCTCGATGCGCGCGGGGCCGATGATCCCCAAGGGCGAGATGAAGGCGAGCGACTGGATCGCTAGCTACGAGGATCGCAATGTGCGTATCGGCCTCGCCTGCGGGCTTTCGGGCAAGGCGCAGATCGGCAAGGGCATGTGGGCGATGCCCGACCTCATGAAAGCGATGCTCGAGGCGAAGATCGGCCATCCGAAATCGGGCGCGAACACCGCGTGGGTGCCGTCGCCGACCGCGGCGACCTTGCACGCGCTGCACTATCACATGGTCGATGTCTTCGCGCGGCAGAAGGAGATCGCGGGCGAGGCGGTGCCGTCGCTGGACCGGCTGCTGAACATCCCGGTCGCGACGGGGCGCAACTGGAGCGCGGCCGAGATCACCCGCGAGCTCGACAATAATTGCCAGGGCATTTTGGGCTATGTCGTGCGCTGGATCGACCAGGGGGTCGGCTGCTCGAAGGTCCCCGATATCGACGATGTCGGGCTGATGGAGGACCGCGCGACCTTGCGGATTGCCAGCCAGGCGCTCGCCAACTGGCTGCTCCACGGCGTGTGCAGCGAGGCACAGGTCGACGCCGCGCTGACGCGCATGGCGGCCAAGGTCGACGCGCAGAACGCGGGCGACCCGCTGTATGAGGTACTGACCCCCGACGGCATCGCCTGGCAGGCCGCCCGTGCGCTGATCTTCGAGGGCGTGGTGCAGCCGTCGGGCTACACCGAGCCGTTGCTGCATGCCTATCGCCGGAAGAGGAAGGCGGGGGCCTGACCGGAACGCCCTTCGCCGCGCCGCGTTGGCGCAGCAAAGGAGCCGTCGCATGCAGCAGCAAATCTCGGTCATCACTCTGGGCGTCGCCGCGCTTGCGCCATCGCGGCGTTTCTATGTCGAGGGTTTCGGCTGGGCGCCGGTGTTCGAGAATGAGGAGATCATCTTCTATCAGATGAACGGGTTGATGCTCGGCACCTTCCTCCAGCCCGCGCTCGAGACCGACATGAACCGCAGCGGGCTCCGGCGTCCCAGCGCCTTTTCGCTCGCGCACAATGTCGGCTCGGAGGCCGAGGTGCAGCCCGCGATCGACCGGCTCCTCGCCGCCGGGGGTACCCTGCTGCGCGCGCCCGATGCGCCGCCGCCCGGCGGTTTTCGCGGCTATGTCGCCGATCCCGACGACCACGCTTGGGAAATCGCCTGGAACCCGGCGTGGACGATTGACGCGCGCGGGCTGGTGACCTTCGGCACCTGACTGCTCGCAAGAAGAGCTGCCCCGCCGACCCACCCCGACCCGACACGCCTTGCGTTACGCGGCAAAATACTATTCGATTGAAGCGCATGACCGCCGCGCCGCACAATCACGACTTCCTCGCCGCGTCGCACGACGACAATGCGCGGCGCACCCTGTGGGTTGTCGCGCTGACCGCGGTGATGATGGTCGGCGAGATCGTCGCGGGCTATGTTACCGGGTCGATGGCGTTGCTCGCCGACGGCTTCCATATGGCGACGCACGCCGGCGCGCTGGGTCTCGCGGCGGTCGCCTATGGTTATGCCAAGCGCCACCGCGACAATCCGCGCTACAGCTTCGGGACGGGCAAGGTCGGCGACCTCACCGGCTTCGCCTCGGCGCTGATCCTCGGCCTGTTCGCGATCGGCATCGCGGTCGAATCGGTGCTGCGGCTGATCGATCCCGAACGCGTCGATTTCGCCAGCGCGACACTGGTCGCCGTCATCGGCCTGGCGGTGAACATCGTCAGCGCGCTGCTGCTGATGGGCGGGCGCGACCATGGCCACCAGCATGATCACGACCATCATGGCCATGATCGCCACCACGCGCATGGCCACGACAATAATCTCCGCTCGGCCTATCTGCATGTGCTCGCCGATGCGCTGACCTCGGTGCTCGCGATCGCCGCGCTGCTCGCGGGGCGCTATCTCGGCATGCGCTGGATGGACCCCGCGATGGGCATCGTCGGGGCGATCGTCATCGCGCGCTGGTCGTGGAGCCTGATGCGCGACACCGCCGCGGTGCTGCTCGACGAGACCGACGGGCGCATCGCCGACGCGGTCCAGCGCGAGGTCGCGGCGATGGACGGCGTGCGCCTCGTCGACCTCCACGTCTGGCGCGTCGGCCCCGGCGCGCACGCCGCGATCGTCGAGGTTGAGGGCGCGCTGCCCTGCGCCGCGGTCCGCGACCGGCTCGAACATATAGCGGGCATCGGCCACCTGACCGTCGCGGTGCGCTGAGCCCGCGCTTTTCAGCGATTGCTCAGCTTTCGCTCATGACGCTCACCCGCGGCGGTGGGCACGGCATGGCCTCCATTTTCCGGGAGGCTTTCATGAGCGTTATGACGAACGAAACGGGCAAGCGCGGCGGCATGCCCTGGCGGCTGATCGGCTGGGGCGGGGCGCTCGCGCTGCTCGCGGTGCCGCTGGTCGCGATGCGGTTTACCGACGGGGTGATGTGGACGGCCGGCGATTTCCTCGTCGCCGGCGCGATGTTCGGCACCGTCGGCTGCGGCTTCGAGGTCGCGGTGCGGATGAGCCGCAACATCTTCTATCGCGCGGGCGCCGCGGTCGGCCTGCTCGCGGGGCTGCTGCTCGTGTGGGTCAATGGCGCGGTCGGCTTCCTCGGCGACGAGGGCAATGTCTGGAACCTGCTCTTCGCCGCGGTGCTGCTCGTCGCGATCGTCGGCGCGGCGATCGGCAAATATCGCGCCGCGGGCATGGCGCGCACGATGGCCGCGGTCGCGGTGGTGCAGGTCGGCATCGGCGTCGCGGCGCTCGCGGCGGGGCTCGGTTCGGCGGGCGCGGCGGGGCTTTACGAGGCGGTGCTCGGAACGAGCCTCTTCGCCGCGCTGTGGCTGCTGTCGGCCGGGCTGTTCCTCAAGGCGGCACGCGACGCCGCCTGAGCGCTTGCCAGCATCGATGGCAGCAATTAGAACATAGAACGAACAAAAAGGAGTTCGCCATGTCCGCCGCTGTCGATCCCGCCTATCGCCACTATGCCAAGCACGCGCGCTTCGCGGGCCTACGCGAGGCAGGGGGCGCGGCGCTCAAGCTCTACCACCTGACCGCCCCCGATGCGCCGGTGCCCGACACGGTGGCCGCGCAGGCCGACGCCTGGTTCGCCGCGCCCGCCGCCGCCGACATAACCGAGGGCGATTGCGGCTTCGTCATCCTCCACCGCTGCGGCGCCGATTTCCACTTCCTGCTCGCCTCGGTGTGGCGCGGTTCGAACGAATTGTGGGAGGCGGTGTGGTACCGCATGGGCGATATGACCGCCTTCGAAGCCTTCGATCCCGCCTATCCGCCCGCCGCCGGGGTCGTGCGCCCGACCTTCTGTGTATGGGAGCTCGGCATCGTCGCGCACGAAAGCGCGGCGTGGAGCCGCTATCTCGCCTCGCCCCGCGGCGAGACGGATCGCGCGGCCTGGCGCGAGGATATGTTCGAGGGCGAAGTATAGCTGCCGTTCCGGTACAATACCGCCTTGCTTTTCCTCCTTATAGGCCCGCATCTGGGGTGAGGGACAGTAGGGGGGCAGGGCGATGACGGCACCGTTCAATTTCGGGCAACTCAAATTTCTGAAGACGCTGACCGAGGCGCTGTTCCACGACGTCGACATGGTCATCACCGCCGACGACGTCGTTCAGAATGTCGCGACCTTGTTCGGCAAGGTCGGCGGGACCAAGCTCGACGAGCTGCAATTCTCGCTCGACATGACCGAGCTGGCGCTGGGGCCGGTGTTCGTCGAACTCGAGGTCGAAACCCGCGCCGAACGCGTGGCGAATCGCCTGCAGAACAGCGACTTCGACCTGTTCCAGGACATGGCGCGGCTGCGCGGGATCATCTACGCCTGCTATTACGGCTATTGGCAGGGCGGCGACCAGCCGCGCGACGCCGGGCAGGTCGCCAACAAGACGAACCCGGTGCATGCCCAGATCGGCTTCACCCTGCCCAAGTTCCGCGACCGCATCGTCCCGCCCGAACTCGAGATCGAAGACGTCGCGGGGCGCGAAATCCACGCCGACCATATCCTCGACGCCGCGACGCTCGCCGACGAATATGACGTCGTCGTGATCGGATCGGGCGCGGGCGGCGCGGTCGCGGCGCATAATGTCGCGGCGCAGGGCTATAAGGTGCTGATCGTCGAGGCGGGACCCTTCTATCCCTCGCCGCGCATCACCCATCACGAGCTCGAGATGATCGCTGCGCTCTACAAGCATGGCGGGGTGCAGACCACGACCAACAGCGATTTCGTGATCTTCCAGGGGCGCTGCGTCGGCGGCTCATCGACGGTCAACAACGGCATCTGCCTGCGCATCAACGAGCCCGGGCGGACGCATCCCGACGCGCCCGACGTGTTGGCCAAATGGGCGAGCATCGGCGCGCCGATCGACGCCGCCGCGTTTCATGCGAGTTACGACGCGGTGCAGGCGAAGCTCGGCATCGCGCGCGCCGAACCGCGCAGCGGGCGTCACAATGGCACGCACCTGTTGGGCGGCTGGCACGCGCATGCCGCCGCGTCGACCGACCCGTGCGAAAAGCGCGCGATCACCGACTGGTTCGACAAGAATTTCGGGCCGCCGAATACCCCCAATGCCTGCGCCTATTGCGGCTATTGCAACTCGGGCTGCCCCTATGGGCGGCGCATGGGGATGGCGCAGACCTATCTGCCCGCAGCGTGCCGCGACCATGGAGCGCGCATCCTGGCCGAAACCAAGGCCGAGGAGATTCTCTGGCAGGAGGCGGCAAACGGCAAGCTTGAGGCCGAGGCGGTGCGGCTGGTGATGCCCGACGGGTCGAAACGCATCGTTCGCGTGCGCGTCGGCGTGGTCGTCGCGGGCGGCACGATCGCCTCGTCGAAGCTGCTCGACGCCAGCGGCATCGAGGGCACCGGCTACCAGATCTCGCTCAACGTCGCCTCGCCCGTCGTGGCGCTGATGCCCGATGGCGTCGGCGGCAATGCGTGGGACGAGGACCAGATGTCGAGCTATGTCGACTGCGGTAAATATCTGCTCGAAAGCCATTTCCAGCCGCCGATGGCGATGGCGTCGCTGATGCCCGGCTGGTTCGGCACCCATGCCCAGCGGATGAAGAATTTCAGCCGCGTCCATTCTGCGGGCATCCTCTTCCCCGCCGACCGGCGCGGGCAGGTGGTCGACGGCAAGCTCAACTTCCGCCTCGACGTTGAGGACGATCTGCCGGTGCTGCGCGACGCGATGGCGACCTTGACCAAGGTCCATTTCGCCGCGGGGGCGGTCGAATGCTATCCCGCGCTCGCCAGCGGCAAGACGATCGCCCGCGGCGAGGATATCGACGAATTTTTCCATCGCGAGATCAAGCAGCAGGATGATCTGACGCTGTCGAGCAGCCACCCGCACGGCGGCAATGCGATCAACGAGAACCCCCAATATGGCATCGTCGACCCCGAATGCCGCGTTCACGGGACGACCAATGTGCTGGTCACCGACGCCAGCGTTTTTCCCAGCTGCATCCGCGTCAACGCGCAATGGACCACGATGGCGATGGCGCAATATGCGACGGGGCGGGGCGATCCGTTCGGGTAGGGCGGGGCCGCGAGGGCGGTTTTGATTTTGTCTCACGCAAAGGCGCAAAGGCACGAAGAGAGAAAGAAGGTCTCACACAAAGACACAAATGAGGTCGCGCTGCCCCAGCAATCGAAGCTTGTCGCCGCAGGCGACAAAAAAAAGCGCTTCGCGCGATTGCGTCGCGCTGCTTCCGGTAGGAACTGCCCTCTTTGTGTCTTTGCGTGAGATAAAAATGGCGCTGCCCTCGCGCGCCTGAACGGCTATGGGCGGCCGATCATGACCTTCACCGTCGCCGCCCTCTACCGCTTCGCGCCCTTCGACGACCCCGCCGCGCTGCGCCAGCCCCTGCTCGACCTCTGCGCCGCAAACGGCGTCAAGGGCACGCTGCTGCTCGCCCGCGAAGGCATCAACGGCACCATTGCCGCCCCCGAATCCGGCATCGCCGCGGTCATCGCGCATATCCGCGCGCTGCCCGATTGCGCCGACCTCGACGTCAAATATTCGGCCGCCGCCGCCATGCCCTTCCAGCGGCTGAAGGTGCGGCTGAAGAAGGAAATCGTGACGATGAAGATACCCGGCATCGACCCGTCGCGCGACGTCGGCCGCTATGTTGCGCCCGCCGACTGGAACGCGGTGATCGCCGATCCCGATACGGTCGTGATCGATACGCGCAACGGCTTCGAGGTCGGTTACGGCAGCTTCGACGGCGCGATCGACCCGCAGACGAAGAGCTTCGGCGACTTCCCCGGCTGGTGGCGCGAGCATGCCGACGAATTTGCCGGCAAGCGCATCGCGATGTTCTGCACCGGCGGCATCCGCTGCGAAAAATCGACGGCATATCTCCGCAGCGAAGGCATCGACGATGTCGTGCACCTCAAGGGCGGCATCCTCGCCTATCTCGAACAGGTGCCCGCGGCGACAAGCCGCTGGCACGGCAGCTGCTTCGTCTTCGACGAGCGCGTGAGCGTCGGGCACGGTCTGGTCGAGGTGGGGGAGAAGGAATAGACTGAGGCGATCCTCCCCGGAACGGGGAGGATCTCAAGGTCTCATTCCGCGCTCACCCGATACGTCACCTTATATTCGCTCCGATCCCCGTTGATCGTGCGCGTAAAATTCCCCACCCGCGGCTCGAGGTCGATCGTGCCGAGGATGTCGTTCCCGCCGACATCGTCGTCCTCGAGCAGCTGCACCGTCGAATTGCCGTCGAAATCGAAGCTGCGCGGCACCACCCAGCGCTGGCCCTTTTTCATCGTGTAGCTGTCCTTCTTGCTTTCGGGAAAGCGCTTGCTGCCGCCGAAGCGCAGGAACAGTTGGTCGGGCAGCCCGAGAAAACCCGTGACCTTCACGCATTCGATGACGATGTCCGACACACGATATTTGCCGCCACGCAGCCCGCCGCCGTCGGCGCTCGGCGTCAGCAGCCGCGCGATCGCATCCGACGCATCGCCGGCATAACGCCCGCTCGGAAATTCCGACAGATAGGCGCTGAACGCGCGCACGCTGCTTTCGGCGAGCGCGCCCTTCCAGAAAATCTCCTCGCTCGCGGTGCGGTCGCCGGTGGGCACCGCCGGCGCTGCGGCGACGAGCGTCGGCACAGTGCGCGGCACCAGATAGACCGGCGTGCCGGTGATGCTCGCGCTGACGAAGGGCCGCTGGTTGCCCCCCGTCGCCGCGAGCACATCGTCGCGGATCGCCCCGCCGAGCAGCTGTACCGGCAGGTCGGCCTCGGGCAGCCGCCGCGCGAGCGCTAGCGCAAAGGGGCTGTTCGCGCCTGTGCCGTCGCTCGCGGTCTGCCCCGGCGCGGCGGCGAAGATCACGAGCACATCGTCGGCCTCGACCCCCGCCATGCCGCGCGCCACCGCGCGCGTGCCCGAGCGCCATTTGCTGCCGAAGGGATTGTTGCGGCACGCGTCGAGCACGACCATGCGGATCTGCGCGCCCGACACCGCCTCCATCAGCCGGTCGAGCTCGATCGCCTCATAGGGCAGGTCGAGGTCCGATTCGAGCTTCGCGTCGGTGGGGAGCAGCCAGTTCTTGCCCTGCGCCTCGATCCCGTGCCCCGCGAAATAGACCATCGCGACGTCGGCGCCGTTCGCCTTGGCGCGAAAATCGCGCATGCTGTTCTGGAAGGCCTGGTTTGTGAGATCGGTCGCGACGACGACCTCGTCGAACCCCGCCTGTTTCGCGGCGTCGGCAACGATCCTGATGTCGTTGGCGGGGTTCGCGAGCGCGCTCGCATGCGCGTAGCTGGTGTTGCCGATCACCAGTGCGACCTTGCGCGCCTCGGCGCTGGCCGGTGCCAGCAGCAGGAAGAGAGCCAAGAGGGGTAGAAAGAAACGCGTCATCTCGCTGTCCTTTCGTGGTCAGTGCGGCCGGGCGGCGCCATATTCGACCCAGCCGAAGGGCCGCGGCGTCTTGGGCATATAGTGCGCACCCTGCCGCTCGACCGCGAAGCCCGCCGCGGCATAGGCGTCCGAAATAGGCCGCGTGAGGTGGCAATTGCCGCCGATGCGCTTCCACAGCGGTTCGATCCGCCGCTGCCATTTGGCGACCCCCGGATCGGGGGCGCCGCCATGTTCGAGGAACAGCGCGGTGCCGCCGGGCTTCAGCACCCGCCGGATTTCGCTCAGCACCGCTTTCTGTTCGGCGACCGAGCAGAGGGTGAAGGTCGTCACCACCGTGTCGAAGCGCGCGTCCCCGAACGGCATCGCCTCGCCGACCCCGGTCTGGATATCGGCATTGATCCCGTGCGCCGCCGCCGCCGCGCGGCTCATCGCCAGCAATTCGGGCGAGGGGTCGAGCCCGGTGAAGCTCTTCACGCGGGCCCCATCGTAGAATTCCATGTTGATCCCGCCGCCACAGCCAAGCTCGAGTATGTCGCCCGCCGCATGCGGCACGATCTTGCTGCGCACCTTCATGATCTGCCCCTGCGAACAGGCGCATTTGATCAATCGCGGTACGCCATGTCTCTCCCACCAGCTCGCCATCGCGGCACACTCCCCTTGGCCTGCAGCCTGTCCCTTGCTAGCGCGATTGGCAACACCCATCTGTGCGCTCCGCCACAGGGATAGAAAGACGACCATGCCCGCCATCCACGAAACCAAGATGCTCATCCTCGGCTCCGGCCCCGCGGGCCTGTCCGCCGCCATTTACGCGGCGCGCGCGGGCATGATGCCGATCGTCGTGCAGGGGCTTCAGCCCGGCGGCCAGCTCACCATCACCACCGACGTCGAAAATTACCCCGGCTATGCCGAGGTGATCCAGGGCCCGTGGCTGATGGAGCAGATGACCGCGCAGGCGGTGCATGTCGGCACCAGCATGATCTGGGACACGATCGTCGACGTCGACCTGTCGGCGCGCCCGTTCAAGCTCACCGGCGACGGCGGCGACGTCTATCTCGCCGAAACCCTCGTGATTGCGACCGGCGCGCAGGCCAAATGGCTCGGGGTGGCGGGCGAGCAGGAACTCGGCGGCAAGGGCGTCTCGGCCTGCGCGACCTGCGACGGCTTCTTCTATCGCGGCAAGAAGGTCGTGGTGATCGGCGGCGGTAACACCGCGGTCGAGGAAGCGCTCTACCTCACCAACCACAGCGACGATGTGACCTTGATCCACCGCCGCGATCATCTCCGCGCCGAAAAGATCCTGCAGGACCGGCTGTTTGCCAACCCCAAGATCAAGGTGCTCTGGAACAAGAAGGTCGACCGCTTCGTCGCGGGCGAGGGCGTGTCGGGGCTCGTCGGCGTCGACCTGATCGACACCGTCACCGGTGCGGCGAGCCACGAGCCGACCGACGGCGGCTTCGTCGCGATCGGCCACAGCCCCTCGACCGAGTTGTTCAAGGGCAAGCTCCCGCTCGACGCCGACGGCTATCTGGAGATCACCCCGGGCACCTCGCTGACTTCGATCCCGGGCGTGTTCGCGGCCGGCGACGTGACCGACAAGGTCTACCGCCAGGCAGTGACCGCGGCGGGCATGGGCTGCATGGCCGCGCTGGATGCAGAGCGGTTTTTGGCCGAGGCGGAGTATCACGCGATGGTGGATGCCTGACGCCTAGGTGGGAAAAGATTCGCGCAGAGGCGCAGAGGTCGCAGAGGATTTGGTTCACGCGGCGCCGCGGCGCCGCGGAGATAACCAAGATCCGTTCGCCCTGAGCTTGTCGAAGGACCGTTCTTCTCTTCGGGGTAGGAGAAGGACTGTGCTTCGACAAGCTCAGCACGAACGGGGTGGGCAATCCTCTCCGCGTCTCCGCGTGAACAATTTCTTCTTCTCTGCGATCTCTGCGCCTCTGCGCGAAAATATTTCTAGCTGAGCGCCGCCAAAATTCGCCCCGCCAGCCACTCGCCATCGTCCCCCGCGAAGCTGTGCGACGGGCTCGCCAGCCGCTCGACCCGGATCGACCCCGGTTTCGCCTCGATATAAGCCAGCGACGGCGCGAGCTTCTCCATGAACGCCTGCGCCGTCCGGTCCCCCGTCGCGAGTAATATCGTCACCGGGAAGAAGACGTCCGCCAGCGCCGCATCGAGTTCGTCGGCCAGGCTCCCGAACGCCGGCGCCGCCGGTTTCTTCCCGATTGCTGCCAGCCCCCTCGCGAGTTTCCTGAAATCGACTTCGCCCTTCACCAGCCGCAGCAGGCTTCGAGGGTCCTTCAGCCGCGCCAGATAACGCGCGCGGATCGCCGAGGCCGGGGGCAGGGTGGGTGGGTCGGTTTCCTCGCCGTCGCCGCACTCGTCCTCATAGGTCCAGGGATTGGCGAGGATCAGCCCGTCCAACGGCTGCGGCTGGTGCAGCAGCAGCGCGCTCGCCGCGTCGCAATTGCCGAACGCCGTCACGAGCGTCACCTGCGGGGCGGCTTCGCGAAAGGCGGCAACCGCCGCGGCGATGTCGGGCCCGCTCGACCGGTAGCCGCCATTGTCGCCCTCGCTGTCGCCGATCCCGCGGCGGTCGAAGCGCAGCACCGGATGCCCCGCCTCGGCCACGCGCTGCGCCAGTACCGCCATGCCGCGATGCGCGCCGCTGCGGATCTCGTTGCCGCCCGACACGATCAAAAGTCCGCTCGTTCCTGGCGCCTCGTCGAGCGTCGCGGCGAGCGCCGCGCCCTCGCAGACGAAGCTCAGCTGACGCCGCATGCCGCCCCCCAAGCCGTAATATCCTCGGCGATCGCCTCGGCCATCGCCGCATCCTCGCCCGGTTCGGCGCGCAGCCACAGGGGCGTGCCCGCGATTCCGTCGGCGCCGAGCGCGACGCTGCGCAGCGGCTCGACCGGCTGAACCTCGGCGCTGCCCAGCTGCGCGATCATTGCAGGCGAAAGCCGGTTGCCCGCGAGCAGCAGGGGTTCGCTCTTCGCCGTCTCGGTCAGGCTTTCCAGCGACGACGTGACCCCCGCCTCGCGATCTGCCGACACCCGCGCGCGCAGGAGCGTGCGCAGCAGCAATGAGCCACCGACCGGGGCGAGTCGCCACCAGGCCGATGCCTTCACCCGATGATCGATCAACGCTCCGCCGCGCGCCGACGCGACGAGCAAGGGCCCGCTGATCTCCGCGGCAGCCGCCGCCAGCGCTGCCTGCCACCCGGCAAGGTCGACATCCTCCAGCGCGACCAAACTCTCGTTCTGCCCCGGCAAATCGGGCATCGCCGCCGCGAACCCGCGCGCCGCGAGCGCGCGCATCGCCAGCGCCAGCGTGCGGCGCGCACGGTTCGCTTCCTCGAAGAGCGGCGGGACGATCAGCACGGTCGCGCGTGGCGCGCCGGCGGGCTCTATGCGCAGAAGATGTTCGCCCATGCGCGCCCGGACGATATCAGCCGGTCACTTTGCGCAGCGAAAAGGCCAGCAAATTGCCATAGGTTTCGAAAATCTCGCCGTCGATCTCGTCGTCGTCGATGATGATGCCGAGACGATCTTCCATTTCGGTCAGGACCGTCGCAACCGCCATCGAGTCGAATTCGGGCAGTTCGCCGAACAACCCGCTCTCCTCGGTCAGCGCCGCGGCACGGACCTCGCCTAGGCCCAAAATGTCGGCGAGCAGCGCGCGCAGCGTCGCGTCTACGGTGGCGGCGGGGGTATCGGTCATCGCGTCCTCACTCGCGCCCCAGCTTCGAGCGCGCAAAAGTCTTTATCGCGGGCCCCCATGCCGCGATGCGCGCCGGATTGAAAGCCTCCAATCGCCACAGCGGCTCGTGCCGGTTCATCCAGTCCTTCTTGTAGCCGTCGTTGCCGGTGCCGAAATCGACGCGCGCGACGCCATCGACCTCGATCACATGGCGAAACAGCGCCGCCGACAGCAGCGTCCCCGGCGAGGCTTTGAGGCTGTCCTCGACATGCGCCAGCTTGTGAATGAAGGCGGTGCCGTCCTCGACCGTCCAGAACTGCGCCGCGACCGGGATGCCCTCGATCCGCGCGATCCCCATGCGGAACGTCCCGCGCCGGCTCTCGCTCTCGGCAAAGGCGCGCAGCAGCGCGGGGTCGCCCTCCTCGGGCTTCCAGCTCGCGGCATAGATGCTTTCATAGGCGGCCCAGCTGCCCGGATCATATTCGGTCAACAGCTGGAGATCGACCACGCCCTTCTTGGCCTTGCGCTTGACGGTGTTCTTGAGCGCGCCGGGGCGGCTTTCCCACCAGTCGTCGTGGCTCATGCCGTCGAGGTCGAGCCAATGGCGGTCGCCCGCCGCGGTGGCCTTCATCCACCAGCCGGCGCTGCGCAGCGCCGCCGAAAGCTCCGCCTGTTCGGCGTCGGGCACGGGATAAAGCGTCAGCCGCGCGGCGCGTTTCCGGACGTTCGCGAACAGGCTGCGCATTGCGGCCTTGCGATCACCTTCGCCGGTGAAGAGCGGCCGGATCGAAAAGCTGTACCAGTTGGTGAGCCCGCTAAATTGCCCCGCACGATCGCGGCGCAGCGGCAGCCAGGCGGTCACCGGCTCCGCGCTTCCCTGCGTATCGACCCGCCCTTCACCTGCAAAACCGTGCGCGGCGAGCAGGTCGAACCACGAAGCGCGGTCGAACGGCGACGCGGAGCCGGCCGCGCGCGCGTCCGCGGGCAGCCCGGCTTCATCATTAGCGCGATGTTCACCGTTCCCTTGCATAGGCTGGCGCTCTATCACCCAGTCCTAAAGAACCGATGACCGACCCGCCAAGCCCATCGTCGCGCCCGATCGACCATCTCGCCCGCTGCGGCGCGGTCGATGCGCCCGCGCTGCTGACCGGCGACAAGGTCATGACGTTCGGCGAGCTCGACGCCGGCGTCGGCCGCCTCGCCTCGTGGTTGCTCGAACAGACGGGTGGCCCCGGCGAGCGCGTCGCGAGCTGGAGCGCCAAGACGCGGCTCGCCTGCCTGATGCCGCTCGCTGCGGCGCGCGCGGGGCTGATCCATGTGCCGGTGAACCCGCTGCTGAAAGCGCCGCAGGTCGCGCATATCCTGACCGACAGCGGCGCCAAGCTGCTCGTCACCAACGCCGCGCGGTCGGACACGCTCGGCGACGGCCTGCCCATCGACTGCGTCGTGCAGGATATCAAGATCGCCGAGGAGGTCATCGATTCGGGCGGGCAGGGGCTTCCGCCGTCGCTCGCCGAGCCCGGCGACCTAGCGGCCATCCTTTACACCAGCGGTTCGACCGGACGCCCCAAGGGGGTGATGCTCAGCCACGCCAATCTCTGGCTCGGCGCCGAAAGCGTCGCCTCCTATCTAAAGCTCGTCCCCGCCGACCGCATCCTCGCGGTGCTGCCGCTCAGCTTCGATTACGGCCAGAACCAGCTGCTCTCGACCTGGTATGCCGGCGCCGCGGTCGCGCCGCTCGACTATCTCACGCCGCGCGACGTCGTGAAGGCGGTCGCGCGGCATGGCGCCACGGCGCTCGCCGGAGTGCCGCCGCTCTGGGTGCAACTCGTCGAAAGCGACTGGCCTGCCGAGACTGCGGCGCACCTCAGGCGCCTGACCAACAGCGGCGGAGCGCTCACCCCGTCGCTGATCGACGCGATGGCAGCGACCTTCCCCAACGCCGATATCTATCCGATGTACGGCCTCACCGAAGCCTTCCGCTCGACCTTCCTCGAGCCCAAGCTCGTCGCCGCTCATCCGACCTCGATGGGCCGCGCTATCCCGCACGCCGAAATCCTGATCTGCCGCCCCGACGGTACGATCACCGCCGATGAGGAACCCGGCGAACTCGTCCATTGCGGGCCGCTCGTCGCGCAGGGCTATTGGCAGGATGTAGAACGAACTGCTTTGCGCTTCAGGCCCGCGCCGCGTGCCTCGGCCTATGGCGGCATGGCGGTGTGGTCGGGCGACACGGTGCGCCGCGACGCCAACGGCTTGCTTTATTTCGTCGGCCGCGATGATGCGATGATCAAGACCGCAGGCAACCGCGTCAGCCCGACCGAGGTCGAGGATGTCGCAGTCGCCTCGGGCCAGATTTTCGAGGCGGTCGCTTTCGGTATCCCCGACGAACGGCTCGGCGCCGCGATCGTCCTGATCGTGCGCGGCAAGGGCGACGCCGACCGCGACGCGCTCGCCGCCTATCTGAAAGCCAACCTGCCCAATTTCATGCAGCCGCAGGCGATCGAATGGCGCAGCGAGCTGCCGCGCAACCCCAATGGCAAGCTCGACCGCGTCGCGATCGCCGCGGGCTGGAAGGTGGCAGCATGAAGCCGCACGGTCCGATCCCGCCCGGCTTTGCCGCCGACGCCGACGGCATGCTGCTGATCGGGGGCCGCCGCGCCGACGAGCTCGTCGAGGAAGCGGGCGACACGCCGCTCTTCGTCTATGACTCGCAGATGTTGACCGCGCGCGTCGCCGAATGGCGCGCCGCGATGCCCGCCGAGGTCCAGCTCCATTATGCGATGAAGGCCAACCCCTATGGCCCGCTGCTCGGCCATATGGCGGCGATGGTCGACGGGCTCGACGTCGCCTCGGGGGGCGAGCTGCAGGCCGCGCGGTCGAGCGGCATGGCGGCGGGGCACATCAGCTTTGCGGGCCCCGGCAAGCGCGACCGCGAACTCGAAGCCGCGATCAAGGCCGGCGCGACGCTCAACCTCGAATCGGCGGGCGAGGGCGAACGCGCACTCGCGATCGGTGCGCGGCTCGGGGTGACCCCGCGGCTCGCGGTGCGCGTCAATCCCGACTTCGACTTGAAGGGATCGGGGATGAAGATGGGCGGCGGCGCCAAGCCCTTCGGGGTCGACGCCGCCGAAGTGCCCGCGCTCGTCCGCCGCCTGTTGGGCGCCGGCGCCGACTGGCAGGGTTTCCATATTTTCGCGGGATCGCAGGCACTTGATGCCGCGGCCATCGCCGACACGCAGGTGCAGACGGTCGCGCTCGCGGCGCGGCTCGCGAATGAGGCGGGCGCTGTCCCGCCGCTCGTCAACCTCGGCGGCGGCATGGGCGTGCCTTACTTCCCCGGCGACGTCGCGGTCGATGCCAAGGCGGTCGGCGACGCGCTGGCGAAAACGCTCTCCGCGCGCGACCCGATGCTCGGTGCGAGCCGCTTCGCGATGGAACTCGGCCGCTGGCTCGTCGCCGAGGCGGGGGTCTATCTCACGCGCGTCGTCGACCGGAAGACCAGCCATGGCGAGACCTTCCTCGTCACCGACGGCGGCCTCCACCACCAGCTCGCCGCGAGCGGCAATTTCGGCACGGTGATCCGCCGTAACTATCCGATCGCGCTGGCGAACCGTTTCGGCGCCGATCCGGTCGAGACGGTATCGGTCGTCGGCTGCCTCTGCACGCCATTGGACCGCCTCGGCGACCAGGTCGCGCTCCCGCGCGGCGACGTCGGCGACCTCGTCGCGATCTTCCAGGCGGGTGCCTATGGTGCCACCGCCAGCCCCTCGGCCTTCCTCGGGCAGGGGCCGGCGCGGGAGATGCTGGTCTGATTTCCTTCTCCCTCGATTAGACGGAGTTGGATGAGGGTGATGGTGCGTCCTTGCACCGTCGGTTCAGACCGAGACCACACCCCCACCGCTGCGACTAGGAAGCAAGCTTCCAAGTCTCGCTGCCTCCCCCATCGAGGGGGAGGGCACGGCAAAAGCCCATTTCTGTCCCGCCCCGGAACAGATCGCGACGAGCGCGGTGTAAACCTGGCCGACTACTAACGGTATATTCACCCTTTTCCGTCATCGCTGATCCTGACGCATTGGCTTTCGTCCCGGGCATTTAGCCCGCGGCGCTGCCCCTGCCCGCAGGAAAGGTGATTTGATGACGACGTCCTCCCCCGCCCTTCGCGCCGCGCGCGTGGCCCTCGTCTCCGGCATCGCCGCGACCGCGCTCACCGGCTGCATGGGCGGCGGCAGCGCCGCGCCGCAGCTTCCCAGCGCGAACTTCGTCCAGAGCCAGGAAGGCCCCGGCGAGGAATATATCATCGGCCCGCTCGACGAGCTCCAGATCTTCGTATGGCGCAATCCCGAACTCGGCGGCAAGGTCCAGGTGCGCCCCGACGGCCGCATCACCACCCCGCTGATCACCGACATGCCCGCGGTCGGCAAGACCCCGACGATGCTGCAGCAGGACCTCAAGCTCCAGCTCAGCCAATATATCACCGACCCGATCGTCAGCGTGATCGTCACCAGCTTCAACAGCACTTTCTCGCAGCAGGTGCGCGTCGTCGGCGCGACCGAAAAGCCCGCCTCGATCCCGTTCCGCGCGAACATGACCGTGCTCGACGCGATGATCGCGGTCGGCGGGCTCGGCGAATATGCCGCGGGCAACAAGGCGCGCCTCGTCCGCCACGACAAGGGCACGGGCAAGCAGCAGGAATATGCGCTGCGCCTCAACGACCTGATCAAGCGCGGCGACATCAAGGCGAACGTCAAGCTGCAGCCCGGCGACGTGATCATCATCCCCGAAAGCATGTTCTGACGCGCCCCGGCGCCACTCCCGCGAAGACCCTCTCGATTGCCAAGGACTGACACGAGACAATGAACGGCCTTTACGACGAATTCCGGGTGGCGCTGCACAGCGTCTGGACGCGCCGCTGGCTGGTGCTCGGCGTCGCCTGGGGGATCTGCATCCTCGGCTGGCTGGTGATCGCGTCGATCCCCAACCGCTATGATTCGCGCGCGCGCCTGCTCGTCGACATCAACGAGATCATCCCCGCCGACGCGCAGTCGGGCCCCTATGCCGACCGCGCGCGCATCGACCAGATCCGCGAGACGCTGACCAGCGCGCGCAACCTGGAAAAGGTCGCGATCACCACCGGCATGATCCCCGCGGGCGCGGGCGAGCGCGAAAAGGCCGGCGCCGTCGCCGCGCTGCAGAAGAATATCAAGGTCGTCCCCCAGCAGGATAATATCTTCGAGATCACCTCGAGCATCGGGGTCGGCAGCCTGTCGGACGCCGACAATGCCAGGCTCGCCTCGGGCGTGCTCGACAGCCTGATCACCGTCTTCCGCGACGAGCAGCTCCGCGGCGGGCGCATGACCGCGCGCGAGGGCCTCAAATTCCTCGATGCCCAGCTTGCCGACCGCGAAAAGGCGCTGGGCGAGGTCGAGGCGCGCCGCGCCGCCTTCGAGGCGAAGAATATCGGCCTCATCTCCAGCGGCACTGGCTCGCCCGGCCAGCGCATCGACCAGGCGCGCGCCGAACTCGGCCAGATCGAGACCCAGCTTGCCGCGGCGCAGGGCGCGCTCGCGGCGGCGAACGGACAGATGGCGACCACGCCTGCAACGATCAACGTCCCCGGCCTCAACGCCACGGGCGGCGGCGTCGCGCGCCAGCAGCTCGCGGGCGCGCAGGCCGAACTCTCGTCGATGCGCGCGCGGGGGCTGACCGATGCGCACCCCGACGTCGTCGCGCTCAAGAGCCAGATCGCGTCGCTCAAAGCCATGGCCGACCGCGAAGGCACCGGCGGCGGGGGCGGCGGCAACGCGCAGAATCCCGCCTATGCGACGCTTGCCGCGATGCGCGCCGAGCGCCAGGCGACCGTCAGCGCGCTGTCGGCGCGCAAGGCGCAGCTGTCGAACGACATCGCGCAGATCACGGCCGCGCAGATCCAGAACCCCGGCGTCGCGTCCGAATATGAGCGGATCAACGGCGAATATACAGCGCTCAAGGCGCAATATGACCGGCTGATGGCGCAGCGCGAGCAGGTGCGCCTGCGCGGCGAGGTGCAGACCGAGACCGACTCGATCAAGATCGACCTGATCGATCCGCCGACGAAGCCGACCGCGCCCTCGGCGCCCAACCGGCCTTTGTTCCTGACGCTCGTCCTGTTCGCCGGCATCGGCGGCGGCATCGGCACCGCCTTCGGCCTCGGCCAGGTGCGCACCAGCTACGCCACCGCGGCGAAGCTCGAACGCGCCAGCGGCCTCCCCGTGATCGGCTCGATCACCGAGGTCGTGACCCCCGAGCGCCACGTCGAACGCAAGAAGAGGCTCGTCTGGCTCGCGGGGGGCGGCGGCGCGCTGGTGGCGCTGTTCCTGCTGCTGCTCGTCGCCGAATTCGTCCAGCGCGGCATGGTCGCCTGAGGGGTAATGACATGAACGAACACCGCCCCGTCAAGCGCACGCCCTCGCTGCTCGAACGCGCCGCCGACATGTTCGGCACCGATCCCGCCGCTGGCGCGCCGACGATCGACCTGTCGAGCCTGCCGCCCGAGCCCGAGAAAAAGGCCAAGGCGAAGAAGGCGCAGCCCGACCCCGCTCCCGAAGCGGCCGCGGAAGCGCCCAAGGCCGAAATCCTCGATCCGATCATCGAGCCCGCGCCCGTCGTCGAACCCGCGCCCAAAATCTCGCCGCGCAAGGACATCGCCAAGGCCGCGCCGGCGATCGTGCCGATGCGTCAGGGAACGATCGACCGCGACAAGCTGGCGGCGCGCGGCATGGTGGTGCCCGGCGCCGCGGTCAGCGGGATCAGCGAAGAATATCGCATCGTGAAGCGCGAGATCATCCGCAACTTCGCCGGCGGTCCCGGCCGTCCCGTGCTGCCGCGCGGCCACCGCGTGCTGATCGCCTCGGCGAACCCGGGCGAGGGCAAGACCTTTTCAGCGGTCAATCTCGCCCTCAGCCTCGCGGTTGAAACCGACCATGACGTCCTGCTGATCGACGCCGACATCGCCAAGCCCAGCGTGCTCGAAGCGCTCGGGCTCGAAAACGGTCCCGGGCTGATGGACGCGCTCGCCGACCCGCATCTGCCGCTCGGCGACTGCCTGATCCAGACCGACATCGCGGGGCTCAAGGTGATGCCCGCCGGCACGGCGCATATGCACGACACCGAATTGCTCGCTTCGGCGCGCACCGAGGCCTTGCTCGCGCAGCTTGAGCAGGGGGCTCCGGGCCGCATCATCATCCTCGATTCGCCGCCGGTGCTCGCCGCTTCGCCCGCCGCGGTGCTCGCTGGGCATGTCGGCCAGCTGATCATGGTCGTGCGCGCCGACGAGACGCTCGAAAGCGCGCTCCGCGACGCGATCGGCCTCATGGGCGCCTGCCCGCACATCCAGCTGCTGCTCAACGGGGTCAAATATTCGCCCGGCGGCCGCCGCTTCGGCACCTATTACGGACAAGGAGGCGCTTGACCATGCGCACCACTCTCCCCCACGCCCGCCGTGGCGTCATGACGCTCGCCGCGCTGCTCCTCGCGGGCACCGCGACCAGCGCACACGCGCAATTCTCCGGCCCCGAAAGCGGCGGCGGATCGAGCGATAGCGCGTCGGCGCCGGCAGCCGAAAGCGGCGGCGGAAAGAAGAGCGACGAACGCGGGCAGCGCCGCAGCAAGCGCGTCGTCGACGTCAGTCCCTATCTCGAAGTCGGCCAGGTGCTCACCGCCGATCTCAACAACGGCGGCGACGTGCTCACCTATACCACGCTCGCGGCCGGGGTCGACGCGTCGATCGTGACGCGCCGCGCCGAGGTCGCCGCGACGCTCCGCTACGAATATCGCATCGGCGAATCGGGCGGGCTCGGCGACTCGCACACCGTCAGCGGCTTGCTCCGCGGCCGCTACGAACTCGCGCGCGGCTTCAACGTCGAGGCCGGCGCGCTCGCGACGCGCACCCGCGCCGACGGGCAGGGCGGCGGCGGCGAGGATATCTTCATCGGCAGTGGTGCGAACACCGCCAACGTCTACTCGGTCTATGCCGGGCCGACCTTCGCGCGCCGCATCGGCGGGCTCGACGTCGGCGCCGGCTATCGCTTCGGCTACAACAAGGTCGAGGTCGAAGACGCGCCGGTCCTCGCGCCCGGTGCGGTCAGCCAGGACATTTTCGACAGCTCGACCAACCATGTCGCCTGGGCCAGCGTCGGGCAGAAGCCCGGCGACCTGCCCTTCGGCTGGCAGGTCTCGGGCGGCTATGAGCGCGAGGATGCGAGCCAGCTCGACCAGCGCTTCGAGGGCAAATATGCCCGCGCCGATGTGACCGTGCCGATCGGACCAACCTTCGCCTTGCTCGGCGGCGTCGGCTACGAGGATATCGAGATCAGCGAGCGCAGTCCGGTGGTCGACGCGGCCGGCGTGCCCGTGCGCGACGCCAACGGCCGCTTCGTCACCGACCCGAACAGCCCGCGCCAGCTGTCCTTCGACACCGACGGGCTGATCTGGGACGCGGGCGTGATGTGGCAGCCCAGCCGCCGCACCTCGCTCACCGCGCGCGTCGGGCGCCGCTATGGCGACACCATCTACACCGGCAGCTTCTATTACCGCCCCGGCCACGCGACGCAGATCCAGATCGGCGTCTATGACGGCATTTCCAGCTTCGGGCGCGGGCTTTCCGCAGGGCTCGCGGGGCTGCCGACGCAGTTCGACCCGACGCGCAACCCGATCGACGGCGACGTCAACAGCTGCCAGTTCGGCGCAGAGGGCGGCGGCTGTCTCAACAATGCGCTGTCGAACGCGACCGGCGCGCAGTTCCGCAGCCGCGGCATCCAGGGCATCTTCACCAGCCGCGCGGGCCCGTGGAGCTACGGCATCGGCGCGGGCTACGACCGCCGCCGCCTGCTGGTGCCCGCGCTGTCGCAGATCGCCGAACTCAACGGTACGATCGACGAGAATTATTATCTCTTCGCCTCGATCGGGCGCCAGCTCGGCCGCGACGCCGACCTGTCGCTCGCCGGCTTCTACAATTATTTCGACAATGGCGCGCCGAACGCGTCCGACGTCCAGTCGGCGGGGGGCTCGCTCGTCTATTCGCGGCGCTTCTGGCGCGGCCTGACCGGCAGCGCGGCGGCCAGCATCACGCATTTCGACCAGGACGGCTTCAACAGCCAGCTCATCGGCTCGGCGCTCGTCGGCCTGCGCTACAATTTCTGATCATAGGGAAGAGACGGTTATGTACGATCAGTTCTACGGCTTTACGGGACGCCCGTTCCAGCTGACGCCCGATCCGGCTTTCTATTTCGAGAGCGGGACGCACCGCAAGGCGATGTCCTACCTCGGCTACGGCCTCGCGCAGGGCGAAGGCTTCATCGTGATCACCGGCGATGTCGGCGCGGGCAAGACGACGCTCGTCGGCCACCTGATGAACACGATCGACCCCAACCGCCTGACCGCGGTCAAGCTGGTGTCGACGCAGGTCGAGGGCGACGACCTGCTCCGCCTCGTCGCCGAACAATTCGGCCTCGGCTGGGAAGGCGAGAGCAAGGCCGAGCTGCTGCGCGCGATCGAGCAGTATCTGCGCGAACAGGCGCGCGCCGGCCGCCGCACCTTGCTGATCGTCGACGAGGGGCAGAATCTCGCGATCTCGGCGCTCGAAGAATTGCGCATGCTGTCGAACTTCCAGCTCGGCGGCCATTCGCTGCTGCAGATCTTCCTGCTCGGCCAGCCCGAGTTCCGCCAGACGCTCTTCCACTCGCCGCAGCTCGAGCAGCTCCGCCAGCGCGTGATCGCGACGCATCATCTCGATCCGATGGAGCCCGAGGAAGTCGAGCCCTATATCCTCCATCGCCTCGGCAAGGTCGGCTGGACGGGCAACCCCAGCTTCAGCCCCGACGCCTTCGAGGAAATCTTCGACCATAGCGAAGGCGTGCCGCGCAGGCTGAACGTGCTGGTCAGCCGCCTGCTGCTGTTCGGCGCGGTCGAACAGCTCAATCGCATCACCGGCCAGCATGTCCGCGCCGTCGTCGCCGAAGTCGAGGCCGACCGCGGCATCGACGCCGCGGCGCTCGTGCCGCCGCCGGTCGCGTCCGCCGCCCCGGCCCCCGTGGCGTCGCTCGCCCCGGTCGCGGTCGCCATGCCCGAACCGGTTGTGGAAGCCGCGCCTTTTGCGACACCTGAAACCGAAGCGCCGCTCGAATGGCCGGCGCGCTCGCACGCCGTCGAGCCGGTCGCCGAACCCGAGCCGGAGGCGGCCACGCCGCCGCCTTTCGCCGCGCCCGCCGCGCAGCCCGCGCTCGGCCTCGACCGCCTGTCGCTGCGCGCGGTGCCCGAAGAGGTCGAGGCGCTGCCGCCATCGCACCACGCCAGCTTCGTCGAGGCGCGCAGCCTCGTCGCGCAGCAGCTCGGTCTCGCGTCCGCCGCGCCGGCCGCCGAGGCCGCACCCTTCGCCTCGCCCGTCCCGGCCTTCGAGCCGATGGCCGAAGCGGAAGAAGGCGAAGCGCTCGAACTCGGCACCTTCGAACTCGAGGCCGAGGTCCCGGCCGAACCCGAGGTCGCGGTCGCGCCCGCTGCAACCGAACCGTCGGTCGACGACGCGCATCTCGTCGCGCTCCAGCGCCAGATCGCCGGGCTCGAAGCGCGCATCGCCGACCAGGACGCCGCGCTCCGCCGCGTGCTTGATTTGTTGATCGATTGGGTCGAGCGTGACCCGGCGAACGCGCCCGACCCGGCGGCGCAGACCTGGGCCGCCTGAGGCGGCCGGGTCGCCGCGCGCGGGTCGATGAAGGTGATGGAAGATGCAGAACGGCCTGTCGGTCGATGTCGAGGACTGGTTCCAGGTCGGCGCCTTTGAGCGCACGATCGACCGTACCGACTGGCTGGCGCTCGAATGCCGCGTCGAGGCGAACAGCGACGCGGTGCTGCAAATCTTCGCCGACGCCGGGGTCAAGGGGACTTTCTTCACGCTCGGTTGGGTCGCCGAACGCTATCCCGCGCTGATCCGGCGCATCGTCGATGCGGGGCACGAACTCGCGAGCCACGGCTACGACCACAAGCGCGTCTTCAACATGACTGCCGGCGAATTCGCCGCTGACCTCAAGAAGACGCAGGCGATTCTCGAAGATTTGGGCGGCGTCGCGGTGCGCGGCTATCGCGCGCCCAGCTTCTCGGTCGACACGCGCACCCCCTGGGCGCATGCGGTGCTCGCCGAACAGGGCTATGCCTATTCGTCAAGCGTCGCGCCCGTCGTCCACGACCATTATGGCTGGCCGCAAAGCCCGCGCCACGCCTGGCGCCCCTTGCCCGACAGCGACCTCGTCGAATGGCCGGTGACCACCGCGCGCTTCGCCGGGCGCACGCTCGCGGCGGGGGGCGGGGGCTTCATGCGCCTGCTGCCCTACGGCTTCACCCGCTGGGCGATCGCGCGCATGAATGCCGAGGGGCATCCGGCGATCCTCTATTTCCACCCGTGGGAAATCGACCCCGGCCAGCCGCGCGTCGCCGATGCGCCGCTCAAATCGAAGATCCGCCATTACAGCGGCCTGTCGGCGATGGCCGGCAAGCTGAAGAAATTGCTCGCCGATTTCGAATGGACCCGCGCCGATGCGCTGCTCCCGGCGCAGCAGGGCCGTGCCGTCCCGTGGCGCGCGGCGGCATGAACGCGCCGTCGCACGGTTTCGCGCCGCTTGGGCAAGCGGACGCCTGGGACGCCTATGTCGACGCGCATCCGCAGGCGACGCCTTTCCACACGCGCGCCTGGTGCGAGGCGATCACCAAGGCCACCGGCCACAAATATCATCTGATCGCCCAGCGCGACGCCGCGGGGCGCATCGTCGGACTGCTCCCGCTCCACCATGTCCGCTCGCCGCTGTTCGGGCAGGCGCTCGTCGCCAGCGGCTTCGCGGTCGGCGGCGGCATCCTCGCCGACAATGACGATATCGCGGCGGTGCTCGCCGACGCCGCGGTCGACCTCGCCGCCTCGCTCGGCGTCCCCTCGATCGAACTGCGCGGCGGCCCGCTGCCCGACGGCTGGCCCGTCGAGGCCGACGTCTACGCCGGCTTCGCCCGCGACCTCGCCAAGGACGAGGAAGCCGAACTCCTCGCCATCCCCCGCAAGCAGCGCGCCGAAGTCCGCAAGGCGCTGGCGAGCGACCTCATAGTCTCGGTCGGCACCGACGCCGAACACCGCGCGGCACATTATCGGACCTATGCGACCAGTGTCCGCAATCTCGGCACACCGGTGTTCCCCAAGTCTCTATTTTCGCACGTCCTTGATGGCTTCGGCGACCAAGCCGACATCCTCAACGTGCGCAACGATCGTGAAGTCGTAGCCTCCGTCCTCAGCCTCTATTGGCGCGGCACCGTCATGCCCTATTGGGGCGGCGGCCTCGCCTTGGCGCGCACGCTGCGCGCCAACGAGCTGATGTACTTCGCCCTGATGAACCACGCGCGCGCCAAGGGCTGCACCCGTTTCGACTTCGGCCGCTCGAAGCTCGGCACCGGCCCCTTCGCTTACAAGAAGAACTGGGGCTTCGAGCCTGAACCGCTCACCTACGCCCGCTGGCTCGCCGAGGGCGAAACCGCGCGCGACACCAACCCGACCAGCGCCAAATACCGGCTGCAGGTCGACCTGTGGAAGAAGCTGCCACTTTGGGCCGCCAACCGCATCGGACCGCTGATCGCGCGCGGCCTCGGCTGACGGACTCTTTGATGACCGAAATCCTGTTCCTCGTTCACCGCGCGCCCTGGCCCCCCGACCGCGGCGACCGCATCCGCAGCTGGCACATGTTCGAGGCGCTGGCGAAGCTCGCCCCCGTCCATGTCGCCGCGCTCGCCGACAATACGGCCGACGCCGACGCCGCACGCACGAAAATGGCGCCGCTCTGCGCCAGTCTGTGCATCGAGGTCCGGGGCGTCTCGCGCCCGCTCGCGCTCGCGCAGGCGGTGCTCTACGGCGAGCCGGTGTCGAACCGGCTGTTCGGCAATGCCGCGCTCGCGCGCCATGTCGACGCGTTGCTCGCGGGCGGCACGATCACGCACATCGTCGCCTTCTCGGGCCAGATGGCGCAATATCTGCCGCCGCGTTTCGACGGACCGATCCTGATGGATTTCGTCGACGTCGACTCCGCCAAATTCGCCACTTACGCGGCGCAGGACAAGCGTCAACCGCTCCACTGGGTCCACGCCCGCGAAGCGCGCCGCCTCGCCGATTATGAAGCCGAGGTTGCCGCGCGCGCCGACGCCAGCCTGTTCGTCAGCGCGGCCGAGGCAGCGCTGTTCCGCGGTCGCAGCGGCCTCGACGACCGCCGCGTGCAGGCGGTCGAGAATGGCATCGATACGGCCGGATTCGATCCGGCGCTGGCCTTTGACCCGGTCGGGCGGGGCGAGGGGCCGCTTGCGGTGTTCACTGGCCAGATGGACTATCGCCCCAATATCGACGCGGTGCGCTGGTTCGCGAACGACATATTGCCGCTCGTTCGCCGCGGGCACGCGCAGGCGCGCTTCGCGATCGTCGGCCGCGCGCCCACCGAGGAGGTAAAGGCGCTCGCGGCGCTGCCCGGCGTGATCGTCACCGGCGAAGTTCCCGACGTCCGCCCCTGGCTCGCCGCCGGCGACGCGGTGGTCGCGCCTTTGCTCCTCGCGCGCGGGATCCAGAACAAATTGCTCGAGGCGATGGCGATGGCGCGCCCGGTGGTCGCCAGCCCGGCTGCCGCCGAGGGCATCGACGCCGAAGCCGGTACCCACCTGCTCGTCGCTGACGGTGCTGAGGGGATCGCGGCGGCGGTCGGCACCTGCTTCGGCGACCCCGCGCGCGCCGCCGCGATGGGACAGGCGGCGCGCGCGCGGATGATCGCGCGCTACGGCTGGGACGCGCGGCTCGCGCCGCTCGGGCGCCTGCTGGGGCTCGCGGCATGAGCGCGGCGGCGCTGACCCGTCCGCGCGAATGGACACGCTGGCAGCGGCACCTTGTCGCGTTCGGCGCGCTGTCGCTCGCGATCCTTACGATCTTCCACCGCGACGCCGCTGACATGGCGGACATCTGGTGGAACAGCGCGCCTTTCACGCACTGCCTGCTGATGGTGCCGATGATCGGCTGGCTTGTCGCGCAGCGCGTGCCGCAATTGCGAACGCTGGCTCCGACTTATTGGTGGCCCGCATTGACCTGGCTCGCGGGCGGCGGCTTTACTTGGCTCGTCGGCGAGGCGGCGGGGGTCGGCCTGTTCCGCCAGCTCGGGCTGGTGCTGATGCTCCAGGGCGCGGTCGGCGCTGTGCTCGGCGAAAAGCTGGTGCGCGGGCTGCTATTTCCGCTCGGCTACGCGCTGCTGCTCGTGCCCTTCGGCGAGGAGCTGGTGCCCTTGCTCCAGACCTTCACTGCGAAGATCAGCATCATCCTGCTCCATCTCTCGGGATTGCAGGCCGAGATCGAGGGCGTCTTCATCACCACCCGCGCGGGCTTCTTCGAGGTCGCCGAGGAATGTTCGGGGGTCAATTTCCTGATCGCGATGCTCGCCTATTCGGTGTTCGCGGCGCACCTCTGTTTCAGGAGCTGGACGCGGCGGATCGTCTTTGTCGTGGCGGCGCTCGCCACGACGATCTTCGCCAACGCCATCCGCGCGTGGGGGACGATGGTCGCGGCCGAGATCTGGGGGATCGAGCGCGCGGGCGGGATCGACCATGTCATCTACGGCTGGGTCTTTTTCGGCCTTGTGATCCTGCTCGTGATGCTCGTCGCAAAGCGCTGGTTCGACCGGCCGGCGAACGACGCCGCGGTCGATATGTCGGGCTTGCAGGGCGCACCGCGCTTCGCCGGCCCTGCAAAGGCGGTGCTCCCCATCGCGCTCGCAATCCCGCTGGCCTTCGCCGGCTGGGCGTCGCTGGTCGGCGGCCGCTCGGCGCCGCTGGCCGAGACGATGGTGATCGCCTCCCCGCCGGGCTGGGCCGAGGTCATCCTCGAACGCCCCTCCTGGTCGCCGCGCTTCGACGGCGCCGATCAGGTGCAGATTCTGCACTTCACCGACGCCGCGCGGCGGCAGGTGACCGTCGCGATCGGTGGCTACGAGCGCCAGGCCGAGGGGCGCGAGGTCGTCGCCTTCGGGCAGGGCGCGGTCGATCCCGACAGCAAATGGGCGTGGAGCGCGGCGCTTCCCACCATCGACGGCGGCAAGACCGAACGGCTGCTCCACCCCGGCCCCGTGCTGCGCGACGCCGCGACTTGGTACATCGTCGACGGCGCCGTCACCGGCAGCCCGCGCGCCGCGAAACTCGCGGGACTCAGGGCGCGGCTGCTCGGCGGCGATCCGCGCGCGCTGTCGCTGATCGTGTCGAGCGAGGAGGGGCAGGGGGGCGCCGCTGCGATCACCGATTTCCTTTCCGCGTCGGGCGGAGCGCAGGCGATGGCTGACCGCGCGCTGAAAAGCCGCTAAGCCCAGAAGAATATGTGCGGGATCGCGGGCCTCTATCATCTGGACACGGCGAAGCCGGTCGACCCCGCGCGGCTGCGCGCGATGCTGCATCCGATGGCGCACCGCGGCCCCGATGGCAGCGGCACCTGGACCGCGCCCGGGGTCGGCCTCGCGCACCTCCGCCTCTCGATCATCGACATCGCGGGCAGCCCGCAGCCGATGGCGAGCGACGACGAGGCGGTGACGCTGACCTACAACGGCGAAATCTATAATTTCCGCGAGCTGCGCGCCGAACTCGAGGAGCGCGGCCACCGTTTCCGCACCAGCGGCGATACCGAGGTGATCATCGCGGCGTGGCGCCAATGGGGCGTCGAATGCCTGTCGCGGCTCAACGGCATGTTCGCCTTCGCGCTCCACGACCACCAGCGCCAATGCCTGTTCCTCGCGCGCGACCGGCTCGGCGTAAAGCCGCTGCACCATGCCCGGCTGTCCGACGGCTCGCTGGCCTTCGCGTCCGAGCTCAAGGGGCTGCTGCGCCACCCGCTGCTGCGGCAGGAAGCCAATCTGTCGGCGGTCGAGGATTTCCTCGCGCTGGGCTATGTCCCCGACGACAATTGCATCGTCGCGGGGGTGCAGAAACTGCCCGCTGGCCATTATCTGCTGCTCGAACGCGGCAAGCCCGTGCCCGCGCCGACGCGCTGGTGGGCGCCCGATTTTTCGAAGCGCATCCGCGCGAGCGAGGGCGAGGCGGCCGAGCATCTGGTCCATCTGATGCGCGCCGCGGTGACCGACCGCATGGTCTCCGACGTGCCGCTCGGCGCCTTCCTGTCGGGCGGGGTCGATTCGAGCGCGGTGGTCGCGCTGATGGCCGAGGCCAGCAGCAAGGCAGTCAAGACCTGCACCATCGGATTCGATCAGGCCGCGCTCGACGAAACGGCCTATGCGCAAGCGATCGCCGAACGCTTTGCGACCGATCACCGTACGCGCACCGTTGCGGCGAGCGACTTCGACCTCGTCGACCGCATCGCCGACATGTTCGACGAGCCCTTCGCCGACGCGAGCGCGCTGCCGACCTACCGCGTGTGCGAACTCGCGCGCGAGGAGGTGACGGTCGCGCTGTCGGGCGACGGCGCCGACGAGGCGTTCGCGGGCTATCGCCGGCTGGTCTTCCAGCATCAGGAGGAGCGGCTGCGCGGGCTGATCCCCGGTGTGCTGCGCCGCAATATCCTGGGGCCGCTGGCGAAGGTCTGGCCGCAGATGGATTGGGCGCCGCGACCCTTGCGCGCCCGCGCCACGCTCGCCAGCCTGTCGAAGAGCGGGGCAGAGGGCTATGCCGAGGCAGTCGGCGTCACCGGCCCCGACCAGCGCGCACGGCTGTTCAACGGCGCGGCGAAATCCGCGCTCGGCGATCATGTCGCCGAGGCGCGCTACTGGAAGGCGATGGCCGACGCCCCCGCGCGCGAACCGCTGGACCGTGCGCAATACGCCGACCTAACGATCTGGCTCCCCGGCGACATCCTGACCAAGACCGACCGGATGAGCATGGCGGTGAGCCTCGAGGCGCGCGAACCTTTGCTCGACTATCGCCTGATCGAATTCGCCGCGAGCCTGCCGGCGTCGATGCGCGTGAAGGGCGGCACCGGCAAGGCGATCATGAAACAGGCGATGGAACGCTATCTGCCGCACGACATCCTCTACCGTCCGAAAATGGGCTTCGTGACCCCGGTCTCGCACTGGTTCCGCGGGCCGCTCGTCGAGGCGGCGAAGGGGCTCGCAACCTCGTCGACGCTCGCGCGCGCGGGCTGGTTCGACATGGCCGAGATCGAACGCATCGTCGCCGCGCACCAGTCGGGCCGTCGCGACCATGGCCGGCTGATCTGGCAATTCTTCATGCTGGAAAAGTCGCTGGCGAAGCTGTTCGGGATTTAGTCTCCCCTTTCTGTTCTCCCCTCCCTGCAAGGGAGGGGGCGGGGGTGGGTCGCGAGGCGTCGCCTCGCCTCCGACCTCGGGAGAAAAGGAAGAACGCCTGCGGCTACCCACCCCTAACCCCTCCCTTGCAGGGAGGGGAACTAGCCCCGCCAGCCACCTCATCTTAACCCCTCGCTGCTAGCCTGACCCCGATGACGGTCCATCCTGCCTTTCCGGTCGACGGCACCCCCGTGCCGGCCAGCGCCGCGCCGCTGACAGTGCGCGTCGTCGACCCGCTCGCGCTGTCGCCGCCGCTCGCCGCGGCATGGGACGCGGTCGCCGTGGCGGCGAGCGAGCCCAATCCCTTTGCCGAGCGCTGGTGCCTGCAATCGGCGCTCCACCTGCTCGACCCCGAACGCCACACGCGGCTGGTGATGGTGCGCGACGGCGCCGACGGGCCGGTGATCGGGGTGATGCCGCTCGCGCCCGCGCGCCATTATGGCCGGCTGCCGCTGCGCCATGTCGCCGGCTGGGCGCATCCCAATCATTTCCTTGGGCTCCCGCTCGTCCGTGCGGGGTTCGAAAGCCTCTTCTGGTCGATCCTGCTCGGCTGGTGCGACGCCGCGCCCTGGGCGAAGACCTTGCTGCACGTGCCGCGCCTGACCGAGGGCGGCCCGCTGCACCGCGCGTTGATCGACGTCGCGCGCGTGCGCGGCGGCGAGGCCGCGATGGTCCATCGCGAGGAACGCGCACTGCTCGAAAGCGACCTGTCGCCCGAGGCCTATTGGGATGCCGCGGTGCGCGCGAAGAAGCGCAAGGAGCACCGCCGGCAGGCGAACCGCCTCGCCGAGCAGGGCACAGTCGCCTTCCGCCGCTGGTCGGCGGACGAGCCGGTCGAACCCTGGGTCGACGCCTTCCTCGCCCTCGAGGCGCGCGGCTGGAAAGGCCGCGCCGGATCGGCGCTCGCGAGCCATGGCGAGACCGAGGCCTGGTTCCGCGCGATCCTCGCCGGAGCGGCTGAGGCGGGCCGCCTCGACATGCGCGCGCTCGACCTCGACGGTCGTCCGCTCGCGATGCTGGTCAATTTCCTCGCCCCGCCCGGCGGCTTTTCGTTCAAGACCGCGTTCGACGAGGATTATGCGCGCTTCTCGCCGGGGGTGCTGCTGCAACAGGCGAATCTCGACCTGCTCGCCGACTCCCGCATCGCCTGGGTCGACAGCTGCGCCGCGCCCGGCCATCCGATGATCGACAGCGTGTGGCGCGAGCGTCGCGCGCTCGTCTGGGTCAATGTCCCACTCGGCAGCGCGGGCGATCGCCTGCGCTTTTCGCTGCTCACGAAAGCCGAAAAAATCTGGCGGCGCTGGAAGCGCGCCGAACCCGCGCCCGCCGAACCTTCCGAAGAACAGGACCAGCCATGACTGCGCACCAGGTAATCGACCGCCCCGTCTTTCCCGCCGAAACGCTGGAAGCGATAGAGGCGCTTTATCCCATGCAGGCGGGCCTGCTCCACCACCGGCTGCCCGACCATCCCCTGCTGTCGCTCGAAGCGCTGGCGGTGCTCGGCGAAGGGCTGCCCGGGATCCAGGTCGAATATAATCCCGGCGACGTGCCGATCGGCATCGCGCCCGAGGATTTGCCGTCGAACGGCCTGTCGATCGGCGAGACGATCCGGACGATCGACACCAACCGCAGCTGGGCGGTGCTCAAGAATATCGAGACTGTGCCCGACTACCGCGACCTGTTGCTGCGCCTGCTCGGCGAGCTCGAGCCCGTGGTGACCCCGCGTACCGGCGCGATGCTGACGCCGCAGGGTTTCGTCTTCATCTCCTCGCCGGGCTCGATCACGCCGTTCCACTTCGATCCCGAGCATAATATCCTACTCCAGCTGCGCGGCACCAAGGTAATGAACGTCTGGCCCGCGGGCGACGAGCGTTTCGCGCACCGCCGGGAGCATGAGCGCTATCACACCGGCGGCCACCGCAACCTGCCGTGGCAGGACGGCTATGAAGGCGGGCAGCAACAGGTGCCGCTCGCGCCCGGCGACGCGGTGCTGATGCCCGTGATGGCGCCGCATTATGTCGCCAACGGCGACGCGCCCTCGATCTCGCTGTCGATCACCTGGCGCAGCGAATGGAGCTATCGCGAATCCGAGGCGCATGCCGCCAATGCGGCGCTGCGCCGCATGGGGCTCGACCCCGCGATGCCGCCGCGCTGGCCGAGCTATGCCTGGGCCAAGACCGTCGGCTGGCGCGTGGCGCGGCGTTTGCGGCTGGTCGAGTAACGACCGGGTTGATTTGATTTTTCCGTCCCCTATCAAGGCGTTTCAACCGGGGGCGGGGAATGATTGGGCGGACAATAGGGACTATCATGGCGCTTGCGCTGGCTGGCGCGGCGCCTGCGGTTTTGGCCAATGAGGGGCCCGCGGCGGTCGGCGAGCGTCCGGCGCGTATCGCGACCGCCGACCTTGCGCGGCTGCCCGAATTTTCCGATGCGAAGCTGTCGCCCGACGGCATGCGCATCCTGTTTCGCCACCGCTCGGGCGGGGTCGAGCAAGTCGCCTATCGCGATTTAAAGGGCGAAAAGACCGCCGGTTTCGCGATTCCCGAAAAGGTCGATCTCAACTGGACTCGCTGGGCGGGCAACGGCCATATCCTTGTCAGCGTCGGTCGCAACACGCTGTTTCTCGGCCTGGAAGCCTATAAGTCGGTCCTGCTGCTCCACGATGTGACCAGCGGCGCGACGACCGTGATCTCGCGCGAGGGTCAGGGGCTCGAGGGCGACGACATCCTCTTCGTCGATCCCGACGGCCACTATCTGCTGCTGTCGATCCAGCGGACCATCTACGACTATCCCTCGGTATTCCGCGTCTCGCTGCCCGACGGCAAGATGTCCGAAATCGTTCGTCCGCGGCAGCCGATCTGGGAATGGTATGCCGACGACGCCGGCATCGTCCGGGCGGGCGTCGGCTGGGAAAGCCGCAAGGTCCGCTATTATTACCGCAAGACGGCCGAGGAGGATTTCCGGCTGATCGGTGCGGTGCGTCCGGGCGACAAGGAGGCCTTTTTCGACATCGCGAAGGTCGTGACGGGGTCGGACGAGGGCTATGTGCTCAGCGACGAAAAGACCGGCCGGCAGGCGCTGTACAAGTTCAACTACGGCACGCGCGAGATCGGCGACCTCGTTTACGGCAGCGACCGCTATGACATCGACGATTATTGGCTGACCACCGACGGCAAGGCGCTCGAGGGCGTGTCCTTCACCGACGATCGTGACCGGGTCGAATGGTTCGACGCCGATTCGAAGAAGCTGCAGGCGCAGATCGACCGCGCGGTGCCGAATCTGCAGGCCTGGGTCAGCTCGCGCAGCCGCGACGGCAACCGGCTGCTGATCCTGGGGACCGCGCCCGACGATCCCGGCGTCTATTTCATGCTCGACCGCAAGACGCGCGAGATGGCGATCGTCGCCGCGCGCATGCAGACGCTGCCGCCGGAGATGCTCGCGGTGACCAAGGCGGTGCGGTACAAGGCGCGCGACGGCAAGGAGATTCCGGCCTTCCTCACCTTGCCCAAGGGCCGCGAGGCGAAAGGGCTGCCGCTCGTTATCTTGCCGCACGGCGGTCCCTACGGGGTTCGCGACAAGCTGGACTATGATCCCGAGGTCCAGTTGCTCGCCAATCGCGGCTATGTGGTGCTGCAGCCCAATTACCGCGGCTCGGGCGGCTATGGCACCGAATATGGCGACGCCGGCATCGGCCAGATCGGCCGCGCGATGCAGGACGATCTGGACGATGGTATGGACTGGCTGGCGGCCGAAGGCATCGTCGACAAGGGGCGCGTCTGTGTCGTCGGCGCCTCCTATGGCGGCTATGCCGCGCTCTGGGCGGCGATCCGCAATCCCGAACGTTATCGCTGCGCCGCGAGTTTCGCCGGGGTGGCCGATTGGGACGCGATGCTGAAATACGACCGCCGCTACCTGACCAAGACGGCGAGCAAGAGCTGGCAGGCGCGCGTGACAGGCGAGGGCGAATTCGACCTCGCGGCGGTGTCGCCGACGCAGCAGGCCGCGCGGCTGACCCGCCCGATCCTGATCGCGCATGGCGAGGATGACAGCAACGTCCCGATCAGCCAGTCGAAGAAGCTCGTCGCCGCGCTCAAGAAGGCGGGCAAGAGCGATTATGAATATGTCGCCTACAAGGGCGAGGGTCATGGCTTTTCGGATCCGGCGAACCAGAAGGACTGGTTCGACCGGCTCGACGCCTTCCTGGCAAAGCATAATCCGGCGGGGTGACAGACCGCTTCCCATCGCGGCCATTTGCGGCTATGGGCGCGCATCCTGTTTCCTACAGACCGTTTGAGGATTGATGGCGAAAGAAGAACTTCTGGAAATGCGCGGCCAGGTGGTCGAACTGCTTCCCAACGCGATGTTCCGCGTAAAACTGGAAAACGATCACGAGATTCTCGGCCACACCGCCGGCAAGATGCGCAAGAACCGCATCCGCGTGCTCGTTGGCGACGAAGTGCTCGTCGAACTCACCCCCTATGACCTGACCAAGGGTCGGATCACCTATCGCTTCAAGTGAGCGGTGCGGTGAAGGCTCCCGCGCCAATTCCCGATCTGGTGCTGGCCTCGACGTCGCCGCGCCGGCTCGAACTGCTCGCGCGCATCGGCGTGGTTCCGGCGCGCATCGCAGCCCCCGAAATCGATGAAACGCCGCTGAAGGGCGAACTGCCGCGCGCTTATGTCGCACGGCTTGCGACAGGCAAGGCGCTCGCGGTCGAGCGCGCCGCGGACGAGGTGGTGCTCGCGGGCGATACCACCGTCGCGGTCGGACGCCGGATCCTCGAAAAGCCCGTCGACGAAGCCGACCTCCGCCGCATGCTCGGCCTGCTGTCGGGGCGGCGGCACCATGTCTGGTCGGGGGTCTGCGTCGTCGGACCCGACGGCAAGCCGCGCGTGCGCGTCGTCGATACGATCGTCGCCTTCAAGGCGCTGAGCGCCGCCGAGATCGACTGGTATGTCGCGAGCGACGAGGGGATGGGCAAGGCGGGCGGCTATGCGATCCAGGGCCGCGCCGAAAGCTTCGTCCGCTTCCTGTCGGGCAGCCATTCGAACGTCGTGGGCCTGCCATTGTTCGAGACGCGCAGCCTGCTGTCCGCCGCGGGCGTGCCTTTTGGCTGAGTGGCTCTACGAGGCCGGGATCGGCGAAGCGCGCGCCGCGCTGGTCGAGGACGGGCGGATCGTCGAAGCGCGGATCGAGCGCGAAGACGAGGGGCCGCGGATCGGTGCGATCCTCCACGCGCGGCTGACCGAGCCGGGCAAGCTCGTGCTCGACGCGCCGGGAGAACCCGCGGCGACGATCGCCGGGCTGCCCGCCGCCATTTCGCTCGGCACCAAACTCACCGTCGAAGTTGCGCGGATGGCGCTGCGCGAGCGCGGTCGCGACAAGCCGGCGCGGGTGCGGCTCGTCGAGCCGGGCGCGACGCTGGCCGACGGGCCCGACCTTCGCGCGCGAATGGCCGCGAGCACTATCCCCGTTGTCGATATCCACGCGCAGGGCCCCGATCGCCTCGAGCAAGCCGGCTGGTCCGAGCTGATCGACCAAGTCCGCGCCGGCCATTGGCCTTTCGCCGGCGGCGCGCTGTGGGTCGATACGACCCCCGCGATGACGCTGATCGACATCGACGGCGACGGCGATGCGCTGGCGCTCGCCAAGGCGGGCGCGATGGCGGCGGCCGAAGTCATCCGTTGCTGCGGCATCGGCGGATCGATCGGGATCGACTTTCCCTCGCTGCGCACCCGCGCCGAGCGGCTGGCGATCGACGCGCTGGTCGACGAACTGCTGCCGCAGCCGTTCGAGCGCACCGCGACCAACGGCTTCGGCCTGATGCAGATCATTCGCCGCCGCGAACGCCCGTCGCTGGTCGAGCAGATCCGCTTCGACCCCGTTGCCACCGACGCCGCGCTGCTGCTGCGCCAGGCCGAGCGCGCGGTGGGGGTGGGGGCGCTGACACTGACCGCGCGTCCGGCGGTCGCCGGGCATATTGCGGCGCACCCCGGCTGGACCCATATGCTGCAGACCCGCACCGGACGTCCCGTCGAAATCGCCACCGATGCCGCCATCAAAGGACCGGGCCATGCCCAGTAGATCATCCGCCAAACCGCGCGGCTGCCCGCTCTGCGGTAGTCCGCGCGTCGACGAATTCAAGCCCTTCTGCAGCCGCGGCTGCCGCGACCGCGACCTGCTCAACTGGTTCGGCGAGGGCTATCGCGTGCCCGCCGCCCAGCCCCCCGACGGGACGGCCGATGTCGACAATTTCACCGACGAATAGGCCGCAAAATTACCGCAACAAAGATGCTGGACAGGACGTCGGACCCTGCCTATAGCCGCCGCTCGCCAGCGGGCCGGTCGGTCCGCCAAGGCTGCGCCTGGGTAGCTCAGTTGGTAGAGCATGCGACTGAAAATCGCAGTGTCGGCGGTTCGATCCCGTCCCCAGGCACCATTTTCTCCATCCTCGTGCATTGTTCGCGACGCCCTTGCGGTCAATCGTCCGGCTCGACCGCGATCGCGCCCGACGGCAACGACACCCGGTCAGCCGCATAGTCGGCGAACATCGCGTCGGGTTCGCGCTTCAGCGAAAAGCGGAGCGATGCCCGGGTGCGCATGGCTTCGTCCTCGGTGGTCGAATTGAAATAATTGGGGCACCCCGCCTTTGCGATGGTGATCTTCCTGTCGGGGACCCCGGTAACACCCACCGCCGATATCCCGCCGCGCCCGGCGCGGAAGGAGGTAGCGACAACATGGCTCACCCGGTTCGTCGCGCCCGACAGCCGCCACAGCGTCGCTTCATAGGATGTCAGCACCAGGTAGAGCGGCTGCTCGCCCGGCTCGATCGCCGCCTCGATCAGCCGCGTCTTCGCTCTTTTGTCGTTGTTCTCGATCTGGACGGGCGAAATCGTGCGGCTCTCGTAACTGCCATAGGCGATCAGCCTGGCCGCCGCGGGTACAGGGGGCAGCGGGCAGATTTCGGCCTGCCAGGTCATCTGGCTTTCGCGCACCAGCGGCCGGATCGCCGTCAGTTCGGCCTCCGACGTCGTGCCGTCGCCATCGGCATCGACGGCGTGAAAGGCCTTTTCCGACAGGAGTGTCAGCTCCGCGGCGGTCAGCCGGCCATCGCCATCGGGATCGGCGGCGAGCAGCGCGGCGAGCCGCCGGTCCCACGCCTGCTGGCGCGCGGTGGCGGCCGCCTCGGACAGCGTGATCACGCCGTCGCCGTCGAGGTCGAACTGGCTGAGCTGATGTTCGATGCGGCGATCGCGCGCCGCCTGGTCGGCCTCCGGGTCCGAATCGGCACCCGTGCTCGCCCCGATCTCGGCGCGGGTGATCCGGAGGTCGCCGTCGAGGTCCATCGGCAGGATCCGCTGGATCGGTCCGGCGCGCTGCACCGCGGCGCGGCGGGCGATGGCGAAATCGATGTCGCCCTGGTCGAGGCCGTCGTCGTCGCGGTCCGCCTGGCGAAGCTCGCCGACCACGCGCGCGACATAATCTTCGATATGTCCGCCGCTATGGAATCCCGTGACCAGCGCGAGCGGGACGTCGGGCGCGGGCGGCTGCGACGCTACGGACTGCGTCATCGCCAACGTCGCCGTGGCGCAGGCTCCGACGATCGTGCCCCTGTGTTTCGCCCGCATAATGATCTCCTCGCCCAAGTAGCGCCACCTTAAAGCGGGCAGGGTTAAGAGAAGTCCTATTGCCGCCGCAGCCCCGCATGACTTGCCGCGCTATGCTGCAGTGCAAACTGTTGCTTTTTGGCCACTAATCGCCCGAAAAACTTTAGGGTGATGCCGCGCCGCGTTGACGCGGCGGACCGGGCGATTAGAGCGGCGGGTTCCCGCCGGAGCATCCCCTCCTTTGGCCGCAAGGCCGCGCTTCGCTGGGTTGGAGAGAGAGACCCCATGACCTTGCGCAACATTTTGTTGGGCGCCACCATGCTGTGCGCCGCAACCACGCCCGCTTTTGCCTATGCCCAGGATGCCGCCCCGGCCGACGACGCCGCCGCGCCCGCGGAAGACACGACCGATTACGGCAACGAGATCATCGTCACCGCGACCAAGCGGTCGCAGACGCTGCAGGACACGCCGGTCGCGGTCTCGGTGACCTCGGCCGCCGACCTCGAACGCTCGCAGATTCGCGACCTCATCGACCTCCAGTCCGCGGTGCCCAGCCTGCGCGTGTCGCAGCTCCAGTCGAGCGCGAACACCAACTTCATCATTCGCGGCTTCGGCAACGGTGCGAACAACGCCGGCATCGAACCCTCGGTCGGCGTCTTCATCGACGGCGTCTATCGTTCGCGCTCGGCCGCGCAGATCGGCGACCTTCCTGCCGTCGAGCGCATCGAAGTGCTGCGCGGGCCGCAGTCGACCCTGTTCGGCAAGAATGCGTCGGCCGGCGTCATCAGCATCGTGACGCAGAAGCCGCAATATGAGTTCGGCGGCACCGCCGAAGTCACCTATGGCAATTACGACGCGATCACGGTCAAGGGCAATGTCACCGGCCCGATCAGCGACACCGTCGCCTTCTCGATCGGCGGCAATTACAACCGCCGCGACGGCTATGCCCAGGACCTGAAGCTCGGCACCGACGTCAACGACCGCAATCGTTACGGTTTCCGCGGCCAGCTTTTGTTCGAACCGACCGACGCGCTGTCGATCCGCCTGATCGGCGATTACGACAAGATCGACGAGAATTGCTGCATCGCCGGCAACGTCATCGCGGGCCCGACCGTCGCGATCACCAACGCGCTCGTCGGCGGCCCCAGCGTCGATGCGAACGACCCCTTCTCGTACGACGTTTACAACAACTTCCTGTCGTCGAATAAGATCAAGAATTACGGCGGCTCGGCGCAGATCGATTATGATCTCGGCAATCTCGCGCTGACCTCGATCACCGCCTATCGCGAAGTGCGCGCGCTCACCAACCAGGATTCGGACTTCACCGGCGCCGACCTGATCGGCGAGAACAGCCAGGATCTGGGCATCGACACCTGGACCCAGGAAGTCCGCCTGACCTCGGACTTCGACGGCCCGATCAACTTCCTGCTCGGCGGCTATTATTTCAACGAAAAGATCAAGCAGAAGAACGACATCCGCTTCGGAACCCAGTTTCGCGCCTATGCGGGCGGGCTGATCAACCCGGCGGTCGTGCTCGGCTCGCCCAACCCGAACGCCGCGGGCAATGCGGTGATTTCGGGCCTCGAGCAGCAGATCGGCGGCATCCTCGGCAATCCGGCGATGTTCACGGGCCAGTTCTTCCGCGCCGGCGACGGGCTCGACGAAGCCTATCGCATGTCGGACGAGGCCTTCTCGGTCTTCGGTACCGTCGATTTCGAGGTCACCGACCGGCTGACCCTGACCGGCGGCTTCAACTACACGAAGGACCGCAAGCGCTTCGCCACCGACGTGACGAGCAGCGACGTCTTCTCGGGCCTCAACCTGACGACGATCGGCCGCACCGCGATCACGCAGCAGGGCATCGCGACGACCGTCGGCCAGGCGCTGGGTCTTCCGGGCCTCGCGAACGCCGCGCAGATTCAGGCGTTCGCGCAGGCGCAGCCGGCACTCTTCGGCCAGATCAGCGCCGGCGCGGCGGCCTTCGCCGCGGCGAACCAGAACAACGCCGCGGTCAACCCGCTGCTCGCGCTGCGTCCGTTCCAGTTCCTGCCGCCCTTCCTCAACCTGCCCAACGCGGTCGAGGACGGCAAGACGAGCGACAGCGACCTGGCGTACAGCGTCCGCGCGTCGTATGAGCTGACCGACACCGTCAACGTCTATGCGACCTATGCGACGGGCTTCAAGGCGAGCTCGGTCAACCTGTCGCGCGACAGCCGGCCGCTCGCGTCGGATCTGCCCGCGATCATCTCGGGCGGTCTCGCGACCCCGAACCTGGTGTCGGGGTCGCGCTTCGCCGATCCCGAGGAATCGACGGTCTACGAGTTCGGCCTGAAGGCGAACTGGTCGGTCGCGGCGCTGAACCTCGCGGTGTTCAAGCAGTCGATCAAGGGCTTCCAGTCGAACATCTTCACCGGCACCGGCTTCGCGCTCGCCAATGCGGGCAAGCAGTCGACCTTCGGTATCGAGTTCGACGGCTCGGTCCGCCCGGTCGACGGCCTGAACCTGACGCTGGCGGTGACCTACCTCGATCCGAAGTACGACAGCTTCGTCAATTCGGCGTTCGGCGACATCTCGGGTTCCACGCCCGCCGGCATCCCCGAACTGACGATGGCGGCCGGCGGCACCTATACGCACGAGTTCGCGGGCGGCACGCGTGCTATCCTGCACGTCGACTACCACTACGAGAGCCCGGTGCAGATCGTCGAGGGTCTCGGCGGCTTCCCGGCGAGCGTCGCGCAGAATCTGAAGCGCGAGGTCAACCAGCTCAACGCGTCGTTCACCGTCGCGCTGACCAACGGCCTCGAAGTCGGCGTGTGGGGCCGCAACCTCACCAACGCGCAATATCTGACGACGATCTTCCCCGCCGTGGCGCAGTCGGGCAGCGTGTCGGGCTATCCCAGCCAGCCGCGCACCTATGGCGGCGTCGTGCGCTTCAAATTCTGAACCGGGGAAGGGTGAGGGGCGGCCCCGTCCGCTCCTCGCTTTCGGTCCCAGCTTTCGGGCATAGAAAAACCCGGCCTCTCCGCCGAGAAGCCGGGTTTTCTTTTCGCCGCTAGCGGATCAGAATTTGAAGCCGGCAGCGAGGCCATAGCGACGCGGGTCGAGCGTGAACACGTTGGTGAACAGGCCCGACGACTGGTCGGTGACATAGAGGCCGGTGACCGGCTGGCTGTCAAAGATGTTCGAGACGAACGCCTTCACGAACCATTTCTTGTCCGGGCCGTTGAGCTGGATCTGCGCGTTGACCTGCGCATAGCCGTTGATCTCGTTGATGCGGCCGTTGAAGATATTGCCGTAGCTGTCACCGGTGTAGGTGATGTCGAGGCGCGGGGTCAGCGACATGTCGTTCTGGAAATTATGCGTATACTGGACACCGGCGCTGAACTTGTAGTTCGGTGCCTGCGGCAGCTTGTTGCCCTTGATGTTCACGGGCACGCCCGCATTCTCGATCGTGATCCCGCCGAACAGAGCGCCGACGGTCGCGGCATTGGCCTGCAGGACCGAACAGATGCCGAAGGCGCCGGGCGAGTTGATGCCGCTGCCCGTACCGAATCCGGCCGGCGCGCGCAGGCCGAGGCTGGCGTTGATCGCCGTCACATAACCGGCGGTGCCCGCAGCGTTGCCGGCGGTGGTCGGGACCACGGCGCAGTTCGAACCGTTGGTGATGTCCTTGATGATCACCGCGTCGTTGCGCCCGCCCGACGGATCGCGCGGGTTGCCGAGGAACTTGTCGCTCGACACCTCGGTGTTGAGGTAGCTCGCACCCAGGTTGACGACGAAGTCGGGGGTCGGGGTGATCACCGCTTCGGCCTCGAGGCCCCAGATGTCCGCGTCGACATTGTCGTTCACCGAGGTGCGCGCGACGATGCGGCTGAGCTGCAGGCTGTCATATTTGTAATAGAAGGCCGTGAGGTTCAGCTGCAGCGCGCCGAAGCGGTTCTTCGACCCGATCTCGAACGCATCGACGATCTCGGGCGCGAAGGATTCTTCGACCGCGAAGACCGGCTGCAGCGGCGGGTTGATGCCGCCCGACTTGTAGCCGCGCGAATAGCTGACGTAGATCAGGTTGTCGGGGGTGATCTTCCAGTCGAGCACCGCGCGACCAGTGACCTCGTCGAAGCCGACGCGGCGTTCCTGGAACAGCTGGTTGCCGGCGATCCCCGGGTCGGCGTCGAAGCCGGCGGCGAAGGGTGAGCTGAACGCGCCGCCGGTCGTGCCATAGGGCACGAGGAAGCTCGCCAGCGTCGAGCGCGCGCGGACATATTTCTTGTCGTTGTTATAGCGCACGCCGACGGTCAGCTTGAGCGCGTCGTTGAACTCGACATAGCCTTCGCCGAACAGGCCGTAGGACGTCACGCGGAGGTCGTCGGTGTTGTTGCGGAAGAAGGGCGTGCCGAGGAAGCTGTTCGGAAGGGCGCCGCCCGACCCCAGCGCGGTGAAGGTGCCGAGGATGCCGGTCAGATAGTCGATCCCGAACGCGTTCACATAATAGCTATTCTCGGTGAGGTGCGACTTGCCGTAGATGCCGCCGAGCAGGAAGTTGAACGGCCCGTCGAAATCCGAGCTGATGATGAGCTCGCCCGACCAGCTCGACGAATCCTGGTTCGAGCGGTCGAAATCCTGCGGCGTCGCGCCGCAGGTCGAGAAGCCGCCATAGGCGCCGAGCCCGGTCTCCTCGGAGAGCGAGGTGCAGAGATTGCCCGTCGGCCCGTTCGGGATCAGCGCGTTGCGGATCGGGATGAAGAAGCTTGCCGGGAGGCCCGGGATGGCGCCAGCGGCGGCGGCGTTGAGCGCGCCCAGTGCGGGGGCAAAGAAGCTGCGATCCTGCACCGACAGGTTATAGTCCTGCTGGCTGTCGACGCGGGCTTCCTGATAGACGCCCGCGAGCGACACGTTGATCGCACCGAAGCTCTGCTCGAGCCGGCCCTGGAGTTGGAGTTCGTCCGAGAAATAGGTCGGCGTATAGTCGGTGTTGACGACGCGCGGGTCGGCGATCGCCTGGAAGGTCGAGAGCGAATCCGGCCCATAGAGGCTGCCGAGGCCGAAGGCGGTCGGGATGCCGCGGATCGCGAGGAACTCGCGGCTGGTCAGCACGCCGACGAAGGTCGAGTTGGCGTTGGTGACGCCGGGGTCGCGGCGGTTGTTGAGACAGCCGAGGACGCCGGTTGGGTCGCGCTGGCAATATTGCTTCTGGATGCGCATACGGTTGTCTTTTTCGCGGAAATAATAGCCGAGCAGGTCGAGCGTCGTATTGTCGGTCGGTTGCCAGCGGATCGAACCGCGGATCGCATACATGTCGCGATCGTCGATGCGGCTGTCGTCGAACAGGTTCTTCGTATAGCCGTCGCGGTTGAGGTAGAAGCCGGCGATGCGGACGCCGAGCGTGTCGCCGATGGGCAGGTTGACCATGCCCTTCGCCTTGATGCTGCTGTAATTGCCATATTCGAACTCGCCCGCCGCGCCGAAGCCCGAAAGGTCGGGCTTGGCGGTGACGACGTTGACCACGCCCGAGGTCGCGTTGCGGCCGAACAGCGTGCCCTGCGGGCCGCGCAGCACCTCGATGCGCTCGAGGTCGAAGAATTCGGTCTCGAACAGGCGGGTGCCGATCAGCGGCGATTCATTCTGGTGGATCGCGGTCGCGCTGTCGCAGCTGACGCCGACGCAAAGGTCGCCGATGCCGCGGATGGTAAAGCTGGACGAGGTGAAGTTCGTCTTGGTGAAAGTCACATTGGGCAGGGTGAGCTGCAGGTCGGACGGGTTCTCGATCTGCTGCGCTTCGAGGGATTCGGCCGAAAAGGCGCTGACCGCGATGGGAACGTCCTGCAGGCGTTCGGACTGGCGCTGTGCGGTGACGACGATTTCGCCGCCGAATGCGTCGGTTTCGGTTTCCGCCGCATCCTGCGCGAACGCCGGGGTCGCGACCGACATCGCAAGGATCGATGTACCGATCAGTGCCTTGAACTTCATATTGTGCCTCCCTTTTTCAGCCCGCACCCACGGGCCGCCCAATTGCATCGCTCAACCGGGAGGGGATATGTCCAGACAGGGCTACGGGCGCCGGACCTCGTCGATCCAGCGCAGGCGCGCGCGCATAACAGTGTAGCCAGCTGTGCTGGGCATCGTCCTCTCCCACCGGCACCCGGGGACTGATACCGGCATCTCCGATCACGACCTGCTTCGGCAGGTTCTGTAATGCTTTCAAAATTGCGCTTAGTTGACGAAAGCGTCAAGCCACTTGTTCAGCGATGTTCCGCAGAAATTTTCTTGCGTTGCAGCGGGCAAAAAAAGGTCCGATTCCGCAACGTAAACTTGTTTTGCGACAGGAAATTCTTCGCGCGCCGGGGTTGCGTAATGGCACAATCGCGCCGAAATGTGCGACATGAAAGCAACAGTGAAAGCGGGCGGATGACGAAGGTGGAAGTGGGACCCGACGGCAAGCCGGTGGTTCCCGACGATGTGCTGGGCGCGGTCCGCACGCTCATCGCCTGGGCCGGCGACGACGTCACGCGCGAGGGGCTGCTCGACACGCCGAAGCGCGTCGCGCGCGCCTGGCTCGAATATTGCCAGGGCTATGCCGAGGATCCGGCAATCCACCTGTCGCGCACCTTCGAAGAAGTCGGCGGCTATGACGAGATCGTCATGCTGCGCGACATCCCGTTCCAGTCGCACTGCGAACATCATATGGCGCCGATCACCGGCAAGGCATCGATCGCTTACCTTCCCAAGGACCGCGTCGTCGGCATCTCGAAGCTCGCGCGGGTGCTCAACGGCTATGCGCGGCGGCTGCAAGTGCAGGAGCGGCTGACCGCCGAGGTCGCGAAATGCATCTGGGACAATCTCCAGCCGCACGGCGTCGCGGTGGTGATCGACGCGCAGCACGGCTGCATGACCGGCCGCGGCGTGCGCACCCCCGGGGTGGGCATGGTGACCAGCCGCCTGCTCGGCTGCTTCCTCGAGGACGAGCGTAGCCGCAAGGAAGTGCTGGCGCTGATGGGCTACTAATATCGTCGCCCCCGCGAAGGCGGGGGCCGCATGCGACCTCGCGCTATGCCGACAGCGGCCCCCGCCTGCGCGGGGGCGACGGCCTATCAGCGCCGCCACATCCTGAGCAGCTGATACTGCACCGCCTGCAACCGCGTATAATTCTCCGGGTCCATCTTCGCGCCTTCGAGCCCCGCGACGTCGTTGAGTTCGTACATCAGGTTGCGGTGCTGGACGTCGGGGATCAGGCTCTGGATGAAGGTGATCGCGACCAGCCGCTCGCCGCGCGTCACCGGCTCGACCTCGTGCAGCGTGTAGGACGGATAGACGATCGCGACGCCGGGCGCTTCCTTGAAGCGCAGGTCGGCGCCGCCCAGCGTCACATGCAGCGCGCCGCCGTCATAATCGGCCGGATCATTGATGAATATGGTGCAGCTGATGTCGGTGCGCAGCTGACCGTCGGACAGCGGGATATAGGCGGCGTCGGGGTGCAGCCCGTAATGCATGCCCGGGGTGTAGCGCGTCAGCAGCGGCGGCGCGATGCGCGCGGGAAAGCTGAACTCCATGAAATCGGGGTTCGACACCATCGCGTCGAGCAGGATTTTCGACGAGCGCTCATAGGCCTGCGCGTCGTGCAATTGCAGGTTGTTCTTGATCTTCGAATGCGGGTTGCTGATCTTGCCGTCGACGAACTTTCCCGCGGCCGAGATCTCGCGCAGCGTGCGCACTTCCTGTTCGTCGAGCAGCGGGACAAGCTTGAACATCGGATTTCCTATTCGCCGTGGATCGGCAGCGCGCCGAGACTCTTATCGCGCGCCGCGAGCGCTTCAACCCATGCGATGGCTGCGGCGATTTCGCCGGCATGGTCGGCGGCGGCCTGCGCCTGCAGTTCGCGGCGCAGGTCGGGGCTGTAACCATGCTCGGGCGCCTTCGAATATTGGCGCATGATCGGTCCCGCCAGCAGCGCCTCGATCCGCGCCGCATCGGGGGCGAGGCCGAAATGCGCCGCCTGTGCGGTCAGGCTCGCGGCGGGATCGGCGAGCATCGCCTCGAAATCGACCCACAGGTGGCGCGGATCGGTCAGCGGCAGCGTGCGCGCTGCGCTCGCCATTTCGGCGAGCCAGCTCATCGCGACGCGCGTCACCGGCGGCAATTGCCACAGCTGATGAGAAAAATCGGGGACCAGCGCCGCGAGCCGCGCGATGCGCGCGGGCGCCTGCGCCAGCGTCTCGGCCATCGACGCCTCGCCCGCGAGGATCGTCTCGATATAGCGCGCGAGCGGGACGTATAGAAACAGCGCGCGGCCGCCGGTGCCGGTCAGATCGTCCGCGATCGCGGTGATAACGCTCGACGCCTTGACCATCGTCCGCTGACCGGGGCGAAAACCGCGGCCGAGCCAGCCCATGACCTGCGCCAGCCGCGCGCGATAGAGGTCGGGCGACCAGACCGATTCCGGCCGGTCGATCCGCTCGGCGACCTGCGCCAGCGTGCGCAGCAGCATCGGCTCGCGCAGCGGCAGCACGTCGCCGACCTCGGCGAGCAGGCGCGAGACGAGGGTCGAGCCGACATGGCCGATATGAAAGATGAAATCGGGCCGCGCCGCGGCTGTGCCAAGGTCGGGCAGCGCATCCCACGCCTTCCACTCGCGCCCGATGCGTTCGGTGAGCAGCCGCTGGTCGAGAAAGCTCGCGCCGCGATAATCAGCCTCGTCCAGCAGCGCGACCAGCACGCGGTCGTTCGCGAGGTCGGCCATATGCGGCAGCAACCCGGCATCGGCGGCAAAGCGGCGCTGAAAGGGATCGTCGGCCATCGCTTGCCGCCATAGGAAAGGCGAGGGGGCTTGGCCAGCCCGGCCATCAGTTTTGGGGTCGGGAGCGGACATTGCCGATCCTCCCCGGAACGGGGAGGGGGACCAGCGAAGCTGGTGGAGGGGCACAGGCGGTTGGCCTTGCCGGTGAGGTAGCTCGCTACGGCGACGTCGCCGGAAATGAAGGGCGTTTTAGGTTTAGCGCGGTGCAAACCTCCTGTGCCCCTCCACCACCCTTCGGGTGGTCCCCCTCCCTGCGGGGGAGGATCGCTTTCGTCCCCTCCCGCCCGTAAGCGACCAAGCTGCATCTGGTGAAATTAATGCGCGCAGAGGCGCAGAGGCCGCAGAGAAGAAAGCCCATTCTCTCTGCGGTCTCTGCGCCTCTGCGCGAGTATGAAGATGGCCTGCGGCCGCCTTGCCCGAAACCCGCCACCCCCAAACAGAAAGGGCCGCGTTCCCATAGGAAACGCGGCCCTCTCAAAAGGCTTTGGCTGAAAAAGCTTAAGCTTCTTCGGCGTCGTCCGCAGCCGGGGCTTCCTCGGCAGCGCGTTCCGAAGGCGGCGTGGCGTCTTCGAATTCGTCTTCGCTGTCGGGTTCCAGCGCCGTGGCGACGGCCTCGGCCTGTTCTTCCTCGAACATCGCGGCGATGACGTCGATGCCCTGCTTCTGCATTTCGGCCTCGTCGGGCGAGCGAGCGACGTTGACGCCGACGGTCACCGCGACCTCGGGGTGCAGCTTGACCTTGACGTCGACCAGGCCGAGCGACTTGATCGGGCGTTCGAGCTCGACCATCGCCTTGCTGACGCCGGTCACGCCGTCCTCGGCGAGCGCGTCGACGATGTCGCGGACCGAAACCGAGCCGTAGAGCTGGCCGGTGTTCGACGCCTGGCGGATCAGAACGACCTGCTTGCCGTCGATATCCTTGGCGCGGCCTTCGGCGTCGGTGCGACGCTCGGCGTTGTCGGCCTCGATCTTGCCGCGGTTCGCTTCGAACAGCTTGCGGTTGGCTTCGTTCGCACGCAGCGCCTTGTTGTTCGGCAGCAGATAGTTACGGGCAAAGCCGTTTTTGACGGTGACGACATCGCCGATACCGCCGAGCTTCTCGATACGTTCGAGCAGGATGATTTCCATCGGACCAGCCCTCCTTACTTCACAATGTAGGGGAGCAGGCCGATGTGGCGCGAGCGCTTGATCGCCTTCGCCAGCTCACGCTGCTTCTTGGTGGACACCGCGGTGATCCGCGACGGGACGATCTTGCCGCGCTCCGACAGGTAACCCTGGAGCAGGCGGACGTCCTTGTAATCGATGACCGGTGCGTCCTTCTGGCTGAAGGGGCAGGTCTTGCGGCGACGGAAAAAGGGTCGTGCCATGGTCGTGTTCCTTATTCTTCGCCGTCGCGGTCACGGCCGCGGCCGCCCCGACGTTCCTGCTTGCGCATCATCACCGACGGGCCCTTTTCGAGCTCGTCGACCTTGATCGTCATCCAGCGGATGATGTCTTCGTTGATCGCGGCCTGGCGCTCGATCTCTGCGACGGCTTCGCCCGACACTTCGGCCGACAGCATCACATAATGACCCTTGCGGTTCTTCTGGATCTTGTAGGCGAGCTGCTTCAGGCCCCAGGTTTCGGTCTTGTGAACCTGGCCCTTATATTCGCCGATGACGTTGGTGACGGTTTCCGCCAGCGCGTCGACCTGAGCCTGGCTCAGGTCCTGACGCGCGATAAAGACATGCTCGTAGAACGGCATGGTCGCGCTTCCTTCATTTGGCCGATCGTTGACCTGCGCCAATCGCAGGCCCCTCCGGCTGTCGTCTCGCTTTGCGAATCGGTGCAAAGCAAACGGGGCGATGGCTCAAAGCCTCGCCCCGATGCGGGCGGCCTATACAGATTCGGCGGCGGAAAGCAAGGGCTGGCGGGGGGACTAGGTTCACGCGGAGACGCGGAGGCGCGGAGAAAGGCAAAGAGAAGATTCGCGCAGAGACGCAGAGGGAAAGAGAATAAGGGCGGCGAAGCCGCTATTCTATTCTTCTCCGCGGCTTCGCGTGAACCAATTCTCTGCGCCCTCTGCGCCCTCTGCGCGAATCCCTTCAGCCAAACTTCCCCAGCAATTCGCACCCGAAGTCGGTGAGCGTGTCGTCGCGCGCGCCGAGGATGAGGATGCGGTCGCCGGGCTTGGCTTCGTCGAGCATCGCGGCGCCGCAATTGGCGCGCGTCGTCAGATGGACCGCATCGCCGCCGCTTGCGACGATGTCGCCGACCAGCGCCTCGCTGCCGATGCTGCGGTCGACGGTGCCGCCGAAATAGACGGGATCGCAGACGTAAAGCTTGTCGCCGTCGCGCAGGCCCTTCGCGAAACTCGCGGCCAGTTCCTTGCCCATCTGGCGCAGCGGGCCATAGCCGTGCGGCTGGAAAAAGAGCAGGGCGCGGCCGGGCAGTTCGGCGACGGCCGCCAGGGTCGCGGCGACCTTGTCGGGATTGTGCGCGAAGTCGTCGATGACGGTAACGCCGCCCGCCTGGCCCAGCACCTCGTAGCGGCGCGCGAGCCCGGTGAAATCGGCGAGCGCGGCGGCGGCATCGCCGATCGAAATGCTCAGCGCGCGCGCGGCGGTGATCGCGGCGAGCGCGTTCATCGCATTGTGGCGGCCGGGCATGCGCAGCCGCACCGCGCGCGTCGTGTGCGCAAAGGTGACGTTGAAGCGGCAGCCGTCGGGCAAGGCCTCGAAATCGCTGCCGCGCACCGCCGCACCGTCGCCGAAGCCGAAGCGCATCCCGTTTTCGCGCGCGAGCAAAGGCGCCGATTCAGGATCGTCGGCGTTGATCACCGCGATCCGCGCCTTGGCCGCGAAATCGCCGAACAGCTGGTGCAGTTCGGCGAGGCTCTTATGGTCGAGGCTGATATTGGTGACCACCGCGACGTCGGGCTTGTACAGCGCGATCGAGCCGTCGCTCTCGTCGACCTCGCTGACATAGACGGCATCGCCGCCGACGAGCGCGCTCGCGAAAGGCATGTCCTCATTGGCGAAATTGCGCATCACCGCGCCGTTCATCACCGTGGGTTTCCGCCCGACGCTTTCGAGGATCCAGCCGATCATCCCGGTGACCGTCGATTTGCCGCTGGTCCCGCCGACGCCGACGGCTTGGGTAGCCGAATTGAACAGCGCGGCGTTGAGCTCGGCGCGCGTCATCCGGGGCAGGCCGAGCGCGTTGGCGGCGGCAACGTCGGGAATGGTCTCCTCGACCGCGGCCGAGGCGACCAGCGTCTGGCCCGCGGCGACGCCGCTGCCGTCCTGCGGGAATAGCGCGATACCCTGGCTTTCAATCCAGCCGAATTTGTCGGGCGAGCGGCCTTGGTCGCGGCTGCGGTCCGAGCCCGAAACCTGCGCGCCGCGCGCCGCAACGATCATCGCCAGCGGCAACATGCCCGACCCGCCGATGCCGCAAAAGAAATAGGATTTGTTTTCCGCCATCGCGCGGCGTTATGGCCTTGGCGAATTGAAGGCAACCATTCCCTCTCCCGTCGGGAGAGGGTTGCGCAGACTTGGCGCGAAGCGCCTAGTCGAAGCTGGGTGAGGGGATCGGACGTGGCGTGCATAACCGGCGGTAGACACCCTCATCCAACTCCGCCTAGCCGGCGAGCCGGCAAGGCTTCGTATCCTTCTCCCATCCGGAGAAGGATGTGATGCGCATCGGAATCGTCGCCCCTTCGACCCCCATCCTCCCCGACGATGCCGAGGCCGTGCGCGCGCTCGCCAGCCTCGGCTACCCGCAAGTCGAACTCGTCTTCGACCCGCAATGTTTCGCGGTCCACGGCCATTTCGCAGGCGAGGACGGGCATCGTTTCGCGGCGCTGGTCGAGATGGCGAACCGCCCCGACATCGACGCGGTCTGGTTCGCGCGCGGTGGCTATGGTGCGTGCCGCATCGCCGAGGAAGCGGTCGCGGCGATGACCGACGTCGCGCGCGGCAAGGCCTTCCTCGGCTATTCGGACCAGGGCAATCTGCTGGCCGCGCTCTATCGCGACGGCTTCGACCATGTCGCGCACGGCCCGATGGTCGCCGACATCCGCCGCGAGGGCGGCGACGCCGCGGTGCTGCGCGCGCTCGACTGGCTCGTCGCGCGCGATCCCGCGGCGTGCGAGCCGGGGCTCGAGCATGGCGCGCGCCATGCGGCGTTCAACCTGATGACGCTGGCGATGCTGCTCGGCACCCCGCTCGAACCCGACCTGGCGGGGCATATGCTGCTGGTCGAGGAGGTCAGCGAATATCTCTACGCCTTCGACCGCGCCTTCTTCCATGTCGCGAGCTATCTCGGCCAACGCGGGCTCGCCGGGCTGCGGCTCGGGCGGGTGAGCGACGTGCCCGAAAACGACCGGCCGTTCGGGCTGGAGCCCGAGGAGATTGCGCGCGAGTGGTGCGCGCGCTGCAATATCCCGTATCTCGGCCGGGCCGACATCGGCCACGACGCGGCGAACAGGGTCGTGCCCTTCGGCTTGCATCGCGCGGGGTGAGGGAATAGGCGCGGCCCATCCAAAAAACGCTAGGGGACGCAATATGCGCGCATTCATCTTTCCGGGTCAGGGCAGCCAGTCGGTCGGCATGGGCAAGGCGCTCGCCGATGCGTCACCCGCGGCGCGCGAGGTGTTTCAGGAGGTCGACGACGCGCTCGGCCAGAAATTGTTCCAGCTGATGACCGAAGGCCCCGAGGACCAGCTGACCCTCACCGAAAACGCCCAGCCCGCGATCATGGCCAACGCGATCGCGACGCTGCGCGTGCTGGAGAAAGAAGGCGACGTCACGCTTTCGAGCAAAGCCGACTATGTCGCGGGCCACAGCCTCGGCGAATATAGCGCGCTCTGCGCCGCGGGTGCCTTCGACCTTGCGACCACCGCGCGGCTGCTCAAGACGCGCGGGCAGGCGATGCAGGCGGCGGTGCCCGTCGGTATCGGCGCGATGGCCGCGCTGCTCGGCGCCGACATCGACACCGCGCAGAAGCTCGCCGATGCCGCCGCCGAGGGCGAGGTCTGCACCGTCGCCAACGACAACGACCCGTCGCAGGTCGTGATCTCGGGCCACAAGGGCGCGGTCGAACGCGCGGTCGCGCTGGTCAAGGATTATGGCATCAAGCGCGGCGTGCTGCTGCCCGTCTCGGCGCCTTTTCACTGCCCGCTGATGCAGCCCGCCGCCGACGCGATGGCCGAGGCGCTCGGCGCCAACCCGCCCGCCGCACCGCTCGTGCCCGTGGTCGCGAACGTGACGGCGAGCCCGGTAAGCGACGCCGACAGCATCCGCGACCTGCTCGTCCAGCAGGTCACCGGCCGCGTCCGCTGGCGCGAGAGCGTCGGCGCGATGGAGGCGATCGGGGTCGGCCAGTTCGTCGAATTCGGCGGCAAGGTTCTCGGCCCGATGGTCAAGCGCAGCGCGTCGGGCGAGGTCGAGGTGACGAGCGTGATTTCGATGGACGATATCGAAGCGCTGCTGAAGGTGCTTTAAGGGATTCGCGCGGAGGCGCAGAGGGCGCAGAGAAATTTGTTCACGCGGAGACGCGGAGGCGCGGAGAAGAAAGCAGAATGGCGGCTTCGCCGCCCTTAATCTCTCTTCCTCTGCGATCTCTGCGCCTCTGCGCGAATCCTCTCTTCTTCTTTCTCCGCGCCTCCGCGTCTCCGCGTGAAACAATAATTGGCGGCATCTCGGCCACGAGCGGCCTCGAAGATAAGCCCTTTTCTCTACCAAGGTAATAAGGTATCATCATCCCTCGGTTCAAGCCAAGGGAGAGGGCGATGGACGGTTTCACACGCATTTGGGCTTTCGGCCAATGGGCCGTCGTCGCGGCGCTGATCGCGTCGCCTTTGTGGGCGGGCGCGGTGGCGCCCGTGGCGCAGCAAGTCGCCGCCGCAACGGGGGTATCCGCAGGCCATATGCGCGCCTTCGCCAGCGAGGCCGAACTCAAGGCCTTCCTGGCCAAGCGCCAATCGATCCAGAATCTCGCCGTGACCGAATCGACCACCGCCTCCGCCGACGCAGCCGCGGCACCTGCCGAACCCCCGCCCGCAATGGCCGTCGCGCTCGAGGAGCCCCCGCCCGCCGCCGCCAAGGTCGATCCCGACGGCATCACCAACGTCCAGACCGCCGGGGTCGACGAGGGCGGCATCGTCAAGAAGCAGGGCGACCTGCTCATCGTGCTGCGCCGCGGACGGCTGTTCACGATCGACGCGTCGGGCGGCAGCATGCGGCCGATTGCCGCGGTCGACGTCTTCCCGGGCAAGAACGGCGAGCCCGACGGCACCTGGTACGACGAGATGCTGGTCAGCGGCGATACCGTCGTCGTGCTCGGCTACAGCTATGCGCGCAGCGGCACCGAGGTGAACCGCTTCGACCTGTCGGCCGACGGCAAGCTGACATGGCGCGACACCCATTATCTGCGCTCGGGCGATTATTATTCGTCGCGCAACTACGCCTCGCGGCTGATCGGCGACAAGCTGATCTTCTACGCGCCGCTACCGATCTGGGGCGAAATCCACGAGGCGATGCCTGCACTCGCCGAGTGGCGGAAGGGAAAGGTAAGCGAGTTCAAGCCCTTCACCGGCGCGCGCGACATCTATATGCCGCAGCCGTCGTGGGGCGATCCCGAGCTTGCGGGCGACATGCTGCAGAGTGTGATGATCTGCGACCTAGGCGATGCCGATATGGATTGCGATGCGACCAATGTGCTCGGCAGCTGGTCGCGCAGCTTCTATGTCTCGCAGAAGGCCGTCTATGTCTGGGCGGGTCTCGGCATGAGCTACGATTCTGACAATCGCGCGATGCTCTACCGCATCCCGCTCGACGGCGCCGCGCCGCAGGCGGTCGAGGTCGCGGGCATGCCGCTCGACCAATTCTCCTTCCGCGAGGAAGGCGACGGTTCGCTCAACGTCCTCACCATGGCCGAGGGCGGCGGCGACGCGATGTGGGCGCCCGAAAGGAACGACGAGGGCGACATGGCGCTGCTCCACCTCGCTGCGAACCGCTTCGGCGACGGCGGCGAAAAGGTGAAACCCGCCGACTTCCGCGCGCTGCCCGGCGTCGAGGGCTGGGAGCGGCAGAATCGCTTCGTCGGCGACTGGCTGCTCTACGCCGGCGGCCGCATCCGCCGCGACCTGCGCAAGGAGGGCAGCGAACAGGCAGCGCTCTATGCCGTGCCGGTGAAGGGCGGCGCGGTCGTCCCGCTCGATCCGGGGCATCAGGTCGGCCGCATCGACATCATGGGCCGCGACGCGATCATCGTCGGGTCGGGCGATGACGGCGCGCTCACCTTCACGACGGTGGCGCTCGATGGCGCGCCGCGGCTCGCCAGCCGCTACGCCTTCCCGGCGGCGGCCGAGGGCGAGAATCGCAGCCACGCCTTCTTCTATCGCCCCGACGCCGGCAGCGACGGCGACGACGGGCTGCTCGGCCTGCCGGTGATGCGCGGCAGCGACGACGGCACCAAGTTCCTCGGCAGCGCGGCGTCGATCCTCTACCTCCGCCGCGCCGCGCGCGACCTGTCGCTCGCGGGCACGCTCGACGCGCGTCCGGGCCAGCGCGACGACCACTGCCTCGCCTCGTGCGTCGATTGGTACGGCAACGCGCGGCCGGTGTTTTTTGGCGATCGCATCTTCGCGCTGATGGGCTATGAGCTTGTCGAGGGCCGCTGGCAGGACGGAAGGGTACGCGAAAAGACGCGCATCGACTTCACGCCTAGGAAAGGCGGCCGGTCGGGGTAGAATGATTGCGCGCAGAGGCGCAGAGGACGCAGAGAGTTGGCGGGGGATGGGCGAGGCGGCGCTCCATATCGACCAGATATCGCACGATGTAATCGGCATCGCGATGCGGCTGCACAGCGAGATCGGGCCGGGGCTTTTGGAAAGCATCTATGAGACGCTTCTTGCAGGGCGCTTGGCCTCGATGGGATACAAGGTCGATCGGCAACGGGCGATCGATGTCATTTTCGACGGGATCGAATTTCGCGAGGTCGCGCGGGCCGATCTGGTGATCGACGACCGGCTGGTCGTCGAAGTCAAATCCACCGAAAATTTGCACCCGGTGCACGCGAAACAGGTTCTCACCTATCTCCGGTTGCTGCATATGCCCGTCGGCCTGCTCATCAATTTCGGGGAGCCGACGTTGAAGCAGGGAATTCGCCGTCTCGTAAATGACCATAAAGACTCTGCGTCCTCTGCGTCTCTGCGCGAAAATCTTGATACACCGGCGTCCGGAACGACCGGGCCATTGCAAGGATAGACATTGATGTTCGATCTCACCGGCATGACTGCCCTCGTTACCGGCGCTTCGGGCGGTATCGGTTCGGCGATTGCGCAGGCGCTCGCCGCGCAGGGCGCGCGGCTCGCGGTTTCGGGGTCCAATGCCGACAAGCTGAACGCCTTCCGCGACAGCCTCGGGGGCGATCATGTCGCGCTGCCCTGCAACCTCGGCGATGGCGCCGCGGTCGATGCGCTCGTCCCTTCGGCGGTCGAGTCCTTGGGCGGCAAGCTCGACATCCTCCTCAACAACGCCGGCGTCACGCGCGACAACCTCATCCTGCGGATGAAGGACGACGAATGGTCCGACGTCATCCGCATCAACCTCGAGGCCAATTTCCGCCTCGCGCGCGCTGCGGCCAAACCGATGATGAAGGCGCGCTTCGGCCGCATTATCTCGATCACCAGCGTCGTCGGCGCGACGGGCAATCCGGGGCAGGCCAATTATGCCGCGTCGAAGGCCGGCGTCACCGGCATGACCAAGGCGCTGGCGCAGGAACTGGCGAGCCGCGGCATCACCGTCAACTGCGTCGCGCCGGGTTTCATCGCCACCGCGATGACCGCCGACCTGCCCGACGCGCAGAAGGACGCGCTCAACACGCGTATCCCTGCGGGCCGCATGGGCGAGGGCGAGGATATCGCCGCCGCGGTCGTCTATCTCGCCTCGAAGGAAGCGGGCTATGTCACCGGCCAGACGCTGCACGTGAACGGCGGCATGGCGATGCTGTCGTAACGCGATAGGGATTGGCCGGGCCCGGCGGCGGTGCCGGACCCGGCCTCCCTCCCGAGCGACCCTTCGGAGAGGGGTCAGAAGCTCGCGCGGGCGGTCAGGCGGATGTCGCGGCCGGCGAGCGGCACATAATCCTTGGTAAAGCTCGCGTGGCGCCGCGCGTCGACGTCGAAGATATTGTTTGCGGCGAGGCTCAGCGACAGATGCTTGGTGTCGGGCAGCGGGCGCCATGTGATCGACGCGTTGACCAGGGTGAAGCCCTTGGTCGGCGTCTCGAACTGCGCGGTGCGGTTCTGGTCGTCGGTCCATTCGACCTCGGCGCGCGCGTCGAGGCGTTCGCCCTGCGCTTCCAATCCGCCGAGTATGCGCAGCGGCGGGATGCGCGGCACGTTGCGGTCGGCGCCCGCGCCCTTGATCGTCGCGCGCGTCATGTCGGCGGTGACGTCGCCGACGATGTTGAAGCCGCCGATCTGCGCGATCCGCGCGCTCGCCTCGGCCTCGAAGCCGTAGACCTTCGCGTCGCGCTGGAAATATTGGAAGACCGGCAGATCGTCCTCCTCGGCGCCGGTCGCGGCCGAATAGATGAAGTCGTCGAACCAGTTCGAATAGCCGGTGAGGCTGAGGTTGAACGCGTCGGTCTTGAGCTTGAACGACGCTTCGGCACCCCAGCTTGCCTCGCGCTTGAGATTGGGGTCGCCGCGCTCGAAGCTCTGCGTCGCGACGTGCGGGCCGTTCGAGAACAATTCTTCGGCCGACGGCGCGCGCACGGCGCGCGCCACCGACACGCCGAATTTGGCGCTTTCGCTGATGTCGTAGGTCGCCCCGAGCGCGCCCGAGAAGCTGTCGAAACTGCGCTCGATGCCGAGCGCCGGGGCACGGACGCTGGTCGTCTCGAACCGCCCCGCGGCTTCGAGCCCGAGCGGACCCGCTTCGAACTCCTGCAACGTGAACACCGCGAACTGGTCGGTCAGGTTGCGCGGCACGAACGCCTCGGCGCCCACGGCGTCGAAGTCGCGGTGGCTGTACTGCACCCCGCTCGCGCCGCGCCAGCCGCCGCGGTCGTTCTGCGCCAGCTCGAGCCGGCCCTCGACGCCCTTGTTGTAAAAGATGGTGCCGACCTCGTCGCCTTCGAACTCGGTGTGCTGATAATCGGCATAGCCCGCGCGGATGCGCAATTTGTCGAAGAAACCGTCGCCCATCTCGACCTCGCCGCGGACATCGGCGCGCCATTGCTTCATGCCGATGGTGACCGGGCCTTCGCCATGGTCGTGGCCTTCTTCGCCTTCGCCTTCATCGTGATGCGCGGTGTCGGGCCGGTCGGGGACGCCATAGTTGGTGTCGTAATAGCTGAGCGAGATACCGAGCTGGCCGCCGTCGTTGATCAGCGACAGTCCGCCCGCGGCAGTCCAGGTCTCGCTCGCGGTGTTGGGGATCCTGCCGCGGCTGTTCGCCTGTGCGGTCAGTTCGGCCGCCTCGTCGGCATGGCCTTCCTCGATCTCGTGCTCGGCGAGGTGGAGCAGGTCGCTGCGGATGCCCGGCGCATAGACATAGCCGCCCGCCCGCGCGTCGCCGGTCTTGCGCCAGCTGCCGTCGACATGCGCGACGATGTTCGGCGCCAGCGCGACGTCGATCGAGCTGCCGATGTTGCGGTCGTTCGCGTTGGTCGCATAGCCGCCGATCGCGTCGATATGGACATGGTCGGTCGGCACCTTGCGCGGGATGCGGCGGTCGAACAGGTTCACCGCGCCGCCGATCGCCTGGCTGCCGAACAGCAGCACCGCGGGGCCGCGCAGCACCTCGATGCGCTCGACGGTCAGCGGGTCGATCGTCACCGCATGGTCGGCGGAGGTGTTCGACACGTCGATCGACCCGATGCCGTCGGTCAGCACGCGCACGCGCTCGCCCGAAAAGCCGCGCAGCACGGGGCGCGAGGCGCCGGGGGCGAAGCTGGTCGCCGAGACACCGGGCTGGCGGGTCAGCGTGTCGCCGATCTGCCCGCGGATGTCGCGCGCCAGTTCCTCGCCCTCGAGCACCGAGACATTACCGAGGATGTCGAGGCTGCGGACATAGGGTGCGGTGACGATGATCGGGTCGCCGGTGTGGATATCGTCGTCGCTGCCGGCGGCGCCGCGCTCCTGCGCGAAGGCGGGGGCGGCGAGGACCAGCCCGAGGGAAAAGGCGGCGGAAGCAAGCAAGCGCATGGGGAGGTTTTTCCTGTTCTGGTTGGCGACTGTCGCGGCGGCAGTAATGATATACTGTTACAATGGCAAGGGCCAGTTCCCGCCGTTCGTCGGGACCAGGGGGCTGTCTGTCGATGAGGGAATGAGATCCTCCCCGCTTGCGGGGAGGGGGACCGCCGCCGCAGGCGGTGGTGGAGGGGGCTGCCGGCCTGAAGCAACGCCGCTTGAGGACGCGCCCCCCCTCCGTCAGCGCTTCGCGCTGCCACCTCCCCGCAAGCGGGGAGGATTTGAATGCGGACTCCATCGACAAAGGCCGAGCATCGCCTCAACAACAGAAGCTGTCTTGCGACGCGCAGGCAGCCGCCCTAGATCAACGCCCATGACCATTGCGCAAACCAGCCTCGAGCTGATCGGCAACACGCCGCTTGTCCTGCTCAAAGGCCCCAGCGAAGCGACCGGCTGCGAAATCTGGGGCAAATGCGAATATGCCAACCCCGGCGGATCGGTGAAGGACCGCGCCGCGCTGTACATCGTCCGCGATGCCGAGGCGAACGGCAGCCTCAAGCCCGGCGGCACGATCGTCGAGGGCACCGCGGGCAACACCGGCATCGGCCTCGCGCTCGTCGCCAACGCCTTGGGCTACAAGACGATCATCGTCATGCCCGACAACCAGAGCGCCGAGAAGATGGACACGATCCGCGCGCTCGGCGCCGAACTGGTGCTCGTCCCGCCCGCGCCCTTCGCCAACCCTGGCCATTTCGTCCACACCTCGCGCCGCATCGCCGAGGAAACCGACAATGCGATCTGGGCCAACCAGTTCGACAATATCGCCAACCGCAAGGCGCATATCTTCGGCACCGCCGAGGAAATCTGGGACCAGATGGACGGCCGCATCCATGGCTTCACCTGCGCCGCGGGAACCGGCGGGACGATCGCGGGGACGGGCCTCGGCCTCAAGGCCAAGGACGAGACGATCACCATCGCGCTCACCGACCCCCACGGCGCGGGCCTTTATAACTACTACCAGTGCGGCGAGCTGAAGCCCGAGGGGGCGAGCGTCGCCGAGGGGATCGGCCAGAACCGCATCACCGCCAATCTCGAAGGCGCGCCGATCGACACCCAGTTCCGCATCTCCGACGCCGAAGGGCTCGCGGTCGTGCGCCAGCTGCTCGACGAGGAGGGGCTGTGCCTCGGCCTGTCGTCGGGGATCAACGTCGCGGGCGCGATGGCGCTCGCGCGCCAGCTCGGCCCGGGCAAGCGCATCGCGACGATCCTCTGCGACAGCGGCTTCCGCTATCTCTCGACGCTCTACAATCCCGAATGGCTGGCCAGCAAAGGATTGGCGGCATGAACATGAAGAAACCCCAGTCCTCCGCGCCGCCGCCCGAGCCTTGGGGGCCGAGCGATTCGATGCGGCGGCTGCAGATCGGCATCGCCGGGGTGATGGCGGTGCTGCTCCTCGTCGGGCTCGCCGGGCTGATCGGCGATCGCGCGCGCGAACAGGTCGCGGGCGACGCCGCCGCCACGGCCAATGCCGCCGCGACCGGCCAGCCCGACGCCGGCACCGGTGCGCCGCTCGAGGAACTCGGCGTCCAGCCGGTGACGACGCCGGCCGACGGCCAGACGCCCGCCGCGGTCGTCAATGCGCCCGCCAAGGCGGTGCCGCTGCCGCCGACGACCGCGAAGGTCCCCGACCTCGAACCCGATCCCGAACTCCAGCGCGCGCGGAACAAGACCGGCCAGTGAGGCCCACGCGCACGGCGATGCTCTGGCGCCCTCTCGCGGTCGCGCTGCTCGCGCTCGCGCTCGCGTGGGTGCTCGGCGGGCAGATGCTGCTCGGGCGGATCGATCCGGCGCTCGTGGTTCCCTGGCTCTTCGCCGCGTTGCTGCCGCTCGCCTGGTTCGGGCGCGCCGATGCGCCGCGTGAACGCATCCGCGCCAATCTGGTCGCACTGGCGGTGCTGCTGGCAGGGCAGGCTGGGCTATGCCTCGCGCTCGCGGGCAGCTTGCCTTGGGCGCATCTCGCCGTGACGGCACCCGCGGGTCTCGCAGCGGCGGGCCTCGCCGACTGGATCGTCCAGCGCCCGGCCAGGCGACTGGTCGCCAAGGCACTCGTTGCCAAGCCTGTCGCCATCCTGTGGTTCGTGGGCGGCCACACCGCGCTGGCCGCACTCTATACGGAGCCCGCCTCGTCGACCCCGGTGACGATGCTCAGCAGCCTGCCGCTGCGCTGGGCGGGGCAGGGCGATCTCTCGGCGATGCTTCAGCGCGGCGCCGCCGACGATCCGGCGCTGATCCGCCTCGAAAAGACTCACGAAATTGCGCTCGTCGACAGCCTTGTCGACCATGTCCCGCCCGCGGGAGCGGTGCTGCTGCTCGCGCATCCGCGCGCGCTGCCGCCGCAGGATCTGGTCGCGATCGACGCCTTCGTGCGCGGCGGCGGGCGCGCGGTGATCCTCGCCGACGCGCTGTCGGCCTGGCCCGCGCCGCATCCGACGGGCGACAGCCGCAATCCGCCGGTCACCAGCCTGCTTACCCCGCTGCTCGATCATTGGGGCATCACGCTGGGCGCCGCGCCCGCGGGTGAAACCGCCGCGCAGGATGTCGATGTCGACAGCCACCGTCTGCGCCTGTTCAGCGCGGGGCGTTTCGAGGCGCGCCCGCCCGACTGCGCGACTCAGGCGGGCGCACGCATCGTCCATTGCCGCATCGGCGCGGGCGAGGCGTGGCTGGTGGGCGACGCCGACCTGCTCTTCGCCCCGCTCTGGCAACCGCTCGTCGGCGATCTCGCCCATCTGCGGCGCGCGGATACGATGGAGTGGCTCGGCGCGCGCCTCGACGGCGAGGGGTATCGCCCGCCACTTCTCCAGCCGGTCTGGATTCGCGTCAAACCCGCATAAATCCGCGCCTTCAGCGCATGGTCGACACTTGTCCACAGCTTCGTCGCGGCGGCGCCCATGCGCACGCGCGCGACCCTTTTCGACCGCCTCCGCCCGATTTTACCCCGTTTAGGTGCATGATTTGCCCAGTTAAGCCCTAATTTACCCCTTTTCTCCCTAGCACTATGCTGATAGGCAGGAATCGGAGAGGGGCAATCTCCGCCTGAGCCATTGGATTCGGAATTTCGCGATTCCGGGATCGGGGAAGTTTTGCCCGGGGTGTCAGGAAAGGGGGCGGATCGATGGCGGTTGTGACGCCCGGCAATTATTCGGGCACCGAATTCGCCGCGATCGATGGCAAGGGGCGCATCGCCGTCCCTTCCGAATTCCGCAACAATGTGCCCCTCAATGCGGAAAATCAGCGCGTGCTCTGGGTCGGCTACCACGAAGTGCTGCCCTGCCTCGTCGCCTATGGCCAGGACCAGTTCGACCGCCTCGCCGACGAAATCGAGCATGGCCGTCAGGTCATCGAAGGCCGCGGCGGCGATTTCGCCGAGGATGCCGCCTACAAGAAGCGCTACGACTTCACCAAGCCCTATACGCTCGACGACAGCGGCCGTTTCTTGCCCACCTTCTCGCACCGCGACAATCCCTATGACGAGGCCGAGCTTGCTTTCGACGGCGGCGCCTGCGCCTTCGTCGGCGCGGGGCGCCGCTTCGAAATCTGGTGGCTGCCCTTCATCGCGCAGTGCGGCGAGGTCGACCCGCGCCTCCGCCGCGTCGCCGCCGCGTGGGATGCCAACAAAGGGAAGGGGCGCAAATGAGCGATCTTTCCCCCAATGTCATCAGGGACCCGCGCCATGATCCCGTGCTCCGCGACGAAGTCGTCGCGGCGCTCGCGATCGTGCCCGGCGAAACCCATGTCGACGCGACCTTCGGCGCCGGCGGCTACACGCGTGCGTTGCTCGCCGCCGAGGCCAATGTGGTCGCTTGCGACCGCGATCCCGATGCCATCGCAGAGGGGCAGGCGCTGGTCGCCGAGGCGGGTGGCCGCCTGACGCTGATCCACGGCCGCTTCGGCGAGATCGACCGGCTGCTCGCCGAGCGCGGCATCGCGGTGGTCGACGGCATCGTCTTCGACATCGGCGTCTCGTCGATGCAGCTCGACCGCGCCGAGCGCGGTTTCTCGTTCCAGAACGACGGCCCGCTCGACATGACGATGTCGAAAGGCGGCGAGACCGCCGCCGACTGGATCAACCGCGCCGACGAGGTCGAGATCGCCGACGTGCTCTTCCATTATGGCGACGAGCGCCAGTCGCGCCGCGTCGCGCGCGCGATCGTCGCCGACCGCCCCTTCACCCGCACCGCCGAGCTGGCGACCACGATCCGCAAGGCGCTGCGCCATCCCCCCGGCGCGCCCAAGGACCCTGCGACGCGCAGTTTCCAGGCGATCCGGATTCACATCAACGGCGAACTCGACGAGCTCGCCGCGGGGCTCGACGCCGCCGAACGGCTGCTGCGCCCCGGCGGCCGGCTCGCGGTCGTTTCCTTCCACAGTACCGAGGATCGCATCGTGAAGAATTTCCTGCGCGAACGCAGCGGTGGCGATGTCCGCGCTTCGCGCCACCGGCCCGCGCTAGCCCCTCCGGCGCGGGCCGCAACTTTCCTGACCCCGGCGCGCAAGATACGCCCGGGCAAGACCGAGGAGGCGCGCAACCCGCGCGCGCGCTCGGCGACGCTTCGCAGCGCGGTGCGCACCGGCGCGCCCGCCTGGTCCGACGGTTCGGCGCAAGAAAATTCGGGGAAGGAGGCCTTGTCATGCTGATGGCCGCGCGCAAGCTTCAGGGGATCGGCCTGGTCCTCCTCGTGCTGATCTTTGCGATGATGCTCTATCCGGTGTCGCTGAAGGTCGCGGCGACGCGCAGCGAACTTGCACGCATCAACCAGCAGATCGACCGGACCGAGAGCAATATCCGCTACCTCGAATCCGAACTCGCGGTGCGCGCCTCGATGCGCCAGCTCGAACAGTGGAATGCCGACACCTTCGGCTATTCGGCGCCGTCGGCGAGCCAGTATCTCGAGAATGAGCGCCAGCTCGCCTCGCTCGGCCGCGTGCCGCGCGCGCGCGGCGCCAACGAGGTCGCGCCGGTGCTGATGGCCATGGTCTCCCCGGTGGCGATTCCCGACAGGGCCAAATCCACCGAAGCCGCGACCGCGCCCACCGCGGCGAAGCCCGCGCCGGTGAAGGTCGCCGCCGCGGTCCAGTCCGACGTCGCCCCGCGCATGGCGCCGACGCGCCGCCGCGAGCAATTGAAGATGATCGAGGACCAGCTCCTCTCCGAAGCGACGCTCGCCGACCTCAAGCGCGCCGCCGCCGTCGAAGCAGGGGATAAGAAGGGCCGATGAACACGGTAGTCGTCCGTCCGACGCGCGTCCGTACCGCCGGGGTCCGGCAGCAGCTGCTGCTGACCGCGCAGCAGCGGCTGATGATCCTGATGCTGCTGTTCATGGCGGCGATCTTCCTCGTGTCGGTGCGCCTCCTGTGGTTCGCGGTGTTCGACATCGGGCCGCAGCGCGGTGCCTCGACCGCCTTCGTCCCTGCGCGCGCCGACATCGTCGACCGCAACGGCGTGCCGCTCGCGCGCACGATCGACGGCTATTCGATCCGCGTCGTGCCGTCGAAGCTGCTCAACAACCGCCAATATCTGGCCGACGAGTTGGTCAAGATCTTCCCCGACACGACGCGCGAGGAATTCCTCGCGAAGCTCAGCGGCCCGCGCGCGACGTACATCCGCCGCCGCGCGCTGCCCGACCAGGTCGCGGCGGTGAACGCGATCGGCGAGATCGGCTTCGACTTCCCGCGCGAGAAGGAGCGGCTCTATCCGCAGACCTCGCTCGCGGCGCATGTCCTGGGCTTCCTCAACGCCGAGGGGCAGGGCGTCACCGGGATCGAAGGCGCCTATGACGCGCGCCTGACCGACGCCGCGACGCGCGGCCAGCCGATGGCGTTGTCGATCGACGCGCGCGTCCAGGGCGTGCTCGAAGCCGAAGTGAGTTCGGCGGTTACCAATCTCGAAGCGATCGGCGGGGCGGGGATCATCCTCGACGTCCACAGCGGCGAGGTGATGGCGATGACGTCTCTGCCGACCTTCAACCCCAACAAACTGACCGGCAGCGACCCCGCGACGCGCCGCAACGCGGTGACCTATAATCTCTACGAGCTCGGCTCGACCTTCAAGCCGCTGACCGTCGCCGCGGCGATCGACGCCGGCACGGTGACCAGCATGGCGCGCCGCTACGACGCGACCGAGCCGCTTGCCATCGCGGGCTACCGCATCCGCGACAGCCACCCCTCGCGCCGCTGGCTCAACGTGCCCGAGACGCTGATCCACAGCTCAAACATCGTTACCGCGCGCATCGCCGACGAACTCGGCCGCGAGCATATGGAGACGATGTTCCGCAGCCTCGATTTCGACAAGCGCCCGGGCATCGAGCTCAAGGAACGCGCCTTCCCGCTGTGGCCCAAGGATTGGGGCCGGATCACGACGATGACGACGGGCTATGGCCACGGCATCGCGGTGACCCCGCTGCATCTCGCCAGCGCCTATGCCGCGCTCGTCAACGGCGGCATCTATCGTCCCGCGACGGTGCTGAAGCTCGGCGACAAGGCGCCGCCGCAGGGTCGCCGCGTGTTCAAGGCGGCGACCAGCGCGCGGATGCGCCAGCTGCTCCGCCTGATTGTCTCCGACGGCACCGGCAAGCAGGCCGAGGCGCCGGGTTTCCGCGTTGGGGGCAAGACCGGAAGTGCCGAGAAACCGGGCGTCGGCGGCTATAACCGCAGCTCGGTCGTCGCGACCTTCTCGGCCGCCTTTCCGATGGACAATCCGCGCTATGTCATCCTGGTGATGATCGACGAACCCAAGGGCAATGCCTATAGCTCGGGGCAGCGCACCGCGGGCTGGACCGCCGCGCCGGTGGTCAAGAAAGTGGTGATGCGCGCCGGCCCGATGCTCGGCGTCTATCCCGACGAAAGCCGCGACGTCGACGTGTCCGAACTGACCCCGCTGCTGTGGAGAAACGGGGAAGCCGAATAATGCGTCTGGCGGCGCTGCTCGACAATCAGGATCTCAAGGGGGCCGATCCCGTCGTCACCGGCCTCGCGATCGACCATCGCAAGGTCGCGCCGGGCACGATCTTCGGCGCCTTCGCCGGCGAGAAATTCAACGGCGAGGATTTCATTGCCGCCGCGGTCGAAGCGGGCGCGATCGCCGTCGTCGCGCGGTCCGAAGCGAAGGTCGTGGGCGCGGTCCATATCGCCGATGCGAACCCGCGCCGCGCCTTCGCCCACATCGCCGCGCGCTTTTTCCACAAATTCCCCGCAACTTGCGTCGCGGTAACGGGGACCAACGGCAAGACCTCCACAGTAGAAATGACCCGCCAGCTGTGGCGCATGGCGGGCTTCCACGCCGCGTCGATCGGCACATTGGGCGTTACGACCGGCGACGACCGCGTCATCACCGGGCTCACCACGCCCGATATCGTGACCTTCCTCTCGAACATGTCGGGCCTCGCCGCCGAGGGCGTGACGCACGCGGCGTTCGAGGCGTCGAGCCACGGGCTCGACCAGTATCGCACCGAAGGGCTGCCGGTGAAGGCCGCCGCCTTCACCAATTTGAGCCACGACCATCTCGACTATCATGGCGATATGGAGAGCTACATGGCCGCCAAGATGCGGCTGTTTCGCGAGGTCGTCGATCCCGCGGGCGCGGTGGTGATCTGGAACGACGACAGCTGGTCGCCCGCCGCCGAGCATGAGGCGAAGCAGCGCGGGCTCCGCATCCTGACCGTGGGTCAGCATGGCGAGGACCTCCGCCTCGTCAGCCGCGAACCGACCCAGCTCGGCCAGTCGCTGCTGATCCAGGCGGGGCCGCTCGCGCAGAAAGTCACCTTGCCGCTGATCGGCGCCTATCAGGTCGCCAACGCGCTCGTCGCCGCGGGGCTGGTCATCGCGACCGGCGGCGATGTCGGCCAGACGCTCGCCAATCTCGGCCGCCTCCAGCCGGTGCGCGGCCGGCTCGAACGCGCCGCGATCACCAGGGCCGGCGCGCCGGTCTATGTCGATTATGCCCACACCCCCGATGCCATCGAGGCCGCGCTCGACGCGCTGCGCCCGCACGCAACCGGCCGCCTGATCCTCGTCTTCGGCGCCGGCGGCGACCGCGACAAGGACAAGCGCCCCGAAATGGGCAAGGTCGCCGCCGCCAAGGCCGACATCGCGATCATCACCGACGACAATCCGCGCGGCGAAGAGGCAGCCGACATCCGCGCCGCCATCGCTGCGGGCGCGCCGAGCGCGCAGGTCATCGGCGACCGCCGCGCCGCCATCGCCGCCGCGATCGCCGAGGCGCGCGCCGAGGATATCGTCTGCATCGCGGGCAAGGGGCACGAACAGGGCCAGATCATCGGCCGGGGCGACGCCATGCGCGTCATCCCCTTCGACGACGTGACCGTCGCGCGCGAGGAGGCGGCATGAACCCGCTCTGGACCGCGCGCGCTATCGCCGCCGCAACCAATGGCACCGCCAGCGCCGACTTCACCGCGCACGGCGTCGCCTTCGACTCGCGCGAGGTGGGGAAGGGCGACCTGTTCATCGCGATGAAGGGCGAAGCGACCGACGGCCATAACTTCATCGACAAGGCGATCGCCGCGGGCGCATCGGGCATCGTCTGCGAAACCGCCATCGACCACCCGCACGTCCGCGTCGCCGACAGCGTCGCTGCACTCAATGCGCTCGGCACCGCGTCGCGCGCGCGCTGCCGCGGCCGCATCATCGGGGTCACCGGTTCGGCGGGCAAGACCGGCACGAAGGAGGCGCTGTTCGCCGCGCTCGATCGCTTCCGTCCCGGCAAGGCGCATCGCTCGGTCAAGAGCTACAACAACCATGTCGGCGTGCCGCTCAGCCTCGCGCGCATGCCCTCGACCGCCGACTATGGCGTGTTCGAAATGGGGATGAACCACGCGGGCGAACTCGCAGCGCTGACCCGCATGGTCCGCCCGCACGTCGCGATCGTCACCACCATCGCCCCCGCGCATATGGAATATTTCGGCAGCGAAGAGGCGATCGCCGACGCGAAGGGCGAGATTTTCGAAGGCCTCGAGCCCGGCGGCACCGCGATCATCCCCTTCGACAGCCCGCATTACGAACGCCTCCGCGCCAAGGCCGAACAGCATGCGGCGCATGTCGTGAGCTTTGGGCTCGGCGCGGGCGCCGACGTCCGCGCGGTCGACTGGCTGCCCGACGGGCAGGGCGGCTCGCTCGTCACCGCGCAGGTGCAGGACGCGCTGCTCTGCTTCACCATCGCGCAGGCGGGGGCGCATTGGGTGTCGAACGCGATGGCGGTGCTCGCCGCGGTCAAGGCCGTCGGCGGCGACCTGCCTGCCGCAGGGCTCGCCTTCGCCGAAATGGCCGGCCTCGCCGGACGCGGGGCGCGGCACCGGCTGGCAGTTTCCGGCGGTCATATCTTGCTGATCGACGAAAGCTACAACGCCAACCCCGCCTCGATGGCAGCGACGATCGGCCAACTCGGCAGCGAATCCGCCGACCGCAAGGTCGCGATTCTCGGCGCGATGAAGGAACTCGGCCCCGGCGGCGAGGCCTATCATGCGGGTCTGGCGGCTCCGCTCGTCGCAGCAGGCGTGCAATTCGCCTTGCTCGTCGGCGATGAGATGGCACCGCTCGCCAAAGCGCTTGAGGGGCGTATCGATTTCGCGCATGTGCCCGACCACGCAGCCGCCCGGGAGCGGCTGAAAGACTTGATCCGCGCCGGCGACGCCGTGCTGGTCAAGGGGTCGAACAGCGTTGGCCTGTCGCATCTGGTGACGGCGCTGACCAACGGGGATTACTGATGTTATACTGGCTGGCGGAATGGCTTGGCTTTCCGGGGGTCCTGAACCTCATCCGCTATCTGAGCTTCCGCTCGGGCGCCGCGGTCGCGACCGCGTTGATCATCGGCCTGTGGATCGGGCCGCGCTTCATCCTGATGCTGCGCATGCGACAGGGCAAGGGCCAGCCGATCCGCGACGACGGGCCGCAGAGCCATCTCGCGAAAAAGGGCACGCCGACGATGGGCGGTCTGATGATCCTGATTTCGCTGATGATTTCGGCGCTGCTCTGGATGGATCTGTCGAACCGCTTCGTCTGGGCCTGCCTGTTCGTCACGGGCGGTTTCGCGATCGTGGGCTTCCTCGACGACCTCGACAAGGTCACCAAGGCCAGCCACCGCGGCATCCCCGGGCGCGTCCGGCTGCTGATCGAATTCATCATCGCGGGGCTCGCGGTGACCCTGATCGTCTCGCGTACGGGCACCGACCTCTATCTGCCCTTCTTCAGCGGCATCGTGCTCGAACTCGGGCCGCTCTATTATCTCTTCGCGATGGTGATGATCGTCGGTTTCGGCAATGCGGTGAACCTCACCGACGGGCTCGACGGGCTCGCGACCTTCCCGGTGATCATCGCCAGCCTGGCTTTCCTCGTCATCGTCTATCTGTCGGGTAACGTGAAGTTCGCCGAATATCTCGGTATCCCGCATGTTCCGGGGGCAGGCGAACTCGCGATCTTTGCCGCGGCGATCATCGGCGCCTGCCTGGCCTTCCTGTGGTTCAACGCGCCGCCGGCGGCGGTGTTCATGGGCGACACCGGCAGCCTTGCGCTCGGCGGCGCGCTCGCGACCATCGCGGTGACCGCGCAGCACGAACTGGTGCTCGTGATCATCGGCGGGCTGTTCGTTGTCGAGGCGCTATCGGTGATCATCCAGGTCTTCTGGTACAAGCGCACCGGCAAGCGCGTATTCCGCATGGCGCCCATCCACCATCATTTCGAGCAGCTCGGCTGGCCCGAATCCACGGTCGTGATCCGCTTCTGGATCGTGTCGATCGTGCTCGCGCTCGCGGGGCTCGCGACCCTGAAGCTCCGGTGATCACCAGCCGCGCCTTTGCCGGTCGCCGCTATGCGGTGCTGGGGCTGGCGCGCTCGGGGCTCGCGACGGTCGAGGCGCTCGTCGCCAGCGGCGCGGGCGTCACCGCCTGGGACGACAAGGAGGACGCGCGCGACGAGGCGATGGCGCTCGGCGCCGATATCGGCAACCCGCTCGATATCGACCTCATCGGTTTCGCGGGCGTCGTGGTGTCGCCCGGCGTACCGCTCAACCGTCACCCGATCGCCGCGCACGCGCGCGAGGCGCATGTACCGATCATCGGCGACGTCGAACTCTTCGCCGAGGCGCGGCACGACCTGCCCACGCACAAGGTGGTCGGCATTACGGGCACCAACGGCAAGTCGACCGTCACCGCGCTCGTCACGCATATGCTGGAGAGCGCGGGCATCCCCGCGCTGATGGGCGGCAATATCGGCCTGCCGATCCTGTCGCGCGACCCGCTTGCCGAAGGCGGCGTCTACGTCCTCGAACTCTCGAGCTACCAGATCGACCTCTCGCACAGCCTCGCCTGCGACATCGCGGTGCTCACCAACATCACCCCCGACCATCTCGATCGCTACGACGGCTTCGCGGGCTATGCCGCCTCGAAGGCGCGGCTGTTCGGTCTGCAACACCAGGACCAGGTCGCGATCGTCGCGGTCGACGACGATCCGTCGAAGATCATCGCGGGCCGCATCAACCACCGCCTCCACCGCGTCTCGGCCAAGGACATCGACCCCGCCGACCAGGCGCGCTGGCCCGCGCTGCAAGGCCCGCACAACGCGCAGAACGCCGTCTGCGCGATCGCGGTGTGCCGCGTGCTGGGGCTGAACGACGAACAGATTGAGCGGGGGCTCGCGACCTACAGCGCGCTGCCGCATCGCATGGAATGGGTCGGCGAAGTTGCGGGCGTGTGCTGGTACAACGACAGCAAGGCGACCAACGCGGCTTCCGCTGCACCGGCGCTGGCGGCCTTTCCGCCGGCGCCGGACCAGCGTCTCCACTGGATCGCCGGCGGACAGGCGAAGGGCGACGGACTGTCGGCCTGCGCGCCCTGGTTCGGGCACGTCAAGCGCGCCTATCTGATCGGCGAGGCGATGGAGGCCTTTGCGGCGGAGATCGGCGACGCGATCCCGGTCGACCGCTCGGGCGATCTCGCGACCGCAGTCGCGCGCGCGGCGGCGGTGGCCGAGCCCGGCGACATCGTCTTGCTGTCGCCGGCCTGCGCGTCGTTCGACCAGTTCAAAAGCTATGAGGAACGCGGGGACCGGTTCCGCAGCATCGTCAGGGCATTCGGGGCATGAGCGGGGGTTTCGACAATATGGACGCGACGGGGGAAAAGCCGGTCATCGCCACCACGCGCACGGTGAAGCGGCGCGGCCCGCGGCTCAGCCGCGCCGACCGCACGCCGCTGGGCCTCTGGTTCTGGGAAATCGACCGCGTGCTGCTGCTGCTCGTGTCGATGCTGATCGCGATCGGCCTCGTCGCGGTCACCGCCGCCTCGCCCGTCGCGGCGCAGAAGCTCTCGACTTCGACCGCCAGCCTCGACCCACTCTATTATTTCTATCGCCAGCTGATGTGGGTGATCCTCGGCGTGCCCGTCATGCTCGGCGTGTCGATGCTGCCCAAGGCGCAGGCGCGGCGTTTCGCGATTTACGGCACCGTGACGTTCATGGTCCTGCTTTTCCTCGTGCCGCTGATCGGCACCGAGGTGAACGGCGCGCAGCGCTGGCTCGGCAGTGGCGTCTTCCGCCTCCAGCCGTCGGAGTTCCTGAAGCCCTTCTTCGCGGTGTCGCTCGCCTGGATCCTCTCGCTTCGCCTCCACGACCAGAGCCTGCCCGTCGTGCCGCTTTCCTTCGTGCTCACCGGCATCATCGCCTTGCTGCTCATGGGCCAGCCCGACCTCGGCCAGACGATCATCTTCGTCGCGACCCTGCTGGTGCTCGTGCTCGTCGCGGGCCTGTCGATGCGGATCATGGGCATGCTCGCGGGCGGCGGGCTCGCGGGCATCATCCTCGCCTATTTCTTCTATCCGGTCGCGCAGCAGCGCATCAACATCTGGCTCTTCGCCGAGGGCGACAGCTTCCAGGTCGACAAGGCGCATGCGACGCTCACCGCGGGCGGCCTCATCGGCACCGGCCCCGGCGCCGGCCTCGCCAAGTTCCAGCTGCCCGAGGCGCACACCGACTATATCTTCTCGGTCATCGGCGAGGAGTTCGGGATGATCGCGTGCATGGCGATCGCGATCCTCTATCTCGCGATCATCGTGCGCGTGCTCGTCCGCCTGCTCGACGAGGAGGACAGCTTCCTGATCCTCGCGGTCGCTGGCCTCGTCGCGCAATTCGGCGGTCAGGCGATCATCAACATGGCGGTGAACACCCAGCTCTTCCCGTCGAAGGGCATGACCTTGCCCTTCATCTCCTATGGCGGTTCGTCGATGATCGCGCTGTCGATCGGCATGGGTTTGCTCTTGTCGCTGACTAGGCGGAACCCCTATGCCGCGCGGGTGTCGCTCACCCGCAACTGGAACAAGAAATGACCGCGACCCGCCACTTCCTTCTCGCCGCCGGCGGGACGGGGGGACATATGCTGCCTGCCTACGCCCTCGCCGGCGAGCTGATTTCGCGCGGCCACCGTGTCGCGCTGGTCAGCGACGACCGCGGGCTCAACATCCCGGGCAAGCCCGCCGAGCTCGAAGCCCATGTCCTGCCCGCCGGGCGCGTCCACGGCGGCCCCATCGGCTGGGTCAAGGCGGCGCTCGCGATCCGCAAGGGCCGCCGTATGGCGATCGATCTGATCGATGAATTCGACCCCGCGGTTGTCGTCGGTTTCGGCGGCTATCCCTCGCTCCCCAGCCTGCTCGCCGCGAAGGCGACCAGGCGCCCGAGCGTGATCCACGAACAGAATGCCGTGCTCGGTCGCACCAACCGGCTGATGGCGGGGCGCGTGAACGCGATCGCGGTCGCCTATCGCAACATCCACCGCTTTCCGCCCGCGCTGGTCGACAAACGCCACCTCACCGGCAATCCGGTGCGCGAGGAGGTCATCGCGATCCGCGAGGAAGGCTATCCGCCGCTGCCCGAGGACGGCATCCTGCGCCTGCTCGTCGTGGGCGGCAGCCTCGGCGCGACGGTGCTCAGCGAGGTCGTTCCCGCCGCGATCGCGATGCTGCCGCGCGCGCTGCTCGACCGGCTGCAGATCGTGCAACAGGCGCGCGAGGCCGATCTCGAAGGCGTGCGCGCCAAATATGCCGGGCTCGGCGTCGCCGCCGAATGCGCGCCTTATTTCGCCGACATTCCCGACCGCATGCGCTGGGCGCATCTGGTGATCGCGCGCGCGGGCGCCTCGACCGTCGCCGAACTCGCCTGCGCCGGGCGTCCCGCGGTGTTCATCCCCTATCCGCACGCGATGGACAATCATCAGACCTGGAATGTCGCCGACCTCGTCGAGGCGGGCGGTGCGGTCTCCTTCGCGCAGTCCGACTTCACCCCCTCGGCGCTCGCCAAGCAGATCCAGCGCATGGCGCTCGAACCCGGCGCGCTCGAGGAAGCCGCGAGCCGCGCCGCGAGCTGCGGCCTGCCCGACGCGACGCGCGACCTCGCCGACCTCGTCGAATCGCTCGCCGCGCCGCCGATGATGGACGTCATCCGCGTCGGCGCGAAATCGCGCAACGCCGCGGTCGCCGGCGGCGTCGCTGCCACCCGCTCGGGAGAGAAATGATGCGCGGCGTCGCGACCGACATCGGCACCATCCACTTCATCGGCATCGGCGGCATCGGCATGTCGGGCATCGCCGAGGTGATGCACAACCTCGGTTATCAGGTGCAGGGCAGCGACATCGCCGACTCCTATGTCGTCGAAGGTTTGCGCAAGCGTGGGATCAAGGTCAGCATCGGCCATGAGGCGTCCAATGTGGACGGCGTCGCGGTCGTCGTCACTTCGACCGCGGTCAAGCGCGGCAATCCCGAAGTCGAGGCGGCGTTGGCCGGCCGCATCCCGATCGTCCGCCGCGCCGAAATGCTCGCCGAGCTGATGCGCCTCAAATCGACCGTCGCCATCGCGGGCACGCATGGCAAGACGACGACGACCAGCCTCGTCGCTGCCTTGCTCGACGCGGGCGGGATCGACCCGACCGTGATCAACGGCGGCATCATCAACAATTATGGCTCGAACGCGCGGCTTGGCGCGTCGGACTGGATGGTAGTCGAGGCCGACGAGAGCGACGGCAGCTTCCTGCGCCTCGACGGCACGATCGCGGTCGTCACCAACATCGATCCCGAACATCTCGACCATTATGGCAGCTTCGATGCGATCAAGGACGCCTTCGTCGAATTCATCGAGAATGTCCCCTTCTACGGTGCGGCGATGCTGTGCCTCGACCATCCCGAGGTGCAGGCGATCATCCCGCGCATCCGCGACCGCCGCATCGTCACCTATGGTTTCTCGGCGCAGGCCGACGTGCGCGGCACCAATGTGACGCCCGGCCCCGACGGCAACCGTTTCGACGTCGTCGTGCGCGACCGCGACGGGAACAGCCGGACGATCGAGGGCATTCATCTGCCGATGTCGGGGCGCCACAATGTCCAGAATGCGCTCGCCGCGATCGCGGTCGCGCTGCACATGGGCGTCAGCGACGCCAAGGTCGCCTCGGGCTTCAACGGCTTCGCCGGGGTCAAGCGCCGCTTCACCAAGGTCGGCGAGATCGCGGCAGGGGAGGGCATCGTCACCGTCATCGACGATTACGCCCACCACCCGGTCGAAATCCGCGCCGTCCTCTCGGCCGCCCGCGAGGGTGTCGGCGCCGGCCGCGTCGTCGCGGTGGTCCAGCCGCACCGCTTCACGCGCCTCCGCGATCATATGGACGATTTCCAGCAGGCGTTTAACGACGCCGACATGGTGTTGGCGTTGCCGGTCTATACGGCGGGCGAGGCGCCGATCGAAGGCGTGACCTCGGAGGCGCTCGTCCAGGGCCTGCGCGACCGCGGCCACCGCCACGCCGCGACCGTGACCGACGCCGATGCGCTCGCCGCGACGATCGCCGGCGCGATCGGGCTCGGCACGCTCGGCGCGGGCGACAAGATCATCTGCCTCGGCGCGGGCGACATCACCAAGATGGCGGCGGGTCTGGCCGCGGCGGTGGAGAACGCGTCGTGAGCGGTCCCCAGCCGATCCTCCCCGGAACGGGGAGGGGGGCCATGCGAAGCATGGTGGAGGGGCACGCGCAGTCGAACGCGGCGTATGATCTCCCGTGCTCCTCCACCACCCTTCGGGTGGTCCCCCTCCCCCTGCGGGGGAGGATCGGCTCGTGACCGCGACCGAAACCCTCCCGGCCGTGCGCGGCAAGCTGACGGCAAAGGCGCCGCTGGCCCCGCTCGTCTGGTTCAAGTCGGGCGGCCCCGCCGACTGGCTGTTCGAACCTAGGGACGCGGACGATCTTTCCGATTTCCTCCGCGACCTCGACCCCGCAACCCCCGTCATGGCGCTTGGCCTCGGCTCGAACCTGATCGTCCGCGACGGCGGCTTTCCCGGCGTGGTCGTCCGGCTCGGCAAGGCGTTCGCCAAGGTCGAAGCGATCGACGCCACGACGCTGCGCTGCGGCGGCGGTGCATCGGGCATCCTCGTTTCCTCGACCGCGCGCGACGCGGGCATCGCGGGCATGGAGTTCCTGCGCTCGATCCCCGGCACCGTCGGCGGCTTCGTGCGCATGAACGGCGGCGCCTATGGCGGCGAGGTCAAGGATATATTGATCGATGCCGACATCGTGCTGCGCTCGGGCGAGCGCCGGACGCTGGCGCTCGCCGATCTCGGCTACACCTATCGCCACAGCGAACTCCCCGAAGGCGCGGTCGTTGTCGGCGCGACCTTCCGCGGCGCGCCCGGCGAGGCGCAAGCCATCCAGGCCGAAATGGACCGCATCTCGGCGAGCCGCGAGGCGTCACAGCCGCTGCGCTCGAAGACCGGCGGCTCGACCTTCAAGAACCCCGACGGCCATAAGGCATGGCAGCTCGTCGACGAGGCCGGTTGTCGCGGCTTCACCGTCGGCGGCGCGCAGGTCAGCGAGAAGCACACCAATTTCCTCATCAACACCGGCGAGGCGACGAGCGCCGATATCGAGGCGCTCGGCGACGAAGTCCGCCGCCGGGTGAAAGCCAAGAGCGGCGTGGAATTGCAATGGGAGATTCAACGCGTGGGAGTGGCGAAGTGAGCGTGGCAAAGCCGATCCTCCCCGGAACGGGGAGGGGGACCATGCGAAGCATGGTGGAGGGGCACGCGCAGTCAAACGCGGCGCATGACCTCCCGTGCCCCTCCACCACCCTTCGGGTGGTCCCCCTCCCCCGTTGGGGGAGGATCGCATGAAGGGTCCGTGGCATGTCGCCGTCCTGATGGGCGGTTGGTCCGCCGAACGCGAAGTGTCGCTGATGAGCGGCAATGGCGTCGCCGACGCGCTCGAAAGCCGCGGGCACAAGGTCACGCGCATCGACATGGACCGCGACGTCGCCCGCAAGCTCGCCGACGCCGCTCCCGATGTCGTCTTCAACGCGCTCCACGGCGTTCCCGGCGAGGACGGGACGGTGCAGGGCATGCTCGACCTGATGGGGCTCAAATATACCCACAGCGGGCTCGTCACCTCGGTGATCGCGATCGACAAGGAACTGACCAAGCAGGCGCTCGTCCCGCACGGCATCCCGATGCCCACCGGCACGATGGTTGACAGCGAAAGCCTGTTCGCGGTCGACCCGCTGCCGCGCCCCTATGTGCTGAAACCCGTCAACGAAGGCTCGTCGGTCGGGGTCGCGATCGTCAAGGACGACAGCAATTACGGCAACCCGATCGCGCGCGAGGCCGTCGGTCCGTGGCAGGAATTCGACCGCCTGCTCGCCGAACCCTTCATCAAGGGCCGCGAACTCACCGTCGCGGTGCTCGGCGACCAGGCGCTCGGGGTGACCGAACTCCGCGTCAAGTCGGGCTTCTACGACTATGACGCCAAATATACCGACGGGCTGACCGAACATGTCTGCCCGGCGCAAGTCCCCGACGACGTCGCGCAGCGCATGAAAGACCTCGCAGTCCAGGCGCACCGCCTGCTCGGCTGCAAGGGCGCCTCGCGCTCCGATTTTCGCTGGGACGACGAACATGGCCTCGCGGGCATCTTCCTGCTCGAGGTCAATACGCAGCCGGGGATGACGCCGCTCAGCCTCGTGCCCGAACAGGCACGCGCGATCGGCATGGACTATGCGGAACTGGTCGAACGCATCGTGGGGGAAGCATTATGAGCCAGAAGATCAAGCGGCCGACATCGGCCCCGCGCCGCCCGGCGCGCGCGCCCAAGAAGCGCAAGACGATCAGGACGTCGCGCATCGACGCGCTGATCAACGCGCTGCCGATCAGCCCGCAGCGGCTGCAGCAGGTCGCCAACTGGACGATCGGGCTCGGCCTCTTCGCGGTCGTCGGCCTCGCGGCGCACGCGACCGGCGTCACCGCGAAGGTGCAGGAGGAATATGCCCAGGCGGTCGGCCGGGCGGGCTTCCAGGTCAGGAAGGTCGAGGTCGTCGGCGCCGACCGTATCGACCGCTTGAAGGTCTACGACATCGCGCTCGCGCAGAAAGACCGCTCCATGGCGGCGCTCGACCTCGAAGGGGTGCGCGCCGACCTGATGAAATATGGCTGGATCAAGGACGCGCGCGTTTCGCGCCGCCTGCCCGATACGCTCGTCGTCGATATCGTCGAGCGCACCCCCGCCGCGATCTGGCAGCATAATAATCGCCTGTCGCTGATCGACGAAAAGGGCGTCGTGCTCGAACCCGTCACTATCGCGACGATGCCCGACCTGCCTTTGGTCATCGGCCCGCGCGCCAACACCCGTGCGCAGGACCTCGACCGCCTGCTCGCCGAGGCAAGCAGCCTCAAGGAACTGCTCGCCGGCGCGACCTGGGTCGGCGATCGCCGCTGGGACCTGCGCTTCCGCAGCGGCGAGACGCTGTCGCTGCCCGAGGGCGAGGGCGAGGCCAAGAAGGCGCTCGCCAAATTCGCGCACATGGACGGCGCCAACCGGTTGCTCGGGCGCGGTATATTGCGTTTCGACATGCGCGACCCCGCGCGTTTCGTGCTACGCTTGCCGCACGAAGGGCAGGTGGCGCCCGCCAAGCTCGAAGGCGCGCGCGCCGCCGCCGATGCGCTGGCCGCCGCGACCGCGGCCGAGGAAGGATAGGAGCCATGGCGCCGCCGCGGATCGAGAAGATCATCACCGCGCTCGACGTCGGGTCGTGGAAGGTGTGCGCCTTGATCGCGGGGCAGACCGCCGACGGCGCGCTGCATGTCCTCGGCACCGGTCAGCGCGAGAGCCGCGGGGTCCAGCGCGGCTATGTCGCCGACATGGAGCAGACCGAGCATGTCGTGCGCGAGGCCATCGAACAGGCCGAGCGGATCGCGGGGCTCAACATCGACGATGTCTGGGTCGCTTTCTCGGCGGGCAGCCTGCTCAGCGACGTCGCGCCGATCGAGAGCGAGCTCGGCGGCCACCGCATCGAACAGGAGGATGTCGACGACCTCCTCGCCGCGGGGCGTGCCGGCATCGATCCCGAAGGGCGGATGATCCTCCACGCGCAGCCCGCGCTCTACACGCTCGACGGCCTCACCGGGGTCAAGAACCCGATCGGCCTCCACGCCGACCGCCTCGGCGTCGACATCCACATCATCATGGCCGATGGCGCCCCGGTGCGGAACCTCGAGGCCGCGGTGCGCCAGGCGCATCTCGACGTCAACGCGGTCGTGGCGTCGCCGATCGCCGCGGGCCTGTCGTGCCTGTCGGACGAGGAGCGCGACCTCGGCGTTGCGCTCGTCGAGCTCGGCGCCGCGGTGACCACCGTCTCGCTCTACGCCGGCGGCATGCTCGTCGAAATGGCGTCGCTGCCCTTCGGCGCCAGCGACATCACCGACGACATCGCCTCGGCCTTCGGCATCCGCCGCAGCCAGGCGCAGCGGCTCCAGCATTTCTACGGCTCGGCCTCGGCGAGCCCGCGCGACAATAACGAGGTCATCGACCTCGAACCCGGCGCGCCCTCGGGATCGGAATCGCCGCGCATCAACCGTGCGCAGCTCGTCTCGGTGATCCGCCAGCGGCTCGACGCGATGATGGGAGAGATCGGCAGGACGCTGAAAGACCTGCATTTCGTTGGCCCGATCGGGCGCCAGGTCGTGCTCGTCGGCGGCGGCGCCGATCTGAAGGGCATCGCCGATTATACGCAAAGCGCGCTCGGCCGCGCGTCGCGCGTCGGCCGGCCGAAAGGGCTGATCGGGCTTCCCGACGCGCATGCCGGACCCGCCTTCGCGACGCTCGCGGGGCTCGTCCTCTACGCCGCGTCGGACCCCGTCGACCTCCGCGACCTGCCGATGATGGCGCAGGACGTCTATCGTCCGCGCAGCACCGGGATTATCAACCGCCTGATGGCCGCATTGAAAAGCAGTTTTTAAGTGTCGAAGCGCCGAAAGGGTTAATTTTTTGGGTGATTCCGGCGTCACAATAGTGCAATGCGTTAACAGATATCGGGGCGGCGGGACCACCGCCCGTGGGTCGCAAGGTGAGGAAGCGGCAAAGGTTCGCCGCTGCAGGGAGATTGTTTGATGAGCATCAATATTGGCCCGCCGCAGGTCGATGAGCTGAAGCCGCGCATCGCGGTGATCGGCGTCGGCGGCGCTGGGGGCAATGCCATCGCGAACATGATCGCGGCGCGCGTCGAGGGGGTCGATTTCATCGTCGCCAACACCGACGCGCAGGCGCTCAACGCCTCGCCCGCCGAACGGCGCATCCAGCTCGGCGCGCAGATCACGCAGGGCCTCGGCGCGGGGTCGCGGCCCGAAGTCGGGCGCGCGGCGGCCGAGGAAACGATCGCGCAGGTCGAGGACGCGCTCGACGGCGCGCATATGTGCTTCATCGCCGCGGGCATGGGCGGCGGCACCGGCACCGGTGCGGCGCCGGTGATCGCCAAGGCGGCGCGCGACCGCGGCATCCTGACCGTCGGCGTCGTGACCAAGCCCTTCATGTTCGAAGGCGCGCGGCGCATGCGTTCGGCCGATTCCGGTATCGCCGAACTGCAGGATCATGTCGACACGCTGATCGTCATCCCGAACCAGAATCTCTTCCTCGTCGCCAACCCGAACACGACCTTCAAGGAAGCGTTCACGATGGCCGACGAGGTGCTGCAGCAGGGCGTGCGCGGCATCACCGACCTGATGGTCATGCCCGGCCTCATCAACCTCGATTTCGCCGACGTGCGCAGCGTGATGCGCGAGATGGGCAAGGCGATGATGGGCACCGGCGAGGCCGAAGGCGACGGCCGCGCGCTCGAAGCCGCGCAAAAGGCGATTGCCAACCCCTTGCTCGACGGCGTTTCGATGGCGGGCGCAAAGGGCGTCATCATCTCGATCACCGGCGGCGAGGACATGCGCCTGATGGAAGTCGACGAGGCCGCGAACCATATCCGCGAGCTGGTCGATCCCGACGCCAACATCATCTGGGGCAGCGCGTTCAACGACAGCCTCGACGGCAAGATCCGCGTCTCGGTCGTCGCGACCGGCATCGACGGCACGGGCGAAGCCGCGCCGGCCCCCGCCGCGACGCGCAGCTTCTCCTTCGCCCCGGCGCGCAGCGCGGCGCCTGCCGCGCCGGTCGTCGAGCAACCGGTCGAGGAAGCCGCCTATGAGGCGCCCGCCGAAGCCGATCCCGCGCCGGGCTTCTCGCTCGGCAATGCTGCCCCGGTCGAAGAGCCTGCCGCCCCGGCGGCGAGCTACGACGACGAGCCGATGGAGCTTTCGGACGTCGCGGCCTCTTACGACGACACCGCCGACGAACTCGTCCTCGACGCACCCGAGGCGCCGGCTGCCGACCCGTGGCAGCAGCCCGCGGCCACGGACCCGGCGCCCGCGCCGGCACCCGCCGAGGAAGGGCCGTCGCGCAATATCGGCGGCGGCACCTTGTTCGAGCGTATGTCGCGCCTGTCGCGCGGCACTGCGCCGGCCGAGGGCGAGGAAGAGGGCAAGGAGGACGGGGTCGATATCCCGCGCTTCCTCGGCCGCCAGAACAACCAGTAACGGGGCGAATATCGGCCGCCGCCAGGGCATGGCGGCCCGGAAATCGGGATGATCTTGCCCATGCGGCGATCGATGAAGACCAGGCTGGGACGCGTCGGCCGCCGCGCGACCGCGCTGGCCGCGCTGCTCCTCGGCGCCACCGCGCTGGCGCCCGCCGCGCAGGCCCAAGTCGCGCAGCCCGACGTCGCAACCCGCATGGCGATGGAAAAGCGCACCGCGGCGCGGACGTTGCTCTCCTCGGCGCTCGCGCGCATCGCTGCGAACAGCACCGACGGTGCCGCGCTGCTCGACGCCGGGCGCGCGTCGGTCGAGCTCGAGGATTATCGGGCCGCCTTGGGCTTCCTGACCCGCGCCGAGCAGGCGAACCCGCGCGACGGCGCGGTCAAGGCCGCGATGGGCTCGGCGATGGTCCATATGGAAAACCCGACGCGCGCGCTCGACTACTTCGGCGAGGCACAATTGCTTGGCGCCCCCGAACGGCTGTTTCTCGCCGACCGCGGGCTCGCGCGTGACCTGCTCGGGCAGCAGGATGCGGCGCAGCGTGATTACCAGCTCGCGCTGTCGCTGGCACCCAATGACGAGACATTGCGCCGCTACGCGCTGTCGCTCGGCATCGCGGGCGAGGCCGACCGCGGGGTGCAACTGCTCTCGGGCCAGCTTCGCGCGCAGGATCGCGGCGCGTGGCGGATGCGCGCGATGATCCTCGCGATCGCGGGGCGCAACGGCGAGGCGACCGAGATCGTCAACGCGACGATGCCGCCGCAACTCGCGCAGAATATCCTGCCCTATCTCACCCAGATGAACCGCCTCAACCCCGCGCAGCAGGCCGCCGCCGCGCATTTCGGGCGCTTCCCCTCGGGCAATCTCGGCCCCCCGCGCGCGCCGGTCCAGGTCGCGGC
>NZ_JBXAQA010000007.1:0-352740 GCF_058806755.1 Sphingopyxis sp. GW821-FHT12F08
AGCCACAAAGACGCCTATGCATTCGAACACAGCCCATCGGCTCGACGCGCGCGCAATTACGGGCGGATTAGGGCGCCGTACCGTGCGCGACGCGCCCTCTTTGTGGTTTCGTGGCGTCGCGCGAGTCGATCGAACCACCCGCTCGCCACCCAGCGCCATCGGAGATAAGGAGAGACATCATTGCGCCCCCATTTTTGTGCACCCGCGCACAAGCATTGACTTACGGAGGCGTCATTCCTAAACGGACCGCGCCTTAGGGGTCCCCCGATTTTTCGGGCCTTTTTTCGCAGGCAGAATCGGGGATTTCCCGCTCTGTTTCAGGAGGATGGCGGAAATGACGGGGAACGGCAGCGATCCGGAACCAGCTTCGGAGGATTCGCGCCTGGTCTCGCTCGAAGAGCGATTGGACCGGGCCGAAGCCGCAGAAGCGAAACGGACCGCAGTGAACGCCGGACCGGAAGCCGATGCGAATTACAAGCTCGGCAACCGCGTCCTGGCCGAACTGCTGGGCGGGATCGGTGGCGGCGCGCTGGTCGGTTGGACGATCGACCATTTCGCCGGCACGGCGCCCTGGGGCCTGTTGGTGGTGCTGTTCCTCGGAATAGCCGTCGCCTTCAGGAACATATTTCGGATTGCGAACGTCCGGCCTGCAAAGCCGGATTGAGCGCAGGACTTGTTTGGGATTTAGGCGAGGTATCGCGTGGCGGATCAAGGCAAAGTGGACCCGATGCACCAGTTCGAGGTGCAGAAGATGTTCGACATGTTCCATGTCGGCGGTCACGAGGTCGCCTTCACCACCAGCGCGATGTGGATGGTGATCGCCGGCCTGCTTTTGTGGGTCTTCATGATCGGCGGGATGAAGCGCCAGCTCGTCCCCGGCCGCTGGCAGGTCGCCGTCGAAGGCTTCACCGGCTTCATCTCCAGTATGATGAACGCCAATATCGGCCCCGAAGGCCGCAAATATACGCCCTACGTCTTCTCGCTCTTCATGTTCATCCTGATGCTCAACGTCATCGGCCTCGCGCCGCTCGGCCTGTTCGGCGTCCACCCCTTCACCGTGACGAGCCATTTCGCGATCACCGGCGTGCTCGCGATCCTCAGCTTCGCGATCGTGCTGATCGTCGGCTTCTGGCGCCACGGCCTCCATTTCTTCTCGCTCTTCGTCCCGCACGGCACCCCGATCTGGCTGATGTGGCTGATCCCGGTGATCGAGCTGGTGTCGTTCCTCGTCCGCCCGTTCAGCCTCGCGCTGCGACTGTTCGTCGCGATGACCGCGGGTCACGTGCTGATGAAGGTGTTCGCCTCGTTCATCATCGACGGTCTGGCCGCCAGCCCGGTGATCGGCCTCGGCGTCGGCATCCCCAGCATGGCGCTGATGGTCGGCATCAGCGGCCTCGAACTGCTGGTCGCCGGCATCCAGGCCTATGTTTTCGCATTGCTAACGTCGCTCTATCTGAACGACGCGATCAACCTCCACTGATTTTCAACCACCTAATCGACGTTTTTCCCAAGGAGTTAAATAATGGACGTTCAAGCAGCTTCGCTCATCGGCGCAGGTCTGGCCGCCATCGGCGCCGGTATGGCCGCCATCGGTGTGGGCAATGTGTTCGGCAGCTTCCTTGAAAGCGCACTGCGCAATCCGGCAGCCGCCGACGGCCAGCAGGGCCGCCTGTTCATCGGCTTCGCGGCCGCCGAACTTCTCGGTCTGCTGTCGTTCCTGATCGCGATCCTGCTGTACCTCAAGGCAGCCTGATTTCGTCGGCGGGGCAGGCGCTTCGGCGCCCGCCCCGCGACTGCTTTCCTCTTTGTTCGTTGAGATAGTCCATGCCTCAGATCAGCCAATTCGCTGAAAACTGGTATGCCGCATCGCAGATTTTCTGGGTGCTGCTGACCTTCGGCTTCGTCTTCTTCGTCATCGGCCGCGGCATGCTGCCGAAGATCGAGGCGACGGTGGACGCGCGCGACCGCAAGGTGGCCGACGATCTCGCCGCGGCCAAGGCGGCGCATGCCGCCGCCGACGCGCTCGAGGAAAGCTATCGCCAGCAGGGCGATGCGAGCCGCGCCGCCGCGCAAAAGGCGGTGGGCGACGCCAAGGACAAGGCCGCAAAGGACGCCGAAAAGCGTCTTGCCAAGGTCGATGCCGAACTCAGCGACAAGCTGGCGGCGGCCGAAGCCGGTATTTCGGCGGCGCGCAGCTCGGCGATGGCCGAAATCGAATCGGTTGCGGCCGAAGCGGCGAGCGACCTGGTCGCCAAGCTGTCGGGCGTGAAGGTCGGCGCGGCGGATGTCAGGTCGGCGGTGAAGGCGGTGCTCCATGGCTGATTTGCTGATGATTTTTTCGGAAGCCGCGGGCGAAGTGCATGTCGAACCGGTATCGTTCGGTTTCATCGACGCGACCGTCTGGGTGTCGATCGCAATGGCGATCTTCATCGCCATCCTGCTGTGGAAAAAGGTGCCGGCGCTGGTCGCGGGCATGCTCGACAACAAGATCGCCGAGATCACCAAGCAGCTCAAGGAAGCCGAAGCGCTGCGGCTCGACGCCGAATCGCTGAAGGCCGAATATGAGGCGAAGCTCGCCGATGCGGCCAAGGAAGCCGGCGAGATGCGCGCGCGCGCCGAGGCCGAGGCCGAAACGCTGGTGGCGAAGGCGAAAGCCGACGCGACCGCGCTGATCGGACGCCGCAAGCAGATGGCCGAAGACCGCATCGCCGCGGCCGAAGCAACCGCGCTCAGCGAAGTCCGCTCGGCCGCTGCGAAGGCTGCGACCGAAGCCGCGGCGCGGCTGATCGCCGACAAGCACGACGCGGCCGCCGACAAGGCGCTCGTCGATCAGGCGATAGCGGGCGTCGCCAAGGGCTAAGCGTCAGCTGACCCCGGCGAGCCCGGCCACCCAGGCCTTGGTCGCCGGGCAACTGTCCATCGCCCGCCCGTAGGCGGGTCGGCCCGTGGTCCGGGCAATATAGGCCCGCTCGGTCGCGCCATGTTCGAAACCGATGGTCCGCTCGGCGAACTGCAGCGCATAGGTCACCGAAATATCGGCGGCCGTGAAGCGCTCTCCGGCGATATAGGGCGTGCTGGCCAACTGCCGGGAAACCAGCCCCAACCGGCTCTCGAATATCTCCCGGGCCCAGCCCACGGTCCAGTTCGCCTTGTCGTCCTCCGGGGCCAGGATATTGGTCGCCACAATGGCATTGACCGGCCCGGCGAGCCCCGCTTCGCCCATATGCAGAAACTGCAGATAGGCAGCGAAATCCGGATCGCCGGGCGCTGGCGCCAGCGGGCTCGGGCCGTAACGGGCCAGCAGATATTGGAGGATGGCGATCGACTCGACCATCACCGTGTCGCCGTCGACGATCGCCGGAATGAACCCGGCGGGATTGACCGCCTGGAACTCATGGTCGTTCTCGACCCCGTCGAGCAAATCGACCTGCCGCAGCCGGTACGCCAGCCCCATTTCCTCGAGCAGCCACGCCACCCGGAACCCGCGGCCCTCGCCGTAAACGGTGATCATCTCTTGCTGCCTCCTAATATTTGATCATGATCCGCCGCGCCAGCGCCGGCGAGATGCTGTGCACCAGCCGCAGTAGCTTGGTCTGCCCGACCGCGACCTCGGCGCTATTCGCCTTGATCCCGGCGACGATCTCGGCGGCGCAATCGGCCGCGTTCATCATCTTGCCGCCGCGCCCCGCGGTCATGTTCGTCGCCACCAGCGGCGGCAGCGCCTCCATCACCTTCACCCCGCTGTCCTTGAGCTGGTAGCGGATGGCCTGGGTATAGCTGCGCAGCGCCGCCTTGGTGGCGCAATAGATCGGCCCCCCGGCTCGCGGCGCGATCGCCAGCCCCGACGTGACGTTGACGATGATCGCATCGCCTTGGGCCTTGAGCTGCGGCAGCAACCGGGTGATCACGGCGATCGGCGCATAGAGGTTGGTGTCGATGCACTGCGCCGCGCTGGTCAGCGAAGCGACGTCGTCCAGTTCATAATCGCTGCCGACCCCGGCATTGTTGACCAGCAGCGCCAGCGGCTTGCCCGCAACGCCATCGACCACCGCGTCGATCCCGGCGGCACCCGACAAGTCGCCGACGATGGTGCCGAACCCCAGCGCCGCCATCGCCTGCAATTTCTCCGCCGAACGCCCGGTGACCGTCACGTCGGCGCCCAGTCCCTGCAACTGCAGCGCGATTTCCCGGCCGATGCCGTCGCTGCCCCCAGTAACCAATGCCGTTTTGCCGCGAATTTCCATGCGACCCCTCCCATGGTTGATTTACCCGTCACACTATGGCGGCTCGCATCGTCCTCGCCTACATGCAAAATCATGGTCCGCCCGAACGCCCCCGAACGATTCAACGAAGAGAAAGCGACGTACGTGGTCCGCGGCAGCGGCGAGGAAGGCGACAAGCCCGACCTCGAACGTGGCGCCGAGGCAATCCGCAACGTCGTGAAGAAACTGCCGACGCGCCCCGGCGTGTACCGCATGCTCGATGCCCGCGGCGACGTGCTCTACGTCGGCAAGGCGCGCGCCCTCAAGAACCGCGTGACCAACTACACCCAGGTCGCCCGCCTGCCGCAGCGGCTCCAGCGCATGGTGTCGCAAACGCGGGCGATGGAGATCGTCACCACGACGAGCGAGGCCGAGGCGCTGCTGCTCGAGGCGCAGCTGATCAAGCGCTACCGCCCGCCGTACAACGTGCTGCTCCGCGACGACAAAAGCTTCCCCTTCATCCTGCTGCGCATGGACCACGACTTTCCCCGGGTGCAGAAGCACCGCGGCGCGCGGCGTGCCAAGGGCCGTTACTATGGCCCCTTCGCCAGCGCCGGATCGGTGACGCGCACGCTCAACGCGCTGCAGAAGACCTTCCTGCTCCGCAGCTGCACCGACAGCTTCTTCACAAACCGCTCGCGGCCATGCCTGCTCTACCAGATCAAGCGCTGCAGTGCGCCATGCGTCGACCGGATTTCGACCGAGGACTATGCGCAGCTTGTCGGCGACGCACAGGATTTCCTCGAAGGCCGCTCGACCGGGGTACAGAAGCGCCTCGGCGACGCGATGACCAAGGCCGCCGAGGCGATGGACTTCGAGCAGGCGGCGGTGCTGCGCGACCGGCTCAAATCGCTGACCTTCATCCAGGGCAGCCAGTCGGTCCACGCCGACGGCCTCGGCGACGCCGACGTCTTCGCGCTCGCCGCCAAGGGCGGTCAACTGTGTATCGCGGGCTTCTTCATCCGCGGCGGCCAGAATTGGGGGCATCGCAGCTTTTTTCCGGCGCATGTGTCGGGGGTGCCCGAAGCGGAAGTGATGGCGAGCTTCCTGATGCAATTCTACGAAGGTGTGCCGCCGCCCAAGACAATCCTCGTCGACCGCGAGCCCGCCGAATGCGCGTTGCTCGCCGAGGCACTGGGCGAGGTCGCCGAGCGCAAGATCGAGATCAGCGTGCCGCAGCGCGGCAACCGCCGTCGCCTGCTCGAACAGGCGGTGCGCAACGCCGGCGAGGAACTCGACCGCCGGCTCGCCGAGAGCAGCAGCCAGGCGAAGCTCGGCCGCGAACTCGCCGATCTGTTCGACCTCGACAATCCGCCGCAGCGGATCGAAATCTACGACAACAGCCATATCCAGGGCAGCAACGCGCTCGGCGCGATGGTCGTCGCGGGACCCGAGGGCTGGATCAAGGGCGCGTACCGCAAGTTCAACATCAAGCGCAGCGAAACCCGGCCGGGCGACGACTTCGCGATGATGCGCGAGGTGTTCCAGCGCCGCTTCGCCCGCGCGATCGAGGAGGATCCCGAGCGGACCAGGGGCGAGTGGCCCGACCTGGTGCTGATCGACGGCGGCAAGGGACAGGTGTCGGCGGTCGCCTCGGTGTTCGCCGAACTGGGGATCGACGACCTGACCTTCATCGGGGTCGCCAAAGGCCCCGACCGCAATGCCGGACGCGAGACCTTCTACCACCCCGACGGGCGCGAATTCACGCTCCCGCCGAACAATGCCGTGCTCTTCTATATCCAGCGCCTCCGCGACGAGGCCCACCGCTTCGCCATTGGTGCACACCGGGCGAAGCGCGCCAAGGCGATGGGCTCGTCGCCGCTGGACGAAGTGCCGGGCATCGGCCCGTCGCGCAAAAAGGCGCTGCTGATGCATTTCGGCACCGCGCGCGCAGTACGCGGCGCCAGCCTCGAGGATCTGCAGAAGGCCCCCGGCGTCAGCGCCGCGGTGGCGCAGGCGGTCCATGATTTCTACCACGCGGGACGGTGAGGAGAGCGGGACGATGGATTTTGGCGCGATGATGCCGCTGGCGGCGACGCTGGGCGTGACGATCGACGAGGGAAGCAAGGAGCACGTTGCAGGCAAGCTGCCGGTGCGCCCCGAAATCTGCACCGCGGGCCATATCGTCCACGGCGGTGCGATCATGGCCTTCGCCGATTGCCTCGGCGCGGTGGGGGCGTTCCTGACTTTGCCCGAAGGCGCGAGCGGGACGACAACGATCGAAAGCAAAACCAATTTCCTCGGTGGCGGACCGGTCGGGTCGGTGCTCGTCGGCGAAGCGACCCCGGTGAAGATCGGCAAGCGCGTCTCCGTGTGGCAGACGCGCATCCGCACCGAGGACGGCGCCGACGTCGCGCTGGTGACGCAGACGCAGCTGGTGCTTTGGCCAGCCTGAGCGCCGAAGCGATCGTCTGCGCGGTCCGCGCGCATGGCGAGCATGGCGCGATCCTCCGCGCCCTGACGCGCGAGGCGGGGCTGGTCGCGGGCTATGTCCGCGGCGGGCGTTCGCGGCGGCTGCGGCCGATCCTGATGCCCGGAAATCTGGTCGCGCTCGAACTGCGCGCGCGGACGGAGGAGCAATTGGCCGGGGCAACGGCCGAATTGCTCGCGAGCCGTGCCCCGTTGCTGGCCGAACCATTGGCCGCGGCGGCGATCGACTGGGTGACCAGCGTGACCGCGGCGATCCTGCCCGAGAGCCAGCCCTATCCTGCGCTTTACGCGGCGCTGTCGGGCCTGCTCAATGCGGTCGCTGTGGCATCTTCGGCAAGGCAATGGGCCGCGGCGCTGGCACGCTACGAGCTGCTGTTGCTCGCCGAACTGGGGTTCGGGCTCGACCTCGACGAGTGCGTGGTCACGGGATCGCGCGATCATCTGGCCTTCGTCAGCCCCAAGTCGGGTGGCGCGGTGTGCGTCGAGGCGGCGATCGGCTATGAAGAGCGGCTGCTGCGCCTGCCGGCTTTCCTGCGCGGAGCCGGACCGGCCGAGACGATGGGCGATGTACTCGACGGGCTGGCGATCACCGGCCACTTCCTCGACCGCGACCTGATCGAGGGACGCAACCGCGACCTGCTCGAAGTCCGCGCGCGGCTGGTCGATCGGCTCGGCAGGGCAGTTGCGTAGCCGCCCTTCGCTGTCTAAGCGGCTCGCGAGACACGAAAGGGCAACGCATTGAATATCCTGCTGCTGGCTGGTGACGGTATCGGACCCGAGATCATGGCGGAGGCCGAGAAGATACTCGCCGCGCTCGCGCTTCCGGTGACGCTCGACCGCGCGCTCGTCGGCGGCACGGCCTATGAAGCGACCCGGCATCCGCTGCCCGCGGAGACGCTCGCTAAGGCCAAGGCGGCCGACGCGCTGCTGTTCGGTGCGGTCGGCGACCCGCGCTTCGACAATGTCGAGCGCCATTTGCGGCCCGAACAAGCGATCCTGGGCCTGCGCGCCGAGCTCGGGCTCTTCGCCAACCTGCGCCCGGCCAAGCTCTTCGCCGGGCTCGAGGACAGCTCGGCGCTGCGCCCCGAAGTCGCCTCGGCGATCGACCTGCTGATCGTCCGCGAACTCAACGGCGACGTCTATTTCGGCGAAAAGGGCACGCGCACCACGGCGGGCGGCGAGCGCGAGGGCTATGACATCATGTCGTACAGCGAGAGCGAGGTGCGCCGCATCGCGCATGTTGCGTTCAAGGCCGCGCAGGGCCGCCGCGGCAAGCTCTGCTCGGTCGATAAGGCCAATGTGCTCGAAACCTCGCAGCTCTGGCGCGACGTCGTGATCGAAGTCGCGAAGGACTATCCCGATGTCGAACTCAGCCATATGTATGTCGACAATGCCGCGATGCAGCTGGTGCGAAACCCGGGGCAGTTCGACGTCGTCGTGACCGGAAACCTGTTCGGTGACATCTTGTCCGATCAGGCGTCGATGTGTGTCGGCTCGATCGGCTTGCTCGCCTCGGCCTCGCTTGGCGAAGGCCGGCGCGGGCTCTATGAACCGATCCACGGCAGCGCGCCCGACATCGCGGGCCAGGGCGTCGCCAATCCGCTCGCGATGATCCTGTCCCTCGCGATGCTGCTCCGCCATTCGGGCGGCGACGAGGCGAGCGCGGCACGGATCGAGGCGGCGGTGGCGAAAGTGCTCGCCGACGGCTGCCGCGGCGCCGACCTCGGCGGAACCATGGGCACGGTCGCGCTCGGCGATGCAGTCGTTGCAGCCCTGAAGAACTAGAGTACGGATAGACGAGATGAAGAAAACCACGGGTTTCGATCGCGATACGACGCGAAGCTGGCATCCCGCGACGCAGGCGGTGCGCGGCGGCACCTGGCGCAGCGAGCATGGCGAGACGTCGGAGGCGCTGTTCCTGACCTCGGGTTATACCTATGACAATGCCGAGGAAGTCGCAGCGCGCTTTGCCGGCGAAGCGCAGGGCATGACCTATTCGCGGCTGCAGAACCCCACCGTCGCGATGCTCGAGGAACGGATCGCGCTGATGGAAGGCGCCGAGGCATGCCGCGCGCAGGCGACAGGCATGGCGGCGATGACCACGGCGCTGCTTTGTCAGCTGTCGGCGGGCGACCATATCGTCGCGGCGAAAGCCGCGTTCGGATCGTGCCGCTGGCTCGTCGACCATCTCTGCCCGCGCTTCGGGATCGAGACGACGGTGGTCGATGGCCGCGACAATGACGCGTGGGAAAAGGCGATCAGGCCGAACACCAAGGTCTTCTTCTTCGAAACCCCCGCCAATCCGACGATGGACATCGTCGACATGAAGCATGTCTGCGCGCTCGCGAAGGCGCATGGCATCACCAGCGTTGTCGACAATGCTTTTGCGACCAGCGTACTGCAACGCCCGATGGACTTCGGCGCCGACGTTGTCGCCTATTCGGCGACCAAGCTGATGGAAGGGCAAGGCCGCGTGCTCGCCGGTGCGGTGTGCGGGACCGAGAAGTTCATCAACGATATATTGCTGCCGTTCCAGCGCAACACCGGGCCGAACCTCGCGCCCTTCAACGCCTGGGTCGTGCTCAAGGGCCTCGAAACGCTCGACCTGCGCGCCAAGCGCCAGTCGGAAAATGCGCTGACCGTCGGCAAGTTCGTCGAGAAGCGCGTGGCGAAGATCCTGCACCCCGGTCTCGCCAGCCACCCGCAGCATAATCTGGCGATGAGCCAGATGGAGGCGTGCGGGCCGATCTTCTCCTTCATCCTCGAAGATCGCAAGCAGGCGATGGCGATGCTCAACGCGCTCGAACTGGTCGATATCAGCAATAATATCGGCGATTCGCGCAGCCTCTGCTGCCATCCCGCCTCGACGACGCACTATGGCGTCAGTGCCGAGGCGCGCGCCGACATGGGCGTGGTCGAGGGTATGCTGCGGATCAACATCGGGCTCGAGGATCCGCGCGACCTGATCGCCGACCTGGACCAGGCATTGACCAAGGTCGGGCTTTAGGCGACTCTGGGCGGGTGATGATCGACTCCTTCTTTCCTTATGCCGAGACGACCGGGTCGGTCACCGTGCGCGTCGCGGTCAGCTATTTGCCCGAACAGTCGCACCCGTCGCTCGGGCGCTGGTTCTGGGCCTATCATGTGCGGATCGAAAATCATGGGGAGGCGGCGGTGCAGCTGATCAACCGCCACTGGCGCATCGTCGACGGCCACGGCCAGGTCAGCGAGGTCGAGGGCGAGGGCGTGGTTGGCGAACAGCCGTTGATTCAGCCCGGCGGCGCGTTCGACTATGTCTCGGGCTGCCCGCTGCCGACCCCCGAGGGATCGATGATCGGCAGCTACGACATGCAGACGGCCGACGGATCGCACATGCTCGTCGCCATCCCGCATTTCCTCCTGAAGATGCCTGCGACCGCCTCATGAAACGCACCCATTTGCCGCTCAACGCGCTGCGCGTGTTCGACGCGGCCGCCCGTCACCTCAGCTTCACCCGCGCCGCCGACGAGCTGGCGGTGACCCCGGCCGCGGTAGGGCAGCAGATTCGCGCGCTCGAGGACATGCTCGGCGTCGTGCTCTTCCGCCGCACGCCCAAGGGGCTCGAACTGACCGGCGAAGCCAACGCGGGACTCGACGCGCTGCGGCAGGGCTTCCTGCAGTTCGAGGAATCGGTGCGCGCGATGCAGGCGGGGCAGTCGTCGCAATCGCTGACGATCGCGGCGCCGCGCGACCTGACCGCCAAATGGCTCGCGCCGCGGCTCGCGCGCTACAGCCAGCAAGCGCCCGACGTGCGCTTCACCCTGGTGTCCGCCGACGCGGGGATCGATTTCACCGAAGCCAACCTCGACCTCGCGATCTTCTGGACCGATGACGCGGGCGAGCATGAGGGCGTGGCGCTTGCCGAGGCGATGATGGTGACCGTCGCGGGTCCGGGCAGCGAGAGCGAGACGCGGATCGCCTGGCCGGGGTGCCCGGTCGACGAAGGCGAGCCCGCGCTGCGGCTGAGCGACGCGGGTCTGGCGATCGACGCCGCCGCCAACGGGCTGGGGCAGGCAAACGTCCCCGCGATGCTCGCCGAGGCCGATATCGCATCGGGCCGCGTGCGGGTGGTGCGCGAGGCTTTCGAGGTGCGGCGCGGCTACTGGCTCGTCGCGCCGACGCCGCAATGGCGGCAGGCGAAGGTCAGGGCGCTGGTCGCGGCGCTGACGGCCTGACCCCTATTTGCTCGCCAGCGCGAGCAACCGCGTGACGAGGCCGACCATCGTCTCGGTCGAGACCGCGGCCTCCGCATTGTTCCAGCTCGCGGTCACGACGAACCATTTGCCATCGGGCTTGCGCTGACCGAACAGGCTCATCGACAGCACGCCAAGTTCGGAACCGCCCTTGTAGCCGAGATACGACCAGCCGGCGGCGGTGCCCGGCCCGACGCCGTTGTTGATCGCCATCGCCGCCATCGCGTCCTGCGATCCGCGTTCGCGCAGGTCGATGAAGGCGCGGGCGATGTCGTTGGGGCTAGCGAACCATTCGAGGCTGTCGATGAAGCGCGGACCGCCGCTGAAGCTGACGCCGTCGATATTGGATAGGATGAGGCGGTCCTTGTTCGCTTCGATCAGCGTCCGCTGCGCCTTGTCGTCTCCGGCGACGAAGGCGTCGCGCTCGGCGGCGAAATTATTACCCTTCAGCGCGAAGGCCTCGACCGTGGTGAGGAAGGGGATGTTGCGCGACGGCGCGCTATGCCCCGTGCCGCGCATCCGCGTTTCGATCCTTTCGCGGCCGAGCAGGTGGATCAGCGTGTCGGTTGCGCCGTTGTCGCTGACCGAGATCATCCAGTTGGCGAGCGTCTGCAGCGTGACCGGCGTATCCTTCGGCCAGTTCGCGGTTCCCGCCGACGAGAAACTGGCGTGGCTCAACGGAACGACGTCGGACCATTTGCGCTGGCCCGCGGCGACCTGCGCCGCGAGTTCGTCGAGGATATAGAGTTTGAAGGTCGATCCGATCGCAAACTGCCGGTCGGCGTTGGCAGCCGCGATCGGCTTGACCGCCTTGTCGTCGATCTCGGCGACGAGGAAGCCGCTGCTGCCGGGCAGCGCGGCGATTTCGGCGGCGACCTTGTCGAAACCGTCGTTCGCCATCTCGAAATGGGTGAGACGGAGCCCGGTGACGCGCGCGTCGGCGTCGGGGCCGACGTCGAGCGCGACGGTGCCCACGCCCTTTTCGAAGCGCAGCAGAACCGTGCCCGACCGCCCGTCGGTCGAGGTCGCCCGGTCGACCGCGACCGGCTGGCCATATTGCGCGATCAGGTTGGCGTTGATCGCCTTGAACTGCGCCTCGGGCAGTGCGGCCTGGAATGACGGGTCGAAATAATCGGCGAAGACGATGCGTCCCGCGAGCAGGTCGACGAGCTGTGCGGCGCGGCGGTCGAAGACCGTGCCGGCCGCATTGGCCGCCTCCGGCGCCTGCTGGGCAAGCGCGGTGGTGCAGGGCAAAGCGATCGTCGACGCGGCCAAGAGCGAGGCGAGCAAAGGCTTCATAACAGGTCTCCTTGGGGGGAATGGGCACGGTCGATCCGGTCGATCTGCGCGCGGAGCATCGCGGCGGCCCGGCGATTGAGCCACCAGATGCCGCCGAACACCGACAATTGAAAGGCGATCAGCAGCGCGAAGCTGACCGGACTGCGCAATTCGGTCGCCTTGGCCAGCCCCGCGAGGAAGACCAGCAGGCCGGGCGCGAAGGGCGCGAGATACCAGCGGCCGATACGCGCGAGCATATGCTCTTCGCGGACCAGCCGCGCGCGATAATAGCCGCGGACATCCTGCGCCTCGGCATCGGGATCGGCGCGCGAGGTGCGGCGCGAAAGCTGCCAGACGACGACAAGCGCGCCGGCGATGACGAGCAGGCTGCCGAGCTTGAGCAAAGGTTCGGGCAGGAAGATGGCATAGAGCGCGAAAATCGCCACCACGACCGCTGCCGCGCCATATTCGCGCCGGTTGCGCCGGCGGATGGCGTCGCCGAAGCCCACGGCGCGCCGTTTGACCTCGTCGAGCGGCAGGGGGGCGAGAGCCGCCTCGCCACCCTGCCACAGCGCGCGGAGGCGCGTTTCGTCGGGGAAGTCGGTCATGTCATCACTCCAGCCGCGGCGAAGCGGCGCGTCAGCATGGTCTTGAAGCGGGAGATCTTGGCGGCGGCGACATCGGCCGACACCCCCGTCACCTCGGCGATTTCGGCCCCCGCGACGCCTTCGAGATAGAGCAGCAATATCTGCCGGTCGGGCGGGTCGAGCCGGTCGACGATCGCCAGGATCAGCGCCATCGCCTGTCCGCTTTCGGCCGCATCGAGCGGGGAAGGGGCATCGTCGGCGATGTCGAGGTCCTCGATGCTCGACCAGCTCCGGCGGGCATGGCGCAGCCGCGCGAGCATGTGCGATGTCGCCCGGTTGTGCGCAACGCGCCACACCCAGGTGCTGAGCGAACAGCGGCCGTCGAACCCGGCGAAGCTCTGCCACAGCGCGACCTGCAATTCCTGTTCGAGGTCGCGGCGCAGGTCGGCGTCAGCTTCATAGGCACGGGCGAGGCGCGCGAGCGCGCCGCCGAAGCGCGCCATCGCTTCCGCGAAATGCCGGTCCTGCTCGCTTTCGGTCACCCGGGTCTCCAGAGTTTCGTGCCGCATGATCCTTTAGTCGGACGCGGAACGGATTTCTGACGGGCGGCGCGAAATTTTTCCGTCAGGCGTCGATCGCCGCCTCGTCGAGGCTCGCGGCATTGGCCTGGATGAACTGGAAGCGATGTTCGGGATGTTTGCCCATCAGCCGGTCGACGAGGTCCTTGACCAGATGCCGCTCCTCATATTCCTGAGGCAGCGTGACGCGCAGCATCGAGCGCGTCGCGGGATCCATCGTCGTTTCCTTGAGCTGGTTCGGGTTCATCTCCCCCAGCCCCTTGAAGCGGCCGACCTCGACCTTCTTGCCCTTGAACAAGGTTGCCTCGATCTCGGCGCGGTGCGCGTCGTCGCGGGCATAGGCCGAGGTGCTGCCCGCGGTCAGGCGATAGAGCGGCGGCTGCGCGAGATAGACATGGCCGCGGCGCACGATGTCGGGCATTTCCTGGAAGAAAAAGGTCATCAGCAAGGTCGCGATATGCGCGCCGTCGACGTCCGCATCGGTCATGATCACGATCTTTTCGTAGCGCAGCCGATCGGCGTCGCAATCCTTGCGCATGCCGCAGCCCAGCGCGAGCGCGAGATCGGCGATTTCCTGATTGGCGCGGATCTTGTCGTTGGTCGCGCTCGCGACGTTCAGGATCTTGCCGCGGATCGGCAGGATCGCCTGCGTCTTGCGGTCGCGCGCCTGCTTGGCGCTGCCGCCCGCGCTGTCGCCTTCGACGATGAACAATTCCGTGCCTTCGGGGCCGTCGTTCGCACAATCGGTGAGCTTGCCGGGCAGGCGCAGCTTGCGCCCGCTGGTCGCGGTCTTGCGCTTGACTTCGCGCTCGGCCTTGCGCTTCAGCCGCTCGTCCATGCGGTCGAGGACGAGACCGAGCAGCGCGCGGCCGCGGTCCATATTGTCCGACAGATAATGGTCGAAATGGTCGCGCACGGCATTCTCGACGAAACGCGCGGCCTCGGGGCTCGACAGCCGATCCTTGGTCTGGCTCTGGAACTGCGGGTCGCGGATGAAGACGGAGAGCATCATCTCACCGCCGTTGAACACATCCTCTGCGGTGATCTGCGCGGCCTTTTTCTGCCCGATCAGCTCGCCGAAGCCGCGCAGGCCCTTGGTGAGCGCCGACCGTAGTCCCGCTTCATGGGTACCGCCGGCGGGGGTCGGGATGGTGTTGCAATACCAGCTGTACGAGCCGTCGGACCATAAAGGCCAAGCGATCGCCCATTCGGCGCGGCCCTGGTCGTTCGGGAAATCCTGCCGCCCGATAAAGGGCTCGGCGGTCGCGCATTCGCGCGTGCCGATCTGCTCCTTCAAATGATCGGCGAGGCCGCCGGGGAACTGGAATACCGCCTCGCTCGGGGTGTCGTCGCCGATCAGTTCGGCGGCGCATTTCCAGCGGATCTCGACCCCGGCGAAGAGATAGGCCTTCGAGCGCGCCATGCGGTAGAGGCGCTGCGGCTTGAAGCGGCCATGGTCGCCAAAGATTTCGGGGTCGGGGACGAAGGAGACGCTGGTGCCCCGGCGGTTCGGCGTCGGGCCGAGCTCTTCGAGCTTGCCGAGCGGTGTGCCGCGCGAAAAACGCTGGCGATAGAGCGTCTTGTTGCGCGCGACCTCGACAACCGTGTCGTTCGACAGCGCGTTGACGACGCTGACCCCGACGCCGTGGAGACCGCCCGAGGTCGCATAGGCCTTGCCCTCGAACTTGCCGCCCGAGTGGAGCATGGTCATGATGACCTCGAGCGCCGACTTGCCGGGGAATTTGGGGTGCGGGTCGACGGGCATGCCGCGGCCGTTGTCGACGACGGTCAGCCGGTTGCCGACGTCGAGGCTGATCTCGATCCGCGTCGCATGCCCCGCGACGGCCTCGTCCATGCTGTTGTCGATGATCTCGGCGGCGAGGTGGTGCAGCGCGCGCTCGTCGGTGCCGCCGATATACATGCCGGGGCGCCGGCGCACCGGTTCGAGCCCCTCCAGAACCTCGATCTGCGAGGCGTTGTAGCTTTCGGTGGCGGGCGTGCTGCCGTCGAACAAATCGTGACTCATATCCCCGCTATAGGAGCCGAGGAGTCGCGGTGGCAAGGGCGTCGATGGCGCTTTGGTCCCATACTTGTCACCGGACGCGTGGTAGGATCGCGGTGACGGCGATGGAGGGGGCTATGGCGCAATATCTCGACGACGATATCGTGGTGCTGCGGCGCGACGATGGCGAGATCTGGGAACATTATTGGGGCGATGCGGTCGAGCGGCTGCCGGCTGGCGATGTCGCGGGCAAGATGCGGGTGCGCATGCGTGGGCAGAACGGCGCCGACTGGGAAGGCTTCATCGACGCGCGGACGGCGCTGCGCACGACCCCGATCATGCGGCTGTCGATGATCGACGTGCAGCAGGGCGACGGGCTGATCATCGAGACGCCGGGCGGCCAGACGATCTTCATCGACGGCGGCGACAATAAATTGTTCGCGCGCCACGCGGCGGCGCGCTTTCCGAACAGCAGTGCGGCGGCGCCCAGAATCGTCGACGCGATCATTGTCACCCACGGCGACGCCGACCATTTCGACGGGCTGACCGACATCCGGAAATCCGAAAGCGACACGCGCCCGGGCAAGGCGCTGTTCATCGCGCCCAAGCGCGTGTTCCACAACGGGCTGGTCAAGCGGCCGACCTCGAAACCCGGCGGCGCGCGGCGCCCCGACAGCGAGATGTTCGGGGCCAACAAGAAGGTGGGCGCGATCCGCTATGCCACCGAACTCGTCGAGGATCCGCGCGCAGTAGCGGCGATCGACCGCAACGAGCCCTTCGACACCTGGTGCGCGACGCTCGACCATTGGGATGCGCGGACGAGGGCGGTGACGGGCGCGCCGATCGCGGTACGAAGGATCGACCATCTGCGCGGCGACGCCTTCGACTTCCTCGCCGACGAGGGGGTGTTCGTCGAAATGCACGGACCGATCTCGGAAGTCGTCGGCGGCAAGCCCGCGCTGCGCTTCTTTCGCGACCCGCCGGACGACGCCGGGCTGATGACCGGGACGGTGCCGCCGACCGGCGGCTCGGTATCCGCGTCGCACACGATCAACGGCCATTCGATCAGCTTCCGGATGCGTTACGGCAATGTCCGCTTCCTGCTGACCGGCGACCTCAACCATGAATCGATGGCAATGCTGCGCGAGGCAATGCCGCAGGCCTCACTGACCGCCGAGATACTGAAGGTGCCGCATCACGGCGCCGCCGATTTCGAAATGGCCTATCTGCGCGAGGCGAGCCCGGTGGTGTCGCTGATCTCGTCGGGCGACGAGAGCGAGGCCAAGGAATATATCCACCCGCGCGCGACGCTGATGGCGGCGCTGGGGCAGGCGTCGCGCGGGACGCCTGCGGTGATATTCAACACCGAGCTCGCCGCCTTCTTCGCCTATCGCGGAACGGTGATTCAGCCCGCGGGCGGCGGCAAGCCCGAACGCCGCTTCGAAGGGTTCGAGCGGACCAATTTCGGCATCGTACATATCCGAACCGACGGCACGCGCGTGCTCGCTTTCACCCACAGCGGCAAGAAGGGGATGAATGAGGCCTATCGCTTTACCGTTTCGGCGACGGGCGCGGTCGAATTCGCGCGCGCGGTGATCAAAAGGTCGGCGCCCAAGGCCTAGGCTGGCCGGCTCGGTTCAACCCGTTTTCCGAACAAGGCGGAACTTCGGGGCAAGGCACAGGGTTGCTCCACGGACTGCAAAGTCCTTCAAAAAGTGGAGTAAAAATATGAAAACCTTGGCTCTCCTCGCCGCTTCCGCGGCCGCGATGGCGCTCGCCTCGCCCGCGCTCGCCCAGAGCGACCGCGACAAGTCGCAGGATTTCGACGGCCCCTATGTCGGCGTGACCGGCGGTTACACCGTCCAGCCCAATGACGGGCGCGAGACCCTCGTCTTCGACACCAACCAGGACGGCACCTATGGCGAGACCGTCAACACCGCGGGCGGCACCGACGCCTTTTCGCCGGGCTTCTGCGGCGGATCGCCGACCGGGACCGCGAACGTCGATTGCCGCAACGACAAGGACGGCTTCGAATATTTCGGCAAGCTCGGTTACGACAAGCGCATGGGCAATATCGTGATCGGCGCGGTGATCGAGGGCGGGCGCAGCGAAGCGCGCGACGCGGTCTCGGGCTTCTCGACGACACCCGCCGCCTATCGTTTCTCGCGCTCGGCCGATTATCAGGCCAATGCGCGGCTGCGCGCGGGCTATACCCCCGGCGGCGGCGTGCTCTTCTATGCAACCGGTGGCGGCGCCTATGCCAAGCTCGACAATCGCTTCTCGACCACCAACAGCGTCAACAGCTTCGCCGATAACGGCCGGACCAACGGCTGGGGCTATGTCGCGGGCGGCGGTGCCGAGGCGATGCTGACCAGGAATATCTCGCTCGGGCTCGAATATCTTTACACCGACATCCAGGACGATGACTTCGTCGTCAATGTCGGCGCGGGGACCGCGGGGCCGACCAATGCCTTCCTGCAGAACGGGCCGGGCACCGACATCAAGCGCGGCGACGATCATTTCCGGACGCACAGCGTGCGCGCGAGCTTGAACTTCCGCTTCTGAGGTTGGCAAACCGCGGGAGATTAGGGGAGGCGCCGGACCGGAATGCGGTTCGGCGCCTTTCCCTTGTCAGGCGGCGGGCGCCGGGAAGATCACGAAACTGCCGTTGGCGCTGCTGACCAGCTTGCCGTGCTGGTACAGCCGCGCGTCGATATTGGCGATGCGCTTGCCGCGGTGCAGCACTTCGGCCTCGCAGGTCAGCCGGCCCTCGACGACGCGAGCGTGATAGTTGAACTTGATTTCCAGCGTCGCACACCAATGGTCGGCCGGCAGCAGGCTGGTCAGCGCCCCACCCATCGCCGTGTCGGCAAGGCTGTAGGCGACGCCGCCGTGCGCCGCGCCTTGCGGGCTGAAATGGCGCGCGGGCTCGACATCGATCGCCATCGCGCAGCGGCCGTCGCCGCGCTCGACCATCTGAAGGCCGAGTGCGCGCGCGAACTCGAAACTCTGCTCGAACGGCCTCAACGCACGCGCCTTAGCGGACCCGGGGGCCTCCGAACGGCGGGGGCGGAGGCGGACGGCGCGTGCCGCGCGGCAACTGCGCCTGATAGGCGCGGCCGCAATGCTCGACGCAATAGGGGAAGCCGGGGTTCACCGCGACGCCACAGAAATGGAAGTCGGGCTCGCCCGGATGCCCCATCGGCCAGCGGCAGATGCGGTCGTTGAGGTCGAGCAGGCTGGTCTTGCCGGCGATTTCCGGGCTCGGCTTCGCGGGCACCAAGCGGCGTGGCGGCGCGGGCGGGATCGGCGCCTGCTGGTCGCCGGGACCCTGGCGGATGAAGCCGCCGGGGCCGATCGAGACGATGCGCGGCGCGTCGGGCTTGGGCGCGGCTTCGACGAAGTCGGCATCGTCGCCATCGGTTTCGGGTGCGGGCTTGGGTTCGGGACGCACGGGGGCGACCGGACGCGCCGGAGCGGGTGCCGCGGCGCGCGGCGCGGGGGGCGGCGTTGCGGGACGCGACGCCGCGGGCGCGGCAGCCTTGACCGCGGGCTTGGCCTTTTCGGTCGCCTTCACGGGCGAGGGGCGCGACTTGAGACCCAGGCGGTGCGCCTTGCCGATCACCGCATTGCGGCTGACCCCGCCGAGTTCGTCGGCGATCTGGCTGGCGGTCAGCCCCTTTTCCCACATGCTGCGCAGGCTCTCGATGCGCTCGTCGGTCCAAGACATGCTTCAAATCCTTATCATTCCGCGTAGCGGGTCGGTCGCCGGTCCGTTCGGACCCTCGCGTCGCCGGCCAGCTTGCGGGAAAGTCGGGGAGGCGATAGGCGAGAACGCCATGAACGACCAGCCCCAAATTTCACGCCGCGACTCGGGTGTTTCCTCGGGTGATTTCGCCGCGACTCCGCCTTTCGCGGAGCCCGGCGTGCCGCATATCCGAACGCTCAACGTGCCCGGCATGCAGGCCCTATATGTCAAGGAGGTGCGGCGCTTTTTCAAGGTGCAGCTCCAAACAATCTGGGCACCGGCGATCACGACGCTTCTTTTCCTCGTCATTTTCACCGTTGCGCTGGGCGGTGCGGGGCGCACCGTGATCGGCGTACCCTTCGCCGATTTCGTCGCGCCGGGGCTGATCATGATGGCGATGCTGCAGAACAGTTTCGCAAACAGCTCCTTCTCGCTCCTGGTCGGCAAGATCCAGGGGACGATCGTCGACTATCTGATGCCGCCGCTCGCGGTGGGTGAACTGATCATCGCGCTGATCGGTGCCGCGGTGACGCGCGCGGTCCTCGTCGGCTGCGCGCTGTGGCTCGCGATGCTGCTCTGGCCGGGGGTGCATGTGATGCCCGATCATCTGTGGGCGGTCGCGGTGTTCGGCATTCTCGGTGCGGCGATGCTCGGCTTTCTCGGGCTGATCACCTCGGTCTGGGCGGAGAAGTTCGACCACGCCGCCGCGGTGACCAATTTCGTCGTGACGCCGCTGGCGCTGCTGTCGGGAACATTCTACGCGATCGACCGGCTCGCGCCGATGTTCCAGGGCATCGCGCACGCCAACCCCGTCTATTATGCGATCATGGGCTTCCGCTACGGCTTCATCGGTACCGTCGATTCGACGATTGCGAACCCGATCCTGACCGCGATCCTCGTACTGGTCGGGGTCAATCTGGTGCTGGGTCTGCTGACCTATCGCCTGCTCGCTTCGGGCTGGAAGCTTAAAGCCTGACCGGCGTACTTAGTGGCGGTGGATTGCGCGGAGGCGGTAGCGGCCGCGCTCGATCCCGTCGAACATCGCCTCGATCTGCGGATGTTCGACCGGGCCGCGATCGCCGTCGGCGACCAGATTCTGCTGGCTGACATAGGCGATATAGGACGAATCCTCATTTTCGGCGAGCAGGTGGTAGAAGGGCTGTTCCTTTGCCGGACGCATGCCCTCGGGAATCGCTTCATACCATTCGTCGCTGTTCGCGAAGACCGGGTCGATGTCGAACACGACGCCGCGGAAATCGAACATACGGTGGCGCACGATGTCGCCGGGCGCGAAGGTCGCGCTACCGATCAGCGGCGGGTTGATGCCGCCGGTGTCCAGCGAGGACTCGGAGAGGGATTTGAACGTCATATGATGAATCTATGACGATCCCGCAGCGATTCAAGTGGGATATGACGCCGCACCGCCGCGACCATGGCCGGCCCGCAGGCGCGGCGGCATGATCATGGTCGGTAGGAAAATGGAGGAGAGTGAGGGATTCGAACCCTCGGTACCGTTGCCGGCACTTCGCATTTCGAGTGCGACGCTTTCGACCACTCAGCCAACTCTCCTCGCTGAGGCAGACGCCCCTAGCGGTGGCTGCCGCGTCTGGCAACCCCTGCGCGTGCCGCAAAGTTTTATTGAGGCAGAAGAATGAATAAAAATAAGTAGATAGCTGTCATTTTGGCAGCCAGGACGCGATGGTTAAGCACTTGCTAGCCATAGCCAATACTGCCATGAAGCCATCAGGAGAGTCCGGCTTCGTGGGGAGGCGGCGAATCTCCACGTTTGATGGAAGCGCGTGCGATGGGTCGAAGCGCGCATTTCCGTTTCGATCGAAGTTTTGAGTGGGACTATGCCCCGCCGCCCGGCCACCGGTCGGCAAGCGATCGGGGCGATTATGGGGGAACATCTATGAACAGATACATGCTTCGCGGCTTGCTCGCCGCCTTTGTGGCGATGCTCGCCATTCCGCTCGCGACGCCCGCCTCGGCGCAGGCGACGCGCACCTGGATCTCGGGTGTCGGCGACGACGCCAACCCGTGCAGCCGCACCGCGCCGTGCAAGACTTTCCAGGGCGCGATTTCGAAGACCGCCGCCGGCGGCGAGATCAACTGCATCGATCCGGGCGGTTTCGGCGCGGTAACGATCACCAAGTCCATCGCGCTCAACTGCGACAATGTACTGAACGGCGTGCTGGTGTCGGGTACCAATGCCATCATCGTCAATGCCGCGGCCACCGACGTCGTCGTCCTCAGCGGCTTCGACCTCCAGGGACTCGGCACCGGGCTCAACGGCGTGCGTTTCCTCGCCGGCGGCGGCCTGCACATCAAGAATTCGACGATCCGCGGCTTTCGGGGGGCGGGTGCCTTCGGGATCAACTTCGCCCCGACCTCGGCCACAGGAGCGACGCTGACCGTCGACAATGTCGTGCTCGTCGAAAATGGTGCCTCGTCGGGCGTTACTGGCGGCATTTTGGTGCAGCCGGCGGCGAACGTCGCGGCGAACATCCTGATCGCGAACAGCCGGCTTGCCGACAACAATCGCGGCGGCATCCGCATCGATGCGAGCGCTGCGGGTTCGAGCGTCAAGGGCACGATTTCGGGCAGCGAGGTCACCGACAGCCAGATCGGCATCTATGTCCGCTCGGCGGCCGGCGGCGGCACGGCGAACATCACACTGGTCGACACGGTCGTGACCGGCAACGGCAGCACGGGCGTGATGTCCGAAGACGCGCTGGCGACGATCAACGTCAGCGGCAATACGATCACGCAGAACGGCAATGGCGTGCGTTCGCTGACCGGCGGTAATCTCGTCAGCTTCAGCGACAATGTGCTCGTGTCGAATGGCACCAACGGCACCTTCACGGCGACTGCGACCAAGCAGTAACCTTCGCCGATCGGCAATGAAAACGGGCGTCCGGCCGAGCCGGGCGCCCATTTTCGCGCCTGCCGTCTGCGCATCAGGTCTCTCGCAATTTCACTTCGCTGATGTGCCGCTTACCGCCGCTGCGGCCGAGTTGGACGAAGACATCGACCGTCGAGTGCACATAATGATGCACGTCGGCACGCGCGAGCTGGCTGCCCGCCTGGAGCACGAGCAGGGTAAGCTGCTCGATCGCGCGTTCGGGGCTGTCGGCGTGGATCGTCGTCATCGACCCCGGATGGCCGCTGTTGACCGCGCGCAGGAAGGAGAAGGCTTCGACCCCGCGCAATTCGCCGAGGATGATGCGGTCGGGGCGCAGGCGCAGCGAGGCGCTGAGCAGGTCCTCGGCGCTCGTATGCGTTTCGCCGAGCGCGCTGCGGGCGGCGAGCAGACCGACCGCGTTGGGATGGTGGATGGTGATTTCGGGCGTATCCTCGATCAGGATCAACCGCTCGCGTTCGGGGATCTCGCGCAGCAGCGCGTTGAGGAAGGTCGTCTTGCCCGACGAGGTGCCGCCCGAGATCAGGACATTCTTGCGGTTCTGGACCGCGGCGCGGAGCAGCTCGGGGATGTCGCCGGCATCGAGCAACTCGTGCAGCCGCCGGTCGAGTTCGTCCTTGTCGCCGATCCGCCCGGTCTTCGTCGCCGCAAAAGCGCCGCTGTCGGCATAATCGTCGAGCCGCAGATCGGGCGACACATGCTTGCGGATCGCAAGCACCATGCCGCCGCGCGTCGCGGGCGGCGCAACGATCTGGACACGCGCGCCATCGGGCATCGTCGCCGAGAGCAGAGGATGTTCGCGGCTGATCCCCTGGTGCGACAGCGAGGCGATCTGGCGCGCGAGCCGTTCGAGCAATTGCTCGGTGAGTGCGGGCAGTTCGTGCGTTTCGATCCTGCCGGTCAGCGATTCGGCCCACGCCTCGCCGGGCCGGTTGATATAGATGTCGGTGACATCGTCGCGCGCGAGTAGCGGCGCCAGCGGCGCGAGATAGCTGCGGAAATAGACGCGGTCGTCGGGCAGGGCCGCGACATTGCTCATCAGCGGCGCTCGACGCCCGAGAAGTCGAGGTCGCGCGCGACGAAGACCGAGATACTGGTGCCCTGATCGACTTTCAGCGTGGGTGCGATCGTCGCGGGCTGCGGGCGCTGCGCCCCGGTGCCGCCGGGCAGGATCACGACGGGCGAATTGGTCGCGCTGGCTGCCGCGTTGACCCCGATGTCGAGCACCGACTGCAGGATCGCCTCGCCGAAGCGCGAAAAGAAGTGGCTGTTGACCTTTGCCTTGATCCCGCCGCGCCCGAGTGGATCGCCCGACGGCGAGTTGAGCTGGATCGTCGCGCCGTCCGGGCGGATCAGCCGCGTCCAGGTGATGAAGGCGCGCTTCTGGCCCTGCGTCGCTTCGGAGCGATATTCGCCGATCAGCCGGCTGCCGCGCGGGATGAGGATGCGGCTGCCGTCGAAGCCGCGCACGTCGCGCGAGACGACCGCGCGCGAGAAACCGGGGCGCGAGCTGTCGAGCGGGGTTTCGAGCACCGCGGGGATCAGCGAGCCCTGGACGACCGTGGTACCGCGGTTGGCGAGCACGCCGGCGCGGACACGGCCTGCTTCGGCGGGGCCGGCGCCGCGCTGCTGGGTGTCGCCGTCATTGCCTTGCGATCCGGCCGCTGCGGTACCGCCGGCGCCATCGTAGACGAGCACCGATCCGGCGCCGACCGCGCGCGGCGGCGGTTGTGGCGGGTCGTAGCCCTGCGGCGGGCCCAACGGCGCGGGCTGCGGCATATAGACGACCTGCGGCGGTCCGGGCGGCGTGCTGGGCGCCGCCGGGGCGGGCGTATCGACGAATGGCGCGGGCAGCGGTTCGGGCGGCTGCGGATAGTCGGGCAGCGCGAGCGGCGGCGGCGCGGAAATCATCGCGACCGGCCCGCCGGTCACCGCGGGCGCTTCGGCGCCCTGCCGCCGGCCTTCGAGGATCACGAACAGCAGCACCGCGGCCAGCAAGGCGAAGCCGACGAGCAGCGGGGTCGGCAAGCCTTGGCGCGGGCGGCGCACGACCGGGGCGTTGTCGGGCGCGGCGCCGGGCGTTTCGGGAACGGTGGTGTCAGTCATTTAACGCGCGCCTGGCTGCGGCGGACGGCACGCGCGAGCTTGCCGTCGAGCCGGAAGACGAGGCGCGGGACGACCTCGTCGATGGTGAGGATGCCGTCGCGCATCATCGCGTCGACCAGCTTTTCCTGCCCGAGCTCGTCGACGGTGTAGACCGCGGGGAGCGTCGCGTCGGCGTCCCATTGCATGAAGGTGCGCAGCCCATCCTCGCTGATCGCCGAGGGGAAGAGCTCGCGCGTGCCCGTGAGCTTGTAGAGCCCTTGGTCGACGCGCTGTTCGTCGGGCGGGGTCGAGACCGGCGTCGGTTCGGGGTAGACGAAGCGCACGATCTGCGCGTCGCCGGCGCCGCCGTTCGACGGCGCGAGCTCGAACAAATAGGTGCGCGTGCCGGTCACCACGGTCATGTTAGTGGTGATGCCATATTGCAGCGGCTTGACGAAGATGCGGTCGCCGCGGCGGCTGGGTGCCACCTGCCAGGCGCTGCTGTCGCCGAGCGCGATATTCTCGATCGTCTCGTCGGCCGATATTTCGACCGTGAGCTGGTAGCCGGGCGCCGCGCTCAGGCGGACGACCTTGCCCTCGGCATAGGTCACCGCCTGGATCGACGGATCGATGCCGACCGGCACCGGATCGACCTGCGCCAGCGCGGGCAGGGCGAACAGCGCCGTGGCAAGAAGGGCGGCCGAGCGGATCACAGCGTGACCTGCGTCCCGTCGGGCAGCACCTTGACCGTGTCGCCGCGGCGCGGGCGGTTCGACGGGGGCGGCTGCGGCAGCGCACCGCCCTCGACCGCCGCCGGTGCGGCGGGGTTGCCCGGTCCCGCGACCGGAGTGGCCACTGGTACCGCAGCAGGCAGCATTTCGGGATCGCGGCGATAGCGCAGCACCTGGAAACCGAGCGGGTTGAACACCCGGTCCTCCTGCTTCATCGGCTCGCCCGAATAGCGATAGCGGATCGTCGCGACCCAGCTTTGCGCGGGCTGCCAGTCGCCGGTGGCGTCGCGGCGGCGCGTGTCGAAGCGGATCAGCGCGACATTGGCGCTCACCGGCGACACGCTCTTCACCTGCGTCTCGACGACGGTTCCGCGCGGATATTTGACCAGTGGGCTCGCCGCGCTGCCCGACTGCATCAGCGTCAGATAATCGCTGCGTGCGCGGTCGGCGGACCACAGCGCGACCTTGCGATAGTCGTTCTGCACCGAATCGACGTCGTAATTCTCGCGCGCGATGACGTACTGGACCAGGAAGCTTTGGGTCAGCGCGGTATCGCCGCTCACTTTCGCCGGCGCGAGCGGATTGAGCGCCTGGACGTAGCCGGTGTGGCGATCGACGAGCAAAGTATAGGGCTCGACGGTCTTGAGCGGCGTCAAAAAGACGAGCGCCAGCGCCTCGCACAGCGCGATCGCCGCCGCGACCGATGCGACGATCCACGCGGTGCGCCGCGACTTGGTCAGCTCGGTATGACGGTCGGCACCCCAGCTTTCGGCGGCCTGCAGATACTCTTCGCGGTTCTGTTTCATGTCCTGTTTCATCTAGCGTGTGTCCCGCCGGCTGCCGCTGGTCGAGACGCGGCCCGTGGTACGGCGGCGCGCGGGCGTGTCGCCGCCGGTGTCGGCGGAGGCGCGCTGCGCATCGCGGCTGGCCGCGGTTCCCGACGCCGCGCTGGCGACGGCGCGCGCGCGGTCGTTGCCGCCGCCGCGACTGGGTCCGGTGGAAGCCTCGCGGCGCTGCATCGCTTCGACGGCATCGACGATCACCGCCGCGCGCGAACGCGGGTCGTTGCGGTCGGCGGGTTGCGTCGCGGCACCGCGGTCGGCGCCGCCACCGCTGCCGCGCATCGAGGCGGGCAGATAGTTCTGCGCCCATTGCCACTGCGGTAGGCGCAGCCCTGCGGCGACGTAGAAAGAGACGCAGAGGATCGCGAGGGTGACGAAGGCGAAGACGATCGACAGCGCGAGCAATTCGGTCGCCGAACCCTGGATCGAGTAGCCCGAGGCACGCAGGTTGATCAGAGTCACGACACGTGGCTGGACGATGGCGGTCTCGACCGCGAGGACGAGCGAACTCGCGGTGGCGCCGAGGGTCAGCCCGATCAGCCCGCGCAGCCAGCCGCCGAATATCCCGCGCGTCGCGTCGAAAAGCAGGAAGGCGATGAAGAGCGGACCGAGTGCGAGCAGGATTCCCGCAGCGAGCCGGGTGAGCGCGACGCTGCCCAGCGCGCCGGCAAGGAAACCCATGCGCGCGGCGCCCAGCGCCTTGGTCTCGTAGGTGGTATCGGGTTCGATGCCCTCGCTGTCGGACACGCCGGCGCGCGCGGGCTCGCTGCCGACGCCCCAGGCGTTGAGCGTGCGCAGCGCGCGGTCGGTTTCGGACAGGCGCGTCGAAAGCGAGGTGTCGCTGCCCGCCAGCGAGGCGGCACCGCCGACGGCCGCACCGATCTGCGCGGGCGTGTCGATTGCTACGTCGTAGATCAAGGTACGGAAAGACGGCCAGCTTGTCGCGAGCGCGACGACGATGCCGATCTTGGCGAAGATCAACAGGCCGCCGCCGAGGTCGGGGCCACGCCCCGCGAACATGCGATAGCCGATCAGCGCGATGAAGATCGTGAGCATCGCGGTCAGGAAGGCAGCGATGCCCGATCCCGGTCCGGACAGGGCTAGATAGCCCGCATTGCCGATCGTCTGCGCCTGGCATTCGATCGCCGCGAGCGTGCCGCTGATGAAGCTGTCGGCCGACAACGGGACGGGGCAGGGGGCGAGCGCGATCGTCATGCGACCGCCAGCAGGCGCGACATCCACACGCCCGGATCGTCGCCCGCGGTCTCGCGGATCTGGTCGAGCAGTCGCACCGTACGCTCGCGGCCCGAAAGGATCGTCAGCATGTCGCGCTCGCCGGTCAGGTTCAGCCGCACGACGACGCTGTCGTTGCCATGCTTGACGAGGAAGCAATGCGCGTCGTCGGGCAGGGTGCGGATCAGCTGATATTCATGCTCGGTCAGCCCGAAGCCGTCCATATAATCGGCGGCGCGCGCCTTGGGGTTCGCCATGAAGATCTGCGTCGCGACCTGTTCGATCAGCGCGCTCGCGATCTTGCTTTCAAGCGCGTCCTGCGCGCTCTGCGTCGCGAAGCCAACGATGCCGTTGCGCTTGCGGATCGTCTTTTCCCAATCCTTGATCCGGCGGACGAAGACGTCGTCGTCGAGCGCCTTCCAGCCCTCGTCGACGACGATGATCGTCTCTTCGCCGGTCAGCCGTTCCTCGACGCGGTGGAAGAGGTACATCATCGCCGGGGTGCGCATCGCGGCATCGTCGAGGATGACGGTCATGTCGAAGCCGATCGTCGCGCTCTCCATGTCGGTCAGGTCCTCGACATTGTCGAACAGCCAGGCGCGCTCGCCGTCGCCCCACCAGGGACGCAGCCGCGACCACATGTCGTCGGCGCGCGGGCGATGGCCGCCGCGGAACAGCTCGGCGACATGGCGCAGGCGGCGGTGCGCGGGCGGCTGCGCATAGCTCGCGTCGACCGCATCCTTGATCTGCGCCATCTCCTCGATGCTGGCGCCGCCGACGAGCTGCGCGAGCCAGTCGATCAGGAACTGGCGGTTGACCGGCGTATCGTCGAGCTGGAGCGGATTGAGCCCGCTCGCGACGCCTGGGCGCAACTGGTCGTAGCGCCCGCCGATCGCGCGGATGAACAGCTCGGCGCCGCGATCCTTGTCGAAGAAGATGATGCGCGGGTCGAAGCGGCGCGCCTGCGCGAGCAGGAAGTTGACGACGACGGTCTTGCCCGACCCCGACGGCCCGATGACGGTGAAATTGCCGAGGTCGCCCTGGTGGAAGTTGAAATAATAGGGGCCGGCGGCGGTGGTCTCGAACACCGTCACCGCCTTGCCCCAGACGTTTCCGTCCGCGCGGCCCGCGGCGAAATTATGGCCGCTCGCGAGGCCGGCGAAATTGGCCGACGAGATCATGCCGCGGCGGACGATATATTTGAAATTTCCCGGGAATTGCGACCAGAAGGTCGGTTCGAGCGCGATATCCTCGCGCACCGAGATGATGCCGAGCTCGGCAAGCGACGCCTGGACGTCGGCGATATTGGCGCTGACTTCGGCTTCGTTCGCGCCATGCACGGCGATCGTCATATGGTGCTCGCCGAAGGCTGCGCGCCCCGCGGCGACATCGTCCTTGGCGCGCGAGAGCTGGTCGCGCAGGCTCAGCGCCTCGTCCTCGGTCGAGCGCATGCGGCGGAGCGCGAGGTTCATCTTGCCGAGCGCGGGCTGGCGATCGACGAAGGCGAAGCTCTGCGTCATTACCATCTCGAACGGCAGGCGCAGCAACTCGTCGAACATGCCCGTCGCGGTCGACGAGGGATAGTCCTTGATCGCCACCATGCCGACGAAGCGACGCCCGGCATCGCCCGCCGGCCCAAGCTCGATCGTCTCGGCCCCGAAACTGATCCGGCGATCGGGCAGATAGTCGCCGGCGTCCTGGTGCGGCGCGAGCAGGCGGCGCGGCTTGCCCGAATAGAGCTGGCCGAAGAATTCGAGCGGTTCGGAACATAGCCCCTGGTCGCTGTCGTAGAGCCCGAGCAGTTCGGGCTGGTAGCTGCCGAGCTGCGCCATCAGCGCCTCGCGCGCGGTGTCGAGCAGGCGCAGCTCCTGCGCCATCGTCGCGCGATAGTCCTGCCCCGTCTGGCCGAGCCAGCCCGACAGACGGTCGAGTAGCCCCATGCGCCCCGGCGCCGGGCGGCGGACGAGGGTGAGGTAGAGGTCGTTGCGGTAGAGCTGCTTGGTCGCGAGCCGCGCCCGCCAGCGCGCGTCGAGGCCCGCCGAAAAATCGTCGCCGAACTCGCCGTCGAGCTCGACGCTCGCCTCGCGCCGGACGACATGGTGATAGAGCGCATAGCGCGACGATCCGATCGCCTGCAGCATCGCGTCGCGGAGCAGCTTGCGGTAATTGAGTTCGTCGCTGTCGGCGGTTTCGAAGAGAATGCCGCGCAGGCGGATGACCTGCATCAGCAGGCCGTCGCGCGTCTCGATCGTGTGATCGTCGGCATGACGGGCATAGGGCAGATGCTTGCCCGCCGGCACCTCGCCGTCACTCGCCGCCGGGCGGGGTTTCAGGGACGATAGGAGTTGCACTGCCAGGTCTTGAAATTCTTGACGCGCGGACAGCGGCTGACCTTGGTCAGCCAGATGTCGAAGAAGCGCGGCTCGCGGAGGCACAGCAAGGCACCGGCCATATGGACGATGACCGCGCCGACCAGCGCCCAGGGCGAGCGGAAGATGAGGAACAGCTCGGTCGCGACGATCGCATTGATCACGAAGAAGCTGTAGGTGACGCCCGCGAACATCTGCGGCCGCGTCAGCGCCACAAACAGAGGATCGCGGTCGAGGTCGCTCATGGCGGCGCTCCTAGAGCCCGCTTCCCGAGGCCGACTGGATGCCTGCAACGATGCTTGCGGCGCCGAAGAGGATGAAGCAGCCGAGGATCACCGTCGCGCCATAACGCCAGTTGATCCGCCCGGTGAGCATCAGGAAGCCGACCGAGGCGACCGCGATGATCGCGACGACGGTGGCGACGGTGCCGAGCAGGGTGCCTTGCAGCCAGCGCACAGCGTTGACGATCGCGCCCGAACCCTCGGGATCGGGCAGGGCGGTCGCCGCATGCGCGCTCGCCGCATGGAAAAGCGTCGTTACCGAAGCCGCAATTGCCGCAAGTCTGGCCCTCATCTTACGCAAATCTATCCCCCCGGCCCGCAGGCCTCAGCATTCCCCAAGCCTAAATGTCTATAGGCAAAGGGGTTCGTCGCGCAAGGGCGATGCGGTGTGCGGGGAACAGCTCGCCGTTTCGTAGAGGGACGCGATTTGTTCGGTAAAGACCGTAGCCCTGAGCCTGTCGAAGGGCGCTTTCCAGGGAGGCGCCCTTCGACAGGCTCAGGGCTATGGCTTTGGAATAGGTTCAGCGGGGCGCCGACGGAGAATCCGTTTCCCACCAATAGGGCGCGCGCTTGCGATCACCCGTGTCGACCTCGTTCATCGTCAGCGGGTCGTAGAGCCGCCCGCCGAGCATCACGCGGTGGATCTTCTCGGTGTTGCGGATGTCCGCCGTGGGATCGGCGTCGAGGATCAGCAGGTCGGCGAGCTTGCCCGCCTCGAGCGAGCCGACATCCTTCGCATAACCCAGCGACTGCGCGGGCAAGATCGTCGCGGCGCGGAGCGCATCGATATTGCCCCAGCCGCCGCGCACGAACGACCATATCTCCCAATGCGCGCCGAGCCCCGCCTGCTGCCCGTGCGCGCCGATCGAGACGTTGCGCCCGGCGGCGGCGATCTTGCCCGCCTCGCGCGCCGAATCGTCGTCGACATAATCACCCTCGGGAGCGATCACCCGGCGCTTGTTGTTCGCGGCGAGTTCGGTCGGCGGGATATGTTTCGTCAGGATCGGATGCTCCCACACATTGGTGTGGGCGCGCCAATAGGGGTCGCCCGCGGGGCCGCCATAGGTGACGACGAGCGTCGGCGTATAGTCGACCGTCGTCTGGCCCCAGAGCTGTACCAGATCCTTGTAGAAGATGTGCAGCGGGATATTGTGCTCGACGGTCGAATTGCCGTCCTGGATCAGCGTCAGGTCCATGGTGTAGAGCGAGCCGCCCTCGGGCACGACCTCCATCCCCTCGGCCTGCGCGGCTTTCACGACCATCTGGCGCTGTTCGCGGCGCGGCTGGTTGTAGTTCTTGACGCTGTGCGCCCCCTGCGCCTTCAGCCGGCGGACGTGGGCCAGCGCGTCGTCATAGCTGTTGATCTCGGCATAGACCCCCGCGGCCTTGGCGCCATAGATGATCTCGCCGGTCGAGAAGATGCGCGGCGCGAGGATCAGCCCCGCGCGCTGCATTTCGGACGAGGGAAAAATCTCCGACGCGCGCGACGAAGGATTGTGGCTCGTCGTCGTACCCATCGCCAGATTGACGATTTCCGACCAATTCTGCTGCGGCACGAGTTCGTCGTCGCCGTGCGAGCCGTGCGCATGCGCATCGATGAATCCGGGAACGATCGTCTTGCCGGTCGCGTCGACGGTGACCGCACCCGCGGGCACGCTGATCGAGGCGAGCGGGCCGACCGCGGTGATGCGGTCGCCCTCGATCACGATCGCGCCATTGTTGATGATGCCGCCGTCCTTGTCGGCCATCGTGACGATGCGCGCGCCGGTGATCACCACCGTACCCTTGGGTTTAGCCGCCGCCTGCGTCATCGCGAGCGAGACGCCGTCGGTCGGGGGCGTGAATTTCGGCGCCTTCTCGTCCGCTGGGGCATTGAAGAACAGGCTGGCCAGATCGGCGCTGAACAGCGTCGCGCCGCGGCTCCAGTGCAGCTTCCGCCCGCCGTCGGACCAATGGATATAGTCCGCCCCGCTGCCGCTGACGCGCGTCACCGGCAGGGCGCCGCTCTTGGTGCCGAGCGAGACGTCCTGCCCGCCGGGCATCAGCGGCGTGACATAGGCGTCGTAATTCTGGCGGAAGGCGAGCATGCGGCCGTCGGGCGAAATCTCGTAATCGCTGACCAGTTCGCCGCTGGCGTGGACGCGCTTGTCCTGCCCATGCAGGTCGGTGCTGACCAGCTGGCTCTTGCCGTCGGCGGCGGCGACCATGAACAGGCGGTCGTTGTCGCTGCCGAATTGCGGCTTGGCGCCGTCCGAACTGACGCGTTCGGGCGTGCCGCCCGCTACGGCGACGCGGTAGACGCCGGGGTCTTCGCTCCATTTGCCCGAGGTCAGCCCGCCGCTGGCGCGGCGTTCGAAGGCGATCGTCTTGCCGTCGGGCGAGAAGCGCGGTTCGGCATAATGGCCGGGAACGCCCGTCACCTTGCGCGAGGCGCCGCCCGCGGCGGGGGTGACATGGATTTCGCCGAGGCCGGCGTCGGTCCAGCGGACGAAGACGATCGACTTGCCGTCGCGCGACCAGCTGGGCCACGCCTCCATCGCATCATCCTTCGCCGCGGTCAGCCGCCGCGCGGTGCCGCCGCTCGCGGGCTTGGTCCAGAGCTTGCCCAAAGTTTCGAACACCACGGTGCGGCCGTCGGGCGAGACTTCGGCCCAGCGCGGCATCTTGGTGGTGAAGCGGTCGGGCGCAATCTCGACCGTCGGATGCGTCGCATCGACGATCACGCGGTCGTCGCCGATCGCGAAAGGAATGACGCGTGCCTCGCCGCCATCGATGCCGACGCGGCGCAGCTTGCCACCGGCCCAGAACACGACGTCCTTGCTGTCGCGGGTCCACGCCATGTTCGGATAGACGCCGGTGACCGCCCAGGTTTCCTGGACGTCCTGGTCGAGCGCGTCATAGACCTTGCGCTCGCTGCCCGAGGCGAGATCCTTCACATAAAGCTTCGACATCGCGCCTTCGCGGCGGACATAAGCAAGCTTCTTGCCGTCGGGCGAGGGGGTGGGACGAACCGCGCCACCCGCGCCCGAGGCCGCGGTGCTCGTCTCGCCATCCTCGAGGTTGTAGCGCTCGATGTGGAACAGGTCGCTGTTGCTGTCCTGCGCATATTCGAAGATCGGTCCGGGGGTGACGTTGCGCGTGAAATAGACGCTCTTGCCGTCGGGTGCGAAGATCGGCTCGCCGAGTTCCTTCTGATGCTTCTCATTGGGTTTCTTGACCAGCGGCACGCCCGCGCCGCCCGAGACATGGTACATCCACACCTCGCCCGTGCCGAGCGAACGCCCGGTGGTGAAATGCTTCTTCGCGACGATGAACTGGCCGTCGGGCGACCAGCTCGGCTGGTTGAGCAGGCGGAAATCCTCCTTCGACAGCTGCACCTTGCCGCTGCCATCGCGGTTCATCAGCCAGATATTGTCGCCGCCGCCGCTATCGGAGACAAAGGCGATGCGGCTGCCGTCGGGCGAGAAGCGCGGCTGATGCTCATAGGCGAGCCCCTCGGCGATGCGCGTCGGCGTGCCGCCCTCGATTGCCATGGTGTAGATATCGCCGAGCAGGTCGAAGGCGATCGTCCGCCCGTCGGGCGCGACATCGACATTCATCCAGCTGCCCTCGTCGACCGCGATCGGGACCTTGCGCGTCGTCATGCCGGGCGGCGCGTTGACGTCCCACTTCTCGTTCTTCTCCTCCTCGGCGGGCGCCGGCGCGGTTTGAGCGAAGACCGAAGTCGAGCAGGCCAGCGACATGGCCAGGGCGAGTGCAACGCGCGCCATTTTAGTTTCCCCTGTTGAAATTATGATGCGACCATATGGCTTTGGCGCGCGAGTGCAAGCGCGGGGTTTCGACGAAGGCGCTGGCGGGGTCGACGAGCGGCTGCTAGCCGCAAGCGACAATAAGGGAGAGGAGGCTTCATGCCGCTCAAGGGCATCCGGGTACTCGATTTCGGCCGCTATATCGCCGGGCCTTATGTCGCCGCCTTGCTCGCCGACTACGGCGCCGACGTGATCCGGATCGAGGGGCCCGCCGGTAACGAGGATCGCTTTTCGGTGCCGGTCGCCGACGACGGGTCGGGGGCAATGTTCCTGCAGATGAACCGCGGCAAGCGCTGCCTGACGCTGAAGCCGGGCAGCGACGAGGGGCGCGTGATCGTGCGCAAGCTCGTCGCGACCGCCGATGTGGTGATCGCCAACATGCCCGACGACGCGCTGGAGAAGCTGGGGCTCGACTATCCGACGCTCGCGGCGCTCAATCCACACATCATCCTCGTCACCGCCTCGGCCTTCGGCAGCGAGGGGCCGCTGGCGCAGCATGTCGGCTTCGATGTGGTGGGGCAGGCGATGTCGGGCGCGGTGCATATCGGCGGCCGCGATGGCGCGCCGGCCCGCGCGCAGGTCAATTATGTCGATTTTACCACCGCGCTGCATTGCGCTTTCGGCGTCATGCTGGCGTTGCGCGAACGCGAGGCGACAGGGAAGGGGCAGCGCGTTTCGGGATCGCTGCTCGGCACCGCGCTCGCGATCACCAACGGGCTGACGATCGACCATGCGCTGAACGGAATCGAGCGCGGGATGATGGGCAATCGCGCCTTCAGCTCGGCGCCGACCGATATCTTCGCGACGCAGGACGGCTGGATCATGACGCAGGTCGTCGGCAACCCGATCTTCGCGCGCTGGGCGCAGCTGGTCGGGCGGCCCGATCTGGCCGACGATCCGCGCTTTGCAAACGATATTTCGCGCGGCGGGCATGGGGAAGAACTAAGCGCCGTGATGGCCGAATGGTGCGTGGCGCGGAGCAATGCGCAGGCGCTGGACGAACTCGGCGCGGCCAAGGTGCCCGCGGGGCCGGTGCTCAAGCCGTCCGAAGCGCTTGCGCATCCGCAGGTCGCGGCGACGCGGCTGGTCGATGCGATGGATTATCCGGGCGCATTCGGCGCGGCGCCGGTCGTCCGGACGCCGATCACTCTGTCAGCGACCGACAAGGCCGCGCCCACGCGGGCTCCGCGCGTGGGCGAGCATAGCGATGCGATTCTGGCGGAGATCGGTTACGACGCCGAAGCCATTTCGGCTTTGCGTGCGCAAGAGATTATTTGACTCGCCGCCGCTGGACGCCGCCACATCGCGTGATTACATACCGAGCAGTACACAATCTGACGTAGGAGTGCCCCGATGAGCGACGCCACCGATTATGTTCCGCCGAAGGTCTGGACCTGGGACAAGGAAAGCGGCGGGCGCTTCGCCAATATCAACCGGCCGATCGCAGGACCGACGCACGACAAGGACCTGCCGGTCGGCAAGCATCCGCTCCAGCTCTATTCGCTCGGAACGCCGAATGGCGTCAAGGTCACCGTGATGCTCGAGGAACTGCTCGCAGCGGGACACAGCGGCGCCGAATATGACGCTTGGCTGATCAACATCGGCGAGGGCGACCAGTTCTCGAGCGGCTATGTCGCGATCAATCCGAACAGCAAGATTCCCGTGATGGTCGACCGCAGCGGTGCCGATCCGATCCGCATCTTCGAATCGGGTGCGATCCTGATCCATCTGGCGGAGAAGTTCGGTGCCTTCCTGCCGACCGAAACCGCCGCGCGCGCCGAAACCCTGTCGTGGCTGATGTGGCAAATGGGGAGCGCGCCCTTCCTCGGCGGCGGCTTCGGGCACTTCTATGCCTATGCGCCGTTCAAGCAGGAATATCCGATCAATCGCTATGCCATGGAGGTGAAGCGCCAGCTCGACGTGCTCGACCGGCGGCTGGCGGAGAGCGAGTATATCGCTGGCGCCGATTACACGATCGCCGATATGGCGATCTGGCCCTGGTACGGCGCGCTCGCCAAGGGGCTGGTCTACGAGGCGGGCGAATTCCTGCAGGTGCAGGACTACAAGAATGTCCAGCGCTGGACCGATGCCATCGCGACGCGCCCTGCGGTCAAGCGCGGGCGGATGGTCAACCGCGTGATGGGCGATCCGGCAAGCCAGTTGCACGAACGGCACGATGCGAGCGATTTCGATCTGCGCACCCAAGATAAATTGGGGTTGCCGGACGAGAGCTGACCTATTCGGACCAAGTTGCTGAAATAATTGCCGTGGCTGCCTTTGACATCGGCGTAATATCGGTTAACCTCTTGCGGCTTGGGGCATCGGGATGGGGGGCATGACTGTGTTGCGCAGGTCAATATTCATATCGGCGTCGGCGGTGGCGATCGGTTTCGCCAGCTTGGCCTCCCCCGCGTCGGCGCAGGATAATTATCTCGGCCAGTTGCTGAAACTCGGCGGCAATTTCTGTCCGTTGGGGACACTCCGCGCCGACGGCAGCCTGCTCAGCATCGCGCAGGAAACCACGCTCTACGCGCTCTATGGTACGACCTATGGCGGCGACGGCGTGACTACCTTCGCTCTTCCGGACCTGCGCGGTCGGACGTCGATGAATCAGGGGCAGGGGCCGGGACTGACGAGCCGCGTCATCGGGCAGACGGGCGGCACCGAAACCAATTTGATGACGATCGCGAACATGCCGCGGCATGAGCATACCGCGCTGGTGCGCACGACTTCGGCGGCGGGTGATTCGCAGCGCGCCTTTCGCAACCTGTTCGGCACCACGCCCGCGAACAAATATGTCAGCGGCACCGCGCCCAATGCGCAATTGATCAACCGCGACACGGTGATCATCCGCAACACCGGCGAGGGCCAGCCTTGGGATCACCGCGCGCCGACGCTCAGCATCACCTGGTGTGTCGTGAACGCCGGGATTTTCCCGTCGCAGAACTGAGCGGCGAGGCGGCTTTTCGGGGCCGGCCAAGGGGCAGATAGGGGAGTATCATTATGCGGCACATGAAATCTTTGGCGTTTGCCGCCGCATCGGGGATCGCGATCGCGGCGGCCTCGCCCGCGGCGGCGCAGCAGTTTTTCATCGGTCAGGTTATCGAGACCGGCACGAATTTCTGCCCGCGCAACTTCGCTTCGGCTGCCGGGCAGCTATTGTCGATCCAGCAGAATACGGCGCTCTTTTCGATCCTCGGCACGATGTATGGCGGCAACGGGGTCACCACCTTCGCGCTGCCCGACATTCGCGGGCGCATGATGGTCGGTTTTGGCCAGATGCCTGGCGGCCAATTCTACACCTTCGGGGAGAGGGCTGGCCAGGAAACGGTCACGCTGACGACTTCGAACCTGCCGGCGCACTCGCATGTGGCGGTGTTCCAGACCGTCGATGCCAACACGAACGACAACAAGCCGTTTCGCAACGCCTTCGCAGTGACCCCCGACAACCAGTATAAGACACCGCCGGCGAGCGGGCCGGTGACCTTCGACGGCAATCTGCATAGCGCTACGATGGCGGTGCAGCAGACGGGCACCAGCGGCGTGCCGTTCCCGAACATGTCGCCCTTTATCGTGACGCAATATTGCATCGCGATTCAGGGCATTTTCCCGTCGCGCAACTGACCGGTGCCGGCGGGGCATCGAACGAAATAGGGACACTGGAGGCGGGCATGACGGGCAGGACGGCAATCAGGATCTTCACCATGGCGTTGATCGCGAGCGGGAGCGCGTTGGCGTATAGCGCGCCGGCCCATGCGGACGGGGTGGACCCCTATGTCGGCGAAATCATGCAGTTCGCCGGCAATTTCTGCCCGCGCGGCTGGGCGTTGGCGCAGGGGCAGCTGCTGTCGATCTCGCAGAATACGGCGCTTTTCTCACTGCTGGGCACCACTTATGGCGGCAATGGTCAGACGACGTTCGCGCTCCCCAATCTGTCGGGCCGCGCGATGAATTATTATGGATCGGGGTCGGGGCTGAGCGGCTATTCCATCGGCGAGGAGGCCGGGGCCGAGACGACGACGCTGACCGTCGACAATCTGGCGAAGCACGATCACCGCGCCGGCATCCAGACCGCCAATGCGATCGCCAATTCGACCACCGCGAATGGTAACGCGCTGGGCGTTTCGTCGAACAACAGCTTCCTGTCGGGGACCGACCCGGTCGGCAATCTGATGGACCGCACCATGGTTCAGGTCGGGGTGACCGGCGGCTCGGTGCCGGTGACCAACCGGCCGCCTTATCTGGTGATGATGCATTGCATTGCGCTGCAAGGGATTTTCCCGGCGCGCAACTGACGTTCCGGCCCGCTGTCCGGGGCCGCAAAAAGAATGAACGGGTCGATCGGTGCCGCCATTTCCGGCGGTGCTTGGCGTATGTGACTTTCTAGGAGGAGGCGGAATGATGATGTTGCGCAAATCATATCTATTGGCGACGGCGGCGGCCGTCGCGGGAACGCTGGGGGCCGCCTCGGCGGCGAACGCCCAGGACAATTATGTCGGGGAGATTCTCAAGGTCCCCTATAACTTCTGCCCGCTCGGCACCGACGAAGCCGATGGGCAGCTGCTGGCGATCTCGCAATATGGTGCGCTTTACGCGCTCTACGGCACGACCTTTGGCGGCGACGGGGTTACCACCTTTGCGTTGCCGAACATGCAGAGCCGCATGTCGATCCATACGGGGACCGGAACTGGCCTGACCGCGCGCGTGCTGGGCCAGTCGGGCGGCACCGAGACCAACACCCAGACGATCGCGACGATGCCGCGCCACGAGCATGTCGCGCTGGTGCGCACGACGAGCACGGCCGCGAATGCGACATCGCCTGTCGGCAACAAGCTCGGCACGACGCCCGCGGCCAAATATGCCAACAGCGCGCCGAACGCGCAGCTGATGAATCGTGAGAGCATCCTGATCAACAGTGCCGGTGGGGGGCAACCCTATGACCACCTGCCGCCGACGCTGACGATTCGTTATTGCGTCGCGCTCGAGGGCATTTTCCCGTCACAGAATTGAAGCTTGTCGCGCCGCTTTGAGGGCGCGCGCACATTCAAGGGGTTATGACAATGCGGTACAAGATTTCGATGTTGGCAGCGGCCAGCACCTTCGCCTTTGCGGGCACCGTGCCCGCGACGGGGCAGGATTATTTCATCGGCCAGGTGATCGAAACGGGTGCGGGTTTCTGCCCGCGGAACTTCCTCGAGGCGAACGGTCAGATATTGGCGATCAACACCAATGCGGCCTTTTTCTCGCTGCTCGGCACAACCTATGGCGGCAACGGCGTTTCGACGTTCCAGCTGCCCGACCTGCGGGGACGCATGCTGCTCGGCGACGGGCAGGGACCGGGGCTGTCGAATTATACCCAGGGACAAGTCGGTGGGCTGGAGAATGTGTCGCCCACGATCGCCAACCTGCCCAGCCACACCCATCCGGGCATCATCCAGACGGTGACCGGCGCGGGCAACCAGCGCATCGTATTCCGCAACAGCTTCGGCGTGACGGCCGACAATCAATATGTCAGCGGCACGCAGGCGGCGTTCGACGGCAACCTTGAAGCCACCACGCTCGCGGTCCAGAAGAGCGGTACCGACGGCGTGGTGGTACCCAATATGGCGCCGTTCCTCGTCACCCGCTATTGCATCGCGCAGTCCGGGATCTTCCCGTCGCGCAACTGATGCGCGTGGGCGCACATCATGACATCCAGACATCGGAGGCGGATATGAAACGCACTGGCAATCTTCGGAAATTCACCCTGGCGCTGGCGCTGGGGGGCAGCACATTAGGCTATTCGGCGCCGGCATCGGCGGACGGGCTCCAGCCCTATCTCGGGCAATTCATGCAGGTCGGCTTCAACTTCTGCCCGCGCAATTACACGCAGGCGGCGGGCCAGATCCTGTCGATCGCGCAGAATACGGCGCTTTTCTCGCTGCTCGGCACGAACTATGGCGGCAACGGCCAGACGACCTTCGCGCTGCCCGACCTGCGCGGCCGCGCGGCGGTGCATGTGGGGCAGGGCCCCGGTCTGTCGCCTTACGACCTGGGTCAGGTGACCGGCAGCGAGACGACGACGCTGACCAGTTTGAATATGGCGCCGCACAATCATCGCGTTGGCGCGCAGACGGCCAATGTGGCGGCCAATCAGACGGCGGCGAACGGCAATTCGCTCGCCGTCCCGGTCAACCCCGGCTATGCGGCGCCGCCGCCCGATCCCTCGGGGAATCTGATGGACCCGGGCAGCGTCCTGGTGCAGCCGACGGGCAATTCGATCCCGCTGCCGAACCAGCCGCCCTATCTGGTAATGAGATGGTGCATCGCGACGGCGGGGATTTTCCCGGCGCGCAACTGATCGTTGCGGTCTGGGTTGTCAGCCGGGCCGGGCGGATTGGAGCAAGGATCGCGGCGAGGCGGAGACCCGCCCCGCTGCGGTCCTGCCATTGACTCTGGTTAAATTTCGGTTAGCCTTTCGCCCGGGTTATCGAGGTGGGGGACTGAGCGATGGCTATCGCGCGTAAATCGCATTTTTATCTGTCTGCGGCGGCGGTTCTCGTCGGGGGGCTCGGTATGCCCGGAACCGCCCAGGCGCAGCTCTCCTATCTCGGCGAGATCATGAAGTTTGCGGGCAATTTCTGCCCGCGCGGAACGGCGGAGGCGAATGGCCAGCTGCTTTCGATTTCAGCCAACACCGCGCTCTTCTCGCTCTACGGCACCACTTACGGCGGCGACGGGATTACCACTTTCGGGCTGCCGAACATGGCTGGGCGCTATTCGATGCATCTCGGCCAGGGGCCGGGGCTTTCCAACTACGCTCAGGGCCAAAGCGGGGGCACCGAAACCACGACGCTGACCGAAAACCAGATGCCGCGGCACGAACATACCGGGCTGGTCCGCACGACCAGCGCGGCGGGCAACAATGGAGGTGCATTCCGCAACATCTTCCCGACGACGCCGGCGAACAAATATGTCAATGGTACCGCGCCGAACGCGCAGTTGATGAACCGCGAGACGGTGATCATCCGCAACACCGGCAGCAACACGCCTTTCAACCACCTGCCGCCCTATCTGGCCATTCGCTTTTGCGTCCTTACCGAAGGGATTTTCCCGTCACGCAACTGACGGCGTCGCCGCCGCGGCGGCAAATGGGGCTTTGAGGGGAGTTTTACGATGCGGCATTTGAAAACGGCGATGACGGTGGCGGTCGGTTTCGGCGCGCTGGGGACTGCGGGGCCGGTGGCGGCGCAGGATTATTTCCTCGGCCAGATGATCGAGGTGGGCGCCAATTTCTGCCCGCGCGGCTGGATCGAGACCAATGGGCAGATCCTGTCGATCGCGCAGAACACAGCGCTTTTCTCGCTGCTCGGCACGACCTATGGCGGCAATGGGCAGACGACCTTCGCACTGCCCGACATTCGCGGGCGGATGGTCCTCAACCAAGGGCAGGGACCCGGACTTCCGCTCTATTCGATCGGCCAGGTGGCGGGCGCCGAGAGCCAGACGCTGACGATCAACCAGATGGCCTCGCACACCCACGAAGCGGTATTCCAGACGGTGAATCAGAATGCGGCCACGACGATTCCGTTCCGCAACTCCTTCGCGGTGACGAGCGATTTCCAATATTCGAATGTGGTCCAGTTCGATGGCGCGCTGAATGCCGCGACGCTGGCGGTGCAGAAGGCGGGTGGGTCCGATGCGGTGGCGAACATGTCGCCGTTCCTCGTCAATCGCTATTGCATCGCATTGCAGGGGATTTTCCCGTCGCGCAACTGAGCCTTTGGCGGTTGCGCGGATGAAACAGGATAAAGTTGGAGGCGGGATATGACACGCATGGGGGCAATCGGGAAATTTTCGGCGGCGGCGCTGCTCGGCACGTCGGCGCTGACGGTGGCGACGCCGGCCACGGCGCAGATCGAGCCGCTCATCGGGCAGATGATGCAGGTGGGGTTCAACTTCTGCCCGCGCGGCTGGGCGACCGCCGCCGGCCAGATCTTGCCGATCGCACAGAACACCGCGCTCTTCTCGATCCTCGGGACCACCTATGGCGGCAACGGCCAGACGACCTTCGCGCTGCCCGACCTGCGCGGGCGGGTCGCGGTCAATCAGGGTAGCGGCCCGGGCCTGTCGCCCTATGTGCTGGGCCAGGTCGGCGGGAGCGAGACCGTGACGCTGCTGCCTGCGAACCTGCCCAAGCACGACCACCGCGGCGGCATCCAGACCGCCAACGCGAACGCCAACGCCACCAGCGCCAATGGCAATGCGCTCGGCGTTTCGTCGAACAACAGCTTCATCGCGCCGCCCCCCGATCCAGCGGGCAACCTGATGGATCGCACGATGGTCCAGATCGCGCCGACGGGCGGCTCGCAGCCGATCTCCAACCGGCCGCCTTATCTGGCCGTGAACTGGTGCATTGCGCTCGAAGGGATTTTCCCGTCACGGAACTGAGCCTGCCCTGATTCTGCGGCGGGGCTCGCTGCACAAAGGAGGTCGCGCTGCCCACCAGCGCGGCCTTTTTCGTATGTCCAGCGTTTCGCGCGCGGAGCAGCCGAAATGCGGGTTTGACGCCGTTTCCGCGCCGAGCGTCGCAGGGTTCCGTTAACCCGCGATCGACCGATGCCCAAGCGGGCCCGGTTTTCCGCCATTTCCGCTCCTCGGCGCCCATCCACGGCGTCGCGCGATTCTTCGTATTTTGCGTAAAATCGCTGGCGTCGTCGGCAGCGATGCCTTTCACGGACCGCGTGCCACGATCCCGGCATGATCAATATCGTTCGCCATCTCCTGTCGCCGCCCTCGCTCCGTCGCCACGCGGCCGTGTTGCGGCGCTGCGAAAGCGGCACCGCGATGATCGAGACCGCGATCCTGCTGCCGCTGTTCCTGATGCTGCTCCTCGGCATCATGATCTACGGCCAATATTTCATGCTCGCGCACAGCGTGCAGCAGGCGGCGAACGATGGCGCGCGCGCCGCGATCACCGGCCTCGACGCCGCCGACCGCCGCGCGGTCGCGGTGCGGGCAGTCGACCGCAGCATGCACGGCGTCGGGGGATACCGCAGCGAACTGCGCGACGTCGCGGTCTCCGAAACCATCGACGCGATCACCGTCGATTTGACCTACCGTGTTCCCGAAAGCAGCCTGTTGCGCAATTCACTCGTCCCGTCGCCGGGCGAAGAGATCCGCGCCAGCGCGACCTTCGAACTGCCGGCCGAATGATGCGCGCGCTTCTCTCTTCGCTGCATCGCGACACGCGCGGGACGATCAGCATCGCCGCCGCCTTTGGCCTGACGATGTTGATCGGCGCGGCGGCGCTGGCGGTCGACGTCGGCGCGCTGCATCTCGACCGCCGCAAGCTGCAGGGGATCGCCGACGCCGCGGCGATGGCCGCCGCCGCCAAGCCGGGAGAGGAACGCGCCGCTGCCGAGCGCATCATCGCGGCCAATTGCGACTGCGGCATCGCCATCGCATCGATCACCCGCGGCAATTATGTCGCCGATGCCGGGGTGGTCGCCGAGCAGCGTTTCACCGAGGGCGGGGCGTCGCCCAATGCGGTACGCATCGTGCTGACGCGGTCGCACCCGCTGTTCTTCGGGCGTTTGATAACCGGCCGCAGCAGCAATGTGATCAGCGCGCGCGCCACGGGGTCGCGGCGTGGCTATGCCGCCTTTTCGCTCGGCTCACGTGTGGCGGCAGTTAGCGGCGGCGTGCCCAACGCGATCCTGTCGGCGCTGACGGGCAGCGAACTCAGCCTGTCGGCGATGGACTATAACGCGCTGGCGAGCGCCGATGTCGACCTGCTCGCCTTTTCGGAAGCGCTGCGGACCGAGATCGGGGTCGAGGCGCTGACCTTCGGCCAGACGCTGAACAGCCAGGTGACTTTGCCGCAGGTGCTGTCGGCGCTCGCCGAGGCAAGCGGAGGCAGCGCCGCGCCGGTCATCGCGCATATGGCGGCGCGCGCGGACCCGACGACATTGATCCCTGCATCGGCGATCGACCTCGGTCCACGTCACGCGAGCGCGCGCGTCGATCCTGCCAACCCCGTGCGCGTCAATCTGCTCAGCCTGATGCGCGCGATGCTGGTCACGGCCTCGGCCGATCGCCAGGTCGACCTCGACCTCGTCAGCGGCCTGCCCGGCGGGTCGCATATCAAGGTGGGGCTGATCGTCGGCGAGCCGCCGGCCAACTCGCCGCTGATCGCGGTCACCGACGATAATGAGGTCGTCGTCCGCACCGCGCAGGTGCGGCTACGGGTCGATGCCAAGGTGGCGACCCCGCTCGCGACGGTCGAGATTCCCATCCTCGCCGAACTCGGGTCGGCGGCAGCACGCATCTCGGACATCGACTGCAGCAAGGGAAGCGACGAGGCAGTGACGCTGGCGGTGACGACATCGCCCGCGATGCTCGCGATCGGCAGCGTCAGCGACGCCGATTTTGGCGACATGCAGCGCCCGCTCGATCCGAAGAAGGCGCGGTTGCTCAAGCTCCCGCTCGCCAGCGTCGATGCCGAGGCCGAGCTTTTCTTGTCCGATCTGGAGGAAAAGCCCGTCGCCTTTTCGCGCGACGATATCGCCGACGGGACCGTCAAGACGGTGTCGAGCACGGGGCTGGTCGCCGGGGCGGCCAAGTCGCTCTCCGACCGCATGACGTTGACCGGAACTGTTCTGGGAATCGGCTTGAATCTGGGAGCGTTGAAGGCCCTCGTCGCGCAAACGGTCGCTACCGCCGCGCCGGTCCTCGACGGCATGCTCGCACAGATCACCGGGGTGCTCGGGGTCCATGTCGGTCAGGCCGACGCGCGCGTCAACGCGCTGCGCTGCGGTCAGGCGCGGCTGGTCGGTTGATCCGTTACTGACCAAGGGAGCCGATCGACGGTCGCTGGCGTCCCATAAGAGGGAATGAGTGGCGATCCGGAGGACTGGATGGATCAAGGTCAGGTGCCCGAACGCGTATCGGCGGCGGATTTCATCCGTGGCTTCGCGAATTGGCGACTGCATTCGGCGAGGCGGCCCGTGGTGGTGACACATCATGGCAAGGATGCGCATGTGTTAATCTCGCTCGATGACTATCGCCGGCTCGGCGGAGTAGCGGATGCGGCGGCGGACGCGTCCGAGGCACAGATGCGCGATTCACACTCGATGCTGCTCGAATCGATCCGCGACAGCCTGATCCTCGTCGACCGGCAGCGGCGGATCGTCGCAATCAACCCCGCTGCGGGCGACATGCTCGAGGCGAGCACGGCGGCGCTTGCCGATCAACCGCTCGCTGCCGCGTTACCGATGATCGAGACCAGCCTGATCTTTCACCACATTCTGCGCATGATCGACCATCGCGAGCGCTTCTCGGGCGACCTGCCGTCGCTGCTGCGTCCGGGGCAGTGGCTGCATGTCGACCTGATCCCGCTACCGATCGGCGGCGCGATCGTGCTGCGCGACGTCAGCGACGCGATGGCCGCGCTCGAACGCGACGACGCGCGCGGGGCGGCGATCCGCGCGATCGAGGTCGACGGCGGCATCGGTCATGCCTGCATCTCGGTGCGCGAGGCGATCGAGCACGCCAATGACGCGCTGCTGGCGACGATCGGGGTCGGCGACGAGGCGATCCGCCGCGTGCGCTTTTCGGCGCTGCTCGCGCTCGGGCGGCGGCAGGCGTTCGCCGAGGCGCTGGAGGAGCTGTTCCGCACCGGGGTGCCGGTCCGGATCGAGTCCGAACTGGTAGCGCGCGACGGTGCCGCGGTGCCCGTGACGCTGTCGATCGTCGAACGGCGCGGCGCTTATGCCAGCGAGGGGGCCGTGGTGCTGGTGACCACGCGCCGCGCCGCCTAAAACCAGCTGCCGTGTTCGATCGCCGTGCTGTCCGCTGCGAGCGAGAAATATTGGCCGTCCCGCCCGACGACGATCGGGCCGTCGAAATGCGCCTCGGCGCCATCGAGGAATGCCGCATTCATATAGGATGACGGCATCGAAGGCACGATATGGCTGAGCACGAGCATGCGGACCCCCGCGACCTTCGCACTGTCGGCCGCCTGCGCCGGGCTGGCGTGGTAGTCGAGGATGTCGCGCATGATCTGCGCCGTCTGCCCACGCCCGGCCTTGTCGAGTTCGGCGGCGAGCGCCTTGACCATTTCCGGCTGCAACGCCTCGTGGATCAGGATGTCGGCGCCTTTCGATACGGTTTCGACCATTTTCGAGGGGCCGGTATCGCCGCTGATCACGACGCTGCGGCCTTTGTAGTCGAAGCGGTAGCCGACCGACGGCGTGACGGGGCGGTGGTCGACGGGAAAGGCGGTGACGCGGAGGCCGTCGGCTTCGTAGACCACGGTCGGCCCGGTCGGAATGGCGAAGGGCATCGCGACGGCGCCTGCGGCGGCGGGCGGCGTGATGGCCTCGCCATGGTGCGCGGTGCGATAGCCGTTGTCGAGTGCATAGGCGGCGTTGAAGCCCGTTACGACGCTCTCGACCCCGGTCGGGCCGTGGATGGGCAGGGGGCTGGTGTTGCCGCTGGCGGTCCAGCGCAGCAGCATCATCGGCCCCAAACCGTCGATATGGTCCGAATGATAATGGGTCAGGAATAGCGCTTTGATCCTGCCGTTGGGCAGGCCCATTTGCGCGATGTTGCGCGCCGCGCCTTCGCCGGCATCGACGACGATCATCGTCTTGCCCGCGATCACGACGGTGCAGGCGGCGGCGCGTTCGCGATTGGGGAGCGGGGATCCGGTGCCGCACAGGCCGACATGCAGGCCATCGGGCAAAGCCGCGAGGGTGTCGCGGCCGATGCTGCGCTCTACGCCGCGATCAAACAGCCACCAGCCGATCGGCGCCTGGAACGCCCAGGCGCAAAGCAGCGCCAGGCCGACGATCAGCGCCGCCGATAGCGCAGCGCATTTGCCTTTGCTCATCCTCGATCCCCCGCTGGTCCCGCACCGATCATGCGCCCGAACGCGGTGCTGGACAAGGGCGTGGAAGTTGGCGAAGTTGCCGCGTAACACGTAGCAAAATACAACTTACCTTTACGTAAGCGTGAACCGCTATTATAAGCCGGACACAGCCCTTGGGAGAATCACGATGGACATGGAGTTCAGCCCCGAAGACCTGGCCTTCCAGCAGGAAGTGCGCAGCTTCATCGCCGAAAATTACCCCGAAGAATTGCGCGGCAAGCAGGATGAGGGCGAAGAGCTGGCGAAGGAGGATTTCCTCGCCTGGCACAAGGTTCTATACAAAAAGGGCTGGGTCGCCCCGGCTTGGCCGGTCGAATATGGCGGCACTGGCTGGACTCCGACGCAGCGCTTCATCTTTTCCGAAGAAACCGCGCGCGCCGACTGCATCCGGCTGATGCCCTTCGGGCTCGCGATGGTCGGCCCGGTGATCTACACCTTCGGCACCCCCGAGCAAAAGGCGTACTTCCTTCCCCGCATCCTGTCGGGCGAGGATTGGTGGTGCCAGGGCTATTCGGAGCCCGGTGCGGGGTCGGATCTTGCCAGCCTGCGCACGACGGCGGTTCCCGACGGCAGCGATTACATCGTCAACGGCCAGAAGACCTGGACGACGATGGCGCAGCACGCCGACTGGGGCTTTTTCCTCGTCCGCACCGACAAGGAAGCGAAGCAGCAGGAAGGCATCAGCTTCCTTTTGATCGACATGAAGTCGCCGGGCATCACCGTGCGCCCGATCATCACGCTGGGCGGCGAGCATGAGGTCAATGAAGTGTGGCTGGAGGACGTCCGCGTCCCGCAGTCGCAGCGCGTCTACGAAGAGAATAAAGGCTGGACCTGCGCCAAGTTCCTGCTCGCGCACGAACGCACCGGCATCGCGGGCGTCGCGGCATCGAAGCGCGGCGTCGAGAAGGTCAAGGCGATCGCGCGCACCGAGCTCGACGGCGACAAGCCGCTGATCCAGAACGCCTTCTTCAAGCGCAAGATCGCCGAGCTCGAGGTCGACCTGACTGCGCTCGAATTTACCGAGCTGCGCAGCCTGGCGGGACCCAATGCGGGCCGCGGGCCGGGGCCGGAATCAAGCCTGCTCAAGATCAAGGGCTCGGAAATCCAGCAGCGGCTGACCGAACTGACGCTCGAAGCGGTGGGCCATTATGGCGCGCCTTACTTCCGCGGCTTCGGCGATGGCGACAACGAGCATCCGATCGGGCCCGACTATGCACACCGCGCGGCGCCGACCTATTTCAATGTCCGCAAGACGACGATTTATGGCGGGTCGAACGAGATCCAGCGCAATATCATCGCAAAGATGGTGCTCGGGCTCTAATCACATAATTGACGTCATCCCGGCGAAAGCCGTGATCTCGACCTCTCGCTATGACTCAGCGGTGAGATCCCGGTCTTCGCCGGGATGACGATGAAATCGAGGACAACGACAATGGATTTCACCTACACCGAAACGCAGGACATGATCCGCGACACGCTGGCCCGCTTCCTCGGCGACACCTATGATTTCGAGACGCGCCAGAAGTTCATCGCCAGCGACGAAGGCCGCGATCCCGCGATCTGGACCGCGCTGGCGCAGGAGCTGGGCATGCTCGGCGCGGCCTTTTCGGAAGAGCATGGCGGCCTTGGCGGCGGCGCTTTGGAAAATGCGATCATCATGGAAGAACTCGGCAAGGTGCTAGGTATCGAGCCGTACCTGCCGACCGTGGTCATCGCGGGCGGCGCGCTCAAGGCCGTCGGCGGCGCGCAGGCCGACAAATTCATCCCCGAGATCATCGCGGGCAACGTCATCGTCGCTTTCGCCTATGCCGAACCGCAGGGCCGCTACGACCTCGCCAACCTGCGTACCAGCGCGAAGAAGGACGGCGCGGGCTATGTGCTGAACGGCCACAAGGGCGTGGTCTATGCCGCGCCCTGGGCGACGCACCTGCTCGTCACCGCGCGCACCGGCGGCGGCCAGCGCGACCGCGACGGCGTGTCGCTGTTCTTGATCGACGCCAATCTGCCCGGCATCGTGCGCCGCGACTATCCGACCGTCGACGGCAGCCGCGCGTCGGAAATCTATTTCGAGAATGTCGCGATCCACGCCGACGCGCTGCTGGGCGGCGAGGGCGACGGGCTGGCGCTGATCGAACAGATCGTCGACGAGGCGACGGTCGCGGTGTGCGCCGAGGCAACGGGCGTGATGCAGAAGCTGCACGAAGGAACGCTGGAATATACGCAGCAGCGCAAACAGTTCGGCGTGCCGATCGCGAAATTCCAGGTGTTGCAGCACCGCATGGTCGACATGTTCATGGAGGTCGAACAGGCGCGGTCGATGACGATCATGGGCACGCTGAAGCTGGGCCTGCCCGCCGACGCGCGCAAGGCCGCGGTGTCGGCGGCGAAGAACAAGGTCGCGCGCGGTGCGAATTTCGTCGGGCAGAATGCGATCCAGACGCATGGCGGCATCGGCATTACGCAGGAACTGGCGATCGGCCATTATTTCAAGCGCGCGACGATGATCGAGGGCCAGTTCGGCAGCGCCGATTATCATATGGAGCGGTATGAGGCGCTGACTTTGGCGGAGTAGGGGCTGAAGTAGGTTTAGGGGGGTGTCAGATATCCTCCCCATCGACTTGCGATGGGGAGGTGGCAGCCGCGTAGCGGCTGACGGAGGGGCCGACGCCGTCAGGCGTCGGTGCGACCTTTCGGCCCCTCCACCACTCGCTTCGCGAGCGGTCCCCCTCCCCATCGCAAGTCGATGGGGAGGATATTTTGGGCAGCTTTGCACCCCAAGCGGCCCTCAGCCACTCATCAATAAGACAAATCGATCGCGATCCGGAGCGTCCTTGGCCGCAGCGGGGTCAGATAGCCCGCGCTGCCCTCGACGAAGGGCGTGCCGAGCGCGAAGCGGTTGCCCTTGGCGTCGAACAGGTTGGTCAGCGTCAGCGACAGGCCGCGGCGGTGGTTGCCCACGCGCATCGCGAGGCCGGTGTCGACATATTTGCCCTGGCCCTCGCCGAGGATCGGGCCGATGCCGAGCCGCGACGGGCCGACATAGTTCGCCCAGCCGTTGACCCGCAAATCCTCGTCGCCCATCGGCGCGGCATAGTTGAACGAGCCGCGTACCGCATATTTGGCGACATTGGGAATCTGGCCGAGGCGCTCGAGCAATTGCTCCTGCGGGATGGTGATCCCGATGTCGCCGCCCGCGGCGGCGGCGCGCACCGCGATGGTGCGCAGTTCGCCCGAGAAGAGCTCGGTCACGCGGCTGTGGTTATAGACCCCGCCAAGCTCGAACGACAATTCGGGGGTCGGGCGCACCGCGAAGGCGCCGGTAATGCTGGTGATCCGCCCGTCGCCGATATTGGCGGTGGTCGGGAAGCCGTTGGTGTCGATGAAATCGGCCTGGATGTCGCGCCAGCGGCTGTGCGAGACCGACAGGCTGGCGTCGAATGGCGTCCAGCCCTTTTCACCGAAGCGCACCCCGGCCTCGAGCGTCTGGACCTGGTCGTTGCGGAAGCGGCGGACGAAATTATTGTCGACCGCGAGCCCGCCGGGGCGGAAACCCTCCTGATAGCGGACGTAGAGCGTCACGTCGCGCATCGGCCTGGCGAGCAGCGAGGCCGAGGGCAGGAGGTCGGTTTCCGACCGGTGCGCGGTTTCGGCGCGGCCCGCGAAGGCAACGTCGAGCGGGATGTCCCTGCCGGCGCCGTCGAGGCGCGCATGCGACAGGCGGAGCCCGCCCGCGGCGATCAGGTTCGGCATCAGCTCGACCGTCGCCTCGCCATAGCCGGTGACTTCGGTGATGCGGTTGGAGACGCCGGTGAGCGGCATCTGGACGAAGGCGTCGCCGATCTCGCGACTCTGGCGCGTGCGATTGTCGAGGAGGCTGACGCCGACCACCCAGCCGAGCCCGTCGTCGAAGGGGCGCGACAGGCGCGTTTCGCTGACGAACATCCGCGTCGCGTTGCGCTGGTCGAGGATGCGCGGCGGGTCGTTCGGCTTGCTGGCGTCGAAGCGTTCGAACAGCCGGTGGCTGACGAAGGCGTTCGACGACTGGAAGAACAGCCCGTCCCAATCCTTCATCACGACGATCGTGCCGAGGCCGTATTTCGCCTTGGCATTTTGCTCGACCCTCGAATTGCGGATCAGCGGCGGAGCGTTCTTGTCCGAATATTGCGCGTCCTGCGAATTGATCGTCTGGTAGACGCCGCCGAAATCGATCGTCCAGTCATCGCCTGCATCGACGCGGAAGGTCGCGCGGCCACCGCGGACGTCGACACGGTTGACGTCGTTCTGCCCGAGCATCGGATTGTCGATATAGCCGCCGTCGCTAAGTATATAGCCGACGAGGCGCAGCGCGTGGCCGCCGTCGCCGACGGGCAGATTGACGATCGCGCCGAGGTCGCCGCCTGGGTCGCCGTGCTGTGTTACCGATACTCCAGCGATCGCCTGCACCGTCTGGCGATTGGGGTCGGGGGCGTTGGGGACGGCGCGGATGATGCCGCCGAGCGAACCCGCGCCGTAGAGCGTGCCCTGCGGCCCTTCGAGAATCTCGACATTCTGGATGTCGTAGAGGCGCAGGTCGGGGTCGGGCGCGTTGTAGCTGAGGCGTATGTCGCCGAGATACTGGCCGACGGTCGACTGGGTCGGCCCGGTGAAGCTGGAATCGGCGATGCCGCGGATGAACAGCTTGTTGCGCCCCGACCCCAGGTGGGTCGAGGAGACGGTGGCCATGCGCGAGAGGATCGATTCCATCCCGCGCTCGCCGCCGAACGCCAAATCGCCGCCATCCAGCGCGGTGGCGACGCCCGCAAAGCTTGCGTAGGGAATGTCGGTCTTCGAGGCGGTGACGATGATCTCGTCGTCGGGCCCGGCGACGAGGTTGTCGGGCTCGCGCGCTCGGGGCGGCGGTGGTTTTGGCGGCGAGGTGGCGCGGCGCGCGACTTTGGGCAGTGGCGGGAGCCGTTCGATGCGCCAGCTGGTCGCGCCGACGCGCACCGCGCGCGCGTCCGAGCCCGCGAGCATGCGGCGGATCGCCTCGTCGACGCTCATCCGCCCGCGCACCTTCTTGACGCGGTTGCCCCACAGCCCGGCATCGGCGACGCTGATGCTCACTCCGCCCTGTCGGCTGAGCAGCGGCAGGCTGCTCGACAAATTGCCCTTGGGCACGTCGAACGCGCGTTCCTCGGCGGCCTGCGCGGCGGCAGGAACGGCGAGCATCGCGATCGCGGCAACAAGGGGCAGGCTGCGCTGCATCGCTAGCGGGTCAGCACCCAGCCGTCGCCGCGCCGCTCGGCGCGGGTGCCAGACAGCGCCGCGAGATCGGCGACGGCGCGCGCCTTGTCGGCGCCGATCACGAGCGCGCCGCGGAAGGGGAGGTTCGCGGCCTCGGGCGAGACGCTGACCGTGATGCCGGCGGTGCGGCCGAGGTCGCCCGCGACCACAGCAAGCGGCGTGTCGGCATAGACGAGCTGGCCGTTGCGCCAGCCGCCGATCGTCGCGCTGTCAACCTTGCGCACGGTCGGCGCCTTTTTGTCGCCGTCGCGCGCCTCGATGCCTTCGCCCGCGACCATGCGTACATTGTCGCGGTCGGGGTTATAGACGACGATGCCTTCCGAGACCGCGACCGTGGTCGCACGGTCACGGCGGACGACGTTGAAGGCGGTGCCGAGGTCGACGAGCCGTGCGCCGCCCGTTTCGACCACGAAGGGATCGGATTCGCGGTGGACGATCTGGAACATTGCCTCGCCGCTTTCGAGCCGGGCGAAGCGCGGGCGCGCTTCGTCGAGCGTGACGACCGAGCCGCCGTTGACCTCGATCTTCGACCCGTCGGCTAGCGCGAGGACGCGGTGTTCGCCGGGGGCGGTTTCGATGCGGTTGGGGTCGCCGAACAGGCCGAGGTTGGGGACGGTGATCGCGGCGACGAGCGCGGCGGCGAGCGCCCCGCCGAACCAGGCGCGGCGCGACGTACGGACGCGGGGGGCTTCGTCGTTGGCGGCGACGGGGACGGCGGGCCGTGCGGGGAGGGCACCCAAGTCGGCGTCGAGCAGTGCGACGGCGTCATAGGCCTCGGCGTGCGCCGGATCCGCGGCGAGCCAGTCGGCGAAACCGTCCCAGTCGGCGAAACCAGGGTCGCGCTGGGCGATGACCCAGTCGATCGCGCGGGCTTCGATCATGGCGGCGTCAGGACGCATCGAACTGCCTCCTGACCGCGGCGAGCGCCGCATAGACTTTGCGCAGGTCGGCCTCGACCGTGCTGAGGCTGACGCCTTGCTCGGCGGCGATGTCGCGCTGGGCGACGCCGTCGACGCGGAAGCGGCGGAAGATGCGCGCGGCGCGCGCGCCGGTCGCCTCGATTACGGCTTCGACCTGGTCGAGCTGCTGGCGCGAGATCAGCGCGGCCTCGGCCGAAGGGGCCTCGGTCGCGGCATTCTCGCCCCACGCCTTGTCGCGCAGCTCGCGCTGGCGCGACGAGCGGTAGCGGTCGAGCATCAGGTTGTTCGCGGCGCGCATCACATAGGAGAGCGGATCGGCGACCGGGCCGGTAAGGCGGTCGGTGAGGCGCATCCACAGGTCCTGGAACAGATCCTCGGCGCCCGCGCCCGCACCGCGCACTTCGAGGAAGCGGATGATGCGCGCGCGGTTGGCGAGCAATACCCCTTCGATGCCCTGCATGGGCTGCGGTGCGTCGGTCGCCTCTGTCATGGATCGGTTGATTCGGAACGCCATCTGCTGCTTTTCGGCACCTGCCTGGCCGGTGCCCCACGTCCCCCTGGCGGGGCCGTCATATAGCGCGCCCAGCGCGGCGCGCAACCGCGGCATGGCCTCTCCCGCATCGAAACGACGCTCGCGGGAAAGAGGGAAGGGGGCGGTGGCGGCAATCATGATCCTCGTTCGTTCATCAAATCAAAGGGCAAGGGGGAAGCGGAGGGTGGGGTGGGTGCTTCCCCCTTGCCGGGACAAGGTCGGACCCGGGGGCTTAGAGACCGACCTTGAGGCTCGCACGGAAAGACCAAGCCACATGGCTTTGCTGTTCTTCCGCGGAGAGTTCGCCGCCAACCTGGAATGCAGAGTTGCCGGCGATCCCGCGGAGGCGGCCGACCCAGCCGCTCGTGCGATCATCAGGGGTGAGGGTGAAAGGGGTGCCGTCCTTGAACGACGCCGTCGTGGTGCCGAGCGAACCGCCGACGATCTGGCGGCGGCCGCCCTCGAACTCGAAGCGCGTCCAGCCGTCATATTCGTCCTCGCCGCCGAAATCGAGGCCGACCGCAACGGTGCCCGACACCGCCAGCTCGTCGCTGTCGCGGCCGAGCACGGTGAGGTCGAGCGCGTCGCCGCCGCCGGTTTCGGTGTAGCCGTCTTCCTGCAGCTTGTAATAGTCGACCGCGACCGCCGGGCGGAACGAGATGCCGCCGAGGCGGGTGTCATAGGCGACCGAGCCCGCGGCCGACCACAGCGTGCCGTCCCACTTGGCGCGCATCTCCTCGTTGATGTCATCGGCGCCGGCTTCGGCCTGGAAAAGGCGCGTGCCCTTGAAGCTGACCGGTGCGCCCGAGACACGGGCGCTGGCGAGGATGCCGTTCGAACGCAGGCGCCAGTGGAGCGCGCCCTCGAACTGGCTCGACGACACTTCGTTGGCGTTCGCCTTGTTGCCGTCCTTGCCGCTGAGATAGCCGATCGAACCGCCGAAATTGCCGAGGTCGGTCTTGATCTCGGCACCGAGCGAGACGCCCCAGCCGGTAACGTCGTAGCCGGCGGTGTCGCCGATGCTCTTCGACGTGCCCCAGGCCGCCTGGTTGATCCAATAGCCCCATTTGCCCTGGTCCTGGAACGGGGCGTTGGGGTCCATCAGGTAGCGGGCGAGGGCGCGCGAGCCCGAGGTGACGGTTTCGAACACGCCGCCTTCATGCTCGGGCAGCATCTGGCTGAGCTGGGTCTTGAACTGCGACTGGTCGGTGATGTCGAGGAAGACCTGTTCGATGTCCTCATCGGCCGCCAGCGCGTCGATCACCGCGTTGAAGGCGCCGCCTTCCGACCGGTTGAGGCCGAGTTCGGTCACGCTCTTGCGCGACACGTCGACGATCAGCTGGGTGGCGTTCGAGGTCAGCGTGCCCTTGTAGAGGAAGGGGAGCAGCGTCGTCGTGGTGGTGAGGTTGTTCGCGCCGGTGAGCGTGCCAGCGGTCAGCACGACATGCTGGCCCTCGGCATTGTCGAGGCTGGTGAGGCGCAGCGCGAGCTTCGATTCGGCGCCGAAGCTGGCGTTGCCGGTCACCTGGATCGCGGTGCCGGTGTTGCCGCCGTCGAGCGTCACGCCGAGCACGCCCTTGTCGGTGACCGCGAGCGACGCGATGGTCGCCGCGCCGACGACGTCGAAGGTGCCGCCGCCCACCGCGACCGCCAGGCCCTGCGCATTGGCGAGACGGCCCGAGAACATCGCGGTGCCGCCGATGGTCAGCGTGTCGCTGCCGCCGCCGAAATCGGCGACGCCGCCGAATTTCGAAGTACCGGCGAGGGTCATGATGTCGTTGCCGCCGCCGAAGGTCGCGGTGCCGTCGAAGGTACCGTCGCCCGACAGCGCGAGCGTGTTGTTGCCGGTACCGAAGAAGGCGTCGCCGTTCATCGAACCGTCGGCGATGTCGATCAGGTCGTTGCCGACCCCGAAGCGCACGTCGCCGATGATCGCCGGCGCAGCGATGCCCGACGCGACCGCGGTCTGCTTGACCGAGGCGCCGCCGAGATTGCTCGACAGGTCGATCGCGATATTGCGATCCGAGACGCCGAGCGCGCCCGTCGCCGAGATGGTGCCGCTGTTCTCGACCGTGCCGACGGTGCCCGACAGGTCGACGATGCCGCGCGCGGTGCCATTATCGCCCGCCGCCTTCGAGGCGATGGTACCGCTGTTGCGGATCAGCCCGACATTGCTGCCGGCCTCGACGACGATGCCGGTGGTGATCGCGGTCGCGGCGTTGCCGCCCTGCGCGTCGACCTTGCCCGCGTTGCGGATTTCGGCGAGCGTTGCGCCCGCGCCGACCTGGATCGCGGTCGCCGAGGCGCCGTTCGAGATGGCCGTGACGAGGCCCGCGCTGCCGATCGCGACGCCGCCGGCGATGTTCACATTGCCGCCGAGACCGCCGATCTGCATCGCGGTGGCGTTCTTGCCGGCATAGAGGCCATTGCCGAGGATCGTACCGTCGACGATCACGCCGAAGCCGGTGCCGGTGCCCGGGACCGCGCCGATGGTGACGTCGCGCCCGGCCGCGCCGATGCGCACCGCGGGGGCCGAGCCGAAGGAACGGACGACCGCCGAGCCTTCCTTGGCGTCCTCGATGCCGTCCTTGTCCTCGTCATTGTCGGTGGTGCTGGCGTCCTTGGGCGGGACTGCGAAGATGACACCGCCGGTGATGTCACCCTCGATCGACAGCGCGGGGCCGCCGTTCAGCAGGTCGTCGGCATCGAGCTTCGACGGGTCGGTCGGCGGCGTGGTGAAGCGATAGCCGGTCGAGGTCAGGTTGCCCTGGACGACGAGCGAACCGGCGATGTTGCCGCCGAGCCGGGCGGCGGTCGCGTCGAGGCCGGTCGCGGTGATCGTGCCCGCGAGGCGGACGTTGCCGGTGACATTCTGGAGCCCGACACCGAGCGCGCGGTCGCCGAGCACCGAGATCGTCCCGTCGGTCGTGAAATTGCCGGTTAGCGGGCCACCGAGGCGGATGCCTGCCGAGTCATTGCCCTCGATCGTGATCGCGCCCGAATTCAGGATGTTACCGTTGAAGGCACCGAGGGTCTCGATGCCGACGCGATTGCTGCCGATCGCAAAGGCGCCGTCGATGTCGCCGTCATTGTCGATATCGGTCGGCGCATAGCTTTCGTCGATGATGATTTTGCCGGTGGACGTGTTGGTGATGGCGCTCGTCGTGCCGGCGTTGGCCACAATACCCTTCGAGCCATCGGCGTTGGTGATCTGGATCGTGCCTTCGTTGACGAATTTGTGGTTGCTGTCGATCGTGACCGCGGTGCCCGAGGCCGGCATGATCGACCCCGAAGCCGCGAGCCGCGCATCGTCGGGGGTCGTGCCGCCGTTGACGGTCGAGGAGCGGATCGGCGTGGTAAGCGCATTCCCAATCACGGTTTCGGCAAAGGCGGGAGTGGCCATGACAGCCACCAGGCAGGTCGACGCGAGCAGGGTCTTGCGCATTGAGTTCCTCTTGAAATCGGGGCGGGAAAGCTCCCGCGACAATGGCTTGACGGAGCGGACGGGGCGCAGCCTTGGAAAATAGTGCCGGTCCGGACAGGAAAAGTGTCGCAACTTGTCGCAATCGTAACCACAGCCATTGCGTCCTGCGGCCCAATTTGCTGAATGATCGGGGGAGCAGGCTATCCCCAAGCCCGAAAAGGTTCTTCGAATGCGAAACTATGGGCGGTCGATGCTGCGGCTCGGCGCTGTCTGCATGGCGTTGACGATGCTCGCCGCCTGTTCGGCGGGCGACGACGACAGCAAGGGCGGGCGACAGGCGCCCGAGGTCGGCTATGTCGTCGTCCAGCCGGGGGCGGTGCCGGTGCCGATCGAACTCGGCGCGCGCACCGTCGCCTTCGAAACGAGCGAGGTGCGGCCGCAGATCAATGGCATCATCCTGCGCCGCCTGTTCGAACAGGGCAGCTATGTCCGCGCCGGGCAGCCGTTGTTCCAGATCGATGGCAGTCTGTATCGCGCCGCGGTCGACCAGGCGTCGGCCAATCTGTCGAGCGCGCGCGCCAGCGCCGAGGCGGCCAAGGTCCGCGCCGACCGCTTCAGGCCGCTCGCCGAGATGGAGGCGATCGCCAAGCAGGATTATACCGACGCCGCGGCGCAGGCACGCGTTGCGAGCGCCGTCGTCGCGCAAAATGCGGCGGCGCTCGAAACCGCGCGGATCAATTTGCGCTATACGACGATCAGCGCGCCGATCAGCGGGCGCATCGGGCGCACCCTGTTCACTGCGGGCGCGCTGGTCAACGCGAACCAGGCCGATGCGCTGGCGGTGATCCAGCGGACCGACCCCATCTATGTCGACATGCAGCAGTCGAGCGCCGAGCTCACGACGCTGCGCCAGTCGATCGCTTCGGGCGGCGTGCTACCGGGCAGCGCCAATGTGCGGCTGCTGCTCGAGGACGGCAGCCCCTATGGCTTTACCGGGACGATCGAGTTTTCCGAGGCCGTCGTGAGCGAGGGCACCGGGACGGTCACGCTGCGCGCGCGTTTCCCGAATCCCGAGGGAACCTTGCTGCCCGGCATGTTCGTGAAGGCGGTGTTCGACCAGGCGATCGAGCAGAACGCCTTTCGCGTGCCGCAGGCGGCGATGCAGCGCGACTTCGACGGGTCGGCCTTCGTCTATCTGGTCGGCAAGGACAATAAGGCGATGCGCCGCAAGGTCACCGCCGAACGGACGCTGGGCACCGACTGGATCGTTACCGAAGGCCTGAAGGCGGGCGAGCGCGTGATCAGCCAGGGTCTCGGAAACCTGCGCCAGGGGCAGGCGATCCGCCCGGTCGCGGCGACCAGCCCCCAACGCGTGGGCGCGCCGAAGAGTGGCGGCGCGGGCGGGCAAGCGAAGAAGGGCGACTGACCGCCGATGTCGCGCCTGTTCATCGATCGCCCGATCTTCGCCTGGGTGCTGGCGATCATCGTCATGCTGGGCGGGGTCGGCGCGCTCTATCTGCTGCCGATCGAGCAATATCCCGACATCGCCCCGGCACAGGTCAATATCCGCGCGAGCTATCCCGGCGCCTCGGCCGAGACGATCGAGAACAGCGTTACGCAGGTGCTGGAGCAGCAACTGACCGGCATCGACGGGCTGCTCTATTTCAGTTCGCAATCGAGCTCGCGCGGGCAGGCGAACATCACCGCGATCTTCGCCAAGGGCACCGACCCCGACATCGCGCAGGTGCAGGTCCAGAACAAGATCCAGTCGGCGCTGTCGCGCCTGCCGCAGCAGGTACAGGCGCAGGGCATCCGCGTCACCAAGTCCAATTCGGACACGCTGCTGCTCGTCGGCGTTTACGACGAGACCGACACGCGCGTGAACCAGGACGTGTCCGACTATATGGCGTCGAACATCCAGGATCCGCTGTCGCGCGTCGAGGGGGTCGGCGAGGTCAATATCTTCGGCGCGCCGCACGCGATGCGCATCTGGCTGAACCCGCAGCGGCTGGCGGCGGTGGCGCTGATGCCGAGCGACGTGATCTCGGCGATCAGCGCGCAGAACAGCGAGGTCGCGGCAGGCGACGTCGGCGGGCTGCCGTCGCCGCGGGGACAGATGCTGAACGCGACCGTCACCGCGCAGTCGCGCATGCAGACGGTGCCCGAGTTCGAGAATATCGTGCTCAAGACGCTGCCCGACGGATCGAGCGTGCGGATCAAGGACGTCGCGCGGGTCGAGATCGGCGCCGAAAGCTATGCCGTGATCAGCCGGATCAACGGCCACCCCGGCGCGGGCATGTCGATCTCGCTGTCGCCCGGCTCCGACGCGCTGGAGACCGCCGACCGGGTCAAGGCCCGCATGGAGGAACTCGCCGCCGATTTCCCCGACGGGCTGACCTACAGCTATGCCAATGACTCGACCGAGTTCATCAAGCTGTCGGTGAGCGAGGTGCAGAAGTCGCTGTTCGAGGCGATCCTGCTCGTCATCCTGGTGATGTTCGTCTTCCTGCAGAGCTGGCGCGCGGTGCTGATCCCCGCGATCGCGGTGCCGGTGGTGCTGCTCGGGACCTTCGCGATCTTCTATATGCTGGGGTTCAGCATCAACACGCTGACCCTGTTCGGGCTGACGCTGGCGATCGGCCTGCTCGTCGACGACGCGATCGTCGTGGTCGAAAATGTCGAGCGATTGATGGAAGAAAATCCCGGCATGTCGGCGCGCGAGGCGACGATCCAGTCGATGCAGGAGTTGCAGGTCGCGCTGATCGCGATCGCGCTGGTGCTGTCCGCGGTGTTTCTGCCGATGGCCTTCTTCGGCGGGTCGACGGGGGTCATCTACCGCCAATTCTCGGTCACCATCATTTCGGCGATGATGCTGTCGGTGCTCGTCGCGCTGATCCTGAGCCCGGCGCTGACCTCGACCCTGCTCAAGCCCAAGGATCATGGCGAGGCCGGCACGGCGGGCGGGCGCTTTCCCCGTGCGCGCGCCGTTTTCGAGCGTGCGAAAAACGGCTTCAACATGCGCTTCGATAATATGGTCGAGCGCTATGTCGGCAGCGTGACCAAGGTGGTCGACCGCAAATGGCTGTTCCTCGGAATCTATGCGGTGCTGCTCGTGGTGCTCGTCTTCCTCTTCCTGCGCCTGCCCGGCGGCTTCCTGCCGGGCGAGGACCAGGGCCGCGTCCAGATCCAGTTCCGCCTGCCTGCGGGCGCGACGCAGGAACGCACGCTGCAGGTGCGCGACGAGATCGAGAAATATATGCTTACGCAGGAGAAAGCGAACACCGGCGCGCTGTTCCTGATCGCGGGCGGCGGCGGCGGTTCGGCCGCGGGGCAGAATACGGGGCAGGGCTTCGTCAACCTCGTTCATTGGGACGATCGTCCCGGCGAGGATCGCACCGCCGATGCGATCGCCGAGCGCGCGCGCAAGGCGCTGAGCGGCCTGCGCGATGCACAGATCTTTGCGCTGGTGCCGGGCGCGGTGCGCGGGCTGGGCGACTCGTCGGGCTTCACGATGCAGTTCCAGAACCGCAGCGGGATGAGCCGCGAGCAGTTCGTCGAGGCGCGCGAGAAACTGCTCGCGATGGCCAACGCCAACCCCAAGCTGACCTCGGTGCGCCTGTCCGACCTGCCCGACGTCGCGACGCTCAAGATCGACATCGATACCCAGCGGCTCAACGCTTATGGCATCGCCAACAGCGATGTGAATGCGACGCTGTCGGCGGCGTGGGGCGGGCGCTACGTCAACGACTTCATCGACAAGGGGCGCGTCAAGCGCGTCTATGTCCAGGGCGATGCGCCCTATCGCGCCAAGCCCGAGGATCTGGGGCAATGGTATGTCCGCTCGAACGACGGCGAGATGTCGCCTTTCTCGGCCTTCGCCAAGACCGGCTGGTCGACCACGCCGAGCAGCAGCTCGCGCTTCCAGGGCGTGCCCGCCTTCGAAATCTCGGGCCAGCCGGCGCCGGGCACCAGCTCGGGCGAGGCGATGGACGAGATGGAGCGGATGGCGGGGGAAATCCCGGGGACCAGCGTCGCCTGGTCGGGCTCCTCCTATCAGGAGCGGCTGTCGTCGGGGCAGGCGCCCTTCCTCTACGCCATCTCGCTGCTGGTGGTCTTCCTGTGCCTCGCCGCGCTCTACGAAAGCTGGTCGATCCCCTTCGCGGTGATCCTCGTCATCCCGCTGGGGCTGATCGGCGCGGTGTTTGCGGTGAACCTGCGCGGGCTGGAGAATGACGTCTATCTCCAGATCGGGCTGCTCACGACGATGGGGTTAGCTGCGAAGAATGCGATCCTGATGATCGAGTTCGCCGAGCAGGAGGAGCGCAAGGGCAAGCGCGTGATCGAGGCGGCGGTCGAGGCGGCGCGCATCCGCCTGCGCCCGATCCTGATGACCAGCTTTGCCTTCATCTTCGGCGTGCTGCCGCTCGCGATCGCGACCGGGGCGGGGGCGAACAGCCGCGTCGCGATCGGCACCTCGGTGATCGGCGGCATGCTGACCGCGGCCTTCCTCGCGATCTTCTTCATCCCGCTGTTCTTCGTGCTCGTCCGCCGGGGCGTGCGCGACGGGCTGAAGGCGGTTCGCGAATGGCTAGGCCGGCGCCGCGGCGGCACGGCAGCGACGGCATGAAGCGCGCGCTGATCCTCGGCGCCGCGACGCTCGCGCTCGGCGCCTGCTCGCTCGCGCCCAAATATGTCCAGCCGGCGCCGCCGGTGCCGACCTCGTGGCCCGTCGGCGACGCCTATCTGGCGCAGAGCGAGGCGGCGCTGCCGCGCGTGACGCTGAACGACTTGTTCCGCGATCCGCGGCTGCAGCAGCTCATCGGGCAGGCGCTCGCGAACAACCGCGACCTGCGCATCGCCGCCGCCAATGTCGCCGCGGCGCGCGCGCAGGTGCGCGTGACGCGCTCGGCGCAATTTCCCGCCATCGGCGTGAGCGGCTCGGCCGATTATACCGACGGCGGCATCGCGGGCGGCGTCGCGGCCGGCGGGCGCGAAAGCTATGCGCTGCAGGCGGGGGTGTCGGCGTTCGAGCTCGACCTGTTCGGGCGGCTCGCCAATGCGACCGCCGCCGAACGCGACCGCGCCTTTGCCACCGAAGCCGCCGCACGCACGGTACGCCTCGCGCTGATCGCCGACCTCGCCGAGGCCTGGACCAATCACGCCGCCGACCGCGAACTGCTGGCGATCGCGCGCGATACCGCCGACAGCGCGCGGCGTAGCGTCGTGCTGACCCGCGCGCGGCTCGAGGGCGGGGTCGCGCCGCGCACCGACCTGCGTCAGGCCGAACAGGTGCTCGCGACCGCCGAGGGCGACCTCGCGCTACAGACCGCGGCGGTGGCGCAGGACGAGAATCTTATTCGGCTGCTCGTCGGCGCCGACTATGACAAGGCGCTGCTGCCCGCGAGCCTCGACGAGGTCAGCGCGTCGATCGCGACCTTGCCCGCGGGTACCAACTCGCGAATCCTGCTGCGCCGCCCCGACGTGATCGAGGCCGAATATCTGCTGCGCGCCGCCAATGCCGACATCGGCGTCGCGCGCGCGCGATTGTTCCCGACGATCTCGCTGACCGGGCTGCTCGGCTTCGCGAGCGACGCGCTGGGCTCGCTGTTCACCGGCGACGCCTTGCGCTTCACCGCGGGCGCCGACGCCAGCCTGTCGATCTTCGACGCGGGCGGGCGCCGCGCCGGGGTCGCGGTCAGCGAGGCGCAGCGCGACGCTGCGCTCGCCGCCTATGAACGCGCGATCCAGACCACTTTCCGCGAAGTCGCCGACGCGCTCGCCGACCAGGGCACGCTCGGCGAACGGCTGCGCGCGGCCAACGCCAACACCGAAGCGGCGGCCGATACCGCACGCCTGACCGACGCGCGTTATCGTGGCGGCGTCGACAGCTTCCTATCGAGCCTCGACGCCCAGCGCAGCCTCTACAGCGCGCGGCGGAGCGGGATTGCGGTCGAACTGGCGGCGGTGCGGAACAGGATTACATTGTTCCGAACGCTCGGCGGTTTGCCCGACTGATCATCCCGCAACGATACGGTTCTTGCCCGACGATTTGGCAGAGTACAGCGCCATGTCGGCGCGGCCGACCAGATCGTCGAGTCCGGCGTCGCCTGGCTGCAGTTCTGCGATGCCGAAGCTGCTGCACAACCGGGCGCCGGGTGCTCTTGGGAACAGCAGTTGCGTCAGATCGGACTGGATACGCTCGGCGACGATTGCGGCTTGCGGCGCGCGGCTGTTCGGAAGGATCAGGATGAACTCGTCGCCGCCCAGGCGGCCAACGATATCGTCCTTGCGGAGCGATCGCTGGAGGACGTCGGCAAAGCACTGCAGCGCGGTGTCGCCCGCCGCATGGCCGAATTCGTCGTTCAGGCGCTTGAACCCGTCAAGGTCGGAGGCGATCACCGACAGCCGCGTGTCGTGACGGCGCGCCGCAGCAAATGCGCGGCCGCCGAAATCGCCTAGCCCACGGCGGTTGAACACCAGCGTCAGCGGATCGACGAGCGACTGCATCAACAATTTCGCCGACAAGTCCCCCGCAACCATCAGGATCGCGGCGATGCCGGTGCCGATGAAGATCGGCGGCAACCCCATGACCAAAATGGTGCGATAGAGGTTCAGCCAGTCCTCAGCACGGGTTGTCGCCGCCTGGAAGCCGACGGTCAGCAAGAGCAGTTCGTAGCATGCGAAAAGGACGAGAAGCGCGGCATAGGTGATCTCGGCCGCACGCGCGGTGTGCCCGATCGGTAGCAGCCGGTACGCGCCGGCCGCCATGGTGCACGCGGTGTAGAGCGGGAGGAGGAAAGCGAGCACCAGATTGGCATCGATTGCGAAGGACACGAATCCCGCCAGCGCGGCAACCGCAAGCGCCGTCGCGATGATGCCGCGTAGCGGCGTACCGGGATCGCGCCGCCGCCGGATTCCGGCATAGGCCAGCGCGACGCTGGCGATCAGACAGACGCCCGACAGATACATCATTGGGGTGCTCTTGAGGCTCAATCCCGCCATATTGGTGAGCCACTGTAGCGTCGATGCCGCATAGGCCCCGGCCCAGAGAAGGATGTGCCGCTCGCGCGAAAATTGCAGCCAGGCCAGCGCCATCGCGCCGGTCATCACCACGCTTGTGAAGAGCAGCAGTGAAATCAGGAAATTGAGTGACGCCATCCAGGACAACCCCCTCCGATTGTTCTTCGGGCAAGGATTAGCCGCCGACCGGGCTCCGGCAACAGAAATCTGCGGTTTGCCCGGATGAAGGTGGCGGAGCGGGTGGGATTCGAACCCACGATAGGCTTTTGACCTATACTCACTTTCCAGGCGAGCGCCTTCGACCACTCGGCCACCGCTCCGCATGCACTGGAAGGCGCGCCCTAATCGCTTGGCGGGGCTTTCGCAAGTCGGATAGGCGTGGCAGACGGATGGCATGAACCATCGTTTCCTTGCCGCCGCTGCGGTACTCGCGCTTTCCTCTTCCGTCGCCGCGCAGGAGGCGTCGCCGCCGCCGTCGCCGGGCGAGATCGCCGCCGCGGCGCCGGCGAGCGACTGGATCGCGATTCCGGCGTCGGATATGCTGGTCATAGACTTGGCGCCCGATGCAGCGGGCAAGGCGCGCCGCGTCGTCATCCAGTTGATGCCCGCGCCCTTCGTCGCGGGGTGGGTGGGCAACATTCGCAAGCTCGCTGCCGCGCATTGGTGGGACGGGACGAGCGTCAACCGCCTGCAGGACAATTACGTAGCGCAATGGGGCGACGCGACCGAGAGGAAGGCGCTGCCCGAGGGTTTGGCGACTGTGCCCGAAAGCGACTATGTTCTCAGCGGGGACGCCGCCTATAGCCTGAAACGGCTGATCGTCGATCACGAGCGCGCGCTGATGGCCGATCCCTATTGGCGCAGCGGCGGCTATAGCTTTGCGAACGGCATGCCGGTCGCACTCGACGATGTCCGGCTGTCCGGCTTGCCCGACCCCAACCCGGCCAAGGCTTGGCCGATCCATTGCTACGGCGCGGTCGGCGTCGGCCGCAACCTGTCGCCCGATACTGGCAGCGGCGCCGAACTCTACACGGTGATCGGCCATGCGCCGCGCCACCTCGACCGGAATATCGCCGTCGTCGGCCGTGTGATCAGCGGAATCGAGCATCTGTCGAGCCTGCCGCGCGGGACCGGTGGGCTCGGCTTCTACGAAGACGCGAGGGAGCGGGTGCCAATCGCGTCGATCCGCATCGCCAGCGATCTGCCCGCCGCCGACCAGCCGAGGTTCGAATATCTGTCGACCGACAGCAGCAGCTTCCAGCGCTACGCCAACGCCCGCGCGAACCGGCGCGATCCCTTTTTCAACGTGCCCGCCGGCGGCGCCGACATCTGCAATATCCCGGTGCCGGTGCGCGCGGTGAAATAGGGACGGTGGAGACCTTCACCACCACCACGCCGCTATGGCGCTGGCAATCGGCGACCGCGCCCGCTGCCTGGTTCTTCCTGACCATCGCGGGCGAGGCGGCCGACGGGATCCGCTTTGCCGCGATGTCGGGGCAATGGCTCGACAAGCGCGGCGGGTTCGGCTCGGCGCGGGTGAGCGTGGCGATCGGCGAGACCGTCTGGCAGACCTCGGTCTTTCCGCACAAGGAGAGCGGCGGCTGGCTGCTGCCGGTCAAGGCCGCGGTGCGCAAGGCCGAGGGGATCGCCGAGGGCGACGACGTGACGGTGACCGTCAGTCTTTAGGTGGGGTTTTGGCCTTGCCCTCGCGCGCCTGCGCCTTTCTTTTGCGCAGATTTTCGCGCAGCGCATCGGCCAGGCGGCGTTCGCGTTCGAGGTCGGCGGGGGAGGGCGGCTTGCTCACGGGCCGTCCATGCGCGCGAAATCTGTCCAGCGTCAAGCCTATCGCCTTGACAGGCGAAGGGCGCCCCGCCATAGGCCGCGCCTGCCCCGCAGACATGCGTTCGCGGGCGCCCGGTTGCTGCTGTAGCTCAGTGGTAGAGCGCGTCATTGGTAATGACGAGGTCGACAGTTCAATCCTGTCCAGCAGCACCATTTCCTACCATCTGCAAGGCTCTGCCCTCGGGGCGACTGACTGCCCGCCCCGGCGCCCTGCCGCTGAATCGCGCGCGTCAGATCTTCGCGCCGAGCAGCCAGTCGTGGAACAGCTTGACCGCCGGCTGGCGCAGCGCGCGCGGGCGGCACACGAACCAGTAGCTGTACGGGCTGTCGACGTCGAAATCGAACAGCCGGACGAGCCGCGGGTCGTGCGCATCGTCGAAATGATGGCCGTGCATGAAGGCGACGCCGATGCCCTGCGCCGCGGCCTCGAGCATCAGCGGCCCCGAATCGAAATAGTCGATTCCCGCAGGCTCGAGATACGGCATGCCGATCGCCTTGCGCCATTCGCCGAAGGTCTCGGGCATTTCGCGGTGGAGCAGGATCGTCGCGCGCTGGAGCTGTTCGGGGACGGTGATCGGGCGGTTGCAGTCGGTGAGCGTGCGGGCGGCGATCGGGAAGACCTTGTCCTGATCGAGCCGCGCGGCATAGAGCGCCGGATCGATCGAGCGCGCGAGCGCGATCGCGGCGTCGATGCCCTCGCCGAGCCGCGCCTCGGCGTGCGACATCGTCTCGATATCGATATGCAGCTCGGGATGCTTTTGCCGGAGCTCGGGCAGGCGCGGGAAGAGCCGCTGCTGCGCGAAGAGCGGCAGGACGTTGAGGTGGAGGCGCAGCGACGCGTCGGGGCTGCCCGCCTGCGCGATGACGCTGCGCAAATCGTCCAGAATCGGCGATAGCTGGTCCTGCAGCGCACGCCCCGCCTCGGTCAGCCGCAGCCCATGATGGTGGCGATCGAACAGCGGGCGGCCGACGGCATGCTCGAGCGTCTGGATGCGCCGCGACAGCGCGGGCATTGACAGGCCAAGCTCGATCGCCGCGGCCTTGACCGTGCCATGCCGGGCAACCTCGAGAAAGGCTTCCATGCTGCTGAGGGGGGGGAGGCGTGCCATGATCGTTCGCCCGCAATGATGACATGACACCGCGCGTCCTGCCAGACTTTTGTGCACTGCGTCATAAGCTTGGGGTCGCAAAGGGGGAACGACCTCCCTATCTTCGCCGTTCTGACCATTTTGCGGGAGACACGCCTTGGCCGACGCAGCGGTGAAAGAAAAACAGGTCAAACTGCAGGTTGCCAACGCGCGGGCCGAGGAAAGCGGCGGCGGCATCGCGCGAATCCCGCGCGCGGCCATGGCCGAACTGGGGCTCTCCGAGGGCGATATCGTCCAGATCAGCGGCAAGCGCGACACCGCGTCGCGCGTCGTTTTGCCCTATGCCGAGGACGAGGGGCTCGACGTCATCCGCCTCGACGGGCTGCAGCGCGCCAATGCCGGCGCGGGCGCGGGCGACATGGTGGCGCTGACCCGCGTCGAGACGCGCCCCGCGGCGCGCGTGGTGTTCGCCCCGGCGCAGGAGAATCTGCGGCTGCAGGGCTCGGCCAATGCCTTGAAACGCAGCTTCTTCGGGCGGCCGCTGGTCGCGGGCGACACGGTGGCGACGGCGGGGCAGCAGCGGCTGCCGTCGGGCGACATGCCACCGCAGCTGCGCCAGATGCTCAACGCTCCGGCTTACGCGTTGGCCGAGGTGCGCCTGCTCGTGGTGTCGGCGAGCCCCAAGGGCGTCGTCTTCATCGACGAAAATACCGAGATCGAGCTGCTGCCCGAATTTCAGGAGCCGCAGGACGCACGGCGCACCGACGTCACCTATGACGATCTGGGCGGGCTGGGCGAGACGATCGACCAACTGCGCGAGATGGTCGAGCTGCCCTTGCGCTATCCCGAGCTGTTCCGCCGCCTGGGCGTCGATCCGCCGCGCGGGGTGCTGCTGCACGGGCCGCCGGGAACCGGCAAGACGCGGCTGGCGCGCGCGGTCGCCAACGAGAGCGAGGCGCAATTCTTCCTGATCAACGGGCCCGAGATCATGGGGTCCGCCTATGGCGAGTCCGAAAAGCGGTTGCGCGATATCTTCGAGCAGGCCGCGAAGGCCGCGCCGTCGATCCTGTTCATCGACGAGATCGATTCGATCGCGCCGAAGCGCGGGCAGGTGCAGGGCGAGGCCGAAAAGCGGCTCGTCGCGCAATTGCTGACGCTGATGGACGGGCTGGAGCCGCGAACCAACCTGGTGGTCATCGCCGCGACCAACCGCCCCGACGCGATCGACGAGGCGCTGCGGCGCCCGGGCCGTTTCGACCGCGAGATCGTCATCGGCGTCCCCGACGAAAAGGGACGGCGCGAGATATTGGGGATCCATACGCGCGGTATGCCGCTGGGCGAGGATGTCGATCTGGACGAGCTCGCACGCACGACCTTCGGTTTCGTCGGCGCCGACATGGCGGCGCTGACGCGCGAGGCGGCGATCGAGGCGGTGCGGCGGATCATGCCCAAGCTGAACCTCGAGGAAGGGACGATCCCGCCCGAGGTGCTCGACGAACTGCGCGTGACGCGCGCCGACTTCAACAATGCGCTGAAACGCGTCCAGCCGTCGGCGATGCGCGAGGTGATGGTTCAGGCGCCCAAGACGCGCTGGAGCGACATCGGCGGGCTCGACGCCGCGCGCGACAAGCTGATCGAAGGGATCGAACTGCCGCTGAAGAATCCCGAGGCGTTCCGGCGGCTGGGGATTCGGGCCGCGAAGGGCTTCCTGCTCTATGGTCCGCCGGGCACGGGCAAGACCCTGCTCGCCAAGGCCGCGGCGCGCGAATCCGACGCCAACTTCATCTCGATCAAGTCGTCGGACCTCTTGTCGAAATGGTATGGCGAGAGCGAGCAGCAGATCGCGCGGCTGTTCCAGCGCGCCCGCGCGGTCGCGCCGACGATCGTCTTCATCGACGAACTCGACAGCCTGGTGCCCGCGCGCGGTAGCGGCACGTCGGGCGAGCCGCAGGTGACCGAGCGCGTCGTCAACACGATCCTCGCCGAGATGGACGGGATCGAGGAAATGCAGTCGGTCGTCGTGATCGGCGCAACCAACCGCCCGAACCTGATTGATCCCGCGCTGCTGCGCCCGGGACGGCTCGACGAACTGATCTATGTGTCGGTGCCCAATGCCGAGGGACGGCGGCGCATCCTCGAGATCCAGACAGGCAAGATGCCGCTCGACAAGGATGTTGACCTGGGAGTGCTCGCCGAGAAGTCGGATCGCTTCACCGGCGCCGATCTGGAAGACCTCACGCGCCGCGCGGGCCTTGCCGCGCTCAAGCGCTCGATGGGCGCCGAGACGGTGACGATGGAGGATTTCGAAACCGCGCTGAAGGACACGCGCGCCTCGGTCACCGAGGCAATGGAGAAGGATTATGAAAAGATCCAGGGCGAGATCAAACAGAATGCGATGAGCGTCGACCCGATCGGCTTCTTCGCGCCGGGCATGCTCAAGCCCGTGCGCGAAAGGAAGCACGAGGAGTCGAAGGATTAAACTATTACGTCATCCCGGCGAGGGCCGGGATCTCAACCTCGCGTCATGATGCCCCGGCGAGATCCCGGCCTTCGCCGGGATGACAGTTAGTGGGTACCGGCTTCCAGTCGGAGCGCCTTCCAGCCCCACAGGACCAGCCAGCCGCAAAAGCCCGCCATCAGGCCGTAGGCGACGATCGGGTGCCAGTTATAGAGCAGCACCCCGATCGCGGGCGAGACGATATACGCCGAGCCGTTGATCGACGCGGTCATGCCCGCGACCGCGCCTTGGTCGCGGCGCGGCACCGCGAGCGACGACCCCGCGGTGAAACCCGGTCGGAACAGCCCGAAGCCCAGCGAGGCGAGCGCGAAGCCGATGATGATGCCGTGGAGGTCGAACGACAGCCCGGTCATCAGCGTGCCGGCCCCGCCGAGCGCCGCGCCGACGAGCACCGCGGTGCGCGGCGACATCTTGAGCAGCGGGATCAGCCCCCATTGCGACAGCAGGGTCGCGAAGGCGCCCGCCATCAGCACGATGCCGGTGATCGCCGCGCCCTCGTCGGGGCGCAGGCGGAGATTCATGCGGTCGAGGATCAGGAAGCCGATGACGCCGAGCATCATCGCCTGCGCCTGTCCGCCGAACAGCCCCGCGAGCAGCCAGGGCCGCACGCGCGCGTCGGTCCAGCGCAGCGGCGGCGATGCGGCGGACGAGGGGTCGACGATCTCGTCCTCCGCCTCGTCGGTCGCTGCCTCGGGCGAGCCGCCCGTGGTCGGGTAGGAGGCGATATTGCCGCGCGCCGCGAAACGCGGAACATCGTCGGGTAGCCGCCAACGCAGGGCGATCAGCACAGCGAGGCCGATCAGCGCGAAAACCAGCAGCGGGCCCGCGAGCCCGACGAAGGGCAGGATGAAGAAGGGCGCGATCGCGGGACCGATCACCGTCCCCAGCCCGAAGGAAGAGGAGACGAGCGACAGCGCCTGCGTCCGCTCCTCCGGATCGGTGCGCGAGGCGACATAAGCCTGCACCGCGGGCGGCGCCGCCGAGCCCAGCCCGCCATAAAGGCTGCGGAACAGTGCGAAGAGGACGAAGGTCACCCCCGCCGCGAGCCAGCCCTCGAGCCCCGACCACAAAACGAGCCCGCACAGCGCCATCGACGAGAGGAAGCCGATCACGCCGAGCGCCATCAGCGCCTTGCGCCCGCGCTTGTCCGACTGGCGCGCCCAGTGCGGCGCGGTGAGCACCCACAGCAGCGCCGACCAGCTGAAGGCGAGGCTGACCCAGACGTCGGGGATGTGCAGCTTGGCGCCGATCGCGGGCAGGATCGACTGCATCGCGGTGTTGCCCGCGGCGGCGACGAGCATCACCGCAAAGAGCACCGCCATGCGGTCGGCGGGGATCGAGCGGCTGATCGTCGACATGTCGCTCTCCCCCTTTTTGCTTCCGCGCGTGCGGATCGACGGTACCCAATCCCCTACACGCACTGTCCCGTCTGTCCAGACGCGGAACGCACGAGCGCATTGTCAAGCATAGTCTTTCCTTGCGTCCGGCGCGGCTTTTTGCCACGCCTTCGGCATCCGCAACAACGCGAAAGCCATCATGTCCAATCTCCGGGCGCATGCCCAAGAACAGAAGGTCGCGCTGTCCCAGCGGATCCGCGACCGCGCAAAGCGCTTTTTCGGGCCTTGGGGCATGTTCGTGAAGGGCTTCATCAAGCATCCGGTGATGGTCGGGTCGATCGTGCCGTCCTCGCCGACGCTGATCCGCCACATGCTGAAGCCCGTCGACTGGAAGAACACCAGGCTCTTCGTCGAATATGGCCCCGGCGTCGGCACCTTCTGCCGCCCGGTGCTCGAAAAGATGGCGGGCGATGCGACGCTGATCGCGATCGACACCAACGAGGATTTTATCGACTATCTGCGCAAGGACATCCGCGACAGCCGCTTCATCGCGGTGCACGGATCGGCCGCCGACGTCGAGGAGATCGTCCGCGCGCACGGCTTCGACCATGCCGATTATGTGCTGTCGGGCCTGCCTTTCTCGACGCTGCCGGCGGGCGTCGGCCCGGCGATCGCGGCGGCGACGCATCGCGTGCTGCGCCCCGGCGGCGCCTTCCTCGTCTATCAGTTCCGCGCCCGCGCGCGCGACTTCCTCGCGGCGCATTTTACCCGCATCGACAATGCGTTCGAATGGGTCAATGTCCCGCCCTGCTTCCTCTTCTGGGGCTGGAAAGACTAGGACCGATCGCCATTCGGCCCATGGCGGCCTGCAAATGGCGGCCTCTCGCGCTTCCGGTGCTCACGTACCGAAGTACGCTGCGCTCCAGGTCACGAGAAACCACCATTTTCGGCTCGCCCTGAGCCGAATGGCGACCGGTCCTTTGACCTAAACCTCGGTCTCGGGATCGATTTCGCCCAATCCGAAATTGAGCCGGCGGGATACCGTATAATCGGCGACGCCGACGACGAACCAGGCGAGCATCCAGCGCAGCCGCGTCAGCCAGGTGCCGCGTTTCTTGTGCTTGGCCGCGGTGATGGCGTCGCAATCGGGCTCCAGCCCCGCGATGAAATCGCGCATCTGCTGCGCAAAGCCCGCGTCGGCGACGCGCAGCATCACCTCGACGTTCATGAACAGGCTGCGCATGTCGAAATTGGCGGTGCCGACATAGACGACATCGTCGACCACGATCAGCTTCATGTGCAGCCGGCACGGCAGATATTCCCAGATCGTCGACCGCTTGCGCAGCAGATAGCCATAGAGCAGGCGCGAGGCGCCGATCGTCGCGGGATTGTCCGACTTCGCTGCCATCACGAAGCGCGCGCGGCCACGCTTGGCGACGCGGCCGAGGCGGCGGAGCATGCCCTGGCCGGGCGAAAAATAGGCCATCGCCATATCGAGCTGGCGCGCCTTGTCGAGGTCGGCGCGCACCGCACGCGCCCAGGGCGACAGCCGCTGGGTCGGGCCGCCGACGAGCCAGCTCACCGGGCCGATATCGACCGGCCATTCGCGGATCAGCCGGCGCAGCATCAAGAGCTTGCCGTCGTCGTTGACCGTATAGTCGTGGATCTCCGCGAACCATTGCACCATGCGCGCCACCGACGGGCCGCGGACGAGCACGCCGAGGTCGAACCAGCAATGGCTCAGCCGCGTGCCGAGATAGGGTTCGGCGATGTTGAAACCGCCGGTGATCGCGACATTTTCGTCGATCAGCAGCAGCTTCTGGTGGTTGCGGATCAAATAGCTCGACCGCCAGTGGCGCGAGAAGAAGGTGACGCTGCCGCCGGCTTCGCGCAAGGGGGTGAAGACGCTGTCCGGCACGTCGCCCGATCCGAAGCTGTCGATCACCGCGCGCACGCGCACCCCGCGCTTCGCCGCCGCGGTCATCGCCCCCAGCACGCGCGAACCCGCCGCGTCATGCTCGAAGATATACATGACCATGTCGATGCTGCGGATCGCGCCGTTCAGCAGCGTCAGCAGGCGGACGAGCCTTTCGTCGCCGTCGACGATGACCTCGATCGCGTGGCCCGCGACGTCCGCCTTGATCGTTTGGGCTTCGCAGGCGGACACGGGTTCGGCGGTCATGCGGCACCATAGGCGCTGGCTTGCGGCGCGGGCAAGGGCGAGGGGAAGTCGGGGGAAGGGCACGCGGTTTCGTTGACATTCGCCGGCCCGCCTGCTAGCGCGCAGCGCTTGCCGCCAGCCCCCCGGGCCGGCCTCTCCTCGATCAAGGAAAAAACATGGCCCGCGTTACCGTCGAAGATTGCGTCGACAAAGTCCCCAACCGTTTCGACCTGGTTCTGCTCTCGGCGCACCGCGCCCGCGAAATCTCGGGCGGTTCGGAGCTGACCATCGACCGCGACCGCGACAAGAACCCCGTCGTCGCGCTGCGCGAAATCGCCGAACAGACGGTGCGTCCGAAGGACCTGTCCGAAACGCTCGTCGGCTCGCTGCAGAAGGTCGTCGTCGACGACGACGACACGCCCGACGAAATCAGCTCGATCGCACGCTCGGCCGAGGCGCTCCGCCTCACCGCCGCCGCACCGCCGCGCAGCCCCGCGGGCGGCGGCAGCGACTTCGAATAAGTCGCGACAGCAAGATCACCAAGGAGGGCCGTGGGAAACCGCGGCCCTTTTTTGTCGGATAAGGTTACTCCCCGTTGGGGGAGGATCGGCTGCTCAGGGAACCCGCGTCAGCTCTGCCACCCTGATCGCCTTCGACGCCAGCATCGGTTCGATGATCCGCTCGATCCGGTGCGCGCGCGGCGAGTCGACCGCGACGTTGAACAGGCTGTTCGCGATCACGTCGGCGATCTGCACGCCGTCGCTGCGCTTGCTGTCGGCGAGCGTGGCGCGGCCCCACTGGCCGAGGCCCGCCTGGATATCCTCGCGGACGTGCGACAATATCTTGGGGTCGTAGCGGCCGTCGTCGATCACGACGTCGGTGCACACGCCGCCCGTTTCGGGGAGCCAATGGCCGACCGCGCTGTTGAGCAAGGCACCATAGAGCGCGAGGTCGCTCGGCAGCGTGCCGCCGGGCGATTGCGCGAGCTGCTCGCGCTTCGCCACCGCGACCCAGGCACGGCCGCCCGCGCGGTCGACCAGTTCGAGCAGATAGGCGCGCTCGACGATGCTGATGCGGCTGCCCTTGAGCTCGCCGCGCAGCCCGGTGACGGCGCGGAAACGCCTGTGGATGTCGGCGGCCGCCTGCGGAGTGAGCATCACCGCGGCAAAGGTCATGGCGCCGGCATTGAGCCCGCCCGATTCGTCGCAATAGATGGTCATCGCCGCCCGCTCAGCAGACGCCGCCGAAGAAGGTCACCGTCTTGACCGCGCCCGCGGCGAGCGGTTCGGCGAGCGTCCATTGAACGTGGGTGACGTCCTCGCGCGTCGCGGCGCGCGGCATGGCGCCGGGGAAGGTAACGCGAAGCTTGTCGAGCGACCCGAAGCTCGTGCCGCCATCGACCGAGACCGCGAAGCCGTCGAGATCGTCGGTGCCGACGAAACGTATCGCGCGCGGGATCGGATTGACGAAGGTCAGGCTGGCCGCGGGCTCGGCGGTCTTGTTTTCCATCTGCAGCTGGTAGCGCAGCCGGTCCCCGGGGATCACCACCTCGGGCTCGGCAAAGCTGATGCTGCGCTGGCCGCCGGCGCCGATGTCGACCTTCTCCAGCTCGATCCGCTGCGAGAATTGGACGCGCTGGAACGCCTGCGCCGGGCTGGCGAGCGCGAACATCGCCGCGACGCCGAGCCCGAAGCGGGGCAGGCTGAATTTCAGGCGCTTCATTTCCAATCCCCCCGCGGGCGACCGGGTCAGGCGCCCTGCGGGTTGGGACCGCCGAAGGGGCGCGGCTTGCGCTTGATCTGCGGCAGGCCGCCGGCGTGGCCCGACACGGGCGTGCCGCGCTTGTCGGCATCGTCCTCGCGGCCGATATCCTCGCCCTTGATCGCGCGCTTCGATTCCTCGCCCGACAGCGTCTCATATTCGAGCAGCGCGGCGGCGAGCAGGTGAAGCTCGTCGATATTGTCGGTCAGCACCTTGCGCGCGACATTCTCGCCTTCCTCGACGAGGCGGCGGACTTCGGCGTCGATCAGCCGCGCGGTGTCCTCCGACATATTCTGCGCGCGCGACACGCTGTGGCCGAGGAACACCTCGTCCTGGTTGTCGCGATAACGCAGCCAGCCGAGCTTTTCGGACATGCCATATTCCATGACCATCGAGCGCGCCATGTCGGTCGCCTGCTGGATGTCGTTCGACGCGCCGGTGTTGAGCTCGTCCTTGCCGTAGATCAGCTGTTCGGCGATGCGGCCGCCGAAGCAGAGCGCGAGGCGCGCCTTCATCTGCTTCATATTGGTCGAATAACGGTCGCGTTCGGGCAGGTTCCACGTCACGCCCAGCGCACGGCCGCGCGGGATGATCGTGACCTTGTGCAGCGGATCATTGCCCTCGACGTGCAGCGAGACGAGCGCATGCCCCGCCTCGTGATAGGCGGTTGCCTTCTTTTCGTCCTCGGTCATGACCATCGAACGGCGCTCGGCGCCCATCATGACCTTGTCCTTGGCTTCCTCGAACTCGTTGCTGGCGATCAGGCGCTTGCCCCTGCGCGCCGCCAGAAGCGCGGCTTCGTTGCAGAGGTTGGCGAGGTCGGCACCCGAAAACCCCGGGGTCCCGCGTGCGATGCGGCGCAGGTCGACATCGGGCGCGAGCGGTTTCTTGCGCGTGTGCACCTCGAGGATCTTCTGACGCCCCTCGATGTCGGGGCGCGGCACGACGACCTGGCGGTCGAAGCGGCCCGGGCGGAGCAGCGCGGGATCGAGCACGTCGGGACGGTTGGTCGCAGCGACGATGATGATGCCTTCATTGGCCTCGAAACCGTCCATCTCGACGAGCAGCTGGTTCAGCGTCTGTTCGCGCTCGTCGTTGCCGTTGCCGAGCCCGGCGCCGCGGTGGCGGCCGACCGCGTCGATTTCGTCGATGAAGACGATGCACGGCGCGTTGCGCTTCGCCTGTTCGAACATGTCGCGGACGCGGCTGGCACCGACGCCGACGAACATCTCGACGAAGTCCGAGCCCGAAATGGTGAAGAAGGGCACGCCCGCCTCACCCGCGATCGCGCGGGCGAGCAGGGTCTTGCCGGTGCCGGGCGAGCCGACGAGCAACGCGCCCTTGGGAATCTGGCCGCCGAGCTTCGAGAATTTGGTCGGGTCCTTCAGGAATTCGACGATTTCCTCGAGCTCCTCGCGCGCCTCGTCGATGCCCGCGACATCGTCGAAGGTCACGCGGCCCTGCTTTTCGGTGAGCATCTTGGCGCGCGACTTGCCGAAACCCATCGCGCCCGAACCATTGTTCTTCTGCACCTGGCGGAAGACGAAGAAGGCAATGCCGAGGATCAGCAGGAAGGGCAGCGACTGGATCAGCAGATAGACCCAGATATTGCCGGTTTCGGTCGGCTTGCCGTCATATTTGACGTTGTTGTCGTTGAGGAGCTTGAGCAGCTCGGGATCGCGGATCAGGTTCGCGCTGAAGCGGTCGCCGTTCGACAGCGTGCCCGTCGCGCGTTCCTCGGTCAGCACGACATCCTTGACGCTGCCGTCCACGATCTTCTGGCGGAACTCCGAATAGGTCAGCGGGTTGCCCGCAGGCTGCGACGCGCCGCCGAACATCGAGGCGACGAGGAGCATGGCAAGCAAGATGCCGCTCCAGATCATCACGCTCTTCATCCAGGGGTTGCCCTGCGGTTCCTTGTCGTCCTGCATCGGAATCTTTCCAAAAGCCGCGCGCGTCGCGCTTGTATCCTGCCAAGATAGGATAATCGCGTTAAATGACAATGAGCCTTTCGGCCTTATTTGCGCGCTTTCCGGCGCGGCGCGGCGGAAATGCGCCAGATCGTGCCTTCGAGGCCCGGAACGGCGTCGATCAGCAAGGCGCCGACCATAGCCCGGCGCCCGTCCTTCATCGCCTTGACGACGCCGTCGAGCGAGGCGCCGCGCAGCGCGAGCCCGGCGGCGTTGGCGCGCAGCCGCTGGGTGACGACGCGGCGAAAAATCTCGGGCGGATAGCCCTCGTCGCGGATCACCGCGATGTCCGATGCATCGGGCCAGCCGGCGATCAGCCGCTCGACCGCCCAGTCGATCGCGTCATCGGCCTCGGCGAGCCAGTCGGCCGAGCGCGCCGCGGCCTCGACGTCGAGCACGCTCTGCGATGCCAGCGCGTGGCGCAGCCGGGCGCGGTCGAAGCGGCTGTCGGCGTTCGACGGATCGTCGACGAAGGGCAGGTCCTCGTCGAGCGCGAGCCGCACCAGCTCGTCGCGGCGCCAGTGGAGCAGCGGGCGGAGAATATAGCCGTTCTTCGCGCGGATCGCGGCGAGGCCGCCGACACCGCTGCTGCGGTTGAGCCGCATGACGATCGTTTCGAGCTGGTCGTCGGCGTGGTGCGCGGTCAGGATATGCGCGAGCCCTTCGTCGGCGCGCCATTGTTCGAGCAGGCGATAGCGCTCGGCGCGCGCCGCCGCCTGCTGCGATCCCTTGATCGGCGTTGGCGGGGTGAGCGTGCTGTGCGGGATACGCTCGCGCGCGCAGAAGCCCGCGACCATCCGTGCTTCCTCGGCCGAACCCTGACGTAGGCCGTGGTCGACCGTCGCGGCCTTGACCTGGCCGGGGAGCAGGCTCGCCATCAGCCAGAGCAAGGCCATGGAGTCGGGGCCACCCGAGACCGCGACGCCGTAACTGCGCTGCTGCCAGCCCGGCCCGACCAGCGCCTCGAACTGGCGCGCGAGCCGGTGCGGCGCGTCGGCCTCAGCAGCCGGCTTTTGTTTTTGCGGCGGCTGCATCGGTGCGGACATCCTGCGGCGCCTTGTCGCCATAGGTATCTTGGAGTTCGGCGAAGGCCTTGCACGCCGCATCCTTGCGGCCGAGCTTGTCGAGCGCGACGCCCATGTACATCAGACTGTGCGGCGCGCGAGCTCCACCGGGGTTCTGCTTGTAATTATTATAGAAAGCGACCGCGGCGAGGCTCGGCTTGCCCTCGTCGAGATAGGCGCGGCCGAGCAGGTTCTGCGCAAAGCTGGCAAGCCGGTGGTTCGGCCATTTGGCGACGACGTCCTTCAGCTGCGTCTGCGCCTCGGGATAGAGCTTCGCCTCCCACAGGCGGTAGCCGTAATTATAGCCGTCATCGACCTCGTTGCCCGTGGCGGGGATCTCGACCTTCTTGACCAGCGCCAGCCGCGCTGCGCTGCTGGCCGACGCAGCGGGCGTTGCCGCGGGCTTTTTCGCGGGCGCCGCGGTGGGCGTCGTCGCGGCGGGCTTGGTTGTCGACGCCGTCGTCGTCGTCGCGGGCGGCTTTACCACGGGCGTCAGCGGCAGGCTCGCAGGCGTCGTCGTGGTTTCGGTCACCGGCGGCGGCGCGGCGAGGCGCTTTTCCATCTCGGCCTTATAGGCGGTGAACTGCTTTTCGAGCTCGCGCAGCTGGAAGGCGTTCTGTTCGGTCTGGCCGGTCAGCGTCTGGAGCTGGCTTTCGAGCGCGTCGACGCGCGCGGTCAGGTCGATCACCGGGGCATTGGCGCCGCTCCGCGCGCGCTCGCCCGGCGTGTTGTCGGGCGCGATCTCGCCTTCGAAGAAGGTCGGGCTACCGCCCGGAAAGACCGAGCGCTGTACCGCGCGCATCTCCTTTTCCAGCCGGTCGACGCGTTTGCCGATCGTGTCGTCCTGCGCCGTCGCCGCGCCCGGGATCGAAACCGCGAGCGCCATCGCCGCGGTGCCCAGGAGTATGTTGTGACGCATGTTCATCTGCCTTTCGGCCCCCACCCAGTTAACCATCGCGCGATCCATAACGCGCACGGGGGCATTTGCGCAAATCCAATCGGCGCAGCGACGCTTCGGTCCGTCGAGCGTTCGAGGCTCGTACGCGCCCCTCAGCGTTTGGTGGGAACAGGCGGCAGCGTCTGCGCTGCACCCGCGCCCTCGGCGCGCGCGACGAGATCGGCGGGCTTCATCGAGATATTCTTGACCAGCGTATCGGCGGGGCCGACCGCGCCGATATCGCGGCCGCCGACGGTGACCTTCAGCGCCTGCGGGATGCTGGTGCGCAGCGTGAACTGCTGGATATAGGCGGGCGGCACCTCATAGGTCTCGCCGGCCTCGAGCGTGCGCCAATTCTCGGTCTTGCCCGTCGCATCGTCGAAGCCGATCCACACTTCGGACAGGCCGGTGAGGACCACGGGGGCGTCGGCGGGGACGGCGCCGGCCTTGGTCACGGCCTTGGCCGCGGGAGTCGCCGATTTCGCGGGGGCTTCCGATTCCTCGGCCGCGCGGTTCTGCGCCGCGATCAGTGCCTCGTCGGGCTCGACCGACAGGAAGCGCCACACGCCATATGCCGACACCAGCACCAGCGCGACGATGACCAGCGTCCAGGTCAGCCGGGCGGTCGGCAGCCGCGCGGGATCGGTCGGCTCATAAGCTTCGTACGACGGGCGGCCATATTCTTCGTCTTCGAGCTCGCGGCGCACCGCGGCGCCGATCTCGGCCTCGGGCAGGTCGATGGCGCGGGCATAGGCGCGTGCGAAACCGGTGACATAGGTGCGGCCGGGGAGGGCGGAGAAATCGGACCTCTCGATCGCTTCGAGGTGGCGTTGGGTGATCCGCGTGCGCGTCGCGACGTCGGCGAGCGACAGCCCCGCCGCTTCGCGCGCCAGCCGCAGCCGGTCGCCCGTGCGGGTAATCGCCAGTTCGCCCTGCTCCGGGGCCTCCTCGTCTGCCATTACTGTCTCCGTGCCGGCCGTTAGCAACCCGGTTCGACCGTGCGCGCCGTTCATCGCACCGACGGCGCGGCAAAGTCAAATGAAGTTCGGTAAATGAACGGCTGAAAAGGGCTGCTATTAAGCCCGCCGGAGCACTCCGCGATCAGAGCACATATTTGCTGAGGTCGGTGTCGCCGACGATGTCCGCGAGCTGGCGGTCGACATAGGCCGCGTCGATGTCGAGCGACGTGCCGCCGATATCCTCGGCGGTGAAGCTGACCTCCTCGACGAGGCGTTCCATGATCGTCTGCAGCCGGCGTGCGCCGATATTCTCGACCTTCTCGTTGACCTCGGCGGCGAGCTTGGCGACGCGCGCGATCGCGTCGGGCTTGAAGTTCAGCGTCACGCCCTCGGTGCCGAGCAGCGCGGCATATTGTTCGGGCAGGCCCGCCTTCGTTTCGCTCAGGATGCGCACGAAATCGCTCTCGGTCAGCGCCCCCAGTTCGACGCGGATCGGCAGGCGGCCCTGGAGTTCGGGGAGCAGGTCGCTCGGCTTCGCGACATGGAAGGCGCCCGACGCGATGAACAGGATATGGTCGGTCTTCATCGGGCCATATTTGGTCGCGACGGTGGTGCCTTCGATCAGCGGCAGCAGGTCGCGCTGGACGCCCTCGCGGCTCACCGATCCGCCGCGCACGTCGCTGACCGCGATCTTGTCGATCTCGTCGAGGAAGACGATGCCGTTCGCCTCGGCATCGGCGAGCGCGACGCGCGCGACATCGTCCTGGTCGAGCCGCTTGTCCTGCTCTTCCTCGATCAGCCGCGTCGCGGCGTCGATGACCTTCATCTTGCGGCGCTTCTTGGGCAGCCCGCCCATCGCCTTGCCGAGCATGTCGGAGAGGTTGATCATGCTCATCTGTCCCGGCTGGCCGGGCAGGTCGAACGGCATCGAAGGCGCGTCGGAAACCTCGATCTCGACCTCGCTGTCGTCGAGATGGCCCTCGCGGATGCGCTGGCGGAAACTCTGGCGCGTCGCCTCGCTCGCGCCCTTGCCGGTCAGCGCGTCGAGCAGCCGCTCCATCGCCGCCTCTTCGGCGGCGGCCCGCACCGCGCCGCGGCGGCGTTCCTTTTCGAGCCGCACGGCTTCCTCGACCAGGTCGCGCGCGATCTGTTCGACGTCGCGGCCGACATAGCCGACCTCGGTGAATTTGGTGGCCTCGACCTTGATGAAGGGTGCGTCGGCGAGCTTGGCCAGGCGGCGCGAAATCTCGGTCTTGCCGCAGCCGGTGGGGCCGATCATCAGGATATTCTTGGGGCTGACCTCGTCGCGCAATTCGGCAGGCAGTTTCTGGCGGCGCCAGCGGTTGCGCAGCGCCACCGCGACCGCGCGCTTGGCGGCGTCCTGGCCGATGATATGCGTGTCGAGCGCGGCGACGATCGCCTTCGGAGTCAGTGCATCGTTCATATGATCATGCCTGGATTTCGATGGTTTCGGAGGTGAACTGGTCGTTGGTGTAGACGCAGATGTCGGCCGCGACCTCCATCGCCTTGCGCACCAGCACCTCGGGGTCCTTCTCGTAATCGACCAGCGCGCGCGCCGCCGACAGTGCGAAATTGCCGCCCGACCCGATCGCGGCGATCCCGCCCTTGGGTTCGAGCACATCGCCGTTGCCGGTGATGACAAGCGTCACTTCCTTGTCGGCGACGATCATCATCGCCTCGAGGTTGCGCAGATATTTGTCGGTGCGCCAGTCCTTGGCGAGCTCGACCGCGGCGCGCAGCAATTGCCCGTTGTGCCGCTCGAGCTTGCTCTCGAGCCGCTCGAACAAAGTGAAGGCGTCGGCGGTCGCGCCGGCGAAGCCGCCGATGACGCTGCCGTCGTGCAGGCGGCGCACTTTGCGGGCGTTGGGCTTCATCACCGTCTGCCCCATCGACACCTGGCCGTCACCGATGATGACGACCTTGTCGGCGCTGCGGGCGGAAAGGATGGTGGTTCCGTGCCAGGGCGAGGCACTATGCGGATGGGGATCGGTCATGCGGGGCGATATGGGAGAGTGAGGCGAGGGGTGCAAGGGGAGGGAATTGCCTTCCTCCCCCTCGATGGGGGAGGCAGCGAGACTTACGAACTTGTTCGTTAGCCGCAGCGGTGGGGGTGCGGCTTCGGTCTGAAACGAACGGCGCGAGCACGCGCCATCACCCTCATCCAACTCCGCCTAAGCCGCTTCGCGACCAAGGCTGCGTATCCTTCTCCCATCAAGGGAGAAGGAAATTAAGCCACCGCCCGCGGCACGCTTGCCGCCGCCGGCCAGCCCTGGTCGGGCCACAGGCCGCGCGTGTCGTAGACGATCTTGCCGCTGCGCTCCTCGAGCGGGACCGATTTGAACACGTCGTGATCGACGAGCACGATCATCAGGTCGCACTCGGCGAGCGCATCGTCGAGCTCGACCAGCTCCGCGCCGCTGCCCGCGAATTCCATCGGCAGACCGCGCGCGAAGGGTTCGACGATGCGGATGCGCTTGCCGAACTGGCGCGCGAGCGCGGCCGCAACCTCGACCGCCGGGCTTTCGCGGAAATCGTCGATATTGGGTTTGAACGCGAGCCCGAGCACGCCGACCTTCGCCTGCGGATGGCTCGCGACGAGCGCGGCGGTCGCGGCGATCACATGCGCGGTCTTCGACAGATTGACCTCGCGCGCGGTGCGGATCAGCCGGCTTTCGTCGGGCGCGCCATGCACGAGGAACCAGGGGTCGACCGCGATGCAATGCCCGCCGACGCCGGGGCCCGGCTGCAGGATGTTGACGCGGGGGTGGAGGTTGGCGAGGCGGATCACGTCCCACACATCGACCCCCATCTTGTCGGCAATCATCGACAGCTCGTTGGCGAAGGCGATGTTGACGTCGCGGTAGCTGTTCTCGACCAGCTTGACCATTTCGGCGGCGCGCGCGGTGGTGGTGACGCAGGCGCCGCGCACGAACTGGCGATAGAAGGTCATCGCGCGGCGCGCGCAGCGCGGGGTGATGCCGCCGATGCAGCGGTCGTTGTCGACCAGTTCGACGAGGATGCGCCCCGGCAAAACGCGCTCGGGGCAATAAGCGAGGAAGATATCGGGCGTACCGGCGCAGCGGCCCGGGACTTTCAGGTCGGGGCGCTCGGCGGCGAGCAGTTCGGCGACCTTCTCGGTCGTGCCGACCGGCGAGGTCGATTCGAGGATCACCAGATTGCCCGGCACGAGCACTTTGGCGATCGAACGCGCGGCGTCGAGGACGTAGCTGATGTCGGGCCGATGCTCGTCGTCGTGCGGGGTCGGCACCGCGATCACGAAGGTGTCGGCGGCGACCATTTCGGTGGAGGCGACGAGCGCGCCGCGCGACACGACGCCTTGCACCAGGCCGTCGAGATCGACTTCCTCGATATGCACCTTGCCGTTGTTGACCGTCTCGACGACATGCGCGCTGACGTCGATGCCGGTGACCTTGCAGCCCGAGCGCGCGATCAGCGCGGCGGTCGGCAGGCCGATATAGCCGAGGCCGACGACGGTGACTTTCTGTTCGATATCAACGGGCACGCGCGACAATCTCCGCAATCTGGGTGCCAGCCGTGCCGTCGCCGAACGGATTGTGGGCGCGCGCCATGGCAGCGTAGGAGCCTTCATCGTCCAAAAGGCTGAAAATTTCGGAAACGATGGTGTCGCGGTTGGTCCCTACGAGCCGCGCGGTGCCCGCCTCGATGCCTTCGGGGCGCTCTGTGGTCTCGCGCATCACCAGCACCGGCTTGCCGAGCGAGGGGGCTTCCTCCTGTACGCCGCCGCTGTCGGTGAGCACCAGCTCGCTCGATGCGAGCAGGCGGACGAAATGCGGATAATCGAGCGGGTCGATCAGCGCGACATTGGCGAGGCCGCCGAGGATCGGCTCCATCGCCGCGCGGACATGCGGATTGGGGTGGACCGGGAAGATCACCGCGACGTCGGCGCGCGCCGCGATCGCGGCGATGGCGTCGGCGATCGCCTTCATGCCGTCGCCGAAATTCTCGCGCCGGTGCGAGGTGACCGCAACGATGCGCTTATCCGCGAACCGCGCAAGCAACGGATCGAGCCCCGCGGCCAGCGCGGGTTCCTCGTCGATCCTTGCCTTGGTCGCGAGCAACGCGTCGATCACGGTGTTGCCGGTGACATGGATGCGGTCGGCGGGGACATTCTCGGCGCGCAACGCCGCCGCAGCCGTCCCGGTCGGCGCGAAATGCAGGTCGGCGACCGCACCGGTCACCTTGCGGTTCACCTCCTCGGGCCAGGGGTGATAGATATTGCCGCTACGCAGCCCGGCCTCGACATGGCCGACGGGGATCTTGCGGAAATAGGCGGACAAAGTGGCGGCCATCGTCGTCAGCGTGTCGCCATGGACGAGGATGCGGTCGGGCTTTTCGGCGTCGAAGGTCTCGCCGAGCCCCACAACGAGCCGAGCGAGCAGACCGTCGAGCGTCTGGTTCGCCTGCATGACGTCAAGGTCGATGTCCGGGACGATGCGCGCGATATCGAGCACCTGGTCGAGCATCTCGCGGTGCTGCGCGGTGACGCAGACGCGCACGTCGAGCCCCGGCTGGCGCCGCAAGGCGTGCACCACGGGAAACATCTTGATCGCTTCGGGACGCGTCCCGAACACCGTCATCACTTTCATCGGGGGCTCTTGTCTCGGCGGGTCATGTACATGTCTCCTAGCCGATTTTGGTTGTTATCCGCTTAACTTCGTGGCGAAAGCGGCAAAGGTGTGATCCTTGTCATTGCGGGCGTTGCCGGTAAATGCACGGGGATATGCATCCCGGGGGCGATTTGTGCGTTGTAGCGGGGCTGCGGCGACAGACCGGCATTGGGGTGGGGTGTCAGTTTCAATCGGTAAGATGATGATCAAAAGACTTTTCAGCCGCAAGCCGGCCCCGGAGCCCGTTGCCGACGACTGGCCGCAGGTGCCCGAAGGCACGCGCGTCTATGCCATCGGCGACGTCCACGGGCGGCTCGACCTGCTCGACGCGCTGCTGGCGCGCATCGCCGACGAAAGCGCGCGCGATCCCGCGGACAGCGTCCACCTTGTAATGCTCGGCGACCTCATCGATCGCGGCCCGCAATCGGCACAGGTTGTCGAGCGGCTGTTGACCGTTCCCAGGGGCGTCGACGAGATGCATTTGCTGATGGGCAACCACGAAGAGGCGCTGCTCGAAATCCTCGACGGCGCGCATTCGCAGCTGCCCGGCTGGATACGCTATGGCGGGGAACAGGCGCTGCAAAGCTATGGACTTGAAGACACGTCCATTTTCGGCGATAGAGAGGCCTTGGTCGCCAAAATCCACGCCGGCATACCGGCTTCGCATGTCCGTTTATTCCGTTCGATGGTGGATTATGTGCAGATCGGCGACTATCTTTTTGTCCATGCGGGCATTTTTCCCGGGCGCCCGCTCGAGCAGCAGCAGGTCCACGACTTGCGCTGGATCCGCGACGAATTCCTCGACGACAACCGGGACCATGGCATGATGGTCGTCCACGGGCACACCATCACCCCCGACGTCGATTGCCGTGTCAACCGCATCGGCATCGACACCGGCGCCTATCGCAGCGGCATGCTCACCGCGCTGGTGATCGAAGGCAGCGCGCGGCGCTTCCTCAAGACCGGGCAGGGCATCGCCGCATGATCCTCGCGCGGGCCTGGGGGGCGGTCGAAGAGCGCATTCTCGCGACGCTGGCGTCGCTCGTCGCCTTGGGGCGCAGCGAAAAGCGCGCGATCCTGATCGTCGCCGACGCGATGCTCTGCGTCGCCGCGGTGCTGATCGCCTTCTCGCTTCGCCTCGGCCGCTGGGAGATCTTCGACGCCGGGGTCGGCCTGGCGTCGGTGATCGCGCTGTCGAGCTGGCTGCCGGTCTTCCTGATGCGCGGCACCTATAGCTCGATCCTGCGCTTCTCGGGCGGGCGGACGATGGTCGGGCTCGCCTATTCGGTCGCGCTCTATTCGATCCCGCTGATCGTCATCCTCGGCTTCGTCGGCATGGAGGGCGTGCCGCGCACCGTCTCGGTGATCCAGCCGATCGTCTTCCTGCTGCTCCTCGCGATGACGCGCATCCTCGCGCGCTATGCCGTCGTCGACCTGCTCAAGCGCCGCGACATCCAGCAAGCGTCGATCGCGCTCATCTATGGCGCGGGCGAGGCGGGGCAGCAGCTGGCGATGGCGCTACGCAGCGACCCGTCGATGCGCCTCGTCGGTTTCATCGACGACGACCGCAAGATCGAGGGCGAGATCATCGACGGCGTGCCGATCTATTCGCGCCCCAAATTGCCGTGGCTGGTCGACACCTATGGCGTCACCGACGTGCTGCTCGCGCTGCCCCACGTCACCCGTTCGAAGCGCCGCCGGGTGATGAAGTCGCTCGAAGACTGGCCGATCCGCGTCCGCATGCTGCCCGCGATGCGCCAGATCATCGACGAACAGGTGTCGGTCAGCGACCTGCGCGACGTCCAGATCGAGGATCTGCTCGGCCGCGACCCGGTACCGCCGAACCAGCTGCTGCTCGGCCGCACGATCGTCGGCAAGACGGTGATGGTCAGCGGCGCCGGCGGTTCGATCGGCAGCGAGCTGACCCGCCAGATCGTGACGATGCGGCCGCACAAGCTGATCCTCGTCGAATCCTCCGAATTCGGCCTCTATGCGATCGGGCAGGAGCTGCAGGCGGTGATCGCCGGCTTGCCCGAGGGGCAGCAGCCCGAGCTGATCGAGGAACTGGCCAATGTCACCGACCAGCCGACCGTGCGCCGCCTGCTCGCGCGCTGGCAGCCCGACACCATCTTTCACGCCGCGGCGTACAAGCATGTGCCGCTGGTCGAGGCCAATCCCATCGCGGGCATCGGCAACAATGTCTGCGGCACCTTGTTCATGGCGAGCGAGGCCGACCGCGTCGGCGTCACCAATTTCGTGCTGATCAGCACCGACAAGGCGGTGCGCCCGACCAACGTCATGGGCGCGTCGAAGCGCGTGTGCGAGCTGGTGCTGCAGGGGCTGGCGGGCCGCGGCAGCAAAACGATCTTCGCGATGGTGCGCTTCGGCAACGTGCTGGGGTCGAGCGGGTCGGTCGTGCCTTTGTTCCGCGAGCAGATCAAGAATGGCGGGCCGGTGACGGTCACCCACCGCGACGTCACGCGCTTCTTCATGACCATCCCCGAGGCGGCGCAGCTCGTCATCCAGGCGGGCGCGATGGCCAAGGGCGGCGAGGTGTTCGTGCTCGACATGGGCAAGCCGGTGCGGATCATCGAGCTGGCGCACACGATGATCAACCTGTCGGGGCTGACCGTGCGCGACGAGGACCATCCCGACGGCGATATCGAAATCGCCGAGGTCGGCCTGCGCCAGGGCGAGAAGCTCTACGAAGAGCTGTTGATCGGCGACGATCCCAAGCCGACGGGGCACAGCCGGATCATGCAGGCGCGCGAGGCGATGCTCGAATGGCAGGAGCTGTCGGCGAAGCTCGACGCGCTGCGCGACGCGATGGACCATGGCCGCGCCGACGAATGCCTGGCGATCCTCCACGAGCTGGTCCCCGAATTCCGGCCCGCCGAAGAGGTGAACCAGGAAAGCGGTCCGGCGCAGGCGCCACTCGCGGGCTGATCGCGGGCACCGCCGTTGCGCGGTCCCGGCGCTTGCGATAGCGCGGCTTCATCCGACCACCCCTAAATATGGAGCGCGCCTTGGCCGCCGCATTCGAAGCTCTCGACCGCTATATCGACCGGCAGATCGAGGCCGTCCCCGGCTATTTCGGACAGGTCGAGGCGACCGCGATCGACGCGATCGGCCGCTGGCAGGTCGAGCAGGGGATCAGCGGCAATCTGGCCGAGATCGGCGTCCATCACGGCAAGCTCTTCTTCATCCTCGCGCTGCTGCGGCAGGCGGGCGAACGCGCGCTGGCGATCGACCTTTTCGAGGACGATGGCCTCAACACCGGTATCCATGCCGGACGCGACCGGGCGTTTTTCGAGAACCACGCCAAGCTGGGCATCGCGCTCGACGAAAGCGAAGTGTGGAAGACCGATTCGACGACGATCACGTCCGCGGCGCTGGACGAGCGGATCGGCAAGGTGCGGATGATCAGCGTCGACGGCGGGCACGATTATCGCACCGTCACCAGCGACCTGAAGCTCGCCGACGCGGTGCTTGCCGACGACGGCGTGATGATGATCCACGATTTCTTCGGCATCGGCTGGCCCGACGTGTCGGTTGCGGCGATCCATTTCCTGACCGCGCAGCGCGAGCGGCTGCAGCCCTTCCTGATCACCCCGTACAAGCTGTTCGTCGCGCGGCCCGCCGCCGCGACACGCTATCGCGCGATGCTGCCCGGCAATCCATGGCTCGGCAAGGCGGCGCTGTCCGAACGGACGATGTTCGAAGCGCCGATCATGGTGATGACACTCGGCCGTCGCGAAGTGCTCAAGCGGAGCCTCCGGCGCAAGCTGGGACTGCTGCCCAAACGGCTCTGAGCCTACTCCGCCGTGAGCAGTTCGGCGACACGTTCTGCGGGGCACATGACATATTCGCACAGCGCGAGGTCGCCGTGGATGCCGATCGTCTCGAGCGGTTCGAAGGCGAAGCCGCCGCCCTGTCCGGCGTGGAGCACGCGCAATATGCGATAGTCGGCCTCGGCGAGCCGTGCCTCGATCCGGGCCTGCCGCGCGATGCGGTCGGTGCGCTCGGCCGAATAGCAGGGCAGGATCTCCATCGTGATCAACGGACGGTCGCGGGCGATCACCGGCGCCAGCGCGTCGATGACGTCGGCCTCGGCGCCTTCGACGTCGATCTTGACGATGCCCACGGGCGGCGCGAGCAGGTCGTCGGGCAGGTCGTCGGGGCCCAGCACGACGACGGTCTTGCGAAAGGTCACCGCTTCGCCGGGGCGGAAACCCTCGACGATCGACGCCGCCGAATCGCCGCCGCGTCCGTGATAGAGCTCGAGCTGGAACAGCCCGCGGCTCGTACCGAGCCCCGCGGGCACGACGCGGCAGTCGCTCCAGCCATTGGCCGCCACCAGTTCCTCGACATAATGCACGCACACCGGATTGGGTTCGAAACCGACATAGCGACGCGCCGGATCGACCGCCTTCGCCTTGATGAGTGTCTGGCCGAGGTTGACGCCGACGTCGACGAAGCCGCCCGGCGCCATCGCCATCAGCCGCTGCAACAGCGCGAACATCCAGGGTTCGGTGAGGTCCGCCATCAGCCCGGCCGTCACCGGAATGGCGATGTCGCGCCCCCCGACCTCGGCGCGGGTGGTGCGGTTCACGCGGCCGAACAGCCCGGCGCGGCGAAGGATGCGGTTGGCCAGGCGGCCGAGATTCGATTGCCGCATGGTCGGCCTAACCCCTGTGTCTGAACTGGTTGATCCTATACAGAGTTTCCCTTGCCAATGACAATCGGCGATCCTCGCGCCAGGCGGCCCAAAGAAGCGAACGTCGCGATTGCACGGGCGCCGACGATGCCATAAACGCCGCGGACCAGCCGGCGCCCCGCCGGACAAATGTTTTGCAGGAGCAAAGGCGTGGCAGGCAGTTCGATCGATCTCAATCAATATGCGAACGGGCAGGTCGAGACGGTCAGCGGCTGGTTGGGGGATGTCGATATCTTCGCGATCAAGGCGATCGGCGAATGGCAGGCGGAGCAGGGCATCGAGGGCGATCTGGCCGAAATCGGCGTGCACCATGGCAAGCTCTATTTCCTGCTCGCGCTCCATCGCCGCGCCAGCGAGAAAGCGCTGGCGATCGACCTGTACGAGGACGACAGCATGAATGTCGGCACGCAGGCGCGCCGCGACATCATGTTGTTCAAAAACGCCGAGCGGTTCGGCATCCCGATCTCGGACGCGGAAATCTGGAAGACAGATTCGACCATCATCACGCCGCAGGATATCGCCGCAAAGGTCAGCAATGTAAGGATTTTCAGCGTCGACGGCGGGCATGAATACCACCATGTCGCCGCCGACCTGCGTACCGCAGCGTCGGTGCTGGGCGAGCGCGGCGTGATCATCATCGACGATTTCTTCGGCAAGGGCTGGCCCGACGTCACCGTCGCGGCGATCGAGATGCTGGGCGAATATCCCGACCTCCGCCCGTTCCTGATCACCCACACCAAGCTTTATGTGTGCCGCAAGGATGCGGTGGCCGATTATCGCCAGTTGCTGACCGTCCATCCCGACACCGCCGCGATGCCCAAGGCCGAGCGGAATATGTTCCGCCAGCCGATCACCGTGATGCAGGTCGGCCGCCGCCAGTTCCTCGGGCGCCGGCTGCTGCGCCGCTTCCGCCGCCGCGACTGACCGGCGGCAACGCGGTAACGCTAAATCGCCGCCAGATGGGCCGTGACCTCGCGGAAATTGGCGGCGTAGCTGTTCGCCAGCGCCTGGTCGATACGCCGCCGCCATCCGGTATCGCATCCCTCGCGGACCGTTTGCACAGCGTCGTCCAGCAGCGCCGCGATCCGGTCGGGCGCGTCCGCGGGCGCCATGAAAATCCCCGGCGCATCGACCTGCGCCTCGATATGACTGCTCACCACCTCGCCGCCGGTCGAAAAATATTCCAGCAATTTGTGCGAGTTGACGCCCTTGTTGGGGTCGAGGTCACGATCGTAGCAAAGCAGCCAGATCTGGACGCCGCGCATCGCTTCGACCAGCGCCGCGCCCGTCTTGGGGCCCGCCAGCTCGACGTTCGGCAACGCGCGCAGCCGATCGACCCACGCCCGCCGCTCGGCCGACGCATCCTGTTCGGGACCGATGAAGCGAAAGCGTAGCGCCGGATTGGCCTCGATCAGCGCCAGCAGGCGTGGGCGATCCATCCATGGTTGCGTCAGGTTGCCGAGAAAGCCGATCGTGATCGCGCCGGTCTCCGGGGCCGGATCGCCGCCGGCGAGGCGCGCGCGCGCCAGATCGGCGAACAGCGGCGCCAGCCCGTGCGGCACGACGCGGCGCGGGATGCCGCGCGGCGGCAGCGCGTCGATCAGCGTCGGCGCGACCCCCAGGATCAGGTCGGCATGGCGGCCGTGGCGCACGCCTTCGTCGGCCCGGTCCATGGCGTGCAGGATGCTCCGCCGCGCGCCGAATGCCCGGTGATCGGCGAACTGGCCCGAATTGTCGAAATCCCACAGCAGGTCGATCGGCCCCGTCGCGGCGATGATCGCCCGCGCACGGCGCCTCGCGGCATGATCGAACAGCCAGCGCGCGCGAAATTTGGCGCGGCGCAGCGGCATGGCGGGATGATCGAGAAGGGTGATGTTCGGGGTTCCGCTCGCGCTCAGCGCGATCGCGGCGGCGCCGCCCGGCGGATTGGCGAAGATCACGTCATGCCCCCGCGCCGCGGCTTCGCGCGCATAATGATGCTTCGAAACCTGCAGCCCGGTCCACGGCTGCGGCGAAAGGATCAGGATGCGCAGCGGATCGCCGAGCAGATCGACCGGTGCGTGCGGCATCGCGCTCAGCGTTTCAGTCCGAGCTTGCGCATCGCCGTGCCCAGCGCGCCGATGATGCGGAAATAGCGCTCGCGTTGCTTCTTGTCGGTGCCATAGATTTCGTGCCGCTGGTTGGGCAGGCTCAGCACCGCGTCGAACTCGCTCTCGGTGAAGCCGAGCTTCTTGCGCACATAGGCCTTGTCGCGCTCCTGCAGCGCCTCGTCATAGGTCGGCTGCTGCAGTTCGCGCAGCGCCTCGTCGCGCGTCATCTGGCCCGACAGGATCAGGTTCGACAGATGCGCTTTGCGCTTGTCGACCCCGAATTTCCGCGGGAGGATATGGCCCTGGTAGAAGCGCGTGAAGAGCGATTCATAATGTTTGCCGCCATAGTCGACCCAGTCGAGCTCGCGGATCAGCAGCGCCTTCGCCTCGGCCTTGTTGTAATCGATCAGGTCGAGCACGGCTTCCGAATGGATGCCGCGGATCAATTGGTACCAGGCCTTTTGCCACACGCCGAGCGCGGGCAGCTTCTTGAGCGGCCTGGTGCCGAATTTTTTGTGAATGTTGCGAATATTTTCGAGGTCGAACTTGGCATAGTTCCACGATGGTGGCATCACCGATTCGGTCGCGAAATTGAGCCCCGAGAGCATATATTTGAGCTTGTGCTGCGCCGCGAGGCGATAGAGCGCGCCGGAGATCATATGGTCGGTGGGGACTTCGAGGTCGACGACCGACGCCTTGAAATAGGCGCGCTGGAGGTCGCGGAATTCCTCCCAGTCCATCACGAAGGTGTGGAGTTCGAAGCCCAGCTTCTTGCAGATATTCTCGATATTGCGGACCGCGAGCTCGTTGTTCCAGCCATTGTCGAAATGGACGATCAGCGGGCGCAGCTCCCATTGTTTGGCGAGCCAGGTCACATAGCTGCTGTCGACCCCGCCCGACAGGCCGATGACGCAGTCATAGTCCTTGCCCGCACCGTCGGCCTTGATATCGGCGAGCAATGTCTCGAGCCGCGCCTTCTTCTGCCCGGCGTTCGGCTGCGTCGCCATCAGCGCGCGATATTCGTGCCAATGGTTCGACACGCCGTCGGCGTCGAAGACGATGTCGGGATCGCTGCCGTCCATGACGGTGCGCGTGCACATCTGTACCGACGGCGAAGGCAGGGGAGAGCTGGCCTGGGTCACTTTTTCTCATTCAATCAGAGTTTTGGCAATCGAGATTCTGGAAGAGCTGTTCCTTGAGGTCGGCCTCGTCGGGATAGGAGATAAGAACGCCCTGATTCGGTGCGCGATAGACGAACAGGCTCGACGCCGCCACCGCCGAGGCGCCGCCGCGTACCGCGGGCAGGAAATCGCCGAGCCCCGCCGCGCCGCCGCACGCCACTACGGGCACGTCGACCGCCTCGGCCACCGCGGTGACCGTCGCGAGGTCGTACCCCGACCATTTGCCGTCGCGATCGACGCTATAGACGATGATCTCGCCCGCCCCCGCCTCGGCCATCGCCTTCGCCGCCTCGACCGGCGCCTGGCCGGTCCTGGTCTTGCCGCTGCGCGTCACCACCTGCTGCCCGCCGAGCAGTTTCTTGGCATAGGGCAGCGACACCGCGACCGCCTGCGCGCCGAAACGCTCGGCGATGGCGGTGACGAGGCCGGGCTGCGCCAGCGCCGCGCTCGACAGCACGACCTTTTCGAGCCCCAGCTGGAACAGCCGCGCGGCGTCGTCGACGCTGCGGATACCGCCGCCATAACCCATCGGCAGGAAGGCTTCCTCGACGATGTCGCCGATCGCCTCGAAGCTCGGCCCGCGGCCATCGACGCTCGCGTCGATGTCGAGCAGCAATATCTCGTCGACCATCTTGGTGTTGAAGATGCGCACCGCGTTGATCGGGTCGCCGATATAGGTGCGCTTGCCGAAGGTCACGGTCTTCACCAGCCGCCGCTCGCGGTCGATGGTCAGCACGGGGATCACACGGATACGGCGCATGCGGCTCAAACCTGCCATTTCGCGAAGGGCTGGCCCGTCAGCGCGCGCAGTTGCGCGACCTCGGGGGCGTAGCGATTGCGCAGGTCGTCGATCTGGTCGTCGGACAATTCGGGCTTTTCGAGGCCCGGGAAAAGGACCTTTGCGACCGCCGGACGGCTGAGCTGCGCGTCGAGGTCGAACGGCGCCAGCTTGCGCGCGGCGCGATAGGGAAGCGCCATGCGCCAGCGGTTGGGGACGCCGTTCGACGCGTTCGTATTCGATTTGAACGCGAAGGCCTTTTCGTCGGTGATCGCATCGAGGCCGAGGAAGGCGAAAATGGCGTTCATCGTTTCGTGCCGCGCGCGATTGAGCTCGTCGCTGTCGACCACCAGTATCTGCTCCATCGGGAAATGCTCGAGGAAAAAGCGCAGCTGCCACGCATATTTGCCGGTCTGGAACTGGTGATCGTTGGCCAGGTTCCAGGCGATATCCTCCTGCACCGTCTCGCCGACGTAATTTTCGACGATGTGCGAGCGATAGCGCTCGATCGGGTCGCGGACGAGGTAGATCAGCTTCGCTTCGGGGATGATCGCCGCCATCCGCTCGGGCGCGCCCCTGTAGAAGGGGTGGTGGCTCTTGGTGTAATTCTGCGACGCCTCGCCGCGCACCGCCTTCGAGCCGTCATATTGCGCGCAATACCAGTCGAGCGAGCGATGGGCATTCTCGCCCGAGAAGAAGTTGATCTCCTTGTCGGCCGCCATATGCACGTCGGGGTGCTGGTCGAGATAGTCGTTGAGGCTGGTCGTGCCGCATTTCATCGCACCGATGACGACGAGGTTGGGGAGCGCGGGGGTCATCGCTCAGATCGCCGCATAGCGGCTGAGCACCGCCATTCCGAAGGAGAGGCTCTTTTCGGGGTGGAACTGCACCCCGAAGACATTGTCCTGTTCGACGCCGGCGGTGAAGCGGTAGCCATGAACCGTATTGCACAGCTCGGTCCTGGGGTCGTCGCACGCGATATGGAAGCTGTGGACATAATAATAGCGCGCCCCGGGCGTATCGACCGCCATACGATGCCCGGCGTTCCAGCCGGTGTCGGCCCAACCGATATGCGGCACCTTGAGCCGCGCACCCAGGCGGCTGCGGTCGAAGGCGACCGTCGTCGCGGGGACCCAGCCGAAACCGGGAAGCGCGCCCTCTTCGCTGCCGCGCGTCAGCAATTGCGCGCCGAGGCAGATGCCGAGCATCGGCACCCCGCGCTTCACCGCTTCGTCGAGCGGCGCCGAGAGCCCCTTGTCGTGCAATCGCTGCATGCCCCAGTCGAACTTGCCGACCCCGGGCAGGATCAGCCGCTCGGCCTTCGCCACTTTGTCGGGATCGCCGGTCAGCTCGGCGCGATGCCCCAGATATTGGAGCATGTTGATGATCGAGCGCGGGTTGCCCGCATCATAATCGACGATGGTGATCATGGTTTCACCGCTGCCGCTTCCGCGGGCTGTCCCTGTCTGGTTCGGTGATCGCGCTCGACGATCAGGATGCTGCTGCCTAGATAAACGAGGTATAACAATATCTGCGCGCCCGCAAACACGTCGATCGCGATCTCGGGCGCAAAACCGAGAAAGGCGACCGAGGCGACCGCGACGGTGGTTACCAATGCAAACAGGATCGACAGGAAAAAATCGAGCCGCTGGCGGTGATAGAGCCACATCACCTTCGACGCGGGCATGACGATCAGCTGCAGCGCCATCACCGGCGCCAGGATCCGTGCGATATGCCCCGCCTCGCTCCACTGCGGCCCGAGCACGAAGACGAACAATTGCGGCGCGATCAGTGCCAAGAGGACAAAGGTCGGCACGCTGATCGCGGTCATCGCGGCGACCAGCTTCCAGAACAACGGTCGGCAATGGCCGTCGCGCGCCATGTCCTGCGCGCCGCGGCGGAAGAAGACCTGGCCGATCGCGCCGCCCAAGATGCCGACGGGCAGCATCAGCAGGCCCCGCGCGCGGTTATAATGGCCGACGATCGCCAGCATATTGCCCCACAGCGACAGCACGAGCACCGGTGAGGCCGACGAGACCTGCTCGATCATCGACGTCGGCGTCGTCCACAGCGCATAGTTGCGATGTGCATGGCCCGCCGTCCGCATCCGCGCCCAGCTCATGCCGCGCAGCGAGGCGACCGCGTCGCGATTGCCGATCCACGCCCACAGGAAGGCGGCGAGCTGTCCGAGGAAATAGCCGATCATCAGCCCGCGCGCGCCATAGCCGGCCCAGGCGAGGAGCAAGGCGCCGCCCGACGAGACGACGACGTTGAGAATCTGGTAGCCGCTCATCAGCCGGTAGCGGTGGTGCCGGTTTGCCCAGCCGAGCAGCGCGGCGCCGGTGCCCGACGCGAGGACGGTCGCGGGGAGGAGGAGGAGCCAGACGCCGAGATCGTCGAGCCCCTGAACGCCGCCGGCGCGAAGCAACAACACCCCCGCGAGCGTCAGCGCAGAAAAGGCGAAGGCGAGCAGCAGGCTGAGCCCGAGCAGCGCATGCGCCTGCTCCTCGTCGGCCTCGGCGACCAGCGCGCGCGCCATCTGCAAATTGGCGAGCGCCGACAGGATGACCGCGATCGACATATAGGTCGCGAGCACGCCATAGTCCTGCGGCGCGTAGAGGCGGCTGAGGATCGGCGCGAAACCGAAGCTGATTGCGGTCGCGACGAACTGCCCGCCCGACAGCGTCGCCGCGCTGCGCAGGAAGGAGGAACGTCGCAGATGGAACAGTCTGGCCAGCAAATTCGCGCCAATCATCATCTTCAAGAGGCCGCCGCGATGGCCGCCCCGGGTTACAGCGAAACCGCGAACCGCCTGACCCACGCCGCGAGGCTGATCAAGCGAAATATCGCCGGGTCGTAGCGCGCCGGGTCGAGCCGGTAACGGCCGAGCCGCGCACCAAGCTCCGCAGTGTCGAGCAGCGGCGCGAGTGTCGCCGTGGCATCGCCGAGCATCCCCGCGAGGCGTTCGGGATATTGCACGCCGAACTCGGCATCGGGCGACGAAAAGCCGACCTTGCTCCGGCGCCAGCGGATCGCGTCGGGCAATTCGGCCATCGTGTCGCGGAAAATCCGTTTCTGCCAGCCGCGCCCGACCAGATAATCGGTCGGCAGCCCGCAGACGAATTCGACCAGCCGGTGATCGAGGAAAGGAACGCGCGATTCGATGCCGAACTGCATCGCGTTGCGGTCCTGCGAATGAAGCTGATAGGGGATGCTCGACCGCACCAGCTCGTCGAACGACAAGGCGCGGAAATCCGTCGGCAGGGCATAGGCATGGCGCGCCGCACCCCTGCCGCGCCACAGGCCCGCCATCAGCGGTGACAGCCCGTTCTCGCGCCGCAGCAGCGCCGCGACCATCTTGCGCGTGGTCAGGGTCAGCGATTCGCTATTGGTCAGGCCGCGACCGCGCAGATTGCGACCGACCTCCGCGATGTTGCCGCTTTTCAGGGCCGCGCGCTGCGCCGCGAGCCAGAACTCGCCATAGCCGCCGAAATATTCGTCGGCGCCCTGACCGTCGAGCATCACTGTCACGCCCGCCTCATGCGCCGCCTTGAACAGCGCATGTTCGTTGAAATGGCTGCCGCCGGGCAGCGGCTGGTCCTGCGACCAGGCAAAGCTCTCGAGCCATTCGGGCGTGTAATAATCGAGCAGCGATACCGGCACCTCGATGTGCCGGAAACCGAAGCGCTCCGACACTTGTGTCGCATAGCCGCGCTCGTCGTGGCGCTCGTCGGCGTGATAGATGGTGAAGAGCGGAAAATCGCCCGGATCGCCGACGACCGGCGCGCTCGCCGCGGCGATCGACGAGCTGTCGATTCCGCCCGACAGGCTGGCGCCCACGGGGACATTGGCGACATGGTGCGAGCGGACGGCGTCGTCGAACAGCGCGTGCAGCCGCTCGCACGCCTCGCCATAGCCGATATCCTGCGGCTCTACATGGATCGCCAGGTCGTACCAGCGCATCTTGAGGAACTGGCCGCCGACCAGGTCGTGGATCGCGAACTCGCCGGGCGCCAGCGACTTGATGTCGGCGAAGAAGCTGCGTTCGTCGAGGTTCAGCCGCCCATATTCGAGGAAGGTGCGCAGGACCGAGTGATCGGGCGCCGAGCCGACGAGGCCGGTGGCGAGCAATTGCTTCGCCTCGGACCCCGCGACGAAGACGCGGTCCGAGAGGTGATAGCAGAGCGGCTTGATCCCGAAGCGATCGCGCGCGAGCAGCAATTTCTTCCGCCGCCCGTCGTAGAAGCAGAAGGAGAACATCCCCTGCAGCCGCGGCAGCGCATCGACCCACCATTGGTCGAGCGCATGGAGCAGCACCTCGGTATCCGACTTGGTGTGGAATTTATGCCCGAGCGCCTCGAGTTCGGTGCGCAGCTCGCGGAAATTATAGATGGCGCCGTTGAATTGCAGCCAATTGTCGCCGCTTCGCATCGGCTGGTTCGAGCGGTCGTTGACGTCGATCACCGCGAGGCGCCGGTGCGCAAGCCCGACCGCGCCGAGCTCGACGATCCCCTCGGCATCGGGGCCGCGATGCGCGACGGCATTCGCCATCGCCTGCAACTTGGCGCGTTCGACCGGTCGCCCGTCGCGATTTACGAGGATTCCCCACCCGCACATTGAGATCAGCTACCCGTCGTCGATGATGGCGTAAAGGCGGCGCCGAAGCGGCCGAGATAGTGATGGCGCAGGTTGCGGCGCGCGAAGGCGTCGAACTCGGCGGCGGGGATATAGCCGTGCTTCGCGTCGGGGGGGATCGCGGGGGCAGCGCGGTCGTGCGTGCCGACGACCTTCGCCGGATTGCCCGACAGGATCGATCGCGGTTCCAGGCAGGATTTGGTCACCACGCTGCCGCGCGTGACGATACAGAAATCGGCCAGCTCGACGCCAGGCAGGATCGTGCAGCCATCCTCGATGATACAATGATTGCCAATGACTTGCGGGTCGACCTGAATATAGTTTGTGAGCCGTATCGGATCATGGTCGCCCGAGATCAGCCCGACCTCGCGCCCGATCCGCACGCCGTCGCCGACGACGAGCCCCATATTCGCGCTGACGTAGCAAAGCGGCTCGATCCCCGGCCAGCTGTTGCGCCCGAGCAGGACGCGGTTCGGATAGGCAAGCTGGCTGTCGGGATGCATCGGCCAATAGGCCGCGCCGTTGATGCCGACCAGATGCTGGGCGAAGCGGATGCGCCAAGGGACCGCGCGGCTCATGACGCGCCCCAGATGCGGTCGAAGAGCGCCGGTTCGATTGCGGTGCCGCGCAGCGTCGCGACCTCGGCGAGCGGCGTATAGCCGACATAGGGATTGGGGCGCTGCCAATGCTCGCAGGCCGCTGGATCGAGCCGCTTGATCAGCCGCGCCGGATTGCCCGCGATGACGCAATGGCCTTCGGGAAAGCTGTCGGTGACGACGCTGTTCGCGCCGACGATCGTGAAATCGCCGAGCGTCACCCCGGCCTCGACCGTGACGTTCATCGTCAGCAGGCTGTATTTGCCGATGAAGATCGAAAAATCGTCGGGAGCCTCGGTCGGCTCCCTCCCCCCGGCGACCGAATGCATCCGCACCGTCGGCGCGATCTGGGTATAATCGCCGATATAGATGCCGCCGCGGCCGTCGATGTCGCAGCCGACGCTCCAGCCCGGCGAGGTTTCGGGGCCGATCACCACGAAGCGCCCGCCGCGCACGCGCGTCGACGGATGCACCGGCCAATAGGCCTCGGCATTGCGGCGCATGACGCGCTGCCAGAACCACATGCGAAAGTGGATATCGACCTGCGTCTGCGCGGTATCGACGAAGAAACGCTGGCCGGCCAGCCGGTGGAAGCGCGTCTCGAACAGCCGGCGCAGCCGGTCGACCGCCGTCGCGGGCCAGCTTAGCTGCATGTTGAGGAGGCGGCTCATGCCAGCGTGCGTCAGGCCGCGCCGGCCCCCGCCAGCACCGCGGCGATGATGCGGTCCTGCGCTTCGTCGGTGAGGTACGCGTGCATCGGCAGGCTGAACACCTGATCCGACCAGCGGTCGGTTTCGGCCATGCTGCCCGCGACGCGGCACTTGTCCTTATAGGCCGGCTGGATATGCATCGGCTCGGGATAATGGACCCCGCTCGGCACGCCCGCTGCTTTGAGCGCATCGAGGATCGCGGCGCGGTTCGGCGATTTGAGCGCGAAATAGCCCCAGACGCTCGTCCGGTCGGCGGCGATCATCGGCAGTTCGAGCGCATTATGCCCGGCAAAGGCCGCAAGATAGCGCGCACCGAGTGCCTGGCGCCGCGCGATTTCCTCGTCGAAGATTTCGAGCTTGGCGAGCAGCACCGCCGCCTGGATCGTGTCGAGCCGCCCGCCCACCCCGACGCGCGTGTGGTGGAAGCGACGCGACTGGCCGTGGACGCGGATTTCGCGGCACGCCTGCGCGAGGTCGTCGTGGTCGGTGAAAATCGCGCCACCATCGCCGTAGCAGCCGAGCGGCTTGGCGGGGAAGAAGCTGGTGCAGCCGATGCCCGAAGTGCTGCCGCTGCGGCGCCCCTTGTAGGTCGAACCGAAACTCTGCGCGCCATCCTCGATCACCGCGATATCGCGCGGCGCGGCGATCGCGTTGATCGCGTCCATGTCGGCGCACTGGCCGTAGAGCGAGACGGGGATGATCGCGCGCGTCCTGTCGCCGATCGCAGCCTTCACCGCCTGCGGGTCGATCGTCGAGGTCGCGGGATCGATATCGACGAACACCGGCGTCGCACCGACGAGCGCGATGACCTCGACCGTCGCCACGAAAGTGGCCGACGTCGTGATCACCTCGTCGCCCGGCCCAACATCGAGCGCCATCAGCGCAATCAGCAGCGCCTCAGTCCCCGATGCAACGCCGATGCAATGTTTCGCGCCGGTATAGGCGGCGAGCTTCTCTTCGACCTCGGCGACCTCGGGCCCCATGATATATTGGCCATGGTCGAGCACCGCCTGGATGCGCGCGTCGACCGAGGTCTTCACCGCGCGATATTGGGCCTTCAGGTCGTTGAATTCGATCACGTCGCTCATCGGGGAGAACATTCCTCGTCTGTTATCTGATATGGACTGTCGCACGCGGTGCAGGTGACGTCGCCCTGGCCTTCGAGCCGGACGCCGCATTCGCACATCCAGCCGATCCGCCGCGCGGGGACACCGACCATCAGCGCATAGGGCTTCACATCGCGGTTGATCACCGATCCCGCGCCGACGAAGCCATATTCGCCGATCGTCACGCCGCATACGATGGTGCAGTTCGCGCCCAAAGTCGCGCCCTTGCGCACGATGGTCTCGCGATATTCGTCCTTGCGCGGCACCGCCGAGCGCGGGTTGTAGACATTGGTGAAGACCATCGCGGGGCCGCAAAAGACATCGTCCTCCAGCGTCACCGCGTCATAGACCGAGACGCCGTTCTGGATGCGGACATTGTTGCCGATCGTCACATCGTTGCCGACATAGACATTCTGCCCGAGCGAGCAGCCGCTGCCGATGCGCGCGGTGGCGCAGACATGCACCCAGTGCCAGATCGCGGTGCCGTCGCCGATCTCGGCGCCGGCATCGACGATCGCGGTGTCGTGGATCTTCGCGGGCATCAATAGTCCAGCGGCAGCGACACGCGCTTGCCGTCGCGCGCTGAGAGATAGGAGGCGATCAGCACTTCGAGGCTGCGCAGCCCCTCGCGCCCGTCGGTCGCAGCGGCGCAATCGCCCGCCAGCGTGCCGATGACATTGTCGTAATAGAGCTGGTGCCCGAAACCATAGACCGAGCCCGTATCATAGGACGCCGAGGCGACGAGTTCGTCGTCGGCGTGCGGCGACTCGAACTCCCAATTCTCGATCTTGTTCAATGCGACGCCGCCGACCTTCACGCTGCCCTTTTCGCCGAGGATGGTGATCGAGCCTTCGAGATTCTTGGGATAGGTCAGCATCGTGACGTTCATCGACCCGAGCGCGCCCGAGCGCCAGCGGACGTTGATCACCGCCGTATCCTCGACCTCGATATTGCGCGCCAGCGTCGCAGTATAGGCGTGCAGGCTCTCGATCGGACCGCCGAGCCAGTCGAGCAGATCGACATAATGGCTCGCCTGGTTCATCAGCGCGCCGCCGTCGAACTCCCACGTCCCGCGCCACGCGGCGCTGTCGTAATAGTCCTGCGGCCGCGTCCAGAACACATTGACTGCGACCATATAGATGCGCCCGAAACGCCCGCTGGTGACGGCATTTTTGAGCAGTTGCAGCGTAGCATTGCGGCGGTTCTGTTTGACGATGAACAGCTGGACACCCGCCTTGTCGCACGCCTCGACCATGCGCAGGCCGTCCCGCCAGCGCGTCGCCATCGGCTTTTCGGAGATGACGTGGCGCCCCGACTCGGCGATCTCGATCACCTGCGCGGGGTGCAGCCCGCTCGGCGTGGTGACGATCACGGCGTCGGCGTCGGTCGCCTTGAGCATCTCGGTCAGCGAGGCATGACCGCGGGCGCCGGTACGCTCGGTCGCCTTCGCCAGCGCGGCGGGATCGATGTCGCAGACGTCGACGATCTCGACGCTGTTGCCATGCGCTTCGAGCGCTCCGAAATGATTAGTCGAGATGCGGCCGCATCCGACGAGCGCATAGCGCTGGCGGCGGCCCGTAATCGGCTGAATTGCAACGCTCATAAGGTGTTCGTTTTCCTGTTGCGATTGCCCTGCCTCGGCGCGGGCCGGTGGCGGGAGGTCTATGGACAAGCTTCCGGCAAAGATCAATCGGTGCGCGGGGTCCCTGCGCGGAAGGCGAAGGCGGCGAGGCCGAGTAGCGCGAGGTCGATCGCCGCGGCCCAGAAGGGCAGGTGGCCCCGGGCGATCGCATAGGCGACGGGAATCTGCACGAGCGCGGTGATCGCGAACAGCGCATAGCTGACCCGCGCATGCCCCCAGCGGCGCTTGGCGTGCTGATAGGCGTGCTCGCTGTGCGCCTGCGTCACATTCCGGCGGCGCAGCGCGCGGCGGAGCAGCGTCACCGCGCTGTCGCACAGGAATACGCCCTGCAGCAGCAGCAGCGCCAGCCCGTAGCGCCAGTTCGCCGTCGCTACCGCGAGCGTCACCGCGGCGACGAACAGCCCGAGCGGCGCGCTGCCGCTGTCGCCCATGAAAAGCTTGGCGGGCGGGCGGTTGAACAGGAAGAAGCCGAACACCGCGGCGCCGATCAGCAGGACCGGCAGGCTCAGCGCATTCTGCGGCAGGATCAGCAGCGCCCCCACGACGAAGCCGAGCATCTGGAGCGCAACGATGCCGTCGATCCCGTCCATGAAATTGGTGATGTTCGCCGAATAGACGAGATAGAGCAGCGCGACGATCGCCAGCGGCACGATCCAGCCCTCGGGCAATGCGGGCCAGGGCCAGAGGAGCAGGAACAGCCCCGCGCAGCCGAATTGCACCGCGAAACGAACGCTCGTCGGCAGCGGCGTGCGGTCGTCGAGCCAGCCGAGCCACATCAGGCAGACGACCGCCGGCCCAAGTGCCAGCGCACCGCTGTCCTGACCGGGAATCAGCAGCGCGGCCGCCGCAAGCGCGACCGCCCACACCGACAGGAAGACGAGCCCGCCGCCGGTCGGGGTCGCCTTGGCATGCGCGCTACGCTCGTTCGGCGTGTCGACCATCCGCTGCTTCGCCCAGTCGACATAGAGGCTGAGCAGCATGATCGTCGCGATCAGGCAGATCGCGGCGAGCGCGAGGCCGGTGTCGATCATCGCTCGGGCTCCGCCGACGCCGCCATTTCGGCGAGCGTCTCGGCCATCGTCACCGGCGGGTGCCAGCCGAGCAGCCGGCGCGCGGGCTCGCCATCGACGACCAGCGGGTCGCACAATCGGTCGATCGCGGCGCGCTGGCCGGTCAGGCTGCCCGCCAGCCGCAGCAGCCCCGGCGGCACGGGAAGGAGCCGCGCCGGGCGGCCATAAGCGGTGCCGATACGCGCGAGCAGGTCGCGCACGCTCACCGTTTCGCCGTCGCTCGCGAGCAAGGTGGCGTCGGCGGCGTCGGGATGCCGGCTCGCGGCGATCGCCAGCGAGGCGAGGTTGGTCACCGACACCAGACTGCGCTGGTTGCGGCAGAGGCCGAAGGGCAGGGGGCGGCCACGCGCGACCCACGATACCATGCGCGCAAAATTGGCGCGGACGCCGGGGCCATAGACCAAAGGCGGGCGGACGATGACGACTTCGAGCCCCGTTTCGGCGGCGACCGCATGGAGCGCCTGTTCGGCTTCCCATTTGGACAAGCCATAGGGATCCTGCGGATCGGGCGCATCCTCGGCGGTAAAGGGTGCGCGATCCTTCGTGGTCTCGCCATTGACTTTGATCGAGCTCAGGAAGACGAGGCGTTTGACGCCCGCATCCGCCGCCTGCCGCGCCAGCGTCGCGGTGCCGTCGCGGTTGACCGCGCGGAAGGCTGCGAGCGGGTCCGCCGCGCGGTCGTCCATCTGGTGCACGCGCGCAGCGCAGTGGATCACGCGATCGACCCCGGAGAGCGCGGCACTCCAGTCGGTCTCCTTCCCGATATCGCCGACCGCCACCTCGTCGCCCGCGCTCGTCGCGGACCGCACCGCAAGCCGCACCGCCGCATCCTGCGCACGCAATTGGCGGACGATCTCCGCCCCGACAAAACCGTTCGCCCCGGTGACGAGGGTGCGCTCGGTCATCAGGCCGCCCGGCGCGGTATATATTGGAAGATCTTGGTCAGATATTTCGACCAGATCATCAGCGAATTGGTGCGCACCCCGTTGCGCTTGCACGCGATCCCGATCTCGCGGTTGATGATCCGGCGGCTCTGCAGCCCCTGGTTCGACACCCCGCCGGTCGCCATGGTCACGATCGGCGCGGCGACATGCACCGCGCGCCGTTCGCCGGTGCAGAAAAAGCGCAACATCAGGTCATAGTCGGCGGCGATGCGGTAATCGGTCGCGAAACCGCCCATCTCGCGGAACAGATCGGTGCGCATATAGAAGCCCGGATGCGGCGGCATCTGTCCCCAGCGCAGCCGCCGCCGCCAGTTGCCCGCGCCCGAATAATAGCGCTGGCGCTTGGGCTTGGCGGGATCGACGATCACGACGTCGCCCTGCACCGCATCGGCGCCGGGATTTGCGGCAGCCGCCTCGGCGAGGCGCGCGATCGCGTCGGGATCGGCCAGCCAGTCGTCGGCGTTGAGGAAGCCGACATAGTCGCCGGTCGCGCGGAGGGCGCCCTTGTTCATCGCGTCGTAAATGCCCTTGTCGGGTTCGGAGACGAGGATGCCCTTGAACCAGCCCAGCTGGCCGATGCGTTCGGCGGTGCCGTCGGGCGACGCGCCGTCGATCACGATATGCTCGATAAACGGATAGCCCTGGTCGGCGACCGAGCGCAGGCACGCCTCGATCGTCTCGCCGGGATTATAGCAGACGGTGACGATCGAAAAACGCACGCCCGGAACAACCACCGAGAATCCCCTAATTAAATCGGCGCAGGACTGGCCATCGCGTCCGCATAGGCATCGGCAAACTGCTTGGCAATGGCGGGCCAGTGCAGGTGATCGGCAACCCATGCCCGGCCCGTCGCACCCATGGCGACCAGCCGGGGATCGGGCAGCGCGGTCGCCTCGGCCAGCGCGGTGGCAATCGCTGCGGTCTCGGGCGCGACCCACCAGCCGCAGCCCTCGGTCTCGAGCACCTGCCACGGCGTGCCCGTCGTCGTGATCACCGGCAGCCCATGCGCGAGCGCCTCCGCGGCCGAAATGCCGAAATTCTCGGTATAGCTCGGCAGCAGAAACAGCGACGCCGCGTCGTAGAAGGCGCGCTTGGCGCCGCCGCTCGCCGGACCCGCGATGGCGATGCCCTCGGCGAGGCCAGCCGCCGCGATCTGCGTTTCGAGCTGCGCGCGGAAGCCGTCCTCGTCGGGGCCGACGAGCTGTAGCCGCCAGCCCGCGGGCCTGAGCTGCGCCCAGGCATCGACGAGCATCGTCAGCCCCTTGACCGGATGGATACGGCCCAGAAACAGCGCGGTGCGCGTCTCGCCCTCGGCTTTGGGCGTCCGCGGCGCCATGTCGGGAATGTCGATGCCGTTGGCGATCAGCAGCGGCCGGCGCGCGGGATAGCGCTCGCGGATCTTGCCGACCTCGTCCTCGGCGGTCGCGTGCAACCGCGCCGCGCTTTCGACCCCACGTTTCTGGTAGAGCGCCCAGGCGAGGCGCTTTTTCCAGCGCCGGTGGTTCCACGCCCAGGGCTGCATCATCCCCCTGACGCTCAGCAGCCGCGGGATCGCCTGCGCGCGGCAATGACGCGCGAGCGCGGCGCCATAGGGCAGCCACAGCCCATTGTCGTGGACGACGTCCCAGCGCTCGCCTGCCAGCAGCTCGCCGATCGCGCCGCTCGCGACCCTGACCGAGCCGCTGGGGTCCATCGCGCGCACGCGCTCGGCGCTGCCATCGGCGGCCCAGACGGTGACATCATGGCCGAGCGCCCCGAGCGCGCCCGCCAGCCGCCCCACCGAATAGGCCGGGCCGCCATGTTCGAGCTGGAAACTGGGGTTCGTCAGGAGCAGCCGGGTCATGCTTTCTGCGACCGGCGCTTGTCCTCGGCAAACAGCTGGATATCCAGATAGCGCTCCATGAACTTCACGATCAGGAAGCCGACGATCAGCGAAGCGTAGAAGGTCGAAAAGAGACTGCTCGCATTGGCCAAGGGCTGGACCAGTGCGACGAGCCCCGACATCAACGGGATGGCTTCGTTCATGCGCCCGTCCGCCAGCGCGCGAAAGGCCCGCAAATCAAGATAGCGAATGAACATCCCCATCAGGAACGAGAAGAAGATGACGCCGAACATCGCGAAATTGGCGTAATATTCGAAGAAGGGCCCGATACCGAAGGTCGTTTCCTCGCTCGCCTGATAGCCGGTATGTTCGCGAACGAAGGCCGAGCCGCCGCGCACCGGCTTGTTCGTCCAGATCGCGCGCGGCACGAAAGCGAACAGGCCTGCAAGCAGCGTCCCGCCATTTTCATAGGTATCGGGCTGCGCGTCGAACTTCTCGATCGCCATGCCCGTGAAGATGCTCTGGTCGAGGCGCGAATCGAGGACATAAAGCTGCTTCTGATCGTCGCTCGACAAGGGACCGAACTGGCTGATCGCGTTGACGAGCCCGTCGACGCGCTCCGACAGGGTCGACGTCGGTTCCCATACCACGTCGCGAAACTGACCGCGGACGAGCAGATAATTGGTCGACAGAAAGAGGAAGATATAACCCGAGAGCACGATCGCGACGAGGATCCGTCCGATCCCGAAATGTCGCCCCGCGACCGCCAGCCAGAAACAGGCGATGATGATGATCGCCGAAAGCGCGTCGGCGAGAATGGCGTTGCCGAGCAGGTTCGCGATGGGGATCGCGATCGAGATGGCGGCGATCTGCCACATCTGCATCCCCTCTTTCAGCCAGACGCGCCGCAGGATCGACAGGCAGAGACCGATGACGAGCAGATTCTTGCCGCTGACGATCACCGCGCCGATCGTCGGGATCTGCGCAATCGACGGGACGAAGGTGATGCCGAAGAAGAACACCATGCCGATCAGCAGCACCGTTTTCTGGGCGAGGCGGAGAAACTCCACCGGAACCCGTTGCAAGTCGAAATCGACCTTGCGATAGTCGCTCAAATAGCTCGTCAGCCAGATGCCCAGCGCCATCATGACGAACCCGATGGTCGATGCCTGGAGCCCCTTGGCCACCGAATCGCGCGTGTAGCCGATCGCGTTGAGATAGGGGTCATATTGGTGAAAATAGCCGGGGATCAGGTGCACGCCGGCGGCGATGTGCATGACAGCGAGTGCGAACATCATCGCCATAGGAAAGCCGAGCGTGCCCTTCGGCGAGCGGATCGTGTGGACCAGCACGGCGATCATGGCGAGGGCGCCGACCACCAGCCAGAACAAAATCGTGGATTCTGCGGTTTCGAAAAGCATGCGCCGCCCTATTGCCCTGCTATGCGCGGGCTGTCGAGCGCCGCATCCCATATCGGCCGCGGCCGCGCGATCCTCGCCGGAAATCGGGCGCCGTTCATCGCATGGCACCCTCTTCGCGCATGCCGAGGAAGAATCGCCGCGTCACGGCAAATCGTGCGAAAAGCCGATGCAAGGCGAACCCTGCGACCACCGCCACGATCACGATGACCGGCCAGCTGGTCACGGATTGGAGCAGGCTGAAAAAAAGCAGATGGGTGTACATGATCGTCAAGGACGCGCGTCCGATAGCGGCGACGCCGGGAACCGAAATCGCCGACACGCAACAGGTGACGAAAATCGCGGCGGCGGCGGCAAGGGTGGACGCCGGGAACGGCCCGTAGCGCAGATATTTATACTCCACCCGTCCGATGTGGGGCGCCAGCAGGAAAAAGACGGCAATCACCAGCGCAAGCACGACGATCGTCTTCCAGCCCGGCTCCAGCGACCGGCCAAGGCCGACATGGTAGCCGGCGGCCGCGAAGGGCAGGGCCATGGCAACGGTCAGCAAGCCATAGGGATTATAGGCGACCGCATCGCCGAGCAGGAACGCCGCGCCGGCCATGGCGGCCAGGACGACGGCCTGCAGCCGGACGGACAAGCGAACCACCAGATTGAGGAGCAGCAAGGTGGCGAGCAGGGCGGTGGGGAACCAGAAGGTTCCGAAGGCTCCCACCAGAAGATTGCCGCCGAGCAGGAAATGCAATGGGCCCGGGATGACGAGGTCGAGCTTGAAAGCCAGATTGGCCGTCGCCAGGCACGCCGTCACGAGGAGCGCGAAGGCGATATAGGGGAGCAGCATCGCCTGCACCTTGGCCAGCACCCGGTCCCGGCCGGTAAATGGTTTGAAGGTCACGCCCGACAGAAAGAAGAACAGCGGCATGTGAAAGATCAGGATGTCGAGGACCAGGCGGTCGACGCTGCTGACATGGCCGATGACGACCAGGATGATGCCATAGCCCTTGGCGCGATCGACCCAGGCAGCGCGCGGTGGCGGCACCGGCCTTTCCCCTGTCGTCGCCCGTTCCACTATCGCCGTCCCATGCCAGCACCCGAAATCACCGCGCGCATCGCCCGCTCGATCTCTTTAGCGAAGAAACCGAAGTTATATATATCGAGCGCTTCGCGCGGAGGTGCCTTCGCGGCCAGCGTCGCTTCGACGCCCGCGGCGACGGCGGCGCGATCGCCGGGATCGACGAGCAACCCCAATTCGCCGTCGATCAACGCGTCGCGGCCGCCATCGAGCCGGCTGCCCATCACAGGCACCCCGCAGGCCAGCGATTCGAGGAAGACGATGCCGAAGCCCTCACCGCGGCTGGGCATAGCGAACGCGTCAGCCAGCCTGTAATGATCGAGCTTTTCGCCGCGCTCGATAAATCCGGCAAAAATCACCCTGTCGGCGACGCCCAAATGCGCGGCAAGGTCGATCAGCCGCTGCTTGTCGGGACCCTCGCCCGCGACAAGGTAGCGCAGGTCGGGCCGGCTGCGCTTCAGGTCCGCCATCGCCTGGATCATCTCGTCGATGCCCTTGTGGCGGTCCCACCCCGGCAGGCGGGCGAGCGTCATCACCACCTGCTTGCCGGCCAGCCCATAGCGTTCGATCAGATAGTCCGGTTTCGGCCCGGGCGTGAAATCCGACAGCTCGACGCAATTGTGGATGATATGCATCGGCACATCGGGCAGCCAGCCCCGCATGCGATCCTGCGTCGTCCGGCTCACCGGCCAGATCTCCGTCACCCGTTCGGTGGCGCGGAGTCGCGAAGGGCCGGGCTTGTCCCAGACCTCGATGCCGTGCGCGGGCAGGACCACGGGAATCGCAAGCCGCCGGGCTGCCTCGATCACCAGGGGCACGAGGTTGATATGCCCGACGAAAATCAGGTCAGGGCGCCATACGAGGCAATAGAAGAGGGCCTTCAGCCCGAAGATCGCCTTGTCCGCCGCCGCGACGGAGAGCTGCCCGCGACAGACGATCCGCATCTCGGCGCCGTCGATCCCGCGCAAGGCGTCGGCGACGTTGCGGTTATACTGCGCGATGCCGCTCGCGGCCTGATAATCCTCGTTGAGAAGCAGGAGTATCTTCATCGGCGATCGCCCGCGCTCACCGCCCCGACAGCTTCATGATCTCGGCGAGCAAGCTGCTCGCGCGATCGTCGAAATGCGCCCGGATTTCCAGGGTACGCCGCCGCGCCGCGGCACGGACGCCGTCCGCTTCGGTCGCCGGCATCGCCAGAAGATTTTGCGCCTTCGCCAGCATTTCGTCGGGATTGGCGAAGTAGAAGGCATCGCGCCCTTCGACGAAAAATTCGCGATGCTCGGAGCTGTCGGGGGCCAGCAATATGCCGCCGACCGCGGGCACTTCGAAGCTGCGCAAATTGTGCGACCCTTCGTTGTGCGGGCGGAACATGTTGAGCTGGAACCGGTAGCGCCGCAGGATACGCAGCATGGCGATATCGCGCTCGACCGGATAGATCCCCAGCATCGGGCCGGGTTTCACGAATTTCTCCCAGCCCCAGCCGAACACGTCCATCGCCACGCCATTCTCGGTGAGCAAGCGGATCGCGGCGGCGCGTTCCTCGTCGGGATTGGCGTTGAAGCAGCCGCGCAGCACCTCGGCCTCGGTCGCGAGTTCGGTGTAGAGATCGTCCGCGACCGCATGGCCGAAGGGCACCACCGCGACATCGAGCGAAGGATAGGCCTCCGCCAGTTCGCGTGCGATCGGGCCGCTGTAGGTCACATACAGGTCATAGGCAGGGATGCTGTCGCGCACATTGGCATTGCCCGCGCCCGCGAGGAAAAAGCGAAAGGGATGGTCCGAGCAGTAATTGACCAGCTTCACCCCGCGCGCGGCGATCCTGCGGAGCAGGGCTGGGGGATAATCGACCCCTTTGAAGACGATCAGCACATCGGGCTTCGCCGCATCGACCGCCGCCAGCAGCTGCTGCGCCGCTTCGGATCCCAGCGCGCGCCGGATGCGCCGCACCATGCGGCCGATCAGCGACACCGGCGCCTCGCCGACATCGTAAGTGACGACATCGGCACCGGCCTTGACCATGCCGCGATGATAGCAATCCGGAACCGCCCAGAAATTGCCGCTGACGGGGGTCAATATCTTCATCGCTCGCCCCCGGCGCCGACCGTCATACGCTGCAGGACCGGGCGAAACTGCTCCTCATAGGCCCAGTCGGCGAGCATCCGCTGGCGCGCGCTTTCGCCCATCGCCCGCACCGCGTTGCGATCGGCACCCAGGCGGCGGAAGGCGTCGGCGATCGACGCCGCATCGGCGGGGTCGCAGGCGACCGCGAAGTCGGGCTCGACGAACATCTTGTGCCAGTCGGGACCCGGCCCGACGATCAGCGCCTGCCCCTGGCCGATCGCATCGAAGGTCTTGTTCGATGCGCCCGCCATATGGCGGAGGTTTACGTCGCTGGCGTCCGCCGGCAACGCCGCGAAGGTCACGTCGTAGTCGCGCAGCGCGAGCAGTAACTCGTGATAGGGCATCGCGTCGCGGATCAGCAAGCGGTCGGCGCAGCCCCGCTCGGCGGCATGGGCGCGCAGCCGGTCGTTATGGCCACGCGACGATACGGTCTCGTAACCGATCAGCGTCAGCTCGATATTGGGCACCGCGGCGAGCGCGTCGATCAGCGCCAGCGGCACGCGCTGGATATTGATCGACCCGGCATAGACCACGCGCACCGGACCTTTCCCGACAGCGTCGCGCGCCGGGCCGACTTCGTCGCGGCACGGGGTGTTCCACGCGGTGATCGGGGCGTGGGCGGGCGCCAGTCCAGCTTCTTTTGCGAGCAGCGCGGCGCGGTCGCTGTTCGGCAGCACGACGGCCCGCGCGCGGCGCGCCATCGCGTTGCGCGCGTTCCATTCCATCCGGCTGCGCAGCGAGGCGCCGGGGGCAGGGGAATCATGCTCGTGATAGACGATGCCGCCGCGGTGCAATGTGCGGAGCGGCGCGCAGGTCAGCGCCGCCGTCGCATCGGCGATGTAGAGCCAGTCGGGCTTCCAGCCCCCGACGAGCGCCACCGCCCGCGCGGCAAATCGCAGCGGCGTCAGTCGGCCGAACGGCACCCAGTCGCAATGGCCGGCAAGGTCGCCCGCGACGGCCAGCGGATCGCCGTCGCCAAAATCCACGCCCAGATAGCGGACCTCGTGCCCTTCGGTGCGCCAGAGGCGCCCGGCGCGCATCGCGGCGGGAAAGGCTCCCGGATTGGCATATTGAATATAGAGGATTCTCATGTCGCGGGCGCGGGGTGCCTAGACGGCGATCCCGTAGACATCGACCGGTGCGGCATCCTGGAGCCGCTCCAGGACAAAGGCCTCGTCGCGGATGTAGAGGCTGTTGTTCGCCGAATGCACCGGCGCCTGCGACAGGCGCCGCGTAAACGGATCATAATGCCGCTGGACGAAGCCGTGCCCGGCCAGCATGTCGGCGACATCCTGCGTCACCGTCTCGACCTCCACCGCCCTGAGCTCGGGCGATGCCAGCGTCCTTTGCGCGCCGGCGACGACCGCCGGCTCGTGCCCCTCGACGTCGATCTTGATCAGCAGCGGCACGCGCCCCGCCAGCACCGTGTCGAGCGTCGTGCCATGGACGCGCACCGCGCCCGGGGTGTCGGCGTTGGCGACATGGTTGATCGTGTCCATGCCGCTGGTGAACCACAAGTCCTGTTCGCGGTCGCCGAGCGCGCTGGTGTGCACCGCGACCCGCGCGCCGACGTCGTTCGCGGCGATATTGCGCGCGAGCGTGGCGGCGGTGTTGGTGTCGGGCTCGAAGGCGATGACCTCGGCGCCCGAAACCTTCGCCGCGAGGATGGTGAAGCTGCCGATATTGGCGCCGATATCGACGAACAGGTCGCCCGCGCGCAGCATGTGCAATACGAAGCCCATGTCGGCGAACTCGTGCAGCCCGAAATAGACATTGCCTGTCGCGCCGGTCATCCCGCGCTCGACCACCAGCCGGCTGCCACCGACCCAGTCATGGACGCGCGGCCCGCCGATCAGCCGTGCTCTGAGCTGCCAGCGCGCGATCCGCGCGAGCGTCCGCAGCCGCTGCCGCTCGCCGATCGGATGCGCCATTGCATAGCGGACGAGCCGCGCCGGCGAGAAGCCGCCCATCAGGCGACCGGCTGCAGCAGCACTTGCTGGAACTCGGCCTGGAACGAGGTCGAACCAAAGCCCGCAGCGGCGGTCAGGCTGACCCAATAGTTGCGGCACGCGCCTCCGGTCGTGAAATCGGCCGCCGACGGCACCACGCCGCGCGCAAATTTCACGCTGGCGAGCACGCCGGTGCCGCCCGTTTCGGCGCAGGCGATCTGCCATACCGCCGATGCATCGTCGTTGCTGGTGACGAGCCGTCCCTTCGCGCTCAGCCGATAGGTCCCGGGCGCCAGCTGCACGAGCTGGCGCGCGACGACATTGGGGCGTTCCTCGTCCGAAACGACCACCAGGCGATTGGCCTTCGCGCCCTTTGCGATGTCGGAGCCATAGGCCGATTCGCGGACCAGATGCCAATCGATCGGCGGGAAGGGCCCCTCTTCCTCGAAGCGGGCGTTGTGCATCAACTGCCGGTCGCCGTCGGCCTTGCTGTCGATCGATCGCGCATAGTTTCGCGCGGCGTCGAAATCCTGCTGGCCCACCATCATCCCGATCAGCGTGCGGTCGAGCTCGGCATAACTCGGCGGCAAATCCTTGCGGATCGGCAGGATGACCTGCGCCAGCGGCGCGGCCTTCTGCTTGGTACCGATATAATAGCCGAGGAAATTGGGCAGCCAATCGGGGTTGGCGCGGAACAGGCGGGCGAATTGCGGCCGCATGTCGGGCTCGGACATCGCCTTGCCGAGGATGGGGAACAGCATCGCCTGGCTGCGCAGCGAGGTGCGCAGCGACGCGTCGACGTCGGTCATCGCCAGGTCGATGCGCCCGCGCTTCACCGCATCCTCGATCAGCCAAAGATTGGCGACATGGTCGCGGCGCGTCAGATAGGTCGCGGCCATGATCGCGGGCTTCACCGGCTTGCCGCGGCGCGCATTGTCGAGGCCGATCATCCGGTATGCCGAGGCGATCGTTGCGTTGCCGCCCAGCGCCTCGCGCGCCAGCGCGGCCGCCGCGCCCGTCTGGCGCGCGTCGCCGGTGACATAGACCATGTCGTTCGCGACCTGCGCCTTGGCGCTGGCGTTGAAGGGGTTCAGCGACACCGCGCGCGCGGGATTATAGACCGCCATGACCGTCGACGCCGAGAACAGCGTGACCAACAGCCACAGGAGGAACATCGCCGCACCGTAGAGCAGGAAGCCCCGGGCCGGAAGCCGCGGTCCCTGCCGCGTCCCCGTCCTGCCGATCTTCCTGCCTCCGACTGCGGCCTTACTCACCCGGCTGCGCGTCGGCATAGCCATAGCCATATTCATATCCATAGCCGTAATAGGCGCGCTTCTCGTCGAACTTGGTCAGCACGACGCCCAGCAGGGTCGCCCCGGCGCCGCGCAGGCGCGCGAGCGAGTAGCGGATCGCGTTGGTGCGCGCACCCTCGGCCTCGACGCAATAGACGACGCCTTCGACCTTGCTCGCGAGCAGCGGCGAGTCGGCGAGGCCCAGGACCGGCGGGGCGTCGAGCACGACATGCTGGAAATGCTGCGACAGCGCCGCGATCAGGTCGACGATGCGGTCGCTCGACAGCAGTTCGGCCGCGTTGGGCGGCATCGGCCCCGCGGTGATGAAGGGCAGGTTGTCGGACTCGTCGTGGCGAACCATCGACATGATGTCGTTGTTGCCCGACAGGAAGTTGCTGGTCCCCGCACCGTTGGCGACCCCCGCCAGGCGGTGCACCGACGGCGAGCGCAGGTCGCAGTCGACGACGACCGCGGTGCGCCCGATACGGTGGAGCGACAGCGCCAGCGCATAGGAGGAGGTCGACTTGCCTTCGCCCTTGCGCGTCGAGGTGCACATGAGCGACCGCGGCACGCCCTGCGTGGTCGAGAAGCGCAGCGCGGTCTGCACCGACAGATAGGCTTCCGACTGCGACGACTTGCGGTCGCGCACCTCCTCGATCGCCAGCTCGTTGTCGGTGTCGGGAATGACGCCGAGCAGCGGCAGCTCGGTGACTTCCTGCGCTTCCGCCGGGTCGCGGACCGTGGTGTCGATCTGCGCGAGGATGACGGTGAGCAGCGCGGCAAGCGCAAGGCCGATCAGTAGCGCGGTGAACATATTGTTCATCAGCTTGGGGCTCGACGGTCCGCCGGGTTTCAGCGCGCGATCGACGATCGCGACATTGTTGGTGCCGACGCCGCCGGCGATGCCGACTTCCTTGTAGCGCTGAAGCAGCCCGTCATAGAGTTCGCGGTTGGTATCGACCTCGCGCTGCAGGATGCCGTATTGGACGCTGCGCCGGCGTTCGTCGACCAGGTCGGTCCGGGTGCCGCCGACGCGCGAGCGCAGTTCCTGTTCGCGCGAGACCGCGGCGTTATACGCGGCGCGCGCGGCCGCGATGCTCGATCCGCCGACCTGGCTCTGCTCGGTGGCAATCGCGCGATCGACTTCCTTGATCTGGCGGTCGAGCGCCTGTGCCGGCGGATAGTCGGGCTGGAAGATGACCATCAGCTTGGCATATTCGGCCTGCAGCTCCGACTTGCGCTGGCGCAGGTTGGCGACGCTCGGGCTGCCGCTCGCGGTCGCCGACGCCTGGCCGGTCGCGGCCTTCAACGTACCCTCGGTGGCGATACGTTCGATCGTCGCCTTGTTGAGCGCGTCGTTGAGCGCAACGAGGTCGGTCGCGGTGATCGAGCGCTCGACGCTCGGCGCCTTGGGGTCGGCGCTGTCCGACTGCGCAATGGTGAGGATGCCCTGCCGTTCGGCATAGCTCATCATCTCGCGCTCGGCTTCTTCCATCTTGCGCTTCGTGATCCCGAGCTGGTCCTCGAGGAAGCGGCGGGCGTAGGACGCCGAATCATAGCGGCGCTCGAGATTGGCGGAGATGAAATTCTCCGCCCAGCTGTTCGCGACTTTCGCCGACAGCTCGGGGTCAGGCGTCGATACCGAAATATCGACCAGCGCCGATCCGACGACCGGCTTGACCTGGACGACGCCGCTCAGGCGGCTGGCGACGCTCCGCGTCGCAGCGTCGAGCTCGGCCTTGGACATCACGCGCAGCGACGACGGCGGCGCCTTGCCGCCGAAAGCGGCGAGATAAGCGGGGTCGCGGGCGAGATTCAGGCTCTTCGCCACGCGTTCGGCCTGCGACCGGGCGCGCAGCAGGTTATATTGCGTCTGGTAGAATTCCTGCTCGACACGGCCGCCGCGCTCGGCCTCGACGCCGGTCATGTTGAGCACCTTGGACTCGGTACGCGAAATCTCGATCCGGGCGGTGGCGGTATAGATGCGCTCAGCGAGCATCGTATAGATGGCGCCGGCGACCAGGCAGGCGATGATCGTTCCGATGATCACCCATTTCCAGCGCAGCGCGACGCGCCAATATTGCAGGATCCACGGCATCGCCGTCGCGAAACCGCCGGCCTGCCGAGCGGGATCGCTCTCTGTGGTCTGGCTCGCCGGAACGGGCAACATCGGGGATTTTGGAGTTGCGTCGGTCATGGAATGGGTTCGAACTTCCTGAAAATCTATCGAATGAGGGCGACGAGGGGCGACACCAGCAGCGGGGTCGTCGCCAATATGTCCTTGAACAGGCGGCGCGCCGGCGAATCGCCGACCACCACGACGTCGTTCGCGAAGACTTCGGGATCGTCGTACATGCCGGCCCGGATCGCCTTCAGATTATAGAGTGCCGCCATCCGCTGTCCGCCGACGGTGCGAAAGATCACGACGTCGTCGAGCTTGGCGAACTCGGTCGTTCCCTTGGCGAGCGCGACCGCGCGCATCAGCGACATCTTGCCGACCACCGGATAGAGGCCGGGCTGCATCACCTGTCCATCGACCGTGAGCACCTGGCTCACCGATTCGGTGACATTGACGCTGACGTCGGGGCGTCGGACGAAGCGCGTGAGCCTTTGCTCGATCGCTTCGGCGAGTTCGGCGCTGGTCTGGTTCGATGCCTTGATCTGGCCGACCAGCGGCAACTGGATCATGCCCGCGGCGTCGGTCTGGACCTGCTTGCTGAGGTCGGGGACGCCATAGACGTCGACGCTCAGCCGGTCGAACGGACCGATCAGATAGGGGCGCGTTTCGCCGACCAGGTCGCTGCCCGACGGCGCGGGCAGCGAATTGCCGTCGGTGACCTGGAGCGTCGGTGTGCTCGCGAGTTGCGGGCGGCTGCCACAGCCGGCCAGCAGGCTGGCGGCGAGCAGGCTAGCGATAGCCAAACGAAAGTTCACCGAAACATCTTCCCTTTTTTGTCTGCCCGCTGCCTGCGAGGGACTAGCCCGCCCGCCCGGCAAAGGAAACCGCAAAATCAATCCTGTCGCACCCGCGCCGACGCCTTAGCGAAACCCCGCAGCGCTTCGCTGACCCTTGCGGCGAGCCGTGGGAATGTCGGGGCGGCGATAGAGCAGCACCGTCGCCAGCGTCGCCATCGCTGCGAGCGCAGGGGTGCGCAGCGGATAGTCGACGAGGCTGGCCGCCGCGAAGATCGCGAGCATCATCAGCGCGGCGACAATCCCGACACGGTCGGTCGCCGCCGCCTGTTCGTCACGCCAGCCGCGTGCGGCCGCGCGCCAGACGATGAACCCCCAGCCGATCAGCAAGCCGAGCGCCGGCAGCCCGCCGTCGATCAGCAGCTCCAGATAGTCGTTGTGCGCATGGTTCAGATATTGAAGCGACAACAGGTTCACCGGCTCGGCAATCTTGTACGCGGCCTCGAAGCTGCCGAAGCCGCCGCCGAAGGGCGCATAGTGCCAGATCATCGCGTTCAGCGTCGGCAGCACCGCAAGGCGCAGATCGGCCATCACGTCGCCTTGGTCGAGCCGGTCCATGAAGCCCGCGCCGAAGATCAGCATCGCGATCGCGCCGGCGAGCGTGCCGACGATCGAAGCGAGCAGGGTGATCCGCACGATATTGCCCGCCGACTCGGTGCCGACCGCGGCGCCGCGCATGCGGTAGAGCAGCAGGCTGGCCGCGAGGAAGCTCGCGCCGCCGATCGCGAGGCCCGCGCGCGAGCCGGTGGCCATGATCGCGAGCATCACCGCCACCCCGCCGAGCACGCCGAGCAGGATCGCGGCATGGCTGCCCGCACGGTCGTTGCGGCCGTGGATGAACCACAGGAGCAGCGGCCAGTAGAGCGCGAGAAACACCGCATGATGGTTGCGGTTGGCAAAGAAGCCGACCGCCGCACCGACATTGGTGATGCGATGGAAATAGGGCGCGCCTTCGCCGCCGAGCAGCTGCAGCACGCCCATGACGGCGGCGACGGCGAGGAAGGCGAGCAGCCGCAGCGGCAAGGCCCGCAGGCTCGAATCCGACGTGCGTCCGACGAGCAGGACGACCGCGAGCGGCACCAGCAGGTCGAGCAGCGAATGGATCGCGCGGCCCGGCGACAGCGCCAGCGGCCGCCAGCCGATCTCGATCCCCGCCGCGGTCATCCGCGTCGCGAGCTCGCCATGCCCCGGCAGCGCCGACCACAGCCCCGCGGGCAACGGAATCAGCTGGACGAGCATCCACCCCGCGGTCGCCGCAAGCAGGAGCAGCAGCGGGCGATAGCGGTTAGTGAGGCGGCTCCGCCGGCTCTCGTCCCACCAGCCGGGCAGGGTGATCGCAATGGCGATCACCGCGAGCGTACGCACGATCACGAGCCCGACGCCGTCGACCCGTGCCGAGCCGCCGAACAACAGGATTGCGATCAGGAAAACCGCCAGAAACCAGCGGTCGAACAGGGACTCCCGGGAACGCGACATTCAGACTTCCATTATTTTCATTGCTCGCGGCTTTAGGCAGGAAATGACGGGAGCGCCACCCCCAGAGGGTCAAATCGACCAGTAACGCAGGGCTGTAACGGCTACGTCGCCTTCGGGCTTCCACATGCGCTTGAGGTCGGCGACCAGCCCGCCCGGGCGCAGCATCGCGGCGAGGTCGGCGGATTCGAGCGCACGGAAGCCATCGTGACGCACCGCGCCGACGATGCAGTCATAGGCGGCATCTGTCGGCATCAATGCCAGTTCGAGCCCATATTCGTGCCGCGCCTCGGCGGGGTCGGCGTGCGGATCGTGCACCGCGACACGGTGGCCGCGGCGGCGCAGCGCCTCGACCAGGTCGATCACCTTGCTGTTGCGCAGGTCGGGGACATTTTCCTTGAAGGTCAGCCCCAGGATCAGGATGTCGGCCCCGGCCTTGCCCAAGGCGCGGTCGACCTCGCCCGCCATCCATTTGGCCATGCCGTCGTTGATCGCGCGGCCCGACAGCACGACCTGCGGGTCGATGCCGAGCTCCTGCGCGCGGTGGCTGAGATAATAGGGATCGACCCCGATGCAGTGGCCGCCGACCAGCCCGGGCTCGAAGGGCAGGAAATTCCATTTCGTCCGCGCCGCGTCGAGCACGTCCCACACCGAGATGTCGAGCGCCGAGAAGATTTTGGTCACTTCGTTCATGAAGGCGATGTTGATGTCGCGCTGGGCGTTCTCGATCACCTTCGCCGCCTCGGCGGCGCGGATGGAGCGGGCGCGGAACACCCCGCCGCTCGTCACCTTGCCATAGACCGTCGCGAGCAACTCGGTGACCGCTTCATTCTCGCCCGCCAGCACTTTCATGATCTTGTCGACACTATGTTCGCGGTCGCCCGGGTTGATGCGCTCGGGCGAATAGCCGAGGAAGAAATCGGTGCCGCGCGTAAGGCCCGACAATTCCTCGATCATCGGCCCACAGATGTCCTCGGTCACCCCCGGGTAGACGGTGCTTTCATAGACGATCGTCGGCGTCTTCGCCGGATCGATCAGCGCCGCGACGGTGCGCGTCGCGCTGCGCACCGGCGACAGGTCGGGGCGATTGTCGGCGTCGATCGGCGTCGGCACGGTGACGATATAGAGATCGGCCCCGCGGCAATCGCCGGCATCGCTGGTCAGTGCCAGCGTCGAGGCGCCCAGCGCCGCGGCATCGACCTCGCCGGTGCGGTCGTGGCCGTCCAGCAGCTCGGCGATACGCGCACCATTGCTGTCGAGCCCGACAGTCTCGAAATGTTTCGCGAGCTGGACCGCAAGCGGCAGTCCGACATAGCCCAGCCCGACGACGACGATCTTCATGCTATCCGAGTTCCTTGGGGGAGTTGGGGGCGGGGCTCAGAGCCCGTGATATTCGCGGTACCAGGCGACGAAATTGGGGATGCCGACGTCGATCGGCGTCGTCGGCTCGTACCCCAGGTCGCCCGAGATCGCGCCGATATCGGCATAGGTCTCGGGCACGTCGCCGGGTTGCAGCGGCGCCATTTCCTTGATCGCCTCGCGCCCGCAGGCCTCCTCGATCAGCGAAATCATCCGCGTCAGTTCCTCGGAGCGGTTGTTGCCGATATTATAGAGCCGGTGCGGCGCGACGCTGCCGCCGGCCTTCACTTCGCCGTCGTCGGGCGGCGGATGAGCGATGCACGCCGCGACGCCCGACACGATATCGTCGATATATGTGAAATCGCGGCGCATCGCCCCGGCGTTGAACACCTGGATCGGCGTGCCCTCGAAAATCGCCTTGGTAAAGATCCACATCGCCATGTCGGGGCGGCCCCACGGGCCATAGACGGTGAAGAAACGCAGCCCGGTCAGCGGGATGCGATAGAGATGCGCGTAAGTCTCGCTCATCAGCTCGTCGGCCTTCTTCGTCGCGGCATAGAGCGACATCGGATGATCGACGCGGTCCTCGACGCGAAACGGCATCACCTTGTTGCCGCCATAGACCGACGAGGAGGAGGCATAGACCATCGGCACGCCCCGCTCGCGCGCGACTTCGAGCAGGTTGAGATGCCCGACGAGGTTCGCCTGGACATAGGCGCGCGGGTTCTCGATCGAATAGCGCACCCCCGCTTGCGCCCCCAGATGCGCGATATCGGCGAATTTCAGATCGGCGAGCGCCGCGTCGAGCGCCTCGGCATCGGCAAAATCGACCTGGCGGAAGGCGAAGAGATCGCCATATTCTTCGGACAGCCTGGCCAGCCGCGCGCGCTTCAGCGCCGGGTCGTAATAATCGTTGACGATATCGATGCCGACCACCGGTCGGCCTTCGCCCATCAGGCGCCGGGCGAGGTGGAAACCGATGAAGCCGGCGGCGCCGGTGATGAGCACGGTCAAACCCTGTCTCCTGTTGCCGAGCGCCGCGATAGCCATGCTGGTGCATCGCAACAAGGGCGAAGTTTCAAGAGCAAGGGTGAACAGCCGGTTGACTTCGGACGCGCGGCGCGGAAAGGGGAGGCCGCCCCGAAACGACGCGCGGACCGCCCTTCGGCGCCGCCTCCAATATGAGGACCAACGGCTTGTCCGGACAAGAAAAGATCGCCCTCATCACCGGGATCACCGGGCAGGATGGCGCCTATCTCGCGCGGCTGCTGCTCGAAAAGGGCTATGTCGTCCACGGGCTGAAGCGCCGCTCCTCCTCGTTCAACACCGGGCGGATCGAGGATATCTATCAGGACCCGCATGTCGAAAATGCGCGGCTGCACCTCCATTACGGCGACCTGACCGACAGCACCAACCTGATCCGGATCGTGCAGGAAACGCGCCCGACCGAAATCTATAACCTCGCGGCGCAGAGCCATGTGCAGGTGAGCTTCGAGACCCCTGAATATACTGCGAACAGCGACGCGATCGGCACGCTGCGGCTGCTCGAGGCGATCCGCATCCTCGGAATGGAGAAGACGTGCCGTTTCTATCAGGCCTCGACCTCGGAGCTCTACGGCCTCGTCCAGGAAGTGCCGCAGCGCGAAACCACGCCCTTCTATCCGCGCAGTCCCTATGCCGCGGCCAAGCTCTACGCCTATTGGATCGTGGTCAATTACCGCGAAGCCTATGGCATGCACGCGTCGAACGGCATCCTGTTCAACCATGAAAGCCCGCTGCGCGGCGAGACCTTCGTGACGCGCAAGATCACCCGCGCCGCCGCGGCGATCAGCCTCGGGCAGCAGGACCGGCTCTATCTCGGCAACCTCGACGCCAAGCGCGACTGGGGCCACGCCGCCGAATATGTCCGCGGCATGTGGATGATGATGCAGCAGGACGAACCCGACGATTATGTCCTCGCGACCGGCGAGACCACCCCGGTGCGCGATTTCGTGCAGTGGGCGTTCGAGGATGTCGGCATCGCGCTCGAATGGCGGGGCAAGGGGGTCGACGAGAAGGGCTATTGCACCAGGACCGGCGCCTGCATCGTCGAAGTCGATCCGCGCTATTTCCGCCCGACCGAGGTCGACCTCTTGATCGGCGACCCGTCGAAGGCGCATCAGAAGCTCGGCTGGCGTCACGAAACCTCGGTGCGCGAACTGTGCCGCGAAATGGTCGCTGCCGACCTCGCCGCCTACAAGGCCGGCACGACCCCGGCGCATGACTGAGGCGTTTTCGCTCGCGGGCAAGCGCATCTGGGTCGCGGGGCACCGCGGGATGGTCGGCAGCGCGCTCGTGCGCCGGCTCGCCGACGAGAATTGCGAAGTCCTGACCGCAGGGCGCGACACGCTCGACCTGCTCGACCAGGCGGCGGTGCGTAGCTGGACGGCAAGGGAAAAGCCCGACGCGGTGATCCTCGCCGCGGCGAAGGTCGGCGGCATCCTTGCCAACGACAGTTTTCCGGCGGATTTCCTCTACCAGAATCTCGTCATCGAAACGAATATCGTCGACGCCGCACACCGCGCCGATGTCGCGAAGCTCTGCTTCCTCGGCTCGTCGTGCATCTATCCCAAGTTCGCTGAACAGCCGATCGTCGAGGAGGCTTTGCTCACCGGCCCGCTCGAACCCACCAACATATGGTATGCGATTGCCAAGATCGCGGGGATCAAGCTCGCGCAAAGCTATCGCCGCCAATATGGCGCGGACTATATCTCGGCGATGCCGACCAACCTCTATGGCCCCGGCGACAATTTCGACCTGAATTCGAGCCATGTGCTGCCCGCGCTGATCCGCAAGGCACATGAAGCCAAGGTCTCGGGCGCCAAGACGATGACGCTCTGGGGCAGCGGCACCCCGATGCGCGAATTCCTTCACGTCGACGATTGCGCCGACGCCTGCGTCTTCCTGATGAAGGCCTATTCGGACGCCGGGCATGTCAATGTCGGATCGGGCAGCGATATTGCCATCGCCGACCTCGCGCGCCTCGTGATCGAAGTCGTCGGCGCCGATATCGCTATCGAACTGGACCGGTCGAAACCCGACGGCACCCCGCGCAAGCTGATGTCGAATGCGAAGCTCGCCGCCATGGGCTGGTCGCCGAAGATCGATCTCCGTGAAGGCATCGCCGCGACGTACGACTGGTTCCTCGCGCACCACGCCTGACGCGCGCTTGCAATCGCCGGGCGTAGGATCGACAAAGGCGCCCATGGATATCGCCTTCGACAACAGCTTCCACCGCGACATGGAGGGCTTCTACGCACCCGCCGAAGCCGCCGTGCCCTCGGCGCCGACGCTGCTCGCCTTCAACCACAAGCTCGCCGAAAAGCTCGGCCTCGAAACCCGGTGCACCGACGATGCCACGCTCGCGCGGCTCTTCTCGGGCGAAGCCCTGCCGACGGGGGCCAATCCGCTCGCTTTCGCCTATGCCGGGCACCAGTTCGGCCATTTCTCGTCGCAGCTCGGCGATGGCCGCGCGCTGCTGCTCGGCGAGATCGTCGCGCCCGGCGGCAAACGCTTCGACGTCCAGCTCAAGGGATCGGGCCCGACGCCTTTCTCGCGCAACGGCGACGGCAAGGCGGCGATCGGCCCGGTGCTGCGCGAATATCTGGTCTCGGAAGCGATGGCGGCGATGGGCGTGCCGACCACTCGCTCGCTCGCCGCCGTCGCGACCGGCGACCGCGTCCAGCGCGAGCGCGCGCATCCCGGTGCGGTGCTCACGCGCATCGCGGCGAGCCATATCCGCGTCGGCACCTTTCAGTTCTTCGCCGCGCATTTCGGTGCCGAGCATGTGATCCAGCTGTCGGATTACAGCGTCCGCCGCCATTTCCCCGATCTCGCCGCTGCGCCGAACCCGCATCTCGCGCTGCTCGACCGCGTGATCGGGCTGCAGTGCGACCTCGTCGCGCATTGGCTCGGCGCCGGTTTCATCCACGGGGTGATGAACACCGACAATGTGGCGATCAGCGGCGAGACAATCGATTACGGTCCCTGCGCGTTCATGGACCGCTTTTCGGCCTCGACCGTGTTCAGTTCGATCGACGCCAACGGCCGCTATGCCTATGGCCGCCAGCCGCAGATCCTCCACTGGAACATGGCGCGTTTCGCCGAGGCCTTGCTCCCCGCGATCCATGCCGTCGACCCGGCCGATGTCGAGGCCGCCAAGGCGCTCGTCGACGCGATCCCCGAACGCTTCCGGAGCCACTGGTTCGCGCGGGTGCGCGCCAAGCTTGGCTTCACAAGCGCGCACGACGCCGACGCCGCGCTGATCGACACCCTGTTCGGCGAACTCGAAACGCATGGCGTCGATTTCACCGGCTTCTTCCGCACGCTCGCGATGCTGCTGCGCGGCGAGGCCGGGCCGATGGCGGCGCTGCTACCCGACCCCGAGGCGATGGCGCCGTGGATCGCCGCTTGGTGGGCCGCGCTGGAGCGCGAGGATATCCACCCCCTCGAACGCGCGGCGGCGATGGACCGGGTCAATCCGCACTATATCCCGCGTAATCACCGGGTCGAGGCCGCGCTCAACGCCGCCGAGGCGGGCGATCTCGCGCCGTTCGAGGCGCTGCTCGACGTCGTCCGCCATCCCTATGCAGAGCGCGCCGAATGGGCGGATTATGCGGAGCCCGGTCCCGCCGAGGCCGCCGCCTATGTCACTTATTGCGGCACATGAGGGCCGTTACGGGCTCAAGCGCGTTGCAGCGTCTTGGCTTTGCGGCTACCGAGCGGGCACCCAAAAGCCCAATCGATTCCGCCGCATCCTGACCCAACAGAACGGAATGAACCCAGCCCTATGAAAGCCTTGATTCTCTGCGGCGGTCGCGGGACCCGCCTCCGCGAAGTGTCCGAAACTTTGCCCAAGCCGATGGTGCCGATCGGTGACAAGCCGATCGTCTGGCACATCATGAAAATCTATGCGGCGCACGGGATCACCGACTTCGTCCTGCTGCTGGGTTACAAGGGCGACATCATCCGCGATTTCTTCCTCAATTACGCGAACCAGTCGTCCGACGTCACCGTCGACCTGTCGAAGCGCGGCGAGGACCGGTTGCAGTTCCACAAGCACCAGACCGAGGATTGGAAGGTCACGCTCGCCGAGACCGGCGAAGACGCGATGACCGGCGCGCGCATCCGCCGCGGCGCGCGCTATCTCGACGGCGTCGAGCATTTCTGCGCGACCTATGGCGACGGCGTCGGCGACGTCGACATCACCGCGCTCGTCGATTTCCACAAGGGCCATGGCAAGACCGCGACGCTCACCGGCGTCTACCCGCCGGGGCGCTTCGGCGAACTCGGCACCGAGGGCGGCGTTGTCGCCAGCTTCAACGAGAAACCGCAGGTATCGGGCGGCCACATCAACGGCGGCTTCTTCGTCTTCAACCGCGATTTCGTCGACGACTATCTCGACGACCGCGAGGATCTGATCCTCGAACGCGAGCCGATGGAACGCCTCGCCGCCGACCGCGAACTGATGATGTTCGAACACAACGGCTTCTGGCAGCCGATGGACACGCCGCGCGAATATTCGCTGCTCAACGAGCTGTGGGCCGAAGGGCAGGCGCCCTGGAAGAAGTGGTAAGCGGCCCGATGTTCGGCGACGCCTATCGCGGCAAGACCGTCCTCCTGACCGGCCACACGGGCTTCAAGGGTTCGTGGATGGCCGAATGGCTGCTCACGCTCGGGGCCAATGTCGTCGGTTTCTCGCACAAGGTCGACGACGGACCGACGCATTTCGACAGCATCGGCCTCGCCGGCCGGCTGACCCACATCGTCGGCGACGTACGCGACGCCGATGCGGTGAACGACGTCGTCGCGGCGCACCAGCCCGATTATGTCCTGCACCTCGCGGCGCAGGCGCTCGTGCGCTACAGCTACGACAATCCGGTCGAGACGATGGCGACCAACGTCATGGGCACCGTCCATGTCCTCGACGCGCTGCGCCGCGCCGGGCGGCCCGCGGTGGCAGTCTGCGTGACATCGGACAAATGCTACGAGAATCGCGAAATCCTGTCGGGGTACCGCGAGGACGACCCGATGGGTGGGCACGACACCTATAGCGCGTCGAAGGGCGCCGCCGAGATCGTCGCGCACAGCTATCGCCGCAGCTTCTTCTCAGGCCCGGACAGCCCGGTAAAGATGGCGACCGTGCGCGCGGGCAATGTCATCGGTGGCGGCGACTGGTCGCTCGACCGCATCGTCCCCGACTGCGTGCGCAGCCTGTCGCAGGGCGAGGCGATCCGCATCCGCAATCCGCGTGCGACGCGCCCTTGGCAGCATGTGCTCGAATCGCTCAGCGGCTATCTCTGGCTTGGCGCGCTGCTCGGCGGCGCGGCGACCACCGCACGGGTGAAATCGCCGACCGACGTCACCGAGGCCTTCAACTTCGGCCCCTGGATCGAGGCGAATGGCTCGGTCGAGCGGCTCGTCACCGAATTTTTGAAGCACTGGCCCGGCGAATGGGTGAATGCGGCCGAGGCGGGCGCGGTGCACGAGGCGGGGCTGCTCGGCCTGTCGATCGACAAGGCCTATCACAAGCTCGATTGGGCGCCGACGCTCGACTTCGCGGGCGGGGTCGCGCTGACCGCGGGCTGGTACAAGGCGGTGGTCGCCGACAGCGCCGATCCGCTGGCGCAGACGCGTCACGATATCGCAACCTATGTGGCCGAGGCGCGGGCGAAATCGCTCGCCTGGGCGGCCTGAACCAGACCCAAAGGGGGAAACAGATGATCGACGGCGTCCTGATTACACCGCTGCGGCAGATTCCGGACGAGCGCGGCAAGATCATGCACATGCTGCGCGCCGACGCGCCGCATTTCGAGAAATTCGGCGAAATCTATTTCTCCTGCGTCCAGCCCGGCGCGATCAAGGCGTGGCACATCCATAGCGAGATGACGCTGAACTATGCCGTCGTCCACGGCCGCATCAAATTCGTGCTCTACGACGACCGCGAAGGCTCGCCGACGCGCGGCGAACTGCAGGAAATCTTCATGGGCGAGGATAATTATTGCCTCGTCACCGTGCCGCCCTTCGTGTGGAACGGCTTCAAGGGTTACGGCCAATATCCCGCGATCGTCGCGAACTGCACGACGATCGCGCACCGCGCCGACGAGATCGACCGCATGGACCCGTTCTCCGACAAGATTCCGTACAACTGGGACGTCAGGCATGGCTGACGTCCGGCTGCTGCTCGTCGGCGGCAGCGGATATTTCGGCGCGCGGCTGGCGGAAGCGCTGGCGAACCGATGGGACGTCGCGGTCACCGTGCGCTCGGACACGCCCGCGCGCGCGGCCTGGCTCACCGAACGCGGCATCGCCTCCTTTCGCTATGACAGCAGCCGCAACGCGGCGCTTCCCGGCGGCGACTTTGCCGCGATCGTCAACCTCGCCATGCCCGGCGCGCGCGCCGCGGGCCAGGACGCCGACGCCGCGATGGCGCATGGCCTGAGCACTGCCGATGCCTGCCTCGCGGCGCTCGACGGCGGGCGGGCAGGACGGCTGGTCCATTTCTCGACCTTCCATGTCTATGGCGGCAAGGTCGGCACGCTTTATTCCGAAGACATGGTCCCGGCGCCGCACCATCCCTATGGCCAGGCGCACCGCGCGGTCGAGGAACGGCTGCTCGCCAGCTCCGCGGCGGACCGCATCGCGATCCTCCGCCCGACCAACATGGTCGGCGCGCCCGCGCACAAGGACCTCGGCGAACAGGCGGGACTGATCTTCATCGACCTCTGCCGCCAGGTCGCCGAGAAGGGCGCGATGGAATTGCGCAACGACGGGCAAAGCTATCGCGACATCCTGCCCTTCGGCGATGCCATCGCGGCGGTCGAACTGTTGCTGCGCGCGGAACAGGGCTGGGCGAACCTCTTCAACCTCGGCGCCGGGCGAGCGATCACGATGCAGGCGCTCGCCGAAACCATCGCCGCCGCCGCGCCCCAGCCGGCCACGATGGCCTACGGCGACGGCACCGACGCCTTCCGCGAGCCCTTCACCGTCGACATCTCGCGTCTCGGCGCGCTCGGCTGGACTCCCACCGCCAGCATCGCCGACGAAGCGCGCCGCACCATCGCCGCCTTCTTATGACGAGCCCGCGCCTCCTCGGCATCTCGTTGTCCTGCCACGAGCCGGTGAACCGCGCCTTGTTCCGCGAAATCGGCGCGCTCGGCATTCCCGTCCACCTCGTCGTCCCACGCCGACATTTCGTCGGCGGCAAATGGCGCGACACCCCCGATTTCCCGCCCGAAAATTACGCGCTGACCTTGCTCGACCTCAGCGGCACCAACCAGCGCACCCACACGCTGCAGGGGCTACAGGCCATCGTCGACACCTTCCAGCCGACGCATATCTATTGCGACAGCGACCCCGCGAGCATGATGGTGCAGCAAGCGAAAAAGGTCGCGCCGGGCGCCAAGCTCTGGTCGCTGACCGCCGAGAACATGCCGCAGAGCCTCGGCATCGACCTCAAGAAAGCGTTCGAGACGCGCAACCCCGCGGGCATCGCCTCGGCGCTGGTCAAGGCGTGGCTGCGCCGCGCGGCGAAGCGCAAGGTCGACCGCGTCTTCACCTTGAGCGCCGACGGCACCGCGCTGATCGAAGGCTTGGGCCTCACGGCGACGCAGGTTCCGCTCGGCTTCGACCCGCGCCTGTTCCAGCCTTTGCCCGAGGCCGAGCGCGCCGCGATCCGCGCCGAACTCGGCCTGACGCGCCCGACGATCGCCTATTTTGGCCGCCAGACCCCCGAAAAGGGCATCCATGTGCTTATCGACGCCCTCGACCGGATCCGCGATCGTGACTGGCAGTTCCTGATCGACGATTTCATCGGCGCCTCGGGCTATACGGCGCAATTGCAGGCGCAGATCGAACGCTTCGGCCTCGGCGACCGCGTGATCTTCTTCGAATCGAAGCATGAGGACATGGCGCGCTACATGAACGCCGCCGACATCGTCGTGCTGCCCTCGCTCAGCTCCGCCAAGTGGAAGGAGCAATATGGCCGCGTCATCCAGGAAGTGATGGCGTGCGGGCGCACGATGGTCGGCAGCCGCTCGGGCGCGATTCCCGAGGTGATGGGCGGGCAGGGGCATTTGTTCGACGAGGGCGATGCCGCGGGCCTCGCCACGCTGCTCGCCGAGCTGCTCGACAAGGGCGATTTTGCCGACCCCGCGGCACGCGCTTATGCGCTCTCCAACCTGTCGGTCAATCGCCAGGCGGAAGTCATGATCGACCTCCTCCGCCGCGAAAGCTGAGCGCGCGGAACCACTTGCCCCCAAGCGACGTTGCTTCGGGCAACGGCAGGGGGACATCACCAGTTGCGGACCGCCATCCATCCATCGCATCGGGGCAGAAACTGGTTGCGCCGCCCCTCGCCGCGGGTCAGAACCCCCTGATTGGCGGCCAGCAGATGCAAGATTCTGAAAACCCTCGCATATTGATCCGCCGGGCCGCGGCAGCCGCGCCGCTGCGTCCTATGCTTGCGCTGTCGGTTTCGCTGCTTTCGCTCGCGGCGACCGCCGCCCATGGCCAGGAGGCGCCGCAACCCCCGCCCGTCACCACGACCGTCGCGCCCGAGCCTGCACCCGAGGCCGAGATGGCGAAGCCCACGCCGCCGCCGCCCGACGCCGTCTTCCCCCCGGTCGAACCGATCATCGCGGACGAGGAGTTCGATAAGGCCATCCCGCCGATTTCGGCCGAGGATGACCCCGAACTCGACGTCCCACTGGAATCGATCGCCGAATTCGAGCGCCGCCAGGCGACCAAGGCCGCCTCCGAAAGCGAAGTCGCGCCCGGTTCCGAGCCCGCCCCGACCCCCGCGCTCGCCGACGGCGACGCGGTCGAGGCGATCGGCGACGCGCCCGTGAACGACCCCGAACTCGTGGCGCCGCTGCCGCCGCTCGACAGCTTCAACGTCGAACCTGTCGAATTCGCCGAACCCGAATCCGCCGACGAGGGCGTCAAGGTAACCTACGCGGTCCAGGTCAATGGCCTCGCGCCCGCCGACGACAGCACCGACGCCGACCTCGCCGACCTGTTCGGCGACCTGTCGGCGCTCTACGACGGCGACGGCGAGGCGGCAAACGCCGCGATGGTCCGCGCGCGGCTGACCGCCGACGCCGACCTGATGCGCCGCGTGCTCGCCTCCGAGGGCTATTATGACGCGCGCGTCGATACGCGGCTCGACCGCGGCGGCGGTGGCGACGGACAGGGTGGCGGACGGCGTAGCGACCGCGGCGAAGGCGCCACCGCTCCTGCTGCTGCCCCGGCAGGCGGCACGACGCCCGACACCGTCCCGCGCCAGCGCCGCCCGCTCACCGCGATCATCGATGTCGTGCCCGGCCAGCGCTACACGCTCTCCGACATCGTCATCGACGCCGCCCCCACCGTCCCACCGACCTTGATCAAGGATAATTTCCCGCTCGCCATCGGCGAACCGATCGTCGCCCAGCGCGTGCAGGGGGCCGAAGCGGCGATCGCGCTCAAGCTGCCCGAGGAGGGCTATCCCTTTGCGGTCGTCGGCCAGCGCGACATCCTCCTTGATGGCGCGACCGGCGACGGCGTCTACACGCTCCCCGTCGACATCGGCCCGCGCTCGCGCTTCGGCGGGTTCGAGACCACGGGCAAGCTCGCCTTCGACGTCGAGCATGTCGAGCTGCTCGCGCGCTTCAAGCGCGGCGAGCTCTACGACAGCCGCAAGGCCGACGATCTGCGCCAGGCGCTCGTCGCGACCGGTCTCTTTTCGACCGTCTCGGCCGAGCCGCAAAAGACCGGCGAGAGCGCCGGCGACGACACCGAATATGTGACGATGCTGGTAACGCAGGAAGCCGGCCCGCCGCGCACGCTGGCCGCCAGCGCCGGTTACGGCACCGGCGAGGGCATCCGCCTCGAGGGCAGCTGGACGCACCGCAACCTCTTCCCGCCCGAAGGCGCGCTGATCATCCGCGGTGTCGCGGGCACGCAGGAACAGTCGCTCGGCGCGACCTTCCGCCGCTCGAACGCCGGACGCCGCGACCGAACCTTCGAACTGATCGCCGAGGCGTCGCGCAGCAATTACAACGCGTTCGAAGCGCTCACCGGGCGCGTCGGCTTCCGCGTCAGCCGCGAGTCCACGCCGATCTGGCAGAAGAAGCTGACCTACGCCTATGGCCTCGACCTGATCGCGACGAGCGAGGACGATTACGACTTCCTCCTCGCCGACCGCAACCGCAGCGTCTATTATATCGCGGGCCTGACCGGCCAGCTCGGCATCGACCGCAGCGACAATTTGCTGAACCCGACCAAGGGCTTCCGCGTCACCGGGCTGCTCCAGCCCGAAGGCTCCTTGAGCGGCCGCTTCTCGCCCTATGCCCGCGCGCGCATCGACGTCAGCGGCTATTATCCGGTCACCGACAGCGTCGTCCTCGCGGGTCGCGTTCGCGTCGGCTCGATCCTCGGCGCTGCGCGCGACAATCTCGCGCCCTCGCGGCGCTTCTACGCCGGCGGCGGCGGCTCGGTGCGCGGCTTCGGTTACCAGCAACTGGGGCCCAAGGATCCGAACAACGATCCGATCGGCGGGCGCAGCGTCAACGAGGCCGCAGTCGAAGCGCGCTACCGCTTCGGCAATTACGGCATCGTCGGCTTCGTCGATGCGGGGCAGGTCTATCGCGGCTCGACCCCGACCTTCTCGAACCTGCGCTACGGCGTCGGCATCGGCGGTCGCTTCTATACCAATTTCGGTCCGATGCGCCTCGACATCGCGACCCCGATCGATCGCCAGCCGGGCGAGGGACGGGTCAGCGTCTATGTCTCGATCGGGCAGGCCTTCTGATGGCCGACGGGCCCGCCTTCGACGACGCGCCGCCGCCGAAGGCGAAGCCGTCCTGGCCGCGGCGCATCGCGCGCTGGACGGGCATCGCGATCCTCAGCCTCGTCGCGCTGATCGGGCTGTTCCTGATCGGGCTCAATAGCGACGCCGGGCGGCGCTGGGTGGTCACGCAGATCGAAAAATATGAATTCGAAAACGGGATGAAGATCGGTATCGGCCGCCTCGACGGATCGCTGTTCAGCGCGATGACGATCCGCGACCTGACCCTGTCCGATCCCAAGGGCGTGTTCCTGCGCTCGCCCGAGGTCAAGCTCGACTGGCGGCCCTTCGCCTATCTCTCGAACCACATCGATATCCGCTCGGCCACCGCGCAGACGATTACGATGCAGCGGCTTCCCGCCTTCAAGCCGGTGCCCGATACGGGCGAGCCACTGCTGCCCGACATCGACATCGACGTCGCCAAATTGCAGGTCGAACGTTTCGTTTTCGAAGCGCCCGTCGCCGGCCAGCGGCAGGAAGCGCGCCTGAGCGGCAAGATCGCGATCGCCGACCGCCGCGCGCAGGTTACCGCCGATGCCGAGACGATCGGCAGCGATGCCAGGGGCGACAAGCTCGCGCTCATCCTCGACGCCGTCCCCGAATCGAACCGGTTCGACGTCGATCTCGATATCAACGCCCCGCAGGGCGGTGTCCTCGCCGCCATGGGCGGCTTTAAGGAGCCCCTGACCGCCAAACTCTCGGGCAAGGGCGACTGGAAGGCCTGGAACGGCACGCTCACCGGCAATCTCGGCACGCAGCCGCTCGCGCGCCTCGGCCTAGCCGCGCGCGATGGGACATTCGCGGTCAAGGGCACCGCGCAACCGTCGCGGCTGCTCGCCGCTGGCCCGGTCGCCGATATGCTCGGCACCGAGACCGCGATCGAGCTCACCGCGCGGCTGAATGAACGCAAGGTCGATCTCGACGGCCGCATTTCGTCCGACGCCGCGCGCGTCGGGCTCAGCGGCGGGATCGACCTCGGCGCCAGTCGCTACGATGGATTGCAGGTCGCCTTCGTGCTGCTGAAGCCCGGCGCCATCGCGCCCACTGTGCGCGGCAGCGGACTGCGCGCGCAGGCGCGGCTCGACGGTGAGTTTCGCCTGCCGACGGTCGAATATACCGCCAACGCCACCAGCCTCGCGGTCAACGACATCGTCATCGAGGCGCTCGCCCTCTCGGGCAAGGCGCGCGTCGATCCCGACCAGATCTTCATCCCCGTCGCGGGCCGCGCGACGCGCATCCGCGGGCTCGATGTCGTCGCCGGCGGCACGCTCGTCCAGGTCCGCCTCGATGGCGATCTCGCCTACAAGGACGGCCGCCTGCTCAGCGACAATATGCGCCTGCGCTCGAGCCGCATCGACGCCAAGGCGATCCTGATCGCTGACCTTAATCGCGGCTTTTATACCGGCGCCATCGACGGGCGGATCGACGACTATCGCATCGAAAGCGTCGGCATCTTCGACATCGACACCGACGCCGATTTGAAGACCGCACCGAACGGCGGCTTCGAGATCGTCGGCCGCGTCCGCGCGCGCTCGACCCAGCTCTTCAACTCGGGCGTCCGCAACGTCCTCGGCGGCAATGCCACGGCGTCGAGCGACCTCCGCTACGGCACCGACGGCATCATCCGCTTCGCCAACCTCCGCCTCAACGCGCCGCTGATGCGCGTCACCAGCGGGCAGGGGAGCTACAACCCCAATGGCCAGATCCAGCTGACCGCACGTGCTTCCTCGACCGATTACGGCCCGCTCGGTCTCCAGCTCGCGGGCACGATCACCGATCCGCGCGCGACGCTCACCGCCGACCGTCCCGGCCTCGGCATCGGGCTCCAGAAGCTCGTTGCGCGAATCACCGGCGCGCCGAACGGCTACCGCCTCGCAGCGACCGGCGACACCGACTATGGCCCGCTCGCCGCCGACGTCGTGCTGCTCACCGCCAAGGGCCCGCTCACCATCGACATCGAGCGTGGCGACCTGTCGGGCATCGGCTTCAAGGGCCGCCTCGTCCAGAGCGCCGCGGGTCCCTTCGTCGGCCAGCTCGACGCCTCGGGACAGGGCCTCGGCGGCCTCGTCCGCCTCAGCGCCGCCGGCAAATACCAGGCGGCGGCGATCAACGTCCGCGCCAACAATGTCGTGCTGCCCGGGCCGGCCCAGCTCGCGATCGGCTCTGCGATCGTCGACGCCGACGTCATCCTTTACGAGCGCCCGCGCGTCATCGCCGACATCCAGATCGCGCAGACGCGTATCCGCGAATTCGACATCGCGGTCGGCCGCGTGAAGATCGATTACCAGAATGGCGCGGGCAAGGCGCAGGCGCTGGTCGAGGGCAGCAGCGGCGTGCCCTTCCGCGTTGCCGCCAACGCCGACCTGACCCCCGAACTCTGGCGCGCCTCGGTGCAGGGCCGCGCGACCGGCATCAACTTCCGCACCACCAGCCCCGCGCGCATCATCCCCGGCAAGGACGGTTACGAGTTGCTCCCGACCAACCTCGATTTCGGGCGCGGCAGCAGCGCGCGGCTCGCGGGGCGCTTCGGCGACGGCATCATGGTCCAGAGCCGCCTCGACCGGGTCAACCTGTCGCTGCTCAACGCCGTCTATCCCGACATGGGCCTCGGCGGCCGCGCGACGGGCAGCGTCGATTTCGAGCAGGCGAGCGGCAGCAGCTTCCCGCGCGCCGATGCGCGGCTGACGATCACCGGCTTCACCCGCACCACCGCCGCGACGGTCAGCCAGCCGGTCGACGTCAATTTTGCGGGCAAATTGCTCGCCGATGGCGGCGAGGCGAGCGCGGTGATGCGCAAGCGCGGCAGCGTCATCGGCCGCCTCCAGGCCTCGCTCCGCCCGCTACCGCCGGGCGCCGGGACGTGGATGACACGGTTGCAAGCCGCGCCGCTGTCGGGCGGCATCCGCTACAACGGCCCCGCCGACACGCTCTTCTCCTTCGTCGGCTCGGGCGACCAGCGGCTCGGCGGGCCGATCGCGGTCGCCGCCGACTTCAGCTGCCGCCTCTCGGACCCGTGCCTCGACGGTGTCATCCGCGGCAATGCGCTCAATTACGAGAATCTCACCTATGGCACGCGGCTGACCAACATGGTCGTGAACGGCCGCTTCTCGGGCGACCGGCTCGAGATCGAACAGCTCACCGCCACCGCGGGCGACGGCAGTGTCAAGGCCTCGGGCTACGTCAGCCTCGCCAGCGACAGCGGCTATCCGATGAAGATCGACGCGGTGCTCGACAACGCCCGCCTCGCGCGCAGCGACGACCTGTCGGCGCGCGCCACCGGCAACCTCACGCTCGAAAAGGTCGCGGGCCAGACCGCTTTGCTCTCGGGTGACCTCCGCCTCCCCGAAACGCGCTATCGCATCGTCCGCCAGGGCGCCGCGCAGGTCCCCGTGCTCACCGGCGTCCGCCGCAAGCCGCCCGCGGGCCGCCCACGGATCAGCGGCGACGGCCTCGCCGCGGTCGGCACCAGCCTGTTCGACCTCATCCGCCTCGACATCCGCCTGCGCGCCACCGACGAAATCTATGTCAGCGGTATGGGGCTCGAATCCGAATGGATGGCCGACGTCACGCTCAAGGGCACCACCCAGGCGCCGCGCGTCACCGGCGAGATCGAGCTGGTGCGCGGCACGCTCGGCTTCGCGGGTCGCTCGTTCGAGCTGACCGAGGGGCGGGTGAATTTCCCGACCGGCGACGCCTTTGACCCGTCGATCCGCCTCGTCGCGAGCGACACGATCGAGAATGTCACCGTGACCGTCAATGTGTCGGGCCGCGCGCAGAACCCGCAGATCGCCTTTTCCAGTGTCCCCGGCCTGCCGCAGGACGAGATCGTGTCGCGCATCCTCTTCGGCAGTTCGATCACCGAATTGTCGCCGCTGCAGGCGGTGCAGCTCGCCGCGTCGCTCAACAGCCTGCGCGGCAGCGGTGGGCTCAGCCCGCTCGGTGCGCTGCAATCGGCGACCGGCATCGATCGCCTCCGCGTCCTCGGCCCCGACGATGCGCAGGGCAGGGGCACCGCGCTCGCCGCCGGCCAGCATATCACCAACGACATCTATCTCGAGGTGATCACCGACGGCCGCGGCTATACCGCGACCCAGCTCGAAATCAGCCTGACCCCGGCGCTCTCGATCCTCAGCCAGGCGGGCGGCTCGGGCCAGACCAATTTCAGCATCCGCTACCGCAAGGACTATTGATGCGCGCCGCGCTGCTCCTCCTGCCGCTGCTGCTCGCCGCCTGCGAGAAGGAGCCGAAGTTCGAGGACCGCTACGACAAGGCGGCCAAGGAGATCGAGGCGCGCGCCAAGGCGATGGACGCCGATATCGCCGCCGCCGACAAGGCGGCGAGGGATGCGGGGGAGGTCGAGCCAAAGCCCTTGCCAGCCGAACCCCCGCCCGCTACCGCGCCCCCGTCATCTGGGGAGTAGCCAGCCGTCCGTTCGGGACGGGCCACCGCGTCAACATACTCGGTCGAGAGGCCGTGGTGCGGTGGAAGCGCGACACGCGCTTGGGCGAGACCAATGGCATCGACCCCACGTCCGGGCCGGGCGGCGGGTTTCGATGTCCGTTGGAATCGCAACGCCGCCCGGCCCCGGAGTTCATCCATGGAAGCCCTCTTCACCTCGACCGCCGTCGTCGCGCTTGCCGAGATCGGCGACAAGACGCAATTGCTCGCTATCCTGCTCGCGACGCGATTCAACAAGCCGCTGCCGATCATCCTCGGCATATTGGTGGCGACCCTCGCCAACCACGCGCTCGCGGCGCTGCTCGGCGCCTCGGCCGCCGCCTTCCTCGACAGCCCGGTGTTCCGCACCGCGATCGGCGCCAGCTTCATCGCCATGGCGGCGTGGACCTTGATCCCCGACAAGTTCGACGACGACGACGCGCCGAAACCCCGCTTTGGCGCCTTCCTGACGACGCTGGTCGCCTTCTTCCTGGTCGAAATGGGCGACAAGACCCAGGTCGCGACGATAGCGCTGGGCGCGCAATATCACAGCGTCGCGCTGGTGACGGCGGGCACCACGCTGGGGATGATGATCGCCAATGTGCCGGCGATCTTTCTGGGGCATGAACTGCTCAAGCGCGTGAATCTGAGCACAGTGCGGAAGATCGCCGCCGCGCTGTTCCTCCTAATCGGCCTGTGGGTGCTGGTGCAGACCGCGGGTTGGACACAAGCGTGAGCAATACGGCAAACGCGCTATGCAACAAAATGGGCAATAGGGTTGCACGTGATATTGTTTATTTTCAGTTTCTTAATATCGTGCGGGGGTAAATTTCACAAGAAGCGTTATCCAAAAAAGATTGGCACGCTCGGGCCTTTGCCATGCCTCCAACGGAGTTGATTTGGAGGCCGAACAATGTGGCGCTAAACATGCCAATGAAGTGCAGCCAGCATGAACAAAAAGTGATAGTTGCCGTCTATTACTGGGGGACGTCCAATGGCGATAACGCATCTACAGACATACCTAGTCTATCCCAACCGGGGCCTCCAGATACCTCGTGAGATCGTTGGTGCGGATGTACCACTCACGGGTGAGGTTTTTGACCTCCTCCAAGACGTTTTCGACACTTCAGAACGAGAATGTAAGATCGAGATCTCGTTCAACCGCCGCGCCGACGGGGTAGCTCAAAACGACTGTCGCGACCTATTGCTTGCGTACGCGGCCGCCCCGTCAGTTGCGTCTGGATTGCTCTTAGCGACAAGGCTTGCTTTGTACTCCACCAAGCGATCTGCACTTGGTCTACTTTTTCTAGCAGTAGGTGATGTTGACGGCGAGCGGCGCGTAATTCTCGCTAGATTTGCGGCATACAGCGGGATTTTGGCAGACGAAAATCGGGAGGCTCTCAGCGTCCAATTCGTCGAACGCATCTTTCTCCGCAGTGCTAAATTATACAAGGCCGTCATGTACCAGGATGTTATGTCAGATGCCGCATTCTGGGCAGGAAGGGCTGTAGACCGGCAGGTAACTAGCAAAGAGACTGACGTATCGCAGTACTGGATCAATGAGTTCCTCGCATCAGACTTTAGGACCACGGCTGCGCAGGGAACAAGAGTCTTAGCCGTTGCCATGAAAAATGCATCCAGATCATCCGGCGAGCCGCGCGTAAGGAGTGAGATAGTCGCGGCCGCAATTCTTGGGGAGAACCTTAACGGTGAGATCATGACCACTTCACAGTTTCTAGATCGATTTAATTTGTCTCCGGATGCGCGTAATGCGGTCGTAGGTGAGATGAGACATCACGATTTAGTGAATGATCGATTTCGATTTAGTGCTGAAGAATTTAACAGGCAGCTGTCTTATAGGACGATTGAGCTCAGCAACGGAGCTCTGTTAACAGCAGCTACCGGCAGATTTGATGAGGTGTTCCAGCGCAGCGAGTCCTCGGATGCGGGAGAAGTTACCTATTCTACCACTGGCAAGGTGGTTGGTCAGAAGCTGTCGAAGGCAGTTCGATGACTCTCGAAAAAGATTACGCCGCTCGTCACGAAGCGGTGCTCACACCTTTAGCGAAGGGCCTTGCCGACTTGATCTCAGACTACGTGCACGGAGAGCCTCGAATTGATCGTGTTTCAGCTCGGGCCAAGAGCGTGGAGCGTTTTATACGGAAGGCGGCCATCCTCAACAAAGATGGCACGCCAAAATACCGAGAGCCACTGTTTCAAATACAGGATCAGATTGGCGCGAGGGTAACGGTATTTTATAAAGTTGACGTCGAACGCATCACTGAAATATTGTTGCCATATTTCCGTACAACAGAGGCAAAAGACGTCGTTCCAGACTCCGAATGGAAATTCGGCTATTTCGGCAGGCACTTCATATGCCTTTTTCCGAACGAAATAATAGACAGAACATGGCCTAAGGAGCAGATTCCACTTTTCTTTGAGCTTCAAATTAAAACTCTATTCCAACACGCTTGGTCGGAAGCAGAGCATGACCTCGGCTATAAGCCGGAGAGTGGTAACCTTTCGGCGGATCAGATTCGAATGCTTGCATTTACGTCCGCACAAGCGTGGGGGGCTGATCGCGCGTTCGATGAACTATTCGCTGAATTGGATGCGAAGCCCCAAGCAACACAGTGAGGGCGCGGTTTGCGCTTACGCGCGAATTTTCCCCGCAACCTGTTGCCGATTCTGTGCGACAACAGCTTCCAGGAGTCCGCGGATCGGTCATGGACGGCGCGGATTGAGTCGAAAAGCCGCCGAGTGCCCCGCTCAGTGATTGCGCAGCTTCGCCGAGTCGCGCATCTTATTCCGGTGAAACGCTTCACTCGTTATTGGCAGGACCCACAGTTTCGCGCAGCGGTTGATCGCGAGAAGGTTCGAGCGAAGCTTGAGGGCGAACAGAAGGGGTGGATCACTTATGCGATCCACGATCCCACGACGCCGGACCATGTCGGCGAATTCAACACCCTCATCGTTTATGTGGGCCAATCGAAAGACTTCGCATTGCGCGTAGACCGCAGGTTACGCGAGGCAGGCACGGCGACACGGCGTCCGACGAGCTATGTGGAGGGCCTGATGTACGACATCATGCGGCGCGGCGGCGTGCCACGTTTTCGGGTGATTGAACGCGTCGATGATGCCATCGCGTCGTTCGTTTCGGAAACGAACTGGGCGCAGCACTACATCGCGCAGGGCTATCCGCTGCGAAACAAGTGGGCTGAGCAAAGGCGGCCGGGCGAGACGATGACTCGTGAAAGCGTACCTCACAAATGGCTTTGGCGATTGGCCGTGGAGGACGCAATCGGGGCCAAGTTCACAATCGTCGCTATTGACAAGCTGTCGGGCAAGAGCCTCGAGATCGACTTGACCGCAGAGCGTCCAAAGGAGCTCCTCAGAGTTGTTCGGTCCAAGCTGGAAATGCGTATGCGCGAGCTAGGGGCACAGCCGCAGTTTCGACTTCTGGTCGAGAAGATACTCTAACATAATCGTTGGCCGTCAGCTGCTGGTCTGACTAGGCGTAAAGCTGACAGTCGGCTCACGGCCCAGCTTCGGCCGCTCCGAGGCTCAACCCGCTACACGCCCGAATCGAAAATTTATCTCTGCAACCCTATTGCCCATTTTGTTGCATCAAAAATTGTTCCGATGCCGACGGAAAACGAAGGTCGATATCTCTTCACGGTGCGGGCTGAAAGCACACAGCGTCGGAACCGATCATCCGATGCTGGCGGACAGGGTGGGATTCGAACCCACGGTGAGCTTGCACCCACGGCGGTTTTCAAGACCGCTGCCTTAAACCACTCGGCCACCTGTCCTTGCCCTGCGCCATAGCGAACGCCTCGTGGCCGACAAGGGTAAACCTTGGCGGTCCGATCAAACCTCATCGGACCGCGGCCCAACCTTCACCCCTTTGGCACGACCAGATAATCGGCATTGGTCAGCGGCGCATCCGCATCGCATGCCACCAGTTCCGTCCGGTAGAAAACCCCCGCGACCGGATAGGTTCGGAACCGGAACAGGTCGAATTCGAACGGTACGACGCCGTTGACGCCGCCATAGTCCGCCATCCGCTCGATCGTCGAATCCGACACCTCGAACCACAGCAGCGGCCGGCACCGGCGCAGCGTCGCGCCCAACCCCGCCAGCACCTGCGGCTCGAAACCCTGGACATCAATCTTGATCGCATCGATGCGGCCCGCCAGTCCGGTCTCCTCGACGATCTGGTCGCCGATGCGGATCGGCAGCGAAATCTCGCGGGCATGGGCGGGGGCGAACATCGGATCGAAAGTGCCGGTGCCCTGGTTCGCCTCGGTGGGCTGGTAAAAGAGCAATTCGCCGTCGTTGTCGGCGAGCCCGACGTTCAGCGGGCGGATATTGCCCGTCGACCCGCTCGTGATGTTGCGGACCAGGCGTTCGAAAACCGGCGGATTCGGTTCGACCGAAACCACTTGATCGAAACATTCGGCAAAGGTCAGCGAATGCATGCCGACATTGGCGCCGACGTCCAGGCATGCCCCGGTCTTGCCGCGCCGCCGGGCCAGATCGCAGAATATCCTTTTCTCGTCGCCTTCATAATCGCCGAGGACCAGGACGTTCCATTCGACAAAGGAACCGGGATCGAGGCTCACCTCGCCGCGCGAATAGCGCATTGCGATCTCGCCATGCGCCTGGCGCGCCGGGCCGCTGAGCGCCCGGCACAGGCGCTGCCACCCGCGCAGGCGGCGCAGGGGGGAGAAAAATCTCAATATTCCCGGATCGATACCCATTGCGCCCCTCATGAAAATCCGCACTGCGCGTACCGCCGCCGGGCAACAGCGTCAACGCCGCCCGGCTCGGGTCGCACCGATCGAACTGCCGGAAAGCGCGGCCATTCCATCCGCCGCGCTTATGACTCGACTCGTCTCCCGGCCCCCTGTTCATGACACGTGCATCCGTGCCACATCATCCCTATGGGGTGGACATGATGCGACGCAAAACTTCTGGAATCGCCCGCTTTATAGGGCTGGCGGCGGTGGTCGCCTCGGCCTGGACGATGGCGGCCTCGGCGCCGCTCCACGCGCAGGGCAGCGGCGATCCGGGCTTCGATGCCTATGTCCAGTCGCTATGGCCCAAGGCGCAGGCGAAGGGCGTTTCGCGCGCGACCTTCGACCGCGTCACCGCGGGGCTGCGCTACAATGCGCGCGTCGTCGCGCTCGACCGCGACAATCTCGGCAGCCCGCCCAGCCCGAACACCCCGATCCCCGCCTTCGCGCCCTATAAGGCGAAGCATGTCGACGCCGCGCGCATCGGCGGCGGGCGCCGTGTCCACGACCGGCTGCTGCCCCTGCTGTCGCGCATCGAGCAGCGCACCGGCGTGCCGACCAGCATCATGATCGCGATCTTCGGCCACGAGACCGCCTATGGCCAGGTCACCGGCAATTTCGACCTGCCCGAGGCGCTCGCGACGCTCGCCTATGAGGGGCGCCGCCGCAGCCTGTTCGAGCCCGAATTCCTCGCGACGCTGCAGATGGTCGAGCGCGGCGTCCCGCGCCAGGTGCTCAAGGGCAGCTGGGCCGGCGCCTTCGGCTATCCGCAATTCCTGCCTTCGGTCTATCTCGAGGTCGCCGAGGACGGCGACGGCGACGGCCGCGCAAACATCTGGTCGAGCGAGGCCGACGCGATCGAATCGATCGGCGCCTATCTCCGCCGCGCCGGATGGCGCGCAGGCCAGCCATGGGGCGTCGCGGTGCGCGTTCCCGACGGCTTCAACCGCGCGCGCGTCGCGAGCCGGCTCCAGGCGACGCGCTGCCCGCGCGTGTTCGAACGCCACAGCCGCTGGCGCTCGATGGCCGAATGGCGCGCCGACGGCATCGTCCCCGCCGGCGGACGCTGGCCCGCCGATCAGGTCCAGGCGACCCTGCTCGAACCCGATGGCCCCGGAAAAACCGCCTATTTGCTGACCGGCAACTATCGTGCGATACTCGATTACAATTGTTCCAACTTTTACGCATTGTCTGTGGGGTTATTGGCGGATGAAATCGATCGCTAACGGGGGGTGGCTGGTCGCGGGGGCGATGCTCGTGCTGACGGGTTGCGGAAGTTTCGACGGCAAGCGCGACAGCGGGCCCAGCGCGGCACCCGCGCCGGCGCCCGCCGGCGGCCCGGCGGCCGTCGACGGCTCGCCCAAGCTCGGCGCGCCCTTCACCGTCGGCGGCATCACCTACACCCCCGCCGATATCGCCGATTATGACGATGTCGGCTATGCGAGCTGGTATGGCGAGGAACTCGCGGGGCGCCCGACCGCGACCGGCGAGCCCTTCGACCCCGACGCGATCACCGCGGCGCACAAGACGCTGCCTTTGCCCTCCTATGTCGAGGTCACTGCGCTCGACACGGGGCGCACGGTCCTCGTCCGCGTCAACGACCGCGGGCCGATGGCGAACGACAGGCTGATCGACCTGTCGCGTGGCGCCGCGCAGCAGCTCGGCCTCAATAGCGGGCTCGCCGCGGTGCGCGTGCGCCGCACCAATCCGCCCACCTCCGAAAAGCTCCAGCTGCACAGCGGCCAGCCCGTCGCCGAGCGGCTCGCGACCCCCGACGCCCTGCTCGTGCTGCTGCGCGGCAAGCTCGCGGGCCAGCCCGTTCCCGCGGGCGCCGTCACCGCGACCGCCAGCAAGTCCACACCTTCCGCGCCGTCACCAGGCGGCGACCGTTTCATCGTCGAGGGGCCGGGCGCGTCGAGGCCCGTGCCCGCGAAACCCGCGGCGACCAAGGCGCCCGCGCCGAAACCCGCCGCAGCGCCTGCATCCAAGCCCGCCGCCACCGGGAGCTATGTCGTCCAGGTCGCGGCCTTCAGCGGCGAGACGCGCGCCAAGTCGGCCGCTAAATCGGTCGGCGGCACCGCGATCAAGGCGGGCAATCTGTGGCGCGTGCGCATGGGCCCCTATGCCAGCGAAGCCGACGCGCTCGCCGCCGTCGGCAAAGCCAAGGCCAAGGGATTCCGCGACGCGCAGGTCCAGCGCGACCGCTGATCCCGATGCCGGGTCGCTTCTCCATCGCTGGGGCAGGGGGCGCCGCGCTGGCGCTGCTGCTGCTCGTCCACGGCACGTCGGTTTCGGCGCAGACCAAGGCCGCGCCGCCGAAGGCCGTGCCGACCGCGCCGCAGGCCGCCGCCTATGTGCCGCAGGCGCCGATCGTGATGCTCAAGGATCTCGATTCGGGCGCGATCCTCTATTCGCGCGGCGCCGACCAGCGCTTCTCGCCCGCCTCGATGGCCAAGGTGATGACCGCCTATGTCGTGCTCGACCTGATCAAGGCGGGCAAATTGTCGCGCGATACCCGGTTCACGGTCGGCGAGGCCGAATGGAAGAAATGGCGCGCGGGCAACGGCGGCTCGTCGATGTTCCTCACGCCCGGCGAAAAGGTCAGCGTCGATGACCTGCTCAAGGGGTTGATCACCGTCTCGGGCAACGACGCCGCCGCGGTCCTCGCGGTCGGCATCGATGGCAGCGAGGATAAATTTGTCAAAAGAATGAATGCTATATCGGCCTCACTTGGCATGAAATCGAGTAAGTTCGGCACGCCGAACGGCTGGCCCGACGGCGGAATGACCAAGGTGTCGGCTGCCGACCTCGTCACGCTCGCCGACCGGCTGATCCGCGACCATTCCGCCGCCTATGCGCGCTATTTCGCAATTCCGAAGCTCCAGCACGGCACCGCGCCCGACGGCACGCCGATCGTCCAGCCCAACCGCAACCCGATCCTCGGGCTCGCAGGTGCCGACGGGCTCAAGACAGGGCACACGTCGGAGGCGGGCTATTGCTTCCTCGGCTCGGCCAAGCGCGGCGGGCGGCGGCTGGTGATGGTCGTCGCGGGCCTGACGAGCGAAAAAGCGCGCCGCGAGGAAGCCGCGCGGCTGATCGACTGGGGTTTCGCCCAGCCTTCGCGCCAGCGCGTCGCCGCGCGGTGAGCGGGCGCTTCATCACGCTCGAAGGTGGGGAAGGGGCTGGCAAGTCGACCCAGCTCCGCGCGCTCGCCGCTGCGCTCACCGCGCGCGGCATCGACGTCGTCACCACGCGCGAACCCGGCGGCAGCCCGGGGGCCGAGGCGATCCGCACGCTCCTCATGGAAGGAAGCGACGATCGCTGGGACGCGCGTAGCGAGGCGCTGCTCTTCGCCGCCGCGCGCGCCGACCATGTCGCGCGCACCATCCGCCCGGCGCTTGCGCGCGGCGCGTGGGTGATCTGCGACCGCTTCGTCGACTCGTCGCGCGCCTACCAAGGCGGGGGCGGCGGACTCACCGACGCCCACATCCTCGCGCTCCACGCGGTTGGCTCCGAAGGCCTACTCCCCGACCGCACCTTCCTGCTCACGCTCGGCACCGACGAAGCCGCGCGCCGCCTGTCGGTGCGCGACGCCGCGGGCGCCGATCGCATGGGCAACAAGTCCGCCGCATATCAGGCGCGCCTCGCCGCGCGTTTCGCCGAGCTCGCCGCCGCCGAGCCCGCGCGCTGGCGCGTGATCGACGCCGGCGGCGCCCCCGACGCCGTGACGTCCCGCCTCCTGGAGCATCTCGCGCCATGGCTCTGATCGGCCACGCAGCCCCCGAAGCGGCCTTCCTCGAAGCCTGGGCTGCCGGGCGGCTCCACCACGCTTGGCTGCTCGCCGGGCCGCAGGGGATGGGCAAGGCCGGTTTCGCCGCGCGCGCCGCGCGCTTCCTCGTCACGCACGGTCCGGGCGGGCAGGGGCGGGCGCCGTCGCTCGACGACCCCGGCAACGCCGCCGCCGATCACCTCGTCGATGCCGGCAACCATCCCGAAATCCTCCACCTGGCGCGCCAGGTGAAAGACAAGGGCAAGGATCTCGCGCGCAACATCACGATCGACCAGATCCGCGGCATGATCCGCCGCCTGCACTTCTCGCTCTCGCTGGGCGACTGGCGCGCGATCATCGTCGATGCGATCGACGACCTCGAGACCGACGCCGCCAATGCATTGCTCAAGACCCTCGAGGAACCGCCCGCGCAGACCGTCTTCCTGCTCGTCAGCCATTCGCCGGGCCGCCTGCTCCCGACGATCCGTTCGCGGTGCAGAACGCTGCGTTTTCAACCCGTTGAGCGTGACGTCATGACGGCGTGGCTGCACGAAAAGCGCCCGATGACCGAGATGGCCGAGGTCCGCGCGACCGTCGCCGCGGCGGGCGGCATCCCCGGCAAGGCGCTCGAGCTGGTCGACAGCGACGTCGCCGCGACGGAGAAGAAACTGCTCGCGATCGCCACCTCGGGCGACCCCGACAACCGCCTGCGCGAAGCGCTCGCGCGCGAGGTCGCCGGCACCGGCAACCGCGCGAAGCTCGAACTCGTCATCGACATCGTCCCCGGCCTGCTCGCCCGGCTCGCGCGCGAACGCCCGCTCGCCGAAATCGCGCCGGTGCTCGCGCAGTGGGACCGCGTCCAGCGTACCGTCCGCGATGCGATCCGCGGCTCGTACGACGGCGCGATGGTCGGCTTCGAAATCGGCAATTGCCTCGCCGAACTGGCGCCGAAAGCGGCAGCAAGATAACCGACGACGCGCTTCCCCTGACGCCCCGCACCCGCTAAGGCGCGGCCATGTCCGACACCAAGACCCCCTTCTACATCACCACCGCGATCAGCTATCCCAACGGCCGCCCGCATATCGGCCATGCCTATGAGGCGATAGCGACCGACGTGATGGCGCGGTTCCAGCGCGCGCGCGGCCGCGATGTGCGGCTGACCACGGGCACCGACGAGCATGGCCTGAAAATGTATCAGACCGCGCGCGACCAGGGCCGCCCGACGATCGAGCTCGCCGATGAAATGTCGGGATATTTCCGCGAGATGTATGCCACGCTGAATATCAGTTTCGATCATTTTATGCGCACGTCGGATCCCGCGCATCACGACGCGTCGCAGGCGCTGTGGCGCGCGATGGAGGCCAACGGCGATCTCTATCTCGACCGCTACGAAGGCTGGTATTCGGTCCGCGACGAGGCCTTTTACGACGAAGGCGAACTCCAGGGGGAGGGGGAGGCCAGGCTCTCGCCGCAGGGCACCCCGGTCGAATGGACCGTCGAGGAAAGCTGGTTCTTCCGCCTCTCGGCCTATCAGGACAAGCTGCTCGCGCTCTACAACGAGAACCCCGATTTCATCCGCCCCGAAAGCCGCCGCAACGAGGTACTGCGCTTCGTTGAGGGGGGCTTAAAGGATCTCAGCGTCTCGCGCACCAGCTTCGACTGGGGCGTGCCGGTACCGGGATCGCCGGGACATGTCATGTATGTCTGGGTCGATGCGCTCACCACTTACATGTCCGCGCTCGGCTTCCCCGATCGGACAAGCGAATGGGGCAAGTTCTGGCCCGCCGACATCCATATGATCGGCAAGGATATCGTTCGTTTTCATACGGTTTACTGGCCGGCCTTCCTGATGAGCGCGAAGCTGCCGCTGCCCAGGCAGGTGTTCGGCCACGGCTTCCTGCTCAACCGCGGCGAGAAGATGTCGAAGTCGCTCGGCAATGTCGTCGACCCGATGACCCTCGCCGAGCGCTTCGGGGTCGACGCGCTGCGTTATTATCTGCTGCGCGAAGTCAGCTTCGGCCAGGACGGCAGCTATTCGGCCGAAGCGATCGTGCGCACCGCCAACGCCGATCTAGCGAACAGCTTCGGCAATCTCGCGCAGCGCAGCTTATCGATGATTTTCAAGAATTTGGACGGCAAGCTTTCGGCGGACTATGCGCCCGCGCAGGAAGATGCCGAGCTGCTCGCCGACCTCCACGCGATGGCGACCGAACGCCTGCCGCGCGAATTCGAGCAACTCGCTTTCTCGGTCGGCATCGAGGACTGGATCCGCGCGGTCTTCGCCTGCAACCAATATGTCGATGCGCAGGCGCCCTGGGCGCTGCGCAAGACCGACCCCGAACGCATGCGCGCGGTGCTGATGACCCTGTTCCAGGCGGTGCGCACGCTCGCGATCGCGATCCGCCCGGTCGTGCCAGCGGCGGCGGACACATTGCTCGGCCAGATGGGCATCGCTGAAGACGCGCGCGACTCTGCGGCGCTCGCCGACCCCGACTGGTTTGCGACGCTCGCCGACAGCGGCTTCACCGTCGGCCAGCCGGTCCCGATCTTCCCGCGCCTCGAATTGCCCGAGGGGGAAGGGGAGGCGTAATGCTCGTCGATTCGCACTGCCACCTCAATTACAAGGGTCTTGCCGAACAGCAGGGCGAAGTGCTGACGCGTGCGCGCGACCGCGGCGTGACCGCGATGCTCAACATCGCGACGCGCGAGAGCGAATGGGACGATGTGCTCGCTGCCGCCGAGGCCAATGACGATGTCTGGGCCAGCGTCGGCATCCATCCGCACGACGCCGACCATCATCCCGATGTCGACACCGCGAAGCTGGTCGAGCGCGCCGCGCACCCGCGCGTGATCGGGATCGGCGAGACCGGGCTCGACTATTATTACGACAAGAGCGACCGCGTGCGACAGCAGGACAGCTTCCGCCGCCACATCCACGCATCGCAGCAAACCGGTCTGCCCGTCATCGTCCACACGCGCGATGCCGAGGCCGACACGCTCGCGCTGTTGGGCGAGGAGATGGGCAGGGCGGCCTTCCCCGGCGTCATCCACTGCTTCACCGCGAGCGACGATTTCGCGAAGCGGGCGCTCGACCTCGGCCTTTATATCTCGATCTCGGGCATCGTGACCTTCAAGAACGCCGCCGAGCTTCAGGCGACCGCCAAATGGCTGCCGCAGGACCGGCTGCTGATCGAAACCGACTCCCCCTTTCTCGCCCCCGTCCCGCACCGCGGCAAGACCGGCGAGCCGGCCTTCGTCGCGGACACTTTGTCCTTCCTGGCCGAACTGCGCGGCGACGATCGCGTCTCGTTAGGCGAAGCGACGGGCGCCAATTTCTACGCGCTTTTCAGCAAGGCGACGCCATGACGTCACGCCATGTCGCTGGCATCTCAATCTTTTCCGTTCGCCCTGAGCTTGTCGAAGGGCCGTTCTTTTCTTCGACGCGCCAGGCAGAAGGACGGTGCTTCGACAAGCTCAGCACGAACGGATTGAGTTTGGTCATGAGACCATGAAGGTCCGCATCCTCGGCTGCGGCACCTCGTCGGGCGTGCCGCGGCTCGGCAACGACTGGGGCCAGTGCGACCCCGAAAACCCGCGCAATTTGCGCAGCCGCGCCTCGATCCTGATCGCGCTTGGCGGCTATCGCATCCTCGTCGACACCAGCCCCGACATGCGGCTCCAGCTGCTCGCCGCCGAAGTGGGCGAGGTCGATGCGGTGATCTGGACGCACGAGCATGCCGATCACACCCACGGGCTCGACGACCTGCGCCAGGTCATGCATCTGCGTGGTTCGGCGGTGCCCTGCTATGCGCGCGACCATGTGCTGGACACGCTCAAATGGCGCTTTACCTACGCTTTTGCCGGCAACGCCGGCTATCCGGCGTCGGTCGATCCGATCGACCTCAAGGACCATCAAGCGATCGGCCCGATCGAGGTGTCGGCGATCGAAATGCCGCACGGGCCGATCAAGGCGAGCGGCCTGATCTTCAGCGACGGTGCGCACAAGGTCGGCTATGCCACTGATTTTTCTAAGTTCACTGACGAGATGGTCGACTTTTTCCAGGGCGTCGACCTGTTCGTGATCGACGCGCTGCGCCGCTACCCGCATCCGACGCATCCGCATCTGGCAATGACGCTCGCGGCGCTCGAAAAGGTCGGCAATCCGCGTGCGATCATCACGCATATGGACAATACGATGGACTATGACGACCTTGCCGGTGAATTGCCGCCGGGCGTCGAGCCAGGCTACGACGGGTTGGAGGTGCAGTTATGAGCGACATGACGGTAAGCCTGATCTGGAGCGTCGGCGCGCTGGCCCTTGTGATCAGCTCGCTGCTCGCGCGCCAGCTGCCGCTCAAGGACTGGGTCAAGATGGCGCTCGCATGGGTCGCAATCTTCGGGCTGGTGTTTCTGGTGATCCGGACCTGGCAGGCGGTAACATAGCCGCGGACCACACTGAAACGCGATCCCATCCCTCCAATCCTGTTTCTATATTTAACATAATATATATTATCGGATAAAGTGATGCCAGCAGATGCTCCCGCTTCCCCCGCATCCTCCATCGACCGCTTGCTCTCCGTCATGCGTCAGCTGCGTAACCCCGACGGCGGCTGCGAATGGGATCTGGCGCAGGATTTCGACACGATCGCGCCCTATACGATCGAGGAAGCCTATGAGGTCGCCGATGCGATCGCCGGCGGCGATCCCGCGGCAATCTGCGACGAACTCGGCGATCTGTTGCTCCAGGTCGTCTTCCACAGCCAGATCGCTGCCGACAAAGGCCTGTTCGCATTCGACCATGTCGCCGACGCGATCTCCGCCAAGATGGAACGCCGCCATCCGCATATCTTCGGTGACGTCACGACGTCCGACGTGCGCAAACAATGGGAGGCGATCAAGGCCGACGAGCGCGCCGCGAGCGGCCCCAAGGGCGCTCTCGACGGCGTCGCGCTGTCGCTGCCGGCGCTGCTGCGCGCGCAGAAGCTCCAGTCGCGCGCGGCGCGCGTGGGCTTCGACTGGCCCGATACCGAAGGCCCGCGCGACAAGATCGCTGAGGAGCTTGAGGAAGTCGCCGCGGCGACCAGCGACGCGCACCGCCATGAAGAAGTCGGCGACCTGCTCTTCGCCGTCGTCAACTACGCGCGCAAGCTCGGCGTCGATGCCGAGGGTGCGCTGCGTGACGCCAATTTAAAATTCGCGCGGCGCTTTGCCGCCATGGAAGCCCAGGCCGGCGGATCGCTGCAGGGCCTGTCGCTCGACGCGCAGGAAGCGCACTGGCAGGCGGTCAAGGCGTCGGAGTAGCCTCGCTCGGCCACAGCCGCTCGAACCGCGCGGCATCGGCCGGATCGAGCCGCACCGTCAACACATGCCCCTCGCCCTCGGGCGTATCGCCCAGCACTTCGCCGCGCGCATGAAGCCACGCCGCCGCCTCGCCCTCTTCGTAGCGCAGGAAGATGCGCTGGACCTTATGCAGCGCGGTCAATCGTGACGCCATGAGCGTGCGCGCGCCCTCGACGCCCTCGCCGCTGACCGCCGAGATCAGCGCGACGTCGGAACGCCGCGCCGCCATATCCTGGATCTGCTCGCGGCGTTCGGGGTCGGCGGTGTCGAGCTTGTTCCATATCTCGATCTGCGGGATCACATCGGGCGCATCCTTGCCCCCTTCCCCGCCACCCTGCGGCCCGTTGACGCCCAGCGAATTGAGGATGGCGACAACATCGGCATATTGCGCGTCGCTGTCGGGATGGACGATGTCGCGGACGTGGACGATCAGGTCGGCGGTGGTGACCTCCTCGAGCGTCGCACGGAACGCAGCGACCAGTTCGGTCGGCAGGTCGGACACGAAGCCGACGGTGTCGGACAAGATCGCCTTGTCGATGCCGGGCAGCCGAATCTCGCGCATCGTTGGGTCGAGGGTCGCGAACAACATGTCTTCCGCCATGACGTCGCTTCCCGTCAGGCGATTGAAAAAAGTGGACTTTCCGGCGTTGGTATAGCCGACGAGCGCGACCACCGGCCACGGTGCGCGCTGGCGTTTCGACCGCTGCAGCTGCCGCGTCCGCCGCGCCTCCTCCAGCTGTTTGCGAATACGCGCCATCCGGTTGCGGATCATCCGCCGGTCGGCCTCGATCTGCGTCTCGCCCGGCCCGCCGAGGAAGCCGAAGCCGCCGCGCTGGCGCTCGAGGTGGGTCCAGCTGCGCACCAACCGCCCCGCCTGATAATCGAGGTGGGCCAACTCGACCTGCAGTCGCCCCTCGGCCGTGGCGGCCCGCTCGCCGAAGATTTCGAGAATTAATCCTGTACGATCAATGACTTTGGTCCCAAAAGCCGTCTCCAGATTGCGTTGCTGGATCGCGGTAAGTGCCGCATCGACGATGACGAGCTGCGCGGCACCTTCGCCAACTTCCGCCTTGATCGCATCGACCTGCCCGACGCCCAGCAAGGTCGCCGCGCGCGTCTGCCGCAACCGCAGCGGAAACACCGCCACGACCTCCAGCCCGATCGCCAGCGCGAGCCCCTTCGCCTCCTCGGCGCGCGCGTCGAGGTCGCGCGACAGCCGCTGCCCGTGCCACTCGGGCACGATCAGCACCGCGGTCGCGCCGCGCGTTACCTCTTCGCTTTCGGCTACGATATCGATCAGGCTTCGCCTTCGGGCTCGCTATCGCTCAGGTTGATCGGCCCATTGGGCTGCACCGTCGAAATCGCGTGCTTGTAGACCAGCTGCACCTGCCGCTCGCGCTCGAGCAGCATGCAGAACAGGTCGAACGCGACGATATCGCCCTGCAGCATCACGCCGTTGACGAGGAACATCGTCACCGATTCGTCGGATTTGCGCACCGCGTTGAGGAACACGTCCTGCAACGCCTTGCCCTTGCTCGCCGGTGCCTCGCGGATATCGTTGCCGAGCGACGCGAGGTCGAAATCATGCGACGGCATCACCGTCGAGATCGCGTGCTTGTAGACAAGCTGCGACTGTCCGTCGCGGCGCAGCAGCAACGAAAAATTGTCGAACCAGGTGATGATTCCCTGCAATTTGACGCCCTTGACGAGGAACATCGTCACCGGTGTCTTGCTGCGACGCAGGGCGTTGAGGAAGAGATCCTGGAGATTCTGGTTTTTATCGGACACATTGGCCTCCTGTTCTTGGCGGCAGAAACCGCTTGACGGCCCTTTGCGGACCATTGCCTTCGCCTTGGCGTGGCCAATATGCGACAAAGCACGCCGCAGGTCTAGCGCAAAGCCATGGCGCGCTAGACTTCATTCTCCGAATTATCGGTCAAACCCAAAAGCTTCAGCTTTCGATGCAGCGCCGAGCGCTCCATGCCGATGAAGGTCGCGGTGCGCGAAATATTGCCCGAGAAGCGGTTGATCTGGATACGCAGATATTCGCGCTCGAAATTCTCGCGCGCCTCCTTGAGCGGGATCGCGGTGATCGATTCGGCGTTGGGCAGGATGTCGGCGCCGCCGCGCACCAGCTCGGCGGGCAACATGTCGGCGTCGATCCGTCCCAGCCGGTCGCTGGGGGCGAGGATCATCACGCGTTCGATCACATTGCGCAGTTCGCGGACATTGCCCGGCCAGTCGTGCGCCTGGAGTGCGGCCATGGCCTCGCCGCTGATCTCGGGCGGCGGTGCATGACGATCGGCGGCGTAGCGGCCAACAAAATGTTCGCACAGCGACGCGACGTCGTCGCGCCGCTCGCGCAGCGACGGGATGTGGACCGGCACGACGTTGAGCCGGTAATAAAGATCCTCGCGAAAGCGCCCTTCGGCGATCTCGATCATAAGGTCGCGCGCCGAGCCCGAAATGATGCGGACATCGACGCGGATCATCGTGCGCCCGCCGACGCGGGTGAAGCTCTGATCGGTCAGCACGCGCAGGATCTTGCCCTGTGTCGTCAGCGGCATGTCGGCGACCTCGTCGAGGAACAAGGTGCCGCCATGTGCCTGTTCGAGCAGGCCGACGCGGATCGTGCCGTCGTCGCCTTCGGCGCCGAAGAGTTCGGCCTCGACCGTCTCGGGATCCATGCGCGCCGACGAGATGACGCGGAAAGGTGCGGTCTGGCGCCCGCTCCAGCCGTGGAGCACGCGCGCCGCGACTTCCTTGCCGACCCCCGCAGCGCCGGTGATCAGGACGCGGCTGCCCGTGCCGGCGACGCGCTTCAGCGTCGCGCGGACGTTGTTGATCGCGGCGCTGCTGCCGGTGAGTTCGTCGGCGGGGCCGGCGCGCTCGCGGAGGCGCTCATATTCGAACTTCAGCCGCTCGCTCTCGGTCGCGCGCGCGACGAGGTGGAGCAGGCGTTCGGCCTCGAACGGCTTTTCGATGAAATCGAAGGCGCCGCGGCGGATCGCCGCGACCGCCGTATCGAGCCCGCCATGCCCCGAAATGACGATGATCGGCAGCGTCGGGTCGAAGGCCTTGATCGCCTCGACCAGGCCCAATCCGTCGAGGCGCGAGCCCTGCAGCCAGACGTCGATCAGCGCCAGCGACGGCCGCCGCTGGCGGATCGCCTCGAGTGCGGCATCGCTGTCCGACGCCGTGCGCGCTTCATAGCCTTCGTCTTCCATGACGCCGGCGACCAGCTCGCAAATGTCGCGCTCGTCGTCGACGATCAAAATATCAAGCGCCATATTCTTCTCTGTCCTGGCGGTTTCGGAAGCGCCCGGGAACCGTTTCAGCCTGCCCTGTCGTCGTGTCCGCGCCGCGTCCCATCAACGGGCGCAAGCGATCGGGATGGAGCGTCAGCGTGACGCGCGTCCCCTGCCCCGCGGGGTTGTCGGCGAATTCGAGCTCGCCATAATGTTGCTCGACGATTTTCTTGACGATCGCGAGGCCGAGGCCGGTGCCGCCCTGGCGAGTGGTCATATAGGGTTCGGCGATCGTGTCGCGCGCGTCGGGGAGGCCGATGCCGTCGTCGGTGATGCTGATCGCAATTTCTCGATCTTCACCCATGTCGAGGATCGCGCGGATGTGACCGATGGGTGAAGTTTCCGAGCTTTGCGATTTTTCTTCAATAGCTTCCACCGCGTTTTTGACGATGTTCGTCAGCGCCTGCGACAGGAGGCGGCGGTCGCAGACGAGCGGCTCGATCTCGTGGGGAATCGTCACGCTGAATTCGATGTCGGGCTTGGCGACCTCGAAGAGGAAAACCGCCTGCTTCAATATGTCGCGGACGTCTTCGACGCCGAAGGTCGGCTTGGGCATGCGCGCGAAGCTGGAGAATTCGTCGACCATGCGGCGCATGTCGTGGACCTGGCGGATCACCGTGTCGGTCAGCTTGCGGAAGGTCGCCCGATCGCCCTCGACCTTGTCGCCGAAGCGCCGCTGCAGGCGTTCGGCGGCGAGCTGGATCGGGGTGAGCGGATTCTTGATCTCGTGCGCGATGCGGCGCGCGACGTCGGACCAGGCGGCGCGGCGCTGATCGAGCAATTGCTGGGTGATATCCTCGAAGCTGAGCACGAAGCCATCGCCCTGCGCGACCGCCTTCGCGGCGAGGGTCGCGGGCTCGGCCTCCTTGCGCGCGAGCTGGACCACCGCCTCGCGCTCTTCGCCGGTGATCAGCCGGGCGAGTTCGGGTGCGACCTCTTCGAGCGGACGCCCGGTAAGTTCGTCGGCACGGCTGCCGATCAGCCGCTCGGCGGCGGCGTTGACCAGAAGGACGCGATGCTCGGCATCGACCGACACCACCGCCGACGACACGCCGCTGAGTACCGCCTCGATGAAGCTGCGCCGCGCCTCGATCTGCTCGTTGGCGCTGACCAGTGCGTGCGTCTGGCCCTGGATCTGCTCGGTCATGCGGTTGAACGCGTTCGCGAGAACCGAGATTTCGTCGTCGTGCGCCGACGGCGTGACGCGCACTGACAGGTCGCCGCCTGCGGCGGTGCGCGTCGCCCCGACGAGTGTGCCGAGCGGGCGGACGATACGGTCCGCGACGACGATCGCCGCGATCACCGCGAGCGCGAGCAGTAGCAAGGCCCCGAGATAGAGCGCGCCGTTGAACTGGAGCTGGAGCAGCTGCGAACGCTGGAACAGCGCATTATAGTCGGCGAGCACGGTGCCCGCACGCACCGACTGCTGAAACCCCGGCACGTTGAAGTCGCGTGAGGCATAGACATAAACACGTTGCGCCCCCGGCAGCTTGGTCGCCGCCTCGATCCGGTCCGAGCGGCGAACGACGACGACATCTTCGCCGGCGTCGAGCCGCTTGATCATTTCGGGCTGCAGACGGTTTTCCGCTGCACGGTTGTCGGGGTCGACGCCTGCCGCGGTCCGCGCGATGCCGTCCGCGCCGATCTCGATCACCGCCGATTCGTTGAGGTTCCGGACAACGACCTGCTGGAAATAATAGCTTGAGAAATTCGGATCGTCGGGGGGCACCTTTTCGAGGAAATTGCCAAGATCCTTCGCCATCGCGATGGTGTTCGCCCCTACCTCGCGCTGGTTTTCCTGATAATAGCCCTCGGCGAGACTCGCGGCGTTTTCGAACATGCCGCGCGAACGGTCCGAGAACCAGAAGTCGACGCCGAACTGGAACAGCAAGGACGCGAAGATCACAACGAGCATCGTCGGTGCCGCGGCGATCAGCGAGAAAAGCGCAACGAGGCGGACGTGCAGCCGGCCGTTGCCGCCCGCCATCGAGCTGGTCGCGCGCGCGCGCGCGACGCGACTGCCCACCAGAACTATCAGGGTCATCGCGGGCAGCAAGTTCGCGACCATGATCGCCGCGACGAGCGCGGGGGTGAGCAGCCGCTCGCTCTGCGCATCGCCGGTGACGAAGATATAGGTCGCGATACCGACGCTGAGCATCACCGCGAGCGCATAATATTCGGGAACCGCGAACTGCCAAGCCTTGGCGCGCGTGTTCTGTCCGCCGGAATCGCTGTCGTTCGCCAAAGGAGCGCTGGTCGCCATTGTGACCTTGCTACGACAATGTTGTTGCATAGAAAACACACAAAGTGCGCGAGGGCCACAGTTTGGTGCGGAAAGCGGGTCGGTTGGGCTTGGTTTTGAGGCAACCGCCGGAAGCCAATTATCGACGCTGGAACGCGGTCAGCTCAGAAGGGGCGCCAAGGCTTCAAAAATCGGAGACGCGGCGTCTGCTTTGGGAAGGCCCGACACCTGGCCGTCGCCCACCTCGAGCAGCCACCAGCGCCCGTCGCCATCCCGCGCGAAATCCGCCGAGGCAAAGGGGCTCGGCACGTTGTTCGCAACCGATCGGAGCAGGTCGGCGGGCGGAGATCCGATCATGCTCGCGGCTTCGGATCGCGGCCAACAGCCCACGACCCGATTGTCGACCAAAAACGCCCGATATTCATGGGCCGGCTCGCCAAGCGGGAGTAGCGGAACATAAGCCTTGAATATAATCCCACCCACAAGGCTATCGCCCTGAAGCTCGCGAAAGCGATCCACCACGCGCGCGACTTCCGCGGCATCGGATGCGTCGTTTATGTAGCAGGCTTCGTGCCAGTAACCCGAGGCCTGGGACTTCACATAATCCTTTATGATAAGCGGGGAGTTCCGAAAATCGGCGAGAACGTCCTTCCGCCTATCCGGATCGTCGAGCTCATCGAGCCCAAGCCATCGCGTGGACGGCATCCAGGGCGCCAAACTGGCATAGGAGCCCGGGGCATGGTGGCAGGCGTCATATTGATCCGGGGTCGTCAGGAGCAAAACGCCCCGATCGGCCAGTTCGGCGTAGAGCGCGGCGTAAGCCTCGCTTTTCAGCATCCAGCCGCGATAGACCGCTTTCCCGTCATCCTCGAAGCGCGCCCTTCGCAGCGCGCGAACCGGGTCTATTCGCTGATCAAGCTCGTCGTGGTCGAGCCGCGCGATCCGAAGGCCCGCCGATTCTGCCCTGCTGACCTCGCCCACGAAATCGGGTTCGACCGAGCGCGGATCGAGCGGATCGGCGCAAAAGAGGACGACGGGCGCAGACATGCCTCCACTATGCGGCGCCGGGGGGCATCTGAAAAGGCCGGTTTCGGCCTTGGTTGCGAGAGGTGTCGGGTTTGGGGTGGAGGCGGACGTCCGCCCTACCCCGTTCCCCGGCGAAAGCCGGGGCCCAGGATGCAAGGGCTGTGCTTGCCATCTGGACCCCGGCTTTCGCCGGGCAACGGCAACTAACACGCGAAACCCGCCCCTATGCCCGCGTCGGGTCGATATCGAGTTGGCCGAGCCTTTTGCGCAGGGTGTTGCGGTTGATCCCCAGCCGCCGGGCCGCCTCCAGCTGGTTCCCGCGCACGTCGCGGAGAACGCGGCGGAAGAGCGCGGCTTCGACGATCGCCTCGAGGCGTTCGTGGAGGGTGCCGTCATGATCGGTCGCCAGCTCCTCGCGCGCCCAGTCGTCGACCGCGCGGCCGATGGCGTCCTCGGGAGCGACGATCGAGATCCCGTCGCCGCTTTCGTGGAGCACCGCCTCGACATCGCGCACCGACACGATCGTGTCGCGCGACAGCACCGCGAGGCGCTGGACGACATTGCCGAGTTCGCGAACGTTGCCCGGCCAGTCGTAGCGTTCCAGCATCTGCATCGCGTCGGGCGCGAACTGGCGGTCGGGAAGCCCCGACTTGCGGCCGTTGTCGACGAAATGACGCACGAGCGCGGCGATGTCGCTGCGGCGGTCGCGCAAGGGCGGCAGGGTCACGGGGATGACGTTGAGCCGATAGAAGAGATCCTCGCGGAAGCGGCCGTCGGCGATCAGCATCCGCATGTCCCGGTGCGTGGCGGCGACGACGCGGACGTCGGCGCGCAGTGCCTGGCTGCCCCCGACGGTCGAATATTCGTTGCTTTGCAGCACGCGCAGCAGCCGCGTCTGCGCGTCGAGCGGCATGTCGCCGATCTCGTCGAGGAAGAGCGTGCCCCCCGCCGCCTGTTCGAAGCGTCCGGCGTTGCGACTGGTCGCGCCGGTGAAGGCGCCCTTTTCATGGCCGAACAGCTCGGCCTCGATCAGCTCGCGCGGGATGGCGGCCATGTTGATCGCGACGAAGGGCCCGGCGCGGCGGAGGCCCGTGGCGTGGACCGCGCGTGCGACGACTTCCTTGCCCGTGCCCGATTCGCCGAGGATCAGCACCGCGAGGTCGTTCGACGCGAGGCGGGCGATGGTGCGATAAACCGCCTGCATTGCAGGCGCGCGGCCGACGAGCCCGTGGCTGTCGGCGGCGCCCGGGTCGGGCTGCGTCGTTGGCTCGCTGCCGCGGCGCGCGAGCGCGGCGCGGACGCTGGCGATCAGATCCTCGAGATCGAAGGGCTTGGGCAGATAATCATAGCTGCCGATGCCGGTCGCGCGCACCGCGGTGTCGAGCGTGTTCTGCGCCGACAGGATGATCACCGGGACGTCGGGGGCGAGCCCCGCGCCGGGGAGCGAGTCGATGCCGTCGCCGTCGGGAAGCACGACGTCGGTGATGACGAGGTCGGGCCGGTGCGCGGCGAGCCAGGCGTTGCGTTCGGCGACGGTGGTCACCGCGGCGAAACTGCCGCATTCCTCGGCGAGGGTTTCGCGGATGATCAGCGCGATCGTCGGATCGTCCTCGACGAGCAAGATCGTGTTGCCGATCATGCGCTGCGCCCCTGCTGCGCGGCGGGGAGGTGGACGCGGAAGCGCGTCCATTCGCCGTCGCGCATATGCTGGACGGTGCCGCCCATGTCGCGCGCGAGCTTGGCGACGAGCGCGAGGCCGAGCCCCCTGCCCTCGCGCTTGGTGGTGACGAAGGGGTCGAAGACATCGCCGCGGATCTCGGCGGGGACGCCGGGACCGTTGTCGCTGACGCTGACCTCGATCGGTAGCGCGATGCGCCCGCGCCCGTCGCCATTGTCGATCGACAGCCCGTGGCGATAGGCCGTGGCGAGGCGCACGACGCCGTCGTCGCGGCCGACGAGCACTTCGGACGCGTTGGTCAGCAGGTTCTGCAAAATTTGCACCATGGCGTCATGGTTGCCGAGGACGAGCGGCAGCGAGGGGTCGAAATCCTCGGAAAAGCGGATGCCGGGCAGCTGGCGCGCGCGCACCGCCTCCATCGCCTGGTGGATCGGCTGGTAGAGGTTAAGCGCATCGCAAGCGATCGGCTGGCCGCGCGAGAAATGCTCCATCTGGTCGATCAGCGTCGCGATGCGGTCGACCTCGGCGACGATCAGCTCGGTGAAGCGCGCCTTGCCGGCGTCGGCGCCCCGCGCGAGCAACTGCGCCGCGCCGCGGATGCCGGCGAGCGGATTCTTGATCTCGTGTGCAAGCATCGAGGCGGCGGCGCCGGCGGCGCGGCCCGAGCGGCCGATCGACCCGCCCATCAGTTCGGCCTCGCGCTGCGAGGGGACGAGCGCGAGGATGCGGTGGCCAGTGCCGCCATAGGGCACCATCTGCATGTCGACCGAAATCGCCTTGCGCCCGCCGACCGAGATGTCGGCGCCGTGCGCAAAGAGCGCGGAGTAAGCGGGGTCGCTCATCCGCTGGCGGTAGTTGCGGTCCATGCGAATGACGTCATAGACGACATGGCCGACCATCGCGGCGCGGCCGGTGTTGCAGAGCTGTTCCGCAGCGGCGTTGACGAAGAGGATCACGCCGTTGCGGTCGATGAGCAGCGTCGCGACGGGGTGCGACTGGATCAGCTCGTCATGGTCGAAACTCGGGATGCTCGACGTCAGCGCGCTCACGCAGCGGCCCTGGTCAGGTGCGGACCGTAAAAGGCCTCGAGAGCGCCCAGCACGCCCCTGCTGTCGGGGATCTGGTTGACCTTGTTGCGGAATTCGGCCGAGCCATGGAGGCCCTTGACGTACCAGCCGAGGTGCTTGCGCGCCATATTGACCCCGGTCATTTCGCCATAATGGTCGATCATCGCGCGATAATGCGATGTAATGACGTCATATTGTTCATCGAGGCCGGGGTCGGGACGCTCAGCCTCGCCGCGCAGCGCCGCCATCACCTGCCCGAGCAGCCACGGGCGGCCATAGGCGCCGCGGCCGATCATGACGCCATCGGCGCCGCTCTGCGCGAGTGCGATCCTGGCGTCACCGGCCGAGCAGATGTCGCCGTTGACGATGACGGGGATCGAGACCGCGTCCTTGACCGTGCGCACGAAGCCCCAGTCGGCCTCGCCGCGGTACATCTGATTGCGCGTACGGCCGTGCACGGTGATGAGCTTCGCGCCCAGATCCTCGGCAATATGCGCTAGTTCGGGGGCGTTGAGGCTGTCGTGGCACCACCCCATGCGCATCTTGACCGTGACGGGCACGCTGACCGCCTTGACGCAGCTGTCGATGAGCGCCGCGGCGAGCTTCAGGTCGCGCATCAGCGCCGAGCCGGCGTCGCCGTTGGTGACCTTGCGCACCGGGCAGCCCATGTTGATGTCGATGATCGACGCGCCGCGGTCCTCGTTCAACTTGGCCGCCTCGCCCATCTCATAAGGCGTGCAGCCGACGAGCTGCATCGACACGGGCTCCTCGACGGGGTCCCAGGCCGCTTTCTGGATCGACTGGCGCGTTTCGCGGATAGCGGCTTGGCTGGCGATCATCTCGGTGACGTTGAGCCCCGAGCCGTAATAGCGCACGAGCTTGCGGAACGGCAGGTCGGTGACGCCGGTCATCGGCGCGAGGATCACGGGATCCGCGATGGTGATGTTACCGATCTGGATGGGGCGCAACGCCGCCATGGGGGAGACTTTCGTGCAAATTGCCTAAAATTTGTGCACGCCCCTACACGCTAAGCGGCTTTCCCGCAAGCCGGGGCTGCGCTACCCGCCTTGGCGATGGACGAATCCTCGGGCCTTTCCGATCAGCCGAAAGTCGTGGCGATCCTGCTTGCAGGCGGGCGCGGGACGCGTGCGGGTTTTGCCGCGCCCAAGCAGCGTGCATTGCTGGGCGGCAAGCCGGTGCTGCAATGGAGCCTCGACGCGCTCGCGGACTATCCCGGCGTGCTGGTGAGCGCGGACGAGATCGCTCTACCCGCCGGCTGGTCGCGCGCGGCGCCGGGGGCCGAGCGGCAGCAGTCGGTCGCGAATGGGCTGGCAGCGCTAAGCGACTGGCCCGACGATGCGGTGGTGCTGGTGCACGACAGCGCGCGGCCGGGAGTCGACACCGAGGTGATTGCGCGGCTGGTCGCAGCGATTACGGGCGGCGCGGCGGCGGCGATCCCCGTGCTGCCGGTGGCGGACACAATCGTGCGGCAGGTCGATGCGAGCGTGGTCGACCGGTCGGAGCTGGCACGGGTGCAGACGCCGCAGGCGTTCCGGCTGGGCGTGCTGCGGCGGGCGCATGCGGCGTCGGCCGAGGGCGAGGCGGCGAGCGACGATGCGCAGCTGGTGCGGCGGCTGGGCGCGGAGGTTGTCGCGGTTACGGGCGATGCGCGGCTGCACAAGCTGACCTTTGCCGAGGATCTGTCAATGCTCGAGAGCCTGCTCGGCGTGCGGAGAGAGACGATGCGGATCGCGACCGGGATGGGATATGACGTGCACCGGTTGGTGGCGGGCAAGCCGCTATGGCTGGGTGGCATCCGGATCGAGCACAGCCACGGATTGTCGGGGCACAGCGACGCTGACGTCGCGCTGCACGCGATCACCGATGCGGTGCTCGGCGCAGCGGCCGACGGCGATATCGGCAGCCATTTTCCGCCGTCGGACCCGCAGTGGAAGGGCGCCGAATCCTGGCGCTTCCTGGACTATGCGGTGCAGCGCGTGAGGACACGCGGCGGCGATATCCAGCATCTCGACCTCACCATCGTCGGCGAGGCGCCGCGCGTCGGGCCGCACCGCGAGGCGATGCGATTGCGCATTTCGGAAATTGCGCGCCTCCCCCTTTCGCGGATAAGCGTGAAGGCGACGACGACCGAGGGGCTGGGCTTTACCGGGCGGCGCGAGGGGCTGGCGGCGCAGGCCGTCGCCACGATCCTGTGGAAGGAATGAGATGAAAAACAGGGGTTTGCTGGCCGCGGGCGCGGCGATGGCGATGCTGGGATTGCCGGGCCAGGCCGCGGCGCAGGCGTGCATCACGCGCGCCGAGATTGCCGGCATGATGGGCTATGCGATGCCGTCGGTGATCGGCGCGATGCGCGACACTTGCCAGACGCACCTGCCGACCGACGCCTTTCTCGCGAGCGGGGTCGAAGCGATGATTGCCGACTATCGCGCGGTGCAAGCGGACAATTGGCCCGTCGCGCGCGCAGCCTTCATGAAGTTCGGCGCGGACGACGGCGAGAAGGACGCCGCGGTGATGGAGAAATTGCCCGACGAGCTGCTCCAGCCGCTGGTCGAGGCGATGATCCCCGCGATGATCGAGGGCGAGATCAGGCCCGGGTCGTGCCGCGACATCGACACGCTGCTGGCGTCGCTGGCGTCGATGTCGCCGCGGCAGGCGAGCGACTTCATGGCGGCGATCATGGCGCTGGCCGGTGGTGACAAGCCCGCCGAGAAGCAGCGCCAGCCCGCCGTCTGCGCCGAATAGGGTTCGCCGTGTCGGAACAGGACCGTATCACGGCGCGCGGCGCCCTCGCCGAGGCCGTGCTCGCCGCCAATCGCGCGGCAGGGCGCAAGGTCGCGGCGGCCGAAAGCTGTACGGGCGGTATGGTGTGCGTCGCGCTCACCGATATCGCGGGAAGCTCGGACGTCTTCTCGGCGGGCTTCGTCACCTATTCGGGCGACGCCAAGCAGCGCCAGCTCGACGTGAGCAGCGAGATTTTGGAGACCTTCGGCGAGGTTTCGCTCGCGACCGCCTGGGCGATGGTCACGGGTGCACTGGCGAACAGCGACGCCGACGTCGCGGTCGCGGTCACCGGCATCGCGGGACCGGGCGGCGGGTCGGAGAAGAAGCCCGTGGGCCAGGTCGTCTTCGCACGCGGGCGGCGCGGACAGGATCCCGACGAATATTTCACCCAGCGTGTGCAGTTCGGGGGCGGCGACCGCGCGTCGATCCGCCAAGCCGCGACGCTCTTCGCGCTCGACCTGCTGCTGCCCGAGCGGGACGCGCTGCGCCCGTCGGAAGATATTGCGCTGCCGGCGTGAAGTCGGCAAAGTCCTGACGACATGGACAAAGACAGGCGAAAACTGCTGATTGGCGGTTCCCTCGCAGGAATCGCTGCGCTGATGGCGACTCTCATTTTTTCAGGTTCGATGGCGCAACGAGGAGGGCAATCGAACGCTGCGTCCGTCAGGCCGCCGGGCCGGCCGAAGCCGTTGCTGGAGGAAGATATCGCGCCCGTTCTGGCTCGGCTGGACAAATGGTATTCTGCCCATCTTCCCGCGGACAAATATGTCTTCAATCCGCCTGCAAACAAGGCAGCTCTCGACCATCTGGAGCGCCTGGTCGGCGTCGATTTGCCACCCTCCTGGCGCCAGCTATACCGGTGGCACGACGGCGAGAACGACGATCGGCTGGGGCATATCTACGGACTGCCGCTGCTTCCGCTGGCAGCTGTCGAATCCCAGTGGCGGAGCTGGGCCGAGATTCTCGCCTACTTCAAGGGCGATCGCTACCCGATGCCCGGCGGCGCCTGGCCCAAGGACGCCATCGACCCGGCTTATATCAATCCGCGCTGGATACCGCTGACCCACGATGGTTCGGGGAATCATATCGGACTCGATCTCGACCCCTGGCCGCAGGGCCGGGTCGGACAGGTCATCCTGTTCGGCCGCGACGAGGATGTGAAGATCGTGCTCGCGGAATCGCTCGGAAAATTCCTCGGCTGGATCGCGAACCTGCTCGAAAGTGGCAATTTCCGGCTGGAAGTGGAAAGCGGCGAACAGCGGTTGCGGGAATTCGCGTTGCGCGACCCCCCGTCGGACCATTTCCACGACGGCGCCCGCAAGCTACTCGGGGCGCCCGGCCCCTATCTTTGAGGCAGCTCCCGCCATCCCGTAAAGCTGATCGGCGCGCGTTTCGAACGCCGCGATCATCTTCCTGAGCGCCTTGTCGAACATCTGCCCGGCCAGCGCCTCGAACATGCGGCTGCGGAAGGAAAAATCGACCATGAAATCGACGCGGCAGCCGCCGTCTTCCGTCGGCACGAAATGCCATTCGTTGGTGAGGTGGCGCATCGGGCCGTCGATATAGCTCACCGAGACGCTGTCCGGGCGCTGTTTGTGGACGCGGCACGAGAAGCTTTCGCGCAGCCCCTTGAAGCCGACGATCATGTCGGCGACCGCCTCATGCTCGCTGTCGCTGCGGATACGGAGCGCGACGACCCAGGGCAGGAAATCAGGATAATGCGCGATATCCGCGACCAGCGCGAACATCTGTTCGGCGCTGTACGGAAGCAGACGGCTTTCCTGATGCCTCGGCAATTCGGTCGTCAGTCCGCCGCGGCGCGGGCGAGCTGCGCTTCGCGCGCCGCGCGCATCCGTTCGAAATCGTCGCCGGCGTGGTAGGAGGAGCGGGTCAGCGGCGACGCCGCGACCTGCAGGAAGCCCTTGGCGCGCGCGATCTGCGCATAGGCGTCGAACGCCTGCGGGGTGACGAAATCGATCACCTTGGCGTGGCGCGGGGTCGGTTGCAGATATTGGCCCATCGTCATGAAATCGATGTCGGCGCTGCGCATGTCGTCCATCACCTGGTGGACCTCCATGCGTTCCTCGCCGAGCCCCATCATGATGCCGGACTTGGTGAAGATCGACGGATCGCGGCGCTTGACGCTTTCGAGCAGGCGCAGCGAGGCATAATAGCGCGCGCCGGGGCGGATCGTCGGATAGAGCCGCGGCACGGTTTCGAGATTATGGTTATAGACGTCGGGGCGCGCGTCGACGATCGCCGCGACCGCGCTTTCGGGTTTGTTGCGGAAATCGGGGGTCAGAATCTCGATCGTCGTCTGCGGCGTTTCGCGGCGCAGCGCCTGAATCACCTTGACGAACTGGCTCGCGCCGCCGTCGGGCAGATCGTCGCGGTCGACCGAGGTGATGACGATGTGGCTGAGCCCCATCTTCGCTGCCGCGATCGCGGTATGCTCGGGCTCGAACGGGTCGACCGCGCGCGGCATGCCGGTCTTGACGTTGCAGAAGGCGCAGGCGCGGGTGCAGGTGTCGCCGAGGATCATCACCGTCGCATGCTTCTTGGTCCAGCATTCGCCGATGTTCGGACACGCCGCTTCCTCGCACACCGTGTGCAGGTTGAGTTCGCGCATCAGCTTGCGCGTTTCGGCATAGCCGGGGCTGGTCGGCGCCTTGACGCGGATCCAGTCGGGCTTGCGCGTGCGCTGGCCGGGCGTCGATACGGGTTGTGCGGGAGCGTTCATGGCGCCCACATAGTCTTGCTCGCGCCTCTTCTCAACCTCTCTACCTATGCTAAGGCGCCTGCATGACTCGCTTTGTTGACATGATCGAAGGATATCGCCGTTTCCGTAACGGCGGTTGGGCGGAACAACGCGAACGCTGGGAGCAGCTGGCCGAGGGCCAGTCGCCCAAGGTGATGGTGATCGCCTGTTCGGACAGCCGATCCGAACCCTCGCAGATTTTCGATACCAATCCGGGCGAAATCTTCGTCGTGCGCAACGTCGCCGCGCTGGTGCCGCCGTTCGAGACGACGCCGGGGCGCCACGGCGTGTCGGCCGCGCTCGAGTTCGCGGTGCAATTCCTGCACGTCGAGGAAATCGTCGTGATGGGCCATGGCCTGTGCGGCGGCTGTCACGCCGCGCTGCACCGGTCGATGGCGGGCGCCGAGCCGGGGCGCGGCGGCTTCATCGCCGACTGGATCGCGATGCTCGACGACGCCAGCGCCGCGGTGCGCGCCGAGCATGACGACATCGACAACCGCGAGGCGGGGCGCGCGATGGAAATGGCGGCTGTGCGCGTGAGCATAGCGAATCTGCGCACCTTCCCCTGTATCCAGGAGAAGGAACGACGCGGAACGCTGACATTGCGCGGTGCCTTTTTCGCGATCGGCGACGGGGTGCTGCACATATTGGACGACGCGACGGGAGATTTTGCACCGGTCTGAGAGTTTCAAAGACGTCTTGGGCCGCCAGACAGGGGAACGGACATGAGCAAGAATGCGATGTGGCTGACGATCATTTTCTTCGCGGCCATCGTCGGGGCTTTCATGGGGCCTTCGATCGCCAGCCTGGTCGGCGAAGGCACGATGATGGTCCTCGCGCCTTTGTTCCTGATCGGTGTCGTCGGCTTCTGCATCTGGGCGCTGTCGAGCAACAAGAGCGGGCAAAAGGCCGATCCCGCCGCGCTCGCCGAAGCGCGCGCGATGCAGGCGCCGGCGGGCAAAGGGCGCATCTATATCACCCGCCGTGGTTTCGTCGCCGCGCTGCAGGGCATGAACGTGACGCTCGACGGAGCGGCGCAGGGGCAGATCAAGTCGGGGCAGATGCTGATGGCGGATGTCGAGCCCGGCAAGCATCATATCCAGGTCGGTACCGCCAAGGCGAAGCTGGCCCGGCCCGACGAAATCGAGGTCGATGTCGGCGCGGGCGGCGTGGTGGTGATCGACGCGATGATCGAGATGGGGGCGCTCAAGGGCGGGGTGAAGCTCAGCCGGTCGGATGCGACGAAGGCGCGCGAGGACGTGCACGCGACCAAGCTGATCCTGTGGGAAGTGGCGCCGGCCTGACGCTTTTTGCCCTATTTTTGCGGCGACGGCCGTACCCCCGGTGAATGGTTGACTTGCGTGCGGCCCTTCCGCAAGCATCCGCTTCGGGGGAGATGCGCATGAGTCGACATCTTATTTTCCTGATCGACGGCACCAGAGTATCGGCGAGCAGCGGCGATGCCTATCAAACCTATTCGAACGTCTATGAGCTTGCTTATATGCTGCAGCTCAAGGATCGGTCGGAAGACGGGCGACCGCAGATCGTTTTCTATTCTTCGGGAATCGCGTCGCAACCGGGCAAGCGCGACTATTGGTCGGCCGCGACCGGCAGCACGCTGCGCGCACAGATACTCGATCAATATACCAACCTGTGCTCCAACTATAATTTCGACGCCCATGACCGCGGCGCGGTGAAGGACAAAATCTACTTCTTCGGCTTTTCGCGCGGCGCGATGTCGGCCCGCGCGCTTGCCGCGCTGGTGATGACCTATGGTCTGCTGCGGCCGCACGAGATCCGCTACGCCCCGCTGGTGGTCGCGGCGTGGGAAGAAGGACAGCCGCAGCCCGAGAATTACGAACTCGTCCCGGTCGATATCGAGTTCATCGGCGCGTTCGACTCGGTCATGGGCGGGGTCGAATGGATGTCGACCTTCAACCCGATTCGCTTTCCGCATTACGATCTCGACAGCCGGTGCCGCACCGGGGTCCATATACTGGCGATCGACGAAAATCGCCGGCTGTTCCAGAACCGCTCGTGGGACGGCCACGACGGCGACGCGGGCACGCTGCGCCAGATCTGGATGCCCGGGGTCCATTCGGACATCGGCGGGACCGGCGGCGCCTTCTGGGGCCGCGTCTCTTTCCTGACGATGGCCTATTATATCGACACGCTGACATCGTTGAAGCTCCACGAGGATTTCATCCGGATCAAGGCCGGAAAATATGCCGCCGACCTGAAAAACCGGACTTTCGAGATCCGGCAGCACCGGCTGCCGCCACTGTTCTCGACCGTCCGCACGCCGTGGAAGCGGCAGGAGGCCGAGGAGCGGCTCCATCCGATCGTCGACCTGGTCGGCGAAAGTTTCCGCTACAACGGCAAGTCGCAATATCCGTGGAAGCAATCGCGGCTTCGGAAACATTATCCCGATGTAGAAATCGACGACGACCTGCGCGGCTATTTCCGCAGCCTGTCGCAATAGGGCGAAACGCCCTTCACAGCGCAGTGCGGCGCGGAATAAAATCGCGGTTGCTGCGCCGCGCGGCAACTCGTCGCCGATATCGGGCGTTTCCCGGTCGAGGCGCCCCGCATTTGCGGGCGGCCGATTTTGCGCTTTTCCACCAAAATGGCAAAGCGATGACAGTCGCAATCAGGGAGACATGAATGGCCCTTCGCCAACCTTTATTGGCCGCCCCGGCGCTCGCGTCGCGGCGGCGCGCTATTCCCGGCGAAGACGATGATTATGCCAAGGCCCGAAAATCGCTGCTGGCCGAGGAGATCGACCTCCGCCGCAAGATGACCCGCGTCGCCGAACAGCGCCGCGCGCTGCCCCCCGGACCGCTGATGACGGCCGACTACCGGTTCAAGGACGCCGATGGCGCCGAACTGGAGCTGACCGAATTGTTCGGCGAGCATGACACGCTGGTGACCTATTTCTGGATGTACGGCCCCGAGCGCGAACGCCCCTGCCCGATGTGCACCAACTGGCTGGGGTCGGTGAACGGCAATGCCAACGACATCAAGCAGCGGGTAGCGCTGAAAATCCTGGGGCGCAGCCCGGTCGAGCGGCAACAGGCGTTCGCGCTGGAACGAGGGTGGCAGGCGCTCGATTTCATGCAGACCGTCGGCGACGATTATGCGCGCGACTTCCGTCTGCTCAACGCGGACGGCAGCGAAAATCCGGCCCTCGTCGTCTATAAACGCAACGGCAGCGGCATCCGGCTGTTCTGGAAGAGCGAGATGACCGCCGACATGGCCGACCCCGGACAGGATCCGCGCGACGCGCCCGATATCGCGAGCCTGTGGAACATTTTGGACCTGACGCCCGGCGGGCGCGGGACGAGCTGGTATCCGGCGCTGGAATATTGAAGGCCTAGATCCTCCCCGACACGGGGAGGGGGACCATGCGAAGCATGGTGGAGGGGCACAGGCGGTTTACGCTTCGCTGAACGGAGGATTACCTGCCCCTCCACCACCTTCGGTGGTCCCCCTCCCCGTTCCGGGGAGGATCGAGCTTCACGGAATCGCGTAGGTCACTTGCGCCTGCCCGACCGGTTTGTCCGCATCGTCGGTCCAGATGCGCACATCCATCACCGCGAGGCGCTTGCCCAGCCGCAGCATCGTCGCGTCGGCGAACAGCGGTCCCGGGCGGCAGGGGCGCAGGAACTGATAGTTGAGCGCGCTCGTCACCGCCATCGCCACGGGGCCGATATGCGCGAGGACCAGCGCATAGGCGGCCATGTCGGCGAAGCCCATCTGCGTGGGCCCCGAGATCAGCCCGCCGGGGCGGAGCGCCTTGTCGTTCGGGTCCATCCGCGCCTGGACATGGCCGGGCGCAGCGGAGACGACATGGCCGCGCGTGCCCGGCTGGGCGTGCGGGAAGGCCTGCTCCATGAAGGCGTTGAGCGCGTCCGCGTCCAGGCGGATCGCGCTCGACGAGACAGGCGCCTCCCCCATCTGCAGGCTCAGCGTGTCAGCTTCTTGTACGACGTCGCGTGCGGGCGCGTCGCGTCGTCGCCGAGGCGGCGGATCTTGTCTTCCTCATAGGATTCGAAATTGCCTTCGAACCATTCGACATGGCTGTCGCCCTCGAACGCCAGGATGTGCGTCGCGAGGCGATCGAGGAAGAAGCGGTCGTGGCTGATGACCACAGCGCAGCCCGCGAAATTCTCGAGCGCTTCCTCGAGCGCGGCCAGCGTCTCGGTGTCGAGATCGTTGGTCGGCTCGTCGAGCAGCAGGACGTTGCCGCCCTCCTTGAGCATTTTGGCGAGGTGGACGCGGTTGCGCTCGCCGCCCGACAGCTGGCCGACCTTTTTCTGCTGGTCGACGCCCTTGAAGTTGAAGGCGCCGACATAGGCGCGCGTCTGCATCTCGTGCTTGCCGATGTTCATCAGCTCGTGGCCGCCGGAGATTTCCTGCCAGACATTATTGTCGGGCTTGAGGTCGTCGCGGCTCTGGTCGACGAAGCCGAGGCGCACGGTGTCGCCGATCGTGACGTTACCGCTGTCGGGGGTTTCCTGGCCGGTGATCAGCTTGAACAGCGTCGACTTGCCCGCGCCGTTGGGGCCGATGACGCCGACGATGCCGCCCGGCGGCAGCGTGAAGGACAGGTCTTCGAACAGCAATTTGTCGCCATAGGCCTTCGAGATGTTCGCGACCTCGATCACCTTGCCGCCGAGGCGCTCGGGGATCTGGATGACGATCTGCGCCTTGCCGGGAGTGCGCTTTTCCTGCGCCTCGACGAGCTGGTCGAAGCTCTTGATACGCGCCTTCGACTTGGCCTGGCGCGCCTTGGGCGACTGCCGGATCCATTCGAGCTCGTCCTTGATCGCCTTTTGGCGGCCCTGGTCCTCGCGCGCTTCCTGTTCGAGGCGCTTGCCCTTCTTTTCGAGATAGGTCGAATAATTGCCTTCGTAGACGAAATAGCGGCCGCGATCGAGTTCGAGGATCCAGTTCACGACATTGTCGAGGAAATAGCGGTCGTGGGTGACGAGGATGACGTTGCCCGGATAGTCGACGAGATGCTTTTCGAGCCAGGCGACGCTTTCGGCGTCGAGGTGGTTTGTCGGTTCGTCGAGCAGCAGGATCGAGGGCTTTTCGAGCAGCAGGCGGGTGAGCGCGATGCGACGCTTTTCGCCGCCCGACAGATTCTCGACGCTCCAGTCGCCCGGCGGGCAGCGCAGCGCTTCCATCGCGATTTCGAGCTGGTTGTCGAGCGTCCAGCCGTCGACCGCGTCGATCTTTTCCTGGAGCGTGCCCATTTCCTCCATCAAAGCGTCGAAATCGGCGTCTTCGGGCGGGTCGGCCATCAGCGCGCTGATCGCGTTGAAGCGGTCCATCATGTCGGCGACGGGGCGGACGCCGTCCATGACGTTCTCCTTGACCGTCTTGGTCGGGTCGAGCTGCGGCTCCTGCGCGAGGTAACCGACGCTGATCCCCTCGCCCGGCCAGGCCTCGCCGGTGAATTCCTTGTCGATGCCGGCCATGATCTTCATCAGCGTCGATTTACCCGTGCCGTTCGGGCCGACGATGCCGATCTTGGCGTCGGGATAGAATTGCAGGCTCAAATCCTTGAGCGTCGGCTTTTGCGCGCCGGGATAGGTCTTGCTGAGACCCTTCATCACGAAACTATATTGGGCGGCCATGGGATTTGCTCCGATGTCTGGCTGGGCCGCAGCGCGCGGCCGGGAGAGATGTTGCGCGCCGGTTAGCGAATGGGCGCGGTGTTGGCAATCGACGCTTGCGCAGGCGGTGCGGGCGGTTACGACGGCGGCATGAAAATCACCGCCCCCCTCGCCCGCGTCGCCGGGCTGACCGCCGCCCTGCTGATCGCCACCAGCGCCTTTGCTTCGCTTCCGCCACCGCCGAGCGCGACCGAGCTGGCGCAGCGGGGCGAGGACATCGCGTGGAGCATCACCGAGGACCTGACCACCGAGATCGGCCCACGCATGGCGGGGACCGAGGCCGAATCCGCGGCGCGCCGCTGGGCGGTCGCGCGACTGCAGGCAATGGGCTTCGCCAATGTCCGCGAGGAACAGTTCGACATGAAGGTGTGGGTGCGCGGCGCCGAAGAGGCGTCGCTGACCGGCCCCTTCCTGCCGCAGGCACTCCACATCGCTGCGCTCGGCAACAGCGCCTCGACCGGCCCCAAGGGGATCGAGGGCGATGTCGCTTATTATCATAGCTATGACGCGCTGCTCGCCGCCCCCGATGCTGAGGTGAAGGGCAAGATCGTCTTCATCGACAACCAGATGGAGCCGGCGCAGGACGGCAGCGGCTATGGCCAATATGGCCGCGGGCGTTTCACCGGCGCCAATGCCGCGTCCAAGAAAGGTGCGATCGCGGTGGTGATCCGCTCGATCGGCACCGACAATCATCGCGGGCCGCACACCGGCGGCACCAATTTCGAGGCCGGGGTGAAACCGATTCCCGCAGGCGCGCTGTCGAACCCCGACGCCGACCAGCTGGTGCGCCAGTGGAGCCGCGCGCAGGCGATGCACACCAAGAAAAATGAGACGGGGCCATAGTGCCGCTGCGCATGAAGCTGGTGCTCACTCCGCAGAATCTGGGGACGAAGCATTCGGGCAATGTGATCGCCGAGGTGCCGGGCAGCGATCCCGCGGCTGGCCCCGTCATTATCGCCTGCCATCTCGACAGCTGGGACCTTGGAACCGGCGCGATCGACGATGCGGCGGGCTGCGGCATCGTCACCGCAGCGGCGAAGCATGTGATGAGCGCCGGCCAGCCGCGCCGCACGATCCGCATCCTGTGGGCAGGCGCCGAGGAGGTCGGTGTGTTCGGCGGCAAAGCCTATTTCGAGAAACACGGGACCGGGAAGCATGCGGTCGCGCTCGAATCCGATTTCGGCGCCGATCGCGTGTGGCGCGTCGACTTCAAGCTGCCCGCAAGCGCCAAGCCGCTCGAGGACCGGATCGCGGCGGCGCTGGCGCCCTTCGGCATCGTGCGCGGCAAGACGCCGGCGAGCGGTGGCGCCGACATCGGCGCGCTCGTCGCGGCGGGGGTGCCGGCGATCGACCTGCAGCAGGACGGCACGCGCTATTTCGACCTGCACCACACCCCCGACGACACGCTCGACAAGGTCGACCCGGCGCAGCTTCGGCAGAATGTCGTCGCCTGGACCGCGACTCTGGCGATTCTGGCGAACAGCAGCGATACTGAGCTACCGTGATACTCAACCAAAACAGTAGGATTTCCGCCGCACCCGCTCCAACTCAATTATTTTTGTTGACGATTGGCACGGAACGGCTAAATCCCGCGGCTCGCGTGACGGGAATTTCCCCACCGCGGAAAGGCATTTTAGGGAGCCACACATCATGAAGAAGTTTGCTGCTATCGCCGTTGCTGCCAGCATGTTCGCCCTCGCCGCTTGCGGTGAAAAGGCTGCTGAAGAACCCGCCGCCACCGAAGCTCCGGCCGCAGACGCGACCGCCGAAGCCGGTGCCGACGCCGCCGCTGCTGGCGCCGACGCCGCCGCTGAAGGCGCCGAAGCCGCTGCCGCTGGTGCCGACGCTGCTGCGACCGCCGCTCCGGCCGACGCCGCTGCTGCTCCGGCCGCCGACGCCAAGGCTGCTCCGGCCGCTCCGGCTGAAGAAAAGAAGTAAGTCACAACCCTTCGGGGCATTGACCGAAACGAAAGAGGCGGTCTTCCTTCGGGAAGGCCGCCTTTTTTCGTTGGGGAATTGTGTCGTTCGGGATGATGGCCGGTTTCGGGCGGTTGCGGCCCTAAGCGATCTTCCCCAACAGGAGGAGGATCGGCACCGTCCACTCCCCACCCCAAAGCGGAACTTAGTTCCCGGCCACAAGAAAAGGGCGCCGATCCTTTCGGACGGCGCCCTTTCGCTTGGTTTTGCGATCGATCAGGTCGTCGGTGCGGCTGCTGTCGCGGGAGCGGCCTCGGCAGCGGCGGGCGCCGCGGCGGGAGTGTCGATCTTGACGGTCCAGAGCTGCGCGAGGCGCTTGCGCGGGCCGGTGACGCCGGCGAGCGTCGCCTTCGCGCTCGCGCCATCGCCGGCGAGCGCCTGCGCAACGCCCTTGCGATAGGTCCACAGCTCCTTGTCGCCGCCCGCCGCGAGCGCGGCGTCGTAGAGCTTCACCGCGTCGGCGTAGCGACCATAGCCGACCATCGCGTCGCCGGTCGCACCCGCAACCTTGGGATTCGACAGCGTCGAAGGCTTGGCGGCATAGGCGGTGAGCGTGGTTTCCTCGTCGCCGATGCGTTCGCCCTGTGCTTTGGCGATCTCGTCGAACTTGGCGTCCTTGTCGGGGATGACTCTGGCGGTCTTGCCCGCCTTGATCACCGAGACGACCTCGCCCGGCAGCGCGGCTTCGGTCGCGAGCGCGGCATATTCGAGATATTCGGGGCGCTGGAGCATCGAGTTCGTCGCGCGCATCAGGCGCAGCGTGTCGAGCGCGACCTCCTTGTTCTCGCCGCTCTGCTGGAGCAGGATGAACAGGGTCTGGCGCCACACCTGCGGCTGCGGATAGTCGCGCATGCGCAGCGCCATCAGGTCGAGCACTTCGTCGTTGCGGTTCGCGGCCTGGAGCGCGCGGATCGGGCGGACATAAAGCTCGTCCGACGGACGCTGGCCCGCCGCGCGGGTCGCCTCGATCGCTTCCTTCGCAAGGGTGATGCCCTTGTCGACCTGGCCGCTCGCGAGATAGCTGTCCATCAGCAGCGTCGCCAGCGGCGCTTCCTTCGACCCGCCGGCCCTCGCCGCCTCGAGCCGCTCGATTGCCTTCGCGTAGTTCTTTTCGTCATAGGCGAAGCTGCCGGTGTAAAAATTATAGAGCGCTGCGCTTTCGGGCGGGGTCTTGCCCGACGCCAGCATCGCCTCGAGCCCCTTGCCCTGCGTCGCCTTGTCCTTGGTCAGGATACCGAGCTGGAGCGTGAAGTGGCCGAGCCAATATTTGTCCTCGGGGGTGGTCGCCTGCGGCTCGCCCTCGGCTAGCGCGGCCTGCAGCAGCGCCGCATCCTTGGCGTTGGCAGCGTCCTGGATCTTCTTCACCGTCGGGCCGAAAGCCTTGCTGGGCGTGATCGCAATCTGGCCCGTCGCGGCCGCTTCTTCCTTCTTGCCCTTCTTTTCCTTCTTGGGCTTGTCCTGCGCGGCGGCGGGAACGGCGGCGGTCGCCATCAGCGCGCAGCCGAGCACGGCGGCCATCGCCGTTGCGGGCATCGAGCGAAAACGGGTGAACATCTGAAATCTCTCCTTCGATTCGGCCCCGCGTTCCGGACACGCCGTGGGAAGCCGCTGTCGGAAAACGCGGCTAAACCTCTAGCGTTGCCAAGGCAAGACAGGGTGTTGAAAATTGCTATGGTGCGAGGCGGGTGAACGGCAATTGAACCGGCGCCGCGGCGGGCCGGTCAGGCGACTTCGTCGATCGCCCGGTTGATGTCGCGCAGCACCGCGGGATCGCCCGGGGCGCCGGCCATCGCCGCCTCGGCGAGCTGGATCAGCGGGATGATGCCGAAGGTCGCGGCGAGCCCCTTGAGGCGGAGCGCGGCGACGTTCCAATTGGCGTCGCAGCGCGCGCGGCGCATCAGGTCGGCGAGGTCGCGCGCGCTGCCGGTGAAGGCGCTCCGCAGGTCGGCCGCCATCGCCGCATCGTCGCCGATTGCGGCGGTCAGATACCGGTCAAGGGGGCCACTGTCGAACGACATTCCACAGCCTTGTCACGCCATAGTTAAGTTTCCGTTTCGTGGCGGGCATTTGCTGCTATGATGGGGCTATGACGGGGGACAAGAAAATCGTCGGTTTGTGGCGGGATTCCGCGGCGAACGGAGACCAGGACGGCCAGACGGCGGAGCCCGAGGCCGCGAGCGCCGCGCCCATCGAAGCGGCAGCGCCCGAACCCGCGCCTGTGCGCGCCGAACGCGACTGGCTCGACAGGAGCGCGCTCGACGACGCCGATGGCGCCGAGGAAGAGGCGGCAAACCCCTCGGCCTTCCGCGACCGCATCGCCCCTGCCCTGCTGATCCTGCTCGGTATCGGCTGGACCGGCTTCGCCGCGGCAGTGGCGACCGACGGCTTCGCGCATATGCCCACGACGGCCGAATGGCCCGGGGTGATCGCAACGATCGCGATGCCGCTGACCCTGCTCGCGGTGCTGTGGATGGCGCTGCTGCGATCGAGCCGGTCGGAGCAGGCGCGGTTCGCGCGCGTCACGGCGGCGCTGCGCGCGGAAAATGCCCAACTCAACCAGTCGATGCATTCGCTGGGGCTGCATATCGCCGATGCGCAGCGCCAGCTCGCCGAGCAGGCGAATATCGTCCAGCAGCTGGGGCTCGATACGGTCGCGCGGCTGACCGAGAGCAGCGACAAGCTGGCGACCAACGCCTCGGTGATCGCCAATGCGCACGACCAGCTCGCGCGCTCGGGCGACGTCGCGCTGCAGCGGATGGACGGGCTGCTCGCCGGGCTGCCGCGGATCGACGATGTCGCGCAGCGGCTCGCGGGCAATTTCCGCGAAGCGGGGCTCGTCGCGCACCAGCAAGGCGCCAGCCTCGAGGCCAAGCTCGCGGCGCTCGCCGAGGAAGCGGTGAAGGCGGCGCAGACCGGCGAAGCGTCGGCGGCGACGCTCGACGCGGCGATCGGCTCGCTCGAGGCGCGGACGAAGCAGGCCGAGACCGAATTGCTCGCGGCATCGGCGCAGGTGACCGGCGCGCACGACGCGACGCTGGCGCAGGTCACGCAGGTCGCGACGGCGCTGCACCACGAACTGACCTCGACCGTCGAGGCGATGAGCGCGCGGCTGGGCGAGACCTGGCAGGCGTTTCGCGACGGCGTGGCGACCTCCGCCGGCCAGCTCGACGACCGGCTGGCGGTCGCGCGCGGGGCGAGCGACGATATCGGCGCGCGGCTCGCCGAGCATGGCGTCGCGAGCGAGGAGCTGGCGACGCGGATTTCGGGCCATGTCGGCGAGATCGAGGAGCGCCTTGCGGCGCTCGATACGGTGGTGGCCGGACGCGCCGACGTCATCGGCCGCGCGATCGGCGACACCAAGGCGCAGCTCGGCGCTTTCGCCGAGCAGGTGACGAACGGCAATGCCTCGGCGCAGCAGCTGGTCGGCCATGCCGAATCGCTGCTGCTCGCGCTCGATGCGGTGACGCGCGAGATGGACGAAACGCTGCCGCACGCGATCGACCGCATGGCGGCGCATGGCAAGGCGACCAAGGCGTCGCTCGGCGACCTGAAGCCGCTGCTCGAAGCGTCCGAGATGGTCGCGCAATCTACTTTGTCGCACGTCCATGCGGTGCAGGCGACGCTCGCGTCGAACGAAGCCCAGATGTCGGATCATGCCGACAGCCAGCGAGCGCTGGTCGAGCGGATCAACGCCTCGCTCGCCGAGGCCGATGCCGCGCTCACGAAGCTGCGCGACGGCGCCGACCAGTTCGCCGAACAGGGCGGCGCGAAGATGATCGCGACGCTGGGCGAGGTGCGCCAGACCGCCGATTCAGCGGCGGAACAGGCACAGGCGACGCTCGAACGGCTGGTCGAGGGCGCGCGCGAGGCGATGCAGTCGACCGCGACCGAGGCGATCGATGCGGCCTTCCGCACCGAGATCATGGCCCAGCTCGACGCGATCGGCGAAGCGTCCGAACGCGCGGTCGCGGCGGCGAACAACGCCACCGACCGGCTGATGCGTCAGCTGATCACAATCATGGACACCAGCGCGAGCGTCGAGGCGCGCGCCGCCGAGGCCGAGGCGGCAATCGCGGCGTCGGACCGCGATTCGCTGGCCAAGCAGGTCGGGCTGCTCACCGAATCGCTCAAATCGACCGCGATCGACCTGACCAAGATCCTGTCGGCCGAGGTCAGCGACACCGCGTGGGACGCGTATCTGAAGGGCGACCGCGGGGTGTTCGCGCGGCGCGCGGTCAAGCTGGTCGAGAATAGCGAGGCGAAGGAAATCCTGCGCGTCTACCAGAATGACGACGGCTTCCACGCCTCGGTCAACCAGTTCATCCACGATTTCGAGGCGATGCTGCGCCTGCTGATGAACACCCGCGACGGATCAGCGATCAGCGTGACCTTGCTGTCGTCGGATATCGGGAAGCTCTATGTGGCGCTGGCGCAGGCGATCGACCGGTTGCGGGGGTAAACGACATCCGCCCTACCCTTTAGGGGAGGGCAGCGAGACTTGGCAGCTTGCTGCCTAGTCGCAGCGGGTGGGGGCCAGCAGCCTCGCGCAATCTCGACAGCCCCCACCCCAACCCCTCCCCTAAAGGGGAGGGGCTTAAGATCAGGACCGCCCGCCCAGCACGTCGGGATCGGCCCAGCCGCTCACATAGGCCACATAATAGATCACGAAGGCGATCGTCGCGACGATCGTCATCTGGAGCAGGATGCGGACCGGGCGGAAGCGCGCGGGGGCGCCGCGGTCCTGGCCGGCGATCAAAGGCTCCGCATCATCCCCGACGCGGCGGCCATGGAAGGGCAGCACGAAGAAGGTGCTGAACGCCCAGAAGAGCAGGTAGATGGCGAGCGCCGAGGTCCATTTCATGGGCTCGCTCCCTACAGGTCGACGAGCATGACGTCGACCACCGGCTTCTTGCCGGTCCAGTCGGTCGCGATGCGGCGGACGCCGAGGCGGATCGCCTCGCGCATCTTCTCGACATCCTTCGAGGGCGCGAGCGCGGCCAGTTCGGCAGCTTCGCGCATCTCGTCGACGAACGCTTCGCGATCGTCCTCGACGGGCACGCCGCGATAGCTGACCGCGCTTTCGGTGAACTTGCCGTTCGTGAAGATCGCGGCGACAGTGATATGGCCGTTGATCGACAGCTTGCGCCGCTCGTTGATCGTCTCGCCGTCGGCGGGCAGGATCACGTCGCCGTCGAGGATCAGGCGGCCCGAACGGACACGCTCGACGATCTTCGCGGGGCCGGGGGCAAGGCGGACGAGGTCGCCATTTTCCTGGATCAGCGCGTCGGGGACGCCGCGTTCGAGCGCGAAGCGCGCCTGTTCGTGCATATGGCGGATCTCGCCGTGCACCGGCACGACGAGCTTCGGCCGCAGCCAGCCGTAGAGCGCGGCGAGTTCGGGCTGGCCGGGGTGGCCGCTGACGTGGATATGCGCCTGCTTCTCGGTCACGGTCAGCACGTCCTTGGCGGCGAGCTGGTTCATGATGCGGCCGATCGCGACCTCGTTGCCCGGGATCTGCTTCGACGAGAAGACGACGGTATCGCCGGGCTCGAGCTTGATCTGGTGGATGTCGGCGGCCATGCGCGCGAGCGCGGCGCGCGGTTCGCCCTGCCCGCCGGTCGCGATCACCATGACCTTGTTCCGCGGCAGGCGCATCGCCTCGTCGAAATCGACCGTGGCGGGGAAGTCCTTCAAATAGCCGACCGAGCGCGCGACACCGATGATGCGGTCGAGCGAGCGGCCCGCGACGCACAGGCTGCGCCCCGTCGCCTTCGCGACCTCGCCGAGTGTCTTGAGGCGCGCGGCGTTCGACGCGAAGGTGGTGACGATCACCCTGCCCTTTGCCGCGCCGACCGCGGCGAGCAGCCCGTCCATCAGCCCGCCCTCGCTGCCCGACGCCTCGGGGTTGAAGGCGTTGGTCGAGTCGCCGACTAGGACATCGATGCCCTCGTCGCCGAGTGCGGTTAGCGCCTTCGCCGACGACGGCGTGCCGAGGACCGGATCGTCGTCGAGCTTCCAGTCGCCGGTGTGGAAGACGCGTCCGTAAGGCGTGTCGATCACCGCCGCGCTCATCTCGAGGATCGAGTGCGCGAGCGGCATCAGCCGGATGCCGAACGGACCGAGCTGGAATTCGGCGTCGATATCGACGGTCTTGATCTTGACCTCGTCCTGCAGCCCCTCTTCGGCGAGCTTGTGCGCGATCAGCCCCGCGGTGAAGCGGTTGGCATAGAGCGGCACGCCGAGTTCGGCTGCAAGATAGGGCAAGGCGCCGATATGATCCTCATGCCCGTGGGTCAGGACGATGCCGAGCAGGTCCTTCTTGCGATCCTCGATGAATTCAAGGTCGGGCATGATGATATCGATGCCGGGATAGTCGTGCGTGCCGAAGGTCACGCCCAAATCGAGCATGATCCATTTGCCGTCGCAGCCATAGAGATTGGCGTTCATGCCGATCTCGCCCGAACCGCCGAGCGCGAGAAAGAGCAGTTCCTTGCCGGGTTTGGTCATGCGGCATTCCGTTGGTTGTACAAATGCATTAATCCATTGAGCGTGAGGTCGGGGTCGATCCGGTCGAAGAGGTGCGCCTGTTCCTGGAACAGGGTCGCGAGGCCGCCGGTGGCGATGACGGTGAGCGGCTTGGCGATTTCGGCCTTCATCCGCGCGATCAGCCCCTCGATCATCGCGACATAGCCCCAGTATACGCCGATCAGCATCTGGCTTTCGGTGGTGCGGCCGATGACGCTGGTCGTCGCAGGAGCTTCGATCGCGATACGCGGCAGCTTGGCGGCGGCGGCGACGAGCGCTTCGAGCGAGAGGTTGACGCCGGGGGCGATGATGCCGCCGAGATAGGCGCCGTCGGGGCCGATATGGTCGAGCGTCGTCGCGGTACCGAAGCTGATCACGAGCTTGTCCCTGCCCGGCTCGAGCGCCTGCGCCGAGATGGCGTTGACTGCGCGGTCGGCGCCGACCGATTGCGGCTCGTCGACCTTGAGCGCGATGCCCCAGGTCACGGGCTCGCGCCCCGCGACCAGCGCATCGACGCCGAAATATTTATGCGCGAGCAACTGCAGATTGTGGAGCGCGCGCGGCACGACGGTCGAGATGATCACCGCCTCGACCTCTGCGCGGTCGCGGCCCTCGATGCGCATCAACTGGTCGAGCCACACCATATATTCGTCGGCGGTGCGGCGGTCGTCGGTCGCAATGCGCCAGCGCGCGAGCAGCTCGGTGCCCTTGAACAGCGCGAATTTGGCATTGGTGTTGCCGACATCGATCGCGAGCAGCATCTCAGTTCCCCTCCACGGGCCGGCGGAGTTCTACGTCACCCGCATAGATCAACATGGTCTCGCCGCCCTCGCGGCGCAAGCGCAGCGCGCCGTCGGGCGCGAGGCCGTCGAAAAAGCCGTCGATGCCCTGTTCGGAGACGCGGAGCGGTGTGCCGACCGGGTGCGCCTGCGGCAGCCAGGCGGCGATGATGCGCCCGATGCCCTCCTGCCGCCAGGTCCAGAGCGCATCGGTCATCGCGATGGCCAGCGCATCGGCAAAGCGGTCGCGGTCGAGGGCCGCCCCCTTGTCGGCGAGCGAAGCGGTCGGGCGATCGGGCAGTTCGGGCGCGGCGACGAGATTGACGCCGATACCGATGACGATGCTGTCGCGTCTGCGCTCCATCAGGATGCCCGCGCATTTGGCGTCGTCGACGAGCAGGTCGTTGGGCCATTTGAGCTGCGCGCCGAGCCCGGGAGCCAGCGCCGCCACCGCCTTCGCCAGCGCCACCCCGGCGACCAGCGCCAGTGTCCCGGGCGACGGATCGCCGGCGGCCAGATGGACGACGGTCGAGCCCATGAAATTGCCCTGCCCGTCGTTCCAGTCGCGCCCGAGGCGGCCGCGGCCCGCCGTCTGGCGGTCGGCGACGAGCCAATGCCCCTCGCCCACATGCTCGCCGCCAGCCAGCCGCGCCAGCAGGTCGGCGTTGGTCGAACCTGTCTCCGCGATCCGCTCGATCGGCGGGATCAGAACAGCACCGACGCGGCGGCGGCCGAGGCGACGCCCAGCATGGGAATGAAGAGATAGCCGACGATCGACAGCCACAAAGCGCTGACGGTCATGATCGCGCCTTCGACCATGTTGCCGCCGCCGCTGATCTCGACCTCCGACTTGTCGTCGAAATACATCGTCTTGATGATCATGATGTAATAATATGCGCCGATGACGGAGGCGACGATGCCCGCCACCGCGAGCGGCACGAGGTTCGCATTCACCGCAGACTGGAACGCGAGGTATTTCGGCCAGAAGCCGAACAGCGGCGGAATGCCCGCGAGGCTGTACATGAACACCGCCATCGCCGCGGCGAGGCCGGGGCGACGCTCCGACAGGCCAGCGAGGGCGGGGATGCTCTCGATCTGGTTGCCGTCGGCATCGCGCAGCTGGAGCACGACGAGGAAGGCGCCGAGGGTGGTCACGACATAGACGAGCAGATAGGTCAGCACCGCCTCGACCCCCGCCTGCGTTCCCGCGGCGAGGCCGATGAGCATGAAGCCGACATTGTTGATCGACGAGTAAGCGAGCAGGCGCTTGATATTCTTCTGCCCGATCGCGCCGACCGCGCCGAGGATGATCGAGGCGAGCGCGAGGAAGATGATGATCTGCTGCCAGGCGCCGACCGCGGGGCCCATCGCGTCGATGACGACGCGCGTCATCAGCGCCATCGCCGCGACCTTGGGGGCGCTGGCGAAGAAGGCGGTGACCGGGGTTGGCGCGCCTTCATAGACGTCGGGGGTCCACATGTGGAACGGCACCGCGCTGACCTTGAAGCCAAGGCCGGCGAGCACGAAGACGATGCCGAAGATCAGCCCGATGTTGAGCTCGCCGCCCATGCGCGTCGCGATGGTCGCGAAATCGGTCGATCCCGCGAAGCCGTAGAGCAAGGAGATGCCATAGAGCAGCATGCCCGAGGCGAGCGCGCCGAGGACGAAATATTTGAGCCCGGCTTCGCTCGACCTTTCGTCGGTGCGCATGAAGCTGGCGAGCACATAGGCGGCCAGGCTGTTGAGCTCGAGCCCGACATAGAGCGTCATCAGATCGCGCGACGAGGCCATGATCCCCATGCCGAGCGCGGCGAAGAGGATCAGCACCGGATATTCGGCGCGCATGCCGCTGGTGAAGAAGCGCGGCGCGACGAGGATCGACACGGCGCTGGCGCCGTAGATGATCAGCTTCGCGAAGCCGCCGAAAGCATCGACCGACAGCGTGTTCGAGAAGACCGTGGCGTTGGTGCCGAACAGCGCGACCACGGCGACCGCGGCGGCGCCGAGCGTGAGCAGCGCGGCGAGCTGGTACAGCCCGACCTGGCGATCGCCGAGAAAGGTGCCGAGCATCAACGTGATCAGCCCGCCGATCGTCAGGATCAGTTCGGGCCAGATGAGGGCGAGATCAGCGGTCATTGGCTGCCTCCCGCATGATGCGCTTCGCCGGCGGGTGCCTCACCATGGCCCTCGCCATGCTTTTCAGCCGCCTTGGGCTTGCCCGCGCTGACATGCGCGTCGCCCGCGGGCTTCGCGGGGGCGAGGCGCGCGACCACGGTGGTCACGTCGCCGCGCATCGGCGCGAGGAAGCTTTCGGGATAGACGCCCATCCACAGCGCCACGGCGGCCAGCGGCGCCATGATTGCCCATTCGCGGGGGTTGAGATCGGGCATCGCCTTCACATCGTCCTTGGTGAGTTCGCCGAATACGACGCGGCGGTAGAGATAGAGCATGTACGCGGCGCCGAGGATGATGCCGGTGGTGCAGATGAAGGCGACCCAGCTGGAGGCTTCGTAAATGCCAGCGATGCTCAGGAATTCGCCGACGAAGCCGCTGGTGCCCGGCAGACCGATCGACGCCATGGTGAACAGCATGAAGAACAGCGCATAGGCCGGCATGTTCACCGCGAGGCCGCCGTAACGGTCGATCTCGCGCGTATGGAGCCGGTCGTAGATCACCCCGACGCAGAAGAAGAGCGCGGCCGACACCACGCCATGGCTGAGCATGACGATCATCGCGCCCTCGATGCCCTGCTGGTTGAAGGCGAAGAGGCCCGCGGTGACGATCGCCATATGCGCGACCGACGAATAAGCGATCAGCTTCTTCATGTCGCTCTGCACCAGCGCAACGAGGCTGGTGTAGACCACCGCAACCATCGACAGGCCGAAGACGATCCACATCAGCTGCGCCGATGCCTCGGGGAACATCGGCATCATGAAGCGGATGAAGCCGTAGCCGCCCATCTTGAGGAGCACGCCCGCCAGGATCATCGAGCCTGCCGTGGGCGCCTGCACATGCGCGTCGGGAAGCCAGGTGTGGACGGGCCACATCGGCATCTTGACCGCGAGGCTGGCGAAGAAGGCGAGCCACAGCCAGGTCTGCATATCGACCGGGAAGTTGTAGCTCATCAGCGTCGGGATGTCGGTCGTGCCGGCCTCCGCGATCATCACGATCATCGCGATGAGCATCAGCACCGAGCCGAGCAGCGTGTAGAGGAAGAATTTGAACGCCGCATATTTGCGGTTCGCGCCGCCCCAGATACCGATGATGAAATACATCGGGATCAGGCCGGCCTCGAAGAAGATGTAGAAGAGCAGCAAGTCCTGCGCCGCGAAGACGCCGATCATCACGACTTCCATCGCGAGGAACATCGCCATGTAGAGGCCGACGCGCTTGGTGATCGCCTCCCAGCTCGCGAGGATGCAGAGCGGCATCAGGAAGGTGCTGAGCACGATCAGCAGCAGCGCGAGGCCGTCGATGCCGAGCGCATAGTCGAAGGGACCGAACAGCCCCTTGTGCAGTTCCTGGAACTGCCACTGCGCGCCGCCAATATCGAACTGCGACCACATGACGAGGCTGAGCGCGAAATTGACCAGGGTTGCACCGAGCGCGACGAACTTCGCGTTGCGCTCGCCGACGAACAGGCAGGCGACGGCCGCGACCGCGGGAACCGCAAGCAGCAGCGAGAGGAAAGGAAGCCCGCTCACAGGAAATTCACCATGGCCCAGCTGGCGAGGCCGACAAGCCCGAGCAGCATCACGAACGCATATCCATATACATAACCCGATTGCAGCCGCACCGCGAGCCGCGTTCCCCCTGCGACGAGCGTCGCCGCGCCATCGGGACCGAAGCGGTCGATGGTCTGCTCGTCGCCGCGCTTCCAGAAAAAGCGGCCGATCGCGAAGGCCGGCTTGACGAAGATCGCGTCGTAGAGCTCGTCGAAATACCATTTGTTATAAAGGAACTGGTGGAGCAGCTTGAACTGCGCCACGAAGCGCCCCGGCAGCGTGGTGTTGCGGATATAGCTGTTCCACGCGAGGAACAGCCCGATCGCCATCACCGTGAACGGCGTCCATTTGACCCAGGTCGGCACCTCGTGCGCGGCGTGCATCAGATGCTCGTCGAACGCCAGCATGCTTCCATGCCAGAAGGCGGCGCCTTCTTCCGCGTAGATGAATGGGTGCGAGAAGACGAAGCCCGCGAACACCGCGCCGATCGACAGCATGATCAGCGGGATCAACATCGTGACCGGACTCTCGTGCGGGTGATAGCCCGCGGTGCCGTCGCCGTGCGCATCGTGGTGGTGGTGCGCATGCTCGTCGGCGGCGTGCTCGTCCGCCGGATGATCGTGGTGATGATCGTGCACCGCGTGCTGGATATGCTCGCTCTGCTCCCAGCGCGGCTTGCCGTAGAAGGTCAGGAAGACGAGGCGCCACGAATAGAAGCTGGTGAGCAGCGCAGCGAAGATGCCGACCCAGAAGGCGATCGTGCCGCCGCCGCCCGCAGCGAAGGCCGCCTCGAGGATGCCGTCCTTCGAGTGGAAACCCGCGAAGCCCGCGACCCCGGCGATGCCGACGCCGGTGATCGCCAGCGTGCCGAGCGTCATCGCCCAGAAAGTGATGGGGATGTGCTTACGCAGGCCACCATAATAGCGCATGTCCTGTTCGTGGTGCATCGAGTGGATGACCGAGCCGGCGCCGAGGAACAGCAAGGCCTTGAAGAAGGCGTGGGTGAACAGGTGGAACATCGCCGCACCATAGGCGCCGACGCCCGTGGCGAAGAACATGTAGCCGAGCTGCGAACAGGTCGAATAGGCGATGACGCGCTTGATGTCCCACTGCGTCGTGCCGACGGTCGCGGCGAAGAAGCAGGTCGCGGCGCCGACGAAGGTGACGACGCCGAGCGCGATCGGCGCGGTCTCGAACATCGGCGACAGGCGGCACACCATGAAGACGCCCGCGGTGACCATCGTCGCGGCGTGGATCAGCGCCGACACCGGGGTCGGGCCCTCCATCGCGTCGGGAAGCCAGGTGTGCAGCCCGAGCTGCGCCGACTTGCCCATCGCGCCGATGAACAGCAGCAGGCAGAGGATCGTCATCGTGTCGAGGCGCATGCCAAGGAAGCTGATCGACGAGCCCGCCATGCCCGGCGCCGCTTCGAGGATCGTCGGGATCGAGACAGTACCAAACACCAGGAAGGTGCCGAAGATGCCGAGCATGAAGCCGAGGTCACCCACACGGTTGACGACGAACGCCTTGATCGCCGCGGCGTTGGCGCTCGGCTTCTTGTACCAGAAGCCGATGAGCAGATAGGAGGCAAGGCCGACGCCCTCCCAGCCGAAGAACATCTGGACGAGGTTGTTCGCGGTCACGAGCATCAGCATCGCGAAGGTGAAGAGCGACAGATAGGCGAAGAAACGCGGCTGGTCCGGATCCTCCTCCATATAGCCCCAGCTATAGAGGTGGACGAGCGCCGACACCGTCGTGATCACGACGAGCATCACCGCGGTCAGCGTATCGACGCGCAGCTCCCAGTTGAACTCGAGCGCGCCCGAGCTGACCCAGTGGAGCACGGTCACGACCTCGGTATGGCCGGTGCCGAACACGAAGGACAGGAAGATCGGCCAGCTCAAGGCACAGCTGGTGAACAGCGCGCCGGTGGTGACCAGCTTCGACGCGAAGGGGCCGATGGCCCGCTGGCCCAGCCCTGCGACAAGTGCCGCGAGCAGCGGCAGGAAAACGATCGCCTGGATCACCGGCTTACCCCTTCATCCGGTTGGCGTCATCGACCGCAATGGTGCCGCGGCCGCGGAAATAGATCACGAGAATGGCAAGGCCGATCGCCGCTTCGCCTGCGGCGACGGTCAGCACGAACATCGAGAACACCTGCCCGACGAGATCGCCGAGCGCGGCGCTGAACGCGACGAGGTTGATGTTCACCGCGAGCAGGATGAGCTCGATCGCCATCAGGATGACGATGATATTCTTGCGGTTGATGAAGATGCCGAGCACGCCGATCGTGAACAGCACCGCCGAAACGGCGAGATAATGGCCGACCGAAATCACAGCTGGACCCCCTGCCCGACGCCCGGATCGACGAGGCGCGTCGCATCTTCGGGCCGGCGTTGGTTCTGCGCCGAGATATTCTGGGTGCGCACGCCGCCGCGGCTGCGGTGCGTCAGCACGATCGCGCCGATCATCGCGACGAGAAGCACGATGCCCGCCGCCTCGAACAGGAAGATATACTTCGTGTAGAGCAATTCGCCGATCTGCTGGATATTGCTCTTGTCGGTCACCGCGGGCGCGGCGCGCGCAGCGAGGTCGATGCCCCCCGCGCTCCACGCGCCGACCGCGAAGACCAGCTCGGCCGCGAGGATGACCGCGACGAGCGCACCCAGCGGCAGATAGCGCACGAAACCGGCGCGCAACTCGGCGAAATCGATGTCGAGCATCATCACGACGAAGAGGAACAGCACCGCGACCGCGCCGACATAGACGATGACGAGCAGCATCGCGATGAACTCCGCCCCCGCGAGCAGCATCAGCCCCGCCGCGTTGAAGAAGGCGAGGATCAGCCACATCACGCTGTGGACCGGGTTGCGGGCAAAGATCACCATCGCCGCCGAAGCGACCATGAGGGTGGCGAAGAGCCAGAAAGCAGCGACCTGAATCACGATCCGATCCTCCCCCAACGGGGGAGGGGGACCATGCGAAGCATGGTGGAGGGGCACAGGCCCGCATCCACAGCGTTCGACACCGCGTGCCCCTCCACCACCCTGCGGGTGGTCCCCCTCCCCGTTCCGGGGAGGATCATTTCACCTGAATCACACATCGCGGCGCCCTTATCGATAGGGCGCGTCGGCGGCAAGATTCGCCGCGATCGCGCGTTCCCATTTGTCGCCATTGGCGAGCAGCTTGGCCTTGTCATAGAGCAGTTCCTCGCGCGTTTCGGTCGCGAATTCGAAGTTCGGCCCCTCGACGATCGCATCGACCGGGCACGCTTCCTGGCAGAAGCCGCAATAGATGCACTTCGTCATGTCGATGTCGTAGCGCGTCGTGCGGCGCGACCCATCGTCGCGCGGCTCGGCCTCGATCGTGATCGCCTGCGCAGGGCACACCGCCTCGCACAGCTTGCACGCGATGCAGCGTTCCTCGCCGTTGGGATAGCGGCGCAGCGCATGCTCGCCGCGGAAGCGTGGGCTCAGCGGGTTCTTCTCGAACGGATAGTTGATCGTCGCCTTGGGCTTGAAGAAATATTTGAGCGTCAGCCAATGGGCTTTGACAAACTCCCACAGCGTGAAGCTTTTGATGAGATGGGTGACACTCATTGGCCAGCCTCGTTTTCGTTACTAGTTGGAGAGCAGAAACCCAGCGCTTGCTGCGTATTCGGAATACCACCGGATTCGGATGTGTGACGCGCGATAAAGGATGTGGATTTCAGCACGCCCTGCCCGAATGCCTGTGTGATTTGGACGTAGGCGCCATTTTCGGCGTCAAAATAGAGGTGCCTCAACATAAAGTTTGGACCAGGAAGAGGAAGAGAAGGAGCCAACCCAGCACTGACAAAACCGTTCGTATTGAAACCGTGCTGATCATCTCCGGAAATCTGGACTCGATCTAACCCATCGTCATTATTCAGAGTCAGGGCAAAGCGCCCGCGCCGCATTGTGCCGTCAGACACATCGCATTGCAGCGAATAGTCCCGATTCGTCCAAGGCGAATCCGGAACAGGTCCTGCAGCGTCATCCCGCACATCTCGCAGTACAGGCGCCTGAACGGCAAAAAGGGCCATCGCCGTGACGATCACGCCCCATACCTCGTCAGCATCAGCCAGCCCGAGATCAGGAATATCCAGATCAGCGAAATCGGCAGGAAGATTTTCCAGCCCAGCCGCATCAGCTGGTCGTAGCGGTAGCGCGGGACGGTCGCCTTCACCCAGCTGAACACGAAGAAGAAGAACAGGATCTTGCCGAACAGCCACACCCAGCCCGGGATGTCGAACCAGGGGATCAGGTCGATGTTGAGCGGCGGCAGCCAGCCGCCCCAGAAGAGCACCGCGTTGAGCGTGCACATCAACAGCACATTGGCATATTCGCCGAGCCAGAAGAGCGCGAAGCTCATCGACGAATATTCGGTCTGGTAGCCCGCGACGAGTTCGCTTTCGGCCTCGGTCAGATCGAAGGGCGCGCGCGCGGTTTCGGCGAGCGCCGAGATCAGGAACATCACCGCGAGCGGGAAAAGCAGCAGGTTGAAGCCGAAGGCGTTGACAAGGCCGAAGCCGTGGCCCTGCTGCGCCTTGACGATCTCATTCATGTTGAAGCTGTCGGCGTAAAGCACGACGCCGATCAGGATGAAACCGATCGAGACTTCATAGGAGATCATCTGCGCCGAGGCGCGCATCGCAGAAAAGAAGGGATATTTTGAATTCGACGCCCAGCCCGACAGGATCACGCCGTACACCCCGAGCGACGAGATCGCGAGGATGTAGAGCAGCCCGACATTGATGTCGGCGAGCACCGCGCCCGAATTGAACGGGATCACCGCCCACGCCATCAGCGCGACGGAGAAGGTTATGATCGGCGCGATCAGGAACAGCCCGCGGTTGGCCGAGGTGGGTATGATCGTTTCCTGCAGGAACACTTTCAGGCCGTCGGCGAAGCTCTGGAGCAGGCCGAAGGGGCCGACGACGTTCGGGCCGCGGCGCAGCGCGATCGCCGCCCAGATCTTGCGATCGGCATAGATGATCATCGCGACGCTGAGCATCAGCGGCAGCGCGATGAGCAGGATGCCACAGATCGTCGCGACGCCCCACGCCCATGTCGGGTCCATGCCCCACGAGATGAAGGCCTCGGTCATTTCTTCGCGCCGTCCTGGTTGCGCCAGCCGTTATGCGGGCCGGGCCGATCCGACTTGCCCTTGGGGTTGAAACCCCGCCAGACCGAATAGCCCATCCCGACGAACAGGATGCTGGCAATGGCATGTACCGGGGTCATTCCGCGGCCTCCGCAAAGTCGACGCCATGGATCAGCTCTTCCGAGCAGCGCAGCATCGTCGGCGACGCGCGGCAGATGGCATTGGTGAGGTAGAAATCCTTGATCGGCGACGGGATCGCGCGCGCCTCGGGCTTGGCGGGCAGCTTGGGCACCGTCCAGCCATAGTCGGCGAGCCCCTCGACACCGAGCGCGGGTACCGCGGCGATCATCGCGGCGCGGCATTCGGCGAAGCTGTCGAAGCCGAGCGAGACGCCGAGCGTGTCGGCCAAGGCCCTGAAAATGCTCCAGTCCTCGCGCGCGTCGCCCGGCGCGAAAACCGCCTTGTCGCTGCGCTGGACGCGGCCCTCGGTGTTGACCGTGGTGAAGTCCTTTTCGGTCCACGCGGCCGCGGGCAGGATGACGTCGGCGGCATGCGCGCCCTTGTCGCCATGATGGCCGACATAGACCTTGAAGGTGCCCGGCAGCGCCGCGAAATCGACCTCGTCGGCGCCGAGGAAGAAGGCGAGCTTCGGCTTGGCCGCGATGACGTCCTTGATGCCGCCGGGCAGGCCGTAGCCGAGCATCAGCGAACCCATGCGCGCGGCCGAGAAATGCACGACATTATAGCCGTTCCAGCCGTCCTTGACCGCGTTCACGGCCTTGGCGAGCGCGAGGCCCGCTCCGTGGACGCCGGGCACCGACAAAGCGCCGCCGCCGAAGATCAGCATCGGCCGCTCGGCGCCCTTCAGCGCGTCGGTGACATGCGCGGGCAGCTTCGCGACGAGCGCGGCATCGTCGCCGAGCCATTCGGTCTTGTAGGTGAGGTCGGTTTCGGGGCCGATCGCAAAGACCTTCGCGCCCTTCTTCCACACTGCCTTGCGGACGCGGGTGTTGATCAGCGGCGCTTCCCAGCGCAGGTTCGTCCCGACGAGCAGGATGACGTCGGCATTCTCCGCCTCGGCGATGCCCGTGTTGAAATTGACCGCCGACAGGCTCGTCACGTCGTAATCGAGCCCGGTCTGGCGCCCCTCGAGCAGGCTGCCGCCGAGCGCGGTCACCAGCGCCCTGGCCGCGAACATCGTCTCGCAATCGGCGAGGTCGCCGGCGATCGCGGCGACCGACGCACCCGCATTCACCGCCTTGATCGCGGCAAAGGCCTCGGCCCAGCTCGCTTCGACCAGCGCGCCGTCCTTGCGGACATAGGGACGGTCGAGGCGGCGGCGAACGAGGCCGTCGACATGGTGGCGCGTCTTGTCGCTCGCCCATTCCTCGTTCACATCGTCGTTCACACGCGGCAGCACGCGCAGCACCTGGCGCCCGCGCGCGTCGATGCGCACATTGGTGCCGACCGCGTCCATCATGTCGATGCCGAGCGTCTTCGAAAGCTCCCACGGGCGCGCTTCGAACGCATAGGGCTTGCTGGTCAGCGCGCCGACGGGGCAGAGGTCGACGACATTGCCCGACAGCTCGCTCTGCACGGCGTTCTCGAGATAGCTCGTGATCTGCATATTCTCGCCGCGATAGATCGCGCCGATATCTTCGACACCCGCGACTTCCTCGGCAAAGCGAACGCAGCGCGTGCACTGGATGCAGCGGGTCATCACCGTCTTGACGATGGGACCCATATATTTCTCGGTCACCGCGCGCTTGTTCTCGTCGTAACGCGTCGCGCCGCGGCCATAGGCGACCGACTGGTCCTGCAGGTCGCACTCGCCGCCCTGGTCGCAGATCGGGCAATCGAGCGGGTGGTTGATGAGCAGGAACTCCATCACCCCTTCGCGCGCCTTCTTGACCATCGGGCTGTCGGTCTTGATCACCTGCCCCTCGGCGGTCGGCAGCGCGCACGACGCCTGCGGCTTCGGCGGCCCGGGGGCGACCTCGACCAGGCACATGCGGCAATTGCCGGCGATCGACAGGCGTTCGTGATAGCAGAAGCGCGGGATTTCCTTCCCTGCCAACTCGCACGCCTGCAGAACGGTGGCGCCCTGCGGAACGTCGAGTTCTACGCCGTCAACGGTAACTTTAGGCACCCGACACCTCACTCATTCGATACAATGCGTCGGCGATGTGATTGCGCACGTCGCGCACGTCGACGCCATATTTCGCACCCTCGGGCATGCAGCCCGACAAGGCGGTGCCCATCGCCCGGATGGCGGCAACCTCTTCGCGCGAACCAAGCGCCGTGCCGAGCAGCGCGAGCGACCCGGCGGGGTCGGCCGAAGCGATGCAGCTCGAAAAGCTGGCGACGAAGCTGCGGCCCTTGGCGATGGCCACACGGGTCGCGGCAACGGGCGCCAACGCACCAAGCCGCGCCTTGCGGCCCTGATCAGCGTGGAGTCCGCTCTCCGCCAAGGCCCCGCGGAATTCGCCGCTATGGCCGCTGATGTACGGCGCGTCGCTGCAGGCATCGAACGCGGCCACCGAAACGAGCGCGTCGCGCTCCGCGGGGGTGTCGATCGCGGTACCAAGCGCGGCGCGCGCGCGGTCGGGCGACTGGCGCCAGATGCACGCGGCGAAATCGTTCATCACCTGCTGCTTGGGCACGAGCTGCTGCGCCGAAGCCGAGCGCGTCTTGTCCTGCCGATCCATCTTCTCGCGAAGCTCGCGATGCTCGTCCCAGCGTCCCATGCTTGACGGCGGGGTCACCGATGGCGCCGACCTATTGTCCTGCGGCGCCTGCGCTGCGGCAAGAAGGGCAAATGCAAGCATGATCATTGCGTACCTCCCACTTCGACAACCGGTTGAAAACGATGGACGATCGGTTCGGCCACGGCGAAGCGCAGCACCTCCGGCGTGATTTCGATTTCCTGTCCCGCCACCACGCAGTGCGACAGGTGCGGAATCAGCTTGCGCATCGCCGGCCCCTGCCCGCCCTTGCCGGGTTCGGACATGACGAGTTCCATCGCGCCCGCGCTTTCGCGGCTGACGAGGCAGTCACCCATTTCGAACAGCGCGAGCAGCGGCGTATCCAGTTCCGCGCCCTCGGGCACGGCATCGAGCGCCTCTGCGAACCAAGGCTTGTCGCTGGCCTGCACCGTAGCGGCACCATTGCTGTCCGCGATCAATTGCCGCGCGACCGCCACGCCGAGCGACGGCCGCAGGGCCCGTCCGGTGAATTCGAGCTTCTTGCCGTCGAGGACAAAACGCTCGTCGTCCATGCAAATGCCGAGCGGCCCCTCGCTGCGCAGCATCACGCGATATTCGGCGTCGGTGCCGGGCAGGGTCGAGAGAATCTCGCGTGAAATCGCATTGCGCCGCTCCGCCATGCAGGCGGTGACCAGCGTCATCGTCTCGTTTGTATCATATTTGGTCGCGGTCTTGCCGATACGCGTTCCGGTGCGCTGCGCCGACGCGTCGGTCGGCATCGCGCCCGCAACCATAGCGGCCACCGCCAGAAGAGAGGCGGCGCGCATCAGTCGTTTCCCCCGACACCTGGCTCGTCGAACCAGCGTCCCGAGGTCTTCGGCGGCACCTTGCGCCAGCCGTTCTTCGCCGACGGCTTCGGCTCCGACGAACCCCATAGGGCCCGCACGCCGAACGCCAGCATCGCCACGACGACGATCAGCAACAGTCCAAGGCGCTCGGCCTCGCTCACTCCGCCGCCTCCAGCGCACCGCCATTGTCGCGGATGCGGCGTTCGAGTTCGGGGCGGAAGTGCTTGATCAGCCCCTGGATCGGCCAGGCTGCCGCATCGCCCAATGCACAGATCGTGTGGCCTTCGATCTGCTTGGTGACGTCGTAGAGCGTGTCGATCTCGCTGATGTCGGCGTCGCCGGTGCGCAGCCGCTCCATCACGCGCCACATCCAGCCGGTGCCCTCGCGGCACGGCGTGCACTGGCCGCAGCTTTCATGCTTGTAGAAATAGCTGATCCGGCTGATCGCCTGGACGACGTCGGTCGACTTGTCCATCACGATCGCCGCAGCGGTGCCGAGCCCCGAACCGACGGCTTTCAGCCCGTCGAAGTCCATCGGGCAGTCGATGATCTCGGCCGCGGGAACCAGCGGAACCGACGAACCGCCGGGGATCACCGCGAGCAGATTGTCCCAGCCGCCGCGGATGCCGCCGCAATGCTTGTCGATCAGTTCGCGGAAGCTGATGCTCATCTCTTCCTCGACGACGCACGGCTTGTTCACATGGCCGCTGATCTGGAAGAGCTTGGTGCCCTTGTTGTTCTCGCGCCCGAAGCTGGAGAACCAGGCCGGACCGCGGCGCAGGATCGTCGGGACGACCGCGATGCTCTCGACATTGTTCACCGTCGTCGGGCAGCCATAGAGGCCTGCGCCCGCGGGGAACGGGGGTTTCAGGCGCGGCTGGCCCTTCTTGCCCTCGAGGCTTTCGATCATCGCGGTTTCTTCGCCGCAGATATAGGCGCCGGCGCCGCGGTGGACGAAGACGTCGAAATCATAGCCCGACTTGGCGGCATTCTTGCCGAGCAGGCCGGCGTCATAGGCCTCCTGCACCGCGGCGAAGAGCGTCTCGGCCTCGCGGATGAATTCGCCACGGATGTAGATATAGGCGGCGCGCGCGCGCATCGCATAGCCGGCGATCAGCGCGCCCTCGATCAGCTTGTGCGGATCGTGGCGGATGATGTCGCGGTCCTTGCACGAGCCCGGCTCGGACTCGTCGGCGTTGATGACGAGGAAGCTCGGGCGGTCGGCGCGCGGCTCCTTCGGCATGAACGACCATTTGAGCCCCGTGGGGAAGCCCGCGCCGCCGCGGCCGCGCAGGCCCGACGCCTTGATCTCCTCAATGATCGCGTCCTGGCCGCGCTTCATCAAATCCTTGGTTTTGTCCCAGTCGCCGCGCATTTGCGCCGACTTCAGGTTCCACGGCTGGAAGCCGTAGATATTGGTGAAAATGCGGTCCTTGTCGGCGAGCATTTAGCGTCCCCCGCCGTGCTTTTGCCACGCGCGATAGGCGAAATAGCCGATCGCGATCAGGACCAGCGGCCCCAGCAGCGCAAAGGTGACGCGCAGGATGAAGCCGAGGATGGCGAGCGCACCGATCACGGCGAGGATCAGGATGATGTCCTTTTGCGTCATCTCACCATTCCTTCCGGTAGTCATGGTTCGCCGACACCATTTCCTTGAGCGTCGTCGGGCCGCCTTCGGGCTCGCTGGTGTGGCGCTGCGGATTCTGCGTCCCCGCCTTGGGCGTCTCGCCCGCGGCGAGCGCGTCGAGGATGCGCGTGGTGCTGTCGTAGTCGAGGTCTTCGAAATTATCGTCGTTGATCTGGACCATCGGCGCGTTGGCGCAATTGCCCATGCATTCAACCTCGGTCAACGTGAACAGCCCGTCCGGCGTGGTCTTGCCCTTGGCCATGCCGCGGTTCTTGCACGCCGCCATCACATCGTCCGAACCGCGCAGCAGGCACGGCGTCGTGCCGCACACCTGCACATGATAACGGCCGACCGGCGCCATATTGTACATGGTGTAGAAGGTCGCGACCTCATAGGCACGGATGAAGGGCATATCGAGCTGGCCCGCGACGAACTCGATCACCGGCACGGGCAGCCAGCCCTGGGTGTTCGTCTCGGCCCCGACCTGGCGCTGCGCGAGGTCGAGCAGCGGCATCACCGCCGAACGCTGGCGCCCCGCGGGGTAGCGCGCGACGACGGCCTTCGCCTTGTCGGCATTCTCGGCGGTCCAGGCGAACGCGCCCCAGCGCGCGCGGGTTTCGGCTTCGTCGGGGATTTGGGGTGCGTCAGCCATTGGATCCAAGTCCATAATTGTCACGAAGTTCTTGCTTCTTCTCATCGGGATTGAAGCCCACAACGCCCAGAACAGCAATTACGAGGCCCACCACGATCGGCCACCACACCAGCTTGACGCCCTTTTTCTTGCCCAGCGACCGAGCGAAATAGAAACCGCCGGCGAGCACCGCGACAATCGTGCCAAAGTAGCCGACCAGAAAGCCCTGATATTCGGCATGGGCCAATTCAGCTGGAGAACTCACCGGTCGCACTCCCCGAACACGACGTCGATCGCGCCAATGATCGCGGTGGTGTCGGCGAGCATGTGGCCCTTGCACATGAAGTCCATCGCCTGGAGGTGGCTGAACGCCGTCGGGCGGATCTTGCAGCGGTACGGCTTGTTGGTGCCGTCGCTGACCAGATAGACGCCGAATTCGCCCTTGGGGCTTTCGGTCGCCACATAAACCTCGCCGGCGGGGACGTGGAAACCCTCGGTGTAGAGCTTGAAGTGATGGATCAGCGATTCCATCGACTGCTTCATCTCGCCGCGTTTGGGCGGGACGACCTTGCGGTCGAGGCTGGCGATCGGGCCGCCCGGCATGTCGCGCAGGCACTGTTTGATGATCTTCGCCGACTGATAGACTTCCTCGACGCGCACCATGAAGCGGTCGTAGCAGTCACCGCGCGTGCCGACGGGGATGTCGAAGTCCATCTGGGCATAGGCGTCATAGGGTTGCGACTTGCGCAAGTCCCACGCGATGCCGCTGCCGCGGATCATCGGGCCCGAGAAGCCCCATGCGAGTGCGTCTTCCTTGCTCACCGTCGCGATATCGACGTTGCGCTGCTTGAAGATGCGGTTGTCGATGACCAGGCTCATCGCGTCGCCGAACAGCTCCGGCAGCCGCTTGTCGCACCATTCGCCGATGTCGACGAGCAGCTTTTCGGGGACGTCCTGATGCACGCCGCCCGGACGGAAATACGCGCTGTGCATGCGCGCGCCCGAGGCGCGTTCGAAGAAGTTGAGGCAATCCTCGCGCAGCTCGAAGATCCACAGGTTCGGGGTCATCGCGCCGACGTCCATGACGTGGCTGCCGATGTTGAGCATGTGGTTGCAGATGCGCGTCAGCTCGGCGAACAAGGTGCGGAGATACTGCGCGCGCGCGGGAACCTCGAGGTCGAGCAATTTCTCGATGGCCAGCACGTATGAGTGCTCCATGCCGAGCGGCGAGCAATAGTCGAGCCGGTCGAAATAGGGCAGCGCCTGGAGATAGGTCTTGTACTCGATCAGCTTCTCGGTGCCGCGATGCAGCAGCCCGATATGCGGATCGACGCGCTCGATGATCTCGCCGTCAAGCTCCATCACCATGCGCAGCACGCCGTGCGCCGCGGGGTGCTGGGGGCCGAAGTTGATCGTGTAGTTGGTGACGGTCTGGTCGCCCGCGGTGTCGGCGGTATCGACCGGATAGCCCTCGAACATGTCGCTGCCGTGGTGCTTCACATAAGGAGAGTCGGTCATGCGTCGCCTCCTTTGGGCTTGCGCGGCGCGCGCGGCTTCGCGGGCGCCTTTTCGGCCTTGGTCGTCGCGGGCGTCTTGGCCTCCTTGGTCGCGACTTTGGCTTTCGCGCCGTCGCGGCTGGTCTTGGCGGCCTTCAGGTTCGCCTTCGCGCCAGCACCGGTCTGCTCGGGCTTCTCGGTCGTCTTGGGGGTCGGCGGCGGTGGCGCCTTCGCCTTGTCGTCGGCGGCCTTGACCTCTTTGGCGGTCATCGGCGTCGGCGCGCCCTTGCCCGGGGCCTCGCCCGTGCCGCCGGCCTTTTCGTCGCCGGGCAGCACATAGTCGGCGCCTTCCCACGGCGACATGAAGTCGAAGTTGCGGAAATCCTGCGCGAGCCGCACGGGCTCATAGACCACGCGCTTGTCCTCTTCGCTGTAGCGCAGCTCGGTATAGCCGGTCAGCGGGAAGTCCTTGCGCTGCGGATGGCCCTGGAAGCCGTAATCGGTGAGGATGCGGCGAAGGTCGGGATTGCCCGCAAAGAGCACGCCGTACATGTCGAACACCTCGCGCTCGAGCCAGCCGGCGTTCGGCCACACGGGAACGATCGTCGGCACCGGCGTCGCCTCGTCGGTCGACACGCGGACGCGCAGGCGATGGTTCTTCGTGACGCTGAGCAGATGATAGACGACCTCGAAGCGCTCGGCGCGCTCGGGATAGTCGACCCCGGCGATCTCCATCATCTGCTGATATTCGAGATTGTCGCGCAGCGCGATCATCACCCCGGCGATCGCGTCGCGATCGACGGTGATGCTGTCCTCGTCGGCGGCAAAATCATGCGCGAGCAGGTCCTTGCCGAGCAGTTTCTTGAGCGCGGCGGCAAGGCCCGACTGCGGGGCGACCAGAGGAGCAGGATGGCCCATCAGCGTTCGATCGTGCCGGTGCGGCGGATCTTCCGCTGCAATTGCATCACGCCGTAGAGCAGAGCTTCGGCGGTCGGCGGGCAGCCGGGGACATAGATGTCAACGGGCACGATACGGTCACAGCCGCGCACGACGCTGTAGCTATAGTGATAATAGCCGCCGCCATTGGCGCAGCTGCCCATCGAGATGACGTACTTCGGGTTCGACATCTGGTCGTAGACCCGGCGCAGCGCCGGCGCCATCTTGTTGCAGAGCGTCCCCGCGACGATCATGACGTCGCTCTGGCGCGGCGAAGCGCGCGGCGCGACGCCGAAGCGCTCCATGTCGTAGCGCGGCATGTTGACGTGGATCATCTCGACCGCGCAGCAGGCGAGCCCGAAGGTCATCCACCAGAGCGAGCCGGTGCGCGCCCAGTTGAACAGATCCTCGGTCGAGGTGACGAGAAAGCCCTTGTCGCCGACCTCGCTGTTGAGGTCGTCGAAAAAACCCGCATCGGGATTGGTCCCGGGCGCCACCGGCAGCTGGCCGGGCATCAGGATGCTCGAATTGCTCATTCCCAATCCAGCGCCCCTTTCTTCCATGCATAGACAAGGCCGAGCGCGAGTTCGGCGAGGAAAATCATCATCGTGGCCCAACCGGCCCAGCCGATTTCCTCGAGGCTGACCGCCCAGGGAAAGAGGAAGGCCGCTTCGAGGTCGAAGATGATGAAGAGGATCGCGACGAGATAGAAACGCACGTCGAACTGGCTGCGCGCGTCCTCGAATGCGGGAAAGCCGCATTCATATTCGGTCAGCTTCGCCGGATCGGGCCTGTGCGCGCCGGTCAGGCGCGACACGCCCATCGGCAGGAACACAAATGCGGCCGAAAGGCCGACAGCCACGAACAGGAAGATCAGGATCGGCAGATATTGCGTCAGGTCGACCATGGGAGCTCGCAGTCTTTTTGGGGCGCTTGGGCGCCCTGTTGTTGCGGGCGCTTTAGGCCAGCAACGCGCGCCTCGCAAGCGCCGCGGGCAGGAAAAATGGTCCCCCCTGTGACCAAAAGCACAGGCCGTGCTGGCGGCATCGGCGAAGGACGTGATAGACCGCTTATGGGGTCGAGGGTGCGACGCATCGCGCGGCGCGGGAAACGGGGGCTGATATGCGAAAAATGGCGAGATATTGCGTCGCGGGACTCGCGCTGGCGATGGCGTCGCCGGCGAGCGCCGAACTGATCGACGCCAAATCGCCCAATGTGATCGCGACGCTGATCGAGTCGCACGGGTGGAAGACCGCGATCGATGCCAGGGCCGGCGAATCCCCCGTGCTGAAGGCGAGCCGCAACGGCGAGCTGTTCGTCGTCGGCTTCATGAACTGCACCGACGGCAAGAATTGCAAGACGCTACAATTCTTCATGGGCTTCACCGACGCGAAGGAGGTCACGCTCGAACGGCTCAACGAGTGGAACCGCGACAAGCGCTTCGCGCGCGCCTATCGGGACGACGAGGGCGACCCGGTGCTGGCGATGGATGTCGACCTCGACTTCGGCGGGCTGCCGCGCGAGAATGTCGGCGAACTGGTCAACACCTGGACCGGGCTAATGGGCAGTTTCCGGACGTTCGTGCGGGGGGAATGATTGCCGCATAAACCGTAGCCCTGAGCCTGTCGAAGGGCGCCTCTCGGATAGGCGCCCTTCGACAGGCTCAGGGCTACAGTGCTTAATTCAGGCGTTGCGCAATGCCCCCGCGACGAGCTTCTGCAGCTTCGAATGCACCGCAGCGCTGCCGGCGATGAACTCGCTGCGCTCGATCGCGCGGTCGCCGCCGCGAAAATCGCTGACGAAACCGCCCGCCTCGCGCACCAGCAATATGCCCGCCGCGACGTCCCAGATATTGAGCTGGCTCTCCCAGAAGCCGTCGAAGCGCCCCGCCGCGACCCAGGCGAGGTCGAGGCTGGCAGCGCCGAAGCGGCGAATGCCGGCGACTTCGGGCGCGACCGCGCCGAAGATGCGGCTCCACTGCGCCATGTCGCCATGGCCCATGAAAGGGATGCCCGTCGCGACCAGGCATTCGTTGAGATGGCGGCGCGACGCGACGCGCAGGCGCCGGTCGTGCAGCCAGGCGCCGCGGCCGCGCTCGGCCCAATAGCTTTCGTCGGTCACCGGCTGGTAGATCAGCCCCGCGGTGACGTCGCCCCAGCCGCCGCCGGGCTTGGGTTCCTGCACCGCGATCGAGATCGCGAACTGCGGGATCGCGTGGAGGAAGTTCGAGGTGCCGTCGAGCGGGTCGATGATGAAGCGCGGCTTGCCGGGATCGCCCTCGATCTCGCCGGCCTCCTCCATCAGGAAGCCCCAGCCCGGACGCGCGTGGGTCAGTTCGTCATAGAGGGTGCGCTCGGCGGCCTGGTCGGCCTTCGAAACGAAGTCCGCGGGCCCCTTTTGCGAAACCTGCAGATGCTCGATCTCGCCGAAGTCGCGGCGCAGCTTGGTGCCCGCCTTGCGCGCGGCGCGTTCCATGACGGTGATGATGCCCGATACGGCCATTGTTCGATCTCCAACGCGTCGCCCCCGCAAAGGCGGGGGCCGCTATCAGCGTAGCGCAAGGTTGCCAGCGGCCCCCGCCTTCGCGGGGGCGACGTTATTCAGTCCGCGCGGCGGACATATTCGCGGTCGTAGACGTGCACGACGATGCGGGTGCCGGAAGTGATGTGCGGCGGCACCATCACGCGCACGCCATTGTCGAGGATCGCGGGCTTGTACGACGAGGAGGCCGTCTGCCCCTTCACCACCGCATCGGCCTCGACGATCGTCGCTTCGATCGTTTCGGGCAGCTCGACCGAGATCGGGCGCTCTTCCCACAGCTCGAGCACGACGTCCATGCCGTCCTGCAGGAACTCGTGCGCTTCGCCGACGACGTCCTTGGCGATCGTGATCTGCTCGAAGCTGTCCTTGTCCATGAAGACCAGGTCATCGCCCTCGGCATAGAGATACTGGAAATCCTTGGTGTCGAGACGGACCTTTTCGACCGTATCGGCGCTGCGGAAACGGTTGTTGAGCTTGCGGCCGTCGATCAGGTTCTTGGCTTCGACCTGCATATAGGCGCCGCCCTTGCCCGGCTGGGTGTGCTGGATCTTGGTGACCTTCCAGATCCCCTTTTCAAATTCGATAATATTGCCGGGACGGATTTCAACGCCGGTGATTTTCATCGCGCACACTCGCTACACAAGGATGGAAAGAGCCGCCGGCATATCTGGATATGCCGGTCACAGGAGCGCGCCTTTAGCCGCCGATGCGGCGAAGGGCAAGTCAAGGCGTGGCGGTGACCATATCGCGCGTGCGCTTGTAGCTGAGCCACACGAGGGCGACGAACAGCAGCAGGCCGATCCACGGCGCATAGGGCGCATAGCCGTCGCCGACGACCGCGAGCGGCGTGTCGCTACCCGTGCCCGCGACGATGCCGGCATAGAGCACGCCGAACAGGCTCTCGCCGACGATCATCCCGGTCGCGGTGAGCACGCCCATGCGGTGCGCGAAGCCGGCGTTGGGGCGCCGCGACGCCCAGCGGTCGTAGAACCAGCCGCCGACCGCGCCGATCACCACGGGCAGGATCACCGCCATTGGCAGGTAGATGCCGATTCCGATGGCCAAGGGGGGAAGCCGCAGCTTGCCCGCGCGGCCAAGCAGCGCATCGACGATGATGAAGCCGACCCCGGCGAGCGCGCCATAGCCGAGCATCGTCCAGTTGAGGTCGCCGCCGAGCACGCCCTTTGCCAGCGACGAGATCAACCCGGCCTGCGGCGCGGCGAGCGCCTCGGGGCCCGCACCGGGGACGCCGACAAAGCCCACGGTCTCGTTGAGCACGTTGAGCACCGGCGGCACGACGAGCGAGCCGAAGATCACGCCGATGATCAGCGCGACCTGCTGCTTCCACGGCGTCGCGCCGACGAGCTGACCGGTCTTCAGATCCTGGAGGTTGTCGTTCGAGATCGTCGCGATGCCGAAGACCAGCCCGGTGACGATCAGCGCATAGGCGACCATCGCGCTCACTTCGGCCTCGCCCCCGCCGCGGCCGAGCAGGCCGAGCAGCAGTAGCGATGAGGCGATGATCGCGAGGATGCCGATCCCCGACACCGGCGAGTTCGATGCGCCGATCAGTCCGGCCATATAGCCGGTGACCGAGGCGATCATCAGCCCGACGATGATGATGAAGAGGATCGCGCCGGCGATCAGCGCGAAGGACGCGTGCGCCAGCGGCCCGCCCGCCAGTTCGGACCAGAGCAGCACGCCGATCGGCAGCATCAGGAACAGCGAGCCGCCGAACACCCAGGTGATCGACATATCCTGTTCCTCGATTGCGAGCGCCTGCCCGCCCTGGCGTGCACGGCTTGCCGCCATCGCCGAACGGATGCCGCCGAGCACCGGGCCGGCGATCTTGACCAGCGTCCAGATCGCGGCGACCGCGATCACCCCCGCGCCGAAGAAGCGCACATCGGCGCGGAACACGGTGTTGGCAAGCGTCTCGGGGTCGCCGGGTCCGCCCCCCAATCCGCCTTGGGTCAGGATCGGTAGCAGCACCCACCAGCCGGTGATCAGCCCAACGAGCTGCGCCATGCCCACCGACAGGCCGACGAGATGGCCGACGCCGAACAGCGCGAAGGCGAGCCCGCCCGCGATCCCGGTTGCGCCGCTGCCGACCGCGAACCAGCGCGCGACTTCGGCGCCTGCGAGCTTCATCTGGGTGAGCAGGGTAAAGGCTGCGGCGACGATCGAATTCCACAGCAGCGCCGACAGGCCCGCTTTATTCTCTGCCGCGCCCTCGGCGCTCGCGGCGCCGACCTGCAGCACTTCGGCGGCCGCGCGGCCTTCGGGATAGGGCAGGTCCGAATCGACGACGAGCGCGCGGCGCAGCGGGACCGAGAAAAGGACACCCAATATGCCGCCGAGCATCGTGATCGCGGTGGTCTGGATCAGCGGGAAGCCCTGCCAGTAGCCCACCATCACGAGCCCGGGGAGCACGAAGATGATCGCCGCGAGCGTGCCCGCCGCGCTGGCGATCGTCTGGACGATATTATTTTCGAGGATCGTCGAACCCGCCATATAGCGCAGCAGCGCCATCGAGATCACCGCCGCGGGGATCGAGGTCGCGAAGGTCAGCCCGACCTTGAGCCCCAGATAGACGTTCGCCGCGGTGAACATCAAAGTGAGCAGGCCGCCGAGCAGGATCGCGCGCAGCGTGAGTTCGCGCCCGCGGGTGGTCGGCGTGGTGGTTTCGGTCATCAAATATCTCCCCGGTCGCTGTCTTGCGGGGCGCCGCGTCCAGCGCAAGCAAAAAGCCACGAACCGAAGCCGTTGGACCGAAACGCCAAAAACGACGGGCCGACGGTCTTTTGACGCAACGATCCAATATGGCCGCCACACGCGGTGGCAGAGGAGCCGCCATGATGACGTGGAAACTTTCAGATGAGCTGCGCCCCTCCCGGCGCGTGCGCAAAGCCCTGCCCCGCCGCGAGGCGCCCTGTGCCGGACTATTCGGCTGGCGCAAGGAAGGCGACGACAAACCGTCCAAAGACAAACCCGCGCCGGGGCGCGACTCTCCGGCGAGCTAAAGCGGCGCCCTGTCTTTATAGACCGTAGCCCTGAGCCTGTCGAAGGGCGCCTCTCCGCGAAGCGCCCTTCGACAGGCTCAGGGCTACGGTAACGAATTGCGCATCCAGACAGCGCGGACCTTAGCGCCGCGCCTTTCCGGCGAGCAGCGGATAGGGATTGATCGGCTCGCCGGCATTCCAGTCGGCGCCGGGTACCGTCCGCAGCATCTGGAAATGGAGGTGCGGAAAGGCGGGATCGGCATTACCGCTCGCGCCGACGGTCGCGATCACCTGCCCGCGCGTGACCGCCTGTCCCTCGGAGAGGCCGCGACGATAGCCCTGGAGATGCGCATAATAGAGCATCAGATGGCCGTCATCGGCGCGCTGGTAAATGGTCAGGCCGCCGCGATCCGAATTGAACAGCTTCTCGACCCGGCCATCCATTGCGGCGAGCACCGGGGTGCCGACCGGCGCTGGGATGTCGATCGCGCGATGCAGCCGGCCCTCGGCGCGGCTCTGATCCCAGCTGTTGATCAGTTCGGAGGCCTTGATCCCCTCGACCGGGATGGCGATCGCGATATCGGTTCGCCGATCGGCCACTGCCTCGGGGCGCCATACCGACCCCACCGTCGATGCGGCGGCGGGGCGACCCAGCAGATCATAGGTCGTGATCCAATAGAGCGAGGTCAGGATCGCGGTGACCAGCGCCGTCCACAGCATCGGCTTGATGGCGACCTGCCAGCGCATCAGGCGACGAAATCCACCTTGGTGCCGGGCGCGACCATCTGTGCGAGCCGCGCCGCGTCCCAATTGGTCAGCCGCACGCAGCCGTTGCTTTCGCTGCGCCCGATATGCTGCGGCTCGGGGGTGCCGTGCAGGCCGTAATGTTCCTTGTCGAGGTCGATCCACACGACGCCGACCGGGCTGTTCGGCCCCGGCGGCAACCGGTGCTTGCCCTCGCTCGCCGCGACGCCGCGGAGCAGCGCGGGATCGAAGGCATAATCGGGATTGCGCCCGACGCCGCGGACCTTCCAGCTGCCGAGCGGCAGCGGGTCGTGCGCCGAGCCGGTGGTGACGGTGAACAAGGCGATCAGCTTGCCGGCGGTGTCGAAGACCTTCATCGTGCCGGCCTTCTTGGACACTTCGATCTTGCCCGCCTTGGGCTGGGTGCTGCCGACGCCAAGCGTGGCAAGCGTCGCCAGCCAGCCTGGATTGTCGACATCGGCGGCGACAATCTTGTCAGCACCAACATTCGGAACACGAAGCGTCGCGCCCGCCTTGATGGTCGGCGTCGGCGCAATCGTGCCCGCGGCCGGGTCGGCGGCGACGTCGAGTTCGGGGTTGAGCGCCTTCAACACCTCGGGCCTCGTGTGGAAGCGCTCGGAGAGTTGTTCGAGAACCGTCTCATAACCCATCCTCATCAGCTTCGCCTGCTCGGCGGGCTTTTCGGGGAGCGGCGTATAGCTTCCCGACGTATAGCTTTCGGGCACGGTCACCATGCGTGTCGCGGGGATGGCGTTCCGCTGCGGCAGCGCGGCCTTGGTCGCCTCGTCCCAGTCGCCGGTGACGGTCAGGCCCTTCGCCTCCTGGAAACCCTTCAGCGCATTGGTCGTCGACAGCCCCATCTTGCCGTCGACGACGCCGGGCGAGAAGCCGAGGCGGTCGAGCACGACCTGCAGTTGCATTTCGGGCCGCGCCACATCGTCCTTCGTCGCTTCGCCGTCGCGTGACGTCATGCCGTCGCCCTTCCATTCGGGCTGTTTCGGCGCGGTTCGGGTGGCTTTTTCGGCGTCGGCCGTGCCGATGCCGTCGCCGCATGCGGCAAGCGGGAGCAGGGCGGCGGCGAAGAGCAGAGCTGAGAATTTCATGGCAATTCCTGCAATTGGACCTGGCTATCCAACGCCCGGAACGCGATGCGGTTCACCCCGCGAGCAGCCTTTCGAACCGCTTGACCGCGGCCGCTGGACCGTCGGGATAAGCCCAGACCCCGCCCGACACCGCAAGGAAGTCGGCGCCGGCCTCGACCAGCTCGGCGGCGTTGTCCACGGTGATCCCGCCGATCGCCACGCACGGCAGCTCAAACATGCCCTGCCACCAGTGCAAGATTTCGGGGTCGGCGTGATGTTCGACGGCCTTGGTAGTGGTCGGGAAGAAGGCGCCGAAAGCAACATAGTCGGCCCCCGCCTCGCCCGCTTCCATCGCGAGGTGGCGGCTGGCGTGGCAGGTCACGCCGATCTGAGCGTCGGCGCCGAGGATGCGGCGCGCGTCCTTGGGATCGCCGTCGCCCTGCCCCAGGTGCACGCCGTCGGCGCCGAGCCTTTTGGCGAGCGCGACATCGTCGTTGACGATGAACGCGGTATCGTGCGCGGCGCAGATCGCCTGCAAAGGCTCGGCGAGCCGCGCGGCCTCATGCTGGTCGATCCCCTTGACGCGAAACTGGAAAGCCGCGACCGGCGCAGCGCTCAGCGCCTCCTCCAGGCGCGCGGGAAAGTCGCCGCCGACGTCGAGCGGCGAGACGAGGTAAAGCTGGCACGGAACGCGGGTCTCTTGGGTCATGGCGGGTTCATAGCGATGCGCATAGGTCCCGGCAAATGCAGAACTTGCCCCCCCTCGCCGCCCTCTCGCTGGGCACCGCCCTCGCCCTCTCCGCCTGCGCTGCGACCGGCGCGGCCACGCCGCTGCAGGACGGCCGCGATGTCGGCCTCGGCCAGCGTGCGATGGTCGACGGCCCGATCGTCCAGCCGGTCGAGGTGCTCGAAGACAGCCGCTGCCCGATGAACGCGCGCTGCATCTGGGCGGGCCGCGTGCGCGTGAAGATGATCTGGTGGCGCGGCAATGGCGAGAAACAGCCGTTCGAGGTGACGCTGGGCGAAGCTACCTCGCTCGCCGACGGCGCGATCCGGCTGGAGTCGGTGCGGCCCGAGAAGATGACCAATGTGACGTTGAAGCCATCCGACTATCGATTCAGCTTCCGGTTCGACGGCGGGATTTAGGAATCTCCATGTCCCCGCGAAGGCGGGGACCCATCACCGGTGGGCGCAAGGTGGCACCGCGGGAGATGGGCCCCTGCCTTCGCAGGGGCACGCGGACCCGCTGGCTAGCGCACCCGCGCCAGCACGAAGCCGTCCCAGCCTTTCGCGCCCACCGTCTGCACCGCAGTCGCGTCGAGCCGCGGGTCGGTGCTTAGCATGTCGAAAAGCGCGCGCGTGCCGAGGATGCCCTCGTCGGAACTGCCCGCATCGAGCACCCCGCCCTCGCGCACGACATTGTCGACGATGATCGTCGTGCCGCTGCGGCCCAAGCGGATCGCTTCGGAGACATAGAGCGCGTTGCTCCGCTTGTCGGCGTCGATGAAGACGAAGTCGAACGGGTCCCCCGTCGCCATTGCGGCAAGGCTGTCGGCGGCCGGGCCGGTGCGGATGTCGACCTTTTGCGACACCCCTGCCCGCTCTAGATTTCCGCTCGCGACCGCGGCGTAATGCGGCTCGAGCTCGAGCGTCACCAATCGGCCATCTGCGGGAAGCGCCCGCGCCAGCCAGATCGTCGAAGTGCCGCCGAGCGTCCCGACTTCGAGGATGCGCTTCGCCCCCGCCAGCTGCGCGAGCAGGAACAGCATCTTGCCCTGCGCCGGCGACACGTCGATCGGCGGCAGGCCCTGTTTTTCGTTGTTCGCGAGAGCGGCGGCAAGCGCGTCGTCGGCACCGAGCAAGTGGTCGGCGATATAGTCGTCGACGGCTTGCCACCTCTCTCCCATCACATCAGGCTACGGAAGCCGCGTGAATTTCGTCTATCGCGCCGCCAAGCGAGGCGTTGAATTCCTCGTCGCTCATCTGGTGGCGCAGATCCTCGAGCAGCGCGCGGCTGAAGCTCGCGATGATGCCGGGATTCTTGGCAAGTTCGACGCAGGCTTCGGGACGTGCGAAGCCGCCCGACAGCGCGACGACGCGCAGCACCTTGGGATGATCGACCAACGGCTGGAACAGGCCCGCCTCGGTCGGCAGCGACAGCTTGAGCATCACCGGCTCGCCGGTCCAGGCATCGAGCCCGGCAAGGGTTTCCTTGAGCAGCAGGCGGTCGGCGGCGTCGCGTTCGGCGCTCTTGATGTTCACTTCGGGCTCGATAATCGGCACCAGCCCATGCGCCGCGATGCGCGCGGCTTCGGCGAACTGCTGCTCGACGATCGCCTTCACGCCCGCTTCGTTGGCGAGGTTGACGACGCTGCGCATCTTGGTGCCGAACACGCCCTTGGCGACCGCGCGGGCGCAGAGATCGTCGAGGCCGGGGTTGGCCTTCATCAGCTGGACGCCGTCGGCTTCGTCTTCGAGCCCCTTGTCGACCTTCAGGAACGGCACCACGCCGCGATCCCAGAGCAGTGCGGGAACGGGTTTGCCGTCCGCGTCGCCATCCATCGTGCGTTCGAACAGGATCGCGCCGATCACCTTCTGCCCGTTGAAGCAGGGCGCGGTGACGATGCGGCTGCGCATATCGTGGATCAGCGCGAACATTTCCTCGTCGTTGGAAAAGGCGTCCGCCTCGATGCCATAGCCCTTCAGCGCCTTGGGCGTCGAACCGCCGCTCTGGTCGAGCGCGGCGATGAAGCCCTGCCCCGATTTGATCTGTTCCAGCATGGCGGCGTTGGCGGTGGTCATAAGGTCTCCATGGCTTTGCATAGGTATGCGATGGCGCGCATAGCGACCCGGCAAGCGGGATGCAAATGCGCGCAGGAAATCAGATTTTGAGCGCGTCCACCCCGGGAAGCGGCTTGCCTTCCATCCATTCGAGGAAGGCGCCGCCCGCGGTCGAGACGAAGGTGAAGTCGGCGGCCGCGCCCGCGTGGTTGAGCGCCGCGACGGTATCGCCCCCGCCCGCGACCGAGATCAGCGTGCCCTCACGGGTCAGCGCCGCGGCGGTTTTCGCCAGCGCGACGGTCGCCGTATCGAACGGCGGGGTTTCGAACGCGCCGAGCGGGCCGTTCCACACGAGGGTACGGCAATTCTTCAGCACGTCGGCGAGCGCCTCGGTCGCGGCGGGGCCGATGTCGAGAATCATCTCGTCGGCGGCGACCTCATGGACATTGACCGTGCGTGTCGGCGGATTGGCGGCGAACTGCTTCGCCACAACGACGTCATAGGGCAGATGGATGGTGCAGCCCGCCTTGTCGGCGGCGTCGAAGATCGCGTTGGCGGTCTCGACCAGATCATGCTCGCACAGCGATTTGCCGACATCGACCCCGCGCGCGGCGAGGAAGGTGTTCGCCATGCCGCCGCCGATGATCAGGTGATCGACCTGGCCGACGAGATTGCGCAGCACGTCGATCTTCGACGACACCTTGGCGCCGCCGACCACCGCCGCGACCGGATGCGCGGGATTGCCGAGCGCCGCGTCGAGCGCGTTGAGTTCGGCCTCCATCGCACGGCCGGCATAGGAGGGAAGCCGGTGCGCGATGCCCTCGGTCGAGCCATGCGCGCGGTGCGCCGCCGAAAAGGCATCGTTGACATAGAGGTCGCCGATCTCGGCCAGCGCATCGGCAAAGGCCCGGTCGTTGGCCTCTTCGCCGGGGTTGAAGCGCGTATTTTCCATCACCGCGACATCGCCCGCGGCGAGCACCGCGATGCCCGCCTTGGCGCCTTCGCCGACGCATTCGGGGATGAACATCACCGAATGGCCGAGCACATCCTCGAGCCCGCCCATGACGAGGCTCAGCGACTGTGTCGGGTTCTTCGCGCCCTTCGGCCGCCCGAAATGGGCAAGCAACAGCACGATCGCGCCCTTGTCCGACAGTTCGCGGATCGTCGGCATCGCCGCCTCGATCCGCGTCCGGTCGCCGACCGCGCCGTCGATCATCGGGACATTGAGGTCGACGCGCACCAGCACACGCTTGCCGGTGAGGTCGCCGATGTCGTCGAGGGTCTTGAACGCGGTCATCGCTGCTTTCCTTCGGGTCAGAGGAACTTGGCGATCACGCCCGCGGTGTCGATCATGCGGTTCGAGAAGCCCCATTCATTGTCGTACCAGCTGAGCACGCGCACCAGCTTGCCGTCGATCACCGCGGTTTCGAGGCTGTCGATCGTCGAACTGTCGGCATTATGGTTGAAGTCGATCGAGACCAGCGGCTCCTCGGTGTAGCCGAGTACGCCCTTCAGCGGGCCTTCGGCGGCGGCCTTGAGCACCGCGTTGACCTCTTCCTTGGTGGTGTCGCGCAGCGGCGTGAAGGTCAGGTCGACGACCGACACATTGGGGGTCGGAACGCGGATCGACGAACCGTCGAGCTTGCCCTTGAGCTCGGGGAGGACCAAGCCGACTGCCACCGCCGCGCCGGTCGAGGTCGGGATCATCGACATCGCGGCGGCGCGCGCACGGCGCGGATCGTCGTGGATCTGGTCGAGGATCTTCTGATCATTGGTGTAAGCGTGGATCGTCGTCATCAGGCCGCGCTCGATCCCGATCGCCTCGTGCAGCACCTTGGCAAAGGGCGCGAGGCAGTTGGTGGTGCACGACGCGTTCGAGATGATCCGATGATCGGCGGTGATCTTGTCGTCGTTGACGCCGTAGACGACAGTCAGGTCGACTTCCTTGGCCGGCGCCGAGATCAGCACGCGCTTCGCGCCGGCGTCGAGATGCTTCTGGCCGCCGGCCTTGTTGGTGAAGAAGCCGGTGCATTCCATCACGATGTCGATGCCGTTCGCGGCATGCGGCAGCGCGGCGGGGTCGCGCTCGGCGGTCACCTGGATGCGCTTGCCGTTGACGACCAGGTCGTTGCCGTCGATTTCGACGCTGCCGTTGAAGGCGCCGTGGACCGAGTCATGGCGAAGCAGGCGGGCATTCGCCTTGGCATCGCCCAGGTCGTTGATCGACACCAGTTCGAGATCGTGATCTTTACGCTCCAGAATCGCGCGCGCCACATTGCGGCCGATGCGTCCAAAACCGTTGATTGCAACCTTCACTGCCATGTCGAAACTTCCTTTCTGCGTGGGGTGGCCCGGTCCTTATGCGCCGAGCTTTGCCAGGATCTGGGGGGTGATAGCGTCGACGGTAAGGCCGAAATGCTTGAATAGGTCTTCAATCGGTGCCGAGGCCCCGAAGCTGTCGATGCCGAAGCGCAGGCCGTCGCGGCCGGTGTAGCGTTCCCAGCCGAAGGTCGTGCCCGCCTCGATCGACACGATCAAAGCGTCGCGCGGCAGGACATCGTCCTGATAGGCCCCGTCCTGTTCGTCGAAGAGTTCGGTCGAGACCATCGAGACGACGTCGGCGCCACGGCCCGCCGCCTCGAGCTTGTCGGCGATTTCGACCGCGAGCGACACTTCGGAGCCGGTGGCGACGAGCACGACCTTGCGGTCGGTACCGGCCTCGCGAATGCGGTAACCGCCTTTCGCGCAAAGATTTTCCGTGACGTCATGACGCAGCGGTGGCAGGTTCTGACGGGTCAGCGCGAGCAGCGACGGGCGGTCCTTCTGCGCCAGCGCCAGCGCCCAGCATTCAGCGGTCTCGACCGCGTCGGCGGGGCGCATCACGAGCAGGTTGGGCATCGCGCGCAGCGATTGCAGATGCTCGATCGGCTGGTGTGTCGGGCCGTCCTCGCCGAGGCCGATGCTGTCGTGGGTCATGACATAGACGACGCGCTGCTGCTGCAGCGCCGACAGACGGATCGCGGCGCGGCAATAGTCGGCGAAGACGAGGAAGGTACCGCCATAGGGGATCACCCCGCCGTGCAGCGCCATGCCGTTCATCGCTGCGGCCATGCCGAATTCGCGAATGCCATAATAGATGTAGCGGCCCGAATAATCGTCCTTGGTCAAGGGCTTGGTCGACGACGTTTTGGTATTGTTCGAACCGGTGAGGTCAGCGCTGCCGCCGAGCATCGCCGCGATATCGGCGGTGAGCGCGCTCAGCGTGTTCTCCGACGCCTTGCGCGTCGCGACCTTGGGCGGTTCGGCGACGAGGCCGTTCAGATAAGAGCCGAACGCGACGCCGGGCTTGACGTCGCCAGCTATCCGTGCCGAAAATTCATCCTTCTTTTCGTCATTTGCAAGGCGAAGCTTCCACAGTGTATGACGCTTCTTGCCTTCCTCGCCGAAGGCCGCCCAGGCGGCGGCGATGTCGGCGGGGATATCGAAGGGCTCGGCGGTCCAGCCGAGCGTCTCGCGTGCGGCGGCGATCTCGTCGACGCCAAGCGGCGCGCCGTGGGTCGCCGAGGTGCCCTGCTTGTTCGGCGCGCCGAAGCCGATGATCGTGCGGCACGCGATCAGCGAGGGACGCGGATCGGCGAGCGCGGCGTCGAGCGCGCGGCGGATGTCGGTGGGATCATGCCCGTCGCAGCTTTCGACATGCCACCCGGTCGCCGCGTAGCGCGCCGCGACATCTTCGCTGGTCGACAGGTCGGTCGAACCGTCGATCGTGATCTTGTTGTCGTCCCACAGCACGGTCAGGCGGCCGAGGCCGAGGTGGCCGGCGAGGCCGATGGCTTCGTGGTTGATGCCCTCCATCAGGCAGCCGTCGCCCGCGACCACCCAGGTCCGGTGATTGACCAGGTCGTCGCCATAGAGGCTGTTGAGGTGGCGCTCGGCGATCGCCATGCCGACCGCGGTGGCGAGCCCCTGCCCCAGCGGGCCGGTAGTGGTCTCGACGCCTTCGAGCTCGAAATTCTCGGGGTGGCCGGCGCAGGGGCTGTTGAGCTGGCGGAAATGGCGGATATCGTCGATCGTCGGGCGGGCATAGCCCGCGAGGTGCAGCGTCGCATAAGCGAGCATCGAGCCATGTCCCGCCGACAGCACGAATCGGTCGCGATCGGGCCAGTGCGGATCGGTGGGGTCGAAGCGCAGATAGTCGGCGTAAAGCACGGTCGCGACATCGGCCATGCCCATCGGCATCCCCGGATGGCCGCTGTTCGCGGCCTGAACCGCGTCCATCGCAAGCGCGCGGATCGCGTTGGCGAGCTGACGTTCGGGCAGTGTCATATTTCCCCCGGGAAAGGATGTGCAGGTGGCGGGATTCGGTGGGGACAGCCCTTTGCGGGGGGATGCCGCAGAGTCAACCGCCAGCACAAAGAAATGCGTGCTTGAGGGCCGAATATACGGCTGCTACGCCTAGTCCCATGGAACTCGACGAAGCCAGCCTCGCCATCGGCCGCATCGAGCGGGCGCTCAGCCGGATGGAAAAGACGCTCACCGACCGCGCCGCGCGTCCCGCCCCCGCTCCGAGTGTTTCGGCCACCGCCCTGCCCGCCGCCGACCAGTCGGCGCTGAAGGCCGAGGTCGCCGCGGTGATCGGCGAACTCGACCGGCTGATCGCGGAGGCCGAACGTGGCTGACGTCAAGCTCACCATCGCCGGGCGCCCCTATGACGTGCATTGCGAGGACGGGCAGGAAGCGCAGCTGATCCAGCTCGCGGGTATCGTCGACGCCAAAGCGCGCGGCATCCATGGCGGCACCGAGGTGCGGCAATTGCTGTTCGCAGCGCTGATGCTCGCCGACGAGACGCAGGACGCGCAGAACAAGGCGGGCCATGCCGAGCCCCAGCTCGACTCGCTGCGCGCCGCGGTGGCGCTCGCCGAAAGCCGCGAAGCGGCGGCGCGCGACGAACTGCGCGCGGCGGTGTCGCGCGAGTCGGCGGCGCTCGACCAGGCGTCGAAGGCCGCCGAGCGCGAGGCGGCGCTGACCGCGGAGCTGGAAAAACTGCGCCAGGGCGCGCCCATCGTGCCCGCGCCCGCGACGCTCGACCACGGCCGCGCGCTCGGCCAGATCGCCGACCGGATCGAGGAACTCGCCGCGAAGGTCGAGCAAATCCCTTGAGGAAGCGCGGCCGCGCCCCTACATAGGGGGCGGCGGGTACTGCCCGGCACGAGCTTTTGCGAAAATCCCTGAGGCGATACATCATCCTAGGGAGCTGTCCCTGCCCGGACCCTGGTCCGACGTACATGGTTCCCACCTGACGTTACTGGCGTCAGAGGATCTTCCAGCAAACGACCCACGGTGGGCCCGCCAACCCCATGATGAAGGCAGCGACAAGGCGATGACCGATCCGTCCGCCGACCTGCCGAGCCAGAAACAGCATCTGCGCGAGAAATTGCGCTTTCGCCGGCGCCATTTCGCCGCACACCTCGACGAGTTCACGCGCTTTGCGGCGTTTCGCGCGCTGCCAGCGCCGCTCGCCGAGCTGCTCGACGCGCAGCCGCTGATCGGCGCCTATGCCGCGTGGGGCGACGAGCCCGATATATTGCCGATGCTTGGCGATCATGCCGCGGATGGAAAGCTCGCCCTCCCCCATCACGAGGGTCGCATCGAAACGATGGGCTTTCGGCGCTGGAACCCTGGCGATCCGCTCATCAAAGGCCCGTGGAGCACGCGGCAGCCTGCCGACGAGGCCGAATCGGCCGCTCCCGCGCTTATCTTTTGCCCGCTCGTCGGGTTCGACCGCCGCGGCGGGCGCGTCGGCCAGGGCGGCGGCCACTACGACCGCTGGTTCGCCGCGCATCCGGATGCGCTGCGCATCGGAATCGGCTGGTCGGTGCAGGAAGTCGATGCCATGCCGCTCGAGCCCACCGACATGCCGCTGGACGCGGTGCTGACCGAACAGGAATTTATCGTGACCGGAGAGAGATTGTGAATCCCCAGCCGCAGCCCAGTTGGCGCAAGCCCGCGGGCATCCTGCTCATCATCGCGCTGATCGTCGTCTGGGCGGGGCTGGTCGCCAGCCTGTCGCCATGGGTCGGCGAATGGCCGGTGTTGGTGCAGGGCGTGTTTTACGTGATCGCGGGGATCGTCTGGATCATGCCGCTGAAGCCGCTGCTGCGCTGGATGGAGCTGGGGCGGTGGCGCGGCTGAAAAGCCGCGCCAATCCAAATATTGCTTGCTGAAAAGCGTCCCAAGCTGCGGTGGCCATTCCGTCCCGAGGGACCGAGGAATGGCGCGAGTGACGGGGCTCGAACCCGCGACCTCCGGCGTGACAGGCCGGCACTCTAACCAACTGAGCTACACCCGCGTGTGCTTGGGAGCAGCGCCAATATGCGCCGCGTCCCGACCTGTCAACCGTCGCCGTGGGGCGGCGTGCGATTTAATCGATCGCGCACTTCGTCGGTGGTCGTCAGCGTGCCGTGCTCGAACAGGAAACCCGCCAGATCCGGGGTTCCGGTCGACTGCAGCACGGTCTGGAGGATCAGCAGCAAGGGCACCGCGAGCAATGCCCCAGGGGCGCCCCACACCCAGCCCCAGAAGCTCAAGGACACGAGAATCAGCAGCGGATTGACCGTCAGGCGGCGGCCGAGAACCAGCGGCGTCACCAGATTCGCCTCGATCGTATGCACCGCGATGAAGATCAGCGCGGGCAGCAGCGCGAGGCCCACCGCGTCGAAGGTCATCAGCCCGCCGAGCCCCAGCAAGGTGGCGGCGACGATCGGCCCCAGATAGGGCACGAAATTGCACAGCGACACGATCCCCCCCCACATGAAGGGCGACGGCATGCCGAGCGCCCACAGCAACAGCGAGACGAGCAGGCCGAGGATCGCGTTGATCATCGTGATCGTCGCGAGATAGTCGGCGGTCGCGTCGACGACATTCTGGATCACGCGCGCGGTCTGCATCGCGCCGTCGAAGCTGCCGCGGCGGCGAATCGTGCCGCGGCGGAGCCGCGTCCAGCCGGCGAGGAAGAAGAAGATCACCAGCACCGCGAAGAAGAGCTGGATCGCCGCCGCGGGTGCCGCCGAGATGAAATAGTCGACCACCGACGACGGCGCCTGCGCCGCGACCGCCTGCGCCGTCGCTTCGGTGCCGCTGGCGACCGACATCAAGGTGCGATCGACGAATTTCTGCAGCGTCGAATAGAAATCGATCAGCGGCGCGAGGTTGCTCTGGATGCGCGGGATCGATTCGGGCAGCCGCGCGAACCAGCCCGTCGCGGGCACGACGATGATCGCGAGCGCGGCATTGGCGAGCATCAGGAAGGCCGAGAGCGACAGGAAGGAGGCGAGCGCCGACGGCACGCCGCGCCGCTCGAGCCATTCGAGCAGCGGCACCAGCGCGATCGCGATGACGATCGCCGCGGTCAGCGGCAGGAAGAATTCGGCGCCGGCCTTCAATGCGAAGGGAAAGGCGAGGCAGAAGGCCGCGCCGATGATCAGAGTGAGCGCCGCGAGCAGCCGATCGCGGCGAAAATCGTCGATCTCGATCTGCGCGAGGGGATCGAGGCGCGCCTGCGCATCCTTGTCCCCCTTCTTCTCCGCCACGCCGCCGTCTCCCTGTTAATCCTCTCGTCTTACGCGAGCTTGCTGCGGGGCGCCAGACGGCGCGGGAGCCGAGCGCGCCACATCATTTGTGTCCGGTTCTGGATCAGAATCGCGCGTGGTCACCAGCGTCTTAACCAGAAATTTCTCTTTTTCGGCGATTGAAGGGTCACGGACCAGCCAATCGGAGTCAAAGATCATGGTGAATGCGCCTGTGGGGGGCGCGCTGCATCAGTATCGCATCCCTGCCATTTCTACCCTTGCCCTTGCGTTCGCGCTGGCCCTGCCGATGCAGGCTCAAGCCGCCGGAACGCGCGCGGGTTCGACCATCAGCAACACCGCCAGCGCCAGCTACGACACCGGCGGCGGCACGCAGACGGTCGATTCGAACCAGGTCGACCTGCGCGTCGACGAATTGCTCGACGTCACCGTCGATTCGAGCGACCCCGCCGACGTCCCGACGACGCCCGGCGCGACCGCGCAGCTGCTGACCTTCTCGGTCACCAACAACGGCAATGGCGAGGAAAGCTTCGCGCTCTCGACCGTCGCGAACGGCGGCGGCGACGATTATGACCCGACCGTCACGCAGATCTACATCGACAATGGCGACGGCGTTTTCGACGCCAATACCGACACGCTCTACACACCGGGCACCAACGACCCGGTGCTCGATCCCGACGAAAGCGTCACGATTTTCGTGCTGTCGACCACCCCGGGCGGCGTCGCCGACGGCGATCGCGGCACGGTGAGCCTGGTCGCGGCATCGCGGACGGGCACCGGCGCACCGGGCACCAGCTTCACCGGCCAGGGCGAAGGCGGCGGCGACGCCGTCGTCGGCTCGACCGGTGCCGACGGGCAGGACCAGGGCGCTTATGTCGTCTCGGCCGCGACCGTCGCGCTCGTCAAATCGGCGGTCGTCGTCGATCCCTTCGGCGGCAGCGAGCCCGTTCCGGGCGCGACGATCACTTACACGATCGTCGCCACCGTCGCAGGCAGCGGGTCGGTGAACGGCCTCGCGATCACCGACACCATTCCGGCGGACACCAGCTATGTCGCGGGTTCGATCACGCTGGGCGGCACCGCCCAGACCGACGCGGCCGACACCGACGCCGGCGATTACAACGGCACGCGGATCAACGTCGCGCTCGGCACCGTCGCCGGCGGCCAGACCCGCACCGTCACCTTCCGGACCACAATCGACTGATGGAGCAGAACATGCGCCTGTTTTTCCTAGCATTTGCCGCGGCGATCCTGCCCGGCCAGGCCCTGGCGGCCAATCAGGTCGCGCTCGACAACAATGTGTTCGTCGAACGCGTCTCGACCGACGCCAGCGGCAAGCAGCGCGTGCTGCTCGAAGAGCCAAAGGTCGTCGTTCCCGGCGACCGGCTCGTCTTCGTGCTCAACTATCGCAATGCGAGCGCGCAGCCGGCCGACAAGTTCGTCATCACCAATCCGATGCCCGCGGCGGTCAGCTTTGCCGACGCCGGGGACACGCGCCCGTTCGTTTCAGTCGACGGAGGCAAGACGTGGGGTCTGCTTTCGGAAATGACCGTGCGGATGACTGACGGATCGGCGCGCGCGGCGCAGCCGGCCGATGTCACGCACGTCCGCTGGGCGTTCCAGAAGCCGATCCCGGCGGGCGGAACGGGCAAGCTGATGTTCCGGGGAATTGTCAAATAACTCAATAGAATAAGCCGCCTGAAGGTTGCCGGCGGTGGGGAAAGGCAACCAACCAAAGCCTAGGAGTTCAGCTGATGACCAAGCTGACGAATATGGGCACCTTGGGTCTGGCGGCGATTGCAACTTTCGCCTCTGCGCCGGCGTTCGCCGCCGGCACGACCGCAGGCAGCTCGATCACGAATACCGCCACCGTCGACTTCCAGGTCGGGGGCGTGAGCCAAGTTCAGCAAAGCGCGTCGGACACCTTTGTGGTCGACCGCAAGATCAACCTGCTCGTCGAAGAAGTCGGCACCGTCACGACGACCGTCGTTCCGGGGCAGACCAATGCGATCACCACCTTCCAGGTGACCAACACGTCGAACGAAGGGCTCGACTTCCTGCTCGCCGCCACCCAGATCACGGGCGGCACCGCGGCGCATGGCGGTACCGACAGCTTCAACGCGGCGAATATCCGCGTCTATCGCGACAATCCGACGACCGGGACGGTCGGCAGCTGGGACGTGGGCGACGCCCTCGTCGCCTATGTCGATGAACTGGCAGCCGACGCGACAGCGCGCATCTTCGTGCTCGCCGACATCCCCACCGGCCTCGCCAACGGCTCGATCGCGGGTGTGCAGCTGCGCGCCACGGCGCGTGAAGGCGGCACGGCGAGCAGCCAGGGTGCGGCGATCTCGCAGACCGCGGGGGCCAACACCGCGGCCAAGGACACCGTCTTTGCCGACGGCATCGGCGTCAACGATGCCAATCGCGACGCGTCGCACAGCGACGACGACGATTATACGGTGCAAACGGCGACGCTGACGGTCACCAAGATCAGCCGCGTCATCTCCGACCCGTTCAACCTGACCTCGAACCCCAAGATGATCCCGGGCGCGACGGTCGAATATTGCATCGCGGTGGCCAATACCGGCGCCGCCGATGCGACGAGCGTGTCGATCAGCGACAGCGTGCCTACGCAGCTGACCTATACCGCGAGCACGATCCTGCTCGGCGGAACGGTCACCGGCGTCACGTGCAACACCGATGGCTCGGCGGGTGGCAGCTATGCCGCGCCCGTCGTGTCGGGGACGATCGCCACGGTGGCGGCGGGCGCGACGCGCACGTTGGTCTTCCGCGCCACCGTCAACTGATCGCGGAAAAAGGAAAGGGCAGCGACGCCGGGTCATTCCGGCGGCGCTCCCCCCCCCTTGCCTGAGCGCCCATGACCTTCCTCCCGAAATGCCTGGCATTTGCGACCGCGCTGGTCGCGGCAGCGGCGCTGCCCGCGGGACACGTGCACGCGCAGGTCATTTCCAATACCGCGTCGGCCGAATGGACCGCGAGCGGCGGCACGACGCAGGCGCAGTCGAACCGCGTCGACGTGACCGTGACGCCCCTGCCCCCCGAGCGGCCGACGATCAGCACTTACCGGCTGACCAATAATCTCGGCTCCAGGTCCGCGCCGGTCGTCCCGACCCGCTGCCAGGGCAGCGACGGCCCCAGCCTGATCGAGCCGGGCGGCGTTTTCGCCTCGCTGCCGACCGACCCCGCCTCGCTACAGCCCACGGGGCGTTTTCACGCCGGCGAAGTTCTGGTGGTGGGCGTCACGCTCGCCAGCGCCAACGCCGATCCCGCTGCCCGCGACACGCTCGACGTGACGCTCGAGCTCGAAAATGGCGATCGCGAGCGTATCACCCTGTCCGAAACCGCGAACAACAGCGGTGAATTCATCGGCATCATCAACACCAGCAGCATTCCGCCCACACCGCTAGCCGGTGATTGCCGCCTGTCGGTCGAGCCCGGATCGACTGTGACGATGCGCGTCGCGGATGCCAGCAACGCCAGCCTGGTGGCAACCGCCCAGATGAGCTTCCTCGTCGATCCTTTCGGCATCATCTTCGACAGCGGCGACGGCGCACCCGTGGCGGGCAGCCGCGTGACGATCGTCGATGCCGCGACCGGCCAGCCCGCGGCCGTGTTCGGCGACGATGGCGTGTCGACCTATCCGTCGAGCGTGATCACCGGGCAGAGCGTCACCGACAGCGGCGGCGCGGTCTATAATTTCCCGCCCGGGGACTATCGTTTCCCCTTTGTCGCGCCCGGCACCTATCGGCTGGTGGTGGAGCCGCCCACGCCCTTCACCGCGCCGTCGACCGCCGATCCCGCGGCGCTCGCGGGTTTCCGCAGGCCCGACGACGGCCTGCCCTATACGATCACCGCAGGGAGTTATGGCACCGCCTTCACGCTGAGCGATCCCGCGCCGGTGCGGATCGACATTCCGGTCGACCAGCCCGGCGGCGAGCTTGTCCTGCGCAAGACGACCTCGACACAGGTCGCCGTGCCCGGCGACGTGATCCAGTACCGGATCGAGGTCTCGAACCGCGACGCGCGGCGCGCCAGCGGTGTGGTGACGGTGCGCGACGCACTGCCCAGGGGGATGCGGTTGCGGCTCGATACGGTGCGCGCCGATGGCATGCGCGTCGACCCGGTAGTCGCCGAAAACGGCCGTGAATTCAGCGTCACCCTGCCCGCCCTCGCCGCGGGACAGCGGGTTCTGCTCACCTATCTCGCCGAAGTCATCGTGTCGGCGCAGCCCGGAAACGCGCTGAATCGCGCGACGGCAACCGACAATCGGGGCGCAACGAGCAATGTCTCCGAGGCGACGGTGTCGATCAAGCGCGACCAGCTCGGCGACCGGATGACGATCATCGGCCGCATCACCGACGGCGGCTGCGGCGTCAATCCCGGCAAGGCCGACGGTATCGGCGGCGTCCGCGTGATGCTGCAGGACGGCAGCTATGCCGTGACCGACCAGGACGGGCGTTATCATTTCGAGGGCGTGCGTCCCGGCCTGCATGTGGTGCAGATCGATCCCTCGACGCTGCCGCTCGACCGCGTGCCGATCGACTGCGCGCGCTCGACCGCAAGCGCCGGCAGCGCGATCTCGCGCTTCGTGCAGGGCCTCAGCGGTTCGCTGAAACGCGCCGATTTCCGCGCCATCGCCAGCGCGCCGCGCGCCGCGCCCGACGTCAAGACGGTCGAAGCGCCGGTGGTGCTCAGCGATCCCGATGCCGCGGGTGCCAACCGCGACTGGCTGGCGGGCGAGGGCCCCGGCATCGCCTGGCTCTTCCCCGCCCCCGACCATAACCCGCGCGCCAAGGCGGTTCGCGCCGCGATCAAGCACGCGCCGGGACAGACGGTCACGCTCACGATCAACGGCAAGCCCGTCGATCCGCTCGCTTATGAGGGCGCGCGCAAGTCGGGCGACGGCCAGGTCGCGGTCAGCATCTGGCGCGGGATCGAGATCCGCGAGGGCGAGAACCGCCTCGTCGCCACGGTCAAGGATGCAAACGGCGTCACCGTTGAAACGCTCGAGCGGGGCGTCCATTATTCGATCACCCCGATGCGCGCGGCGCTGATCCGCGAAAAATCGGTGCTGATCGCCGACGGTGTGACGCGCCCGGTGCTCGCGGTGCGGCTGACCGACCGCGACGGCAAACCCATTCGCAGCGGACTGACCGGCGATTTCAGCGTTCCCGCGCCCTATTACCCCGCGGTCGAGGCCGATGCGCAGCAGGCGCGACAGCTCTCGGGCCTCGAACGCGCGCGGCCGGTGTGGAAGATCGCGGGCGACGACGGCATCGCCTATATCGAGCTCGAGCCGACCACCGCCTCGGGCACGCTGACGATCGATTTCGCCTTCCGCGACGACAAGGTCACGCGCAATCAGACGATCGAAACCTGGCTCGATCCCGGCAATCGCCCGTGGACCGTCGTCGGTTTCGCCACGGGGACGATCGGCTACAATATGCTCGACGACCGCATGGAGCCGGTCGCCGAAACGCTCGACCACCTCAACGGCGACGCGCGCCTCGCGCTCTACGCCAAGGGCCGGGTGCGCGGTAAGTGGCTGATGACGCTGGCTTATGACAGCGACAAGGACAAAGACGATACGCGCTTCGGCGGCGTGATCGACCCGCGCGCCTATTATACGATCTACGCCGACCGCAACGAAACGCGCTACGACGCCGCCTCGGTGCGCAAGCTCTACCTGCGGCTCGAACGTCCGCAGTTTTACGCGATGTTCGGCGACTTCGAGACGGGCATTTCGGAACCCCAGCTCGCGCGCTACCAGCGCGCGCTGAACGGCGGCAAGGCCGAGTATCGCGGCCCGAACGTCGCCGCGACCGCCTTTGTCGCCGATACGCCCTACCGCTTCCGCCGCGACGAGATTCAGGGCAACGGCCTGACCGGTCCGTACCAGCTCGGCGCCAAGGATATCCTGCCGAACAGCGAGCGGATCATGATCGAGACGCGCGACCGGCTGCATAGCGAGCGCATCGTCGAGACGCGCCAGCTGACGCGCCATATCGATTACGACATCGACTATTTCGCCGGCACCTTGCGCTTCCGCGAGCCGGTGCTCAGCCGTTCGTCGGGGCTGGACCCGCAGTTCATCGTCGCCGAATATGAGACGGGCGGCATCGGCGAGCGCGTGCTCAACGCCGGCGGCCGCGTCAGCTATCAGTCGAGCGACGAGAAGCTCCGCGTCGGCGCGACCTTCATCCACGACGAGGACAGCGACGCCAAGACCAACCTCGGCGGGGTCGATGCGCGCTATCGCCCGAACGTCGATACCGAAATCCGCGCCGAGCTCGCGGTCAGCGATGCCTCGGCCAAGGGCGGCAGCGCGGTCGCCGCCGCGGGCCGCGCGACCGCCTGGCTGGTCGAGGCCGAGCATCACAGCCGCACGGTCGACGTGCTCGCCTATGTCCGCGAGCGCCAGACCGGCTTCGGCGCCGGCCAGCTCAACCGCGGCGAGGACGGCACGCGCAAGTTCGGGGTCGATGCGCGGCTGCGCGCCACGCGCACGCTGTCGCTGACCGGCAGCGCTTGGCAGGAAGATTATCTCGACGTCGGCTCGCGACGCCGCGCCGCGCGCGCGCTGGTCGAATATGACAATGGCACCACCGTCGCGCGTGCCGGCTTGACCCATGCCGACGACCGGCTGAGCGACGGCACGCGCAACACGTCGAATATCGTCCAGTTCGGCGCGACGCAGCGGCTATTCGAAAAGCGCCTCGAATTCGATGCGCAGACCGAATTCGCGCTGGGCGGCAAGGATGCCAGCGTCGATTTCCCGACGCGCCACCGCCTCGGCGCGCGCTTCGCGATCACCCGCGACGTCAACCTCGTCGGCAGCTACGAAATCGCCGACGGCGACAGCATCAAGGCACGCACTGCACGCCTCGGCTTCGATCTCGCCCCTTGGGCCGGGGCGCGGCTGCTCGCGACCGCGAACCGGCAGGATATCGGCGAATATGGGCCGCGCAGCTTCGCCGCCTATGGCCTGTCGCAGTCGCTACGGCTCGGCAAGAAGCTCACGGTCGATCTGTCGGTCGACGGCAACCGCACGCTCGGCGGCATCCGTGCGGGCGATGTGCTCAATGTCGAGCAGCCGGTCGCCTCGGGCGGCTTCCTCGGCGGGAACGGCACGCTGACCGAGGATTTTGTCGCGATCAGCACCGGCGCGACGTATCGCACCGAACGCTGGACGCTGACCGGCCGCGCCGAATATCGCGATGGCGAGCTGGCCAATCGTTACGGGCTGACGCTCGGGGGCCTGCGCCAGCTTGGTGAAGGCCGCGCCTTGGGCGCGCTTTTCACTTACGCCAAAGCAAGCGGTGCGGGCACCGTGCCGACGACCGAAGTGATGAGCTTCGAGATGAGCTGGGCGCATCGCCCCGCCGAATCGCGCGTGTCGTGGCTCAACAAGACCGAGTTCCGCTCGGACAAGGTTCGCGATGCGATCGCCGGCCAGCCCGGCCCGATCGGCGGCGGCGCGCTGACGATCGACGGCGACGCGACGAGCCGCCGCGCGCTCAACAGCCTGTCGGTCAACTGGACCGCGATGGGCAACCGCGAGCTCGATGGCCGCCGCGGCGGGGACCGCATGTGGTACGAGCGCGCCGAAGTCGGTTTCTTCTGGGGCACGCGTTATAATTTCGACAAGTTCGGCGCCGACGATGTGAAGGGCTGGTCAAACCTGCTCGGCGCCGACTTCCGCTTCAACCTCGGCGAGCACGTCGATGTCGGCGCGTCGGGCACCGTGCGCGTTGGGACCGGCGGCGACACGATGAGCTGGGCGGGCGGGCCGACGGTCACGCTGTCGCCGATGAAGAATGCGAATGTGACGCTCGGCTATAATTTCGCCGGCTTCCATGACCGCGATTTCGAGGACAGCCGTTATGCGCGCTCGGGCGCCTATGTGACCTTCAAGCTGAAGTTCGACCAGACGAGCTTTCAGGGGTTGGGGTTGTAACCAACCGTCGCCCCCGCGCAGGCGGGGGTCGCTGTCGGTTCATTCCAACCGCGCTGCGTAAACTGCTGGCGGCCCCCGCCTTCGCGGGGGCGACGGTTTATCAATCCGCGAACAGCAAAACCGGCGTCTCGACCAGCTTCTTGAGCGCCTGGACGTAGCTCGCGGCGTCCCAGCCATCGACCACGCGGTGGTCGCAGCTGATCGACAGGTTCATCAGCTTCGCGCGGCGGATGTCGTCGCCGTCGAAGACCGGCCGTTCGACGATCTTGTTCGGGCCGATGATCGCAACCTCGGGCCGGTTGATCACCGGTGTCGTCGCGATGCCGCCGAGCGGGCCCAATGAGGTGACGGTCAGCGTGCCGCCGGTCAATTCCTCGACCTTCGCCTTGCCGGTGCGGGCGGCCTCGGCCAAGCGCGTAATCTCGCTCGCCAATTGCCAGACATTCTTGTCCTGCGCGTCGCGGATCACCGGGACCATCAGCCCCGCGTCGGTCTGCGTTGCCATGCCGAGATGCACCGCGCCGTAGCGCGTGACCACGCCGCCCTCGTCGTCGTAGCGCGCGTTGATCATCGGGAATTGCGGGACCGTGCGGCAGATCGCGACGATCAGGAAGGGCAGCATCGTCAGCTTGGGACGGCCGCCGCGGTTGGCGTTGAGGTCGGCGCGCATGTCCTCGAGCGCGGTGACGTCCATTTCCTCGACATAAGTGAAATGCGGGATCGCGCGCTTCGACGCCGCCATATTCTCGGCGATCTTGCGGCGCATGCCGATGACCTTGATCGGCTCGTCGGCGCGCGCGCGGCTCGCCCCGGGGACATAATAGCCCTGCCCGCCGCTGTAGCGCAGGAAGGCGTCGAGGTCGGCGTGGCGGATGCGGTCGCCTTCGGCATGGACCTGGCCCAGATCGACGCCGAGATCCTTGGCGCGCGCACGGACCGCGGGCGATGCGAGGACCTGGCGGTCGTGCGCGGGCGCAGCAACCGGAGCCGGAGTGGGCGCGGGAGCCGGCGCGGGCGCGGCGACGTCGGCCACCGACACCTCTTCAGTCCCCGGCGTTTCCGCGACAATCTCTTCCTCGACCGGCGTGTCCACGGGCGGCGCTTCGACCTCGCCGTCGCCATTGGTCTCGATCACCGCGAGCGTCGAACCGATCGGGATCAGGTCGCCGACCTCGCCCGCCAGTTCGACGACGATCCCCGACACGGGCGATTCCATTTCGACGGTCGCCTTGTCGGTCATCATGTCGGCGAGCTGCGCGTCTTCCTCGACGCGCTCGCCGATCTTGACGTGCCAGGCGACGATTTCGGCCTCGGCGATGCCTTCGCCGATGTCGGGCAGACGGAATGAATAGCGGGCCATGACGTCAGTCCTTCAAAATCTTGGTGAGCGCGGTCGCGATGCGCACCGGGCCGGGGAAATAGGCCCATTCGAGGCTGTGCGGATAGGGCGTGTCGAAGCCGGTGACGCGTTCGACCGGCGCCTCGAGATGGTAGAAGCAGCGTTCCTGGACGAGCGCCGCGAGTTCGGCGCCGAAGCCCGAGGTGCGCGTCGCTTCGTGAACGATCAAACAGCGGCCGGTCTTCTTCACCGACGCCTCGATCGCGTCGATGTCGAGCGGGAGTAGCGTGCGCAGGTCGACGATCTCGGCGTCGATGCCCATTTCCTCGACGATCGTCTTGGTGACATGGACCATCGTGCCATAGACGAGGATCGTAAGCGCTTCGCCTTCGCGGACGGTGGCAGCCTTGCCGAGGTCGATGCGGTAATAGCCTTCCGGCACCGCGCTCGCGTCATGCTTCGACCAGGGCTCGACCGGGCGGTCGTAATAGCCGCTGAACGGGCCGTTGTAGATGCGCTTGGGTTCGAGGAAGACGACGGGGTCGTTATCCTCGATCGCCGCGATCAGCAGGCCCTTGGCATCATAGGGGTTCGACGGGATCACCGTCTTCACGCCGCAGATATGCGTCATGATGCTTTCGGGCGACTGGCTGTGCGTCTGCCCACCGAAGATGCCGCCGCCGAAGGGCGTGCGCACCGTCATCGGGCAGATGAAGTCGTTCGCCGAGCGGTAGCGTAGCCGTGCCGCCTCGCTCACGAGCTGGTCGAGGCCGGGGTAAATGTAATCCGCGAACTGGATCTCGGGGACCGGGCGCAAGCCGTAAGCGCCCATGCCGACCGCGACCCCGATGATGCCGCATTCGTTGATCGGCGTGTCGAAGACGCGGGTCTTGCCGTGCTTTTTCTGGAGGCCAGCGGTCGCGCGGAACACGCCGCCGAAAAAGCCGACGTCCTCGCCCATCACCACCGTGTTGGGGTCTCGTTCCAGCATGACGTCCATGGCGCTGTTGATCGCCTCGATCATGTTCATGGTCTTGGTGTCGGCCATCATTCGGGCTTCCAATTGGGGCCGAATTTGGCCTCTTGCTCGGCGAGCATCTGGTCGCATTGTTCCTTGAGGTGCCAGGGCATTTCCTCGAACACGTCCTGGAACATCGTCTCGAACGGCTGGTGCATGCCGTGACCCAGAATACCGAGCTTTTCTGACTGCTTCTGGGTCGTCTTGACCAGCTCGTCGAGCTCCTTGGCCTGCGCGGCGTGACGGTCCTCATCCCATTCGCCGAGCGCGATCAGATGCTGCTTGAGCCGCGCGATGGGATCGCCGAGCGGCCAGGCGGTCGCTTCGTCGGCGGGGCGATACGCACTGGGATCATCGGACGTGCTGTGCCCTTCGCTGCGATAGGTGAAATGTTCGATCAAGGTCGGGCCGTTGTTGGTGCGGGCGCGATCGGCGGCCCACTGCGTCGCGGCATAGACCGCGAGCGGATCGTTGCCGTCGACGCGCAGCCCGGCGATGCCATAACCCACCGCGCGCGCCGCGAAGGTCGTGCGCTCGCCGCCGGCAAAGCCCGAGAAGCTCGAGATCGCCCACTGGTTGTTGACGATATTGAAGATCACCGGCGCATTATAGACGGTCGCGAAGGTCAGCGCCGAGTGGAAGTCGCCTTCGGCCGACGAACCCTCGCCGCACCACACGGTCGCGATACGGCTGTCGCCTTTCGACGCCGAGGCCATCGCCCAGCCCACCGCCTGCGGATATTGGGTGGCGAGATTGCCCGAGACGCTGAAGAAGCCGTGTTCGGGCGCCGAATACATGATCGGCAGCTGGCGGCCGAGCAGATGGTCGCCGCGGTTCGAATAGATCTGGTTCATCATCTGGATCAGCGGATAGTCGCGTGCGATCAGGATGCCCTGCTGGCGATAGCTGGGGAAACACATGTCGGCGCGATCAATCGCCATCGTCGAGGCGATCGAGGTCGCCTCCTCGCCGGTGCACTTCATGTAGAAGCTGGTCTTGCCCTGCCGCTGCGCGCGGAACATGCGGTCGTCGAACGCGCGGGTGAGCATCATGTAACGCAGCATCACGCGCAGCCGCTCGGGGGTCAGCTTGGGATCCCACGGGCCCTTGGCGACGCCGTCGAAATCGAGCACGCGGACGAGGCCGTAGCACAGGTCACGCATCGCATTGGGCTTGCTGTCCTCGCTCGGCCGCGGGGTCGCGCCGACCTCGGGCACCGCGATATCGCCGAAATCGGGGGTGTCGCCGGGGCGATAGCGCGGCTCGGGAATATGGAGCGACAGCGGCGGCAGGTTGCTCGCCGGGCGCCCGGGCGTGTCAGACATATCCTCGTCCTTCGAAGGCGCGAATCGATGCGCCTAGTTATATTTCACCATGGCGACATATTATTTCGGTCGCCATAGGAATGCAACGGCGGCGCTTAGACCGCGACGGGCGCGGAAATATGCGACTGCGGGGCATAATCCTCGACCGCGAAATCCTCGAACCGATAGTCGAAAATGCTCGAAGGCCGGCGAAGGATGCGCAGCCTTGGTTCGCCTTCGGGCACACGGCGCAACTGCTGTTCGACCAGATCGGCGTGGTTGAGGTAGAGATGCACGTCCCCGCCGGTCCACACGACTTCGTGCGCGTGGAGCCCGGTCTGCTCGGCGACCATGCGGGTGAGCAGCGCCGCCTCGAAGATATTGAAGGCGAAGCCCAGCCCGAGGTCGCACGAGCGCTGGAAGAGCAGGCACGACAGCCCGCCGTCGCTGCGGACATGGAATTGATAGGTCATGTGGCACGGCGGCAGCGCCATCTGATCGATATCCGCGACGTTCCAGCCGGTGAAGATGTGCCGCCGCGATCCCGGGTTGTTTTTGAGCGAGTCGATCAGCGCCGCGATCTGGTTGTGACCCTGCTCGGCGCGGCGGAAAAGCCCCTCGCCTGCCGGCTCGTAGCGCGGCCAGTTGACCCATTGATGGCCGTAGACGGGACCAAGATCACCCCACTTGGCCGCGAAATCGGCGTCGGCGATAATCCGCGCCTCGAAATCCGCGGCGCGGATATCCTCGCCGGTCGCCTTGCGGTATTTTTCGAGCGGCCAGTCGGTCCAGATCTTCACCCCCTGCGCCACCAGCGCGCGGATATTGGTGTCGCCGGTCAGAAACCACAAAAGCTCGCGCAGCGCGGTCTTCCAATAGACGCGCTTCGTCGTGAGCAGCGGGATCGCGTCGTCTTGCAGCGAGAAGCGCATCGTCTCGCCGAACAGCGAGCGCGTACCGACGCCGGTGCGATCGACGCGTTCGTCGCCCTCGATCCAGATGCGGCGCATCAGGTCGAGATATTGCAGTTCATAATGGATGGACTCAGGCAAGATTCGCTCCCTGCTTTGCGCCATTGCTAGGCTTGGTATGGCGACGCGGCAAGCGCCGCGGGCGATCCTCCATTGCGGGCCAATCCCCGCTTTGGCTTTGCCGCGCGGCAGCGCATGAAGGCGCCCCATGACGCGATACGACCCCATCGAAACGCCCGGCGCTACGCCGGCATCGCCCGGCTTTGTGCCGCGGAGCGACGAGGAGGAACTGGCGCGCCTGCTGCTGCGCCCCCTCTTCCCCGCCGAGGACGAAATGCTGCTGATCGCGGGCTTCGACGCCTTCGACCGGCTGCTGTGCATCGAATATGCCGAGGGCGATCGCAACGGCCGCTGCGTCGTCCCGCCGCATGTCTGGCGCGCGGCGCTGGGCGCGCGTCCCGCGCATATCCTGCTCGCGCACAACCACCCGTCGGGAATCGCGCGGCCCAGCGACGCCGACATCGCAACCACGCGCGAATGTGCTCGCTTCCTGGCGCCGCTCGGCATCGCCCTGTCGGACCATATGATCTTTACCGCGGAGGGACATTTCAGCTTCTGGCGTGCCGGATTGCTCTAGGATCGGCAATCGTCACCACTATGCCGATTGGCGCTTGAAGTTCGCAAGATGCGCGTCTAGGGGACCGCTCTGCCTTCGCGGCGGCCCATGCGGTCGTTCGCCAAGATCGGTCGGGGAGTAGCTCAGCCTGGTAGAGCACTGTCTTCGGGAGGCAGGGGCCGGAGGTTCGAATCCTCTCTCCCCGACCAGTTTCTTTTGCAATCAACACCCCTTGTAACCTGCGGGCAGAACACCTAGGTTGGTGTCACGCCGCTATGGTTTTCCCCCTTTCCATCGCGGCGCAGTGTCCCACCGAAAGGTGCGGGCGCGTCCTCCCTGGACCCTGGCCACCTCGTACTTCGGTACGAGGTGGTTTTTTATTCGGCAGCTTGGGGCAACGCCGCAGCGCCCGGCCAGGCTGCGGAAACTTCCTGTAAAAGCCCATAAAACCAGTCCGATAAGGGCTTCAGCTTGTCACTGTCAGGGGTCCGGTCGCGGCGGAGATAGAGGCTGCGGTCGATCTCGATCTGCACCGCCTGCACCCCGCGGTCCGGGCGCCCATGCGTACGCACGATATGCCCGCCGGCATAGGGCTGGTTGCGCGAGACGGGCACGCCGAAGCGTTCCGCCGCCGCGACGACCGTATCGACCAGCCACGGATCGGCGGTATCGCCGAAGCGGTCGCCGACGACGATTTGCGCGCCATGCCCCGCCTGCCCCGGCGGAATCGAGGGCATGCTGTGCAGATCGACAAGAATCGCATGCCCGAAACGGATACGCGCGGCCTCGAGCGCGTCGGCAAGCGCCGCGTGAAAGGGGCGATGCAGCGATTCGAGCCGCCACGCGAGCGCCGCGCGGTCGAGCGGCTTCTTCCATAGGGGCCCGACATCGGCGAGCCGGGTCGGGATCACGCCGAGCCCCGCGCGCTCCTTACGCCCCGGCGCCGAAAATTGCGCGCGCAGTTGCGGCGCGACCTCGCCCGGTGCCATCTGACCCTCGCCGCGGTTGCAGTCGGCGACCGCGCGTGCCCACAAAGCCTGGACGACGGTCGCCCCCGCCTCCGTAGCGCGCGTAGCGATCAGGTCCGACCAGCCATCCTCGAGCCGCTCGAGTTCGGGCCGCGTTGCCCGCGCAACCTCGAGAATCTCGGGCGGATAGATGCGCCCGGCGTGCGCCAGCGACACCACCACCGGCCCCGCGCCGGTAGCCGGGCGGTCGACGGCGATCGCGGCGGAAAGGTCAGGACGGCGGCGCATCGGCATGACGTGGCAAAAATCGGCCGGGGAATCCAGCGCCGCCGAAATTTGTTAAGTTTGTCGCGCTATGAGACGGTTTCGACTATAGCCCCGATGCCCAGAGGCGCGGTGGCGGGACCATGGGGGCGACGATTGGCATGATTCGCATATTGCTGGCGGAAGACGATGATGTGATGCGCGAATATCTCGCGCGCGCGCTGACCAGCGCGGGCTATCACGTCACCGCGGTCGACCGCGGGACCGAGGCGGTGCCGCTGATCGATTCGGGCACGTTCGACCTGCTGCTCTCGGACATCGTCATGCCCGAAATGGACGGGATCGAACTCGCGCAGCACACCGCGAAGGTCGCGCCGCAGACCCAGGTCATGTTCATCACCGGTTTCGCCGCGGTATCGCTGCGCGCCGAGGAAAATGTGCCGCAGGCGAAACTGCTGTCGAAGCCCTTCCATCTGAAGGATCTGGTGCGCGAGGTCGACACTCTGTTCGGCCGCGCCGACCGCTCGCACCAACAATAAGGACATTCCCGCACCGAAGGGCTTGCCAAGCGGTGCGGGGGATATTAGGGGGCGCGTCACCCCAAGGGATGGGCGTGTAGCTCAGTGGTAGAGCACTGTGTTGACATCGCAGGGGTCGCAAGTTCAATCCTTGCCACGCCCACCACTAAAAAGGCCGCGGACCCGCCGGGTTCGCGGCCTTTTTGGCGTTCAGGCCATGCCGCGCGCCAGGTCGCCGCGCGAGGCGTCACCGATCTGGCTGCCGCCGTCGCAGTCGAGGATCGTCCCGGTGATATAGCCCGCCGCGGGCGAGCAAAGGAACACCGCCGATTCGGCAACTTCTTCGACCTCGCCCCAGCGCTTCATCGCGATGCGGTCGAAATGCGACTGCCGCGTTTCGGCGTCCGGGGCGAGGCGCGCCATGCCTTCGGTTCCGGCGATCGGTCCCGGCGAGATGCCGTTCACCCGCACCTCGGGCCCCCATTCGAGCGCGAGCACGCGGATCAGCTGGTTGATCCCCGCCTTAGCCGCGCAGGCATGCGCCTGCAACGCCGAGGCGTTGATCGCCTGCCCCGCGGTGATCGCGATCAGCGAGGCGCCGGGGCGATTGAGCAGATCGTGGCAGCCGCGAAAGACGTTGAAGGTGCCGTTGAGGTCAATGTCGACCACGGTGCGGAAGGCGTTCGCCGACATGCCGAGCACCGGCGCGAGGAAATTGCCCGCCGCGCCCGAAATGACGATGTCCATCGGGCCGAACTTGTCGACGACGGTCTCCATCACCCCGCGAATCGCGGCATAGTCGCGCACGTCGCCCGACAGGCCGATCGCGTCATGCCCGATTTCGGCGGCGGCGCGTTGGGCCTTGTCGGGATCGCGCCCCGCGACCGCCACCTTTGCCCCCAGCTCGGCGAAGCGCTTGGCGATGCCCAGGTTGATGCCGCTGGTGCCGCCGGCGACGAACGCGGTCTTGCCCGCCAGCAGATTGTCGCGAAACGCACTCGTCATATTCTTCTCCCCATTCGGCTTTCTCCCTTCCAGACCCGCATGGGGTTGACGGAATGGAATCGGTGGCCTTTTGAAACCCGACAAGACAGCAAGGATCATATGATGGCAAGCGGCCCCACCTCGAACAGCTTCATCTCGCAGCGGCTGAAGCTCCATTATGCCGATTGGGGCAATGAAGACGCCCCCCCGCTTTTGCTGGTGCATGGCGGGCGCGACCATTGCCGCAGCTGGGATTGGGTCGCCGAGAAGCTCTGCGACCGATACCATATCATCGCCCCCGACCTGCGCGGTCATGGCGACAGCGCCTGGTCGCCCGACGGCAATTACGAGATGGGCGCCTTCGTCTACGACCTCGCGCAGCTGATCCACCAGCTCGACCTTGCGCCGGTGACGATCGTGTCGCACTCGATGGGCGGCAATATCTCGACGCGCTACACCGGCCTGTTTCCCGACAAGGTCAAAAAGCTGGTGTCGATCGAAGGGCTCGGCCCCTCGCCTGCGGTGCAGGAGGAGCGCAGCAAGACGGCGTTCGACGAGCGCATGCGCCAGTGGATTGAGGACAAGCGCCAGGCCGCGGGGCGCCAGCCCAAGCGCTACAAGACGCTCGACGACGCGCTGGCGCGGATGGCGGCGGAGAATGCCTATCTGACGCCCGAGCAGGCGCGCCACCTGACGATCCACGGCATCAACCGCAACGAGGACGGCAGCTGGAGCTGGAAGTTCGACAATTATCTGAACATCTGGACGATCTTCGACATGCCGCAGGAGGAGTTGCACAAGCTCTGGTCGAACATCAGCTGCCCAACGCTGCTGCTCTATGGCGCCGACAGCTGGGCATCGAACCCCGAAAAGGACGGGCGAATGGAGCATTTCAACAACGCCAAGGTCATCGAGTTCGAAAATGCCGGCCACTGGCTGCACCACGACCAGTTCGACCGGTTCATGTCCACGCTAGACGATTTCCTCTAAAGGCCGTCGGGTTCGCGCGCATATGCGCGGTCCGGATGGCGCGATGACTTACACGGGGCAGATTTCGAACGGACAGCGCGCGATCGCCGGCGGCGGCGCCTTGCTCGGCCTGCTCGTCGTCGGGCTGGGCCTCGCGAGCGGGCTCGACCTGGCGGCGGTGCGCAAGGCGAGCGAAGCGATCAGCGCGATCGCCCTTCCCGCTCCCGAGCCGCCCGAGCCGGCGTCGGTTCCGGCCGAGCGCCCACCGCAAAAAGTCGCAGGCGCCGCTTCGGCCGCTAACCGGCACGCCAAGGCCGCAGCGGTCATCGCACCCGAGCCCAGGCTCCCGCCACCCGTCCCGCCGCCAGTCTCCGCGGCGCCCAAGCCGGGCAGCGGCAGCGAGGCGTCGGCGGGTGCAGCACCCGTCGCAGGTCCGGGATCGGGCGCGGGCGGACGCGGCGACGGGCTCGGCGCGGGCGGATCGGGGAGTGGGAGCGGCGGCGGCACCCGCCCTGCCTGGCGCAGCGGCACGATCGAGGATCGCGACTATCCGGGGAAAGCGCGGCGCGCGCGGGTCGGCGGCGAGGTCGAGGTACGCTTCACGATCGAAGCGACGGGGCGCGTCACCGGCTGCCGCGTCAGCAAATCGAGCGGCGACGCTGCGCTCGACACGACGACCTGCCGCCTGATCGAGAAGCGTTTCCGCTTCAAGCCCGCGACCAACGCCGCGGGACTCGCGGTCGCCAGCAGCTACGGTTGGCGCCAGACCTGGTGGCTCGAACGTCGATAGCGCGCTATTTCGCTCAAAACGCCACAAAATGCGACAATATCGCGAATGATTATCAATATGGATTGACACTGAGAACGACTCTCAATAGCGGCCCCCTCGAACAAAGCAAAAGGGGGTTACTCGTGAAGCCATCGACGTCCGCATCATTCCTCGCGCTCTCCTGCGTCGGAAGCCTCATCAGCGCGCCGGCGCTCGCCGCCGAAGCCGACGCCGGACAGGACGCGCCAGGCGGCCGCAGCGACATCATCGTCACCGGCACGCTGGCGACCGAGGTGGAATCGCCCAAATCGACCGCCCCCATCGTCGACACCCCGCAGACGGTCACCGTGATTTCGCAGGAAACCCTGCGCCAGCAGAACCTCCTCACCCTGCGCGACGCGTTGCAGACGATCCCCGGCATCACCTTCGGCGCGGGCGAAGGCGGCGGCGGTTATGGCGACTCGATCAACCTGCGCGGCTATTCGGCGAACAACGACCTGACCGTCGACGGCGTCCGCGACAGCGCGCAATACAGCCGCACCGACCCCTTCAACCTGCAGCAGATCGAGGTCTATAATGGCGCCAATTCGGTGTTCAACGGATCGGGCAGCGTCGGCGGCACGATCAACCTCGTCAGCAAGATCCCCTTCGCGCGCAACGCCACGACGGTGCAGGCTGCGGTCGGCACCGACAATTATTACCGCGCCTCGGTCGACAGCAATTACCGGCTGAACGAATTGATCGCGGTGCGCATCAACGCGATGTACCATGAAAATGACGTGCCCGGCCGCGATGTGGAATCCTATCAGCGCTGGGGCGTCGCGCCCTCGATCACGCTTGGCGTCGACAGCGATACCAGCCTGACGCTCGCCTATCTCCACCAGGACGACGACAATACGCCGATCTATGGCGTTCCCTATTTCCTCAGCACGCTCAACGACGGGCCGCTGCCGGGGGTCGACGACAGCGACTATTTCGGCATCGTCAACCTCGACGAGCAGAAGACCAAGGTCGACCGCCTGACCGCAACCTTCCGCCATGCGTTCAACGACAACGTCTCGATCCGCAACCTCACCCGCTGGCAACGCGTCGGCCAGTACAGCCAGACCAGCGCGCCGCAGGGCACCTTCTGCCTCGCCAACAACCAGCAACCGATCGGCTCCGGCCCGAACCCTTCCGCGGGCAGCGCCTGTACCGTATCGCTGACCAACGTCGTCGATTCGAACGGGGTGTTCCGTACCAGTGCCAATCCGCTCGCGATCACGGTGGCGTCAGGCTTTTATCAGCCCAACGGACCGCGCGGGCTGGTCCGCGATCAGGTCAACAACCTGATCCACAACCAGACCGACGTCACCATCGAAAGCGGCTCGAAGGGCGGCATCCACAATATGCTCGTCGTCGGCGCATCGATGAGCTGGGAAGATTATAGCATCACGACCGCCAGCCTGGCACGCAATGCCCTGGGCCAGGCCGTCGTGCTGCCGCAGATCGACCTGTCCAACCCCGACACCGTCTATACCGGCCCGGTCAACTTCACCGTCACCGCGCGCTCGCAGGGCAAGAGCCGCAACATGGCGATCTATGCGTTCGACACGCTCGAACTGGGCACGATGTTCGAACTGAACGCCGGCGTCCGCTACGAAAAGAACCGCGCCGAATTCCGCAACATCCCGCTTGGCGTCTATCCCCCGGGCACCACGCCGCTGACGCCGTTGCAGTTGCCGACACAGGTCAGCGACGAAAGCCTCTTCTCCTATCGCGTCGGCGCGGTCTTTCACCCGATCGAGAATGTCAGCCTCTACGCCGCCTATGGCAATGCCAAGACGCCCTCGTCGGCGACAGTGCGGCTCGGTTGCGGAACGCTTCCGGCATCGGGCGCCGCAGATCCGTGCGCGGTCGCGCCGGAAAAGGCACGGACCTATGAAATCGGCGCCAAGGCCGAACTCATGGACAAGAAGCTGCTGTTGACCGCCGCGCTGTTCCGCAACGAGCGCAGCAACTTCCGCACGCCCTCGAACGACCCGTCGCTGCCCAACTCGCTGCAGGTTCTCGATGGCAAGTCGCGCGTCGATGGTGTGGCGCTCGGCGTTACCGGCAACGTCACCCCCGAATGGGCGATCTTCGCCAACTACACCTATCTCGACAGCACGGTGAAGCAGAGCGTCTCCGACTTTTGCCTTGCCAACCCCGGACCGGTCGCACCGATTCCGCCGGCCACAGCGATTACCAACCCCTGCGCCAACAGCGTGGCGATCCCCGATCCGCAGCGCGGCGACCGGCTGATCCAGACGCCGAAGCATTCCGGCAGCCTGTTCACCACCTACGTCTTCCCGTTCGGACTGCAGGTCGGTTATGGCCTGACCTATCAGGGCAAGTTCGCGACCAATCAGCGCAATCTGCTGCAGCGCACGCAGTTCATCGTCGATGACTATCTGATCCACCGCGCCTTCGTGTCGTACGACTTCAAGAACGGCCTCGTGGCGCAGCTCAACGTCAGCAACCTGACCAACGAGGATTATTACACCGGCGTGCGCAACAACGTCGGCGCGGTCACCACCGCCGCGAACGGCACGGTCTCGGGCGGCGCGGTGAGCGGCGGCTGGGCGACCCCCGGCGACGCACGCTCGGCGGTGTTCAGCCTCTTCTACAACTTCTGATCGACCGGGCGGGCGCGGCGATTGCCGTTCCCGCCCTTTTCGCTCTAGAAGCGCCGCATGATCCGGATCATTCCCGATGTGCTCGACGCCGATGGTGTCGCCAAACTCCGTGCCATCCTCGACGCCGCGTCGTGGATCGACGGCAACGAGACCTCGGGCCCGCAGGCCGCACTCGCCAAGCGCAACGAGCAGCTTCCCGAATTCAGCGATGCCGCGGCCGAGGCCGGCCGGATGGTCCTCGATGCGCTGGGGTGGACGCCGCTGTTCATAGCATCCGCGCTGCCGCTCAAAATCTATCCGCCCTATTTCAACCGCTACGCAGGCGGCGACAAGTTCGCCGACCATATCGACAATGCCATCCGCATGCGCCGCGGCAGCGATTTTCGTATCCGCAGCGACCTGTCGGCGACGCTGTTCCTCTCCGAACCCGACAGCTATGAAGGCGGCGGGCTGGTCGTCGAGGGCATGGCTGAAGCGCCGGGGATCAAGCTACCCGCGGGGCATATGGTCCTCTACCCCTCGTCGACCGTGCACCGCGTCGAGCCCGTCACCGCGGGAACGCGTGTCGCCAGCTTCATGTGGATCCAGTCGATGATCCGCGACCAGGGGCAGCGCGACCTGCTGTTCGACCTCGACATGGGGGTGCAGGGCGCCGCCGCCCGGCTGGGTCAGGGCGATCCGGCGGTCGTCCGCCTGACCGGCGTCTATCACAACCTGCTGCGCCGTTGGGCCGACGCCTGACCGCTGTCTAGTCGAGCATTTCCCGCCAGGCGCGCGAGACATGTTCGCGGCCGTTGGCGAGGATGCAGGCGGCGAGCCCCTGCTCGTCGGCGAGCGCGATACCGGCGTCGGCGCCCATCACGGTGAGCGCGGTGGCCCAGCCGTCGGCCATCATGCAGCTGCGGTGCAGCACCGTGACCGAGCGCACGCCATTGGCGATCGGGCGCCCGGTGCGCGGGTCGAAGCTGTGCGAATAATGCTGCCCGTCGATGTCGAGCCCGCGGCGGTAGTCGCCCGAGGTCGCGACCGACAGGTCGTGGAGCGCGACGCGCCAGCTCGCGCCGGGCCAGGACGGGGGCAGCTCGACATCGACCCACCAGGGCTGGCCGTCCGGGCGGATCCCCTCGCCGCGCAGTTCGCCGCCGACCTCGAGGAGGAAATGGCGTACGCCGTTCGTGAGCAGCCATTCGGCTGCGAGGTCGACACCATAGCCCTTGGCGATGCCAGACAGGTCGAGCAGCGCGCCTTCGCTGCGGCGAATACGGCTTGCACCAGGATTGAGTTCGATACCGCCGTTAGTCGGCACGGCGGCTTCGGGAACGGCATCGACCGGACCGCGCGCGCCAAAGCCCCACGCCTCGCTCAGTTCGCCGAGCGTCAGGCTGAACGCGCCGCCGCTGAGGTTTCCGATATCGAGCCCCGCCGCCACGACGTCCGCGAATTCGGCGGGGATCGCCTGCCATTCCCCTGCAGGCGCACGGTTGAAGCGCGAGAGGTGGGACTCCACCTCCCACTGGCTCATCTGCGCGACGACGCGGTCGAGCGCCGCCTGCACGCCCTCGCGCGTCCCCGCGGGCGGCGCGACGGCGTGCAGGGACCAGTCGGTCCCCATCGTTTCGCCGACAAAGGTCTGAATAATCGCCCCGGCGTTACGCCCGGCAAAAGCAGCGGGCGTGAGCGCGCGGGGGATCAGGATGCGGTCGGTCAGGGCGCCAACACTTCCAGCGTTGTGACATAGCTCGCGCGGCGCTGCGGCGCGGCGTTCGCCGGCGGCGGGCCTTCGCCCTCGCCTTCGGCGCGCGGGGTGGTGACGTTGACCCAGTACATACCGGGCTCCGCCCAGTTGAGAATGACCTTGCCCTCGCCGTCGGTCTTGAGCGTCTCTTCGCCCAGGTCGTCGCGGTAGCGGATGCCGCCGCGGATCACGGTCACGGGCAGGCCCGCGCCGGGCTTGCCGTCGAGCAGGAACCGGAAGGTCGCCGCTTCGCCCGCGATCAGGTCGTTTGGGTGCGTCACCGGAACGAGTTCGATGCCCTTGCCGGTCGGCTTGAACAAAGTGTCGGTCGGCTCGCCCACGGTCACGAAAATCTCGTTGCGATTGCTCGATTCGGCGGTCTGCACATTGGTCGCGCCCGCCGGGATGCGCTCGGCCAGGTTGGCGGTCGTGGTACCGCGCGGCAGGCGTTCGGTCTTGCCGCCCAGGTCATAGCTGCCCATCACGCCGTCGACCGCCGAGGCGATCTTCCACGTTCCCTTCTGCGTGAGATGGACGTCGAAGGTGCTGCGATAGCGCCCCGTGGCCTTGTTCTCGATCCTCGCTTCGGTGCCGTCGGGCGCCCAGGCCTTCATCGCGTCGAGGCGCAGCGGCTGGTGCTCGAAATAGAAAAGGTCGTTCGACACCGCGGCGTCGACGGTGACCCACACATCGTCGCCCGACAGCACGGTCGAGGACGGCATCATCCACTGGCGGTGCGCGTTGGCGGGTGCGGCGGCGACAGCGGCGAGCGCGACGGTCGCGGCCAGAGTCCATAATTGCTTTTTCATTGTCCTGCCCTTTTCTGGTCGATCAGCGGAAAGAAATCGAAACGGCGCCGAGCTCGGCCTTGCCCGCGGCCTTGCCACCTGCGCCCGCCTTGCCCGGCCAGGTGAAGGGGATACGGAGCATTTCGCGGCCGCCAACTTCTCGCGCGGCCTCGACCACCAGCACATAGTCGCCCGCCGCCATCGCGCCGAGCTGGGCGCGGGTGAAGCTGATCTTGTGCGCCCCCGGCGCGCGCGTTGCGCCGGTGATGCCGTTGACGGGAAAGGTCATTGCGCGGCCCGAAACGCGCCACCACTGGCGCACGTCGCGCAGCCATTTGGTGCCCTCGTTGGCCTTCATGTCATGGTCGTACCAGACCGCGACGGTCTTGGCCTTCGACCCCGCCTTCTCGACCCAGAAGGCCACGTACGGCTTGTGATATTCGGCGACCTTGAGCCGCGGGATGTTGACCGTGACGTCCATCGTCGCCGGCGCGGCGGCGAGCACGGGCACGGCGAGCGCGGCGCTGATCGAACCGCCGATCACGAGCGCGCGGGGAGAAGGCTGCATGGTCATACTCCTAGTGAATGAAGACGATGGCGATGGCGGCGGGGATCGCGAGCCCGGCGCCGACGAGCGGCCAAGTGCTCTTGCGCTTGGCGGCGTGGAGCCACAGCAGGAACAGCCCGGTGACCGCGAAGACGAGGCAGGCGAAGGAGAAGATGTCGATGAACAGGCTCCACTCGCCGCCCGAATTGCGGCCCTTGTGGAGGTCGTTGAGATAGGAGATCCAGCCGCGATCGGTGACCTCGCCGGTCACTTCGCCGGTCGCGCGATCGATATCGACCCAGGCGTCGCCGCCGGGGCGCGGCGCGGGCAGGTAGACATTCTCGGGCGCCCATTCGGCCTCGCCCCCCGCCTTGACCGGGAAATTCGCCTCGACCCAGTCGGCGACGGGTTTGGGCAGCGGCCCCTTGGCGTCGGCGGGTTCGGCTTTCGTCAACGCGGCGAGCAGCGCGCGCGGAATCTGCGCGGTCTTCTCGGTGACGACGGGCGATCCCTCGATGTCGGCGGCGTGATTCAGCGTGAAGCCGGTGATCGCGAACAGCACCAGCCCGATCAGGCTGATCGCCGAACTCATCCAGTGCCACATGTGCAGCTGCTTGAGCCAGAAGGTCTTGCGGCTCTTCTTCGTCGGGGCCGGACGGGAGGTCGAGGGAGCGTGCATCGTGGCGCCGCCACTATCGAGAACGATTCTCAATTACAACAACTAATCCCGATTTTCCCATGCAAAGCCCCTCCCCTTCAGGGGAGGGGTTGGGGTGGGGTCTGTTGGGACGCGCAAGGCTTCTGGACCCCACCCGCTGCGACTAACGAACAAGTTCGTACGTCTCGCTGCCCTCCCCTGAAGGGGAGGGAGGATTTAGGAGAGGCTTGGCAGGTCGAGGCCCTTTTCGCGTGCGCAGTCGATCGCGATGTCATAACCCGCGTCGGCGTGGCGCATCACCCCGGTGCCGGGGTCGTTCCACAGCACGCGTTCGAGCCGCTTCGCCGCCTCGGCCGTGCCGTCGGCGACGATCACCATGCCGCTGTGCTGCGAATAGCCCATGCCGACGCCGCCGCCGTGGTGCAGCGACACCCAGGTCGCGCCCGAGGCGGTGTTGAGCAAGGCGTTGAGCAAGGGCCAGTCGGACACGGCATCGGTGCCGTCCTTCATCGCCTCGGTCTCGCGATTGGGGCTCGCAACCGACCCCGAATCGAGATGGTCGCGGCCGATCACCACCGGCGCCTTGAGCTCGCCCGAGGCAACCATCGCGTTGAACGCGAGGCCCAACCGGTGGCGGTCGCCGAGCCCGACCCAGCAGATGCGCGCGGGCAGGCCTTGAAAATGGATGCGCTCGCGCGCCATGTCGAGCCAGCGGTGGAGATGCGCGTCGTCGGGCAGCAACTCCTTCACCTTGGCATCGGTCTTGTAGATATCCTCGGGATCGCCCGATAGCGCCGCCCAGCGGAACGGACCGACGCCGCGGCAGAACAGCGGGCGGATATAGGCGGGGACGAAGCCGGGGAAGTCGAAGGCATCGGCCACGCCCTCGTCGAAGGCAACCTGGCGGATGTTGTTGCCATAATCGACGACGGGCAGCCCCGCCGCCTTGAAATCAAGCATCGCGCGGACATGCACCGCCATCGACGCCTTGGCCGCCGCGGCGACCGCCGCGGGATCACTCTCGCGCTTGGCGAACCAGGTGTCGAGGCTCCAGCCCTGCGGCAGATAGCCGTTGACCGGGTCGTGCGCCGAGGTCTGGTCGGTGACCAGGTCGGGTCGCACCCCGCGGCGGACGAGCTCGGGATAGACGTCGGCGGCGTTGCCGAGCAGCCCGACCGATACGGGTTCCTTGGCGGTAGTGACGATCTCCAGCGCCTCGTCGAGGCTGGTCGTCATCCGGTCAACATAGCCCGTCTCCAGCCGCATCTCGATCCGGCTCGGCTGGCATTCGACCGCGAGGCACGAGGCACCCGCCATCGTCGCGGCGAGCGTCTGCGCTCCGCCCATCCCGCCGAGGCCCGCGGTCAGGATCCATTTGCCGCTCAGGTCGCCGCCATAATGCTGGCGCCCCGCCTCGACGAAGGTTTCATAGGTGCCCTGCACGATCCCCTGGCTGCCGATATAGATCCAGCTGCCCGCGGTCATCTGGCCGTACATCATCAACCCGGCCTTATCGAGTTCGTGGAAATGCTCCCAATCGGCCCATTTGGGAACGAGGTTCGAATTGGCGAGCAGCACGCGCGGCGCGTCGGCGTGGGTCCTGAACACGCCCACGGGCTTGCCCGACTGGATCAGCAAGGTCTCGTCGCCCTCCAGCCGCTTCAGCGTCTCGACGATCCGGTCGTAGCTTTCCCAGTCGCGCGCGGCGCGGCCGATGCCGCCATAGACGACCAGCTCCTGCGGCGCCTCGGCGACGCGGGCGTCGAGATTGTTCATCAACATGCGCAGCGGCGCTTCGGTCAGCCAGCTTTTGGCGGACAGCTCGGGTCCGGTGGCGGCGCGGATATGGCGGCTGTTGTCGAGACGGGTCATGGGCGTCCTTTCGCAAAATCGAGCACCGCAGCGAGGATGCGGGCGAGGTCGGTGCGCAGCCCGGCAGCGCGGTCGTCGTCCCACGCCGGAGCCTCGCCTTCGGTGAGCGGGCTTTCGTCGAGATAGGCGCGCATCGCGGTCTCCATCTGGATCGCGTGCACGCCGCTGGCGGGCTGGCCATAGTGGCGCGTCGTCCAGCCGCCGCGAAAGCGCCCGTTGAGCACAGACCAGCGCGGGCGGCATTCGGCCATCACGGCATCGCTCAGCGCTGTGTCACAGGTGGTGCCGTTGTCGGTACCGATATTGAGCTCGGGCAATTCGCCGTCGAACAGGCGCGGCACGACGCCGCGGATCGAGTGGCAATCGTAGAGCACGATGCGCGGATGGCGCGCGCGCAGACGTTCGATCTCGTTGGCGAGCGCGGCGTGATAGGGCTGGTGAAAGGCGGCGCGCCGCGCTTCGACGTCGGGGGCCTCGCCCTCGTTGTAGAGCGGTTCGCCGTCGAAGGTCTCGGTCGGGCAGAGCCCGGTCGTCGCCTGCCCCGGATAGAGCGAGGCGCCCGACGGGTCGCGGTTGCAGTCGACGACGCTGCGCGAAATATCGGTCCAGACGAAGGTCGCATCGACCAATCCGTCGTAGAGTCGGCGGATGTGCCAGTCGGTGTCGAGCAGCGCGAGGTCGCGCGAGCGGAAGGCGGAGAGATATTCGTCCGGAATCTCGGTGCCGCCGTGCGGGAAGGCGAGGATCAGCGGCGTGTCCGCGCGTTCGACATGCAACCAGCTCATACCGCGATCCCCGGCAGGTCGCCGACCAGATCGACGAGCTTTCCGCTACGCACCAGGCCCTGCGCCGCGGCGATGTCGGGCGCCATGTGGCGATCCTCGTCGAGCGTCGGCACGGTCGCGCGGAGCAGGCCGCGCACGCGCTCGATCGCCGCGCTCGATTTCAGCCCGCCATGGAAATCGCACCCCTGCCCCGCCGCGAGCAACTCGATCGCAAGCACCGCGTCGACATTCGCCGCCATCTCGGCCAGCCGCCGCGCGCCATGCGCCGCCATCGAGACATGATCCTCCTGGTTCGCCGAGGTCGGGATCGAATCGACGCTGGCGGGATAAGCGCGCTGCTTGTTCTCGGACACCAAAGCCGCGGCGGTGACCTGCGGGATCATGAAGCCCGAATTGAGCCCCGGCCTGGCGACGAGGAAGGCAGGCAGTCCCGACAGTGCGGGATCGACAAGCATCGCGGTGCGCCGCTCGGACAGGCTACCGATCTCGCACAGCGCCAGCGCGATCATATCGGCGGCGAAGGCGACGGGCTCGGCGTGGAAATTGCCGCCCGACAGCGCCTCGTCGGTGTCGGGGAAGATCAATGGGTTGTCCGAGACGCCATTCGCTTCGACGAGCAAGGTCGCCGCCGCCTGCCGCAGCAGGTCGAGCACCGCGCCCATCACCTGCGGCTGGCAGCGCAGGCAGTACGGGTCCTGTACGCGCACATCGCCGAGGATATGGCTGGCGCGGATTTCCGAACCCTCCATCAGTCCCGCGAGGGCCGCGGCGGTCTCGATCTGTCCCTTGTGCCCGCGCAGCGCGTGGATGCGCGGGTCGAAGGGGGTGTCCGAACCCTTCGCCGCTTCGGTCGAGAGGATGCCGGTAACCAGCGCGCTGCCGTAGAGCCGCTCGGCCTCGAACAACCCGGCGAGCGCATAGGCGGTCGAAAATTGCGTGCCGTTGAGGAGGGCGAGGCCTTCCTTGGGGCCGAGGACCAGCGGTTCCAGCCCGGCATCGGCGAGCGCGATGGCAGCCGGGACGCGCGCGCCTTCGACAAAAATCTCGCCCGCGCCGATCATCGCCGCCGCCATATGCGACAGCGGGGCAAGATCGCCCGACGCGCCGACCGAGCCCTGCGCGGGGGTCACCGGGATGAGATGGCGATCGATCATCGCCTCCAGCAGTTCGATCGTCGCCGGGCGCACGCCCGATGCCCCGCGCGCGAGGCTCGCGAGCTTCAGGGCCATCATCAGCCGGGCGATGCGCTCGGGCATCGGCGCGCCGACCCCCGCGGCATGGCTGAGCACGATATTGCGCTGGAGCGTTTCGAGATCGCCCGCCTCGATCCGCACCGTCGCGAGTTTCCCGAAGCCGGTGTTGATCCCGTACACCGCCTCGCCGCGCGCGAGGATGCGCTCGACCGCGGCGGCGCTCTCGGCGATCGCGGCGCGGCATTGGGGCGCCAGCCGCACCGGCGCGCCATGATAGATCGCGCGCCAGTCGGCGAGGCTGATCGAGCCGGGGGTCAGGTGCATGTTCCGTCCTTGATGCGCATATGAAGCGGGTTGAAGCCGATGCGATAGACGAGCTCGGCGGGTTCGCTGACATTCCAGACCGCGAGGTCGGCCGCCTTGCCGGGTTCGAGCGTGCCGATTTCGCCTTGCAGGCCGAGCGCGCGCGCAGCGTTGACCGTGACCGCGCGCAGGCATTCGGTCACCGACAGGCCGAACAGGGTCGCGCCCATGTTGAGCATCAGCAGCAGCGAAGTCGTCGGCGAGGTGCCGGGGTTGCAATCGGTGGCGAGCGCCATCGAGACGCCGGCGTCGCGGAGCGCCTGTACCGGTGGCTTCTTCGTCTCGCGCATGAAGTAAAAGGCGCCTGGCAGCAGCACGGCGACCGTCCCGGCGTCGGCCATCGCCGCGATATCGGCACCGTCGATATGTTCGAGATGGTCGGCGGAGAGCGCGCGGTAGGAGGCTGCTAAGCTGGCGCCGGCGAGGTGCGAAAGCTGCTCGGCGTGGAGCTTGACCGGCAGACCGGCGGCTTTTGCGGCGTCGAAGACGCGCGCGATCTGCTCGGGCGAAAAGCCGATGCCTTCGCAAAAGCCGTCGACGGCGTCGGCGAGGCCTACCGCGGCGGGGATGATCTGCTTGCAGACCAGCTCGACATAGACGTCGGCATCGCCCTTATATTCGGGCGGTACGGCGTGCGCCGCCAACAGCGTGGTGGCGACGCGCACATCGCGCGCGCGCCCGAGAGCCCGCGCCGCGCGCAGCATCTTGATCTCGTCGTCCTCGGTCAGGCCGTAGCCCGACTTGATCTCGATCGTCGTGACGCCCTCGGCGAGCAGTGCGTCGAGCCGCGGCAAGGCGCTGGCGACCAGCGCCGCCTCGTCCATCTCACGCGTCGCGCGCATCGTCGAGACGATGCCGCCGCCCGCGCGCGCAATCTCTTCATAGGTCGCGCCTTCGAGCCGCATCGCCCATTCGTTCGCGCGGCTGCCGCCGTGGACGAGGTGCGTGTGGCAGTCGATCAGGCCGGGGGTGATCAGCCGGCCCTCGCAGTCGACGACTTCGGCCGCGGCGGGCGCTTCGCTGGCGGGTCCGACCCAGGCGATGCGCCCGTCGTTTGCGCCGATCGCGCCCTGTTCGACCAGCCCCAGGCCGTCGCCGGTGAGGGTCGCGAGTCGCGCATTGGTCCAGATTCGATCCATGCCGCCAACTTGCCAGCTTGGATTATTATGTCTAGACATAATATCGGACAGGCAAGGAGCGAGGCATGACGACACTCTGGTTCGAACGGGCGCTTCTCTCCGAAGGCTGGGCCGAGAGCGTCCGCTTGACGCTCGATGCGGGGCAGATTTCTGTGGTCGAAACCGGCGCCGCGCCGCAGCCCGGCGACGCGCGCCACGCCATCGCCCTGCCCGGCCTCGCCAACCTCCACTGCCACGGTTTCCAGCGCGGCATGGCGGGCCTTTCCGAAACGCGCGGGCGGCCCGATGATGATTTCTGGAGCTGGCGCGAGATCATGTACCGCTTCCTCGACCGGCTGACACCCGAGGATATCGCCGCGATCAACGCGCTCGCCTTTATCGAGATGATGGAGAGCGGCTTCACCCGCGTCGCCGAATTCCACTATCTGCATAACGATGCCGAAGGCCGCCGCTACACCGATCCCGCCGAGATGGCGGGCGCGGTGGTCGCGGCGGCGGACGAGAGCGGTATCGGCCTCACCCTCCTCCCCGTCTTCTACGCGCATGGCGATTTCGGGGGTGCGCCGCCGGTACCGGGCCAGCGCCGCTTCCTGTCCGACGTCGACGGCTTCGCGGCGCTCGTCGAAGCGAGCCGCGCCAAGCTGCCCGCCGACGCCGATTTCGGCATCGCGCCGCATTCGCTGCGCGCGGTGACCGCCGAGGAACTCGCCGCGATCCTGCCGCTCGCGGATGGCGGCCCGATCCACATCCACGCCGCCGAGCAGATGCGCGAGGTCGAAGCGTCGCTCGCGTGGAGCGGCCAGCGCCCCGTCGAATGGCTGCTGAACAACGCCGATGTCGATGCGCGCTGGTGCCTCGTCCATGCGACGCACCTCACCGACGCCGAATGTGACCGCCTCGCCGCGAGCGGCGCGGTCGCGGGGCTGTGCCCGGTGACCGAGGCGAACCTCGGCGACGGCATCTTCCCGGCGGATCGCTATCTCGCGGCGGGCGGCAAGATCGGCATCGGGACCGACTCGAACATCCTCATCGATGCCGCGGGCGAGCTGCGCGCGCTCGAATATAGCCAGCGCCTCCGCGACCGCCGACGCGCGATGCTGGGCAGCGACGCGATCCCGTCGATCGGCGAGCGGCTGTTCCGCGAGGCGCTCGCGGGCGGCGCGCGCGCGGCGCGCGCGGGCAGCGGCATCGCGGTCGGCCAGCCCGCCGACCTGTTCAGCCTGGCCGCCGACGACCCGGTCTTCGCCGGCGCCAACGACCGGACGATCCTCGACCGCTGGATCTTCGCCGCGCGCGCGCCGGCGATCGACAGCGTCTGGCGCGGCGGGCGCCAATGGGTCGCGGGCGGGCGCCATATCGCGCGCGACGCCGTCGCCGCGCGCTATCGCGCAGTGGTCGCGGCGCTGCTCGCATGAGCTTCGACGCGCGCATCCGCGCCGCGATCGAGGGCGATATCCGCAGCGGCGCGCTGCGCCCGGGCGACCGCCTGCCGTCCGAGCACGAACTCGCGGCGCTCCACGGCTGCGCGCGGGCGACGGTGAGCAAGGCGATGGCCGCGCTGCACCGCGCCGGGCTGATCGAGCGGCGCCGCAAGGCGGGGTCGTTCGTCGCCGACCAGCATGTCCATTCGGCGGTGCTCGAGGTTCCCGACCTGGAGCAGCTCATCACCGCGCGCGGCCATGCCTATCGCTGGGCGTGCTGCGAACGCCAGCAGGATGGGCAGGAGTTGCTCGTCGAAGGACTCCACTTCGAAAACGACACCCCCCTCGCCTTCGAAACCCGCGCGATCACGGTCGCGACCGTCCCCGATGCCGTCGCCGAATCCTTCGCCGACGTCGCGCCGGGAACGTGGCTGCTCGCGCATATCCCCTGGACCTCGGCGCGCCACCGCATCCTCGCGGCGGGTGCGAGCGCGGCCGAAGCGGCGGCGCTCGGAGTCCCCGTCGGCACCGCCTGCCTGATCCTCGAACGCAGTACCTGGCGCGGCGATGCGCCGGTTACCACGGTGCGCCAGGTGTTCCGCGGCGACATGTTCGACATGGTCGCCCATTTCGAGCCGAGCCGCGCCTAGCGCATCGCCCGGGTCTAGCGGTCCAGCGACATCAGGCAAGGCAGGTGGTGGCAGACGGAGGGATTCGAACTGAGCTTCAAAGGCGTTGGATTTCCGCCAAAAAATCGCTCTTTTTTATCGTCCGTCGAACCACGAAAACGACCACGCGAGAGCCGTCCCAAAAACCTAATAAAATCAGAGGTTCGCGGCGTGAGCTCGAATCCCGGCGTGGGATTCGAACCCACAGGATAGGTAGCATAAGAGACTGATTTTTAAAGTGTTTTTTGGCTCATTTTGCTGCAGATTGCCCAACGGAGCGGCGGTCGAGATAAAATACTGAAAACAAGTCGAAATTTCAACCGTCGCGATCTTGGTCAAACCACACGCCGCTTGCCTTCGAAGCCATCTTTCACATCATCGATCCAGGCGACGATCTCGTGCTCGCTCCATCGCGCGGCGAAAGGCGATATCTTATAAGGCGCAGGAAAACGGCCCTCACGGATCATGGCATAAATCATCGTCTTTCCCGGGCCAACGCGGCGGGAAACCTCATCGAACTTGATCAACCGCTCCGGTGACCTGGGCTTGGCGGCTTGCTCGCTAAGATCTTCCGGGATGTTCGACGTTGTCGATGTCATTGCCTTGTGTCCGCTCGCTTTCGACCAGGCAGTGGCGAACACTCGCTCCCGCGCGCATTACGGCGATAATCGCCGCAGCACGGCACAATTTCGAGCGACGCAACCGCGCACCGAGCCCCACCTCCGACGCAAGCCGGACGCAATCGCCTTCCTTCCAACGGGGCATAGAGCCGGCCTGTCGGATTTGATGCCTGTTCAACCAGGGCGGGGACCAAAGAGGATGTCCGCCCCGTCCTGCAATCAAGGCGGCGCGGCGCTTGAAAGACACCGACCGAACGCGCTGACTCGCGACCGCACGGGCCAGCTCGATTTTTCTGTCCGAACGCTTGGAAAACGACCGCTCCAACCTGTATAGACGGGCGATGGATTCCGTCACGCGCACGCCCGGTAGTGGTTCAAGCATTTCAAATGGTTCAGCCCTCGCCCGGCGCAGTGGACCCGATGACGAGGTCGGCCGGACAGCGCCCCGCTATGCGGCGATCAAGCAAAGCATTTGCGACGCCGTTCGAGACGGCCTTCTGAAGCCTGGCGACCGGGTGCCGTCAGAAGCCGAATTGGTGCAGCAGTTCGATGTTTCGCGCATGACCGCGAACCGGGCGCTTCGCGAGCTTCAGGCCGCGGGCGTTCTTGTGCGCCGGGCGGGCAGCGGATCGTTTATCGCCGAGCCGAAGCCAATCGGCCAGATGATCGAGATCCGGAACATCGCCGAAGAAATCCGTGCGCGCGGCCATGTCTATCGCGCGCGCGTCGTGCAGAATGAGGAGATACGGGCGAACGCCGAGACAGCGGCCCTGCTCGAGGTTCCAGTCGGTGCGAAACTGTTCCACTCGATCATCGTCCATCACGAAGCCGAGTTCCCGATTCAGCTCGAGGAGCGGTATGTGCTCGCGTCCGCCGCTCCCGACTATGGCAAGATGGACTTCACGCAAATGACACCGAACGAATATCTGACGCGCACCGCACCGCTCGAGCGGGTCGAGCATCGTGTCCGCGCCGAGGTCGCCGACGCGCGGACACATAGCATGCTCGGCCTGTCGGACGGTGAGCCCGTGCTGCGAATGACGCGCCGGACGTGGAGTCACTCGCGCCTCGTCAGCCATGCGTGGCTGACGCATCCAGGCTCGCGCTTCGAACTGTCGGCCGCCTTCTCGATCGACGATTGACGGCCGGCGCCTCAGGCCGTGCTGCGCGTCACGACGGGCTTGCGGCGACCGCGGAGCCAGCGGAAATCGGCGCGGCTGAAGCTTTTGAAGAGCAAATAGAAGCCCGTTCCCGAAAGCCATAGCGCGCCAAAGGCGACAAAGATGATCAGCGGGTGATTGAAGCTCTTCCGGTTCACATAGTCCATGTTGTGAAGCATCCAGAAGAAGTCCCACGTCCGCCAGGTGTCGCCGCGCATCACGAGGAAGCGAGCGGTGTCGAGCGAGACATAGGCGCTGCTGTTCTCGGCATCGGCGAAATCCACCCGCCACATCGCGCCTTCATGATCGCGCGCTTCGAGGTTCGGCTTGGCGAGCACGCTGACCTCGCGGATCGGCGCATCGTTCATCATCGCCGCAACCTCGCGGGCGAGCGCCGCATCGACGCGAATATCCGCGCCGGTCGTCGCGTCGACAAGGCGGACGCCCTTGGTCGATTGCACCTCATAGACGGGCCGCGCACCCAGATCGCGCAGCAGGATTCCGGTGACCGGCTCGCCGCGCTGCAAGGCCGCGACGTCGAAATAGGCCCCCGCCGGCAGCGGGTGGGCATGGGTCATGCCGCCGCCGTGACCGCCGACCTCGTCCTTGTCGAGCAGCGCCATCACCGAGCCGCTGAGGGCCCAGAGCAGGAATTGCAAGCCGAGGATCAGCCCGACCCATTTGTGAATGCGCCGGAAGAAGAGCGGCGTCAGCCGAATAGGTTTCATGCCTTGTTCCTCTTGCGGCGCTTGAAGGCCCAGATCAGCAGCCATGCCCCCGTCAGCGCCATGGCAAAGACGCTCCATGTCGCGACGCGCAGCAGCGGATTATTGACATCGGTGCGCTCATCATAGTCCATGATGTGGAGCATCCAGGCGAAATCGAAGACGCGCCACAGCGCATGCCGCCGCGAGATCAGTTCGCCGGTCGCGGGCGACAGGTAAAGCGTCGGACGATTCCAGCCCTCGAACTCGACCTGCCAATAGGGGGGCTTGCGCGATTGCATTTCCTGCGGCGCTTTGGTCAGCAGGCGCACCGACACGATCTCGCCATCGCCGGTGTAGATGCGCCGCGCCTGCTCGCGAACCTGGGACTTGGTAAGCGCAGGCAGCGGCGCACCCGAGCGGGCATCGAACAGCCGCGCCCCCTCGGGCGTTTCGGCGCGCCAGACGGGGCGATCGAAGAACCGCTGCAAGCGAACCTCGGACGCACCGGGCGCGGCCGCAACGATCCGCGACGGCGGCGCCAGGCCCGCCAAGTCGTATGGTTGGGTCACCGGCGCGCGCACGAGATGGTCGCCATGGATGGTATCGATGTGCACGACCACCATGTAGAAGCCGGTCAGCGTCCAGAGCAGAGCCTGGACGCCGACCACCAAGGCCAGCCATTTATGCGTTCGCCGGACGAGCAGCGGCCAACGGATCGCCATATCGATTACCCTCAGAAAGCCGTCCGGAAGCCGACGTAGAAACGCCGTCCGAGCAGATCATAGGTCATCGTGTCGGTGTTCGCATCGGTAAAGCTCTGGATATAGGGCGCCTTGCGATCGAAAAGATTGTCGACGCCGACCTGGAACCGGGTCTTCTCGTCGATCTCGAATGCGACCTGGAGATTGTGGTAGAAGACGTTGGGCGTGCTGTAGCCGATCTCTCCGGGCGCCGCATTGAAATCGGTCGCCTTGCCGATCCACTGGGTCGACCAGGTCGCGCTGACACCGTCCTTCTCCGCGGTCAGCACGCCATAGCCGCGCCACTTCGGATAGCCACCGTTGCCGCCGCCGATGAAGCCGTCGAAGTCGATCGGCGCGCCGCCCGGGAAGGGCAGGACGACATATTTGTTGAGATAGGTCAGGTTGACGTCGAGCGAGATGTTCACACTGCCGATGCCGCCCGCGTAAACGAGCCCCAGGTCGAGGCCGTTCATTTCCTCGCGCCCGGTGTTAATCGGCTGAGCGGAGAGGAAAGTCACCTCGCCGGTCAGCGGGCTGCGCGTAAAATCGTCGCAGAAGGGATGCGACAGGTTCGTGCTGGCATAACAAATGGCAAGCTTCGTCGAACCCGGGATTGCGCGGATCGCGTCCTTGATCTTGATGTCGAACCAGTCGGCGGTCAGCGACAGGCCCGGGATCAGCCCCTTGGGGGCGATGACCGTGCCGACCGTCCAGGTCGTCGAACTTTCGGGCTTCAAATCCTCGTTGCCGCCGACCGTGGTCAGGATCGTCGTACCGAGCTGGACATAGTTTGCCGGCACGCCCGACGCCTGACAATTGGCGATCAGCCCGGCATTGCCGCTCGTCGAATAACGCGAGCAGGGATCGGTGGTCGTGAGATTGCCTTCGGACACGCCGCCGAACAATTCGGGGACGTTCGGAATGCGAAAGCCCGTGCCGTAAGTGCCGCGCAGCCGGAAGCTGTCGCTGATCATCCAGTCGAGGCTGGCCTTGTAGTTCCAGTCGCTGCCGAACAGATCATAATCGGAATAGCGGACCGCGCCATCGAGCGTCAACGCTTCGAAGAAGGGCTTGTCGGCCAGAATCGGCACCGACAGTTCGAGATAGGCTTCTTTGGCGATGCTCGTCCCCGAAATCGGGCTCTGCTGGTTGGTGTTAGCGATCCCCAGCACGGTCAGCGGATCAGGATCGCGCCAGCCCTTTTCCTTGCGATAGACAACGCCCGCCGCGAAGGAGACGGGTCCCGCAGGCAGCTTGAACAGATCGCCGTTGAGGTCGGCGGTGACCGTCGCGAGCTCGTTCCCGCCGCGGTCGCGCGAGGTGAAGAGGATATAGTCGAGTACCTCGGGGGTCAGGTCGCCGAAGCCGAGATAGTCGGCACACGGGATCGAAGCGCCTGCGGCCAAGCTGCACTTGGTCGTGTCGAGCGTGTTGCGGACGCGTTCGAGATTGGCGATGTTCGTGGAGCCATCAACCGCAGTATTGCGGCCAAAGGCGCCCGCGACTTCCCATCCCCAGTTGTTCGAAAGCTTGCCGCGAAGGCCGAAGGTCCCCTGCCAGGTGTCGGTTTCCTGGAAGAATTGGCGCGGCCCCGGCTCGGCGAGCCGGCGCTGGATCAGGACGATGTTCTGCCCCGTCGGGTTGGTCGGATTGCTCGCCGCAATCGAGAGGTTGCGCAGCGTACCCGGCGTCGCGATCTGGTTCGACTTGCGGAAGGTGTAGAGGAACTCGCCGAAGGCTTCGATATTGTCGGTGATATCATAGTCGGCAAAGAAAGCCGTGCTGACGCGTTCGACCGGGCTCACCGCATTGAGAAACGGAGCCGAATTGAAATTATGCTTCGCCGCGTTGTAGGGCTCGAAGAAATTGCCGTTGCCGCCGGGCGTCTGGTTGAAATTGATCTGCTGGCCGTTCGGCAGCACCGCGCGGCCACCAATCGTCGAGGCGCTGTTGATGCAGCCAAGCGTTCCCGGCGTGGTTTCGGCCAGCGAGCAAGGCGCCCGCGATGCCATGTTGACCGCCTTGGTCTTCTGGTAAGTGACAGCCGCCATGAAACCGCCGCGGTCGTTGCGAACGCCCCAGAGCAGATCGGCAGTGAAATCCGATCCGTCGCCCTTTTCGGTGATGCCCTGGCGCACGCTGAGGCCGAGACCTTCATAGTCCGTGCGTGTCACGAGGTTGACGACGCCCGCCATCGCGTCGGCGCCATAGATCGCCGAAGCGCCGTCCTTGAGGACATCGGTGCGCGCGAGCGCCGCGACGGGGATCATGTTGAGGTCGGGCGAGGAGTTCGCCCCGGTGCCGCCCGCGACGAGGCGGCGGCCGTTGAGCAGGACGAGGGTGCGCTTGATGCCGAGGCCGCGCAGGTTCACCTGCGCGGTGCCATAGCCATTGTTTGCCCAATAGGCCGAGGTCTGGTTGCCCGCAAAGCCGGCGTTGGCTGGCAGTCGCTGGAGCACCGTCTCGATATTGACGACGCCGGTGTTTTCGATCTGCTCGGCGGAGACGACGGTTGCCGGTCCGACACCCGCGAGATCCTGACGGCGGATGCGCGACCCGGTCACCACGATATCGCTGCCGCTGCTGGCGCTGTCCGTTCCGGTATCGGCCGGCGACTCGGTCTGCGCGAATACCGGCGTGGAAAGACCTGCAAAAGCTGCGGCGCCGGCGAGCAAAACTGTCCTGATCTTCATCGCGAAACCCCCTTCTGGTTGCGTTACCCACCTCAGAGAGCATCAAATGTATATACAGGTCAATAAGAAATTACATTGAAGATCAATATCTTAGATACGTGACAGCGATGCGCAACCGGTTCTTATAATACGCATGCGAAGCATCTACCCCTCACCCCTGCGTGACATTTTTTGAATTTATTTCGCGCCCGCCGGCTAAGCGGAAAAAACCGACACGCGCCCATCGCGATCGAAGGCCATCACCTCGAAGTCGCCCCTGCTCCCGTCGGGCATTTCCATCCCCGGCGAGCCGTGCGGCATGCCCGGGACGGCGATACCCTTTATGTCTCGGGGCCTGTCGCGAAGGAGTCGTGCGACATGCGGCATCGGCACATGGCCTTCGACCGCATAACCCGCAACGATCGCGGTGTGACAGGATGCCAGGTCCGGCGGAACACCATAGCGCGCCTTCACCGCGGCCATATCGGCGCGGTTCTCGACCGTCACTGCATAGCCGGCCTCGCGGGCAATCTCGGCCCATGCTTCGCAGCAGCCGCATTCGGGATCGCGGTAAACGAGAAGCGCAGCGCTCTTGGCGGGTGCGGGCGAATTCGCCTTCTCCGACTGCGTCGGCTTGGCCGCGGGGCCGCGGTCGCATCCGGACAGGATCGCGCCGCCCGCGGCAGCGACCAGTCCGAGCAGGCTTCGCCGGCTCCATTGCGATTTCATGCTCATTCCCGATCCAATATCAGTTTCATCTGGTCGATCTCGGCCTTCTGGCCGGCAATGATGTCGCGGCACAAGCCAAGGACCTCGGGATCGGTCAGGCTGGCCTGCTCGCACATGAGGATGGCGCCCGAATGATGCGGAATCATCGATCGCAGGAAGGCGTTGTCGCCGATCGTCGTCTGGGTGCGGATGAGCGCGAAGCTGCCGAAAAACGCGAGGGCGGCGCCGGCGAGAATGACGATGTTGCGGCGCCGGTTCGGAAACATGCCGGGCATGGCGACGATCATCAGCACCACCATCGGCGCGACCATCATCAGCGTCATATAGGCCATGTTGAGATTGTTGTAGAAGCTCGACAGGCGGTCGATCATGACGAACATCACCAGATACATGATGATTGCGCTGATCAAAGTTTGCCACGCTAGGCTGCGATACGCTGGTTTCACGACGCTTCTCCTGGCCGTTTCGCCGCCCCGCAGCTAGAACCAGACCCGGACCCCCGCGACCAGGCTGACTTTGCTCGCATCGTCGCCCGCGGCCCGCGCGAAGCGCGCGGTGTCGCCGACCTTGCGCGCCCATTCGACCCCGACATAGGGCGCGAACTCCTTGACGATCTCGTAGCGCAGGCGGAGCCCGAGCTCGACGTCGGACAAGCCCGAGCCGATCCCGATTTCGGGGATGTCCTGCACCGAAAGATTGAGCTCGGCCATCGGCTGGAGGATCAGCTTCTGCGTGATGCGCTGGTCATAATAGCCTTCGATTCGGCCGAGCAGGTGGCCCTTGGTCGACAGGAAGAGCGCGCCTTCGACCTCGAACCAGTAAGGCGCGAGTCCCTCGAAGCCGATCGTCGCATAGGTCCGGTCGGGTCCCGGTCCGAAATCCTGCCTTATGCCGGCTTGCGCGTTGAAATAGGGGCCAACCACGCGACTGTAGAGCAATTGCGTTTCGGTTTCTTCGATGCCCTCGCCGAAAACGCCTTCGCCTTCGCTCTTGACGGTCAGCCGGTTGATGTCGCCGCCATACCAGGCCTCGCCGTCCCAGCGATAACCGTTGCGGCCCTTCCTCGCCTGATATTCGGCAAGATTGAAGCTGATGAAGGCAATCTTCTGCGCGCCATTCTCCGCCATCATCGCATGGCGCGAATGCTCCATTTCGTCTTTCGGATAAATGCGGTCGGCGTACCAGTCGCTCGGCGGAGCCGGCGCGGCAGCGTCGCCCGGCGGCAGGTCGGTGCCACTGGCCGCGCCGGTTCCGGCACCCGACGGTGCGGCCTTCGGCGTGCAATGGCCCTTTTGGGCATGTTCGCGCGGACAGTCGGGATCGGACGGCGGCGCAGTGCCATGATCCATCGTCCCCATGTCCGACGCGACTTCGCTCGTATCCTTATTTGGAGCCTCGGGCTCGGGCGTGCAGTGACCCATTGCCGCATGTTCAGGCGAGCAGCTTGAAGCCTCGGGCTCGATGTCCATGCCCTGCATGCCGCCATGGTCCGTCTGCTCCATCGATCCGTCCGCGGGCGCCTCGGGCGCGGGCTGCGTTACCGGCGCGGGCGTGGGAGCAGGAGTCGGCGCCGAGCCGTGCATCGAATGATCCATCGATTGGGCTGCGGCGGGGGCTGCGAAGGCGAGCGGCGCGATGCTCGAAAGGAGGAGCGCGATGCGGGTCATTGCGCGTCTCCCTTCGGGCGAACGCTGACCACGCGCATCATCCCCGCGTGCATATGGTAAAGCATATGGCAATGGAACGCCCAGTCGCCGAGCGCGTCGGCGGTGAAGTCGAAACTCGCGGTCCCGCCCGGCTGGACGAGGACGGTATGCTTGCGCGGCGAGCGGTCGCCCTTCCCCGTGACCAGTTCGAAGAAATGGCCGTGCAAGTGGATCGGGTGGCTCATCATCGAATCGTTGATGAGGTTGATCCGGACCCGCTCGCCCTCGATGAAAGGGATCGGCTCGTGGTGATCAGACATCTTCACCCCGTCGAACGACCACATGAAGCGTTCCATGTTGCCGGTGAGGTGGATGTCGAGCGACCGCTCGGCAGCGCGCACGTCGGGGTTGCGCTCGAGTGCCACGAGATCATGATAGGTCAGCGCCTTGTGGCCGGCATCCTCAAGACCCTGCCCCGGCTCGCCCATGCGGTCGACGGGCATCGGCGAGATCGTCTGGACGCTGGGGTCGCGCTTGACCTGCGGCGCGACGCTGAAGTCGCGCATGCTGTGCTGCATTCCGCCGCCCGAACCATGATCCATTCCCGCCATCGCACCGCCGTCGCCCGCGGGCGTACAATGGCCCATCTTGGCATGTTCGGGAGAGCAGGTGGGATCGCTTGCGGGCATCGGCATGGCGCCAGCGGTGGCGGCGCCCGAATGATCCATGCCCGCCATCGAGCCGCCCGACATATCGCCCATGCCCATGTCCTTCATCGTCGCAAGCGGCCGTTCGCGCAGCGGCGGGACGTCGGCGATCATGCCGGCGCGCGGGGCGAGCGTCGCGCGTCCCATGCCCGAGCGGTCGTTGGCCTCGGCGACGAGCGTATAGGCGCGGTCCTCGACCGGGGTCACGATGACATCATAGGTTTCGGCGACGGCGATCTGGAACTCGTCGATTTCGGTCGGCACGACGTTGAGCCCGTCGGCCTGAACGACGGTCATCCGGAGGCCTGGAATGCGCAGGTTGAAGATCGTCATGGCCGAGGCGTTGACGATCCGCAGCCGCACGCGCTCGCCGGGATTGAAGAGCGCGGTCCAATTGTCGCGCGGACCGTGGCCGTTGACGAGGAAAGTGTAGGTCGATCCGTTGACGTCGGCGATGTCGGTCGGGTCCATCCGCATCGCCCCCCATTCGACGCGCTCCTTCAGCGACTGGTCCTTGCCGGCAAGCAGCCCCGACAAGGTCTGGCGCTGCATGTTGAAATGGCCGGGGTTGACCTTGAGCTTGCGAAAGATCACCTCGGGCGACAGCTGGCTGTGGTCCGACAGAACGACGACATGTTCGCGGTCGTAGCCGATCGGGTCGGCGCCGGCGGGGTCGATGACGATCGGGCCATAATGGCCGAGCTGTTCCTGCAAGCCCGAATGGCTGTGATACCAATAGGTGCCCGACTGGACGACCGGGAATTCATAAACGAATTTCGAGCGCGGTTTGATGCCGGGAAAGCTGACCCCGGGGACGCCGTCCATCTGGAACGGCAGGATCAGGCCGTGCCAGTGAATCGAGCTGTCCTCGTCGAGGTCGTTGACGACGGTGAGCTTCGCCGTCTGCCCTTCCCTGAGGCGCACCAGCGGTGCCGGCACCGTGCCGTTGACGCCGATCGCGCGGCTCAGCTTGCCGTCGATGCGCATCGTCTGGCGTGCGATGCGCAGGGTGATGTCGTTACCCGTTACTGTCGGGATAGGCGCTGTAATGCCGGACGACACCGGCTGCGCCCAGGCCGGAAACCATGCCGCCGCAGCCGCGGCCGCGCCGCCGCCCAGAGCTCCGCTCACGAACTGTCGCCTGTGTATCTGCATGTTCTTCCCGACTGTTGCTGTCTGTTCCTAATGCCATACGCAGGCGAGGCCTTTGCCCCTCATAAAAATGCCGCAAATTGTGGATCGTGGGGACGCGAACGACACGTCAACTCCGCGCGTCATCGCTTGTTCCGGCCAGCAAGGCCTTGAGACGGGCGCGGGCGCGGTAGAGTCGCGTCTCGATCGTCTTTTCACTGACATGCAGAATCGCGGCCGCCTCGGACTGACTCGCCTCATCCAGTCCGCGAAGGAGAATGACCTCCCGCAGATTCTGCGGCAGTTCGGCTATCGCCGCCCGCACTCTCGCAAGCTCCAGCCTGTCGCCGGTTTCCATATCGGGGGACGGGATGTCGCTGGCGACATGGTGCGCACTCTCGAGCGGGAGCGCGCGGGCAAAAAAGGCGCGCACCTTGCGTCGACGCGCCCAGTCGCGGCATTTGTTGATTGCGATGCCGCTTATCCAAATGCGAAAGGGGCGATCGCCATCGTATCGATCGAGCGCCGAGAAACCGGCGACGAAGCTTTCCTGCGTCAGGTCCATCGCCTCCTCGGCATCGCCGATCTGCCTGACGATAAGCCGGTAAACCGAAGCCTTGTAGCGGCTCAGCAGTTCGCGATGCGCATCTTCGCGGCCGACACGCGCGGACGCGGCCAGTTCCCGGTCGCTACATTGCGATAGATCGGGGTTCACCGCGCATCGGCGGTCAGCGCCTTGACCACGGTCTTGTCGAACATCGCCGCCTGGTCGCGGTTGAGCACGCCGCGCATGGCGAACAGATGCTGGAGCGTTTCTTTCTGCAATGTCCCCATCACCTCATGGGTATGGTCGATCGCCTCGGTAACGCGCGGCCCGTAGCCATGCTCGGCTTCGATCGCCTGCGCGAGCCGGACATTGGCGGCGCGCATTTCCGTCTCGAGGGCCCGCCGGCGCCCGGCGAATTCGGTTTCGATCCGCTCGAGTTTCGCCGCCTGCTCCGCGGTCAGGTCGAGTTCGCTGTGAAGAAGCGCGTGCAATTCGGTTTCGCTCGCTTTCGGCGCGTCCGACACAAAGCGCCCGACAAAGACGCCCGCGATGGCGGCGGCGAATGCAATGAGCCCGACAAGAAAAAGGCGGCGCGACGGCATCGTTACTGCGCGTCGAGCAAGGTGGAGGGTGCCAGTGCGCTCGGCGGACCGAACGGGGTGAGCGGACTGGCCGCCACCGCCGGTTGGGAGATCGCGCTGCCCGCGACAATCCCGCCGCCCAGCGAAACAAAGGCCGCCAGCGCCATCAGGCGCCGCATCGCTACCGCCTCGCGCCGGCGAACCGCCAGCGCACCCATGATGCGATCGTCGAGCGCATCGAGCGCTGCGGGCAGGTCGATCCTGTTCAATATGCGAAGCTCTTCATCCATCGACCGTCTCGTCAAATCCTTCTATTCTTGCATATACGCAGCCGAGCGCTTCATCCCTCAAGCCAGAATGTTTGAGGGCTATGCCGATGTCCTGCGTATTAGCAGGACAGATACGCAATTGGAGGTCTTTATGTTCAAATCGCTTCTCCCCTCTGCGGCGGCGGCTTTCGCCCTGCTCCTCATGCCGGCCGCGGCGAGCGCGCATACCAAGCTCGTTGGTTCGACGCCCGCGGCCAATTCGACCGTATCGAAAGTGACATCGGTCAGCCTGAAGTTCAACGAGAAGGTGATCGCCTCGACGGTCAAGACCGAGCTCGTCATGACCGGAATGCCGGGCATGGCCAATCACGCGCCGATGAAAATTCGCTACACCTCGGCGATGGGTAAGGACGGCAAGTCGATGACGCTCGCGCTCAAGCGGGCACTGACGCCCGGAACCTACAAGGTGAAATGGTCCGCCGCCGGCGCCGACACCCACCGCATGGGCAGCGAATTCAGCTTCACCGTCAAGTAACCGGTGGGCGATCCCGTCCTGATCGGCATCAGGTTCGCGCTCTACGCGGACCTGATGCTCGTCGCCGGCCTTGCCGCGTTCCCGCTCTATGCGCTGACGCGTGAGGAGCGCCGGAGACCGGAACTCACCGCGATGGTCTGGCGAACGGAGCGATGGCTTTGCAGTGCCGGCCTGCTCGTGTCGACCTTGGGGATGGGCATACTCGCCGCTTCGATGCAGGGCGTGGGTCTCCTCGAACTGGAGCTTCAGTCTTTCCGGGATTTGGTGCAGCAGACCGACGTCGGTGCCGCATGGATATACCGGAGCGCCGCGCTCCTTGTCGCGCTGGCAGCCTCGATCTGGATGACACGGCGGCCGACGCTTGCAGCCGCCGTGCTGGCGGTCGCGGGAGCCTTGGCTGTCGCGACGCTCGTCTGGTCAGGTCACGCCGGCGCGACCGAAGGCGCAGCGGGGACGTTCCACCGGGTAAGCGACATATTGCATATGCTTGCAGCCGCCGTCTGGATCGGGGCAATCGGCGCCTTCATCCTCCTGCTGTCTCCCGAACGCGCCGGTCGGTGGTCCGACGGTCTGCAGATTGCGTCGCGCAGCCTCGATCAATTTTCTGTCATCGGCACGGTCTGCGTCCTCGTCATCGCCGCGACCGGCCTCGTCAACAGCCAGATGATCGTCGGGGCGGAGAATATCGGCCAGTCCTGGGCGTCGCTCTACGGACAGTTGCTCGTTGCGAAGCTCGCGCTCTTCGCCTTGATGCTCGTGCTTGCCGCCGACAATCGCTGGCGGCTGACACCCGCGCTTGTCGCGGCCGTTGACCCGGAAGCCGTCGCATCCGACCCGGCCAGGCCGCTCGGGGCAATGCGGAGGAGCTTGATGATCGAAGCATCCGCGGCGCTCGCGATCCTCGCGCTGGTCGCCTGGTTCGGCACCCTCGAACCTTTTCTCAGCGCCGAACCCATGTGACGCCGAACACCTCAGCCTGGTCGGGTTCGATGATGCTCGCCGAAGGCTGGGCCTTGATCGACGCGCGCATTGGGACCAGTCGGCCGCATAGCCACCTCGCGCATCAGATCAGCCTCGCCGCCGAACAGAATCTGGAGATCTTTGGCGAAACCAACCTGACGATCCCGGCGGGATATGCGGTGGCCATACCCTCTCATGTTCGCCACCGGCTGGGGCCGACCGGGGCGGCCGTGCGATCCTTGTATCTCGACCCGCTCTTTCGCACCGGCGTCCGGATTTCGAGCCAGGCGGTGCCCGTTGTTCTAGCCCCTGACGAAACGGCCGGGCTCGCCGGCATTGCGAGTGCCGCAGACGCAAGGCGCTGGGCGTCGGACTATCTCGACCGATCGAGACGCAGCGCAGTGGACAAGAGGATAACCTCGGCGCTCGCGCTCCCCTCAAGCCTCGGAAGCGTGCACGCTCTTGCCGACGCGGCTTGCCTCTCTCCTTCGCGCCTGCGCGAAATCGTCAACCAGGACTTCGGCGTGCCCCCGGCGAAGTTGCTGCAATGGCGGCAACTCCAGCGCGCTCTGCGCGCGCTGGTCGACAGCGGCAACCTCGCCGACGCGGCAGCGGCGGGCGGATTTGCCGATCAATCCCATTTCACGCGGCGCTGCGCCCAATGGCTCGGCGTGACGCCCTCTGCCGGCATCCAGGCCTTCTCGTGCGAAATCATAGCCTGAGCGAAATCTTTGCGCCGCGCCCGGCGAAACATTCAAGACCAGATCTCCGCAGGCTCCTATGCGACGGTTCGGCGCGCGCCCGGCGGGCTTGCTTGCTCGCTGGGCGCCGGGCCCGAGATAGGCAGAGGAGTGGAAGATGACCGAAACAATACCGACGCCGCCTTCCTATACACCGGCGGCTGGCTATCATTTCCTCACGCCCTTCTACGATTTCGGCGTCGCCATTGCGACCCGCGAGCGGATCTGGCGCGCCCGCCTCGCCCGGCATATGACCCTCGCCCCAAGCGACATCCTTCTCGACATCGGCTCGGGCACGGGCAATCTTGCACTGGCAATCGCCGCCCGGGCTGAAGGCATCCGCTATTTCGGCATCGATCCCGATGAAGCCGCCACGCAAATCGCCCGCCGCAAGACCGGGCGGCTTGCGTCGCCGCCGGAATTTCGTGTCGGCTTCTTCTCGGCTGCCGCCGTCCAGGACTGGCCTTCCCCTGCGAAGATCGCGATCTGCCTCGTACTGCACCAGGTCGGGCTCGAGGAAAAGGCACGGTTGCTGCGCGAAGCCTGGCTGACCCTCGCGCCCGGCGGCGAACTCTATATCGCCGACTATGGCGAGCAACGCGGCCGGCTGATGCGGTTGCTGTTCCGCCTGACGATCCAGCAGCTCGACGGCATCGATGATACCCAGCCAAATGCCGACGGTGTGTTGCCGGTGCTGATCAAAGAGGCCGGCTTCCACGACATTCGCGTGCTTGAAGATTTCCGCACGCCCACCGGCGCGATCGGCATCATCCGGGCGCGCAAGCCTGACATCTAAATCGCGCCTGTCCATAAATCTGAGGGCAGCGGCCGTTTCTTGCGTATCAATAGGAGCGGGCTCCTTCTGCAGCCACGAAGAAATTGGGGCGTCCGGGGCGATCCCGACCGGGAACCCGGGCGGCGCGCCTTTTCCGGTGGCGCCAGGACAATGACAGGAGCGGTGGCGATGCACGATCATCACGACGCAGCAGAAGCCGGCGGGGCTACGGACGACCCGGTCTGCGGCATGACCGTCGACCCTGCGACGACGACGCATGTCGCGACGCATGGCGGCGTGCATCACTATTTTTGCAGCGCGGGCTGCCTGGCAAAATTCGAGGCCGATCCCGACCATTACGCGTCAAAGGCAGGGGTGATCGCGGCCCCCGAAGGCGCGATCTGGACCTGCCCGATGCACCCCGAGATCCAGCGCCCCGGCCCGGGACACTGTCCGATCTGCGGGATGGCGCTCGAACCCGTCATGCCGGCCGCCACTCGCGGCCGTGTCGGTGCTGATCATCGCCTGTCCATGCGCGCTCGGCCTCGCGACGCCGATGTCGATCATGGTCGGCGTCGGACGCGGCGCCGAAGCCGGGGTGCTGATCAAGAATGCCGAGGCGCTTGAGCGGATGGAGAAGGTCGACACGCTCGTCGTCGACAAGACCGGAACCCTCACCGAAGGCAGGCCCTCGGTCGTCGCAATCGAGGTCGCCAACGGGTTCGAGCAGCAGGATTTGCTCCGGATCGCGGCGAGCCTCGAGCGGAGCAGCGAACATCCGCTTGCGGCCGCGATCGTCAAGGCGGCCGAGGATCGCGGACTCGCGCTCGTCGAACCATCGGGGGTCGACCAGCCCGTCGGCAAAGGCATTGTCGGGGTCGTCGACGACAAGGTGATCGTTCTCGGCAATGCCGGCTTCCTCGAGGAAAATGACGTCGATTTTGGCGCGCTCGCCGAAGCGGCCGACCGGCTTCGCGCCGATGGCGCAACGGCGATCTACATTGCGGTCAACGGCAAGGCGGCCGGTGTCATCGCCATCGCCGATCCGGTCAAGGCGACGACGGGCGAAGCGCTCGCGGCGCTCCGCGAGGCCGGAATCACCGTCATCATGCTGACGGGCGACAATCGCGTCACCGCCGAGGCGATCGCCCGGCGCGACGAGGTCGAGGCCGACGTCCTGCCCGACCAGAAAAGCGCGGTCGTCCAGCGGCTGCGCGAGCAGGGACGGATCGTCGCCATGGCAGGCGACGGGGTCAACGACGCCCCTGCGCTCGCCGCCGCCGATGTCGGCATCGCGATGGGTTCGGGAACCAACGTCGCGATCGAGAGCGCGGGTGTGACGCTGCTTCGCGGCGACCTTCTCGGCATCGTGCGGGCGCGCCACCTCAGCCATGCGACAATGACGAATATCCGCCAGAATCTCTTCTTCGCCTTCGCTTATAATGTCGCGGGCATTCCTGTGGCAGCGGGCGTGCTCTTTCCGACCTTCGGGCTCTTACTATCGCCGATCATCGCTGCCGCCGCGATGGCGCTCTCGTCGGTGAGCGTAATCGCCAATTCGCTGCGGCTGCGGTTCGTGAAAATCTGATCGAAGCGTCGCCGCGCCGTTCGGCGGCGGGTACGGAGAAAGGGAGAATGGGGATGAGAGGTTTCACTGCAGCGGCGATCGTTGGGGAAAAGGGCTGAACGCATGAATCATGCTTCGATCGGCACGAAGGCAGAACAATAGTTCCGTACGGCGGCATCGATTTGGCACGATCATTTGCCCCTGGCGTGTAGGCTGCGATCGATCCGCGATCCAACCCGCAAGGAGGGAACCCCATGAAACGCTCTTGCCGCATGTTTGCCACGGGATTGTCTGTTGCCCTTGTCGGGTCAGGTCTCGCGATATCGGTCGATGCCAGTGCCCACGGCATCTGGTTCGCGCAGCGCGCGCGCCAGATCGCTCTAATCTATGGTGTCGGCGCCGACGACCTCGACGCAGTGAAGCGGCTGCCGCTGATCCAGTCGACGACCGGTTATGACGCTGACTGGGCACCGGTCGAGACGCGGCTGCGCGTCGCGGGCCCCATCCCCGTGGTCGACAGCGACGAGCCTGTCGCGGCGGTCGCGGCATCGATGGATTATGGCCTGTGGAGCAAGACGCCCGATGGCGAATGGCATAACAAGGGCCGCGACGAGGTGCCGACCGCCACATTGGCCGAGCATAACTGGAAATATGCCGTCCATCTCGAAAAGATGCCAACGAAGCAGGTGCCGCTGCTCGCCGGACACACGCTGCAGCTGGTGCCGGTTGGCATCGCGATTCCGCAAACGAAGGGCGAGGCGATCACGGTGCGCGCCTATTATATGGGCAAGCCCATCGAAGGCGCGAGCATCCTGTCCGATTATGTGAACGACCCGGACGAGGCGGCGGTCAAGACCGCCGCCGATGGCACCGCGACCATCAAGATACGCAATCAGGGCCTCAACGTGCTGATGGCGATCTATGTCGGTCCCAGCAACGACAAGGCAAAGGCCGATCATTCCGAATATCGCGCCTCGCTTTCCTTCGTTCTGCCGCATGCACCCGAATGATCCCGCGCTTCAACCAGAAGGATGCCGTTCATGAAATTTGACCTTTTGCGCACCGGCCTTGCCGCACTTGCCCTGATCGCCGCTCCCGCCATCGTCCAGGCGCACGGAAGCATGAAACCCAAACATGGCGGGCTGGTCCAAATGTCCGGCGAGACCATGATCGAACTGGCGACGACCTCCAAGGGCGTCGATATCTACCTCAGCGAAGAGGACAAACCGACCCCGACCGCGGGTTTCACGGCCAAGCTGGCCCAGACGGCCGCCGGCAAGCGGACCGAAACCGCGCTCAAGCCGTCGGGCGGCAACAAATTGTCCGCACCGGGTTTCAAGCCGGCGCGCGGCGCGAAGCTGGTCGTCGCCATCGTCGACAAGAGCGGCGCCAAAATCTTCGCAACCTTCCAGACCAAATAGGGATGGCGATGCCCAAGGCGCTTTCTTCCGCATTTTTCGGTTCCCGGCTGCGGCAGGTCGCACCGCCGCTTGCCGGGCTGGCTTTCCTGCTGACGAGCGCGACGCTTTGGGCGCATGGCGTCAACGAGAATGACCAAGCCTTCATCGAAGGCGCGTCGGGCGTCAACATCATCCCCTATATGTATCTGGGCGCCAAGCACATGGTCACGGGTTACGATCATTTGCTGTTCCTGGCAGGCGTGATCTTCTTCCTTTATCGGATGAAGGACGTCGCCGCCTATGTGACGCTCTTTGCGATCGGCCACAGCACGACGCTGCTTCTGGGCGTTCTGCTCGACATTCGCGCCGATCCGTTCATCATCGACGCGATCATCGGCCTGTCGGTGGTCTACAAAGCCATCGACAATCTCGACGGCTTTCGCACTTGGCTCGGCGTTGCTCCCAATCCCAAGGCGGCGGTATTGTTCTTCGGATTCTTTCACGGCTTTGGCCTCGCCACCAAACTGCAGGACCTGACGCTCGCCAAGGATGGGCTCGTCCCCAACCTCATAAGCTTCAACGTCGGGGTCGAACTAGGCCAGCTCATGGCGCTGACCCTTATCCTGATCGCGATGAACCTATGGCGGATGAGCGACAGCTTTCGCCGCAGCGCGCTTGTCGCCAATACCGCGCTGATGGCGGCCGGTTTCGTTCTGATCGGTTACCAGTTGACCGGCTATTTCACCAAAGGCGCCTGACATGAACACGCAAAGTCTTTCCGCACTTCCGACCGGAATCAAGCCGTCGCCGGCGACGCTCGCCAAGGCGACGGGGGGCGCCGTGATCGCCGCTGCGGCGATCCTGACCTTGTTCGTGCTGCCGGCCGAATATGGCATCGATCCGACCGGTGTCGGCACATCGATGGGCCTCAACGGCATGCTGACCAGCAAGGCCGAGGCCATGCCCGTCGCCAAAGCAGCTCCGACCGGTGGCGCGATACCGACGAAGGCCAGCATCTCGAAGTCCGCCCCCTGGCGTCAGGACGAAATGACGATCACGCTCGAACCGCACAGCGGCCAGGAAGTGAAGGCGCATATGACCAAGGGCGACAGCTTCATCTTCCGGTGGTCGTCGGCCGGCGGCCCGGTGAAAGCCGAGATGCACGGCGAGAAGGTCGATGCCGCCGAGGGCGAATTCACCGACTATTGGAATGAACTGGAACTGACCGGCGGCCAGGGCGATTTCACCGCGCCGTTCGACGGCACGCATGGCTGGTATTTCCGCAACAAGGGCGACACGCCCGTCACCGTCTCGGTCAAGACGGTCGGCTTTTACAAGGACCTCTTCCAGCCAAAAGGCGAATGAGGACGACTATAATGATCGGGACGGAGGACGAACGATGAGCAGTACGGCATATCAGGCCCCAGTCGGCGGGCTCGGAGCCGCGACTTCCGCCATCGAGGCGGCAAAGGTCCGTACGCGCCTGGTCGCGATCGACGCATTGCGCGGGCTGGTGATGCTGTTCATGCTGGTCGATCACGTCCGCGAGACCTTTTTCCTGCATTTGCAGGTGTCCGACCCGGTCGATGCCAACACAACCGATCCGGGTCTGTTCTTCACCCGCCTGCTGTCCACCTTCTGCGCCCCGACCTTCGTCGCGCTGACGGGCCTGTCGGCGTGGCTCTACGGCCAGTCGCACACCAAAGCGGAGGTGTCCGAATTCCTGCTGAAACGCGGCCTGTTCCTGCTCTTCCTCGAACTGACGGTGGTCGGCTTCGCCTGGCCGACCCAGCCGCTGATCTTTCCGCCGCCGAATTTCTGGCTGCAGGTGATCTGGGCGATCGGCGTCAGCATGATCGCGCTCGCCGCGCTGATCCACCTGCCCCGCGTCGCCCAGTTTGCCGTCGGCCTCGCGATCGTCTGCCTGCACAATCTGCTCGACCCGATCCAGCTGACGCCCGAATCGCCCTGGTACACCGCGTGGGCGATGATCCATCAGCGCGCGGTGATCGATATCGGCGGCGGCATGATCGCGAAGACAACCTATCCGGTGCTGCCGTGGATCGGCGTCATCCTGCTCGGCTATGCCTGCGGCCCGTGGTTCGCCAGGGGCAGCGACCCGGCGCGCCGCATCCGGCGCCTCGTTATCGTCGGCGCCGCGCTGATTGTCGGGTTCGTCGCGATCCGTTACCTGAATTTCTACGGCGACAAGCCCTGGTTCGACGCCGAAACCCCGCTGCGCACGGTGATGAGCTTCCTGTCGCTCACCAAATATCCGCCGTCGCTGCTGTTCCTGATGCCGACCGTCGGCACCGGCTGCCTGTTGCTCGCTCTGTTCGAAACTTACGAGGACAGCCACGTGATGCCGGCGCTGGCGCTGTTCGGCGGCGCGCCCATGTTCTTCTACATCGTCCACCTCTATGTGCTGAAGGGCGTCTATAATGTCGCATTGCACCTTTACGGCCCAACCAAGGGCGCGGTGTTCGGTGTCGACAATCTGTCGACGGTGTGGATCTGGGTCGCGATCCTGATCCCGGTCCTCTACTTCCCGACCCGCTGGTTCGCGCGGCTCAAGCAAAGCCGCCGCGACATCTGGTGGCTCAAATATCTCTGATCTTCAGCGGCGCCCTGCGGTTGAAGTCCACTGGCGGGGTCGGACCGATGGTCCGGCCCCTTCTTTCTTGGCGCCGCATCCGGACCGCCCGCGCCGCCCGGCGGCATATTTCGTGGCTGTCATCACATTTTCACAATAATCAGCCGAGCGGCTTGCCCGCTTCGACGCAAGATTCCTTCGCCGACGCGTAGCCTCGGCAATCAAAGGTGAGCGAGACGGGTCGATTTCGGAACTTTCTTTCCGGCACAAAACACCGTCATGACATCGCCGATCATTCGCAGGGCCCGGAACGACGCGAGTTTAGGGGAAGTAAAATGAAGAGTCTGTCTGCGTTTCGCATCATATTGGCCACCGGCGTAGCGCTGACCGCGCTTCCTGCGACGGGCTGGGCCCAGGATACCGCCGCCTCCGACGCCGCGCCCGGCGATACCATCGTCGTTTCCGGCCAGCGCCAGCAATATCGCGGCGACGTCCCGCTCAAGGAAATTCCGCAAAGCATCCAGGTCATCGGGTCCGAGTTAATGACCGAGCTTAACGTCACGCGCCTCGATTCCGCGCTTGAACTTGCGAGCGGCGTATCGCGCCAGAATAATTTCGGCGGCCTGTGGGACGCTTTTGCCGTGCGCGGCTTCGCGGGCGACGAGAATTTTCCGAGTGGTTTCCTCGTCAACGGGTTTAATGGCGGCCGCGGTTACGGCGGCCCGCGCGATGCGTCGAACATCGAGCGTATCGAAATACTGAAAGGCCCGAACGGCGCGGTTTTTGGCCGCGGCGAGCCCGGCGGCACGGTGAATATCATCACCAAGAAAGCGACCGTGAAGGACACGTTCGGCAGCGCATCGGCGTCTTACGGCAGCTATGATACCTATCGCATCGAGGCCGACGCCAATCTCGCGCTGAACGAGAATATCGCGGTGCGGGTCAATGGCGCCTATCAGGAAGGCGACAGCTTCCGCGACACGCTGCATAGCAAGAAACTCGTCCTCTCGCCGTCGGTATTGTTCAAGCTGACCGACCGGACCAGCCTCACCTACGAACTCGAATATGTGGACCAGGAGGTTCCGTTCGATCGCGGCGTCGTCGCCGTGAACGGGCAGCTTGGCCTCATCCCGCGCTCGCGGTTTCTGGGCGAGCCCGGCGATGGCCCGACGAAGGTCAAGGTGGTCGGCCATCAGGCCCAGTTCGAGCAGGATCTGGGCGGTAACGACTGGGTGCTCATCGCGGGCTTCGGCTATCGCGACACGAGCTTCAAGGGCTTTTCGAGCGATGCCGAACTCGCGCTCGGCCGCCAGATTCTGGACAATGACGGCACCAACCTGTCCCGCCAGCGCCGCTTGCGCGACTATCAGACCACCAACACCGTGCTGCGGGCGGAAATTTCAGGCGAAGTCCATCTGGGCAGCCTCGTCAACCATGTGCTGGTCGGTGCCGACTGGGACCGGTTCAAGATCGACACGCTTCAGCTGCGCTATCGTCCGCCGGTCTATGTCGCGGGCAGCCCGGTCACGCCCGCCAACAATGCCGTCAACATCTTCAACCCGGTTTACGGGCAGTTGCCCGTCCCCACCGCGACCGTCCAGAATATGGTCGAACTGCAGAAATCCTATGGCATCTATTTCCAGGACCAGATGGACCTGACCGACCGGTTGAAACTTCGCTTTGGCGGACGTTTCGACCATTTCCGTCAGCAGATCACCAATCGCGCCGGCGCCTCGCCGACGCCGGCGGTCAAGGAACGTTTCAGCCCCACGGCGGGCATCCTCTATGAGGTCACCGACACGGTCGGCGTCTATGCCGGCTATGGCACGGGTTTTCGCCCCAACAGCGGCCTCGATGCCGCCGGCAACCCCTTCCGTCCCGAGACGAGTCAATCTTACGAGATTGGCGTTCGCTATACGTCGCCCGGCGAAGGCATCACGGCAACCGTGGCCGCCTATTCGATGAAAAAGACCAATATCCTGACCGCCGATCCGACCAATGCCGGCTTCAGCATCGCGGGCGGCAAGGCGCGCAGCCGGGGGCTGGAAGCCGATGTCAACGCGAACCTGCCGGGCGACTTCACGGTTCTTGCGACCTATTCCTATACCGACGCCCAATGGACAAGTTCGTCGCTCGATCCGAATTTCGCGGCGCTGATCCGCGCCGGCGATCCGCTGATCAACATCCCGAAGCATCAGGCGAGTCTGCTCGCGACCAAGAGCTTCGAGCTGGGCAGTGCGGGCAAGCTGACGATCGGCGCCGGTCTCAACTACACCGGCCGCCGCCTCGGCGAGACGGCGAGCAGTTTCTACCTGCCCGGCTATACGCTCGCGAGGGCGCTGGTCAGCTATGAACCGAGCGAGAATATCCGGATCGGGGTCGATGTGACCAACCTGTTCGACAAGACCTATTATGCGAGTTCCTATTCGCAGTTCTGGGTCCAGCCGGGCACGCCGCGCACCGTCACCGGCCGTGTGACCTTTTCCTTCTGATCCGGACAGGCTTCGGATCGCGCGTGCCCCCGTTCCGGCGCGATCCGAAGCCGACTTTTCGTCCGATGATCTCCCGGCCCAGCCTGCTGATCTTCCATCGCCGACTGGCGCTGGTTGCGGCGCCGCTCCTCCTGCTACAGGCGATGACGGGATCCGTCCTGCTGTTCCGTACAGAAATCGCGCGCCTGATCGACCCGCGCGCGATGGCGCGGACCGGCCCGGCTCGCGATGTGGCGGTCTCGGCAATGACGGCGCGGGCGGAAGCTGCCCTGCCCGGCTTTCGCATCGCCCGCCTCCATTTGCCGGCGACGCCGCGCGACACCGCCTTTGCCCAGCTCGCCGACCCCCAAGGGGCGCTCCGTTACGCCGCGATTGACCCCGGTAACGGCCGTCTGCTGGCCGCGGGAACGATATGGCGCTTCCCGGTCGAAGCCGCATTGCAGCTTCATTACAGGCTGATGGACGCCAAGGCGGGCATGGCGGTGATCCTCGCCAATGCGCTGGCGCTGATTTTCCTGGCGGCGACCGGAACCGCCTTTTGGTGGCCGGGCCGCAAGCGAGCGGCAAAGTCGCTCGCCATCCGCACCGGCGCGCCGCCGCGTGCCCGCCTGCGCCAATGGCATCGCAGCACCGGGGTCTTGCTGTCATTGCCGATCCTGTTCAGCGCGACAACCGGCGCGCTGCTGATCATCCCCGACCTCGCCGAACCAGCCGGAGCAGCGTCGATCGCCATGCCAGCGCCCGGCGCGGCCGCGATCGACCGGGCCGTGGCGCGCGCCGCTGCCGCCTTTCCGGGCGAACGGCTGCGCGACGTTCGCTTTCCGCAGGCCGATCGCATCGACGTCAATTTCTTCGCGCCGCGTCAGGGTCCGCGCGCCGTCGATGTCGCATCGGTGTCCTTGTCGGATGGACAATTGCTCAAACGGATTCCGGCGACCGAAAACCCGGCGCTCTGGATGACGATCCTACCCCTTCACGCGGGCGACAGCTTTGGCATCGGGGGACGAATCCTACTCCTCGTCGAAGCCATCGCCCTGATTTTTCTGGCCTGTTCGGGGCCGCTGATGTGGTGGCACGCGCGGCGCCCCAAGCGAAGGAAGCCATGATGAACCTTCTCCACCACGGCGACGAAACGCGTGGGATATTTTGGCGCGACACCGTCTCGCGAGCCTTGCCTCAGGTCGATTTCCGCTGCTGGCCCGACGTCGGAAACCCGGCCGACATCGAACATCTAGTGGCCTGGACCGTGCCCGGCGCACTGATCACGAGCCTGCCCAACCTGAAAACCCTGTTCAGCATCGGCGCCGGCGTCGATCAGCTCGATCTCGACCGGTTGCCGCCGAATCTCCGCATCGTCCGGATGATCGAGCCGGGAATCACCGACACGATGGCCGACTATGTCGCGATGGCCGTCCTCGCGCTGCACCGCGACCTGCCTTTCCACATCGCCGGGCAGCGCGCCGGGCGCTGGAGCTGGCGCGATGTCCCGCCGGCACGCGAACGCCGCGTCGGGGTGATGGGCCTCGGCGAACTCGGCCGCGCGGCGCTGGCGGCGCTCGCACCGCACGGATTCCAGCTGGCGGGATGGAGCCGGTCGCCGCGGACGATCGACGGCGTCGATTGTTTCGCCGGTGACACGGGCCTCGCGCCCTTTCTCGCGCATAGCGAAATCCTCGTCTGCCTGTTGCCGCTGACCGATGACACGCGCCATATCCTCAATCGCGTGACCTTCGCCGCGATGCCGCGCGGCGCGCGCCTGGTGAATGCCGCGCGCGGCGGGCATCTGGTGCAAGACGACCTGCTCGAGGCGCTGGACAATGGACGGCTGTCGGCCGCGATCCTCGACGTCACGGATCCCGAGCCCTTGCCTGCCGGCCATCCCTTTTTCTCGCACCCCGCGATCCTGCTGACGCCCCATGTCGCCGGCATCACGCGCACCGACAGCGCCGTCCACGCGCTGATCGACAATCTGCGGCAGATGAGCGCGGGCCTTCCGCTGGCCGGCGAAATCGATCGCCGCCGTGGCTATTGATCGCCGGCACAGCATGCCGAGCCGGCGGCGATCGGTGGAAGCAAGCGTCGCAGTTCTGCCGCGGAATGACAGCACGCCCCGACGCGAGCGTGGCATAACGGCAGGGCAAGAATAGAGGGAGGTCCGGAATGGAAGAAGCTGGCGCGGTCCGCACGGTACGGCTGGAGCGCGATCCGCTTGGCATCGTGCCGGTCGACGCCGGCCGCCTATACGGGCCGCAGACGGAACGCGCGCGCGCCAATTTTCCGCTCACGGGCATCGTCATCAGCGACTTTCCCGAACTCCTCGTCGCGCTTGCGCAGGTCAAGAAGGCGGCTGCACGCGTCAACGGCCGCATCGGCGACCTGCCGGCCGATCTCGCCGATGCGGTAGCCCAGGCCTGCGACGAGATCATCGCCGGGCGGCACCACGATCATTTTCCCGTCGACGCCTGCCAGGGCGGCGCGGGTACATCGACCAACATGAACGCCAACGAAGTGATCGCGAACCGCGCCCTGCAACTTCTCGGCCATGACACGGGCGATTATGCCCGCGTGAACCCCAACGACCATGTCAATCGCAACCAGTCGACCAACGATGCCTATGCCACCGCCGTCCGGCTTGCCGTCTTTGCGCTCAATAGCCGGTTGATGGCGGCGAGCGAACGGCTGGCGGACGCCTTCGGCGAACGGAGCCTGGCGTTCGATGCGGTGCGAAAGCTTGGCCGGACGCAGCTTCAGGATGCCGTGCCGATGACGCTGGGCGAAGAGTTCGGCGCCTATGCGACGACGCTGCGCGAGGATGTCCAGCGTGCGGGCGAAATCGCAGCGCTGTTGCTGGAAGTCAATCTGGGCGGCACCGCGATCGGCACGGGCATCGCCGCAAGCGCCGCCTATCGCGAACAGGTCTGCGCCGAACTGTCTCTGGTCACCGGCTATCCGGTCGTCCAGGCCGCCAATCTGGTCGAAGCGACGTGGGATATGGGCGCCTTCCTGCTCTATAGCGGGATGCTGAAGCGGGTCGCTGCCAAGCTATCCAAGATAGCCAACGATCTTCGCCTGCTGTCGAGCGGTCCCGCCGGCGGCATCGGCGAAATCGCGCTGCCGCGCCGCCAGCCGGGGTCGTCGATCATGCCGGGCAAGGTCAACCCCGTCATCCCGGAGGCGATGAACGCCGCCGCCTTCCGCGTCTTTGGCCTGGACCTTACCGTGACCTTCGCCGCCGAGGGCGGGCAGTTGCAGCTCAATCCGTTCGAGCCCGTGATTTATTGGTCGATCCATGAAGCGGTCAAGCTGCTGGAAAATGCGATGGACATGCTCGCCGACCATTGCGTCGCCGGGATCGAAGCCTGCGCGGAGCGCTGTAATGCCAATTTGCTCCACAGCACCGCGCTCGCCACCGAACTGGTCCCCCGCATCGGTTATGCCCGCGCCGCCGCGGTCGCCGCGCACGCGCAGGAAAGCGGCAGCCTGCTCGCGGCCGTCGAGGCCCTCGAACCCGCGCAGACCGATTTTATTCGCCTCAGAATTACGGAGTAGACCATGACCGTCACCATCGATTGCCCAAGCTTCATCGATCTGCGCGCCTTCGCGGCCGAACCGCACGACGAGGTGGGAGCGGACCCGTTCGGCGAGGACCGCCGCCTCGTCCCCCTGCGCGGCGGCCCGATCGAGGTCGGCTCGATCCATCTGCCCGCCGGAAAGGGCACGGTTCCCGCCGCGGCCGGCGATTGCTGGATGATCCTTGCCGACGGCGCGGTGACCCTTTCCGTCGATGGCGCGGCCCGGGACCATGCACCGGGCGACAGCTGGGTCGTCACGGCCGGGACCGCTTTCGACTGGACGGCGCCCGCCCCCGCGACGATCGTCTTCCTGCGTTACACCAAAGGATCGGACAGCCCGGTCGGGATCGTCCCGATCGACATCGCCGCGGACCTCGCGCCCTCGGGCGCTCCGCTCGCCGACCTGCTGGTCGGCGAGACGCCCGCATGCCGCAATTTCAGCAGCTTCCGCTCGGCCGACGGCGAATTCACCTGCGGCATCTGGGATTCGACTCCCTATCACCGCCGACCAATGCGCTATGTCCATTTCGAGCTCATGTATCTGTTGCAGGGAGAGGTGACGTTCGTCGACGAAAACGGCCGGTCCGGCACCTTTGCACAGGGCGATATCTTCCTGGTCGAACAGGGCGCGAGCTGCAGCTGGGAAAGCCGCAACCATGTCGCCAAAGTCTATGCAATCTTTCGGCCGCTGGCATGATTCCCCAGCCCGCAGCCTCGCAGAGCGGCATTTTATGCTGGCTTGCGAAAATTATCGCCCCGAACATCGGTGGCGCCGCGACGGCGAACCCGGCTAAACATGCGGAAAGGCGTAAGCGAGGGCGCGGCACGCTATGCCGAAACGGGCAAGCGAAACGTGGCGATACGCTTGCGCGGCAAGGCCAATCGGGGACAAGTTCCGACGGTCAGATGGCCATATGGTCGGCAGAGCAGCGGGGCTATGGTGCGGCCGCGCCAGGAGGGTAATCCAAACGATGAGCAATGCCGGTCCCATCTTCACTCCCAAATATATCAGCTTCGACTGTTATGGGACGCTGACCCGTTTTCGCATGTCGGAAATGGCCCGCGAATTTTTCGCCGACCGCATCCCCGCCGAGGCGATGGACGCGATGTGCCGGGATTTCTCCGCCTATCGCCTGGACGAGGTGCTGGGGGCGTGGAAGCCCTATCGGGACGTCATTCGCAATGCGGTGGAGCGGACGGCCAGAAAATATGGCGTCGCCTATCGCGAGGAAGACGCCGATTCCATCTATACGACCGTGCCGACCTGGGGACCGCATCCCGATGTTCCCGGCGGACTGTCGAAGATTTGCGACAAGATTCCGCTCGTCATCCTCTCGAACGCGATGAACGACCAGATCCATCACAATGTCGCGCTGCTTGGCGCCACCTTCCACCGCGTCTATACCGCCGAAAGCGCGCAAGCCTATAAGCCGCGCATGCAGGCGTTCGAATATATGTTCGACCAGCTCGGCTGCGGCCCCGAAGACATGATGCACGTCTCTTCGAGCTTCCGTTACGACCAGAATACGGCGACCGACCTCGGCTTCGGCTGCCGCGTGTTCGTCGGTCGCGGCCATGAACCGTCGAACGCCAATTATCGCGATGTCGAAATCCCGCACATCGGCTGCCTGCCCGCCGTCGTTGGCCTCTGACATCATGCCAGCGCCCGCCCCCTCCTATTGGCAGGCGAGCGCCCCCGATTTCGATGGCGGCCGCACCGATGCCGTGGGCGGTGCGTTCGACGTTGTCGTAATCGGCGGGGGATTTACCGGCCTGTCGGCCGCCCTGGCGCTTGCCCGGTCGGGCGCGCGCGTCGCGCTGCTCGAGGCCGGACGGGTGATCGGCGCGGCCTCGGGGCGCAACGGCGGGCAGTGCAACGCCGGGACCGCGCATGACTTCGGCGCGCTCGCGTCGAGCTTTGGCATCGACCGCGCCCGCGCCTGGTATCTGGCGCATTGCGACGCCGTCGACACAGTCGAACGCATCGCCGCCGACGAACACATCGACTGCGACTTCATCCGCTGCGGCCGCGCCAAACTGGCCGCGAAGCCCGAACATTATCCGAAACTGGAAGCCGCCTACGCCCTGCTGACCAAGGAGGTCGATCCGCATGTCGAACTGGTTCCCCCGGGCCGGATCGGCGACGAAATCGGTGCCAGCGAATTTCACGGCGCGCTGATCCAGACGACGAGCGCGCAGCTGCATCCGGGCCGGTTCGGCATCGGCCTTGCCCATGCCGCCGCGCGCGCCGGCGCGGCGATCTGGGAAAATGCCCCCGTGACACGGCTGCTGAACGGGGCGGGCGGCTGGGCCGTTGACACGCCGCGCGGAACACTCGCGGCGCGGCAGGTGCTGGTCGCGACCGGCGGCGCGAGCCCCTACGCGCCCTTTGGCTGGTTCCGCCGCCGCATCGTGTCGGTCGGCAGCTTTGCCATCGCCACCGAACCGCTCGACGCGGCGCTGGTCGCCCGATTGTTCCCGACCCGCCGCAATTATGTGACGAGCCGGATCATCGGCAATTATTTCCGCCTCACCCCCCACAATCGCCTGATCTTCGGCGGCCGCGCCCGCTTCGCGCTGTCCAACCCGAGCGCCGACCTGAAGGGCGCCCGCGTCCTCGAACGGACGATGCGCCACCTCTTCCCGGCGCTGTCCGATGCGCGGGTCGACCATATCTGGGGCGGCACCGTGGATCTCACCGCGGACCGCCTGCCCCGCGCCGGCGAGCATGACGGGCTCTATTATGCAATGGGATACAGCGGTCATGGCGTCCAGATGGCCACCCATCTGGGCGAACGCATGGCGCGGGTGATGGGCGGCGATGCGGCGGCAAATCCCTTCGCCGACCTCGCCTGGCCCGCCATTCCCGGCCATCTCGGCAAACCCTGGTTCCTGCCGATGGTCGGCGCCTGGTACAAGCTGCAGGACCGCCTCCATTGACCAGCGACCTCTTCACCCGCCGCGGTCTGATCGCCGCCGGCGTCGCGGGGGCCGGGATGCTCGTGCTGCCCGGCCCGCGACCGGCCTTCGCGGCCCCGCGCCGCGGCGGCAGCATCCGCATCGCCACCCAGTCGAGCTCGACCGCCGACACGCTCGATCCCGCAAAGGGCGCGCTGTCGACCGATTATGTCCGTCATTTCATGCTCTACAGCGGGCTGACCAAGACCGGTCCCGATCTGATCCCGCGCCCGTCGCTCGCCGAAAGCATCGAGACGTCCGACCGCATCAACTGGCACCTCCGGCTGCGCCGGGGCGTGCGCTTCCATGACGGCGCCGAACTGACGAGCGCGGACGTCCTCTGGTCGCTGCGCCGCCATTCGGATGCCAAGCTCGGGTCGAAGATGGCGACGATCGCCGAGCAATTCGCCGAGATCCGGGCTGATGGCCGCCATGGCGTCCTGATCCGGCTGACCGGCGCCAATGCCGACCTGCCGGCGATCCTCGCCCAGTCGCATTTCCTGATCGTCCGCAATGGCGCAACGAAACCCGACGGCAACGGCACCGGACCCTATCGGCTCGCCCAGTTCAAACCGGGGGTGCGCACGGTCGTCACGCGTAATCCCGATTATTGGGTGGAGGGGCGTCCCTATCTCGACCGGATCGAGCTGATCTCGATTCCCGACGAGGTCAGCCGGGTGAACGCGCTGCTCGCCGGCGACGTCCAGTTGATCAACGCGGTGAACCCGCGGTCGACGAAGCGCATCGACGCCTCCGCCGGGCATGGCCTGCTCGCAACGCCGTCGTCGCTCTACACCGACCTGATCATGCGGCAGGACCGGCTGCCGACCGGCAATCCCGACTTCGCCGCGGCGATCAAGCATCTGATCGACCGGCCGCTCGTCAAGCGCGCGCTGTTCCGAAACTATGCGACGATCGGCAACGACCAGCCCATCCCGCCCTTTCATCCCTATTATAATCCCGAAGTGTCGCAGACGACGCTCGACCTCGACCGCGCGCGCTGGCATCTGAAGCGCAGCGGACTGACCGGGGTGCGCATTCCCGTCTATGCGACGCCGGCGGCCGAAGGGTCGGTCGACATGGCGTCGATCCTGCAGGAATATGGGGCGCGTGTCGGGCTCGACCTCGCGGTCAACCGGGTTCCCGCGGACGGTTACTGGTCGACGCACTGGATGAAGCATCCGATGGGCTTCGGCAACACCAACCCGCGCCCGACCGCCGACCTGATCTTCAGCCTGTTCTTCAAATCCGACGCCGACTGGAACGAAAGCGGGTGGAAGAACCCGCGCTTCGACCGCCTGCTCGTCGAGGCACGCGGCGAGGCCGACGAAGCGCGGCGCAAAACGCTCTATGGCGAAATGCAGGCGCTGGTCCACGGCCAGTGCGGCGTCGCCATTCCCGTTTTCATCACGTTGATCGATGGTTTCGACCGCCGGCTGAAAGGGCTGCAGCCCGTCGCGCTCGGCGGTTTCATGGCGTATCAGTTCGCCGAATATGCCTGGTGGGACGACTGATGGCTGCGACCACCGCTCCCCGTTCCGCCTTTGCCGGCATCATGCAGCTGGTGCTGCGCCGCACCGGATCGGCGCTGCTGACGCTGTTCCTCGTGTCCGCCGTCATCTTCACGATCAGCGGCCTGCTGCCCGGCGACGCCGCGCAGGAAACGCTCGGCCAAAGCGCGACGCCCGAACAGGTCGCCGCGCTGCGCCATGAAATGGGCCTCGATCGCCCGGCGCTGACCCGCTACGCCGAATGGCTCGGCGGCATCGTCCAGGGCGATCCGGGCCAATCGCTCGTCGCCAATATGCCGGTGCGCGACATCATCGCCGAGCGCCTGCCCAATTCGTTGATGCTGGCGGGCATTACCGCGCTGCTCGCCGTTCCGCTCGCGCTGCTGATCGGCATCGTCTCGGCGGTGAACCGCGGCGGCACGCTCGACCGCTCGCTCAACATCGCGACGCTGTCGATGGTCGCGGTGCCCGAATTTCTGGTCGCGACGATCGGCGTCCTTATCTTTTCGGTGAAACTGCTCTGGCTGCCGTCGATCGCGCTCGTCTCCGACGAGGCGACATGGGGCGAGTTGCTGCGCTCGATCGCGCTGCCCGCGCTGACGCTGACCGTCGTCGTGGTGGCCCAGATGGCGCGCATGACGCGCGCGGCGGTCGCCGACCAGCTCGATCGCCCCTATGTCGAGATGGCGCGCCTGAAAGGCCTGCCCTTTCGCCGCATCGTCCTGTCGCATGTCCTGCCGAACGCGGTCGGCCCGATCGTCAACGCGATGGCGCTGTCGCTATCCTATCTGATGGGCGGCGCGATCATCGTCGAGACGATCTTCAACTTCCCCGGCCTCGCCAGCTTGATGGTCAATGCGGTGACCAGCCGCGACATGCCGCTGCTGCAAGCCTGCGCGATGATCTTCTGCACCGCCTATCTGGCGCTGATGCTGTTTGCCGACATCGTCGCGATCCTCGCCAACCCGAGGCTTCGCGCGCAATGAGACGCTTCGCCGCCTTCGCTAGGTCGCTGTCGCTCTCGGGCCGCATCGGTCTCGGGCTCGTCCTCTTCTGGCTGCTCGCCGCCGTTGCGGGGCCATGGCTCGCGCCTTATTCGGTCGGTGCCTTTGTCGATTATGAGGTTTTCAGCGGGGCGTCGCGGCGGTTCTGGCTCGGCAGCGACTATCTGGGCCGCGATGTGCTGAGCCGCCTGCTGTGGGGCGCGCGCTATACCGTCTTTCTCGCTTTCGGTGCGGCGCTGGCCGCCAGCATGACCGGCACCGCGCTCGCGCTGTTCGCCGCGATCAAGGGCGGCTGGGTCGACGAGCTGCTCGCGCGTGCGATGGATACGCTGATTTCCATTCCGTCGAAGATTTTCGCGCTGGTCCTCGTCGCCGCGTTCGGATCCTCGCTCGGCCTGTTGCTGCTCATTTGCGCGGTCACTTACGTCCCCGGCAATTTCCGCATCGCCCGCGCCCTCGCGATGAACATCGTCGCGCTCGATTTCGTGCAGGTCGCCCGCACCCGCGGCGAAGGGGCCTTTCATATCGCGCTGCGCGAGGTGCTGCCCAACATGATCCACCCCTGGCTCGCCGACCTCGGCCTCCGCTTCATCTTCATCGTCCTGCTTTTGTCGGGGCTCAGCTTCCTCGGCCTCGGTGTCCAGCCGCCCTATGCCGACCTCGGTTCGCTGGTGCGCGAGAATATATCGGGCCTCACCGAAGGTGCGCTGGCCATCGTGATGCCCGCGATCGCCATCGCGACGCTGACCGTCGGGGCGAACCTCGTCATCGATGCGCTGAAACCCGCGGACGACGGCAAGTGAGCGCTACGGCCCCCTCCCCCCATGTCGAGGTCCACGGCCTGCGCATCACGGTGCGCGCACCCGATGGCGGCGAACGCGCGATCGTCGACGATATCAGCTTTTCGGTCCCGCGCGGCGAAGTGCTGGCGCTGATCGGCGAATCGGGGTCCGGCAAGACGACCATCGCGCTGTCGCTGATGGGCTATACGCGCAGCGGCGCCCGGATCGCGGGCGGCCGCATCCGCGTCGGCGATCGGGCGATCGACGCGCTTGGCCCCGCCCAGCTCAATGCACTGCGCGGACGCAGCATGTCCTACATCGCGCAGAGCGCCGCCGCCGCCTTCAACCCGTCGCGCACCATCATGTCGCAGGTCGTCGAGCCCGTCCTCGTGCACCGCCTCGGCACCCGCGCCGAGGCCGAGGCCAAGGCCATCGCGCTGTTCGGGGCGCTGTCGCTGCCCGACCCCGAAATGATCGGCGCACGCTATCCGCACCAGGTGTCGGGCGGCCAGTTGCAGCGGCTGATGGCCGCGATGGCGCTGATCACCGGACCCGAACTGGTGATCCTCGACGAACCCACGACCGCGCTCGACGTGACCACCCAAGTCGAGGTGCTGAAGGCGTTCAAGGCCGCGCTCGCACACAGCAAGGCCACCGCCGTCTATGTCAGCCACGACCTGGCCGTCGTCGCCCAGATGGCCGATCGCATCGCGGTCCTTCAACATGGCAAGCTGTGCGAAGAAGGCGCGGCAGCGCAGATATTGGCCGCACCCACCGACGATTATACGCGCACGCTGCTGGCGGCGGCGCGACCCGCGGCGCGGCCCGTGGCGGCCGTCGACGACGCGCCGATCCTGTCGGTTTCGCATGTCACCGCGGGCTATGGCCGGGTGCGCGGCGAAGTTCCGGCCATCCCGGTGCTGCACGACATCGGCTTCACGCTCGCGCGCGGCGCGACGCTGGGCGTCATCGGCGAATCGGGGTCGGGAAAATCGACGCTCGCGCGTGTCATCGCGGGCCTGTTGCCGCGCGCATCGGGTTCGGTCGCGATCGACGGCGAGGAATTGCCGCCCGGACTGAAGGGCCGCAGCCGCGACCAGTTCCGCCGGGTCCAGCTGGTATTCCAGAACGCCGACACAGCGCTCAATCCGGCGCATAGCGTCGGCGAGATCCTCGCCCGACCGCTGGCGCTGTTCAAGAGGCTGAAGGGCGCGGCGGCGGACGCGCGGGTGGCCGAACTGCTCGACCTGATCCGCCTGCCGCGCGACATCGTGCGGCGCAAGAGTGCGGACCTGTCGGGCGGGCAAAAGCAGCGCGTCAACCTGGCGCGCGCGCTCGCTGCCGAACCCGAATTGCTGCTCTGCGACGAAGTGACCTCGGCGCTCGACACCGTCGTCGGCGCCGCCATTCTCGAACTCATCGACGATCTGCGCCGCGAACTCGGGATCGCGACCATCTTCATCAGTCACGACATCTCGACGGTTCGCGCCTTTTGCGACCAGATACTCGTCCTCTATGGCGGCACCGCCGTCGAGCAGGCCGATCGGGCCGAATTCGCAGCCGGGCCGCACCATCCCTATACCCGCCTGCTGATGGATTCGGTCCCTGCGATGCAGGCAGGCTGGCTGGAAACCCTTCCCCGGCAGGCAAACCCCGCACTCCCCGGCGCCGAGGCGGCTGGGCTCTGCCGCTTCCTGCCGCGCTGCCCGGTCGCCATCGCAGGTTCATGCGACGGCACCGTGCCGCCGCTGCGGGCGCAGGGCGATCACCAATGGCTCTGTCATCACGAGTCCGCGGCCCTGGCTGCCCAGCGCGAAAGGATCGCCCCATGACCGGCCGGTTTCGTCGCCTCGCCGAAACCGGCCGCGCCGACGTGCGGTTCACCGTCGATGGCCACCCGGTCACGGCGCTCGCGGGCGACACGTTGATGGTGGCGATGCTGACGGCCGGATCGGCACTTCGCGACAGCGAATTCGGCGACGGACGGCGCGCGGGCTTCTGCCTGATGGCGGCGTGCCAGGATTGCTGGGTCTGGACGGCCGCCGGCGAGCGGCTGCGTGCCTGCTCGACCGAAGTCAGCGAAGGCCTGTCGCTCCTCACCACCCAGCCGGAGGCGTCATGGCCGAACGTCGGATAATCGTCATCGGCGCCGGGCCGGCCGGGGTGCGCGCGGCGGAAGCGCTGGTCGCGGCCGGCGTCCGGCCGCTCGTCATCGACGAAGGGCGCCGCGACGGCGGCCAGATCTATCGGCGTCAGCCCGTGGGTTTCAAGCGCGGCTATAAGGCGCTCTACGGCACCGAGGCGGCGCGCGCCAAGGCAGTGCACGAGACCTTCGACCGGTTGCGCCCGGCGATCGATTATGAACCCGAAACATTGGTGTGGAATATTTCGGAAGGCGCGGTGTGGACGAACTGCGCCGGCGAAGCGCGGTCCGTGCCCTATGACGCGCTGATCGTGTGTTCAGGTGCGACCGATCGGCTGATCCCGGTCAAGGGCTGGAACCAGGCGGGCTGCTATAGCCTCGGCGGCGCGCAGATCGCGCTCAAGGCGCAGGCGTGCGCGATCGGGCACAAGGTCGCCTTTCTCGGCACCGGGCCCCTCCTCTATCTGGTCGCGCATCAATATGCGAAGGCCGGCGCCGATGTCGCCGCGGTGCTCGACACGTCGCCGCTCGGTGGCCGCCTTGCCGCCGCCGCCAAGCTCGCCGCGCAGCCCGACCTGCTCTGGACGGGCACAAAGCTGACCTTCGACCTCTGGCGCCGCGGCATCCCCGTGCTGACCGGCATCACCCCGACCGAAATTCACGGCGATGCGGGCGAAGGCGTCAGCGGCATCAGTGTGGCAACCCAAGGCGGAAGCATCCGCCGGTTCGACTGCGATGCGGTCGGCATGGGCTGGCACCTCCGCCCCGAAACGCAGATCGCCGATCTGGCCCGCTGCCGCTTCGCCTTCGACACGCCGACCGGCCAATGGCTTCCCGAAACCGACGACGACGGCCGCGCCAGTGCGAAACGCATCTATCTGGCCGGCGACGGCGCCCGGGTTCTCGGCGCGCGGTGTGCCGAAGTGACGGGCGAGTTGGCCGCGCTGGCCGCGCTCGCGGACCTGGGCTTCGCCGACAAAGCGGACCGGCGTCGCGAGCTGGCGGCGCAAAAATCGCGCTATCGCCGCTTCGCCGACGGGCTGGCGCAAGCTTTCCCCTGGCCGCATGCCCTTGCGGCGCGCGTTGCCGACGATACGATCGTCTGCCGCTGCGAAAGCATCACCGCCGCGACGCTACGCGCCAGCGTCCTCGATTCGGGCGCGACGGAGGCCAATCGCGCCAAGGCCTTCAGCCGCGTCGGCATGGGCCGCTGCCAGGGTCGCTATTGCGGCAATGCCGCCGCCGAAATCGTTGCCGCGGCGCGCGGCGAAACGGTCGAGGCCGCGGGGCGGCTGCGCGGCCAGGCGCCGGTCAAGCCGATCGGCATCGGCACGGCAAGGCGCGATTCGTGAGTTCAGCGCCCCTCCACAGCGACGTCGCGATCATCGGCGGCGGCATCATGGGCTGTTCGGCCGCCTTCTTCCTTCGCCAGCGCGGCCTGTCGGTGACGCTTATCGAAACCGACAAGGTCGGGCGCCAGGCGAGCGGCACCAATTTCGGCAATGTCCGCCGTCAGGGCCGGCCGATCTCCCAGCTGCCGCTGGCCAATCGCGCGAGCCGCATCTGGCGCAGCGCGAACGAACTGCTCGGCGCCGATGTCGAATATCTGCAGGGCGGTCACATGCGCGTCTGCTTTCGCGACCGGCACGAAAATGTCGGCGCGATGGAGGATTATGCAGCAAAGGCGCGCGAGGAAGGGCTCGACCTCGAGCTGCTGAGCGCCAATGTGCTGCGCGACCGCTTCCCCTGGCTCGGCCCCGATGTCCTTGCCGGCTCCTATTCGCCGCTTGATGGTCACGCCAACCCGCGCCTCGCCGCCCCTGCCTTCGCCCGCGCCGCGGCTAGGCTGGGCGCGCGCATCGTCGAGGACACAAAGATCGTCGCGGCGAGCAAGCCGGGCGAGGATTTCGAACTGGTGGCCGAGGACGGCCAGGTTTTTCGTGCGCCGATTCTGCTCGTCACCGCCGGCGCCTGGGCGGGTCCGATCGCCGGCTGGTTCGGCGAACCCGTACCGCTGACGCCGCGCGCGCCGACGATGACGGTGACCGAACCCGTCCCCTATGCCATCGCCCCTTCGGTCGGCGTGATGACGCCCGAGGAGATCGAGACCGTCTACTTCCGGCAAGTCGCCCGCGGCAACATCGTCCTCGGCGGCAGCACGCGCGCGCCATCCTATCCCGACGAATATCGTGCCTATGTGATGCCGCAGAATACGTTGACCCAGCTCGAACATATCCGCCGCCTCGCGCCCGGCCTCGCTCCGCTGCAGATCATCCGCGTCTGGTCCGGGATCGAGGGCTATACCGACGACAGCCTGCCGGTCATGGGTCTGAGCGCCAAGGTGTCCGGCTTGTTCCATGCTTTCGGCTTCTCGGGTGCGGGCTTCCAGATCGGGCCCGGCGTCGGCGAAACCATGGCCGAATTGATCGCGACCGGCGCGACCGATATTCCGGTGGCGCCCTATTCGATCGCGCGCTTCGCCGAACAGGGGCCGGCGCCTAGAACTGGATAAGCGCAGTCTTGCTCTTGCAATTGGCTAGATAGGCCTCGCGGCCCAAATCCTTGCCGATACCCGATTCCCCATAGCCGCCGGTCGGCAGGATGAAATCGTCGCTGCGGCCATAGCGATTGACCCATATCGTCCCGGCCTGGAGCGCGCGGGTCGCGCGCAGCGCGCACGCGACGTCGCGAGTATGCACGCCCGCGGCAAGGCCGTAGCGCGTGCCATTGGCGAGCGCGAACGCCTCGTCTTCGTCAGCGAAGGTCTGGACGGTCAGCACCGGCCCGAAAATCTCTCCTTGCACGGCCTCGTCATCTTGGGCGACGCCCGCGAGCAGCGTCGGCGCATAATAGCTTCCCCGCTGCGGCGAAGCGGCGCGGCCACCCCCGGCCAGCGCCTCGGCCCCGCCCGCCAGCGCGCGCGACACGATGCCGTCGATCGTCTCGAGCTGCCGTTCGGACGCGATCGGCCCCATCGTCGTTTCGCTGTTCCAGGTTTCACCGATGCGATGCGCGGCAAAGGCGCGGACAATGCGGTCGATGACGGGCTCGGCGACGCTTTCGTGCACCAGCAGGCGCGAGCCGGCGACGCAGACTTGTCCGGCGTTGAGCGTGATCGCCTTAGCGACAATGGCTCCCGCCTTGTCGAGATCGGCATCGCCAAAGATGATCTGGGGACTTTTGCCGCCGAGTTCGAGCGTGACCGACTTGGGTCCGGTTTCGGCACAGGCCGCCATGATTGCGCGTCCGGTGCGCGTCGAACCGGTGAAGCTGACCTTACCGATGGCATCCGCGCGCACCAGCGCGTCGCCGATATCGCCGCCGCCGCCCTGCACGATGTTGAAGATACCGGCGGGCATCCCCGCTTCGAGCGCCAGTTCGGCGAGACGAACGACGCTGAAGGGCGTCAGTTCCGAAGGCTTGAGGACGACGGCATTTCCTGCCGCCAGCGCCGGCGCAATCTTCCAGGCCGCCATCACCAAGGGCAGGTTCCACGGAGCAATGGCCGCAACGACGCCATAAGGTTCGGTCAATGTGAAGCCGAGTTTGTCAGGCGTCGTTGCCCCGACTTCGCCGCCATGCTTGTCGGTAAACTCGGCAAAGAAGCGGATGCACTCTGCGGTATAGGGAATGTCCCACGCGCGGATTTCGGCGAGCATACGCGTCGAACCCACCGCCTCCAGCGGGGCCAACCAGTCGGCGTCGCGTTCGATCAGATCGGCCCAGCGGCGCAGCAAGCGCATCCGGCCGCGCGGCTCCATCGTGCCCCAGCCGCTGCGCTTCTGCGCCGCGGCGGCATCGGCAACCGCTTCCTCCAACTGGGCGGTATCCGCCGCAAGAAGCAGCGCGAGCGGCTCGCCGTCCGATGGGCGCAGAACCTCGAAAACGCGACCGCGCCCTTCGACCTTGCGGCCGCCGATGAAATTGGCGGCGGAATCGGGACGAAACCGGTTGGCGTCGAATTCGGACATGGCACAGAGTCCTTTGTTGCGGATCACGGCAGCTTATTCGGTGCGCCCGATATTCGCGCCGCGCACAGGCGCGGTCCAACGCGATATTCTTCTATTATCGACTAAAAACCGGCATCCCATGCCAGCGGTCGGCGGTTAGATAAAAATGGGAGGCGGGCGAGCCCCGGACCGAAATGGGCCCGGATGCGTATTTCTTGAAGCAGGAGTATTCCCCGATGGCGACACAATTGGCTGCTTCGCTGGTTCTCCGGCCGATGACGACCGCCGACCTGGAAGCCGCGACCGAGCTTTCGCGCGAGCAGCAGTGGCCGCACCGCGACGAAGATTGGGCGCTATTCCTCAGCCTTGGCGAGGGGCTCGTCGCCGAAGCCGGCGACAAGCTGGTCGGCACCGTCATGGCGTGGCGCTTCGGTGAAACCATGGCGACGATCGGGATGGTGATCGTGAGCTCCGCCGCGCAGGGGCAAGGCATCGGCCGCAAGCTGATGGAGGCGATGATCGAACAACTCGGCGCTCGCACCATCGTGCTTAACGCCACCGAAGAAGGGTTGCCGCTGTACCTCAAGCTCGGTTTCGTCGAAACCGGCCGTATCTATCAGCATCAGGGATCCGCGCCCGACGTTCCGCTCTCCGAATTGCATCCGGGCGAGCGGGTGCGGCCCAAAGGCAAGGCCGACGGCGCGCTTGGCGCGCTCTACAGCAAGGCCGGCGGAATGGACCGGCAGGCCTTGTTCGATGCGCTGGCCGCCGACAGCCGCACCGTCGTCCTGTCGCGCGACCAGCATCCCGTCGGCTTTGCGATGCTGCGCCGTTTCGGTCGCGGCTGGTCGATCGCCCCGGTCGTCGCGCCCGACGCGGCAGGCGCGAAAGCCCTGATCCTTCACTGGCTTGCCGTCAAACAGGGGCGCTTCTGCCGGATCGACATCACGGCCGAAAGCGGCCTCGGCGACTGGCTGGAAGAACTTGGGCTGCCGCGCGTCGGTTCGGTGCGCACGATGGCGCGCGGCCCGGCGCCCGTCGCGGCGCCCTTTCCCGCGGTCTTCGGGCTCGCGGCGCAGGCACTCGGATGACCCTCCTCCTCAACGACCCCAGCCTGCTGCGGCAGGCCGCGCTGGTCGACGGCGCATGGATCGCGGCCGCCGGCCGCGCCAGCCTGACCGTTACCGATCCGGCCACAGGCGCCGCGATCGGCGACATCCCCGACTGCTCGGCCGCCGAAACCGAAGCCGCGATCGCGGCGGCCGAAGCCGCCTGGCCCGAATGGCGCGCGCGCACCGCGGACGAGCGCGGCGCGCTGCTCGAGCGCTGGCATGCGCTGGTCCTCGAGAACCTGGACGACCTCGCGCGGATCATGACCGCGGAACAGGGTAAACCGCTGGCGGAGGCACAGGGTGAAATCCGCTACGCCGCGACCTTCATCAAATGGTTCGCCGAGGAAGGCCGCCGGGTCGGCGCCCGCAATGTCGCCTCGCCCGAACGCGATCGGCGCATCATCATATTGCAGGAACCCGTCGGCGTCAGCGCCGCGATCACGCCGTGGAACTTCCCGGCGGCGATGATCACGCGCAAATGCGCGCCGGCCCTCGCCGCGGGTTGCCCGGTCGTCATCAAGCCGTCCGAACTCACCCCCTTCTCTGCCACCGCCCTCATCGAACTGGCGGTGCGGGCGGGTTTCCCCAAGGGGACGATCAACCTAGTGACCGGCCTGCCGCAGGCGATCGGCGAGACGATTACCGCGAGCCCCGTCGTGCGAAAATTGTCGTTCACCGGATCGACCCGGGTCGGCGCGCTGCTGTTCCGGCAGAGCGCCGATACGATCAAGCGCCTCAGCCTCGAACTCGGCGGCAACGCGCCGCTGATCGTTTTTGACGACGCCGATCTCGACCTTGCGGTGCGCGCGGCGATGGCGAGCAAGTTCCGCAACGCAGGCCAGACCTGCGTCTGCGCCAACCGCATCCTCGTCCAGGCTGCGGTCTACGACGAATTCGCCGCGCGGCTGGGGCAGGCGGTCGCCGCCCTGCACAGCGCGCCGGGGACCGAAGACGGCACGACGATCGGCCCGCTGATCAACGCCGCCGCGGTCGACAAGGTCGCGGCACATGTCGACGATGCGATGGCGAAGGGGGCGAAGGCGCTCGCCGCCGGGTCGGGACGCCGCGACGGAAATTTCGTCCGCCCGCTGCTGATCGGCGATGCGACACCCGACATGCGGCTTGCCGAAGAAGAGACGTTCGGCCCGATCGCGCCACTGTTCCGCTTCGGCGACGAGGCGGAGGCGATCGCGATGGCGAATGCGACGCCCTATGGCCTCGCGAGCTATTTCTATACCCGTGACCTCGCCCGCTCCTTCCGCGTCGCCGAACGGCTCGAAGCCGGGATGGTCGCGCTCAACACGGGATCGATCGCGATGGAAATGGCGCCCTTCGGCGGCGTGAAGCAGTCGGGCATCGGCCGCGAAGGCGGCGAAGCCGGCATCGCAGAATATCTGGAAACCAAGGCCTTCCACATCGGCGGGCTCGATATTTAAGGAGCAGGCCGTGACCGGCAAGCGTCGCTACACGATCGCCGTTCTTCCCGGCGATGGCATCGGCAAGGAAGTCATGCCCGAGGGGATTCGCGCGCTCGAGGCGGCCGCGAGCCGCTTCGGTTTCGAGATCGACCAGCAATGGCATGATTTTGCGAGCTGCGACTATTATGCGCAGCACGGCCAGATGATGCCCGACGACTGGAAGGCGCGCATCGGGCGCCCCGACGCGCTCTTCTTTGGCGCGGTCGGCTGGCCGGCGACGGTGCCCGACCATATTTCGCTGTGGCAGTCGCTGCTGCAGTTCCGCCGCGAATATGACCAATATGTCAATCTGCGCCCGGTGCGGCTGATGCCCGGCGTTCCCTGTCCGCTGGTCGGCCGCGAGCCTGGCGACATCGATTTCTGGGTCGTGCGCGAAAATACCGAAGGCGAATATAGCTCGGTCGGGGGGCATATGTTCCCCGGCACCGACCGCGAAATCGTGATCCAGGAAACGGTGATGACGCGCATCGGGGTCGACCGCGTGCTGCGCTTCGCCTTCGACCTCGCAAGCCAGCGCGAGCGGCGCCATGTCACCTCGGCGACCAAGTCGAACGGCATCGCAATTACCATGCCCTTCTGGGATTCGCGCGTCGAGGCGATCGCCGAAGAATATCCCGATGTCAGCCATGACAAATATCATATCGACATCCTGACCGCGCAGTTCGTGATGAACCCCGATCGCTTCGACGTCGTCGTCGCATCGAACCTGTTCGGCGACATATTGTCCGATCTCGGCCCCGCCTGTACGGGCACGATCGGCGTCGCGCCATCGGGGAATATCAATCCCGACGGCACCCATCCGTCGCTGTTCGAGCCCGTCCATGGCTCTGCCCCCGATATCGCAGGCAAGGGTATCGCCAATCCGGTGGGCCAGATCTGGTCGGCGGCGATGATGCTGGAACATCTGGGCGAAGCCGACGCCGCGGCGGCGATCATGCGCGCGATCGAAGATGTGTTGTCGACCCCCGCGGGCCGGACCGGCGACCTGAAGGGCCGCGCCGACACGGTCGGCTGCGGCAAGGCGGTTGCCGCTGCCATCGGCTAAAGATGGGCGCCAGCATAATATGCCGCGCCCGCTTTGCAAAAGCCGTTCACACGCACCCGATCGGACAATTTCGGCGCAACCGGCTATCGCCCCGCGCTAGCCTGACCCCATGCAAAGCGCCCTCAAGCCCGAGCCCGTCCGGTCCAATCGCTCGCTTGTCGAGATCGATCGCGACCATCTGATCCACCCCGTCAGCTCGTTCCGCGGGCACGAACGCCACGGCGCGCGTATCCTGACCGAAGGGGACGGCATGTGGCTGACCGACAGCGACGGCCGCCGCATCCTCGACGCGTTCGCGGGATTGTGGTGCGTCAACGTGGGCTATGGACAGGACAGCATCGTCGAGGCCGCGGCCGAGCAGATGCGCCGCCTCCCCTATGCGACCGGCTATTTCCATTTCTCGAGCGAACCCGCGATCCGGCTCGCCGACGAGCTCACGACGCTGGCCCCTGCGGGCCTCGACCATATCTATTTCACGCTCGGCGGATCGGACGCGGTCGATAGCGCGATCCGCTACATCGTCCATTATTTCAATGCTATCGGCCAACCGCAGAAGAAGCAGTTCATCGCGCTCGAGTGGGGCTATCACGGATCGAGTTCGAACGGCGCGGGCTTGACGGCGCTGGCGAACTTCCACCGCGGCTTCGACCTGCCGCGCCCCTGGCAGCATCATATCGCCTCACCCTATCCCTATCGCCACCCGCAGGGCCATGAGGACGCCGCGGTGATCGCGTCGTCGGTCGCCGCGCTCGAAGCGAAGGTCGCCGAGCTCGGCGCCGACAGCGTCGCCGCCTTTTGCTGCGAACCGATCCAGGGCTCGGGCGGCGTGATCGTCCCGCCGAAGGGCTGGCTGAAGGCAATGCGCGAGGCCTGCACCCGGCTCGGCATCCTGATGCTGGTCGACGAAGTCATCACGGGCTTCGGCCGCACCGGCCCGATGTTCGCGTGCGACGACGAAGATGTGTCCCCCGATTTCCTGACGCTCGCGAAGGGACTGACCAGCGGCTATGCGCCGATGGGGGCGGTGCTGATGGCCGATCATGTCTATCAGACGATCGCCGACAGCGCGCCCGAGGCGCTCCCCGTCGGCCATGGCTTCACCTATTCGGGTCATCCGGTCAGCGCGGCGGTGGCGCTGGAGGTGCTGCGTCTTTACCGGCACGGCGGCCTGCTCGAAAATGGGGCGGTCGTGGGCGAGCGCTTTGCCGTGCGGCTCGAGGCGCTGCGAGCGCATCCGCTCGTCGGCGATGCGCGGGGACGCGGGCTGCTCGGCGCGATCGAACTGGTAACGAACAAGCAGACCAAAGCCGGCTTCGATGCCGCGCTCGACGTCGGCGGCAGGCTGTCGCAATTGACGTGGGACAATGGCGTGATCGTCCGCTGCTTCGCCAATGCGGTGATCGGCTTCGCGCCCGCATTATGCTGTTCGGAAGACGAAATGGACCTTATATTTGACCGGGTCGAAAAATCGCTCGATCAACTGCTCAACCAGCCCGATATCCGGGCGGCGCTCGGTTGATCGCGTAAAGGATAATGACATGATGCCAGGCCCGAAGCTCGACCGGATCGACCTCAAGATCCTTGCGAAGCTGCAGCAGATGGGCCGCATCACCAATGTCGAATTAGCCGACGCGGTCTGCCTGTCGCCCAGCCCCTGCCTGACGCGGGTAAAGCGGCTCGAAAAGGCCGGCTACATCACCGGCTATGGCGCGCATATCAACCTGCACAAGCTCGGCGAATTCCTTACCGTCTTCACCGAGGTGACGCTGACCGAGCATCGTCATGGCGACTTTTCGCGCTTCGAAACCCGCATCGCCAAGCTCGACGAGATCGTCGAATGCCATCTCGTCAGCGGCGGCTATGATTATCTGCTGAAATTCGTCGCACGCGGCGTCGCCCATTATCAGTCGATCATCGAGGGCATGCTCGAAAGCGACTATGGGATCGAGAAATATTTCAGCTACGTCGTGATCAAGTCGCCCTTCATCAAGCATCATTTCCCGATCCAGAACCTGTTCGGCAACCAGAGCTGATGAGCGACCTCACCGACCTGCTCGAGCCGCTCGTCGCACTGCGCCGCGACATTCATGCGCACCCCGAACTCGGCTTCCAGGAACATCGGACCGCCGCACGCATCGCCGCCGAGCTTCGGTCGGCGGGGATCGAGGTCCATGAAGGCATTGGCGGGACCGGCCTCGTCGGCGTGCTGCGCGTGGGGGACGGCGCCCGCACCCTGGGCCTGCGCGCCGACATGGATGCGCTGCCGATCGACGAGCAGACGAATCTGGCCTGGGCCAGCACCGCACCGGGCTGCTTTCATGGCTGCGGCCACGACGGCCATGTCGCGATGCTGCTCGGCGCGGCGCAATATCTGGCCCGCGACCCCGGCTTTTCGGGCACGCTCCACTTCATCTTCCAGCCGGCCGAGGAAGGCCTGGGCGGCGCGCGGCAGATGATCGAGGACGGCTTGTTCGAACGCTTTCCCTGCGACCGCGTCTATGCGCTGCACAATTGGCCGGGCCTGCCGGCGGGGGTGATTTCGACGCGCGCCGGCGCGATCATGGGCGCCGCGGACAAATTCGCCATCCTGATCGAAGGGCGCGGAGGGCACGCCGCGCTGCCGCAGGACACGCCCGATGCGCTGCTCGCCGCGGCCAGCCTCGTGCAGCAGCTCAACACGATCGTCGCGCGCGACGTGCCGTCATCGGCGTCGGCCGTCCTGTCGGTCACCGAAATCCACGGCGGTCATGCGCATAATGTCCTTCCCGCCGACGTTCGTGTCGGCGGCACGGTCCGGACCTTCGACCCCGTGGTGCAGGACCGTATCGAGGAACGGATGCGCCAGATGCTGCGCGGCATCGAGGCGTCGTTCGAGGTACGCGCGACGCTCGATTATGACCGCTATTATCCGGCAACGATCAACGACCCGGCCGCGGCCGAAGATGCGCTGGAGATCGCCGCAACCGTCGCGCATGCCGCACGGGCGCCCGAGCCGGCGGCGACGTCGGAAGATTTCTCCTTCATGCTCCAGCAGCGGCCCGGCGCCTATATCTGGCTGGGCCAGGGGCAAGGCGACAATCCCGCGCCGCTCCACAATCCGCGGTATGATTTCAACGATGATGTCCTGGAAACCGGCATGCGGTTGCACATCGCCCTCGCACGCCACTGGCTGCGCTGACGCGGGCCGGCGCCCTCCCGCAAACCCCGACCGACGCTAAAACGAAAGTCCGATGCCGAAAATGGCGCGCGTGACTCTGGCCGTTTCGCCATGCGCGGTTGCGATGTCGCGCGTGCCGCCGAGCAGACGCTCGTGGATGACACCCGTATAGATGTTGAGGTTTTTGCCAAGCGCCCTGCGCAAGCGCACCGACGCCTCGACATCGGTCAGACCCCGGCCAAGATCCTCGGCCGGAACCGCCTGCCCCGACCAGCCCAGCGCCAGTCGCGGTTCGAGCGTCAAGCGCGGCGTGATCGCCCAGCGGGCGAGCAACTGGCCGCTTCCGGTCAGGTTCCCGTGCTGCGACATAAAGGCATAATGCTCGGCCTCGATCCCGGACCCGAGGTCCACGGTGATCCCCAGCGACGCATGGGCCAGATTCGATGCGTCGCGAATATCGTACCGAACGCCAGCCAGGATTGCGACGCGGTCCGAAAGCGTGCGCGAATAAAGCGCCTGGATTTCGATATCGTCGAAGCTTGTGCGCGTGTCGCTGCCGCCTGCGAGCTTGATCACGAGTTGGTCGGCGCCCGCACCGACGGTCATGCCGCCGTCGAGCACGAGGTGATCATGCCCCTTCCCGACATGCACCTCGAGCAGGTCGATATCGGCGGCAAACCCATCTTGAGCGAAAGCTGCGACGGGAAAGGCGGCAAGGCCGGCGAGAAGCATGAACCAGCGGGTGACAGCCGAATATCGCATGCCCCCATGTGCCATGCCCGCGCTTGCGATTATCGCCGATCCGGCGCCTCTTTCCGGCACATCCTGTCAGAAACGAGCCGGATTCCGGATATGGATGCGGCCGCGAGGCCCTATAGGATAAGACGCCGCGGCGCCGCGGCGCCGCTGCACCGCAGCTCCAAGGACTGGAGACACAGATGCGCAGACATGCTTTCATCGCCCTCACCATTCTCATCGCAAGCCTGCTGCCTGCGTCGGCAATCGCCCATCCCCGCCTGCTCTCCTCTTCACCCGCCGCCAACGCCAGCGTCGCGAAACCGGCAGCGATCACGCTCGCTTTTTCCGAAACACTTGTCGCACCGCTCTCGGGGATCGAGCTGACGATGACCGGCATGCCGGGCATGGCCAAGCATGCACCCGTTGCAATCGGCGGCCTTACGACCAAGGTCAACGGCAAGGTGCTGACGGTCAAGCCCGCGCGTCCGCTCGCTGCCGGCACCTATGCGCTGAAGTGGCATGCCGTGGCCAGCGACCAGCACCGCATCCAAGGCAATTTCAACTTCACCGTCCGGTGACCGGTTGACCGAGCCAGGCCTCCTCGCTGCGCGCGCGCTGGGTTATGCGGCACTCCTGCTCGCGGCGGGCGTGCCTCTCTATATGCTCGTCGCGGGACGCGAACTGGTCAGCGGAAGGCGAAGCCTGCCAGCCGTCGCGGTGGCCGCGGTGGTTGCCCTCGCCGCATCGGCGTGGGGAATGCTCGAAAGCGTCACGTCGATGCTCGCCGTACCGCTTGGCGAGATCGACCGGGCGACGCTGCAAACCATCCTCGCGGAGACGCCGCTCGGCATGGTGTTCGCCATTCGCGGCCTTGCACTGTTGCTCGCGGCATTCGCCGCCGCACGCCGGAAATGCGGCCTCGCCGCGATCGCCGGTTCGATCGCACTCGCCACGAACGCCTGGACCGGCCATGCCGGCGCCACCGAAGGCGGCCTCGGTACTCTCCATCGCCTTTCCGACATCGTCCATCTGCTCGCCGCCGCGATGTGGCTCGGCGCCCTCGTCGTCTTTCTTGGCGCGTTGCTCGGCCGGAGCGACCGCGATGCCTTCATCCGCAGCCTCGCTGGCTTCGCCGCGACGGGCACGATCCTCGTATTGCTGCTGCTCGCCACCGGCATCGTCAACATGATCGCCATCGCGGGCTGGCCGCCAGCGTTGACCAGCGACTGGGCATTTCTGCTGATGGCAAAACTCGGCCTGTTCGCCGCGATGCTCGGCTGCGCAGCGCTCAATCGCTGGCGCCTCGCGCCCGCGCTCGCCGCGGACGCGCCGGGATCCGACCGCACGCTGCGCCGCTCGCTCGCCGCCGAAACCGCCGCCGGGTTCGCAGTCGTGCTGGTGGTCGCCTTGCTCGGCACCCTCTCGCCCAGCTGAGCAAAACCTGTCGCCAAATGCCGATTTTCCGGCATTCGCGACCGTTTGCACGGCAACTTCGGCGGCGCCTTTTCGCTCCACGATCCTAAGCGAGGGAAGAGAGACCGAGGGAGCGAAGAAAATGGGCGACGCCGAAATCTATCCCGTGCCGCTATGGTGGCGAGAGAATGGCCGCGTCGATGCGGCCGCGCGGCGCGCGCTCTATGACCGGTCGCTGGCCGACGCCGACGCCTTCTGGCTTGAACAGGCGCGGCGGCTGGACTGGACGAGCTTTCCCAAGACTGCCGGCGATTGGTCGTTCGATGCCGAGGATTTTCACATCGCCTGGTTTGCCGACGGCGAATTGAATGCCTGCGTCAATTGCGTCGATCGCCATGCAGCGAAGCGCCCCGATGCCACGGCGATCATCTGGGAACCGGACGACCCCGACGAGCCGTCGCGGTCGATCACCTATTCCGATCTGCTCGCCGAGATATGCCGCTTCGCCAATGTGCTGAAGGCGAACGGGGTCGGGCGCGGCGACCGCGTCACCATCTATATGCCGATGATCCCCGAAGCCGCCTTCGCCTTGCTCGCCTGCGCACGCCTGGGCGCGATTCATTCGGTCGTGTTCGGTGGCTTCTCCCCCGAAGCGATCGCCGGCCGCATCAACGACTGCGGATCAACCGTCGTTATCACGGCCGACGCGGGGCGGCGCGGCGGCAAGCATGTCCCGCTGAAGCCGAATGTCGACGCGGCGCTCGCGCATGCGCCGGGAGTCGAGCGCGTCATCGTCGTGCGGGCCACGGGCGCCGACACGGCGATGACGCCGGGACGCGACATCTGGTATCACGACGCCGCCACCACGGTCGGCGCCGATTGCCCCGCGGTTCCGATGGGGACGGAAGACCCGCTGTTCATTCTCTACACCTCGGGCTCAACCGGCAAACCGAAGGGCGTGATGCACACCACCGGCGGCTATCTTCTCTGGGCCGCCCTGACGCACGAGCTTGTCTTCGATTATCGGCCAGGCGAGACATTCTGGTGCGCCGCCGACATCGGCTGGATCACCGGGCACAGTTACATCCTTTATGGCCCGCTCGCCAACGGCGCGACCACATTGATGTATGAAGGCGTTCCCAACTGGCCGACCCCGTCGCGTCTGTGGGAAATTTGCGACCGCCACCGCGTCACCACGCTGTTCACCGCCCCTACGGTGCTACGCGCGCTGATGCGCGAGGGTGACGAGCATGTCGCGCGCACCAGCCGCGCCTCGCTTCGCCTCCTCGGTTCGGTCGGCGAACCGATCAACCCCGAAGCCTGGCGCTGGTATCATGGTGTCGTCGGCGAGGCGCGCTGCCCGATCGTCGACACCTGGTGGCAGACCGAAACCGGCGGAGCGATGATCGCCCCCCTGCCGGGGGCGACCGATCTCAAACCCGGTTCGGCGACCCTGCCGCTGCCGGGGGTCGAGCCCCGGCTCGTCGACGCCGATGGCGACGAAGTCCTAGGCGCCGGCGCCGGGAACCTCGTTATTTCGCGGAGCTGGCCGGGGCAGATGCGGTCGGTCTGGAACGATCACCCGCGCTTTTTCGAAACCTATTTCACCGCCTATCCGGGACGCTATTTCACCGGTGACGGTGCCCGCCGCGATGCGGACGGATATTGGTGGATAACGGGCCGTGTCGACGACGTCATCAACGTCTCGGGTCACCGCCTGAGCACCGCCGAGATCGAATCCGCGCTCGTCCTCCATGAAAAGGTCGCCGAAGCCGCGGTGGTGGGCAGCGCCCACGACATCAAGGGGCAGGCGATCCACGCCTATGTCGTTCTGAACGCCAGCGAGACGGCCTCGGACCTGCTCGAACGAGACCTCGCACAATGGGTCCGCCGCGAGATCGGGCCGATTGCCACACCCGAACGCGTCCGGATCGTCCCCGGTCTGCCAAAGACGCGTAGCGGCAAGATCATGCGGCGTATCTTGCGAAAGATTGCCGAAGGCCATGCGGACGATCTTGGCGATACATCGACGCTGGCCGATCCGGCGATCCTCGACATATTGCTGGGGACACCCATCACAGGCAGCGAACCCGGCGGCGGCGGCGCATGACCAAATGCCCTCCCCATTCTTCTGCCTGCCGGCGTTCGATCGGTGAATGGGATTATCATAGCGCCGGGCCGCTCGGCGCGGCAGTCGAGTTGGGTCGATTTCGACAATGACGGCGACCTCGACCTCTTCGCCGCCAACCGCGCCGGACCCAATGCGCTATTCCGCCAGGATGCGGCGCGTTTCGTGCGCGTCGGCATCGAACAGGCGGGCGATGACGCGCGCCCGACCGTCGGCGCCTGCTGGCTCGACTATGACCGCGACGGGGCGCTCGATCTCTCGGTGACGCGCGGTTACACCGACACCGGCGGCCATTTCCTCTTCCACAACGATCTCGGCAAGCCGGCCGCGCGCCGCAGCATCACGGTGCGCGTCCTCGACAAGGCTGGGCGCTTCACGCGCATCGGCGCCGAGGTCCGGCTCTACGACGACGCCGGCACGATCGTCGCGACGCGTCAGGTCTCGACCGGCGAGGGCTATAATTCGCAAGGAACCCAGCCGCTTCACTTCGGCCTTGCCTCGATGGCGCCGGTGACCGTCGAGGTCACCTTCATGGACAAGGCCGGTCGCAAGACTCAGCGCCTCGAACGCGTCCGTCCGGAGCGCTACGCCGGTAAAGACCTCGTCATCCGCCAGCGCTAGGCGCATGGACCTTGACCTTGCGGATAACGGAGGGATCATTGCCCTCGTCGAGATCGAGGCGCGCCGCGTCACGTTTCGCGCGCGCATCGCGAAGGCTGATCCTCGGATAATCCCCGAAGGACAGGTCTTCTGCTTGCCGTCAAATTGATAGTTCCATTTCCAGAGCTTAGATCCGTTCGGCGTCACCAGCAGGTAAAGCCGATGACTGTCGGAGAGCTTCCAGGACTTGGCGCGCGGCCTGGCTACGCGGATTTTTGCTTCGTTCAACATTCCCATCTCCGGACCACGTTTTTGGGCGCCGAAACCACGCGGCGATACCACGACCGAACACGGACGGGGATGAACCGCTGCGGACGAACGAATCCGAAAAGTTCAGGTTTTCTGGGAGAAACTCAATCTCGGTGGACTGATACGCACCCCTGCGAAAGGGGTGGTGGCGGAGACGGAGGGATTCGAACCCTCGGTACCGGATTTACCAGTACGACGGTTTAGCAAACCGTTGGTTTCAGCCACTCACCCACGTCTCCGCATGGTCCATCGCGCTAACGACGGGCTGGCCTAGGCGGGTCGCTATAGCCAGCACGCTCGCGCCCCGCAACGCCTAACATTGCCCTTTTTTGACGCCGCCCCATCAGCCGGTCGCGCAATATGATTCGGTCTGGCGCAAAATCGACTCGGGTCATCGCCGGTTCATTGCCCGCGCGCCAATCCGGGAGTCATGGTAAACGCGTGCCGGGACAGGGTTTCGCGTCCACGGCCCGAGATTTGGGGGATATTATGCGTTCATCGATCACCACCTTCGTCCTGGCGGCGACCGCGTCGCTCGGCCTCGCGCTGTCGCCGCTGCCCGCGGCGGCGCAGATGACCGAGATCGATCCGAACACCGCGATCGACGTCGACCTCAACAATCCCACCCCGCCGCCTCCGCCGGTCACCGAAACGACGACGAGCGGCGACGCCTCGCTCGACAGCGACCTCGCCACCGGCGACGCGCAGGTCACCGGCGACACCACGGTCACCGCCGACACCGGCACGGCCGTCAGCGCCGCTCCCCCGGGTACGACCTACAAGAAGGACGATCTGATCGGCGCCGCCGAGGGCGTGTTCGGCAAGGGTGCGCAGGGGCTCGCCGGGCTGATCGAGGATGTGCTCAAGAAGCAGGGCGAACCCAATGCCTATATCGTCGGCCGCGAAGCCGGCGGCGCGCTCGTGCTCGGGCTGCGCTACGGTTCGGGGACGCTGTTCCACAAGATCGAGGGCGAAAAGCCCGCCTATTGGACCGGTCCATCGATCGGCTTCGACGCGGGCGCCAACGCCGGCAACACCTTCGTCCTCGTCTATAATCTCTTCGACAGCGAGGATCTCTACAAGCGCTATCCCGCGGGCGAAGGCGCCGCCTATCTGATCGGCGGTTTCAACGCCTCCTACCTCCGCCGCGGCGACGTGGTGCTGATCCCGATCCGCGTCGGCGTCGGCGCGCGGCTCGGCGCCAATGTCGGCTATATGAAGTTCCGCAAGAAGCAGAGCTGGGTGCCCTTCTAAACCGATCCCAGGGCGCCGTCCCCCGGCGCCGGAAGTCCGCGCCCGGACCGGCGCGGGCTCTTTTTTTGGAAGGATAGCGGCGAGTTTCCGGCGAAACGCGACACCCGCTTAAACCACAATCGTCACCCCGGGCTTGACCCGGGGCCTGCCTTGTCTTGAAGAAAAAGGCGGATCCCGGATCAAGTCCGGGATGACGAAGTGAAGAACGGCAACGGCAGCTCCCCACCCCAAAGCGGCAAACGCCTTCAAAAAAAGCCTTTCCTACATTATCCGGCTGTGCCAGCTTTCATTCGGTGGACAAAAGCGGGTCGCTCCCCGGCTTGCCGATGCGACCCACGGCGCGCCGCGCCGGACGCGTCGAGCTCTCCGCGAGGTCCAAAGCGGGGCGCGCGCAGGGCTGAACTTTACTGAACTTTGGAATGTCACGCGGCCCTCATGTCGACCGGATCCGACCCGGGACGACGCAAGAAGGCCATGCTCCCTCCCCACCCCGAGACCGCCCCGCTAGTCGCCGTCGAACGCAATCAGCGTCTCGCAGGCGAGGCCCGCCGCGGCCAGTCGCTGCGATCCGCCCAGATCGGGCAGGTCGATCACAAACAGCGCCGCCGCGACCTCAGCCCCGGCGCTACGCATCAGCGCGGCGGTCGCGAGGATCGTGCCGCCAGTCGCGAGCAGGTCGTCGACGAGTACCACACGGTGGCCGGGCAGCACCGCGCCCTCGTGCAGTTCGAGGCGGTCGGCGCCATATTCGAGCTCATAATCGACCCCGATGGTCACGCCTGGCAGCTTGCCCGCCTTGCGCACCGGGACGAGGCCGAGCCCCATCATCGTCGCCATCGCGGCGCCGAACAGGAAACCGCGCGCCTCGACCGCGACGATCAGATCGGGACGATAGTCGGCCGCTCGAACGGAAAGACGCCGCGCGGCTTCGGAAAAGCCGGCGGCGTCGCCGATCAATGTCGTGATATCGCGGAACTGGATGCCCGGCTTCGGAAAGTCGGGGATGGTGCGGACGAGCCCCGCGAGGTCCAGTTGCGGAGCGGGGGGAAGGGCGATCATGGGTGCCGCTCCCTTCCCTGCCCGATCAATGCTTCTTGTCGGCCCAGATGTTGCGGTACGACAAATAGGTCAGCGTGGTGAACATCGCGATGAAGAGCAGCACGGCCCAGCCGGTCCACACGCGCTTCACCAGATTGGGTTCGGCGGTCCAGACGAGGAAGGCACTGACGTCGCGCGCCATATGCTCGACGTCGTTCTTGCTGCCGTCGGCGAAGGTCACCTGACCATTGGCCAGCGGCGGCGCCATCGCGAGGTTGAGGTTCGCGAAATAGGGGTTGAAGTGCAGCCCAGTGCCCGGCTGAAGCTCCTTGGGCAGGTCCTTCGGCGGGGCCTTGTAGCCGGTCAGCAGCGAATAGACATAGTCCTTGCCGCCTTCGCGCGCCTTGGTGATCAGCGACAGGTCGGGCGGCAGCGCGTTGTTGTTCGCGGCGCGCGCGGCGACTTCGTTCGGATAGGGCGACGGGAAATGATCCGACGGCAGGCCGGTGCGCGTCGCCGGCTCGCCCGTGTCGGGGTTGAGCGACGGAATATTGTCATAGCTCTTGGCGAAGCTCTTCACCTGACCCTCGGTATAGCCGAAGTCCGCGATGTTGCGGAACGCAACGAGGTTCAGGCTGTGACAGGCCGAGCAGACCTCCTTGTACACCTGCATCCCGCGCTGCAGTTGGGCCTTGTCCCAATGGGGGAACAGGCCGTCGCTGCTGAGCGCGAGGTGGCGCGGATGCTTGTGGATCTCATGCGCGGCGTTGGGCTCATTCTTGAGCGGCGTCGTGAAGATCGCAAACACCAGCGCGGCGATGAAGCCGAGGCCGACGAGAAAACCGAGCGGGCGAACCATGGCTGTATCAGCTCCTATTAAAGTCCGGCGCTCAGGCCGTGGCCGCCGACTTGTCGTCGGCATGCTTTGCGAGGACCGCTTCCGTGATCGAGTTCGGCATCGGCAGCGGTCGTTCGATCCGCGAGATGATCGGCAGGATGATCAGGAAGTGCGCGAAATAATAGATCGAGCCAATCTGGCTGAGGATCACATAGGGCTGCTCCGCCGGGCTCTTGCCGCAATAGCCCAGGATGAACACGTCGGCGACGAGGATCCAGAAGAAGATGCGGTTGAGCGGGCGATAGGTCGACGACTTCACCGGCGAGCTGTCGAGCCACGGCAGGAAGAACAGCAGCGCGATCGACGCGAACATAGCGATGACGCCCCACAGCTTCGCATCGATCCACAGGAAGTTGAAGGTGAAGGCGCGCAGGATCGCGTAGAAGGGCCAGAAATACCATTCGGGAACGATATGCGCGGGCGTCGAGAGCGGGTTGGCTGCGATATAATTGTCGGCGTGGCCCAGCAGGTTCGGCGTGAAGAAGGTCAGCGCAGCGAACACGAACAGGAAGACGCCAAGCCCGAAGCCGTCCTTCGCGGTGTAATAGGGGTGGAACGGGACGGTGTCCTGCTCGTCCTTCACCTCGATGCCGGTCGGGTTCGACGAACCCGGGATGTGCAGCGCCCAGATGTGCAGGATGATGACACCCGCGATCACGAAGGGCAGCAGATAGTGCAGCGAGAAGAAGCGGTTGAGCGCGGCGTTGTCGGGCGCGAAACCGCCGAGCAGCCACTGGCGGATCGGTTCGCCGACCATCGGTATCGCCGAGAAGAAGCCGGTGATCACCTGCGCGCCCCAGAAGCTCATCTGACCCCAGGGAAGGACGTAACCCATGAAGGCGGTCGCCATCATCAGGAGGAAGATCACGACGCCGAGCAGCCACACCATCTCGCGCGGCGCCTTGTACGAACCGTAATAAAGGCCGCGGAAAATGTGCAGATAGACGACGATGAAGAACATGCTCGCGCCGTTCATATGCGCATAGCGGATGAACCAGCCGGCGTTCACGTCGCGCATGATATGCTCGACCGAGTTGAACGCGACACCCGCATTGGCGGCATAATGCATCGCCAGCACGATGCCGGTCACGATCTGGATCGCCAGCGCGGCCCCGGCGAGGACGCCGAAGTTCCAGAAATAGTTGAGGTTGCGCGGCACCGGATAGCCGGCGCCGACGGCGTTATAGACGAGGCGCGGCAGCGGCAGCTTCTCGTCCAGCCACACCATCAGCGGCTGCTTGGGTTCGTAATTCTTGGCCCAGGGAAAGCTCATCTTATCTCGCTCCTCAGCCGATCGTCACGACGGTGTCGCTGTTGAATTCATAAGGCGGCACGACGAGGTTGGTCGGCGCCGGGCCTTTGCGGATGCGCGCCGCGGTGTCGTAGTGCGAGCCGTGGCACGGGCAGAAATAACCGCCGAAATCGCCGCGATTCTCGACGCTGGTCGCGCCCAGCGGGACGCAGCCCAAGTGGGTGCAGACGGCGAGCGTGATCAGCCACTCTTCCTTGCCGGGCTTGGTGCGCTCGGCCAGCGTCTGCGGATCGCGCAGCTCCGAAGGCGGCACGGCATTGGCGGCCGCGATCTCTGTCGGGGTCAGCTTGCGGATGAACACCGGCTGCTTGCGCCAGCTGGTCTTGATCCCCTGGCCAAGTTCGATCGTCGAGATATCGACCTCGGTCGACGACAGCGCGAGCACGTCGGCGGAGGGATTCATCTGGTTGACCAGCGGCAGCACCACCGCGACCGCGCCGACCCCGGCGAAGCTGACCGCCGCGATATTGATGAAGTCGCGGCGCCGCACGCCATCTTCGACGACTGCGCTGTGTTCGGATTCACTGGCCATTCGATTGCCCTTGCATGGCTGAACTGACAATTTTCCCGGAAAATTCGGCCGCCCGCAGCGCGCGCACGAAAGGACGCGTCCCGGCGGCCCCTCCGGGAATTGCGGGCCTGATAGCCGCACATCCGGGGCTTGCCAACAGGCAATTTCCGCTTCTTCGACTGTACCAAGACATCGCGCCGAGGCGCTCGATTCCGCGCGCGACCCCGGCTATGACTGGCCCATGGAAATCGCCCTGTTTCAGCCCGATATCGCGGGCAACGTCGGCACGACGCTGCGCACCGCCGCGTGCCTCGCCGCGCCTGCGCATATCATCGAGCCGTGCGGCTTTCCCTTTTCGGATGCTGCGCTGAAGCGTGCGGGCATGGATTATGCGACGCGCGCCAATGTGACGCGCCACGCCGATTGGGCTGCGTTCACGGCTTGGACTGCCGCGGCGGGCAAAAGGATCGTGCTGCTGACCACCGCCGGGGCGACGCGCCTGCCCGACTTCGATTTCGGCCAAGGCGACGTGCTGCTGCTCGGCGCAGAATCCTCGGGGGTTCCATCCCATGTCCATGAAGCCGTGGCGGCGCGGGTCGCGATTCCGATGCACCGGGAGTTTCGCTCCTTGAATGTCGCGGTCGCGGCTGGCATCGCGCTCGCCGAGGCGCTCCGGCAGACGAAAGGCTTTCCCGCATGATTTCGCTCGACCCCCAGCAACAGGCCGCGCGCGACTGGTTCGAATCGCTGCGCGACCGGATATGCGCCGAGTTCGAGGCAATCGAGGCCGAAGCCGGCAGCGACGCGCGCTTCGCCTATACGCCGTGGGATCGCGAGGCCGAGGGGCTGGAGCCCGGCGAAGGCGGCGGCGGCATGCGCGGGGTGATGACCGGCGCGGTGTTCGAAAAGGTTGGGGTGAATGTCTCGACCGTCGCGGGCCAGTTCGCCCCCGACTTCGCGCAGTCGATCCACGGCGCGGGCGAGGACCCGAGCTTCTTCGCGACCGGAATCAGCCTCGTGGCGCATATGGCCAACCCGCATGTGCCCGCGGTGCATATGAACACGCGGTTCCTGGTCACGACGCGGCGCTGGTTCGGCGGCGGCGCCGACCTCAACCCGCCGATTCCCTATGCCGAAGACACTGACGCGTTTCACGCCCGGCTGCGCGCGGCCTGCGCGCCCTTCGGCCCCGATGTCTATCAGCGCTACGCCAAATGGGCCGAGGATTATTTCTATATCCCGCACCGCGGCGTGCATCGCGGGGTCGGCGGTATCTTCTACGACCATCTCGAATGCGGCGACGATGCCGAATATGACCGCAATTTCGAGCTGACCCGCGCGGTCGGCGAAGCGTTCCTCGACATCTTCCCGCAGATCGTGCGGCAGCGCATGGGGCTGCCCTTCAGCGAGGCCGAGCGCGACGAACAGCTCATCTGGCGCGGCCGCTACGCCGAGTTCAACCTCGTCTACGACCGCGGTACTTTGTTCGGGCTCAAGACCGGCGGCAATATCGACGCGATCCTGATGAGCCTGCCGCCGCTCGCCAAATGGAGCTGAACGAAAAAGGGCGCCCCGTCTTCGGAGCGCCCCTTTCCTCGTTGCACACGTTTCCGGTCAGGCGAAGACGTCCGACCCGCTCTTGGCGCTGATGCAGCGATAGACCGCCGCCGGCATCGACACCGAAACCAGCACCACCGGCACATAAACGAGCAACGCGACGATCAGCGCCCCGATCATCGCTCCCGCACCGGCGTCGGGCGACGACATCGCCGAGCCCATGACCCCGCCGAGCACCATCGAGACGACGAAGAAGAAGACGAAGAACAGGATCGCCATCACGATGTTGAAGCCGACGATCGTCCATTGCGAAGCGCTGGTCATCCGCCACGAATCGGCGAAAGCCGTGAACGGATTCGACGAACGATTGACCGCCATCAGCGGACCCGCGACCGACAACCGGCCGAAGAACCAGGTGAAGAAGATGATGATCGCGGCGTAGATCAGGATCGCGAAGACGATCAGGCCCGCCGAAGCGCCGCCCGTTGCCAGGCTTTCGATCGACATCCCGCTGGCCCCGAACACCGCGAAGGCGAGCAGCCCGACGATCAGAAGCACGATATACATCAGGATGACCGTCGCGATGTAGACGACGAACATCGCGAACATATAGGCCGCCCCGGCGCCAAGGCCCCAGCCGATATCGCTCGCCGGTTCGCCACCGACAAGGCCCGATCGCCAGATCAGCAGGCTGGCCGCCGTGACGATCGTTCCGGCGATGATCGCGAAGAGGAAAAACGACCCGAGCGCCCCGAAGGCTGCCGAGGGATCGCCCTGTGCCATCATCATGGTCATCATCGCGTTGCGCAGCAACAGCCAGCCCAAAAGGCAAACGATCACCACCGCACCGCCGAGCCACATCAGCATCTGCATCCAATTGGCCTTCAGAAACGCAAATGTTTCCGAAATGGCCGCACCGACACTCATCTTGACCATGATTTTTCCCCCTTTTGTTGAACCTGCTTTCAATCCTTCTTTTGCGTCCCGATGTTTCTGGTTAACCGATTACCGTCCGGTTTGCGATATTTTCCTGCCGCTACGGAAAGCCCGGGCTTCGCGCCGAGCGTCAGGAAAAAATGTCCTTGCCACCGCGGATCGCGAGCTGACGATAGGCGGCCGCCGTGATCGCAACCCCGACGATGCCGCTGGCCGCCTCGGCGAGCCCTTCCGCAACCCCGGTGATCAGCCGCCCGGCCCCCTCGCCGGTTCCCGCCACCGCGCCGACCACGAGGACCAGCAACCCGAAGGTGATGCCGATCACCAGCATGACGAGAATCAGGAAGAGCGCAACGCGCCAGCCATTGTCCTTGGTCAGCTTCCAGCTGTCCCCGATCGCGGTGAGCGGATTGTAGATCGCACGGTCGGCGATCGCTGGCGAAACCAGCGCGAGCCGGCCCCACAGATAGACCGCGATGCCCAGGAAGGCGAACAGGCCGATCACGAGCAGCAGGATCCCAACCGCGCCGGCACCGGCCGCCAGCCCGGGCATGACGCAAAGCGCGCCGATCACGAGCATGCCGAGCGAGAGGATCACCTGCACCGCGATCATCGTCGGGATCATCTTGAGCGCGAACACCAGTGCCTCGCCGACGCTGATGCCGATCCGCGATAGCCAGAGCCGCAGGATACCGACGCCGCCGATCGCGCCGATCATGCTGACCAGCAATTCATAGGGAAGGATCTGGCGCATGCCTGCGCTCATGGCCGCCATGGCCTGCTCGAAGGTCGCGCTGTCGGCGGGCTCGATCGGTACCGGCCCGAACCAGCTCACCGCCAGCCTGGGCAGGAAAAAGAAGACGGCAACGATCGTACCGGTCAGCGCGCTGTGCGAGCGCAGCAGGACCATACAGTCGTCCCACGCCGCGCCCATGTCGAATTTCGGCATCGATACCCCGTTACTATTCTGGTTTCGTGGCGCGGGAGAGTGGCCCCGTTGACGTCTCTTGTCCAGCCCTGTCAGGGATTTAGCCGCCGCCCCTTGCAACGCGCCGCGCACGGGGGCAACAGGCGGCGCGATGAATGCCCTCCCCGCACCCCTATGGACCGCCTCGCCGGGCCTGACCGACTATCCCGCCGCGCTCGCCGACATGGAAGAACGCGCGGCCGCGATTTACGCGGGCGAAGCCGGCGAGCGTATCTGGCTGCTCGAGCATCCGCCGCTCTACACCGCGGGAACCAGCTCGGATCCCGCCGAGCTGCTCGACCCGCGCTTCCCCGTCTATGCCGCCGGGCGCGGCGGGCGTTACACCTATCATGGCCCCGGCCAGCGCGTCGGCTATGTCCAGCTCGACCTGTCGAAACGCGGCCGCGACGTGCGCGCCTATGTGGCGGCGCTCGAAGGCTGGGTGATCGATGCGCTCGCCGGGTTCGGCGTCGAAGCGCGCCGCGCCGAGGGGCGGATCGGCATCTGGACCGACGATCTGGACGGCCGCGAGGCGAAGATCGGCGCGATCGGCGTGCGCGTGAAGCGGTGGGTGACGCTGCACGGCTTCTCACTCAACGTCGCGCCCGACCTGGCACATTTCGGCGGCATCGTGCCCTGCGGCATCGCCGAATTTCCGGTGACCAGCCTCGCCGCGCTCGGCAAGGCAGCGGGCTTCGCCGAGGTCGACGCCGCACTAGAAACCGCCTTCCCTGCCTTTCTCGACAAGCTGTCGGCCAGCGACTAAGAAAAAGTCATGACCCGTATCGCGCTCGCTTCGCTGCTGATCCTCGCCCTCGCCGCCTGCGGTAACGAACCATCGGGCAAGACCACGACCAAGCTCGACGCGGTCGAGGTCGAGCCGGGCACGATCAGCGATTCGATGATCATCCTCGACGATGCCAGCGGCGACGGCACCGCGGTCGACAACAGCGTCCCCGACGACGGTACCGCCAAGCCTGCCGAGAAGAAGGACGAGGAAGCGACCGAAGAGGGCGCCGGGTCAGAAGCCGAGGGCGAAGGCGAAGCCATTTCGACGCCCGTCGGCAAGAAGACCGAAACCCCGGCCCCGGTGGCCAAGAAGGCCGGCGAATGAGTCGGGGCGCCGCGGCGCCGTTCGTAGCCATCATCCGTTCGTGCTGAGCTTGTCGAAGCACCGCCCTTTTCTTTGAAGCCGCAAGAACAAGAACGGCCCTTCGACAAGCTCAGGGCGAACGGCTTTGGGTTCAGCGCAGCCCCAGGCTCTTGTGCGTCTGCAGCGACAGGCGCCAGCGCGGGTCTTCCATCACCAGGTCGATGCACGCCTGCACATTGGCCGCAGCGTTCGGGTCGTCGAGCGGCTGGACCAACCGGTGGGCGAAGTCGAGTTCCGCGAGCCGTTCGACGTCGCTGCCCGGCTGCGGCCACACCAGCTTCAATTCGTCGCCGCTCGTCTGCACCAGCGCGCTGCCCGCCTTGGGGCTGACGCAGATCCAGTCGATGCTGCGCGGGATAGCCAGCGTGCCGTTGCTCTCGATCGCGATGGTGAAACCCTCGCCATGCAGCGCCTCGATCAATGCATTGTCGACCTGCAGCATCGGCTCGCCGCCGGTGAGCACGACATAACGGTCATCCGTCCCTTCACCCCAGCTTGTCGCGATCATCCCAGCGAGCGCGGCGGCGTGCTTATATTTGCCGCCCAGCGTGCCGTCGGTACCGACGAAGTCGGTGTCGCAAAAGCGGCAGACCGCCTCGGCGCGGTCCTTCTCGCGCCCCGTCCACAAATTGCAGCCGGCGAAGCGGCAGAAGACCGCGCGGCGGCCCGCCTGCGCGCCCTCGCCCTGCAGCGTGAGGAAAATCTCTTTGACCGCATAAGCCATGGCTCAGGCGTAGCACGTCGGGTCGGCGAGGCCGGCGTCGGCGAAGCCCTTGCTGCGCAGCCGGCAGCTGTCGCACGCGCCGCAGTGCAGCCCCTCGGGGGTCGGGTCGTAGCACGACCAGCTCATCCCCGCGTCCATGCCCAGCCGCGCGGCCTCGGCGGCGATATCGGCCTTGGTCATATGCTGGAGCGGCGCGTGGATGCGGAAATCGACGCCCTTGTCGCCGTCGCGTGTCGCGAGCCGCGCGAGCTTCTCGAACCCCGAAATGAATTCGGGGCGGCAGTCGGGATAACCCGAATAGTCGAGCGCATTGACCCCGATGACGATGTCCTGCGCCTGCCGCGCCTCGGCCAGCCCGAGCGTCAGCGACAGGAAGATCAGGTTGCGCGCGGGAACGTAAGTGACCGGCACCTCGTCGCCGACACCGTCCTTGGGCACCGCGATATCGTCGGTCAGCGCCGAGCCGCCGAAGCGGCGGAGGTCGAGCGGCAGGACGATATGCTCGGCCGCGCCGACGATCTTCGCGATGCGCGCCGCCGATTCGAGCTCGACGCGGTGGCGCTGGTTATAGTCGATCGTCAGCGCGACGATGCGCGCGCCGGCCTCGCGCGCGAGGCCGGCGCAGACCATCGAGTCGAGCCCGCCCGACAGGAGGACGATCAGGGTCTTTCCGGCCACATCGCGCATCGGCGCCAGATAGGCGTGCGCCGCCGGGGGCGCAAGTGTTGCGCCGCACCGAAGAAAACGGGCCGCACGGCAGGTGCCGTACGGCCCAGTTCGGCATGAAAGCCGTTAGGGAGAAGGACACACATCGGTGCGTCGTTCCCTCTTCCTACCAGCGCATGGTTAACAAGTTGTTACGCTCGTTCAGCGCCCGCCGCCCGCGGGGCAAGCACCCATGCGCCGCGCCTCGATCGCCTGCGAAAAGGGCTTGCCGTCGGCGATCCCCTGCGTGTCGATCTGGACGAGGCGGTTGGTTTCGGAGCGGATCGTCGTGCGGCCGTGCCCCGCGCCGGGGCAGGTATATTGGACGGTCACCGACTTCGCGCCGTCCTCGATCACGAAGCGCGAGCAACTGCCGCGCGGATGATAAATCTGGATCATCCGCCGCGCGTCGCCGACGCACAGCGACTGGACGATCGTCGCGCCGTCGCGTTCCTTGAGCTGCCACTGCCCCTTTTCGAGCCGGTCGAGCATCGCCAGCGACGGCGCCTGCGCGGGCACCGCGGTCGCGCCGGCGAGCGCGCACGCCGCCAGGCCATATTTCGTCATGGGAGAAAAGATCGCCATTATACCCTATCCATCGGCTGCCCTTATCGCGGGCAAATGCGACCCTGTGGATGGAAGGTAGCGATTCGGGCGCGCGATTTCAACCATTTGGCGCCGAAACGCTTCGCTTCGTCGCCGCCGGGTTCAATCGGGGCGGGCGATCTCTTCGAGCGGGATCGGGAAAATCCGCGAGCAGAAGGCGCAATCGACGACGATATTGCCCGCCGCGTCGGCCATGTCGATCCGCTCGGCCTCGGGGAATTGGCGCAGCACCCCGGCATAATAATCGGCGTTGCAGCGGCACCCGCGCGATACAAGCACGCCGGGCTCGATCCGCACCTCATCCTCGTGGAACAGCCGCCAGGCCAGGGTTTCGAGCGAGTTGGCCGGGTCGGTCAGTTCCTCTGCCTTCAGCGTTGCAGCGATGGTGCGCGCATGCTCCCATTCGGGATGGTCGTGGCGGATGTGCAGCCGGTCGCGCCCGACCTCGCCTTCGGGCAGGTGCTGGAGCAGCAGCCCGCCGGCGACGCAGCCGGCCTCGGCATCGTGGCGCGCGGCGAGCCGGACGAGGCTGGGAATCTGCTCGGACTGCTCGAAATAATGTTCGGCGGCGTTACCGATCGACGATCCTTCGAGCGGCACGATCCCCTGATAGCGTTCGGCCGTCGCCTCCTGGTCGAAGGTGATCGCGAGGAAGCCTTCGCCGAACAGTGCGAACAGCGTCGGATCGGAACCGACCTCGGCGAGCCGCTCGGCGTCGAATTTCAGGTAACCGCGCAATTCGCCGCCGCGATAGTCGCACACGAGCAGCTCGATCGGCCCGCCGCCGGTCTGCGCCTGCAACGTCAGTTGCCCGCCGTCGGCCTTGAGCGTCGAGCCGAGCAGCACCGTCAGCACCAGCGCCTCGGCGAGCAGTTTCTCGGCCACCGGCGGATAGCTGTGTGCGCCGAGGATCGTGTTGAGCGTCGGCCCCAGCCGCACGAAGCGCCCGCGCACATGGCGCTCGGCGATGGTGAAGACCAGGGGCTGGTCGAACCAGGTTTCCACAGTCTCGCTCACAACTTCCCTAGCGCCCACAGCAGGACCGATTTCTGCGCATGAACGCGGTTCTCGGCCTCGTCCCAGACGCGCGACTGCGACCCGTCGATCACCGCGTCGGTCACTTCCTCGCCGCGGTGCGCGGGCAGGCAGTGGAGGAACAGCGCGTCGCCCTTCGCCGCGCTCATCAGCCGTTCGTCGACCTGATAGGGCGCCATCGCCGCGAGCTTGTTGTGCGCATGCTCCTGCCCCATCGACACCCAGGTGTCGGTGACGACCAGATCGGCGCCCGCCACCGCTTCGCGCGCGTCGCGGACGATGTCGATGCGCGCACCCTTGGCGCGCGCCGCCTCGACGAAGGCCGCCTCGGGCTCATAGCCCTGCGGCACGCCCGCGCGAACATTGAAGCCGAACAGCCCCGCCGCCTCGATCAGCGACGCCAGCACATTGTTGCCGTCGCCGAGCCAGGCAAGTTCGAGCCCGGGCAGCGCCTTGCCGCTCTCGACGATCGTCAGCAGGTCGGCGACGATCTGGCACGGGTGCGACAGGTCGGTCAGCCCGTTGATCACCGGCACGCTCGCGAAATGCGCCAGTTCCTCGATCTTCTCATGATGATCGGTGCGGATCATGATCGCGTCGGCGTAACGCGACAGCACGCGCGCGGTGTCGGCGATCGTCTCGCCGCGGCCGAGTTGGCTCGTTCCCGCGTCGAGGATCATCGGCACCCCGCCAAGCTGGCGGATGGCGATGTCGAACGAGGCGCGCGTGCGCGTCGAATTCTTCTCGAACACCATCGCCAGCACATGGTCGGCGAGCGGCTTGTCGGCGTCGGGCTTCGCCTTCGGCCAGCCGGCGCGCGCCGCCTTGCGATCGATCGCGTCCGACAGCATCGCCGCGATCGCATCCCCGCCCGCGTCGGACAGGTTGAGGAAGTGCCGCATCATGCCCTCCGTTCCACGGGAACGGAAAACATCAGGATTCAGGCGGCGTATAGCTCGCCGCGCCCGCCGACAGTTTCTCGATGCACTCGTTGATGTGCGATTCCTCGATGTTGAGCGGCGGCAGGATGCGGATGACATTGTCGCCCGCCGCCACCGTCAGCAGTCCGTGATTATCGCGCAGATGCGCGACGAAGGCGCGGCTGTCGCTCTTCATCTTGACGCCGAGCATCAGCCCCATGCCGCGCACGCTCTCGAAGAGATTGTCGTGGTTCGGGATCAACTGCTCGAGCGCGCCGCGCAGCCGCTCGCCGGTCGCCTTGACGCCCTCGAGGAACCCGTCCTCCAGCACGACGTCGAGCACCGCCTGCCCCGCCGCCATCGCCAGCGGATTGCCGCCATAGGTCGAGCCGTGGGTGCCGATCACCATGCCGCGCGCGGCCTTTTCGGTCGCGAGGCACGCGCCCATCGGAAAGCCGCCGCCGATGCCCTTGGCGCTGGCGAGGATGTCAGGGGTGACACCGAACTGTTCATAGGCATAGAGCGAACCGGTGCGCGCGACGCCGCACTGGACCTCGTCGAACACCAGCATCAGATCGCGCTTGTCGCAGATATCGCGCAGCGCCTGGAGGAAGGGCTGCGACGCCGGACGGATGCCGCCCTCGCCCTGCACGGGTTCGAGCAGGAAGCCTGCGGTGTTGTCGTCGACCAGATCGAGCGCGGCGTTGACGTCGTCGAACGGCGCATAGGCGAAGCCGGGCAGCAGCGGATCGAAACCCTTGCGCAGCTTCTCCTGGTTGGTCGCCGAGATCGTGCCGAGCGTGCGGCCGTGGAAGGCGTTGTTGAAGGTGATCAGATTGTGCTTGTGCGCGTTGCCCGCGCTCGAATGATAGGCGCGCGCGGTCTTGATCGAACATTCGACCGCCTCGGCGCCCGAATTGGTGAAGAAGACGGTGTCGGCGAAGGTGTTCTCGACGAGCCGCGCCGCATAGGCTTCACCCTGCGGGCTGCCATAGAGGTTCGACACATGCATCAGCGTCGCGGCCTGGTCCTGGATCGCCTTGGTCAGATGGGGGTGGCCGTGGCCGAGCAGATTGACCGCGATGCCGCTCGCAAAGTCGAGATACCGCTCGCCACGCTCGCCGATCAGATAGGCGCCCTCGCCTCGCACCGGACGCACACCGCACCGGGGGTAAACGGGCATCAGCGGCGTGATCGACATGTCGGGCACCTTTCCTTAAACCAAAAAGACCGGCCAAAGCAAAAAGGCGACCCCGTACGGGCCGCCCTTGGGTCGGGCGGCCCCTATACTGCCCGCGGCTTGGCCGCGTCAACATGGGCGCGGTCCCCCGCAACCAAGGCGCAGGCGCGGAGTATGAGCGGGATGCGATACCCGTTCGCCCTTCCGATCATGGCGCTGCTGCTCGCCGGCTGCGACGGCCTCCCGCGCGATGCGGCCGGCACGACCGAAAGGATCGAGCGCACGCACGAGATGCGCGTTACCGTGCTGCCCGGAACGCCCGACGCACGCACCGCGCTTTCCTTGCTCGAGGCATATGCCCGCGACCATGGCGCGCGGCTGGCGCTCGTCCCGATCCACGGCGAACATGCGCATAACGCGCTCGAGGACGGCGAGATCGACGCGCTCGTCGGAAATTTCGCCAAGGCCTCGCCCTGGCAGGCCGATATCGCGCTGTCGAAACCGGTCGCGCGCGGCGAACCCGGCGACAAGGAACATCCGGTGCTGCGTATCGCGCGGCGCAATGGCGAGAATGCGCTGATCCTCGCCACCGACCGGTTGATCGCCGAGGCGACGCGATGAGCCTGCACGGCGGCATCCCGGCGGTGATCGAGGCCGATGTGCGGCGCGGCGAGCGGCTCGAATATTGGACGCTCGGCTGGATGGCGAGCGTCGTGCTGGTGATGTGGCTCGTCATGGGTGCGAGCCAGGCGATGAAGGCCGCCGTATTCGAGGACCTGTTGAGCCTGATCCCCGCGATCGTCTTCCTGCTGTCGGCGCGCTGGGAGCGGCGACAGCCCAACGCCCGCTTTCCCTTCGGCTATCGCCGCGCGAACAGCCTCGCCTTCCTCGTCGCCGCGACCGCGCTGCTCGCGGTCGGCAGCCTGCTCGTCCACGGCAGCGTCACGACATTGCTGCGGCAGGAGCATCCGAGCGTGGGTGGCATCACGCTCTTCGGCCATACTATCTGGCTCGGCTGGCTGATGATCGGCGCGCTCGCTTATTCGATCGTGCCGCCGATGATCCTTGGCCACAAGAAACACCCGGTCGCCGAGCGGATCAAGGACAAGGTGCTCCACACCGACGCGCTGATGCAGAAGGCCGACTGGCAGACGGGGCTGGCGGGGATTGCGGGCATCATCGGCATCGGACTCGGCTGGTGGTGGGCCGATGCGGGCGCAGCTTTGTTCATCGCGCTGTCGATCATCAAGGACGCGGTGGGGGCGCTGCGCCAGGCGGTCGCCGAGCTGCTCGACGGCACGCCGCGCGCGCTGGACTCGAACGAGATCGCCGATGACGCCGAGGCGTTGATCGCGGCGCTGAAGGCGCGCTTTGGCGGTGTCGAGGTACGGCTGCGCGAAACCGGCCGCTATATCGCCGCCGAGGTCGACTGCGCGCCGCCCGAGGTCGTTCCGATCGCCGCCGAACTGCTGGGCGAAAAGGAAGCGTGGCGCCTCGCGAGCCTCAGTTTCCGCCCCGACTAGAGCGACTTCGCGGCTTCCATCGCCAGCGCTACCGAATGTTTGCGCTCGTCATGGTCGTACATCGAGGACGCCACGACGACTTCGTCGACCCCGGTGCGCGCGACAAAAGCCTTCAGCCCGTCGCGGACATCATCGACCGTGCCGATCGCCGAGCATTGCAGCACATGGTCGAGGATCGCGCGCGCATTGGGCGGCAGGCTGTCCTTGTAGCCCGCAAGCGGCGGCTTCATCTTGCCGGGGTTGCCGGTACGCAGCGCGACGAAAGCCTGTTGCTGCGACGATGCGAGCAGTTCGGCCTCCTCGCGCGTATCGGCGGCGAAGATGTTGAACGCCGCGGCGGCATAGGGTTCCCGTAGTTGTTCCGACGGCTTGAACTGGCGGCGATAGACATCGAGCGCTTCGTCGAGCGCGTCGGGCGCGAAATGGCTGGCGAAGGCGTAGGGGAGCCCCAGCATCGCAGCGAGTTGCGCGCCGAACAGGCTCGACCCCAGAATCCAGATCGGCACATGCGTCCCCTCGCCCGGCACCGCGCGGATACCGAGCCGTTCGTCGCCGGCAAGAAAAGCCTGCAATTCGACGACATCCTGCGGGAACTGGCGCTCGTCGCTGGCGAGGTTGCGGCGGAGCGCGCGCGCGACGACGCCGTCCGAACCCGGCGCGCGGCCGAGCCCGAGGTCGATGCGGCCGGGGAACAAGGCTTCCAATGTGCCGAACTGTTCGGCGATCACCATCGGCGCATGGTTGGGCAGCATGATCCCCGCCGAGCCGATCCGGATGCTCGACGTCGCATGGCCGATATGCGCAAGCACGACCGCGGTCGCGGCGCTGGCGATCCCGGCCATGCCATGATGCTCGGCGACCCAGTAGCGGCCGTAACCGAGCGCCTCGGCGTGCTTTGCGAGATCGGCGGCGTTGGCGAGCGATTGGGCGATCGATCCGGTGTCGGTGACGGGGACGAGGTCGAGCAGGGAGAGTTTCAGCATGAAACCGATATGCGATTGCGCGTCGCGCGGTTCAACCGCAGCGCTTCGCGGACCCGCCCAAGAAAAACTACGCCCGCTCGTCCTTCGGCGACTCCATCAGCACGTAGGTCGTGATCGAATGAACCTGCGGGAGCACGCCGAGCACCTCGGTATGGAAATGCTTGTACGCCGCGAGATCCGCGGTCTCGATGCGCAACAGATATTCGATGGCACCGGTGATGTTGTGGCATTCGCGCACCTCGGGCGCGAGCGCCATCGCCGCCTCGAAATCGGCCTGCGATTTCTTGGTGTGCGACGACAGCCCGACGGTGACATAGGCGAGAAAGGTCAGCCCCAGCTTCGCGGGGTCGATCACCGCGCGATAGCCCTTGATCACCCCGCTGCGTTCGAGTTCCTGCACGCGGCGCAGGCACGCCGAGGGCGACAGGCCGACGCGCTCGGCGAGTTCGAGATTCGAGATTCGTCCGTCGCGTGACAATTCCTGCAATATCTTGCGGCCAATGGCGTCGATCCTGGTCATAGATTGCATATTCTAGTCGATTGTGACCCATCTTTGCAATCCATCGCGCATCGAAACGCATATGTTGCGCCGCATGGAACAGACCACCCTCGCCGCGCTCTCTGCCTTCGCGCTCGTCTCGTCGATCACGCCGGGACCGAACAATATGATGCTGATGGCATCGGGGGCCAATTTCGGCCTGCGCCGCACCGTGCCCCACGCGCTCGGGGTCGGCATCGGCTTCACGCTGATGATCGTCCTCGTCGGGGTCGGGCTGATGGGGCTGTTCGACCTCTTCCCCGTGCTCAACACCATACTCAAGGTGGTGAGCGTCGCCTATCTGCTCTGGCTCGCGTGGAAGATCGCCAATGCCGCGGCACCCGGCGAGGGCGACAGTCCGCGCGGCAAGCCGATGACCTTCGTCCAGGCGATGCTGTTCCAGTGGGTCAATCCCAAGGCCTGGTCGATGGCGTTGACTGCGATCGCGCTCTACGCGCCCGACCGCAATTTGGCGGCGGTGCTGCTCGTCGCCCTGATCTTCGGGATCATCAACCTGCCCTCGACCAGCCTGTGGGCGGTGATGGGGCAGGTGCTGCGCGGCTGGCTGTCGAGCCCGGCGCGGCTCAAGGCCTTCAACTGGGCGATGGCGGCGCTGCTCGTCGGATCGCTTGCGCTTCTGATCTGATCGCCTATGCACCGGCGCGACCCTCCCCTCGCGACCGGAGAAGAGAAGCATGCAAAGCCGCCGCCTCGGCAAAAGCGCCATCCATGTGTCCGACATCTGCATGGGAACGATGACTTTCGGCAGCCAGACCGACGAAGCCGAAGCGTTCCGCGTCCTCGACCGCTGCTTCGACGAGGGCATCAACTTCTATGACACGGCCGAGGGTTATCCGGTGCCGCCCGACGCCAAATGGGTCGGGCGCACCGAGGAGATCGTCGGGCGCTGGCTGAAGACCAAGCCGCGCGACGCGATCATCCTCGCGACCAAGGTATCGGGACCGAGCCATGTCTGGTTCAAATCGCCATGCCGGAACGGCATGACCGCGCTCGACCGCAAGAATATCGTGCAGGCGATCGACGACAGCCTGACGCGGCTGCAGACCGACTATGTCGACCTCTACCAGACCCACTGGCCCGACCATGACGCGCCCTATGACGAGATCATGGACGCGCTCGACGAACTCGTCCGCGTCGGCAAGGTCCGCATCCTCGGCTGTTCGAACGAGACGAGCTGGGGGCTGATGAAATCGCTCGCGGCGTCCGAACGGCTCGGCGTCCATCGCTACCACACGATCCAGAATAATTTCAGCCTCAATAACCGCCGCTTCGAGGACGAACTCAAGCAGGTGTGCCGGCAGGAATGCGTGAGCCTGATCCCCTATTCGCCACTCGCCGGCGGGGTGCTGTCGGGTAAATATCAGGGCGGCGCCAAGCCCGAAGGCGCGCGTTTCTCGCGCTACCTGGGCATGGAGGGCCGGCAGGCGGCGATGGGCCGCCGCTTCGTCAACGACAAGAGCCTCGCCGCGACCGAGCGCTATCTCAAGATCGCCGAAGAGGCCGGACTGCACCCGGTGACGATGGCGACCGCCTGGTCGAAGCAGCATGATTTCGTCGCCTCGACGATCGTCGGGGTCAGCGCTTACGATCAGGTCGATCCGATCCTTGCCGCAAAGGATCTGGTGCTGAGCGACGAGGTGATGAACGCGCTGCATCAGGTGAGCCGGGATATTCTTTACCCGATGGGGTGATCGATCCGCCGCAGCGTCGGCCATTCGAGGATCAGCGCCTCGCCCACGCGGAGCGCGCGCCAGTCGAGCGCCAGCCGGTCGAACGCCGCGAACACCGCGGGGCGCGCTGCATCGAGCGCGGCGCGTTCCTCGGCACTCAGCGTCGCCCGCACCCGCTCGGCCTCGCCCAGCGCGGCGCGTTGTCCGGTGCTGTCGGGGCGCTGCCCGCTGCGCCAGCCGATGTCGAAGAGAAACGCGGCCAGCTCGGACAATTCGCCCTCGCGCCCCTGCGTCTCGACCAGCTTCCTGCCCTTGGCGACCTGCTTGCGCACGGTCCGCCGCTGTTCGCGGGCATCGACCCTGCCGTCTGCCGCCGCGACATGGAAGGACCCGGCGGTCCCGCCCGCGGCGATCTGGCCGAACACCCCGCCCTTCAGTCCCAGCACCGCCTCGACGACGAAGTGCACCATGTCGTGCGGGACGTCCGGGTCGAACCCCGGCGCCGGGTCCATGACCAGCACCGGCAGCCCGGCGCGTTCGATGCGCATCGAATAGCGGCGTTCGCCCGAGCGGATGAAATGGACCTTCATCGCCGTGGGCCCCGCCGTCAGGCGAGTTCGGCCTTGAACAGCTCGAGCATCCGCCCCCACGCCTTTTCGGCCGCCGCCTCGTTATAGGCGCGGCCGTCGGGCGGGCACCAGCCGTGCATCGCGCCGGCATAGACCTCGACCTCGTGCCATGGCTTGCGCGGCTCGAGCACCGCCTTGAGCAACAGCTTCTCGTTCGGGGTTTCCTTGTCGTCATTGTCGGCGATCGCGAAGAGATAGCCGGCATTGCTCGAAGGGATCAGCAGGTGCGGGCTGTCGGGCTTGTCGGTGCCGACCCCGCCGCCATGGAAGCTCGCTGCCGCGCCGACGCGCTCGGGCCTGAGCGCCGCGGTGTAGATCGTCATCGCGCCGCCCATGCAATAGCCGGTCGTGCCGATCCGGCGCCCCGTATCGACCTCCTTCTGCGCGTCGAGGAAGGCGAGATGCGCCCTGGCGTCACTCTCGACGATCGGGCGCGTGAGCTGCTTCAGATAGCCGAACAATTTTTCGCGCACCGCGGGATCGCTCCAGTCGTTCGCCGCGTCGACCACCGGCGATTTCTGCCAGCGGTAGAAGGGGTTCACGGTCAGCACCGCAAAGCCCTCGCCCGCGAGCCGGTCGGCCATCTGGCGAAAGGCGGGGCGCAGCCCGCGAATGTCGGGCCACACCAGCACGCCCGGATGCTTACCTTCTGCGGGCGCGACGAAATAAGCGTCGCAGGTGCCGTCGGCGGTGGTGATGGTGACGTCGCGCCGGACCAGCGCCCTGCCCTCGATCGCGCGCGCGGGCAGCGCCGCCATCAGCGCGCCCGCCCCCGCGAGCGCGGCAAAGCCGCGCCGCCCGACGGGCAGCCCGGCGCGGTCGAGGTCGGCTTCGGTATCGTGGGTGCACATGGCGTCTCTCCTTGGGGACTTTTTGAAAGCGGCGGAAAACCGCCGAACTTCATTCGCAATTCACATTTCCAGCCAGTGTTCCCCGGCGAAAGCCGGGGCCCATGGAGCGAAGGGCGCGCCGGTTCGGCTGGACCCCGGCTTTCGCCGGGGAACACAATGTCGCACGCATGGGAAATGGCAGAAAACTGCGCAACTTCATTCGCGATCGGCCTTTTCGGCGCTGCCCGGGGATGCCGGGCGGAGCGTGGAATCGCCAGCACGCTAATATAGCGATGTTTTTTAGGACAGCGCTTTTTACGCCTCAAATGCGGTCCGCGGCTTGGCCCTCTTTGTGGCTTCGTGGGGGTGTGGGGGCTTTGTGCGCGTTTCCTATTTCTCGCACAAACCCACGAAGCCACAAAGAAGGTCAGAATGTTGGGGTCCCGCGCGCCCACTACGCCGGGCAGACGTCAGGCGATCGCTCTGATTTCCTCGAAGCTATGCGCGACATGATGCACGCCGACCTCGCGCAGCATCGCGCCATGCGCGGCACGGTCGACGATGTGGCCGGCGCCGCAGAAACCGATCACGGTCATGCCCGCCGCCAGCGCCGCGCGCGCGCCGGTCGGCGAATCCTCGATCGCGAGGCACGACGCCGGGTCGACGCCGAGCCCCTGGGCGGCGGCAAGATAGATGTCGGGAAAGGGCTTGCCGCGGTCCCAGCCGTCGGCGCTGTAGACATGGCCCTCGAAATGATGGCCGAGCCCGAACAGCCCGAGCGCCCAGCCGATATATTCGGCGCGGCTCGACGAAGCGATCGCGCGCGGCATGGCGCCGAGCGTATCGAGGAAGGCGGGCGCGCCGGGCACGGCATCGAAGCCCTCCATGAAACGGGCGCGGGCGCGCGTGCGATGTTGCTCGCGGAAATCTGGCGGCAGCGCGCGACCAAAGCGCGCCTCGATCCGCCGCTGCGTCTCTTGCCAATTATGGCCGTAATAGTCGCGCAGGCTCTCGTCATAGGTCACCGGCATGCCGACCGCGGTCAGGCTTTCGGCGAGCGACAGGTTCGCGCGCACCTCGCTGTCGGCGATGACGCCGTCGAAGTCGAAGATGATGGCGGTGAGCAAACCGAATAGGGAAGTCATCGGTCGTCCGCGAAATAGCCGGAAATGTCGCGGCTGCCATGCAGCACACCGACAACCTCGAGCCTATCGTCGTGGTACCGGAAGAAGATCATATAGCCCTTGTGCGGCGTCGAGCGCACGCCCTCGAACAATTCGCTTCGATCGCTGCCCAGCGTCCCCGGCAGCGTCGCAATATGGCTGCACCGCTCGACAAGCTGCGATAGGAAGGATTCGGCGACATCCTCGCTGCCGCTCTCGTCCGATATAAAGTCCGAAATCTCGCGAAGATTTCTGCGCGCCCGCGCCGTGAACTGCAGACGGCGCATCAAGCCGCGGCTTTGCCCGCCCGGCGCCGGTCGAGATTTTCGCGCACATGTGCCATCACCTCGTCTCCCGTGTAGGCGCCGCCTTCCTCGATCGAGGCCCTGATGGTCTCACGCAAGGCCTCGAGCTTCTGTTCGCGCTCTTCGACCAGCCGCAACCCTTCGCGCACGATTTCACTGGCGGAGCCGTAGCGTCCGGTCTTGAGCAATTCCTCGATATAGGCGTCCCAGCGCGAACCGACGGATACGTTCATGACCTTCTCCTTTAGCAAAGCCATTGTATCAGAATAACAAGAATTGCGCAATTTATGTCATCGTTTCATCGGACATGCCGAAGCCTATGGCGGCGGGGTCATGGGCGGGCGTCCTGTTTATGCGAATGCAACCTGTCGGGCCTAAAGGCGAAGGCGACAGGAGACGCAATCATGAAGTTCATCGAGCTCAAATCGCGCGGCGGCAATTATCTGCTGGTGGCCGAGAATGTCGCGTGGCTGCGCGATTATGAGAACGGCCAGACGCAGGTCGGCATGGTCGGCGGTGCGCCGCTGCTGATCGTCGGCAAGATGGAGGACATCGCGGCGTCGATTCTGGAGCAGACGAATGCGCGGGAGTGAGATGACCGGCAAGCATCAGCAAGTTCTCGACTTCTTCGACTGAACTGGGCCGCATCCCGATCCGCAATCGCTCGAAGGAACGGAGCGCGGCCGTCCGTGAAGACCCGGTTCGGCGATGCCCCTTAGCCATTCGAGTAGCTCGGCAACATCACCTGCCCGCCGCAAATTTACGCGATGGCCCTGCCCGGCGGGTTTCAGAAAATCCAACAGCAGGGGCGGCTGAACGGGCCGATGACCAAAGTACCAAGTCGCCGTCGGATCAAAGAGCAGTATTTTGGCCGAGAGATCCTTGCGCTGTTGGTCTGCATCTGGGTGATAGCCAGGATGGACGCGCTGAATCTTTCCAGTCGGCATCAAGCGATATTGAGCGTCTTTGCGCCCTCGAAACTGCTGCTCATATTCGGTTGGCGACATAACCCGCTCCACGCGACCAACCCAAGTTATGAGGCCCTCACCCAACGCTTTGGGCATATAGCCCGCCACAAAGTCGCCTATGCCGGCGGCGGCCCTTATCCTTGGTTTACAGGTCGCGAGGCTAACCAAACTGTTATCGGTACATGGCGCCCGACCATCATCATCCCGATGAATATATCTGTAGAACCGAGGCTCATCCATCACTCCACCGTCACCGACTTCGCCAAATTCCTCGGCTGGTCAACGTCGGTCCCCTTCGCCACCGCCACATGATAGGCGAGCAGCTGCACCGGCACGGCATACACCAGCGGCGCAATCAGCGGGTGGACCTTGGGCATTTCGATCGTCGCCATGCAGCCGTCGCCGGCTTCGGCGAGGCCTTCGGCGTCGCTGATCAGGACGATCTTGCCGCCGCGCGCCATCACCTCCTGCATGTTGCTGACGGTCTTTTCGAACAAGGGGCCGCTGGGCGCGAGGACGATCACCGGGACCGCTTCGTCGATCAGCGCGATCGGGCCGTGCTTCATCTCACCCGAGGCGTAACCCTCGGCGTGGATATAGCTGATTTCCTTGAGCTTGAGCGCGCCTTCGAGCGCGAGCGGATAGTCGGGGCCGCGGCCCAAATAGAGCACGTCGCGCGCGGGGGCGACGAGGTGCGCCATCGCCGCGATCTCCTCGTCATGCGCGAGCGCGGCGTTGAGCGCCGCGGGCGCCTCGATCAGATGTTTGACGATCTCGCGCTCTTCCTCGGCGCTCAGCTTGCCCTTCTTGAGTGCGAGATGCGCGGCGAGCGCGGCGAGCACCGCGAGCTGGCAGGTGAAGGCCTTGGTCGAAGCGACGCCGATCTCGGGACCCGCGTGGGTCGGGAGCAGCAGGTCGGCCTCGCGCGCCATGCTGCTGGTGGGCACGTTGACGACGACCGCGATCGTCTGGCCGTTCGCCTTGCAATGGCGCAGCGCCGCGAGCGTGTCGGCGGTCTCGCCCGACTGCGAGATGAAGAGCGCGAGCCCGCCGGGCTGGAGCACCGGGTCGCGGTAGCGGAACTCCGACGCCACATCGATGTCGACGGGCACGCGCGCGAAGGTCTCGAACCAATATTTGGCGACCATGCCGGCGTAGAAACTGGTGCCGCAGGCGACGATGGTGATGCGGTCGATCGTGCTGAGGTCGAAGTCCATCTGCGGCAGCGCGACGGTCTGTTCGAGCGGGCGGATGTAGGAGGAAAGCGTCTGCGCGACGACGGTCGGCTGCTCGAAAATCTCCTTCTGCATGAAGTGGCGGTAATTGCCCTTCTCGATCGTCGCCGCGGTGACGCCGCTGGTCGTGATCTCGCGGGTCACCGGGTTGTTGGCGCTGTCGAAGATCTGCGCGCCGTCGCGGGTGATGACGACCCAGTCGCCCTCCTCGAGATAGGCGATTTTCTGCGTCAGCGGCGCGAGCGCGAGCGCGTCCGACCCCAGATAGGTTTCCCCTTCGCCATAACCGACGACGAGCGGCGAGCCGAGCCGCGCGCCGATCAGCAGGTCGGGGTGCCGGCGGAAGGCGATGGCAAGCGCGAAGGCGCCGCGCAGTTGCGGAAGGACCGCCTGCACCGCCTCGGTCGGTGACTTGCCGGCCTCGACCTGTTCGCTCACCAGATGCGCGACGACCTCGGTGTCGGTCTCGCTTTCGAAGCTGCGGCCGCGCGCCTGCAGCGCCTCGCGCAGCGGCTTGAAATTCTCGATGATGCCGTTGTGGACGAGCGCGACTTCGTCCGTCGCATGCGGGTGGGCGTTGCTCGTCGTCGGCGCGCCGTGGGTCGCCCAGCGCGTGTGGGCGATGCCGACGAGGCCGGGCGCGGGGTTACCCGCGAGTTCCTTCACCAGATTGCCGAGCTTGCCCTCGGCGCGGCGGCGGACGAGCTGGCCGTCCTGAACGGTGCAGACACCCGCCGAATCATAGCCGCGATATTCCATGCGCTTCAGGCCATCGACGAGGCGATCCGCGACCTGGTCCTTGCCGACGATTCCGATGATTCCGCACATGGGTCTTTGCTTTCTGTCAGAGCGTGTAGGGGACGCGAATACCCGGCATCGCTGCCGGAAACACCTTGATATTGCGTGTAACGAGGATGCGCCCCGAAATCTGCGCGGTCGCCAGCACGAGCGCGTCGCAGAGCGTCAGCCCCTTGCGCTCGGCACGCAGCGCGGCGGCGCGGCGCGCGACGGCGTCGCCGACCTCCTCGACCGCGAAGCAACCGAGAAAGGCTTCGACCGCCTTCACCGACGCGGGGTCGGCGGCGGTCATCACCTCGGTCCAGCTGATCCGGCTGACGCTCTTGCGCCCGGCGCGGCGAATCTCGCTGCGCCCGGCCTCGACGCCGTTCAGCGCATCGATCAATATGTCGGAGTCGAACTGCGCGTCGATCATTCGCGCTTGCCCCGCAGGCGGCGCTGATATCTGAGCCCGTCGCCGATATCGGCGCGGTCGCGCCAGATGCCGAAGGCATTGTCGATGGCATCACCCGAGGCATCGGCGCGATAGGATGCGACCGCGCGGCGCACGAGTTCGGCGCGCGACACGCCCTGCTCGGTGGCCAGGCTATCGAGCCATTCGACGTCGGAATCGGGAATGTCGGCGAGGAAACGCATGAGGCATTGATATCATATCATGATATCAAGTCAATCAGGTGAATTGAACGACCGCTCCTGTCTCCAAAGAAGCGCGACAGGCTCCCATAAGGTTGAGGACGCTATGCGCTTCCACCGGATAGGCTTGCCATACCGGTCCTTCCCTATTGGGTGCATCCATCAATTCAAGAAAATCATCAGATTCTGGATCGACATCCTCCGGCAAATGAAGCGCTGCGGCGAGCTCGCTGCACTCTTCCAGCAGCGCGGCGGAAGAACCGATCATCATGCCGAGTCCAGGGCGCTGCGGTTGCGTAAAGTCGACGATCACCTCTTTAAAGGGCCGCGGCAGGTAAAACCCCTCCGCATCGGAATGCAGCACCAAGTGCTGAAACTTCGGGCGCGACGGCGGGCCGCCAAACAGGCCTAGGACTTTTCGCTTGTCGCGGTTGAGCAGATAATGTTCATGCACTCGTCCGAATTGCACGGAAAGCGGGTCGTCGGTATAGCTTTCATAGCTTGCCCCGGGAGGCGGCAGCACGCCCTTGAGCGCCCAGAAAGCAGCCAATCGCCGTAGCGCATGAAGTCCGCCATAGCCCCACATCTGGGCTTCGAAATATCGGTCGTGCGGCATCGACTTGGGCTCATTGTGGGCCGCCATTCCCTGTTCGGCTAGGACCGCATTAAGCGCCTGGAACGGCTCGTCGAGAAACTCGGCTTCTCCCTCATCCTCGGCAAGGTTCTGCGCATACAAGCCTACCGCTACCGTGAGCCCCATCATATCCCTCCCGCGATTGTTTCGCCAATGAGCAACAATTTAGCCAGCGGCAGAACCGAATTTCCGGTCCACAAAAATCATCGCGAACTGCACCGGATCGGCCGCCTCGCCCTGCCCCGCCGCGAAGCGCGCCTTGCCCTCGGCCCAGATTTTCAGGACCTGCGCGGGGAAATCGGGTGCGAAGCCCATCTGCTGCGCGACGATCTGCGGCCAGGTGCCTTTCAGCCCGAAGCTCTTTTCGAGGCTGGGCACCATCGCGGTGCAATAGGCGTCGGTCGCTTCGTCGAGATGCCCGATCGCGCGCAGCACATAGGCGTCGACGAAGCGCAGGAAAGGCTTGTCGGTGTAGCGGTCACTCATCTTGTCTTCTCCAATATCCATTCATCGCGGAGCAGGCCATAGATCAGCGAATCGCGGACGCCGATATGCGTTTCCCACTCGCTGCGCAGCCGGCCCTCGCGCTGGAATCCCAGCCGTTCGAGCAATCCGATCGAGCCGGGGTTTTCGGGGTCGGTGTCGGCAAAGATACGGCGCAGGCCCATTTCGCCGAAACCATGGTCGATCACCCGCGTCACCGCTTCGCGCGCGATGCCGTCGCCCCAGCGATCGCGGCGCAGGATATAGCCGATCTCCTTCACATCGGGTTTTCCGTCGATCAGGATCACCCAACCGAGCGCCGCGTCATCCCCCGCGGTGATCGCCCAGCACAGATAACCCTGCCCTTCGGCGGCATTGCCTTTGACATAGTCCGCGGTCTCGGCAAGCGATGCGTGCGGCCCGCTCGACCACCACATCATGACTTCGGGATCGGACAGGGCCTTGAACAGCGCCGGGGCATCGTCCTCGCGCAGCTGGCGCAGCACGAGGCGCGCGGTCGTGAGCGTCGGCGCGGGCATCAGGGCGCGCTGGCGCCGAGCGACTGGAGACGCACCCAGATTTTCTCGTCGATGCTATACTGCCACATATAGCCAAGGATCGTACGAAATTTAGGGCTAGCGGCAGCCAGTGCTTCGACCTCTTCGATATAATCCGCGCCGAAATTCCCTAGCAGATGCTCCAGCGGACCCGCTGCAATCGCGCCGAACTGCTCGTCGGTCCCCGCATCATCGACGCACGCGTGGATGAACGCCCATTGCGTCGCGGAGGAAGCCGTGAAGTTCATCAGGACGACCTGCGTGCCTACCCCGTCGCCGTCCGCGCCGCCCCGCAGTTCGGCCATCCAATCGCCCGCAAGCCTTTCGATGCGGTCGGCCGCCCAATCCTTCTTCACTTCTTCTCCGCCGCCTTCTTCTTGCGCATCGCGTCGTGGAAGCGGTCGGCCCAGCCCGGCTTGATCAACTGCTCGCCGCGCACGAGGCGGAGCTCGCCGTCGGCGACGTCGCGGGTCACCGCGCTGCCCGCCGCGACGATCGCGTCGCGGCCGATCCTGACCGGCGCGACGAGCGCGCTGTTGCTGCCGATGAAGGCGTTTTCGCCGATCACCGTCTGATATTTGAAATAGCCGTCGTAATTGCAGGTGATCGTGCCCGCGCCGATATTGGCGTTCGCGCCGACATTGACGTCGCCCAGATAGGTCAGGTGGTTCGCCTTGGCGCCCTTGCCGAGCACCGCCTTCTTCGCCTCGACGAAATTGCCGATCTTGGCCTTTTCGCCGAGGATCGTGCCGGGGCGGAGCCGCGCGAAGGGGCCGACCTCGCAGCCCGCGCCGATCGTCGCGCCCTCGATATGGCTGTTGGCGCGGATCTTCACATGGTCCGCGACGGTCACGCCGGGTCCGAAGAAGACATTGGGCTCGATGAGGACATCACGGCCGAGCGCCGTATCCCAAGCGAACCAGACGGTATCGGGCGCGATCAGGCTAGCGCCGCCCGCCATCGCCTGGACGCGGCGGCGGGCCTGCCATTCGCCCTCCATGGCGGCGAGTTCGCCGCGGCTGTTGATGCCCGCGACGTCATAGGGGTCGGTCACCACGACCGCGCAATGCCGCCCGTCGGCATTGGCGATATTGACGATATCGACGAGGTAATATTCCTTCGCCGCATTGTCGTCGGTGACGCGCGCGAGCAGCGCGAACAGGTCGGCCGATTTCGCCGCCATCAGCCCTGAATTGCAGAGCCGCACCGCGCGCTCCTCGGGCGTCGCATCCTTATGCTCGACCATCTTGGTGACGCGGTCGCCTTCGGTGATGACGCGGCCGTACTGCTGCGGATCGGCGGGCTCGAAGGCGAGCACGACCACCGCGGGCGCGTCGGGGGCGTTAAGCCGGTCGATCATCGCCTGCATCGTGGCCGTGGGCACGAAGGGTACGTCGCCGTAGAGGATCATCACGTCGCCGTCGAAGCCGGCCAGCGCCCCCTCGGCCTGCTGCACCGCATGGCCGGTGCCGAGCTGCGGCTCCTGCACCGCGAGGTCGGCGCTGCCCGCCAGCGCGGCTTCGAGCTGCTCGGCCTTGTCGCCGACGATCACGACCTTCTTCGCGGGATTCAAAACATCGACGCTCGCCATCAGATGCAACAGCATCGCTCGCCCGGCGATCGGGTGCAGCACCTTGTGCAGGTCGGACTTCATGCGGGTGCCCCTGCCCGCGGCGAGGATGACGGCAGCGATCGGATTGCTCATGCGCGTGGCCATGCCAGCAAATCGTTGCGGTTTCCATAGTGAGGCGCCATGCGCACCGCATGACCACCTTCCCCTTCGCCATCGCCGGCTTCGATCTCGACGGCACCTTGCTCGACACCGCGGATGACCTGACCGCGGGGGTCAACCATGCGCTGAGCCTCGCCGGCCGCGCGCCGCTGCGCGTCGAACGGGTGCGCCCGATGATCGGGCTGGGCGGGCGGCATATGCTCGAACAAGGGCTGCTGGCGACCGGCGGCGTGCCCGAAGGCGATTTCGAGCGGCTGTTCGGCGAATTCCTGACCTATTACGAAGCGCATATCGCGGTGCACAGTCGGCCCTTTTCCGGGCTGGTCGACGCACTCGACCGGCTCGACGTGCTGGGCGTGCAGACCGCGGTGGTGACCAACAAGACCGAACGGCTCGCGCGCCTGCTGCTCGGCGAACTCGGCCTTGCGGATCGGTTCGCGACGATCATCGGCGGCGACACGCTGGGGCGCGAGAATGCCAAGCCCTCCCCCGCCCCGATCCGCGAAATGATCGCGCGCTGCGGCGGCGGGCGCGCGGCCTTCGTCGGGGACAGCATCTATGACGTCATGGCCGCCAAGGCCGCGGCGGTACCGAGCATCCTCGCCGGCTTCGGCTTCCTCGACCGACCGGCCGACGCCTACGACGCCGATCATGTCATCGGCCATTATGACGAACTGGTCGCCCTTCTCGAAACTCTCTAGCCGGCGGCCGCCCGGCCTTTGCGCCACTTGGTCCACAAATGGCGCGCGAGCATCAGCGGCGGCATGCGCAGCCAGTGCGAGCGGATGTAGAAGGCGAGGCGCAGCAAGGGCCGCGTATCGCGTCCCCAATCGTCGCGCGCCAGCAGCCGCGCGAGGAACAGGCGGTCGCTGAGGCTGAGCCGGCGATAGCCGCCGTCGCCCTCGAACAGCGCCGCCGAGAGATGCGCGGCGCGGCGCACCGCGGGGCCGAGCCCCCACAGCTTTGCGCGATAACCCATGTCGCCGATCCACTCGTCGTAACCGAGCGCGCCGTCGGGGGTGTCGCTGTCGCAATCGCCGCGCGCCCGGAAATCGGACATCAGGCAGTGAAAGTCCCAGAGGTTGCGCAGGCCGCCGGCGAGGTCGCCGTCGGCGAAGAGATGCGCCGCGCAGTGGATCAGGCGGTCGAAGGGATGCAGAACCTTGAATCCGTCGGGCAGCGCGATCGCGCGATCGAGCATGCTCGCCGGATCGGGGTTGGGCCGCGCGGTCGGCGGGACGATCGTATGGTGCACGTCGATCATCCGGTCGCGCAGCTTGTGGATCAGCGGCGGCAGCTCGTGCATATGGTCGCGGTAATAGGCGTCGTCATAGGCGTCGTCCTTGACCCACTCCCACCCCGCGGCGAGCAGCGCCGCCTCGGCCGCGGGCAGCGCCGCGCGCTCGACGAGGATGTCGAGGTCGCCGATCTGGCGCCCCGGCGCGCAGGGCAGCCCCGCCGCGGCATAGGCCGCACCCTTCAGCAGCACGAAATCGATCCCGGCGGGTCCGAGCGCGCGGCGCGCCATCTCGGCCTCCCACAGCGCCTGCGCAGTCGCGACATCGGCGGCGGCGCGCGCATCGGCGAGCAACTGCGCTACGGGTTCGGGGAGCGCGGCGCCATCGACCCGGTGCGCGAGCGTGGCGAGCAGCGCCTCGGCGCGCGCGACCGCGATCACGCCGTCCCATTCGCGCGGGGCGAGATCGACCGCGTCGCGGCGCCCCGCGAGCAGGTCGACGAGGGTAGCGATCGCGCTCATCGCCGCGCCTCGGCCCAGAGCTGCTCGACCAGCGCCATACCGGTGACACTGTCGGGATAGGCGATGGCGAAGGCCGGGGTTTCGCGCACCAGCCGGGTCAGCGCAGCAAAGCCCGCCTCGCCGAGCGCGACATAGTTGGTCGAGGCTTCGGTCAGGCGGACGAAGGCCTCGCCCTCGCCGATCCGCTCGATGGCGGGCGGCCCGCCATATTGCGGGAAGAGCAGCAACGCCGGGCGCGCGGGGTCGTGCATCGCGGCGACCGCGTCGGCGCGCGGGATCAGGTGGCGGATGTCGCCCTTCGGCGTGCCCGCGAGCAACGGCCCGAGCCGCGCGACGTCAACGCGCGCTTCGACCTCGGCGATCGCTTCATTCTTCAGGCTGACCGCGCGCGGAAAGGCCAGCGCGTCGCCGCTTGTGGGGTCGATCAGTATGAACTCGTCGCCCATCAGCCGCCAGCTGCCTTCGCCGAGCAGCGCGGCGAGGGTCGACTTGCCCGAGCCCGAGGCGCCCGACATGATCAGGCTGCGGTCGTCCCTTGCCACCGCGCTCGCGTGGAGCAGCAGGTGCCGCCGCCAGCCGAGCGCGACCTGCAGGTTCATCCCCATCTCGGCCGCGAGCAGCCCCATCGACAGCGGCAGCGGCAGCGCGTCAGGGACGATATAGTCGCCGCCGATATGCGCTGACGGGCGCAGCCAGCGGCGCCAGGGCCGGTTGGCATAGAGGCGCACGGTGGCGTCGGCGGGGCGGTCGTCGTCCTGCGGATAGCCGGCATAGAGGCGATCGAGCGCCGCGATGGGCTCGCCCCAGTCGCTGCCGATGCGGAACTGGACGGGGCCGACCGCGATGCGCGTGCCGTGCCTCACGCGGGCTCCACCAGCCCCATCGCCGCGAGTTCTTCGAGCCGTTCGGCAAGGATCACCGCGGCATCGCCCGCGCCGTCGAGATCGAAGGCGTCGGCGAGCCGCACCGCGAGCGCCTTCGCGTCGCACGGGCCCGCCGCGAGCGCGGCGAGGATTTCGGGCATCGGCTGGGTGACGAGATGCGTCTGCATCGAGCGCCGGTCGAAGATCGCGGCGAGCTCGCCGAGCGGCTCGATGCGCAGCGCCCCCTCCCCCGCCGCGCGATAGGCGCGATCAGCCATAATCTTCGGCGGCGGCGGTCAATTTGCCGAGGATCGCGAGCAGGGTCGCGCGCTCGGCGGCGGTGATATTGGTCTCCAGCCGCGCCTCGCTGGCGAGCGCCGCCGGGACGATCGCGTCATAAAGTTCGCGGCCGGTGGCGGTGAGTTCGAGATGGTGCGAACGGCCGTCGGCCTCATGCGCCTGGCGCGCGATCAGCTGGCGGTCGGCGAGCGCCTTCGCCGCGCGGTTGACGGTGACCTTGTCCATGCGCGTCGCCTGCACCAGCTCGCGCTGGGTCTTGGGCTTGCCCTCGCCGAGAATTGCCATCAGCCGCCACTCGGGGATCTTGAGCCCGAAGCGATTCTGATATTCGGCGGCGATCCGCTCCGACAGCGCGTTCGATGCGATCGAGAGCCGGTATGGCAGGAAATTGTCGAGGTTGAGTTTCTTGGCGGCCATATTTTCCTATACCCCCACGCGAGCCCCGGCGCGGCGAACCTAGACAGCCCGATTTCGCTGCGCAATCCCGGCGTGGATAGGATTTCTGTGCGCCAACGAAGGCGAAGGCGGGTTCGGGGGTGGGTTTAAGACATCAAACCCCTCCTCTTCAGAGGAGAGGGCTTAGGAATGGCAGCTCCCGCCCGAAACCCGTCGTTCCCGCGACGCTAAAACGATGCCCGTACCCCCACCCAGAGCGTGCGCGGCGCGGCGCGTTCGACGATCCCGGCCGAGGAAATCGCCGCGGGAACGAGTTCGTCGAACAGATTTTCGCCGCGCGCCTCGATGCTTATCGCGGCCGAGAAACGCCACGACAGCCCGGCGTCGAGCGTCAGCGCGTCGCCCAGCACGAGCAGCCCCAGGTCGTCCTCATTCTGCTTGCCGATATAGCGCAGGGTCGCGAAGCCATCGAGCGGTCCGTCGCCGTTGCCGCGCAGCGATACGCTGCCGCCGTGCCTCGCGATCTGCGCGGGGCGGCGGCCGTCGAGCGCAGCGGCAGCGCCCGCAGCGTCGACCTTTGCATCGGTGAAGGCATAGGTCGCGCGCAGCGTGGCCGGGCCGATCCGCTGCTCGGCGGCGAGTTCGATCCCCTTGCTGTTGATCGCACCCAGATTCTGCCGCTGGTTGAGGTTCGTCGCCAGCGTCACATTGGCGATGGCGTTCGACAGATGGTTGGCGAAGAGCGTCGCCGACAGCCTGGTCGCGTCGGTCGTCCAGTCGATCCCGACCTCACCGCCCCACAATCGCTCGGGCTCGAGCATCGCGTTCGCGGTGGTCACCTCGGCGCCAACGCGGAAGGGGCGGTAGAGTTCGTTGAGCGTCGGCAGGCGCCAGCCGCGATAGGCCGCGGCGCGCATCGACAGCGCGTCCGAGGTCCAGCGCACGCCCGCGCGCCCACTGCCTTCCCAACCCTGCCGCGCGGCGAAGCGGAGGTCGGTGATCGTCGTGCCGCCGATATTGCGCTCGAGCCGATACCCCTCGCCCAACCACCAATGGTCGACGCGGCCGCTGAGCGTCCAGAGCAGACCGTCGCCGGCGTCGCCCGCGGTCCATTCGGCGAAGGCGCCGACGGTGTCGCTGCTGCCGCCCGCGATGCGGTGGCGGCCGGGTGTCGTGCCGCTGAAGAAGAAATCTTCCTCGGTCCGCCCCGTCGTGCGGCGCCAGTCGGCGCCGACGCGGAGCGGGTTCGCCCCGTCGATCGCCGGGCGCAGCTCGAAGCGCGCGCCGAGGCCGGTGGCGGGCACGCGCTGGAACAGCGCCGGGGCGACGCTGTTCCGCCCCGCGGCGACGCTCGCGAAACCGCTCTCGAAATCGCGGAGCTGGACATAGGCGAGCGCGAGCCACTGCGTCGCGGCGACCGGGTCGTGGACGAAGCGCAGGCTGGCGTCGAGCCCGTCGGTCTTGCTGGCGGTGAAGTCGGTGCCGCGGTCGCGGCGGTCGGCAAAGCCGCGCAGGCTCGCCTCGATCCGGCTACTTTCGCCGGCGTCGAAACGCAGCCGCACGCCGAGCCCGCCCTGTTCGTAGGGCGCGGCGCGGTCGACCGTCCCGCGCTGCCCCTCGGCCACGGGCACGAAACCGTCGCCGCGGCTGTAGCGGCCGTCGACCGCGACCTCGCCACTGCCGAGCTTCGTTCCCGCCGAGAGCGACGCGTCCCACCCGTCGCGGCTGCCATAAGCCGCGCTCGCGGTGACGCCGCGGGTGATTTCCGAATGGAGGCCGATCGTCCCCGCGAGCGCGCCCGGGCCGTCGGCGCCGCTGCCACCGCCACGGGTCACGACGATGCCGCCGAGGTTGATCGCGTCATAAGCCGACCACGCCACCCAGCCGCCGAAGGGGTCGGCCTGCGGCACCCCGTCCAATGTCACCAGCGCGCGCGCCGAGGCGTTGCCGCCGAGCCCGCGCAGCGTCACGCCCTGGCTCGTCGGATGCGCGCTGCGCCCGTCGCTGCGGCGGAACTGGACGATGCCCGCCTCGTCGCGGAGGCGGTTCTCGATGCGCGCGCCGAGGCCGGGGTCGAGGTCGACGATCGTCGTTACACCCTCTACCGAATTGCCGTCGTCCAAAGGGAGCAATCCCGACCCGGTTACGATGATGATCCGCGGATCTCTCGGATAGCTTGCGAGCACGATGGGCGCTTGCGGCTGGCTTGCCTCCTGCGCCATCGCCGCCGCCGGCATCGCCAGCAGCGCAGTCCCCGTCAGCAGCCGGATCACGCGGGCTTGACCGCATCGGGATGCGCCTTCCGGAACGCGTCCAATTCCATACACGCCGCATCGATCGCGACGAGCCGCGGATAAGCATCAAGCGGCACCTCGAAGCGGCGCGCGTTGTACATCTGCGGCACCAGACAGCAGTCGGCGATTCCCGGCGCGTCGCCGCCGAGATATGTCCCCGCGCCCGCCATGGCCTCGAGCGCCTCGAATCCCTGCGCGATCCAGGTCGCGATCCAGCGGTCCTTGGTCTGCTCGTTGAGCCCCAGATCCTTGGTCAGATATTTGAGCACGCGGAGGTTGCCCAGCGGGTGGATGTCGCTCGCCACGACCTGCGCCTGCGCCAGCGCGACCGCGCGGGGCATTGCTTCCTCGGGGATCAGCCGCGGTTCGGGAAAGGCGCGGTCGAGCCAGTCGATGATCGCCAGGCTCTGGATGATCGTCTCGCCATCGGCGACCAGCAGCGGGACGAACCCCTGCGCGTTGAGCTCGAGATAGGCGTCGCTGCGCTGCTCGCCCGCGATCAGGCTGATCTCGACGCGCTCATAGGCGAGCCCTTTAAGGTTCAGCGCAATGCGCACGCGAAAGCTCGCCGAGGAGCGGAAATAATCGTGGAGGACGAGCCGGGGCGCTTGCTGAGTCATGGCGCAGCCTAATGCGACGCTTTCAGCATCTCCGCAATCCATTGCCTGAGCAGCGCCGCGCCTTCCTTGTGCACCGTCGAGCGCCCGACCTCGGGCATCGCGATGCCGGGGTCGGTGCTTTCGAGGCGGTAGATCATGAAGCTGTGATCGGGATCGCCCGGTTGAATCGCGAAATCCATGCCCCCGCTGCCGCGCCCCGCCGCGGTCGGGCGCTTGCCGATGCCGTAGTTGACGCCGGCCGGATCGTCGGTCCAGCGCAGAAACAGCCCGCTGTTCGACGCGCTGCCCGCCGGATTGTGGCAATGCGCGCAATTGACGTCGAGATAGGCGCGTGCGCGCTCGGCGACGCTGCCCGACTTGGGGTCGTCCCACTGCGGCATCACCGGTTTGAGCGCCGCCGGGTCCTCGAAATAAACGCTCTGAAAATGCGCCGAGCCCGGCGGATCGAGCACGAAATTGCGGACCTTCGGCCCGATCGGCACGATCGCGCCGTTCAGGCCGTGGCATTCCTTGCACTGATTCTTGTTCGGCACCGCATAGCGGATGCTGTGCGTCTGCCCGTCGGCGGTCCGGAACGTCACAGGCACGCGCCGCCCGCCGAGCGCCAGCGTCGCATCCTGCCCGTCGGCATCCCAGATATAGGGCAAGGCGACCCAGCCGCCCGCGCGGCGGATCAGCAGGCGCGTCTCGACCGGCCGCCCATCGTTGACGTCACTCCAGCCGAAGCTTTTGATCAGCACGGTCCCGACGGGAAATTCGATCGTCCCGTCGGCCAGCACGCGCGCCTTCTGGCCCGCGGGGATCGAGATATAGCGATGCTTGTCGGTGTAATCGCTGAACAGCGGGGTGCGCAGCGTGTAGCCGATCCGCGCCAGCGGCGCGCGCGGGCTGCCGGCGTGAAACAACCCGAACGCCGACAATTTCAGCGGCATCGCGTCGCTGTCGATGACGTCCTGGTCGACCCCGGGGAGCGGCACCCCGCTCGCCCCGCTCGCACACAGCAGCGCCGCGGCCAACGCGGCGAAAACGTGCTTCACTTGACCTTCGCCTCCATGCTTTCGGGCAGCCTGATCCCCGGCAGCGCCGCGGGCGGGGTGCCCTGCGACAGGTCCGCGGGCGACGGCTTGGCCTGATCGCGCGGGGTCGCGACGTCGGGCAGGTTCAGCGACAGCACCCCGACCTTGTCGAGTATGATCACATTCTCGCCCGCACCGTCCCACAGCACCGGCGGGATCGCCCCGCCCAGCGCCGCCGCGATCTGGGCGCCGCCGTCGAACGCGGGGGCATAGCCCGCCTTGCCATGTTCATTGTCGCGCACGACGATCTGGCGCGGCAGCGGCTGATATTTCGGGTCCTTATGCTCGTAACGATAGCCGACGATCATCACATTGGCGGTGCCATTCCGGTCGAAGGCATTGTCGAATATCTCGACATTCCGATTCGCCATGATCAGCACCCCGGTGCCGGTCGGCACGCTTGCGACGATATTGCCCTTGGGCGCGAAATTGGGGGTGCTGTTGTCCTTCACCTCATTGTCGAAGACGCGGACATTATGCCCGCCCTGCATCGGCAGGCTGGGCAGGTCGAAGACCAATATGCCGCCGGTATTCTTCGTCGCGACATTGTCGTGGACGTCGGCGTCGTAGCTGTTCTCGATCTCGATCCCCGCGACATTCTCGATCGCGATCGAATCGCGCACGATGATATTCTTCGACTGGCCGACGTAAATGCCCGCGTCCGACGCGCCGCGGACATAGACGCTGTCGACGAGCACGTCGCTGCTCTCGACCGGATAGATACCATAGGCGCCGTTGGTTTCCTTCGGCCCCGCGGTCCATTCGACGCGCAGCTTGTGATAGACGATGCGGTCGGCGCCCTTCGACTTGATCCCGTCGCCCTTGGTGTTGAGCACCGCGAAATTGGTGAGGAACACGTCGTCGCTGGTGACGAGCAGCCCCTCGCCCGCACCCTGCTGGCCCGCGAAGTCGAGGATCGAGCCCTTGTCGTCGGTGCCCGCGCCGCGGATCGTCACGCCCGCGACGTCGAGCGACAGCCCGTCGGTGAGGGTCCAGATGCCCGCGCCCAGTTCGACGACATCGCCCGGCTCGGCAACGATCAACGCTTCCTGGAGTTTCTCGTTGGCGTCGACGCCGCCCGCCTCGACCTTGATCGTCTTCGCATGCGCGGGCGTCGTGGCAACCAGTGCAACAGCCAGCGGCAAAGCGAAACTATGGAATCGCATCAGACTCTCCCTTGTTTTTTGCCAGCATGGTGCAAGACTGCGCGCATGCCAAGCCATGTTGCTGACATGGATGTAGCTAGGGTCAGGGTCGCAACCCCGCCCGAACCGGGGAGACTGTTTTGAAACGCATCTTCATCGCGGCCACCGCCGCGTCCATCGCCGCGTCGCCGGCGTCGGCCGTCGCGCCGCCATCGATCACCGGCCGCTGGGCCACCGACGACGGCAAGGCGATCGTCGACATCTATGCCTGCGGCGCCAAGCTGTGCGGCAAGGTGCATAAATTGCTGATCAAGCAGCCCGCGGGCGGCCAGCGCGACGAGCGCAACCCCGACAAGGCGAAGCGAAGCCGCCATGTGTCGGGCCTGCAAATCTACTGGGACCTCGCCGCCGACGGCAATGCGTGGAAGGGGCAAGGCTACAGCCCCGAGGACGGCCGCTATTACAAGGCGCATTTGACGCCCAAGGGCAGCAAGATGACGATGAAGGGTTGCGTCAGCGTCTTCTGCAAGACGGTGACCTGGACGCGGATGAGCTGATTGCCCCCCTCCCTGCAAGGGAGGGGTTGGGGGTGGGTGCGAGCAAAGCGAGCCGCACCAACCTTTGACAAAAGAGCGCTCGCCTGCGGCGAGCAAACCCACCCCTAGCCCCTCCCTTTCTGGGAGGGGAACCCGTTTAAGGCGCATCCCCCAGGATCCAGTCGACCCCCGCGGCGACATGGATGCGCGTCGTGTCGTAGACCGGCAGCACATTGGCGTCGGGATCGACCAGCATCACCAATTCGGTGCTCGCGAGCACCAGTGCCTGGACATCCTGCTTCGCGATGTCGGTGATGAAGGTGCGCATCGTGCGGCGCGAATTTTCGGTGACCTTGCCCTGCATCAGCTCGTCATAGATGATATTGTCGATCGCCTCGGCGCGCGCGGCGTCATAGGGGGCGAGCGTCAGCCCGTAGCGCACGAGGTTCTGGCGGAACCAGGGTTCGGTCATCACGTTTTGCGTGCCGATCACCGCCGCCGACTTGACCCCGTCGGCCTTCAGTTTCTCGCCGGTCTCGTCGACGATGTGGAGCAGCGGGATCGAGACCGCGCCCGCGATCTCCTTGGCGATCTTGTGCATCGAATTGGCCGCGATCATCAGCGCGGTCGCCCCCGCGGCCTCGAGCCGCTGCGCCGAGGCGATCAGGATCTGCCTGGCATTGTCCCATTGCTCGGGCGTCGTCAGCCGCGACAGCTCGCAATAGTTGAGGCTCTCGAGCAGGATCGGCGCCGAGCAGGAGGTACCGATGCGCTTCTGCACGCCCTTGTTGAGGTGACGGTAATAAAGCTCGGTCGATGCCCAGCTGATCCCGCCGATCAGGCCGATTTTGCGCATTTCATCTCCAGAACAAGAAAAAAACCGTTCGCCCTGAGCTTGTCGAAGGGCCGTCCTGTTCCCCGGTAGAGGAAAGAACGGTGCTTCGACAAGCTCAGCACGACGGCATTTTGATCGGACTATCGGTTTTAGTGCCCGCTGCCGCTCAGCGCCTTGACGATGTCGTCGGCCATCTTCTTGGCGTCGCCGAGCAGCATCATCGTCTGGTCCATATAGAAGACGTCGTTGTCGACGCCGGCATAGCCGACCCCGCCCATCGAGCGCTTCACGAACAACACGGTCTTGGCATTGGCGACGTCGAGGATCGGCATGCCGTAGATCGGCGACGTCTTGTCAGTCTTCGCGGCGGGGTTGGTCACGTCGTTCGCACCGATGACGAAGGCGACGTCGGCCTGCGCGAACTCGCCGTTGATGTCCTCCAGCTCGAACACCTCGTCATAAGGGACGTTCGCCTCGGCGAGCAGCACGTTCATATGGCCGGGCATGCGTCCCGCGACCGGATGGATCGCATATTTGACGTTGACGCCTTCCTTCTTGAGCTGGTCGCCCATCTCGCGCAGCGCGTGCTGCGCCTGCGCGACCGCCATGCCGTAGCCGGGGACGATGATGACATTTTCTGCCTGGCTCATCAGGAACGCCGCATCCTCGGCGCTGCCGGGTTTCCACGGGCGCTGTTCCTTCGAACCGCCGCCCGCCGCCGCCGCCTCTTCGCCGCCGAAGCCGCCGGCGATCACGCTGATGAAGCTGCGATTCATCGCGCGGCACATGATGTACGACAGGATCGCGCCCGAGGAGCCGACGAGCGCACCGGTGATGATCATCGCGGTGTTGCCGAGCGTGAAGCCCATCGCCGCCGCGGCCCATCCCGAATAGCTGTTGAGCATCGACACGACGACGGGCATGTCGGCGCCGCCGATCGGGATGATCAGCAGGAAACCGATCGCGAAGCTGAGCCCGGTGATCGTCCAGAACACCCACGGCGACTGGTCCTGGGTGAAATAGGCGGTCAGCCCGACGATCGCAGCGAGCGTGCCGAGGTTGATGATGTGCCGCCCCGGCAGCATGATCGGCGCGCCCGACATATTGCCGTTGAGCTTGAGGAAGGCGATCACCGATCCACTGAAGGTGATCGCACCGATCGCGATGCCGAGCCCCATTTCGACGCGACTGACCGTGAAGATCTGCCCCGCGGCGTCGGCGATGCCGAAGGCCTGCGGGTTGAGATAGGCGGCCGCCGCCACCGCAACCGCGGCGAGGCCGACGAGGCTGTGGAACGCCGCGACGAGCTGCGGCATCGCGGTCATCGCGATGCGCCGCGCCATGACGATGCCGATCACCGCGCCGATGCCGATCGCGGCGAGGATCTCGGCGAGGCCGATCGTGTCGAGCGCGCCGTCGGCGCCGACCGGCGCGTGCGTCAGCAACGTGGTGACGACCGCGATCGTCATGCCGATCATGCCGAAGCGGTTGCCGCTCTGCGCCGTCGCCGGGCTCGACAGGCCGCGGAGCGCGAGGATGAAGAGAATGCCCGACACCAGATAGGCGAGCGCGGCCCAGGGGTTTATCGCGCCATGGCCGCCGGTCGCGGCCGAGAGAATGGCCTGTACGTCCATCTCAGCGCTCCTTCTTCTTGTACATCGCGAGCATGCGCGACGTCACGGCGAAGCCGCCGAAGATGTTGATGCTGGCCATCACCACTGCGGCGAGGCCGAGCCATTTCGAGGTCGCCGAACCCGCAGCGGCGCTGGCGATCAGCGCGCCGACGATGATCACCGACGAAATCGCGTTGGTGACGCTCATCAGCGGCGTGTGCAGCGCCGGGGTCACCGACCAGACGACGAAATAGCCGACGAAACACGCCAGGACAAAAATCGAAAAAATGGAAATGAAGTCCACGGCAAGCTCCCCTGCTGATTCCGCTTGGCGCACCTCTTGCCGCGCCGCCGCCACCCTGTCGACTCCTAAGACGCGCAAAAAAGACGGGCCCGCACCTCCCCGAAGAGGAAATGCGGACCCGAACGGCAATTAAATTTCGCGAAGGATCACCCCGCGGGCGCAGCCTCGGTCGCCGCCGCCGCGGTTGCATCGGCGGGCTCGGCGCTCGGCGGGGTCAGGTTGGGGATCAGCACGCCGTTCAGGACGTGGACGACGCCATTGGCCTGCGCCAGGTCCTGCGTGGTGACATAGCCCGAGCTGCCCTGCGTGCCGTCGACCTTGATGTTGCCCTGCACTTCGGTGAAGGACAGTTCCTGGCCCTCGACGGTGGTCAGCTTGGCCGTGCCGCCGCCGGCCTTGATCTTCTTGTACAGGTCGTCGGCGGTCACCTTGCCGGGCACGACATGATAGGTCAGCACCTGCGTCAGCGTGCCCTTGTTGGCCGGGTCCATCAGATAGTCGGTCATCGGCTGCGGCACCGCGGCGAAGGCAGCGTCGGTCGGCGCGAAGACGGTGAACGGGCCGGCGCCGTTCAGCGTGTCGGCGACGCCCGCGGCCGAAAGCGCCTTGGCCAGCGTCGTCAGGTCGGGGTTGGTGGTCGCGGCCTCGGCGACGGTCGAGGTCGGCGCGGCTTCGGCGGCGACATCGTCGGTCATGGCAAAGGCGGGGGCGGCCAGCATGGGGGTAAGCGCGAGGAGGGGAACAGCAAGAAACTTGGCACGCAGCATCGGTATATTCTCCGGACAGTGGGAATCAGGGTGAGAACCCTGCACCGCATACTAAGCCATGACAGTTTCATGAAAAGGCCGGAATCAGCCAATTTCCATCCGGGTCCTCGCAGCTTGTCCCGCGGGAGGCTCGCCTCGCCTCAGTGGCCGATGACCAGCCGCGCCATCAGATGCTGGATTTTCTGCGGGTCGCTCTTGCGCGAAATCCTGACCTCGATCGGCGCCGCCGAGCCCGAAATCCACACCTTCATATCGGCGTCGAGGTCGAAGGTTCCCGCGGTTTCGAACGAGAAACGCGTGACCGAACGCCACGGCACGCTCTGGATATCCTTCTTCGACCCCGTCAGCCCCTGGACGTCGACGAAGATGAAGCGAAGATTGGTGAGCAGCACCGTGTCGCGGATCGTGCGGAACGCCGCGAGCACCTGCTCGCCGTCGATCAACCACGCCTGAAACTCGGCCTGCGCCCCGCCCGCATCGATATCGCCTGCGCTGAACAATCCCATCCTTCTACTCCTGCTGTCGTTGGGAAGCCGCCGGGTAGATGGGCATTCTCGACACTGGCGAAGGGCTTGCCTTCAATAGCCGAACCGGATTCCCCGCGGCTCGAAACCGCGTATCAGTTCGACCTCGAGCGCCCCATGCTCGGCCTTGCGAAGCACCCGGAAGATGATGCCGGCATACGCAATGTCCTTGCCGAACTGGCTTTCCTTGACCGCCCGGTTGGGCGGCCCCGAATCAGCGGCTATCGCCGAAAATTGATATTGGCCGCCCCAATCGCGCTCGACGAAGCGGACCGACACGCGCGGCGCGTCGTCCAGCACGCGGGATCGGTGCGTGCGAATGCGCCGCCCTCGATCGGCGCGAGCGCGGCGGGGATCCGCCCGCCTGCGATGATCGAAGACCGCGCGACGCCGGTGACCGCGAAACCGCCTTCGAAGCGCCCATCGGCGTCGCGGTCGACGAAGCAGCTGTGATAGCCATAGGCGGCGTTGCTCATGATCCGGACCGCAAAGCGTGGCCGCGGTTTGAGGGTACAGCCGATGCCGGCATCGCCGTCGGCCATCACCAGCGGCGTTCCGGTCGGAAGCGACAGCATATCGCCGGCGACCGTGATCGGCTCGCTCAGCGTCACCAGCCCGGTCGGATAAAGCGTTCCGCCGTGGATTTCGCCCTGCTTTTCAACCACGAACGGCGCGGTCCTGGGCGCATCGGGGGTGACGATCCACCGCATCGCAAAGGCCGCATCGGGCGCTTGCGCGGTCGCGGCGAGGGGAATGGAGGACAGCAGGAAGAGCGCAAGCCCCCCGACTGGCCAACCGCCGCTCACCCCAGCAGCCGTTCGTGCACGACCTTGCCGCCCTGCGTCAGGCGCACCGCATTGCCGATTTCTTCGTCGAGCACGGGCTTGCCCGCTTCCTTGTCCCAGAAGGCTGCGAGGAAGTTGAACAGGTTGCGGCTGAACAAAGCGCTGGTGTCGGCGGGCATCAGCGCCGCGATATTCTTCGCGCCGATGACGGTGACGCCGTGGATCCTCTTCGCCTCGCCCGAGACCGCGCCCTCGACATTGCCGCCGCTTTCGGCCGCCATGTCGACGATCACGCTGCCGGCGCGCATCGTCGCGAGCTGCGCGTCCGAGATCAGCCGCGGCGCGGGGCGCCCCGGGATCAGCGCAGTGGTGATGACGATGTCCTGCTTGGCGATGTGTGACGACACCAGCTCGGCCTGTGCCTTCTGATATTCCTCGGACATTTCGGTGGCATAGCCGCCCGCGCCCTCGCCCTCGATCCCCGCGACGCTCTCGACGAAGATCGGCTTGGCGCCGAGCGACAGGATCTGTTCCTTGGTGGCCGAGCGCACGTCGGTCGCGCTGACCTGCGCGCCTAGGCGCCGCGCGGTCGCGATCGCCTGCAGCCCCGCGACGCCGACGCCCATCACGAAGGCCTTGGCGGCGCTGACCGTGCCCGCGGCGGTCATCATCATCGGAAAGGCGCGGCCATAGGCGTTCGCCGCCATCAGCACCGCCTTGTAGCCCGCGAGATTCGCCTGGCTGGAGAGGATATCCATCGACTGCGCGCGCGTGATGCGCGGCATGAATTCCATCGCCAGCGCCTCGATGCCGAGCTTGGCATATTCGTCGACGCGGGCGCGCCCGTTCTCTCCGGCGCCGAACGGATTGAGCCCCGCAGCAAGCCAGGCCCCGTCGGCCACGCCCTTCAGCCCTGCGGGGTCGGGTCCCTGGATCGCGAGGACGATGTTCGCACCCTTCAGCACATCGGCGCGGCTGCCCACCGTCGCGCCCGCGGCGCTATAGTCGGCGTCGGCGATCGACGCGCTTTCGCCTGCCCCCGCTTCGACGGCAAGTTCGGCACCCAGGCCAATGAATTTCTTCACGGTTTCCGGGGTAGCGGCGACGCGGGTCTCGCCGGGGGCGAGTTCCTTCAGGACAGCGATGCGCATGCCGGCCCGGTCAGGAGATCAGGAGGACGACGAAGAGGACGACGACCGCGGTGATGATCGACCCCACCTTGAGCAGGCCGAGGAAACCCGAATAGGTCTCGTTCGCTGCTTTCATTTCCTGCTGTTGTGCCATGGCTTCTTCCCCTTTTTCGTCGCCGATCGCGCGGGAATCGGACGCGCCGCGCCCGGCCCGGAATCGGCCTTCGCAGCGGTCTTAGCCATGCGCCCCGCGATGCTCAATAGATGGTTTTGCGTGGTCTCATTGCACGGCGAAGGCCCCATGGGCTTAATCGCCCCTTTACCCCTTTGACGTAGATTAGTGGTTCAAAGCGGAACAGGCGGCGGAAAATCGCGGCCAATCGGGGGGTCAAAACACGGCGATGGCTAGCGCGCGCGACACACGGATGGTGATGATCGTCGACAGCGAACCGGCGCAGCAGCGCTTCCTGTCGGCGCTTGTCTCGCGCGGCGGCTGGCGCAGCGTCATTGCGGCTGACACCGACACCGCGCTCGCCAAGCTCGGCACGCAGGAGGGCATGGCGCTCGACGCCGTGCTTGTCGACCAGGGCGCGCCGGGCATGGACATGGCCGAGTTCGTCGCCGAGCTGCGCCGCTGGCGCCCGGCGCTACCGTTGATCGTGATCACGATGCGCAACGGGGTCGAGGTCGCGGTTGCCGCGATGCGCGCCGGCGCGACCGATTTCGTCCAGAAACCGATCGCCCCCGACCGGCTGCTCAATGCGCTCGACCGGATCACGAGCCAGAGTGGGCCGCAGGGCGAACTGCGCCCGCTCACCGAAAAACTGCGCGCGCCGCTGGCGTTCGAGGAAATCATCGGGTCGAGCCCCAATTTCCGCAGCGCGCTGGCGATCGCCGCCAAGGCCGCGCGCGCGCGCGTGCCGGTGATGATCAACGGCAAACCCGGCACGGGCAAGGAAGTCTTCGCGCGCGCGATCCACAGCGCCAGCCCCCGCGCGCGCGGCGCGCTGGTGATGGTCGACTGCTCGGCGGTGTCGCCGGGGCTGATCGGATCGGGGCTGTTCGGCCATGAACGCGGCGCCTTTCCGGGTGCCTTCGACCGCCAGGTCGGGCGGCTGGTGCAGGCCGACGGCGGCAGCATCATCATCGACCATGTCGAATGCATCCCGCTGGAGACGCAGGCGAAGCTCGTCGAATATCTGAACAGCAACGAAGTGCAGATGATCGGCGGCACGATCCGCCAGAGCGTCGACGTGCGCATCATCGCGACGAGCGCCAGCCCGCTCGACAAGCTGATCGAGGCGGGGCATTTCCGCGAGGACCTGTTCTATGCGCTGTCGAGCGCGCAATTCACCCTGCCCTCGCTGTCGGAGCGCCGCGGCGACGTCGGCCCGCTCGCGCGCCATTTGCTCGCGCGCATCGGTGGGTTGCCCGGCATGGGGCCGATCGGGGTCACCGACGACGCGCTGCGCCTGCTCGCCGCCTATGCCTGGCCCGGCAATGTCCGCCAGCTGCAGGACGTGCTGTTCCGCGCCGCGGTGGGCAGCACCACCGACGTGCTCACCAGCGCCGACCTCCGCGCGATCGAGGCCGCGCTCGGCGGCAGCAGCATGGCCGCGGGCCAGGGCGAGATCGCGATCAACGGCGAAGCCATCGGCGTCACCCTCTACCTCCCCGACGGCAACCTCCGCCCGCTCGAGGAAATCGAAGCCGACGTCATCCGCCTCGCGATCGGCCATTACCGCGGCCGGATGAGCGAAGTCGCGCGGCGGCTAGGGATCGGGCGCTCTACGCTGTACCGCAAGCTCAGCGACCTCGGGATCGACACCGCGGCCTGACGGCCCGCCGCGCCGGTGCCACGGCCCAACATATCAATCTAGACTTATATAAATTTTGACTTATACGAACTCTCCCGACCAATCAGGAGAGTCGCAATGCCGTTCGAACCCGTCGCCCAGGCCGCCATGGTCGTCCGCAAGGTCGAGGATGTCACCCACGAGGGGCGGCCCTGCCGCGCAGTGGTCGCGTCGCGCGACTATCTCACCGGGATCGACGATCTGTGGAACGCGATCACCGAAAAGGAGCGCATTCCGCGCTGGTTCGCGCCGGTCAGCGGCGATCTCGAACTCGGCGGCCGCTATCAGATCAAGGGCAATGCCGGCGGCACGGTCACCGCGTGCGACCCGCCGCGCAATTTCGCGCTGACATGGGAATTCGGCGGCGGGATGAGCTGGGTCGCGGTCGAGCTCGAGGAAGCCGGCGCCGACCGCACGCGCCTGACGCTCCATCACATCGCTCCGCTCGACGACAAGTCGGAGGAATTCTGGGACAAGTTCGGCCCCGGCGCGGTCGGCGTGGGCTGGGACCTGTCGTTAATGGGGCTCGGCTGGCACATCGAAACCGGTGAGAGCAACGAGCGCTTCGCCGAAGAGACCTGGTCGCTCGGCGACGAGGGCAAGGCCTTTGCGACGTGGAGCAGCGACGCGTGGACCGAGGCGTCGATCGCTTATGGAACCCCCGAAGACGCCGCGCGCCGCGCCGGTGCCACCAACACCGCCTTCTACACCGGCGCGGGCGCGCCCGCATGATGGCCGGGCTTTGATGCACGCCTTCGACGTCCTCGGCGATCCGGTGCGGCGGCGCATCCTCGAGCTGCTCGCCGATGCGGAGCGCAGCTCGGGCGCGATCGTCGCGGTGATCGCCGCCGAATTCGGCATCTCGCAGCCCGCGGTGTCGCAGCACCTGCGCATCCTGCGCGACAGCGGCTTCGCGACCGCGCGCGCCGAAGGGCGGCAGCGGCTCTATGTCGTCGCGCCCGATCGCTTCGACGAGGTCGACGCCTGGGTCCAGCGCTTCCGCCGCACCTGGGAACCGCGCTTCGAGGCGCTGGCGACCGAGGTGGCAAGGGGCAAGAAAAAGCGGCTGCTGCAGGGGCGGATCGTCACGACGACGAAGCTTTGAGCCTTTCCCCTCCTTTCTAGGGAGGGGCAGCGAGACTTGGCAGCTTGCTGCCTAGTCGCAGCGAGGGTGGGTATGCGGTCATGCGCCTTCGGCGCAACCCACCCCTAGCCCCTCCCTTTCGGGGAGGGGAATTATGTGGTCAGCGCAGCATCCCTCAGCCCACGCCACACCCGCAGCGCCTGCCGGTTCTCGGCGATGTCGTGGACGCGGAGCAGCTGCGCGCCCTGCCCCGCCGCCTGATAATGCAGCGCCACCGTGCCGCCGAGCCGCTGATCTGCCGGCGCCTCATTGTCGAGCGCACCGATCATCCGTTTGCGGCTCGCCCCGAACAATAGAGGACAACCCAAAGTGTGGAGCAGCGCCAGCCCGTTGATCAGCGCCAGATTGTCGCCGACCCCCTTGCCGAAGCCGAGCCCCGGGTCGACGATGATCTTCGCGGGGTCGATGCCGCCCGCGATGCACGCCGCGACCCGCTCGGCGAGCAGGTCGTAGACGTCGAACAGCACATGGTCGTAGCCGCCGCCCTCGTGCGGGTCGCTCTTTGCCGCGGGCGCGTGCATCAGGACCACCGGGCAGCCGGCCGCCGCGACGACCTCCATCGCGCGGTCGTCATAGCGCAGCGCCGAAATATCGTTGACGATGGTCGCGCCCGCGGCGAGCGCCGCTTCCATCACCGCGGCCTTGCGCGTGTCGATCGACACCGCGACGCCGCCCTTGGCAAGCCCCGAAACCACGCCCTCGATCCGCTGGATCTCGTCGCCCTCCCACACCAAGGGCGCGCCCGGTCGCGTCGATTCGCCGCCGACATCGACGATCGCCGCCCCCGCCGAGGCGAGCGCGAAGCCCGCGTCGATCGCAGCGGCCTGGTCGACATGCTTGCCGCCGTCGGAGAAGCTGTCGGGGGTGACGTTGAGGATACCCATCAGCTGCGGCTCGTTCAGCCGCACCGTCCGCTCGCCGAGCTGCAGCGTTCCGCGCGGGCGGAGCACCCCGGCGCGCTGCTTGCCCGCCATCTCGACGAGGTGATCGGGCATCGCCGCGACCCAGTCGGCGAATTCGGGGACGGTGACGATCGCCGATTTGACCACGCCCGGGTCGCGCAGGCTGATGTGCCAGGCGGCGAACCAGACCATCGTGTCGGCAATGCGAAGACAGGCGTCGCCCAGCTCATGCGGGCGGTCGACGAAGCAGGTCGGACGGCAATAGAGCCGCGCGTCGGGCGACGCGCTGCCGAGGTCGGGCTTGGTCAGGGGTGCGAACATAACGCTCCCTCTATCCGTTCGTGCTGAGCTTGTCGAAGCACCGTTCTTCCTTTGAACATCGGAAAAAAGGACGGCCCTTCGACAAGCTCAGGGCGAACGGGATTGAGGAGCCAGCTTACGCCTCGTTGGCGAGCAGCCAGTCCTGCCGGACCGCATCGATCACGCGCAATTGCTTGCCGTCGTCGATATGCCAGAAGGTCCAGCCATTGCAGCTCGGCGCGCCCTGCACGCCCGCGCCGACCTTGTGGATCGACCCCGCGGGCTGGCCCTCGCAATCGAGGCTGCCATCGACGCGCACCGTCGCCTTCCAGCGCCGCTTGGCATCGGTGAGCACCGAACCCGGCGCGATCAGCCCGCCCTCGACGAGCGTCCCGAACGCCACGCGCGTCGCGGCCTGCGGCGCCATCATCGTCTTCACCGCGCTCTCGTCGAGCGGCAGCGCCATTTCGATGCGCTCCAATGCCGCGGCGATATAATCATCCTCGCGCTCGATGCCGATGAAATGGCGGCCGAGGCGCTTCGCCACCGCGCCAGTGGTGCCGGTGCCGAAGAAGGGATCGAGAATCACGTCGCCGGGGTTCGAGCAGGCGAGCAGGATGCGATAGAGCAGCGCCTCGGGCTTCTGCGTCGGGTGAACCTTGTGCCCGCCCTTTTTGAGCCGTTCCTGCCCGCCGCAGATCGGGATCAGCCAGTCGCTGCGCATCTGCAGCTCGTCGTTGAGCGTCTTCATCGCGCGATAGTTGAAGGTGTAGCGCGCCTTCTCGCCCATCGACGCCCAAATGAGCGTCTCATGCGCGTTGGTGAAGCGCGTGCCCTTGAAATTGGGCATCGGGTTCGCCTTGCGCCACACGATGTCGTTGAGGATCCAGTAGCCCTGGTCCTGCAGCGCCGCGCCGACGCGGAAGATATTGTGATAGCTGCCGATCACCCAGATGCTGCCGCCGGGTTTCAGGATGCGCTTGGCTTCCTTGAGCCAGGCGTGAGTAAAGCGGTCGTAGGTCGCGAGGCTGTCGAACTTGTCCCATTCGTCGTTGACCGCGTCGACCTGGCTGCCGTCGGGGCGATGCAGGTCGCCGCCGAGCTGGAGGTTGTACGGCGGGTCGGCGAAGATCATGTCGACCGACGCGGCGGGAAGCGAGCGCATCATCTCGACGCAATCGCCCTGCAAAATGCGGTCGAGCGGCAGGTCGGCCGGGTCGACTTTCGTCGCGCGCTGCTTGACCGCGGGCGCCTTGACCCGTTCCATCACACCCATGTTTCGCCCCTGTTCCGCATACAAAGAAGGCCCTGATGAGTCCGGCGGAGTCCGCCGTCAAGCCCGGGATTCTAGGGATTCCGGATGTAACAATGGTTAACGGGATGGGAACGAAACGAGTCCCACACAGCATGTGGAGTCTGTAGCGACTCGGAGACTCAACCACTGGTGGTGTGGCGGGGAAGACTCAGTCGCGAAAAATATTTCCTTCTCCCCTTGTGGGAGAGGGAAACCGCTAGAGCCCCGGATCGACCCCGGTCAGCTCGACCGACCGCTCCCACAGCTCCTTCGCCAGCTTCGGATCGCGCGCCGTGCGCGTCGCCCTCGCCGGCCCCGACCGGCCCGTTATCTCGCCCAGCCCCTGCGGCCCCAGATAGTCACCGCCCTGTACATTCGCCCCCGTCGCCGCCTGCAAGGTCGGCCAGGCGCCCTGCGCCGCGCTGTTGAAGAAGGGCCCGGCAAGCGGGGTCATCGTCCGCAGGGGAAGCGGCAAATGCCGCGTCAGCTCGGTCAGCGCGACCCCCGGGTGACAGCCGATCGCCTGCGTCGCGCGCCCCGCCGCGCCCAGCCGCCGGTCGAGCTCGAACATATGGAGCAGGTTCGCGAGCTTGCTTGTCTGGTAGCGCTGCCAATTATGGTAGCTGCGGCTTGCCGACAGGTCGCTGAAATCGATCGCGCCGCCCTTGTGCGCGATGCTGCCGGTGATGACGATGCGGTCGTCGACATGGCTGTGGAGCAGCCCGGTCAGCGCGAAGGTGCCGAGATGGTTGACCCCGAATTGCAGCTCGAAGCCCTGTCTGGTCAGCGTCTTCGGCGGGATCATCACCCCCGCGTTGTTGATCAGCACGTCGATCCGCGGTCCCGCGAGCAGCGCCGCCGCGACGTCGCGCAGCTGATCGAGGTCGGCAAGGTCGAGCGGCTGGAACGACAGCTCGGCCTTCGGCAAGTCGAGGCGGATGCGGTTCATGGCCGCCTCGGCGCGCTCGGCGTCGCGGCAGCCAAGGACCACATGCGCGCCGCGCGCGGCGAGCACGCGTGAGACTTCATAGCCGATCCCGGCATTGGCACCGGTGACAAGGAAGCGGCGGCCCGTCTGCGTGCCGACGTCGTCGGCCGTGAACCCGCTGCGCATCGCCTTCTCCTGTTGATCAGACCAGCTGCATTTGTGCGACCGGGGCAAAACTGGTCCGATGGAGCGGCGTGGGACCGTGCTGGCGCAGCGCCGCGAGATGGTGGGCGGTACCATAACCCATGTTGGTTTCCCAGCCGAAGTGCGGAAAATCGCGCGCCGCCGCGACCATGAAGCGGTCGCGATGCTCCTTGGCGAGGATGCTCGCCGCCGAAATGCACGGATGCGATGCATCGCCGCCAACGATCGCACGCGCGGTATATCTCCATCGGGGAAGCCGGTTGCCGTCGACCAGAACTTCGACGAGCTCGACCCCCAGCGCCTCGACCGCGCGTGTCATCGCGAGGAAGGTCGCCTGCAATATGTTGATGCGGTCGATCTCGGCGACGCTCGCCTCGCCGACGCCCCAGCGGCAGCGTGCCTTGATCAGGGTCTCGAGCTCACTGCGACGCTTGGCCGAGAGTTTCTTGCTGTCGTCGAGGCCGATGATGCCGTCGGGGCACAGCAGCACTGCCGCCGCGACAACGGGGCCTGCGAGCGGCCCCCTGCCCGCTTCGTCGACGCCAACGATCATCTTCTCCCCTCCCCTTCAGGGGAGGGGCCGGGGGTGGGGGCTATCGGGGTTGCGCGAGGCCGATGGCCCCCACCCCTCCCCTGAAGGGGAGGGGCTTTCATATGCGCCACGGCGGATACCTTCGATATTCGCCCGCCTGGTACAGGCACAGCCGGTTGCCCGCCGGGTCGGTCAGCCGCGCCTCGCGCCAGCCCCATTCCTCGTCGGCGGGCATCTGGTCGAAGCGCACCCCGCGCCGCGCGAGATAGGCGACCCAGGCGTCGAGCGCGCCGCTTTCGAGATAGGTGGTCGCGCCGCCCGCCTCGCCCTCGCCGACGTGGATCGACAGCGTCACACCGTTGATCGCCTCGAAGCGCGCATAGCCCCCAATTCCTTCGGCGCCGGGGCTGTCGACGATCTGCGTCAGCCCCATCTGCTTGTAGAAGGCGACCGACGCCGCATAATCGCGCGCGGGCAAGGTGGTCTGGTTGAGCGCCGGCCCGGTGAACAGCCCGTCGTTGCGCACCGCCTGCTGCCCCATTGGCCCGTGCCCCTGCCCCAGCCCCGGCGCGTCGAGCAGCGACAGCCGCACGAAATCGCGCGCACGCGCCGCCGCGGGTTCCAGCGGCATGCCCTGCGCCAGCCCCGCGGCGATCGCGCTCGCCAGCGTGCAGCCGGTGCCGTGGGTGCTGCGCGTGTCGATGCGCGGCGCCTCCCATAAGGCGATCGTGCCATGTTCGGTGACCAGCCGGTCGGTGATCGTCGCGCCCGTCCCGTGCCCGCCCTTGACGAGCACCGCGGCGCCGACCTTTTGCGCATAGGCGACCGCCGCGCCCTCGACCGCATCCTCGGCGATCGCCTCGCGCCCGCACAGCGCCGCGAGTTCGGGCAGGTTCGGCGTCACCACCGTGCTGAGCTCGGCGAGCACCTCCATCGCGGCGATCGTCTTCGCGTCCGCCAGCACCGCGCCGCTCGTCGCGATCATCACCGGATCGAAGACGAAGGATTCGCCGTAGACGCCGGAGATCAGCTCCTCGGCGACCGCCATCGCGTTGTCGGCGCCGCCGAGCATGCCGATCTTGACCGCATCGACCCCGATATCCTCGGCGACGCTGCGCATCTGCTGCGTCACCATCGCGGTCGGGATCGCGTGCACCGCTTCGACGCCCAGCGTATTCTGCGCGGTGATCGCGGTGATCGCGGTCATCGCATGGCCGCCGAGCATCGTGACCGTCTTGATATCGGCCTGGATTCCCGCCCCGCCCCCGCTGTCGGAGCCGGCGACGATCAATATGCGTGCGGTCAACCCTTATGCTTTCGCACCGTCGACGCCGGGAATTTCGCCAGCGCCGCGCCTTCGCGCAGCGGCCGGTCGAGCAGGTCGCCGCCGCAATTGGGGCAACGCTCGTCGAGCTTGTCGGCGCAATTCGCGCAGAAGGTGCATTCGAACGAACAGATGAACGCACCGTGGACATCGGCGGGGAGATCGCGGCCGCATTTCTCGCAATCGGGACGCATTTCGAGCATTTTATAAACTTCCTTCCAAATCCGTTCGTGCTGAGCTTGTCGAAGCACCGTCCTTCTCTTCAACGTCGCTAGAAGAAAGGACGGCCCTTCGACAAGCTCAGGGCGAACGGTGATATAAATTCACTGTCCGGTGGCCACACGGACGGCGTCGCAAATCATGTCGACGACCTGTTCTACCTGCGCTGCATCATCGCCTTCGGCCATGACGCGGATGAGGGGTTCGGTGCCCGAGGCGCGGATGACGAGGCGCCCGCGCCCCGCGAGCGCGGCCTCGCCCTCGGCGATCGCCGCCTGCACCTGCGGGTCGTCGAGCGGTGCGCCGCCCGCGAAGCGGACATTCTTCAAAAGCTGCGGCACCGCGTCGAACTGGTGCAGCAATTCGCTCGCGGGTTTGCCCGACGCGACCAGTTCGGCGAGAACCTGCAACCCCGCGAGCGTGCCGTCGCCGGTGGTCGCATGGTCCGAGAGGATCATATGCCCCGACTGCTCGCCGCCGACGTTGAAGCCGCCGGTCTTCATCCGCTCGAGCACATAGCGGTCGCCGACCTTGGTACGCTCGAGGCTCAGCCCCTGGCCAGCCAGGAAGCGTTCGAGGCCCAGGTTCGACATCACCGTCGCGACGACGCCGCCGCCCTTCAGCCGGCCTTGTCTGGCCCAGCTCGCGCCGATCAGCGCCATGATCTGGTCGCCGTCGACGATCGCGCCCTTTTCGTCGACCACGATCAGCCGGTCGGCGTCGCCGTCCAATGCGATGCCGATGTCGGCGCCGCTCGCGACGACGGTTTCCTGCAGCAGGCCCGGCGAGGTCGAGCCGCATTTGTCGTTGATGTTGATGCCGTTCGGCGTGACCCCGATCGCGACGACGTCGGCGCCCAACTCCCAGAACACCGTCGGCGCGCTGTTGTAGGCGGCGCCATTCGCGCAATCGAGCACGATCTTGAGCCCGTCGAGCCGCACGGATTCGGGCAGGCTCTGCTTCACCGCGTGGATATAGCGCCCGCGCGCGTCGTCGATGCGCTTCGCGCGGCCGATCTGTGCGGGTTCGGCGAGCTTGGGCTCGCTCGCGAGCAGCAACTCGATCTGCGCCTCGTCCTTGTCCGACAGCTTGTAGCCGTCGGGGCCGAACAGCTTGATGCCATTGTCGTAATAGGGATTGTGGCTCGCCGACAGCATCACGCCGAGGTCGGCGCGCATCGAGCGCGTCAGCATCGCGATCGCCGGGGTCGGCATCGGCCCCACCTGCACCACGTCCATGCCGACGCTGGTGAAGCCTGCGACGAGCGCATTTTCGAGCATATAGCCCGACAATCGTGTGTCCTTGCCGATCACGACGCGATGCTTGTGCGCCCCGCGCAGAAAATGCGCGCCCGCCGCCATGCCGACGCGCATCGCGACCTCGACGGTCATCGGAATCTGGTTGGTCAGCCCGCGAATGCCGTCGGTGCCGAAAAACTTGCGCATGCCACCTCTGCTCAATAAGCCGGAGCCACCTACCCCGACGTCCAAGGGATGGCCCTCGCGGAGCACTTCCCGGCCCAAAAACCGGTTCCCACTTTTTCCGGGAGGTGCTCTAAGTCACCCATATATGCTTGGCAAGCTGGCCAGAAAAAACGCCGGGGAGAATCCGTCTTGAAATCCGCCTGGTTCATCCTCTCGGCGCTTGTCGCCGGCATGCTGCTCGGGATCGCGGTCGAGAGCGTGTCGCTCGAAACCGCGACCGCCTCGCTGCCCTTTGTCGAGCCGATCGGCCTGCTGTGGCTCAACGCGCTCAAGATGACGATCGTGCCGCTGATCGTCGCGCTGCTGATCACCGGCATCACCGCGACCGCCGACGCTGCGCGTGCGGGAACGCTCGCCTTTCGCGCGGTGATGATCTTTCTCGGCGCGATCTTCCTCTCGGGGCTGATGTCGGTGCTGATGACGCCGCTGCTGCTCAAACTCTTCCCGCTGTCCGCCAGCGCCGCCGAGGCGCTGCGCCACGGGCTCGGCGGCACGAGCGAGGCGGGCGCGTCGCCGACCTTCGGCGATTTCCTGCTTTCGCTGATCCCGACCAACCCGATCGCCGCCGCCGCAGACACCGCGATCCTGCCGCTGATCGTCTTCACCACCATCTTCGCCTTCGCGATCACCCGGCTCGAACCCGCGCCGCGCGCGACCTTGTCGGGGCTGTTCAAGGCGCTGGGCGACGCGATGCTGATCGTCATCGGCTGGGTGCTCGCGCTTGCGCCGATCGGGGTCTTCGCGCTCGGCTATGCGCTCGCGGTCAAGGCGGGGGTCGCGGCGTTCGGCGGGCTCATCCACTATGTGCTGATCCTGACGGGGATCGGCGTCTGCTGCCTCATCCTCGGGCTTTTGCTCGCCTGGTTCGTCGTCGGCATCGCCCCGCCGCGCTTCCTGCGCGCGATGGTGCCGACGCTCGCGGTAGCGGTCAGCACCCAAAGCTCGCTCGCCAGCCTGCCCGCGATGCTGAAATCGTCGGAAGAACTCGGCGTCGACCCGAAGAAGGCCGACATCGTGCTGCCGCTCGCGGTCGCGCTGTTCCGCTTCACCAGCCCGGCGTTCAACCTGGCGGTCGTCATCTATGTCGCCTGGCTGTTCGGCATCGAATTGACGCCGTGGGAGATGGCGGTCGGGCTCGCGGTCGCGATGGCCGCGGCGCTGTCGTCGGTCAGCCTGCCCGGCTCGATCAGCTTCGTGACCTCGATCGCCCCGATCGCGGTGTCGATGGGGGTGCCCGTCGCGCCGCTCGGGCTGCTCGTCGCGGTCGAGACCTTCCCCGACATCTTCCGGACACTCGGCAATGTCATCGGCGATGTCGCCGCCACCAAATATGCCGCTGACAGAGTCGGCGACGACAAACCAACGGGAGAACCGACATGAAATATCGCAAGCTCGGCCACGGCCTCACCGTCTCGGCCATCGGCATCGGCTGCATGCCGATGATCAAGGGCGGCAACATCCTCTATGGCGAGGCCGCCGACCTCGACGAATCGACCGCGACGATCCACCGCGCGATCGACCTCGGCGTCACCTTCTTCGACACCGCGCAAATCTATGGCCCGTTCAGCAACGAGGAGCTGCTCGGCGCCGCGATCAAGGGCAAGCGCGACGGGCTCGTCATCGCGACCAAGTTCGGCTTCAAGTTCGACGGCAACCAGATCGTCGGGGTCGACGGCTCGCCCGAAAATGCGCGGCGCGCGTGCGAAGGCTCGCTCCAGCGGCTTGGCATCGACACGATCGATCTCTTCTACCAGCACCGCGTCGATCCCTCGATTCCGATCGAGGAAGTCGTCGGCGGGATGATGGAGCTGGTGAACGAGGGCAAGGTCCGCCACATCGCGCTGTCCGAAGCCGGTCCCGAAACGATCCGCCGCGCCGCGAAAGCCGCGCCGATCACTGCGCTGCAGAGCGAATATTCGATCTGGGAACGCGACGTCGAGGAGGAAATCCTGACCGCGTGCCGCGATAACGGCATCGGTTTCGTCCCCTATTCGCCGCTCGGCCGCGGTTTCCTCGCGGGCGCGATCCGCAGCCGCGACGAGCTTCCCGAGACCGACTGGCGCCGGGGCGACCCGCGCTACAGCGAGGAGAATCTGCCCGCCAACCTCGCGATCGTCGACGCGATCGGCGCGGTCGCCGACCGGCATGGTGTCAGCAAGGCGCAAGTCGCGCTCGCCTGGCTGCTCGCGCAGGGCGACGACATCGTCCCCATCCCCGGCACCAAGCGCCGCCCGACGATGGAGGACAGCGTCGGCGCCGCCGAAGTGACGCTCACCGCCGACGACCTCGCCGCGATCGACGCCGCGGCGCCGATGGGCGGCACCAGCGGGCCGCGCTATGGCGAGATGGGCATGCGGATGGTGCGGCTGTAGTCGATCCTCCCCACGCGAAGCGATGGGGAGGTGGCAGCGCGAAGCGCTGACGGAGGGGGCGACGCCCTCAGGCGTCGGTGCAAGTTTTCAAC
>NZ_JBXAQA010000008.1:0-165460 GCF_058806755.1 Sphingopyxis sp. GW821-FHT12F08
GAAGGGTGGTGGAGGGGTACGGGCAGTCGGGCGCGGCGCATGACCTCCCGTACCCCTCCACCATGCTTCGCATGGTCCCCCTCCCCGTTCCGGGGAGGATCGGTGAGGTCCGCTCCCCACCCCGATGCCGACCTTCGCCTCGTCGCACCTTATGATCGAGATCATTGCCGGGACTTTTCATCGCCGATACATGTGGCTGGTCGCAGAAACGGCGCCGGTCGCCGCGCTGCGTCCGATCAACCGGGGAAAATCCATGCGCCGTAACTTGCGAAAATCCGTCGCCCTGCTGACGATGTCGGCTTTTGTCCTCGTGAGCTGCGGCGGCGGGGGCGGCGGAGGCGGCGGCCCCGTGGCGGTCACCCCCACGCCGACACCCACGCCCCCCACCGCGGGCTGCGGCCTGTCGGCGCGGCAGGATTTCGCCAAGGCGGTGATCGACGAATGGTATCTGTTTCCCGCCGACGTCGCGACCGGGGTCAACAAGGCGGCGCACAGCGACGTGCAATCCTATATCGACGCGCTCGTCGCGCCCGCGCGCGCCGCAAACAAGGACCGTTTCTTTACCTACATCACCTCGATCGCCGAGGAGAATGCCTTTTTCTCGAGCGGGTCGAGCGCGGGGTTTGGCGTGCGGCTGACCTATAATCCGTCGACCCAGCGTGTCGTGATCGCCGAAGCCTATGAGGGCGCGCCGGCGCTGGCGGCGGGGATCGACCGCGGGACGCAGATCACCGGCATCGGCACCAACGCCTCGAACATCCGCTCGATCGCCGATATCGTCGCGACGAGCGGCACCGGCGGGATCACCGACGCACTGGGGCCGAGCGACCCCGGCGTGACCCGCGTGCTGCGCATCGTTGACGGCGGCGGCACGCGCGACGTGACGGTGACCAAGGCCAATTTCGACCTCGACCCCATTTCGGACCGCTATGGCGCCAAGATCGTCACCGAGGGCGGGAAGAGCTACGGCTATCTCAACCTGCGCACCTTCATCAGCTCGGCGAACCCCCAGCTGCGCGCCGCCTTCGCCAGTTTCCGGGCGCAGGGGGTGACCGACATCGTGATCGACTTCCGCTACAACGGCGGCGGCCTCGTCAGCACGGCCGAGCTGATGGGCGACCTGCTCGGCCGCAACCGGACGTCGAGCGAGCTCTTCTCGCGCACCGATTTCCGCCCGTCGAAAGCGGCCGAGAACGACCGGCATTTCTTCGCCAGCCAGCCCGAATCGATCGCGCCGACGCGTATCGCCTTCATCGGCACCGGCTCGACCGCCTCGGCCAGCGAACTCGTGATCAACGGCATGCTGCCCTACCTCGGCACCAATATGACTTTGGTCGGCAGCAACACCTTCGGCAAGCCGGTGGGGCAGATCGCGCTCGACAAGGCCGAATGCGACGACCGCATGCGCGTCGTGGCGTTCGCGACGGGCAATGCGAGCGGGCAGAGCGACTATTATAGCGGCCTCGCGCCCAAGATCGCCAACAGCTGCGCCGCGGGCGACAGCCTGTCGTTCCAGCTCGGCGATCCGAACGAGCCGTCGCTGCGCGCCGCGCTCGACTTTCTCGCCGGGCGCAGCTGCGGGACGCCGATCGCCGGCGCCGACACGCGCACCGCATCGTCGGAGCGCGTCGCGCCAGGGCTGGCGCCCGAAGCCGAAATGCTGGCAAGCCCGACGCCGAGCGCAGCCCAGCGCGAGCTGCCCGGGCTTTTCTGAGGCTTGCAACATCGCGGCGGGGCGCCCATATTCCTGCTATCGTCAACAAGCGAAAGGAGGTGGTCGAATGTCTCATTGTCCCATGCCGCACGCGGCAGAAACGAGCCCGACCGTCCGCGCGGAGGTCGCACTCGGCTAAAGCTGTCCGCGAACGCCAAGACAATGGAAGGGCCGTCCCGAAAGGGTCGGCCCTTCGTCGTTTCGGGGCAGGTGCGCGCCGCTCAGGCGCCGGACGCCTGGTCGTAGACGAGGCGGAAGCCGACGTTGCTGGTGCCGAGCCCCGGATCGCGGCCCTGGCGCGAGGCGGGGCGGTAGCGCTGGCAATAATTGGGGGCGCAAAGATAGCTGCCGCCCTTCACCGTGCGCGAGACCATGCCGGGGTTGAGCGGGTCATAGGCCGAGCCTTCGTCGGGGCCCTTCGGATTGTCCCGGTCATCGGGGTTATGGCCGGGCCTGAAGAAGTCCGAGGTCACTTCCCAGACATTGCCGACCATGTCGTAGAGGCCGTTGGCATTGGGTCGGTAGCAGCCGACCGGCGCGACGCCCTTGAACCCGTCGCTTTCCGCATTGTAATTGGGGAAGGCGCCCTGCCAGCTGTTCGCTTCCGCCGGCTGGACATTCTTCGACCTTTTCCCCGCGCTCGCGGCATATTCCCATTCGGCCTCGGTCGGGATGCGCCCCCCCGCCCATTTGGCATAAGCGACCATATCGTCCCACGCGAGGTGGACGACGGGCTCGTTCGGCACATGGTCGGCGCCGCCCGGGCCATAGGGCTTTTTCCAGTTCGCGCCGGGGACATATTTCCACCAGTCGGCATAATGGTTCGACGGGAAATCGGGCGGGGTGAACACCGCCGACCCGGGTTTCAGCATGTCGGCGGGGATCTGCCCGGCGGGAACCTGGAACTGCTTCGGATCGACGGGCTTTTCGGCGACGGTGACATAACCGGTCGCCGCGACGAAGGCGGCGAACTGGCGGTTGGTCACCTCGTGCGGGTCGATCCAGAAACCGCCGACCATGGTCTGGCGCACCGGCCCTTCCTCGTCATAGACATCGTCCTCGCCCATCTCGAAGCTGCCGCCGGCGAGCTTGACTGGAGTGTCGGCAATAGCGGGGCATGTGCGCAGCCCGACCGCCGCCGCCTGCTCGTTCCCGGCCGGGTCGCCGCTGCACGCAGACACCACCAGCAGGATGGCCGCGCCGACGACGGGCGCGACGAGGAACAGCGGCGAACGGGTCATCATCTTCTCCTGGGCGCCCCAGCGCGCGGCACGCTTGGCTGAACGGCTTCGCGGCCAAGGTCAATGGGCGAGCGCGGGTGCCGCGGCGGATAGGCCCGCCAGCACGCCGGCGGCGACCGCAAGGAGACCGGCAGCGCGCAGCCTGCTGCACGAGCCACGGATTCTCGAAATTTCATGGAAAGACTGGAGCGGGCGAAGGGATTCGAACCCTCGACCCCAACCTTGGCAAGGTTGTGCTCTACCCCTGAGCTACGCCCGCTCTGGCGGCTGGAAACGGGTGGCTCCCAGCGGGTGAGGCGCGCGATTAGCATCGGCTTTCGGAGTCGGCAAGCCTTGTTTGCGATTTTCTGCATGGGGTTGGCATATCGCGCCCAAATCCCACATAAGCGGGACGAGAGTCCTTTCCGGCTGACGCCGGAAGCGGCCCCCGCCCGCTCCCCCACCCGGCCCCCTGCCATATATCCTATGGGAGGCCGGGTAGGAGAGCGGGCGGGGGCCGGACACAACTTAGTCAACAGGAGCAATATCCCCGTGGCCACTTTGGGTCTGAGCGCACAAGAGAAGGAAGCCGTCGAAGCCTTCCGCCGCGACGTCGTCGAGCCGTCGATGACCAGCCTCGTCATCCTCGATTTCTGGGCCGAATGGTGCGGGCCGTGCAAGCAGCTGACCCCGATCCTCGAAAAGGTCGCCGCCGACTATGCCGACAAAGGCGTCGTACTGGCAAAGGTCGACGTCGATGCGAATCGCTTCATCGCCGGCCAGTTCCAGGTCCAGTCGATCCCCACCGTCTATGCGATCTTCCAAGGCCAGCCGGTCGCGAACCTGACCAACGCGCGGAGCGAGAGCCAGATCAAGACCATGCTCGACCAGCTGCTCGCGCAGTTGCCGATCGAGAGCACGGCCGGCGCACGCGCGGTCGAAATCGCGCCGCTCATCGAAATGGGCGAGGGCGTGCTCGCCGAAGGCGACGGGACTCGCGCCGCGTCGATCTTCGGCCAGATCCTGGACATCGCGCCCGACAATGCCGCGGCGCAGGGCGGGCTGATCCGCGCGCTGGTGCTCGCGGGCGACCTCGAGAGCGCGCAGGACCTGCTCGACATGATCCCCGCCGAGATCGCCGACGATCCCGCGATCGCGCAGGCGAAGAGCGCCTATGCGCTCGCCGCCGACGCCCCCGATGCAGGCGAGCTGGCGGCATTGGAAACGGCGGTCGCCGCGAACCCCGGCGACCATCGGGCGCGCTTCGATCTCGCTGCCGCGCAGATCGGGGCGGGCAGGCGCGATGCCGCCGCCGACAATCTGCTCCACATCGTCGCCGCCGACCGCGAATGGCAGGAAGGCGCGGCGCGCGCCAAGCTGCTGGCGCTGTTCGAGGCCGTGGGGCTCGAGGATCCGTGGGTCGCGGCGCAGCGCCGCCGCCTGTCGCTGATCCTGTTCGGGTGATGAACGCGGCCGCGCCTTTGACCATCCAGCGGATCGTGATCTTTCCGCTGCCCGGCGCGCTGCTGTTTCCCGGGCTGCACCTGCCGCTGCACATTTTCGAACCGCGCTATTCGGCGATGGTGCAGGAGGTGCTGGTGCGCGACCGCCAGATCGGGATGATCCAGCCGCGGATGCTGCCCGGCGAGGAAATGCGCGAGCCGCCCGCGCTGTACGAGGTCGGCTGCGTCGGCAAGATCGTCGATGTCGAGGCGCTCGACGAGGGGCGCTTCAACCTGGTGCTCGAAGGCATCGCGCGCTTTCGCATCCTCCGCGAGCTCGACGTCACCACGCCCTTTCGCCAGGTCGAGGCCGAAATCGAGCGCGATGCCGGCGACGAGGCGGTGCTCGCGAGCATCGAGCGCGCGAGCCTCGAACGCGAGGCGAAGCGCTTTGCCGAACGGCAGGGCTATGTCGTCGACTGGAACGCGGTCGGCCAGCTCGACGATGCGACTTTGGTCAACGGCATCGCGCAGGTCGCGCCGTTCGACGGTGCGGCAAAACAGGCGCTGCTCGAATGCGATTCGATCGACGCGCGCGCCGAGTTGGTCGTACAGTTGATGCAATTTTTCGGTCGCACGGGCGGCGACGATCGCGCCACGCTGCAATAGGTCAGGCGCGTCCCTCCTGCACATAACGCGCGATGTCGGCGAAGGCGCGCCGCACGATATGGCGGTGGCTTTCGGACAGCCGGCCCGCGGGTTCGACCGCGGTGAGATGCCGCCGCACGAGCGTCTGCTGCGCCGCGAGCCGCGCCGTGCCCCTTTGCCATTCGCTGTCGCGGCGCGGCGCCCAATCGTCGGCGAGACGGTCGGCGAGGCGCCCCGCGAGATAGTCCGCCGCGCGCGCCTCGGCGGCGAGCTCGGCGTCGGGATCGGCGAGCCGTTCGAGGATCGCGGGATCGTCGAGCGACAGCGTTTCGGCGGCGAGCCGGTGCGGCACACGGCGCTGGTCGCCGTGGAGGCGGTGGCGCAGCGCCTGCAGCTCGGCGCGGATCTGCCAGCTCATATGGGTGGTAAAGGCCGCGCGGCGCGGATCATAGCTTTGCGCCGCACGGTGGAGCGCGATCGCGCACGCCTGTTCGCCGTCCTCGAACGCCGACGACAGGCCGTAGCGGCGGATGAAATAGCGGATGCGCGGCGAGGCAGTGGCGGCGAGGCGCGCGAAGGCGCGGTCGGCCTCTACCCGGCGACGCGGCGACGGTTCGGTATCGAGTGCAGTGCGTGCGGCGATCCAGTCCATCACCGCCGATTCGAGGGCGTCGCTGTTTGTCGACATGGTCCCGGCTCCTGCCGCGCGGCGGTCTTGCCGCACGGGACAGGCTATGGGGTCGTGGTTAGCGGGCGCGTGCCGACGCCTTAGGTAGAAATACCTAGACCTCGGCGCCCGCGAGCAGGCGGGGGAGGTCGCCGGCCTCGCCGCGCGCCTCGTCCATGAAGAAGCGCTTGAGCATGGGCAGCCGCTGCACTGCCCCGAGCCCCGCGCGGCGGACCGCCGAGGCGGTGCGGCCGGGGATACCGAACAGGCGGGTGAGCCCGTCGGTCGCTAGGCTGATCATCAGGCTGTCGAGCCCGCGCCAGCGCTGGTAGCGCGCGAGCAGCGCGGCATCGCCGAGATCGAGCCCCAGCCGCGCACCGTCGACGAGCACTTCGGTGAGCGCCGCGACATCGCGCAGGCCGAGGTTGAGTCCTTGCCCCGCGATCGGATGGATGCCGTGCGCAGCGTCGCCGACGAGCACGAGCCGCTCGGCGACGATCGACGCGCTGTGGTGGAAGCCCAGCGGATAGGTCATCCGCGGCGCGACGAGCTCCATCGTGCCGAGCAGGTCGCCGGCGCGCTTTTCGAGTTCGGCGGTGAAGCCGCGCTCGCCCAATTTGGCAAAACCGGGGCCGTCCTTTTCGGACACCGTCCAGACGAAGGCCGAGCGGTGGCGGCCCTCGGCATCGTCGACGAGCGGGAGCAGCGCGAAGGGACCCGAGGGGAAGAAGATTTCATGCGCGACGCGATCGTGCGATTTGCTGTGCGCGACCGCGCCGATCATCGCATGATGATGGTACGACCAGTTGGCGATGCTGAACCCCGCGGCGTCGCGCGTCGGCGAGCGGCGGCCTTCCGCCACGATCAGCAACGGTGCAGCGAGGCGGCTACCGTCGGCGAGGGTCAGCGTGACGCCGTGCGGGCCGATGTCCCGATCCGCCACTTGCGCCGGCATGATCAGCTTTGCGAGCGGCGCGTCGGCGAGCGCATCGCGGAGGACAAGGCGCAGCCGGCGGTTCTCGATCATCGTGCCGAGCGCGGGGGCGCCTTCGCGGGTCTCGAAATCGAGTTCGCCCGACTGACCGCCGTCGCTGACCTTGATCGCCCGGATCGGACAGCCGTGGCCAGCGAGGCGGGTCGCGAGGCCGAGCACCTCGAACATCTGCCAGGTCGCGCTGGCGATCGCCGAGGCGCGGCCGTCGAAACCCGGCGCGATCGTCGCCACCGGATCGGTGGGATCGACGATTATGCTCGACAGCCCGTGATGCGCGAGCGCGAGCGCCAGCGTCTGGCCGACGAGGCCGCCGCCCGAGATGATCACGTCGCTGCGCTGGATGTCGGTCATGGCATTCGCCCTAGACCGCATTGATCGGCTTGAAAAGCGGCGTGGAGGGGGCCGCAAGGCCGGTTCCTTTTTGTTTCGCGCAAAGACGCAAAGACATGAAGATGTCGCGCTGGCCGCGAAGCGGCTTTCCTCTCGAACGTCGCGCCTGCCGCACCGTCCGAGGGATGAGGGGCCTGGCGGCCCAATCTTCTTCGTGTCTTTGCGCCTTTGCGCGAAACTCTTTTATAACCCACAGCCCAGTTCGGACCCGCGCTTGACGGCGAGTCCGGCGCATGTGCATATCGCCGTGGTTAATTCCACAGGGGACCGAGTTCAGCATGGCCAGCCGCAAGCCCGTCGCCGCAAAGGCCGATTGGCGCACCGTTTTCCGGGCCAGCATCGCGCGGTCGCTGGTGATCGCCGCGGCGGTGGCGCTCGGCGCTTTCACTTTGTTCCTGACGCTGGCTTTGCTCACCTATGACGGCACCGACGCCGCGATCCACACCGCGGCGGGCGGCGCGCCCGCCAACTGGATGGGCGGCGCAGGCGCCTGGGCGGCTGACCTGCTGCTCTTTGTCGGCGGCGGCGCGGTCGTGCTGCTGCTGCCCTTGCTCGGGCTGATCGCCTGGCGGCTGTGGCTCGCCGCGCCGCAGCCCTATTGGAAGCGCCAGATCGCCTTCGCGCTGTTCGGCATATTGCTCGTCGGGCTGGGCGCGCAGCTCTGGGCGTCGGAAAGCAACACGTCGCTGCCTGCGGGCTGGGGCGGGATCGTCGCGCTCGTCGTCGGCGGCGCGGTCGATCCGCTGTTCGCGCGGCTCGGCGACCCCGCCGCCGCGCTGGTCCGTTTCGCGGCGATCCTGCTGCTCGTCGGGGTGGGGCTGTGGCTCGCGTGGCGCGCGCTTCGGCTCGAGCCCGGCTGGTGGGCGCGCTTCCGCCTGCCCGCCGCCGAAGGCGGCCGCGTCATCGCGCCAACGCCCGCCCCCGCCGTCGCGCACGACGCGAAGGCGCCGTCACTGATGGGCCGCGTCATCCGCCCGCGCGCGCGCGCCGAGCCGAGCGACCGCGCCCCGCCCGAGATCGCCGATCCCGCGCAGCGCACCGCGCCGTCAAAACCCAGGCCCAAGCCGCAGACCGACCTGTTCACGACCTACAAGATGCCCTCGATCGACCTGCTCGCGCCGCCGCCGCCCGCGCCGACCGGACAGATCGACAAGGCGGGGCTCGAGCGCAACGCGCGGCTGCTCGAATCGGTGCTCGAGGATTTCCAGGTCAAGGGCGTCGTCACCGCGGTTCGCCCCGGCCCGGTGGTCACCATGTACGAACTCGAACCCGCGCCCGGCACCAAGGCCAGCCGCGTGTCGAACCTCGCCGACGATATCGCGCGCAACATGTCGGCACTGTCGGCGCGCATCGCCCCGATCCCCGGCCGCACGGTGATCGGCATCGAGCTGCCCAATGCGCACCGCGAATCGGTGGTGCTGTCCGAAATGATCGGCAGCGCGCTGTTCCAGGAACAGACCGGCGCGCTGCCGATCATCCTCGGCAAGAATATCAGCGGCGATCCGGTCATCGCCGACCTCGCGCCGATGCCGCATTTGCTGATCGCGGGCACCACCGGGTCGGGCAAGTCGGTCGGTCTGAACGCGATGATCCTGTCCTTGCTCTATCGCCTCGGTCCCGATCAGGTGAAGATGATCATGATCGATCCCAAGATGCTCGAGCTCAGCGTCTATGATGGCATCCCGCACCTGCTCGCCCCCGTGGTGACCGAACCCAAGAAGGCGATCCGCGCGCTCAAATGGGCGGTCGAGCAGATGGAGGACCGCTACCGCATGATGTCGAGCCTGTCGGTGCGCAACCTCGCGGGCTATAACGACAAGGTGCGCGGCGCGCTCGCCAAGGGCAAGTCACTCGGGCGGCGCGTCCAGACCGGCTACGACCCCGAAACCGGCCAGCCGATCTATGAGGAGGAAGCGCTCGACTATGCGCCGCTGCCGCAGATCGTCGTCGTCGTCGACGAGCTCGCCGACCTGATGATGACCGCGGGCAAGGAAGTCGAGTTCCTGATCCAGCGGCTCGCGCAAAAGGCGCGCGCGGCGGGCATCCACCTGATCCTCGCGACGCAGCGCCCGTCGGTCGACGTGATCACCGGCGTGATCAAGGCCAATTTGCCGACGCGCATCAGCTTCAACGTCACGTCGAAGATCGACAGCCGCACGATCCTGGGCGAGGCGGGAGCCGAGCAATTGCTGGGCAAGGGCGACATGCTCTATGTGCCCGGCGGCAAGCAGATCACGCGCATCCACGGTCCCTTCGTGTCGGACGACGAAGTGCGGCTGGTCGCCGACCATTGGCGCGGCCAGGGCCAGCCCGACTATATCGAGAGCGTCACCGAAGAGCCCGAGGATGGCGGCTTCGCGATGGAGGGCGCCCCCGCAGGCGGCGACAGCGCCGAGGACCGCATCTATGCCAAGGCGTGCCAGATCGTCGTCGAGAGCCAGAAGGCCTCGACCAGCTGGCTGCAGCGGCAATTGCGTATCGGCTACAACAGCGCCGCCAGGCTGATCGAGCGCATGGAGGAGGAGGGACTGGTCAGCCCTCCCAATCATGTCGGTCGGCGCGACGTGCTGACCGACCAATATGGGCAGCCCCGCTGAGACCCGCCGGAACCAATAGGCGCGCTCGCGGCTTGAACGACTTCTGACCGCCGGGGTTCACGGCGGGTTCAACGCCCCGGTGCGATGCGCGGGGCAGAGATGCAGGAACAAAAGACTATGACGCTGACTTTTCCCCGCCTGACCCTGACGCGCGCCGCCGCGCTGGCGCTTGCCCCCGCGGCAGCCGCCGCGCTGGCCTTCGGTGCGCCGGCGATCGCGCAATCGAGCGGCACGCTGGCTTCGGTGCAGTCGCACCTCAAGGCGACCACCTCGATGACCGCCGATTTCACCCAAACCGACCGCAACGGCCAGCGGCTCTCAGGCCAGCTTGTCTTGAAGCGCCCGGGCAAGATCCGCTTCCAGTATCAGAAGGGCGTGCCGCTGCTGATCGTCGGCGACGGCAGCTCGCTGACGATGATCGATTACGAGGTGAAGCAGGTGCAGCGCTGGCCGGTGAAGAACTCGCCGCTCGGCGCGTTGCTCGACCCCGACCGCGACCTCACCAAATATGCCAAGGTGATGCCGACGACGAGCGACGACGTGGTCAGCGTCGAGGTCAAGGACCCCAAGCGCCCTGAATATGGCACGATCACCATGGTGTTCATGCGCGACGGGAGCGCCCCCGCGGGGCTGCGGCTGCGCGGCTGGGTCGCGCTCGATTCGCAGAACAACCGCACGCGCATCGACCTCAGCAACCAGAAGTTCAACGTCGCGGTCGCCGATTCGGCGTTCAAATGGACCGACCCGCGCCCGCGTTCGCGCGGGCGTGGAAGCTGACGCGCGACTTATCCACAGCCGAAAATGAACGGCGCCGAATCCCATCGAGCGGATTCGGCGCCGTTTTTCGGACCAACCGACATGCGCCATCGACGAACTGCAAAACCCGCCGGAAGCTCCCGATTTTCGTTCAGCTTGGCGACAGGGAAGCAGGGCTATTTCAACTCTCGAAGGCGCCAACACGGCTCCCGGTTCTGGGTTTCCCCCTGTTGCCCCAACCGGATCGCCAGGCACCTTCATTCAAGAGCGTGACGAACGCTGACCTTGAACCCCCGTTCCACCGCCCCTGGAACGGGGGTTTAGTTTTTTGCGCGAGCGTTGCGCCCTTACGCATGCGCCGATAGAGCCACCTGCATGAGCAGCATCAGCATCGCGTCGTGGAACATCAACAGCGTCCGCGCGCGCATCGGCATCGTCGAAAAATTCCTGCGCGAGGAAGCCCCGGACGTCCTGTGCCTGCAGGAGACCAAGGTCGAATGCATATCCTTTCCGCCCGAGATGTTCCGGCGGCTGGGGTATGAGCATATCGTCACCCACGGCCAGCGCATGCACCACGGCGTCGCGATCGTCAGCAAGGTGCCGCTGGCCGAGGTGCGCAAATATGACTGGCAGGCGAATGGCGAGGCGCGCCATATCGGCGTGACTTTGCCGTCGGGGGTGCGGCTCGACAATGTCTATATCCCCGCGGGCGGCGACATCGCCGACCGCGAGATCAACCCGAAGTTCGGGCAGAAGCTCGATTTCTATGCGCGGATGACCTTATGGTCGGGCACGCTCGACCAGCCCACGATCCTGACCGGCGATTTCAACGTCGCGCCGCTCGAAAGCGATGTCTGGAATCATAAGGCCTTGTTGGATGTCGTCAGCCACACGCCGATCGAGGTCGAGACGCTCGGCCGGCTCCAGGCGGCGGCGAACTGGGTCGACCTCGGCCGTCATTTCATCGCGGCGCCGACCCCGCTCTTCACCTGGTGGAGCTATCGCGCCAAGGATTGGGAACTCTCGAACCGCGGCCGCCGCCTCGACCATATGTGGGTGACCCCCGACCTGTTGCCCAAGGCACTGTCGCACCGCATCGTCCAGCCCGCGCGCAGCTGGGAACGGCCGTCGGATCATATCCCGCTGATCACCGAGTTCGCCTTTTGAGCGATACCGCGACCGATACGGGCGCCCGCCGCGCCGCGCGCGCGATCGACGCGTTGCGGCGCGGTTGGCCGCTGCGCGTCACGGGCACGGACGGCGCGCTCGACCTGCTCGCGGTCGAAAGCGCGAGCAATGCGGCATTGAAGGATCTCGGCAGCGGTGACCTGCTTTTGTCGGGCGAGCGCGCGGTGACGCTGAAGCTCACCAACCAGCGCGTCGCGGCGGCGCCGGGGCCGGTGCGGCTGTCCGATGCGGCAGGCACGGTCGCAGCGGGGCTCGCGGTCGCCGACCCCGCGCTCGACCTCGCCAATCCGCTCAAAGGCCCGTTCCGCACGATCGCGACCGGCGGCGACCAGGCCGCGGCGGCGGCGATGACGATGGCGCGCCACGCGGGGCTGCTCCCCGCCTTTTTCGTGCGCGATGCGGCGGGCGACGCCGAAACCGCCTGCGAGGCGGCCGATGTCGACACTTTGCTCGACCCCGCGCGGCTGCACATCGCGGCGCGCGCGCGGCTGCCCGTCGATGCGAGCGAGAGTGCCGAGATCGTCGCCTTCCGCACCCCCGAAGAGGCGTCGGACCATGTCGCGCTGGTCATCGGCAAGCGCGATGGGAACCCGCCGGTGGTGCGGCTGCACAGCGAATGCCTGACCGGCGACGTGCTCGGCAGCCTCAAATGCGATTGCGGGCCGCAGCTCCACGCCGCGCTCCATGCGATGGCCGATGCGCCATGGGGGGTGCTGCTCTATCTGCGACAGGAAGGGCGCGGGATCGGCCTCGTCAACAAGCTGCGCGCCTATGCGCTGCAGGACCAGGGGTATGACACGGTCGACGCCAACCTGCGGCTGGGCTTCCCGGTCGAGGCGCGCGATTTTGCGATCGCGGGGCGAATGCTCGAACTGCTCAATGTGCCGCGCATCCGGCTGATGACCAACAATCCCGAGAAGGTCGCACGGCTCGAACGCGAGGGCGTCGAGGTGGTCGAGCGGATCCCGCTCGCGCTGCCGACGAACAAGTACAACGAGCAATATCTCGCGACGAAGCGTGACCGGACGGGGCACCAGCTTTAACCGCGAGGTTCCGATTTGGACTCGCACAAAGCCACGAGGCCGCAAAGAAGCCTCACCAAACGCCGTTCGTGCTGAGCTTGTCGAAGCACCGCCCTTCCTTCGACAGGCTCAGGGCAAATGGATCAGGGGAATCTTTGTGGCTTTGTGGCTTCGTGCGAGCTTCATCAGTGCACGAACCGCGCCACGACGTCGCGGTAGCTGCGGCTGACCTTCACCTGCGCGCCCGATCCCAGCACGAGGAAGCATTCGCCGTTGGTGTGCGGCTTGACCTGCTTGACCTGCGACAGGTTGACGATCGTCGAGCGGTGCACGCGCTGGAAGTTGCGCGGGTCGAGCCTTTTTTCGAGGTCCTTCATCGTCTCGCGCAGGATCAGGCTGTTGTCGGCGGTGTAGATGCACATATAGTCACCCGCGGCGTCGATGCGTTCGATGCTGTCGACGTCGACGCGGAAGATCTGGCCGCGATCCTTGATGTTGATCATCTTTTCATAGCGGTCGGCGGCGTGCGCGTCGGGGGCGATCTCGGCGTCATAATCGTCGGCCGCGTCAGGCGCGACCTCGGCGAGCACGGTCTTGAGCCGTTCGACCTCGGCCGCGCCGCGCTTTTCGGTCAGGCGCTGGCGCACGCGGTCGAGCGCGTCGGCGAGCCGTTCGGGCTCGACGGGCTTGACCAGATAGTCGACCGCCTGCGCCTCGAAGGCGCGGATCGCATGGTCCGAATAGGCGGTCACGAACACCACCAGCGGCGGTTCGACCTCCATCAGCCCCTGGATCACCGAGAAGCCGTCGAAACCGGGCATCTGGATGTCGAGGAACACGAGGTCGGGTTTGTGCGTCTTGATCTTGCGGATGGCCTCGCGGCCATTTTGCGCGGTGTCGACGATTTCGACATCGCTGTGCGCTTCGAGCCGCAACTGCAGGCCCTGGGTCGCCAATTTTTCGTCATCCACCAGGATGGTTCTGATCGTCATTTGCGTTCGGTTCCAATCGTCATTTGCCCGTCGGGCTGAAACGGAAACTCGACAACCACCGTGAATCCGCCGTCAGTGCCCGGCTGGGCGTCGAACCGGTGCTGGTCGCCGAAAGCCTGCGCCAGCCGGTCCCTGATGTTCGCTAAACCCACACCGGTCGATTCCGTTGCAAAGCCCGTGGTGGGGTCGGTGCCGCCCGCTGGCAATCCCGATCCGGTGTCCGACACGGTAATCCGGACATTTTGACCGGCGAGTTGTGCGGAAATGGTGATATCGGCGCCATCCTCCTGCGGCGTGACCGCATATTTGATCGCATTTTCGATCAAAGGCTGGAGCAGCAGCGATGGCAGGCGCGCGCGCGCGACCGCGGGATCGATCGCGAAATGCGGGCGCAAGCGCTCCTCGAAACGCATCTTTTCGATGTCGAGATAGAGCTTCAGCGTCTCGATCTCCTGCGCCAACGTCACCTGCGCGGTCGGCTCGTTGGCGAGCGTGTAGCGCAGGAACGCCGACAGCCGCGACAGCATCGCATTGGCGGGCTCGGACTGCTTGAGCAGCACCAGCGTCGAAATGCTGTTGAGCGTGTTGAACAGGAAATGCGGGTTCAGCTGGTAACGCAGCATCGCGAGCTGCGCCGACGCCGCTTGCGCCTCGAGCCGCAGCACGCGGTCATTCTGTTCCTCGAGCTGGAGGAAATAGTTGATCGCGAAATAGAGCGCCGACCAGGCGGCGATCGACGAAGCGTCGATATAGACCGCGCCGAGCAGCAGGCTGGTGAAGCCCGTCTCGCTCGCCGGATTGAGGATTTGCGCGACCCAGGCGTCGATGAAGGCCCACAGCGCGGTGGCAATGCCGGCGAGGCCCAGGCTGATCCCCCACATCACGATCGGGCGCCGGCTGATCAGCGTGCGGTAACAGACCGCGAGGATCAGCGTCAGCGAGAAGCCGGTAATCGCCGAGACGATCGGCTGGACGAGGAAGTTCCACGACTGGCCGTTGGCCAGCCCCGACACCCCGCGCAGGCCCAGCCAGCCGAACCAGCCGAGGATCTGGAGGTTCCAGAATGCGCGGACCTTGTTGCCGAAAAAGGGCCCCGGCGACGACAGGCCGAACAGCGGCATCGGCCCGTTGGGTGGGCGTTGCTGGGTGGCGGTCAGCGGCATGGTCGAGGTTGTTCGGGCGACGGACGACACAGCGCCCGCAGGCTCATTCGGCAGCAACCGGCGCCATCCGTTCGTCGGCGCGCGCGCGCGCCTGCCCCAGCGGCTGAAGCTCGGAGCGATGCTTCCACACCAGTTCCTTGTAGCCCAAGGCGCGGCCGTCGTGCGCGGTGATCGTCACCGGGCCGATCGGCTGTTCGTCGCGGACGTCGACAAGCACCGGGGTCGAGGGCACGCCCGCACCCCATTTTTCGCCCCATTGGCGCAGCGCGATCATCGCGGGCAGCAGTTCGAGCCCCTTTTCGGTGAGTTCGTAACGCACCTTGCGCCGGTCCTCGGCCATCACCTCGCGCGCCATGATGCCATGGTCGACCAGCTTCGACAGGCGGTTCGACAATATGTTGCGCGCGATGCTGAGCTCCTGCTGGAACTCCTCGAAATGATGGACGCCGTTGAAGGCCGCGCGCAGGATCATGAAGGACCATCGCTCGCCCATCGCCTCGAGCGCGAGCGGCAGGGCGCAATTGTCCCCGTAAAGAATGTTCAGCGGTTCGCGTAATTTTCCCATAGGCCAAGCCCTAACGTAAAATCGGCCCCCGCACAAAAAATATGTGGGCCTCGGTTGCAATATGCAACCCGCATACTAAATCTTCTTTTGCAACCTAAAATAGGTGCAAAAAAGGAGACCTCCCCATGTTCAAGCTTTCTTCTCCCGCGCATATCCTGCCGCTCCTCGGCGTCGCCCTGGCCGGCGGCGGCGCGGTGCTGCCCGTCGCGGCCCAGGCGGCCGGCGGCGCCTTTTACCGCGCCGAACTGGCAAGCCCGGCTCCCACGGGCAAGTTCGTCGCACGCGGCGTCGTCTGGTCGTGCACCGGCACCAGCTGCGTCGCCGGGCGCGGCACCAGCCGGCCGGCGATCATGTGTTCGGGCCTCGCCAAGGAGGCCGGCGAAGTGAAGAGCTTCACCGCCGAGGGCAAGGCACTCGAAGCCGACGATCTGGCGCGCTGCAACGGCGCGGCCTGACCGGCCGGGCGGGCGGCCCTCCCCTCCCCCTGCCGCCCCGTCCGGTCGCACAGAGGACCGTCGCCGCCCTTCCCCCGGGGCGACGCGGCGGTCCTTTTCGTTTCAACGCTGGTTCAAGCCGTCATCCGATTGCGCGCGACGACGAGCGTCCAGCGCGCGAGTGCGGGCAGCCGCGCGGCGACCGACGGCGGATGCGCGCGGAGCGCGCGGCGCACGAGGTCGAAGCGCCAGCGCCGCTGGCTCTTGAGCGCGAGGCCGAGCAGGATTTCGCTGCGGCTGCGCGGCGGTAGCTGGTCGGGCAGCGCGCGCTCGACGATCAAAGCCGTCAACGCCTGTATCTGGTCGGCGCGCTTGCTCGTCAGGCTGCCGCCATGCTTGCGGTAGCAGTAGAGATCCTCGTGCAGCTCGGCGAAGACGAAATGCTGCGCCGCACGCAGCCAGAAATCATAATCCTCGACCCCGAACAGCCCGATATCATAGCCGCCGAGCGCCTCGGTCACGTCGCGGCGATAGAGGAAGCAGGCGCCGATATTATTGCCGTGGAGCAGCCGCTCGACCGGCCCGACGCGCGAGCGGCCGAGGTCGGTCCCCTGGTCGTCGATCAGCGTGAAGTCGGCAAAAGCGATATCGGCCTCGGGGCGCTCGGCAAAGACGCCCAGCAGCCGTTCGAGCATCGCGGGGCGCAGCAGATTGTCGTCGGAGGTCCAGCTGTGGAATTGCCCACGCGCCTGCGCGAAACCGTGATTGAGCGCAGCGGGCAGCCCGACATTGGTGTCGAGCCGGAGATAGCGGATGCGCGGGTCGCGCGCGGCGGCAGCAGTCATGATCGCAGGGCTTTCGTCGCGCGACGCGTCGTCGACGAGGATCAGCTCGAAATCGGCGAAGCTCTGCGCGACGACCGAGGCGATCGCCTCTTCGAGCCAGCGCGCACCATTGTGCACGGGCATCACCATCGATACGCGCGGGGCGGCCGAATCGGAAGGCGTGGTCCCTGTCATCGCTCCCGCCTTATCGCGCGCGCACGATGCTTCCAAAGCCGTTTACCAATATTGCGAGCCATGGCGGTCGCCGCGCAACCAAGTTTCGCATTGCATTTATGTCCGCATGCACGACATTGGGACAGGATGCTGCGTCAATATGAACTTGTCGAGCGCGTGCGCGCTTATGATCCCGACGTCGACGAGGCGTTGCTCAACCGCGCCTATGTCTTCACCGTCCAGAAGCACGGCAGCCAGAAGCGCGCATCGGGCGACCCCTATTTCAGCCATCCGGTCGAGGTCGCGGGCATCCTGACCGACCTCCATCTCGACAGCGAGACGATCGTCACCGCGCTGCTCCACGACACGCTCGAGGATACGCTGACGACGCCCGAGGAGATCGAGCGATTGTTCGGCGCCGACGTCGGACGGCTGGTCGATGGCGTCACCAAGCTCAGCAAGATCGAGGCGCAGACCGAGAATGAGCGCGCGGCGGAAAATCTGCGCAAATTCCTGCTCGCCATGTCCGACGACATCCGCGTGCTGCTGGTCAAGCTCGCCGACCGGCTGCACAATATGCGCACGCTGCACTTCATCCAGAACCCCGACAAGCGCCGGCGCATCGCCAAGGAGACGATGGACATCTATGCGCCGCTCGCCGAGCGGATCGGCATGTATGAATATATGCGCGAGATGCAGTTGCTCGCCTTCCGCGAACTCGAGCCCGAGGCCTATGCGACGATCACCGGGCGGCTCGCCAAGCTGGCCGCGGGCGGCAAGGACAAGGTCGCGAAGATCACCGCCGATTTCAAGGAGCTGCTCGCCAAGAACGGCATCGCGGCCGAGGTGTCGGGGCGCGAGAAGCACCCCTATTCGATCTGGCGCAAGATGCAGGAGCGCCACGTCAGCTTCGAGCAGGTGACCGACATCATCGCCTTTCGCATCATCACCCCGACCGACGCCGATTGCTATGCCGCGCTCGGGCTGATCCACCGCAAGTGGAAAATGGTCCCCGGGCGTTTCAAGGACTATATCTCGACCCCGAAGCGCAACGGCTACAAGTCGCTGCACACGACGATCATGCACCAGCAGAATATGCGCATCGAGATCCAGCTCCGCAGCCTTGGCATGCACCAGCAGTCCGAATTCGGTTTCGCCGCGCATTGGGCATACAAGCAGGGCGGCGCGGCGCCCGACGGACAGGCCGGATGGATCCGCGACCTGCTCGAAATCCTCGAACAATCGCACGATCCCGACGAGCTGCTCGAAAACACGCGCATCGCGATGTACCAGGACCGCATCTTCGCCTTCACCCCCAAAGGAAGCCTGCACCAGCTGCCGAAGGGTGCGACCCCGGTCGATTTCGCCTATGCGGTGCACACCGGGCTCGGCGACCGCACCGTGGGCGCGAAGGTCAACGGGCGGCTGGTGCCGCTGCGCACCCAGCTCGCCAATGGCGACACGGTCGAGATATTGTCGTCGGACAAACAGACCCCGCAGCCCGCCTGGCTGGGTTTTGCGGTCACCGGCAAGGCGCGCGCCGCGATCCGCCGCCATGTGCGCTCGAAGGAAAAGGTCGAACTCGCCGCGCTCGGCCGCAAGATGTACGACGAGATCGTCGCGCGCCTGCCCGGCAAGGTCGGCGACAAGGCGCGCGACGCGGCGCTCAAGCGGCTGAAGCTCGACGACGACACCGCGCTCTATGTGGCGATCGGCAAGCGCCGCCTGTCCGACAATGCGGTGCTCGAGGCGCTCGTCCCCGGGATCACCGCCGAGATGAAGTCGAAGCCCGGCAAGCTGGCGCAGGGCGCCGCGGTGTCGATCGAGGGGCTCACCCCCGGGGTCGCCTATCAGCTCGCCGACTGCTGCCACCCGGTGCCCGGCGACCGTATCGTCGGCTTGGCGCGGCCCGGCGAGGGGATCGAGGTGCATGTCATCGACTGCCCCAGCCTCGCCGACGGGGTCGACGCCGACTGGATCGACCTGCGCTGGCAGGAGGATAGCGAGGGCGGCAATGCGCGGCTGTGCGTGGTGATCCTCAACGAACCCGGCACGCTCGCCGAAATGTCGGGCATCCTTGCCGCCAATATGGCGAACATCACCAATTTGCGCCTGTCGAACCGCGAGGGCGGCTTCCACACCTATGACGTCGTCGTCGAAGTGCGCGACGTCCACCATGTGATGCGCATATTGTCGGCGCTGCGCGCGTCGGACACGGTGGTGCAGGCGGAAAGGCTTTAGCGATAAGATCCTCCCCATTGCGAAGCACTGGGGAGGTGGCAGCGCGAAGCGCTGACGGAGGGGTAATAACGCTGGCGTAAAACCCCTCCACCACCGCCTGCGGCGGCGGTCCCCCTCCCCAACGCTTCGCGATGGGGAGGATCTTTTTCTAGCCCCCCGGGCGCATCGAGCCGTCGGCGAAATCCGCCAGCGCGCATTCGCCCACCGGCAGTGCCGGATTGCCGCCGACGATCACATTGCGCGCGACATCCTTGATCACCACCGCCCGCGCCGCGGCGACCGCACCATCCGCCAGCGTCACGCCAGGACCGATAAAGGCGTCGGCAGCGACCCAGGCGTTGCGGCCGATCGCGATCGGCGCGGCGGTGAGTGCGAAGCCGGGGGCGTGGATGTCGTGGCTGGCGGTGCAGAGATAGGCGCGCTGGCTGACCACCGACCAGGGACCGAGCGTCACGCGCGCGACGCTGTAGATTTCGCTCCGCGGGCCGAGCGTGCTGCCCGCGCCCATTTCGAAGTTCCACGGCGCCCAGATGCGCGCGCTGGGATAGGGCCGCGCCCCCGCGCCGACGGTCGCGCCGAACAGGCGCAGCAGCAGGCGGCGCCACGCGTGGAGCGGGATCGGGCTTGGGCGGTAGAGCAATAGCCAGACGGCGTTCCAGACCGCGCGGCGCAATTTGTCGCCGAGGCTGGGGTGGGGAATGACCTGGGGTCGCATGCTTCGCGTCTCGCACAAGCCGTCGGCGGCGCCAAGGGGCTTAAGCCGTCCGGACGTCGGTTGGGTGTGGAGAGAACCGCCATGGCCTTGTTTCGTCATCCCGGGCTGTATCCGGTCGGCGCGAGGGCCGCGTGACATTCCAAAGTTCAGTAAAGTTCAGCCCTGCGCGCGTTCCGATTTGGACCTTACGGCGTGCTCGACGCGCCGCGCCGTGGGTCGTATCGGCAAGCCGGGCAGCGACGGCTTTTGTTCACCAAATCAAAGAGCCGGCTGAAGGCTGGCACAGCCGGATAATGTAGGAAAGGCTTTTTTTTGAAGGCGTTTGCCGCTTTGGGGTGGAAACAAGACGATCCTCCCCGCTTGCGGGGAGGTGGCAGCACGAAGCGCTGACGGAGGGGTTCTCGCCCTTGAGCAGCGTGTCAGATCGAGAGCCCCCTCCACCACCGCCTGTGGCGGCGGTCCCCCTCCCCGCAAGCGGGGAGGATTTTTATGCCCCCTCCCGCCCGATAACAGCCACCCAACCCGCCGTTGCCCTCAGTTCGCGAAGACATCCCCCGCGCGCCAGCCCGCCTGGTCGACCTCGTCGCGGACCTTGTAGACGAGACCCTGGCGGTTGAGGAACAGCCGCTCCATCTCGGGCCGGGTGAAGGGGCGCGAGCCGAGGCGACCGAAGACCGCCATCTGGCCGCCGGTCTCGTCGACCGCACGGTCGCGGTCGAGCCCCTTCGACAGCGCAAGCGCGGGCGACGGGGTCTTGGCCCAGGCGATCAGCTCGGGCGTCGGTTTGGGCGAGAAGCCGTAGAGCCCCGGATTGTCGGGGCTGGTCAGCTGGATCACCTTGATGCCGTTCCGGCCGTCGGCGACATAGCCGAAGAGCGAGGCGTTGGTCGACGCGACGATGACGTCCTCGGCATCGGTCAGCGCGCCGCCGAAGGTCAGCGCGGGCCAGACCTGCGGCGCGGCGGGGCGCGTGACATCGACGATGACGAGGCCGTCCTGCTTGGCCGCGACATACATATAGGTGCGCGCGAGATAGATTTTCCGCGCATTAGCGAGCCGCACCGTGCCCGACGGGACCGGCACCGGCTGAGCGAGCCGGGTCACGTCGAACAGCTTCACGCCCTCGGCGTCGGTGACCCAGAGGTAGCGGAACTGCACGGCGCTGGCGCGCGCATCGGTCAGCGGCAATTGCGCGGCGACCTTGGGCTGGAGCGGGCTCGTCAGGTCGAGCACGACCAGCCCGGCGTCGGTGGTGATATAGGCGATGCTGCCCGCAAGCGTGATGTGCCGCGCGCCGGCGAGCACATTGCCCTCGTTCCAGGTCAACGCACGCGTGAAGCGGTTGTTGCGGAATTCGCCGTCGGCGAGCGTGTCGATGTCGACGAGGATCAGCCCCTCGACGCTGTCGGTGATCACCGCGTAGCGATAGATCGGGTGCATCGCCTGTTCGTGGTTTTCGGGGAAATTCTTCACGATATTGTCGTTGCGGCTGACGCTGATCGGCTGGGTCGTCGCGATCGCCATGCAGGTCGCATTCTTCGTCTTCACATGCGTGCTGTGGCCGAGCCCGGCGAAGGGCGCGCGGATGATGCGTTCGGAGAAGCCCTTGTTGCCGATCGAGGCAACGTCATAGACGCGGAAGCCGCCCTTGCCCTCGGCGACGAACATATATTCGCCGCGCTGCTGCAGGCAGTTCACCCGGCCGCTGGTGTCCTGGACGATGTTCGCAAACTCCTCGAGCGCGTGCGTCTCGCCCGAGATCGCCTTGTCGAAGGTCTTGCCGCGCACCCAATTCTTGAGCTCGCGCCCATTTTGTTCGACATGGAGCTTCCAATAATCGGGATAGGCATATTTCTGCAGATAGCTGCCGATCACCGCCTGCGGCTCGTCCCATTCGGTGACGCGCGTCGCCTGGAAGCCGTCCTCCATCCCCGACCAGACGTTCAGCCCGACGAAGTTGACGAAATTGGTGCCGAGCAGATTAAGCTGCGCCATGATCGCATTATTGTCGTCGTTCGCCGACAGGTGGCAGTCCGAGCATTGCTTGGTTTCCTGCCGCCGCACGGTGTGCGGGAAATGCGGCGCGAAGGCCTGGCTCGAATAGCCCGCCGACGAGACCGGCGGCTGCTGCACATAGATGCGCTCGCGGTTGATGTTGGTCGACGACAGCACCAGCGCCGAGGTCGATCGCACCGGGGTGATGATGCCGCGCACCTCACCGTCGGGGCCGGGCTCGCCGGGCTTGGTCAGCTGGTGCCGGCCGAGCTGGAACATCTCGTCGCGCGCGACCTGCGGGTTGTAGGTCGCGAAATTGCGCGTCTCTTCGCCCTCGAAATGGTGCATCTTGGTCTTCCAGTTTGCCTCGATCGGCAAATGGCAGCCGCCGCAGCTCGTCGTCCACGACAAATGACAGGTGAAGCAGGTCATCTTGTCGTCGCCGTGCGCGCGATCCTCCTTCGCGACGCCGGGCCCCCATTGATATTGGTCATCCTCGGCGCCCGACCGCGCCATCAGCTTGGCGCGCGCCGCCTTGGCGTTGAAATGCGGTCCCGGGGTCACCGCCTGCCTGACCAGGCTGACCTGCCATTCGAGCTTGGGATCGACGATCGAGCGCTGGATCAGCCCGGTGACGTCGCCATTGTCGTTATACTGGAATTCGAAGCGCCGCCGCCCGTCGGGATTGCGCAGCAGCGCCAGGTTGGTTCCCTGGGGCCGGGCGGCGACGTTCGAGGTGAGCAGGTTCGGCAAGGCGTCGGCGGTGCCGTGGCAGTCCTTGCAGCCGATCTCGACCGCGTTCGCGACCTCGCCCTGCAGATAGCCGTTGCCGTGGCTGTCCTGCGCGAAGTGGCAGTCGGCGCATTGCATGCCCTTTTCGGCGTGGATGTCCATCATATGGACCGCCTTGCCGGGGTTGAGGCCGGGCGGCACGAACTTGCCCTCGCGCCCGTCGGGGGTCGCGGTGGTCAGACACAGCTCCTTGTCCTTCGGATCGCTATAATCCGAACAGGATTTGCGCCAGCGATTGGCCCACAGCTCGGGCTTGTCGGGCGAAATGATGTTCGGGTCGGTGCCGTACGTCGCCATATTGCCGTCGGCGGTCAGCAGATTGCCGTTGCGGTCGCGCTTGAAGATGCCGCGGAAGTTCCAGCCGTGGCCGTGATAGTCGGCGAACTGGGTGTCCTCGTTGGTGTCGTTGACGTCATAGACGTCGCGCAGGAACTCGACATCGGCCCACAGCCCGCGCGTCGCCGCGGCCTCGGGGTTGCGTTCGAGCACCTGATGGACCTCGGCCGCGGTCGGATAGCGCTGCTGCTTGTATTTCTTCTGATAGTCCTCGTCGCTCATCCCCTCGGGGCGCGGCGCCGTGTTGTGCGGGCCGGGCCACATCTGCGGTGCGTCCGATTCATAATCCCACATCGTGTAGCCGAGGTAGGAGTTCAGGAAGATGTTCGGCTGGTGCATGTGGCAGGTCATGCACTGCGAGGTCGGGATCGAGCGGGTGAATATATGCTTGATCGGATGGCCCGATTCGAGCCGCTCCTTCTTCGCGAACACCTGTGGCCCCGCCTTGGCGTCGGCGGGATCGATCAGCCGGCCATGCTTTTCGGCTTCGGGAGCGTGCTTGGCGGGGTCGCCATGCCCGGTGCCGCCGCCGCCATGGCCGTCGGCGGCCTTGTACTTGCGGTCCTTGATCGTCGGGTCGACCGTCGCGGTCTCACCGTCGCGGCCATATTTCGAATAGGTCAGGCTGTGCCGCGGTTCGCGGTCGTTGGCGTAGATGACGTGGCAGCCCGAACAGCCCGAATGGCGATAGTCGCCCGGCTGGTCGTTGGTGCCCATGAACCACATCAGCGGGTCGTTGAGGCGCGTCTTGTGGATGTTGAGCACGGGGATCGACACGCGAAGCCCGGTGCCGGGACCGCGGTTCGATTGCTTGAGATCGGGGCGCCCGGGTTCCTCGAGGCGCTGGATGCTGCCCGTCGGGTTGGGCAGGCCGATTTCGGGGAATTGGGTGTTGATGTTGCGCCCGCCGCGTTCGAACACGCGGAAGACGTCGCCCGGCGGGAGAACGCTCCAGCGCGGCAGCGGATACATCTTGCCGAGCGCCCCGCGCGCACGTTCCTTGTCGGACAGGATTTTCGCCGACGGCATTTTGGGATCGCACGCCTTCTTATAGTCTTCCGCGTTCATGGTGGTTGTCGGCGACAGGATGCACGCCGGATCGCCGCTGCGCGTATAGGCCTCGCCGAAGACATAATTCTTATAGGGGACGATGCCGTTGTTATACGCCGCCCCGCCCCACAGCATCGCGCCGGTCGACATCATCGACCGCTCGGTCGCCTCGATCACCTCGAGGTGGCACGATCCGCATGCCTCGCGCGCGACGCGATAGTCGCTGGGGTTGATGAAGCGGATGAATTCGGGCGATTCCTTGTTGAGCAGGGTGTAGCTGCGCTTGGGGTTCGCGGGGCTGTGCCCCCAGCTGTTGGGCAGGGTCGGCTGCGGATGCGCGACCTTCATCGCCGCGAGGTTGTACGGATTGTCGTAGCCGAGCCTGGCGTCGCCGAACGCAGCGGCGCTTTCGGCGTCGCCGCCGTGGCAGTCGGTGCAGCCCAGCTGCACCGCGGGGGTCGCGTGCATCGACGGCGCGTCGGTCTGGGTATGGCAGCTGTAGCAGCCCTTCGATTTCGCGAGCACCGCGGCCTCGCGCTCCGCGAAGGTCGCGCCGGGCTGTTCGCGCGGCGCGGGCGGGCTGAAGCGATATTCGACCTTCACCGGCTTTTCGCCCTCGGCGGCGCGCACCATCGACATGGCGAGGCTCGCGCCCATCAGGACAAAGGCGAAGAGGGCGAAGAGCTTGCGCAGCGGCATCGTCAGAAACTCAAGATCGCATTGGCGAGGATCGACACATAGACGTCCTCGCGCTGTTTGTTTTCGAACAGGTCCTTGAACCCCTTGCCCGGGACGAGCACCGCGGCGCTGAGGCGCCCGACGATATTCTGCGTCGCCTTGGGCCGCCAGATCGTCGCGACCGACAGGTCCCAGCCGATATCCTTGGGGATCGTCCCCTCCATGCGCAGCGCCTGGAGCGATGAGGTGTTCGCAAACCACAGATGGTTGACGTTGGTGCTGACGCGCAGCTGCGGCGACAAGTCGAAATCGGCGCCGGCGCCGACGAAGACGGTGCCGGGGTTGTTGAAGTTCGACTGCCCCTCTTCCTTCGACGAGCGCAGCGAATTCAGGATGCCGTTGCGGCCCGAGATCGCGATGACGCGCCCGCCCCCCGCGAAGGGGATCGACTGGCGGATCCAGTAGCTGGTGTCGGCGCCGCCGAAGATCGGATTTTCGAAGATCGCGTCGAAGCCGCCCTCGGTGTTGTTATAGGGATCGCGGTCGCCGGTGGCGTAGAGGCCCGACAGACGGAAGCGCATCCAGTCGTGGTCGTAGCTGAGTTCGACCGCGCCGAAGCCCGCGCGGATCTCGGCGGGCTTGCTGGTGAAGAAGCTGTTCCGGTCCTCGCCGAGCGCGGCGTAGAAGCTCGCGGTGAGGTTGATGCGCCCGATGCGCCCGTCGGCGCTGTAGCCGAGGTACACGACGTCATATTCGCGGCCGCGCAGGTCGCCGAGCAACGCCGGGCGCACCGGGAAGCCGTTGTGGTCGATCTGAACGTCGTTCTTTTCGCGGTTCATATTGTAGGTCACGCTGACCTGGCTGGTCAGCCCGACGAACGGAAAATCCTGGCGATAGAGATTGCCGGTGAAGACGAAGTCGTCGCGCGGGGTCTGGGTGATGTCGTTGAGGCCCGAATTGGTGTCCTTTTCGAGTCGCCAGAAGGCCGCGAGATTATATTGGAAGCGGTTGTTGTCGCGGTTGCCGAACAGGCGGATGCCGAGCTGCGAATCCTGGAACAGGAAGCCGCGGAAATCGCTCTGGAACGGCTGGATGCCGACACGGATCGAGTAGAAGTCGTAGCGGTCCGACGTGTTGCCGAGATGCTTGTCGACGAACAATTCCTGCACGCCGATGAAATGGTCGAAGCGGTTGCTCTTCTTCGACGGGCGCACGTCGAGCACGCGCCGTTCGGGCACGTCGACATAATTCGCCTGATAGGCGAGCGTCAGACGGTATTCGATGTCGGGCGGTTTGAACGCGGTCGAACCCTTGATCAGCGCCGCGCCGACGATGAAGGTCTGCGCCGCGACGAAGCTGCGGTTCTTGCCGAAAACATCGAGGCTGCCCGGGCGCGAGGTGGTCTGGACGCCGACGGGGATCGGGAAGGTGCGCGGTTCGAACACCGTGTCCGACACCGCGTTGACGACGAAGAACCAGTCCTCGCCCTTCAGCCCCAGGAACTTGGGCGTCTTGCAGCGCGCCTCGCCGCCCCGCTGGCGCAGTTCCTGCTCTTCCTTCGTCGGGATGCAGAGCGCGCGGTCGCCCTTGTAGCTATTCTGGTGATAGGGGTCGAACCAGCGTTCCTTGACCACCCCCAGGCTCTCGATCAGGCGCCAGCGGTCGGGGACCGGCAGCTGGTCCTCCATCCCCGGAAAAGCCTCGGGCGGCGGCGGGCGCAGCGCGCCGACATTGTCCTGGGTCAGCTGGTCGGGCAGGTCGGGGCGATAGCCCGGGCGGCGGCGGCCGTCGATGATCTGGGTCAGCAGATCGTCGCCCATCATCTCCAGCCAGTCGACCGGCGGCGGCGGCGGGGTGAGCTCGTCGAGCGAGGGTTCGGCCGCGGGCGCTTCAGCCGAAGCCGGCGCAGGCTCGGCCGCATCGCCCGGGGCGCCTTGCGCCGCCAGGCTGGCGATGATCGGCCAAAGGCTGCTTCCCGCGAGGCTCATCGTCTAGAGTCCGTCGCAGACATTTTGCTGCGCCGTGTCGAGGAAGGGCGCGAAGGGGCAGGAGACATAGCGCAGCCGCACGCTGGCGCCGCCCGCCAGATTGACCACGACGCGGTCGGCGCGGATGCCGGTGGGCGCATTGCCGATGCCGCCGACACGCGCACCGCCGTTATGGAGCCCAAGGAAGCTCACCATATCGTCCTGGTCGATGCCGTCGCCCGACACCCCGATCGCGCCGACCAGCGTGTTGCCGCGATAGATGGGCACCGAGCCCGGGAAGATCTGGATGCCGTTGGCGATGCGTTTGCGCCCGAGCGAGGTGTCGGGAACTTGCGTGCATTGCTGCGCGGTGTCGGGGCTGGCGCCGTTGCTGACCACGAAATTGAGGTGCTGGACGATGTTGAGCGCGACGAGATCGACCTGCAGCCCGACCGCGAAGGGGCTGAACTGCGCCGCCTGTTCGACCGAGAAGGGCCCCGCCGGGCGCGCGACCTCGCCGTCGGGAAAATAGGGCCGCGCAAGGTTGCCCACCGAGCGATCACCGAAGGCCGTGCCGCCGCTCAGCGCCGCGGGATCGTTCAGGAAGGTGCGGGTGCGCTGGATATAGGCGGGCACATTGGCGACGCCCGGCACGACCGGGGTCGCGAGCAATTCGGGCGCGGCGCGGCTGCCCGACAGGAAGGCGACCGTACGCGCCTTCTGCAAGGACACGTCGGTGCCGAAGATCGGCGCGTCGGGCGAGCGGACGATACCCAGCACCTCGCCATTGGTGTCGACGAGGCTGATCGTCGCCTGCATCCGGCTGTCGAGCGGGCGGCGGATTTGCGCGCGCGCGCGGGAGAGGATTGTGAAGGCTTCTTCGAGCACCGCGCGCACCTCGGCGGCGGAGAGCGGCTGCGCCACCGCCGCGCCGTCGGTGCCGGCGCGGATCGGATAGCGCGGGGCGCCGTTGCCATCGGTGAGCACGAAGGCGTCGCGGTTCGAGAATTCGCCCGCGGTGCTCGCGCGAATGCCCGACGCCTCGGTGCCATAGACGGTGCCCGCAATGAGCGTGCCGTCGGTATAGCCGGTGACCGGAATCAGCGCGCCCTGGCTGCCGTTGATTGCGCCGAAATTGGTCTGGAGCGGCGACAGGCTGGCGGGCGTCGCGTCGCTGAAGCGCAGCGAGGTGCCGTCGACGGTGATCCGCTCCGCACGGATGGCTTCGGCCGCCGCGAAATTCTGCGTGCCGGCAAAGGCGATCGCTTCCTCGTCGTCATTCTCGATGTCGAGGATATTGGGGTCGAAGCCGTAATCGCCGTCGCCCATCACTCCGATGCCGCCGACCACGACGCCGTTCTTGTACAGCGGGAAGCCGCCGGCATCGGCGGCGAGGCCGAGCGGCGAGCGCTTCGGCCCGATCAGCGCGCCGGCGCCGCCGCCGGGGACGAAGCGCCGCGACAGGTCCGAGCAGGGAAGCTGGCTGAACTGCACCCCGAACAAAGGCCCGCTCTCGAGCCCGACGGTTGTCGGCGCGGGCGGGAAATGTTCCTGGACGATCTGGCTGGCGGTGCGGCTCGAAAAGGCATTGCCCCCGCTCGACAGATAGGCGCCGGTGATCGCCTTGGCGATCGCCGCGGCGGCGGCGGGGATCGTCGCGCCCTGCAGCGCGATCTGCGCCCCCGCGGGCGCCGGGCCGTCGATGCGGTTGCGGCTGACCACCGCGGTGTCGGGCGCGCCGGTCATCTTGAACACCGCGAGCACGTTGCCGACGCGGTCGGTCACCGCGATGATCGACGGGCGACTGCGCGCGCGCGCCTCGCCGACCGCCTGCGCGATGATCTGCTGGACGTCGGCGCTGCTGAGCGATTCGGCCGCGGGCGGGGTGAAGAGCCCGCCGGTCGGAGTGGGTGTGGGAGTCGGCACAGGAGTCGGGGTCGGCGTGCCGCCGCCACCCCCGCCACCACCACCGCACGAGGACAGGAGCAGCGCGGCCATGGCGGCGAAAGCGGTCGAGCGGAAGAGACGGGTTCGGTTCTGCATGTCGGTCGTCAGCGCAGCGCCCGGATCGCGCGCACCGCGCTGCCCAGCGATTGCTGGAATTGCACGGGCTTATAGGCGTTGGGGTCCTTCACCGCGGCATAGGCGCGGTCGATGTCGCCGCGGATGCCCGCCGCCGCGCCGACGGTGATGCGCCCCGACGAGACCATCGAATTGAGCAAAGTATCGACCCCCATCACCGCCTGCTGCGAGCCCGAAAAGTCGGTGAAGCGCTCGCTCACCGCCTTGGCCGAGATCGCGTCGACGAGCGCGAAGGCGTCGGTGCCCGAGAAATTGCGCGACGCGAAGGCGCGCTTCAGCGCCGCGACGGTCTGGCCGAGCTGCGCCGCCGCCGCCTTGGCGCTGTCGCGATCGACCGCCATCGCGCGGTGGAAGGCGGCGGTGCGCGCCGCGAGCTGGTCGGCGAGCCCCGGCGCGGCGATCCGCGCCGCGGCGGACAACATGATCAGATTTTCGTCATTATAGGGCGGCATGCCTTCGGGATAACCGCGCCCGTCGCCCAACGCCCGCCCGGGATTGTCCAGGCTCGTCTTCACCGGCTTCGCCTGGTCGAAGATCGGGCGGTGGCAGCTGTGGCAGTCGAGGAAATAGAATTCGGGGAACATCCCCTCGGTCCCGCGCTTCGACTGGAAGAGCTGGAGGCTGCGTTCGAGCGCCTCGGCCTGCCCGACCGCCCACATCTGGACATGGTCGGTGCGCGCACCCGCGGCGCCGAACTTGCGCCAGCCATAATCGGCATCCTCCTGATGATGCGCCTGGAGCGAGGAGAAGAGGTCGAGCTCGAAGGCGATGCGCGGATGCCCCGCCGCCATGATGCGGTGGGTGACGAACTGCCCCTCGCCCGCCGAACCGAAGTGGCAGTCGACGCACACGCCCGCGCGCGCCACCGGATCTTCGAGCTTCCGCAGGCCCGCCGAGAGATTGGCGAGATGCTTGTCGCGCATTTCGCGGTCGGGATCGGCGTTGGTGCCGACCCCGGCATAATGGCTGGCGATCCAGCCGCCCGCCGGGCCGTGGCACGATTCGCAGCCGACGCCATCCTCGAGCGGGACGGTACCGCGCATCGCGCCGCCCGCCGCGTCGATCGCGCCCTTGCTACTGTGGCAGCCGAGGCACATCGGCGCGGTCGCGGCGTCCTTCAGCCCCAGGTTGCGCGCAATGAACTGGCTACGGCTGTTGCTGAGCACCGCCCACGCACGGCTGTGCGCTCCGCCGGGGGTCGAGGGCTCCTGCCATTTCATCAGCTCGTCCTGGCGGACGACGGTGCCGTCGCCCTCCATCCGGCCGTGGCAGGTCGATCCCGCGCACGAGGCGACGCCGGTGTAGCGCCCGGCGACCTCGCCCTGCGAGCGCGCGGGCGGGGCGGCGATAACGGCCGCCACGGCAAGCGTCGCCAGCATCAGCACGAGAGCGGCAAACGCCACGAGCCCCGGCCGGACGGCGGCAAACGCCGCCGAGGGCCGATCGCGGCGCTCCTTTCCAGCGTGCGTCGTCATCGCAGAACCCCTTTTACCCCGCCGGGCGCTTTTGCACCTCGACCGCCGTCTTACACCACCCCGAACGCGAGCATCGCGTCGGCGACCTTCTTGAAGCCCGCGATATTGGCGCCCTTCACATAGTCGATATAGCCGCCGCCCTGGTCGCCATAGGTCAGGCAGCTCTTGTGGATTCCGTCCATGATGTCCTTGAGCATCTGCTGCAGCTCGCTTTCCTTCCAGCTGCGGCGTTCGCTGTTCTGGCTCATTTCGAGGCCCGATACCGCGACCCCGCCGGCGTTGGCGGCCTTGCCGGGGGCGAACATGATCTTCGCATCCTTGAAGACATGCACGCCTTCGAGGTTGGTCGGCATGTTGGCGCCTTCGCTGACCGCGATGCAGCCGTTCTTGACCAGCTCACGCGCGTCGTCGCCGAGCAGCTCGTTCTGCGTCGCGCAGGGCAAAGCGACGTCGCACTTGACCCCCCATGGCGTCTTGCCCGCGGTGAAGCTCGCGCTCTTGAACTCCTCGCAATATTCCTCGATCCGGCCGCGGCGGTGCGTCTTGTGCGCCTTCACCCAGTCGATCTTTTCCTGGGTGATGCCGTCGGGATCATGGATGAAGCCCCCCGAATCGGAGAGCGTCAGCACCTTGCCGCCCAATTGGACGATCTTTTCGGCGGCGTGCGTCGCGACATTGCCCGAGCCCGAGATCACCGCACTCTTGCCGACCAGGTCCATGTCCTTCGCCGCGAGCATGTTCTGGAGGAAATAGACCGCGCCATAGCCGGTCGCCTCGGTGCGGATCAGCGAGCCGCCCCATTCGAGGCCTTTGCCGGTCAGCACGCCGGTGAATTCGTTGGTGATGCGCTTATACTGGCCGAACATGAAGCCGATTTCGCGCCCGCCCACGCCGATGTCGCCCGCCGGCACGTCGATGTCGGCGCCGATGTGGCGATAGAGCTCGGTCATGAAGCTCTGGCAGAAGCGCATGATCTCGCGCACGCTCTTGCCCTTGGGGTTGAAGTTCGACCCGCCCTTGCCGCCGCCCATCGGCAGGCCGGTCAGCGCGTTCTTGAACGTCTGTTCGAAGGCGAGGAATTTGAGCACCGATTCGGTGACCGACGGGTGGAAACGGATGCCGCCCTTGTACGGGCCGATGGCATTGTTGTTCTGGACGCGCCAGCCGCGCTGGACGCGGATATTGCCCTTGTCGTCCTCCCAGCAGACGCGGAACGAGACGACGCGGTCGGGCTCCGCGATGCGCCGCAATATCTGCTGCGCGTGATATTCTTCCTTGTCGGCGATGAAATCGAAGATGTCCTCGGCGACTTCCTGCACCGCCTGGACGAACTCGGGCTGCCCCGGGTTGCGCTTCGACACACCCTCCATGAACGTCTTGAAATCGACGTGATCCGAAACTGCCATGCACCCCTCCCCTGTTGGCCGGGAAAATTCGGTGCGACCCCATTTTGCGATTTTATCGTTGACCGACCTCGCCCCCCAAAGGCTACACCATCGGGGAGCAAAGGCAAGCCGCGACCGCGCCGGGCGGTCATTTTTTCGCAGGCGCACAAAAGGGGCAAAAATGAGCGAGAGCAACGAGATGGCCAAGGCGGCCGGCACCGGCATGACGCGGGCGAACGGCCTGATCCTGATCGCCGCCTTCGTGCTGCTGGCGGGCGCGATCGGCTATGCGATCTGGCGCGACCGCGCGGGCGAAGCCCCCGCGGCCGCGGCCGAAACCGGCGCCTTGCCTTCCGACCAACTCGCCGCGCTCGAGGCGCGGACCAAGGCCGAACCGAACAGCGCCGACGCGTGGACGCAGCTCGGCGCCGCGCGTTTCGACCTCGGCGATTTCGCCGGCGCGGCGACCGCCTACGAGAAAGCGACCACGCTGTCGCCCGATTCGGCGGGGCTGTGGTCGGCGCTCGGCGAGGCGCGGGTGATGGCGAGCGAGCGCGACCCGATGCCGGCGGCCGCGCTGCAGGCGTTCGAAAAGGCGGTTGCGCTCGACGCCAGGGACCCGCGCGCGCGCTATTTCATGGCGGTGAAGAAGGATATCGGCGGCGACCACAAGGGCGCGATCGCCGACTGGTTCGCCTTGCTCGAGGACACGCCGCAGGGCGCGCCGTGGGAAGCGGACCTCCGCCGCACGATCGAACAGGTCGGCGCGATCCACAAGATCGAGGTGGCGGGCCGGCTGGCAAGCACGCAGCCGCGCCCACTGACCGCCGACGAAATGCCCGTCGCCGCGCGCGCGATCCCCGGGCCGAGCCGATCGGACATGGAAGCCGCCTCGCAGCTGCCCAAGGGCCAGCAGGACGCGATGATCGAGGGCATGGTGAGCGGGCTCGAAGCCAAGCTGAAGGCCAATCCGGGCGACGCCGACCGCTGGATCATGCTGATGCGCAGCCGCATGACGCTGGGCGAGACCGCGAAAGCGGCGCAGGCGCTGAAGGACGGCATCGCGGCCAATCCGGGCGCGGCGGCGCGGCTCAAGGCGCAGGCGCAGTTGCTGGGGGTGCCGGGGGCTTAATTCTGGCTCGCACAAAGCCACGAAGCCACAAAGAATATTTTCCCCGTTCGCCCTGAGCTTGTCGAAGGGCCGCTCTTGCTTCGGACGCTTGAGGAAGGACAGTGCTTCGACAAGCTCAGCACGAACGGAGTTTGGTGTCCCCTTTGTGGGTTCGTGGCTTTGTGCAAGCCAATCTTACCCCGCCATCAGCGCCGCATTGCCGCCCGCCGCGGTAATATCGGTCGAGATCGATTTTTCCTCGGCGAAGCGGAAGAGATAGTGCGGCCCGCCGGCCTTGGGGCCGGTGCCCGACAGGCCGCGGCCGCCGAAGGGCTGCGAACCGACAATCGCGCCGATCTGGTTGCGGTTCACATAGACGTTGCCGACCGCCGCCCGCGCCGCGACATGCGCCGCGACGCCGTCGATGCGCGTGTGGACGCCCAAAGTCAGGCCGTAGCCCGAGGCGTTGATCGCATCGATCAGCGCGTCGAGCTCGCCGCCCTTCCACGTCGCGACATGGAGCACGGGGCCGAAGATTTCGCGCTTGAGATCGGTGACGGCGTCCAGCCGGATCAGCGCCGGGCGGACGAAATGGCCGCCGGGGGGCAGGTCGCCGCCCGCCTCGGCGAGCACGCGGCCCGACGCGCGGGCGTCGGCCACGTAAGTCGCGATATTCGCCTGCGCCTCCTCGTCGATGATCGGGCCGGTGTCGGTCGCAAGCAAGGCCGGATCGCCGACGGCGAGTTCGGCCATCGCGCCCGCGACCATTTCGATCATCCCTTCGGCGACATCCTCCTGCACGCAGAGCAGGCGCAGCGCCGAACAGCGTTGGCCCGCCGACTGGAAGGCCGAGGCCACGGCATCGCGCGCGACCTGCTCGGGGAGCGCGGTCGAATCGACGATCATCGCGTTCGCGCCGCCGGTTTCGGCGATCAACGTCGCGATCGGGCCGTCGCGCATCGCGAGGCTGCGGTTGATCAGCCGTGCGACCTCGGTCGAGCCGGTGAAGGCGACGCCGATGACGTCGGCATGCCCCGTCACCGCCGCGCCGACCGTCTCGCCGCGGCCGGGGAGGTAGTGGAGGATCTCGGCGGGAATGCCGGCTTCGTGGAGCAGCTCGACCGCGGCGCGGGCAATGAGAGGGGTCTGCTCGGCGGGCTTCGCCAGCACCGCATTGCCCGCGGCAAGCGCCGCCGACACCTGCCCCAGGAAGATCGCGAGCGGGAAGTTCCACGGGCTGATGCAGGCAAAGACGCCCTTGCCCTCGAGCATCAACTCGTTGCGTTCGCCGGTCGGGCCGGGGAGCGGCAACGGATGGGTGAAATGCGCGCGCGCCTGGCCCGCATAATAGCGCAGGAAATCAACCGCCTCGCGCACCTCGGCGACCGCGTCGACGAGCGTCTTGCCCGCCTCGTCGATGGCGAGCCCCAGGAAGAGCGCGTCGCGCTCCTCGAGCAGGTCGGCGGCGCGTTCGAGCCGCTCGGCGCGGAAGGCGCCGCCCGCGAGGCTCCAATCCTCCTGCACCTGCCGCGAGGCGACGACGGCGGCATCGACCGCGGCGGCATCGGCCTCGATCACCGAGCCGATAACGGCGCCGGTCGCGGGGTTGTGCACCGGCACGGCGGTGCCTGCCAGTGAGCGACCCGCGACGATCGGCGCCGCAACGGAGTTCACGCGGCGCACCTTGGCGATCGCAGCCATCAGCGCCTCGGGCACGCCGGGGTCGCCAAGGTCGTAGCCGCGCGAGTTACGTCGCTCGGGGTCGAGCAGGGTTAGACCGGTGGCGATCGTGGAGACTTTGCTCGCGATGCTGCGCGGGTCGACTGCGAGCTGTTCGGCGGTGACGTCGGGATCGGAGAATTGATGCACGAAGCTCGAGTTCGCACCATTTTCGAGCAGGCGGCGGACGAGATAGGCGAGCAGGTCGCGGTGCGTGCCGACGGGGGCGTAGACGCGCACCGGGCGCGGCGGCGGGAAGAGCCCAACGATGGCGTCGTGTGCGCCCTCGCCCATGCCGTGGAGTCGCTGCAGCTCGTAATCGGCGCCCGCGAACAGCTCGGCGACGAAGGCGAGCGTCATCGCATTATGGCTGGCGAAGGCGGGGAAGATCGCATCCTGCGCGTCGCGGAGGATTTGCGCGCAGTGCATATAATTGAGGTCGGTGTGGTTCTTCGCGGTGAACACCGGGAAGTCGGCGAGCCCGAGCGTCTGCGCGCGCTTGATCTCGGTATCCCAGTACGCGCCCTTGACGAGCCGCATCGACAGCTTGACGCCGCGCGCGCGCGCCTTGGCGGCGACCCAGCGGATCACCTCGGGCGCACGCTTCTGATAGGCCTGGACCACGATGCCCAGCCCGGTCCAGCCGTCGGCGATGCCCGCATCGATCAGCGCGGCATAGACGTCCATATGCGGTTCGAGCCGGTCGCTTTCCTCGGCGTCGATCATCAGCGGGATGTTCACCGCGCGCGCCGCGCGGGCGAGTTCGATGACGCGCGGGATCAGTTCGTCGCGGGTGCGGGCAGGCTGCAGATATTCGTAGCGCGGGTGGAGCGCCGACAGCTTGATCGAGATGCCGTGATTGGCGTGCGGGTCGCCCGCCTTCGCGTTCTTGCCGATGCGCGCGATGGCATTGGCGTAACTGTCGTAATAACGCTGTGCGTCGTCCGCGGTGCGCGCGGCTTCGCCGAGCATGTCGAAGCTCGCGAGTTCGCGCTTCTCCTTGTCGGCGCGCTTGACCGCGGCGTCGATCGTCTCGCCCATCACGAACTGCTGGCCAAGCATCTTCATGGCCGCGAGCGACGCCTGGCGGATCACCGGCTCGCCCGAGCGGCGGATCATCGACTTGAGCAAGGCGAGCGGGTTCGCCTTGCTGCCCATCGCGTCCAGCATCAGCGTCGCCGAGCCGAGCGACAGGCCGCGCGCCGACAGCGCGACGATCAGCGGGCTGTCCTCGTCCTCGCCCTCGTTCCAGCGGCGCCCGGCGATCTTGTCGCGGATCAGCGCATTGGCGGTCGCGCTGTCGGGCACGCGCAGCAGCGCCTCGGCGAGGCACATCAGCACGACGCCTTCCTCGGTCGAGAGCCGGTAGCGGTTCATCAGCTGCGCGACGAGCGTCTCGCGCTCACCCTCGGCCTTCGCCTTGCGGATCAGCGCGAGCCCGCGCGCGGTGGTTGCCTCGACGGTGGCGGGCGAGCGGGCGAGTTCGGCGCGCAGGCCCTCGACGATATCGGTTTCGGGACGGCGGGCGAGGGCGCGGATGGCGGCGCGGTCGGTGGGCTGGGTCATGCGCCTTTCTTAGCAGATGGCGCGAAGTCGATCCGACTTTATTAACCGCCTGTGATTTATGTTTTGACCAATTTTAGAAGATTTCTTAGTCTGAACATATGAAAAATACATCATCCATGGTCGATCTGGACGAGTTCGACCGCAAGATCCTCGCCATCCTCGGGCGCGATGGCCGGATCACCTACACCGACCTTGCCGCGCGCGTCGGGCTGTCGAAGACGCCGTGCCAGCAGCGCGTCAGGCGGCTGGTCGACAGCGGGCTGATCACCGGCTTTCGCGCGATTGTCGATCCCGCCAAGGTCGGGCTCGACCATGTCGCCTTCACCGAGGTCAAATTGTCCGACACGCGCGAGGAGGCGCTCGGCCGCTTCAACGCGGCGGTGCGGCAGATCCCCGAGGTCGAGGAATGCCATATGATCGCGAGCAGCTTCGACTATCTGCTGAAGGTGCGTACCCCCGACATCCGCCGCTACCGCATCGTGCTCGGCGAGAAAATCTCGAGCCTGCCGCATGTCGCGAGCACCTCGACTTTCGTGGCGATGGAAACGATTCTGGAGTCGGCGCGCTGAGCGCCATCACGTCACGTCCGCTCGATCCGGCTGCGCTGAGAAAATTGTTCGCACAAAGCCACGAAGAAAGCGTGCCAAACGCGGCAAGCTCTTTGAAAGCCGACGGTTCAACCGAGAACTCGCTCTCCGAGCGAACCCCTTTGTGGCTTCGTGGCTTTGTGCGAGAATATTGAGCGCCCACGCCGTGGTCATTCACGGCATCGGCAATTAGCCCGGCAGCCGCTCGCGCACATAATCGACCGAGCGACCAGGATCGGCCAAGCGTGCGGCGCCGAGCAGCCGGTTCCAATAGGTCTCCGACCCGTCGGCGAGGCGCCATTCGTGGAGGCGGCGGGTGAAGAGCTGGAGATCATGCTCCTCGCTGATCCCGATCGCGCCATGCACCGCATGCGCGGTCGCGGCGACGCGCGCGGCGGCGCGGCTGGCGATTGACTTGGCGGTGGCAGCGGCGACGAGCGACGGCGGGAAACTGCCCGCACAGCCGAGCTGCGAGGCGATGCGCGCGGCGACCATTTCCTCGGCCATCACCGCCATCTGTTGCTGCAGCGCCTGTTGCCGCCCGATCGGCTTGCCGAACTGGACGCGCTCATTGGCGTAAGCAGCGGTCATGGTCGTGAGCCGCTCGGCGGCGCCCGCGATCAGCGCCGCGCGCAGGACCGCGGCAGGACCACGCAGGCCTCCCTCGGGGGCAGAGGCCACCGGAGCAGGAAGCGCACCGAGATCGAGCCGCGCGGCAAGGCTGGCGGGCACACCTGTCGGCTCTCCGGATGCTTCAATCAGGTGGAGCTCGCCCTCCGCCTCGACCAGCACATGCGCCGCAACCAGACCGCATGGGACAACGACGGCAGCCCCGTCGGCAACCGCCAACGCGAGCGGCCCTTCGGGCGCTTCGGCCAGCAGCGCCCGCACGATCATCGTTTCGCCGACGGGCAGCGGCACCGCGTGGCGGCCGAGCGCCATCCATAGCGAATGCACCTCCGCCAGCGGCAGACCTGCGCCGTCGCGATCCTCGGGCACCAGCGCGTCGAGGAAGCCCGATTCGATGAAGGCACCCCACATCGCGTCGGTCGATCCGCCATGCTCGATCGCACGCACCGCCGCCGGGGTTGCGATATCCTCGAGCATCCGCTCGAAGGGTTCGAGAAATTCGCTCATCACCGTAACCCCATTCCGCGCGCGATGATGCCGCGCAGCACCTCGCGCGTGCCGCCGCGCAGCGAGAAGCTGGGCGCCACATGGGTCACGAACATCAACGTGCGATAAAGCTCGGCATCGACCGCCTCGTCGAGATGCGCGCCGAGATCGTCGCCGATCGCCACCGGCAGCTCCTGTTCGAAGGCGGTGCCGAGGTCCTTGACCAGCGACGCCTCGGTCACCGGGCTTTCGCCCAAGGCCAGCCGCGCGGTGCAGGCGACCGACATCGCGCGCAGCGTCGCGAGGCGCGCGGTAAAGTCGCCGACGAGCGCGCAGGTCGCGGTATCGTCGCGGCCGAGGGCGCGCAGATGTCCGATCCATGCGTCGAGCAGCACGACACTCGAATAGATGCGCTCGGGCCCGCTGCGCTCGAAAGCGAGTTCGGCGGTGACCTGTTTCCAGCCCTCGCCCTCGTTGCCGATCAGCGCGTCGTCCGCCAGCTCGACATTGTCGAAGAAGACCTCGGCGAAATGCGCGTCGCCCGCGAGATCGGTGATCGGGCGCACGGTGACCCCGGGCGCCTTCAGGTCGATGATCAGCTGCGACAGCCCAGCGTGGCGATCCTCGCTGGTGCCCGAGGTGCGGAGCAGCGCGATCATATAGTCGCCGTGCATCGCATTGGTCGTCCAGATCTTCTGCCCGTTGACGCGCCAGCCGGTTTCGGTGCGCTCGGCGCGCGTGCGCACGCTCGCGAGGTCCGAGCCCGAGCCCGGCTCGCTCATCCCGATGCAGAAGACGAGTTCGCCGCGGCAGATGCGCGGGATGTAAAAGTCGCGCTGCGCCTCGCTGCCGTAATTGAGGATCAGCGGCGCGCTCTGGCGGTCGGCGATCCAGTGCGCCGCGACCGGCGCGCCCGCCGAGAGCAGCTCCTCGACGACGACGAAGCGCGCGAAGGGTCCGCGCTCCTGCCCGCCATAGGCCTTGGGCAGGGTGAGGCCGAGGAAGCCCGCTTCGCCGAGGCGGCGGCTGAACGCCGGATCGAAGCCCGACCAGGACCGCGCGCGGACGTCGGCGGGCACCTTCGCCGCCGCTTCGTCGGCCAGCGCGCGGATCGCGGGACGCAGCGCCTCGTCCGCCGCGGGCAGGCTGGCCAGGGTGAGCGTATCGAACAGCGGTCGTCCCCTTCGCTTTGTTTTCGCCTGTGCGCCTATTGTGCGGGGCGGCACGCGGCAAGGGTCTATGTGAATAGCGGACCTACGGCGATGGCGGGTTCGGGGTGGAGGGCGGACGTCTCACAATTGTCATCCCCGCGAAAGCGGGGACCCAGGGTGTGCGTCGGCTGACTCCACACTGGGTTCCCGCTTTCGCGGGAATGACTAGGTAAGGGAACCGCAGCTAACGCCCGAAGCCGGCCAAACTGCGTTTGTGACAATGAATGCGCGCAGAGGCGCAGAGACCGCGGAGAGGAAAGACTCACCGTCTCTGCGGCCTCTGCGCCTCTGCGCGAATATGAAATAGTCTTCGACCGTTCCCGCCCCGCGCAAGAAATGTCAAAACTCGTTGCAAGCCGGGCTAAAGCCAGCGGTCGCCCAAGCGGCTAATTTCCTGACGATCAGGCTCGCAGAAGCCGGTTTTACGGGAGTAAGGATCATGGCCGTTTCGCCCTATGCGCGTGCATTTCTTGCGGCGCTTTCGCTTTCGACATCGACGCTGGCGCTGGCGCAGGAAGCGCCGCCCGCCGACGACGGCGCCGCGAGCGACGGCGATATCGTCGTCACGGCGCAGCGCCGCGAACAGTCGTTGCTCGACGTGCCGCTCGCGGTCACCGCGCTCGGCGGCGACAGCCTCGCCGAGCGCGGGATCACCAATTCGGCGCAGCTCGGCGATGCGGTGCCGAACCTGCAGATCAACAGCCCCTATGGCGACACCCAGCCGAACTTCTCGCTGCGCGGCATCGGGGTCGCCAACGAATATAACAGCAACCAGGCCTCGCCGGTCGGCGTCTATCTCGACGACGTCTATCTGGCGCCGCGCACCAGCCACGGGATGGGGCTGTTCGACCTCGACCGGATCGAGGTGCTGCGCGGACCGCAGGGAACGCTGTTCGGGCGCAACACCACCGGCGGCGCGATCAACTTCATCACGAAGAAGCCCGGCCTCTCGGGCACTGACGGCTATGTGCAGGTCGGCTACGCCAATTTCGACACCTTCACCGCGCAGGGCGCCGCCGAGGCGACGCTCGCCGAGGATGTCGCCGGGCTGCGCCTCGCGGTGAATTACGCCAAGGGCGACGGGCAGATCAAGAATGTCTTCCCCGGCGGGCGCGACGCCAATTCGATCGACACGCTGCAGGGCCGCGCGTCGCTGCGCGTCAAACCCACTGAGACGCTCGACGTCGTGCTGCGCGCCTATGCCGGGCGCGACCGCGGGACGCAGGCGGCGGTGCACGGGCTCGGCGCCTTCCGCACCGGGCTCGATTTCTTCGAGACCAACGAGAATCGCATCGGCGAGAACCGCACCGACGCCTGGGGCTTTTCGGCGAATATCGCGCTCGAGCTCAGCGACACGCTCAGCCTGACCTCGATCACCAGCTATGACGGCGGCAAGCAGGATCTGCAGCAGGCGGCCGACGGGTCGCCGCTCGACATCCTCGATATCAACTGGCTCTCGAACTATCGCCAGTTCAGCCAGGAGCTGCGCGGCAATTATGACGGCGACGGGCTGACCTTCGTCGGCGGGCTCTTCTACGGCTGGGACCGCAATATCACCGACAACAGCTTCAACCTGCCGCTGCCGCCGGCGGGTGGTTTCTTCCAGCATTACCGGCAGGTGCGCAAAAGCTACGCCGTCTTCGGGCAGGCCGATATCGACCTGGCCGACCGGCTCGTGCTGACGCTCGGCGCGCGCTACACCAAGGACAAGTCGCGCTACGACGACGCCTTCGCCTATCTGTTCATCGGCGGGGTCGACGATGTGCAGACCCCGATCGCGACGACGGTACCCTGTCCGGGCGTCGCCGGCACCTGCGCCTATGACCCCGCCGCGCGCTTCGCGCTCGCCGACACGAACAATGCGCTCACCGGCCGCGTGGCGCTCAGCTACACCTTCGACGACGGCCCGCTCGTCTATGCGAGCTACAACCGCGGTTATCGCGCTGGCGCGGTCAACGGCGGCGGCTACACCTCCTCGTCGGGCATCGGCTATATCGAGCCCGAGCGCGTCAACGCCTATGAAATCGGGATCAAGGGCCGCGCGGGCGGGCGCCTGCTCACCTATGCCGCCTCGGCCTTCTATTACGACTATTCGAACCAGCAGCTGCAGGACACGCGCGCGGGGCCCGTCTCCTTCCTGGTCAACGCGCCGTCGTCGGAGGTCTATGGCTTCGAGGTCGAGACGACGCTGCGACCGGTCGATGGTTTCCGCATCGATGCGTCGCTGGGCTGGCTGCATTCGAAGTACAAGGAGCTGACGCTGCAGGGCGCCGACCTGGCGGGGAACGAACTGCCCTTCGCGCCGAAGCTCACCGCGCAGCTCGGTTTCGACTGGGATGTCGTGGACGTCGCGGGCGGAACGGTGAGCTTCGCGCCGAATGTCGCCTATTCGAGCCGGCAATATTTCTCGCCGTTCAACGAAGTGAACGCGCCGGGTACGCCGCAGGTCAATTCGGAATTGCAGCAAGGCGCCAATGCCAAGGTCAATGCCTCGCTCAGCTGGTCGAACGACGCGCTGACCGTCCGTGCGTTTGCGAACAATATTTTCGAGCGCAAGACCTATGGCTATGGCCTCGACCTGCGCGGCGCGGGCTTCCCGTACAACTTCCTCGTGCCGTCGGCGCCGCGCACCTATGGCGTGTCCTTGCGTTACAGCTTCTGACGATGACCGACCTCGGGACTATCGATCTTAGGGACCCCGACCTCTATGTCGGCGCCATGCCCTATGCCGAGCTTGCGGCGCTGCGCGCCGCGGGCCCGGTCCACTGGAACCCCGAGAGCGATGGCGCGGGTTTCTGGGCGGTGCTGGGGTTCGACGATATCGTCACCGTGTCGCGGCAGGCCGATCTTTTTTCCTCGGCGCACGAAAATGGCGGGCACCGCATCTTCAACGAGAATGAGGTCGGGCTGACCGGGGCGGGCGAGTCGGCGATCGGCATCCCTTTCATCTCGCGCGATCCGCCGACGCATACGCAATATCGCAAGTTCGTGATGCCGGCGCTGTCTCCGGGCCGGCTCGAAGGCATCGAAGCGCGCATCGCCGAACGCGTCGAGCGGCTGTTCGCCGATGTGCCGCTGAACGAGACGATCGACATCCTCCCGCTGCTCACCGTGCCGCTGCCGCTGCTCACCCTCGCCGAGCTGCTCGGCGTGCCGGCCGAGATGTGGCATGACCTCCACCGCTGGACCGACGCCTTCGTTGGTGAGGACGACCCCGATTTCCGCCAGTCTCCGCAAGCGATGCAGGCGGTGATGGGCGAGTTCATCGGCTTCGCGTCGGCGCTGTTCGACGAACGCCGCGCGAGCCCCGGCCCCGATATCGCCTCGCTGCTCGCGAACACCGAAATCCATGGTCAGCCCGTTCCGCTCGGCGACTTCATCGGCAACCTCATCCTCGCGCTCGTCGGCGGCAACGAGACGACGCGCAATTCGATCAACCACAGCCTGATCGCTTTCGCGAACAACCCCGATCAGTGGGACAGGGTCCGCGCCGACCCCGGCCTGCTGCCGAATGCGGTCAAGGAAATGGTCCGCCATGCCAGCCCCGTCATCCATATGCGCCGCACCGCGACGCACGACACCGAGCTTGGCGGGGAGCAAATCCGCAAGGGCGACAAGGTCGTCGTCTTCTATCCCGCCGGCAACCGCGACCCCGCGGTCTTTCCCGATCCCGACGCCTTCGATATCGCGCGCCCGATCCGCCAGCATCTCGCTTTCGGCGCAGGCACGCATGTCTGCGTCGGATCGCGGCTTGCCGAGATGCAATTGCGACTCGCCTTTGCCGAAATGGCGCGTCATGTTCGGCGGATAGAGATTGTGGGAGAGCCGGTTCGCGTGCGGTCGAACTTCATCAACGGCTTCAAGCGGCTCGATGTCAGGCTGATAGCGTGAAACAGGACGGCGTCTGGGATAATAAGGAAATCATCTGCGACGTCCTCGGCCGCGCGCCCGACGTCGAGATGGGGTCGATCGGTGACGGCTGGTCGCTCTGCCGCTGGCGCCAGTTCGTCGGCAGCTATACCCTCCCCGCGCTGCCGCAGCCGATCTTCACCGTCCATGTCGCGGGCAAGCCGCAGGTCAAGACCTGGGACCGCGATGGCTGGACCGAGACGAGCTCGATCCCCGGCTGCGCGACGATCGTCCCTGCGGGGATGCCGACGGGCTGGCTCGTCGACGGCGAGCTCGACGTCGTGACGCTCTCGATGTCGTCGGACGTGCTCGCGGGCCAGCCGCACGCCGACCAGTTCAACAAGATGCGCTTCGCCTTTGCCGATCCGCTCGGCGTCGCGCTCACCCGCCAGATCCTGTCCGAACTCTACGCGCCGCAGGCCGAGGAGCGCACCGCCTATGTCGCGGCGATGGTGAATGCGCTCAAGGCGCATATCCTCTCGGGCCCGCCCGCGCACGGCAACCCTACCGAGATCCCGGTGTCCGATTTCTCGGCCTACCGCCTGCACAAGATCATGAACGCCGTCCTCGCCAACCCAGCCGACGAGCATAGCCTGGAGGCGATGGCGGCGGTGGCGGGGGTCACGCCGTCGCATTTCTGCCGCCTGTTCAAGAAGGCGACGGGCATCTCGCCGCACCAATATGTGATGAAGGCACGGCTGGACCGTGCGCAACAGATGCTTGTCCAGACCGACCTCACCCTCGCGGCTTTGTCGGAGGCGACGGGTTTCACCAGCCAGAGCCATTTCAGCCGCGCCTTTCGCGCCTGGTTCGGCATGGCGCCGAGCGACTATCGCCAGCAGGAACGGCGCGGGCTCCACTGAACGGCACAACAAACACCCCCTATCTCGTCATCCCGGCGAAGGCCGGGATCTCCACGGCAAGGGAATACGCAACGATGAGATCCCGGCCTTCGCCGGGATGACGGAGACAAGGATGACAGAGGCACAGGCCGCAATAGTCCGTCAGCCCGGCGGCGAGTTCACGATCGAGACGATCGAGGTCGAGGCACCGCGCGCGGGCGAGGTGCGGGTGCGCATCGCGGGCGTCGGCCTCTGCCACACCGACCTCATCTTCCGCGATCAGTTCGCGCCTTTCGCGCTTCCCGGCGTGCTCGGCCATGAGGGTGCCGGCGTGATCGAGGCGATCGGCGACGGCGTCGAGGGGCTGGCGGTCGGCGACGCGGTCGTCGTCGGCTTCTCGAGCTGCGGCGCCTGCCCGCGCTGCGACGAGCATCTGCCGAGCTATTGCCAGAGCTTCGTGCCGCTGAACTATGCCGGGATGCGGCTCGACGACGGGTCGACCGCCTATTCCAAAGGCGATGAACGCGTCACCTCGCATTTCTTCGGCCAGTCCTCCTTCTCGGCGCTCACCGTCACCCGCGCGCGCAATGTCGTGAAGGTCGACACCTCGAAGGTCGCGCTCGAACTGCTCGGGCCGCTCGGCTGCGGTTTCCAGACCGGCGCGGGCGGGGTTATGAACTCGCTCGCCTGCCCCGCGGGATCGAGCATCGCGATCTTCGGCGGTGGTCCCGTGGGCCTCGCCGCAGTGATGGGGGCGGTGATTCAGGACTGTTCGACGATCATCCTCGTCGAGCCGATTGCCGCGCGGCGCGATATCGCGACGGAGCTTGGTGCGACACATGTGATCGATCCGGCGGAGGCCGGCGATCTGGCCGCCGCCTTGCGCGCGATCGTCCCAGCGGGCCTCGACTTCGCCTTCGATACCAGCGGCGTCGTGCCCGTGATCGAGGCCGGGCTTGCCGCGCTCGGCAGTCATGGCGCGATTGGGCTCGTCGGCGTGCCATCGAAGCCCGACGCCGCGATCAGCGTCAATATCGCCGCGCTGATGACCCCCGGCCACCGCATCATCGGGATCATCGAGGGCGATAGCGATCCGCAAAGCTTCATCCCCGAACTGATCGCGCATCACGCCGCGGGGCGCTTTCCCTTCGACAGGCTGATCAAGACCTTCCCGCTTGCCGAGATCAACGAGGCGCTTGGCGCGCAGGCGCGCGGCGAGTGCATCAAGGTCGTGCTGATACCTTGAGAAACACGCGCCAAAACTCCGTTCGCCCTGAGCGTGTCGAAGCCTGTCCTGAGCGCCTGCAAGGCAGTCGAAGGGGGCCGCTCTTTCTTTCGAGAGTTGAAGATAGAAGAACGGTGCTTCGACAAGCTCAGCACGAACGGTTTGGGTAAGGAGACGGACAATGGATTTCGACCGCGACTATGCGATGCTGATCGGCGGCCGGCTCGATAGCGGCAGCGCGCGCTTCGAGGTGCTGAACCCCGCGACCGAGCAAGCGATCGGAAGCGCGCCCGGCGCGACGCCCGACGATTTGGACCGCGCCATCGCTGCCGCCCGTGCCGCCTTTCCAGGCTGGGCCGCGACCCCGATCGAAGAGCGCAAGGCCGCGCTCAACGCCATGGGGCAGGCAGTGCTCGCGCATGCCGACGCCTTCAAGCGCCTGCTCACCGCCGAACAGGGCAAGCCGCATGCCGAGGCCGAGGGCGAGATCATGGGCGCCGGCTATTGGCTGATGGGCGCCGCGTCGCTCGATCTGCCGGTGACGGTCAACGAGGACAGCGACGAGCGCTATAGCGAGACGCGCCACGTCCCGCTCGGCGTCGTCGGCGCGATCGCGCCGTGGAATTTCCCGATGGTGCTCGCGATGTTCAAGGTCGGCCCGGCGCTGCTCGCGGGCAATAGTATGGTCCTCAAACCCTCGCCCTTCACCCCGCTTACGACCTTGAAATTCGGCGAGCTGGTCAAGGATATGCTCCCGCCCGGCGTGCTCAACATCGTCACCGGCGGCGACGCGCTGGGGCCGTGGATGACGAGCCACCCCGGTTTCGACAAGATCAGCTTCACCGGCTCGACCGCGACCGGGCGGCGCGTGATGCAATCGGCGGCGCCGACGCTCAAGCGCGTGACGCTCGAACTCGGCGGCAACGACGCCGCGATCGTCATGCCCGACGTCGACGTCGAAAAGGTCGCCGGGGAGCTGTTCTGGGCGGCGTTCCGCAACAACGGCCAGATCTGCATCGCGACCAAGCGCATGTATGTGCACAAGGACATCTACGAAGAGCTGAAGGACGCGCTCGTCGCCTATGCCAAGACGGTGAAGGTCGGCGACGGCTCCGAACAGGGGACGCAGATCGGCCCGATCAACAACGAAGCGCAATACCGCCGCGTCCTCGAGCTGATCGAGGACGCCAGGGACAAGGGCTACAAGTTCCTCGTCGGCGGCGCGGCAGCCGATGTGCCGGGCTATTTCATCCCCGTCACCATCCTCGACAACCCGCCCGAGGATAGCCGGATCGTCCAGGAGGAACAGTTCGGCCCGGTGTTGCCGCTGATCAAGTTCGACGATTATGACGATGTCGTCGCGCGCGCCAATGCGACCGACTATGGTCTCGGCGGATCGGTATGGGGCCGCGACGAGGATAAGGCCTTCGACCTTGCGCAGCGCATCGCGAGCGGGACGGTGTGGGTCAACGAAACCCAGCACCTGTCGCCGACCGCGGCGTTCGGCGGGATGAAGCAATCGGGCGTCGGCGTCGAGGGGGGCCTCGAAGGCTTGCTCGAATATACCAACGCGCAGACGATCGTCCGCCGCAAAAGCCCCGTGGCCGCGGCCTAGAAATATGCGGCGGCGCGCTTTCGCGCGCCCGTGTCCGCGTGGCGTCGCTGTTGGACGCGCGCCCGCGTTGCCGCTTTGGCTCCCGGGAGATCCGACGCATATGCCAACAAGGCTGTCGCTTGACCTGCGCCTGGATCTTGCGGGGCCGCAACGACGCGGGTGTCTCCTCCTGCAGAGGAAGGATTGGCCGGGCGGCGGCGCCGTTGAACGGCCACGCGGTCAACTGAAAAGATAATCGACACCTCGTGCGACGCCACAAATTCTGAAATCGTTGATTTAATCGTTCATCCTATTTGCAAATTCCCGGCCATCGTTTCTTGGGCGGCAAACGCTCGCTTGTTTATGTTGGCAATATCGGGCAGTTTTGATCATGCACTAGGTACGAACGGGGGGCGTTCGATGCATGGCGAAGCCGAAGATGGGGCTCTGCGGCACTCCTACCAGTCCGGCAGCTACAGGGCCTTTGTCAGTTACAGTCATCGCGACGCGGCGTGGGGGAAGAAAATCCACCATGCGCTCGAAACCTACCATATTCCGAAGAAGCTGGTCGGTTTGACGACGGCGAGCGGGGTGGTGCCACCGAAGCTGGCGCCGATTTTCCGCGACCGTGAAGATCTGCCGGCGGGCGAGGATCTGTCGGAGGAAGTGCGCGGTGCGCTCGCGCGGTCGGAAGCGCTGATCGTATTATGCTCGCCGGACGCCCGCGACAGCATCTGGGTGGGTAAGGAAATCGAGACCTTCCGGACGCTTCATCCCGATCGTCCGATCCTGGCGGCCTTGATCAGGGGCGAGCCGCGTGCGGCCTTTCCGCACGCACTCGACGGCCGCGAGCCTGCCGCGGCCGATTTCCGCAAGGGCGGCGACGGGCGGCGGCTCGCCACGCTGAAACTGGTCGCCGGGCTCACCGGTCTCGATCTCGATGCGCTCGTCCAGCGCGATGCCCAGCGGCAATTGCGCCGCGTGACGGCCGTCACGCTCGCGGCGCTGATCGCGCTGCTAGTCATGGCTGCCTTGCTGGTGGCGGCGCTCCGGGCGCAGGCCGAGGCCGACCGCCAGCGCGCCGAAGCCGAGGGACTGGTCGAATATATGCTCACCGATTTGCGCGAGAGACTGGAAGGGGTGGGGCGGCCCGAGGTGATGGCCGGGGTCAATGCGCGCGCGATGGCCTATTATAGCCAGCAGGACCTGGGCGGGCTGCCCCCCGCAAGCTTGAACCAACGCGCACGCATCCTGCACCTGATGGGCGAGGACGACGAGCGCGCGGCGAACCTCGACGGCGCGCTCGCCAAATTCGCCGAGGCGCGGCGCACGACCGCCGCGGTGCTGGCGCAGCGTCCGGACGATCCCGACGCGATCTTCGCGCATGCGCAGAGCGAATATTGGGTCGGCTATATCGCGTGGCAGAAGGATGATCGCGCGACCACGGGGCGGCATTGGCAGGCCTATCTGCGCGAGGCCGAAAGGCTGGCGGCGATCGAGCCGAAATCGGCGCGCACGGCGCTCGAGCTCGCCTATGCCAATGGCAATATGTGCGACTATTTCCTGCGCGACGACAAGGACCTGCGCGCCGCCGAAGGCTATTGCGTGGCCTCGGTGAAGGACGGGAAGGTCGCGCTCGTGCGCGCGCCCGGAAAGGCCGAAACGGTGCTGGCGCTCGCCAACAACCATGGCTGGCTCGCCAAATATTATGAGCGCAAGGAACGGCTGGCCGAGGCATCGGCCGAACGCGGCGAGGAACGCCGGCTGCTCGCCGCCCTGATCGCGCGCGACCCGAAGAACAGCGATTATCGCATGCACATGGTCTGGTCGCTGATGGGCGAAGGCCGCGTCCAGCAACTCGCGGGACGACATGACAAGGCCGTGAAACTCTACGGCGCGGCGCGCGACACGATCGACGCGCTGGTCGCGAACGCCGGCGTGGATATCGTCAACCAGCAGGTAAAGGCGCGCACGCTCGGCGCACTGGCGGAATCGCAGAAGGCGCTGGGCGACCCGGCGTGGCGCGCGACGCTCGGCGCGGCGCGGGATGTGGTCGCGCGAATGGCGCGCATGAACGGGGATTATGAGGTGGTCCGGCGCTTGGAGGCGTTTCTGGGCGGGGTGGAAGCGGAAGATTGGGGAGAATGAAAATGATCAAGAAATCCTTAAAAATCGTGGCATTTTCCTGTGCAGTAACAATAATGAGCGGGTATAGTTTTGAGCTATCTGCAAGACAAGGTATATATGGAAATGAATTTCATCACGGAGATAATCCAAAAGGACTTGCTACTGGAGCAGACGTAAATTATGATCCTAAAATATTTGTTGCTCTATATTTAAGATTTGATTCAACAATAAGTCCACTAGCCTTGGTAGCGCGTCACGGATACTTTGAAGGAGAAGAGCCGAGCGATGAAGAAATATCTTGCGCTCTAAATACTTTGAGTGGCGGAAAAATATCTTCCCCAAGTTCTACAGAATGTAAAATCATTGGGAGAGTGTATGAAGATCTTTCTGATTTTAAATTCGATCGTCAGTCAAGAATATATATGTTTGTTGATCATGAGAATATAGGATTCAACGAACACGTTCCTATGTCTTTTACTAGATTTGCCGCAACCGCAAATTTTGGTAAATCTCATATTTTGCCTACGCCAATTCCTACAAGCGGCCCCAATAGAGAAATGAATATAAATAAGACATTCTACAATGCGGAAGTCAAAAAGTACATGATTGGTTTTCCAGCGGAGGAGCGTAGTTTACTATACGTGGACAATTATTTTAGAGATTCTAGAGGAGATCAAATAGATCTCAACAATGATGTAACTACTTCATATTCCATCAATCTGAATCTTCGCGCTTGTCTACCTAAGATACCTCAGTGCACCTTTACGGACATTGGACAAACTATCCCCATGATCATCGACCCCGGCTCGGGCAACGGCCTCGGCTATCCGCCATGAGGCCGGCCGCAGCGTGACTGCCTCCCTCCCCCACATCACCAGCCTCGCCCGGTCGGGAGCGCTCGACCGGGCGTGGGATTTGTTCGTCGATGCGGGCTATGACGCCGCGGCCGGCGATCCCGCAGCGCTGGCGGTCAAGGGGCGGCTGCACAAGGATCGCGCGCTGCGCGCCGAAGGCCCCGAACGTGCGCACCAACTCCGCGCCTCGGAACGCGCCTATGCCGCCGCCGACGCGCTGTCGCCGCAGCCCTATCTGCTGATCAACGTCGCGACGCTCGCCTTCCTGGCCGGCGAACGCGCGCGGGCCAGGGCGGCGGCGCGCAAAGTGCTCGCGCGGCTCGCCGGCGGGGCGCCGATCGCCGAGACGCCCTATTGGCTCGCCGCGACGCGCGCCGAGGCGCTGCTGCTGCTCGGCGACGTCGCCGGCGCCGACGCCGCGCTGGCCGAAGCGCGCGCGGCGAACCCCGAGGGGTGGAGCGACCATGCCTCGACCTTGCGCCAGTTCCGCCTGATCATCGAGGCGGGCGGCGGCGATCTGAGCTGGCTCGACCGGCACCGCCCGCCGCGCAGCCTGCATTTCGCGGGCCATCTGGGCGTCGCCGCGGGCGACACCGATGCGCTGCGCGCCCGGATTGACCCGATCCTCGACGCGGAGAGGATCGGTTTCGGCTATGGCGCGCTCGCCGCGGGCGCCGATATCGTGATCGCCGAGGCGCTGCTGGCGCGCGGCGCCAAACTCCATGTCGTGCTGCCGACCGGCTGCGAGGAATTCCGGGCCCAGTCGATCCTGCCCTATGGCGGCGACTGGGACGCGCGCTTCGAAAGGTGCCTGGGAGGCGCAAAGTCGATTCGTTCGGCGACGCGGGTGACCGGCGCCTATGAGCCGTGCGCGACCTCGCTTGCCGCCGATATGGCCATGGGCGCAGCGATGCTCAAGGCTCGCCTGCTCGAAAGCGGCGCCGCCCAGCTGCTGATCATCGATGACGGCAAAGGGAAATATGGCGGCGGTGCCGGGACCAGGCGCGACGGCAGGAGGTGGCTGAGCTCGCGGCTTGACCCCTTGGGTTGCCCGCCTTCACAGCACAGGCTGCGCGCGCCGCGCACCGCACCGGTCGCGCCGTCCTCGAGCAAGCAGGAGGGCCGCACCGACCGGCGATTGATGGCGATGCTGCTGGTGCGTTTCGAGGGGCTCGACGATCTCGGCGAAGGCGGCTTTGCCGATGCGCTCGACACGCTGATCAGGCCCTTTTGGGACGCGGCAAAGCGCCTGCCCGGTCAACCGGCGATGAGCCAGCCCCATGGCAACGGCCGGCTGCTTGCCTTCGAGCAAGCCGCCGCCGCCGCCGATTTCGCGCGGGAACTGCAGCAGGCGGCGCCGGCGGGCGCGCACCCTTTGCTGCTGTCGGGCCATTATGGGCTGCTCCACCGAAACGGCGATAGCCTGCTCGGCCCCGCGGTGGCGACGCTCGCCGCGATCGGCGCGGCGACGCAGGCGGGGACCATCGTGGTGAGCGAATCCTTTGCGAGGGGGATGGTCGTCACCGCGACGACGCCGATGCGTGCGACGCCCATCGGCGACCATGACGGGCTGGAGCTTTTCGCGCTTCAATAGATCAGTTCTTCGAGCCGGTGCGGCGCGACGATCGTCAGCGCCCGCTCGTCGCGGCGGATGATGCCGTTTTTTTCCAGGCTGCTGATCGTCCGCGACACCGTTTCGCGGGTCGAGCGGATCCGCACCGCGAATTCGGCGAGCACCGGCGGCGGGCTGATCGTCCAGTCGCCCGACAGGCGCGCCTGGCGCAGCAATTCGCCATGGACGCGGCCGGGCGCCGACAGCGTCGCGATCTCGACCATCTGGCGCGACGCGGCGAGGAGCCGCGCGGTGAGCAGGCGCGACATGGTGAGCGCGATGCAGCTGTAATTCTCCATCATCGCGATGAAGACATGGTTGGCGAACTGCCCCGCCTCGACGCGGTCGACCGCGGCGATCTCGTGATCGGCGACGCCGTCGCCGAGCAGGCTCGCCTCGCCGAAAATCGCGCCCTGATCGAAACTCTCGACGAGGATGAGCCGGCCGTCGACCGACAGCGCCAAGGCGTGCGCACGTCCGTCCAGCAGCAGATAGACATGCGCATTCTGGTGCTGGCTTTCGATGATGGTCGCGCGCGGCGCATAGCTTTTCAGCCGCGCCTTCGCGATCAGCGCGTCGGCGGTGTCGCCGGAACAGCCGAAGGCCGCCGCGAAAACCGTTGCCGCGCTGGTCCTGTCCTGCGCCAAAGCCCTGCGCCCCCAACCTGCCGGTCCCCGTCCGGACGCTTCGATCCTAGGCCGCGTGATAGCCGATGCCAATGCCGATGTGCGCGTGACGACCGTCACGCGCGGGAGTGGGCGGGAGGTGGCAGGTCGGTGGGCGAGCCAGCCGGCCTTCCGCCGGGACTGGCGTGGCGCAGGAGGGACGAGATGGGACGCTATGCAGACGAGGCACACGCTGTGATCGATGCGTTTGTTTATCGGGAGTACCCGGAATTCTATCCGGCATGGTCGGGTGTCGTGCCGGGCGATGATGTGAACGGCTGGGGCGCGTCGGTGTTGCGGTGGCTGCAGGAATCGAAGGAAATGGTCGCGGCCTTCGAGGAAGCGATCGGCTTCCCCATCAATGATACGCAGGCCGAACTACGGAAACTGCGAATGCTTCGGCTGGAGAAATTCCAGGATTATCTGGACGAAAAGGCAAATGTGGCGAAAGCCAGCCAGTCGTTCGCGAGCTTCTGGAGCGCATTGTGACGAGAGGTCGCATCCTGTTCGCCGCGGGGCTCGCGCTGTCGGTTCCCGGTCTGGCGCAGGCGCAGGTCGCATCCGATCTTGGCCCGGTGACGCGCCTGGCCTGTTCCGGCATTGCGAATCCGTCGGAAGCGAGGCCCCTGGAAACGTGGCGCCTCGCCGAGGCCGTCCTGTTGCTGTCGGGCCATCGCACGACCGAGTGGAACGGCCGGCCGCTGGCCATCGGGACAATCGAATATCGGGAAGCGATCCAATCGGAATTGGCCGCGGCGTTCGAGGCGCGGCCCGCCAATATGCAAGCCGTTGTTTCCAACCAGGTGCAGCGGCTTGTGCGCGATCTGAATGCGCAAATCAGGAAAGATTCGAAAGCGGCCCACGCCGGGCCGGATAAAAGGGCGCCCGCGGATGCGATCATCGCGCTTGCCCCGCTACCCGACGAGCCCATTGCTACCGACCGAGACAGGCTTTGGCCGTTTGTCGATGGCACGCAGCTCTTCTGCACGCCGATCAAACCTGTGCCGACGATCGTCGAACAGCTCGGGAAGCCGACCGGCATTCCCCGCCTGGGCCTTGTCGGAAGCGTCGAGGCTTTGGCGTCTGGCGGCGACGATCGTTCGGAAGCTCCGTCCGCGACGATTTCCGTCAAACGGACCATTGTCGACAAGGATGACGGATCGCGAAAGAAGACGACTGACCTGGGATTCGAAGGTGTACTGGGTTGGCGGCTGACCGGCGATCAGGCGCCCACGCCCACTTTTCTCTTCGCCGATTACAGCCTGGCGCGATCGCGCGAGCGGCCTGCCGCGGCGCTGGCGCCCGGCGTCCGGCGAAGCGATGGCGACACGCATAATCTGGAACTGGGATTGCAGATCGCCGAGATCGTTCCGGCCGATTTCATGATGATCGATTTGAAATCGGGATATATATTCGATTTCGTCCGCGACAGCGAAAGGGTCAACGGCCAGGTTGCGATCACCTTGCAACCCCACGAAAACGACCTAGGTATCTGCGCCATCGGCGAGCTCAAGAGCCACGACATTGCCGGAATCAAGTTCCGGACGCGCTGCAGCGGGTCCCTCGAAGGGCAATTCAGCGCGATGACCCGAAACGGGCGTGCGGACATCACGCTTCGCGACGATCGCCTAGCGCTCGGCGGACTGGCAGCGCTCCAGCTTGCGCCGCCCGCCAATGTGAAACAGGGCGTCGTCGGCAACCTCAGTTATCGACATTGGTGGACGGTGAGCGGCAATGCGCCGGATATCGGCAGGCTGGAAGCCGCACTCAAATATCGCTGGTGGTTCGACAACCTCGGCGCTTTCGACTTTGGTCTCGAATATAAGAACGGGCGCGAAGAAAAGACCTATCAGAAGGAAGACATTCTCCAGTTCAGTTTCGGCATATTGTTCTAGCGAATCGGACGGCGAGGCTGCCGTTCTGCTGTTCGGCTTTCCTCGACGGCCTACTCCCTCGCGTTCGGGCACCTGGTCAATAGGTCAGGCGTTCTTGGAGCATCACGGCGCACAAAAGCTCTTGAAGATTGAGCCGGAGACGGCGATAGGGGCCGCGAGGTTTCGGAGCCAGAAAAGAGCCAGCGCCAAGTGCGAAGGTGAATTAAGGCTTTGAGATTGCGGGTGTAGCTCAATGGTAGAGCAGAAGCTTCCCAAGCTTACGACGAGGGTTCGATTCCCTTCACCCGCTCCACGCTAGTCCGCGATCTTGTTCACCGACACCCGCTGGTCGATCAGCTCGATATCGCGATAGGCGGTGAGGAAGCTGACGTCGGCGGCGTCGCGGCCGACGCAGATGCGGGCGATCTCGCCGCGCTGCGCCATGCCCGTCGCATCGACGGGGTGCCAGCCGCCGTCCAGATAGACCTCTGCCACCGCGTGGAAATCCTGCGGGTCGACGCGCGGGGCATAGACGCTGGCCATGCGCGCGGGGATATGCGCGGCGCGCGTGAGCGCGATCAGCACATGCGCATAGTCGCGGCACACCCCGCGCCGCTCGACGAAGCTGTCGAGCGCGCCGGTCTCTGCGGTGCTGGTGCCCGCGACATAGGTGAAGCGGCTTTCGATCCAGTCGCGTATCCGCCCGATCTTCTCGCCCCCCTCGGCGTCGCCGAAGCGGCGCTCGACGAAGGCATGGAACTTGTTCGACGGGCAATAGCGCGATTCGTTGAGATAGGGGACCGCGTCGGCGGTCAGGCGGTGGAGCGGCACCGCGGGAAGGCCGCGATAATCCACGTCGGGCCGGTCGATCGCGATCAGCGCCGAATAGCGCGCACGAAGCGTGCCGCCGCTGCGCATCCAGATACGTTCGCCGATCGCATCCTGCCCCGGCTGGCGCGCGAAATGTTCGGGATTTCCGACGTCGAGCGACGCGCGGAGGATATGCTGATCGGGCAGCTCGGCCGCCTCGATCTGGAGCATCAGGTCGACCGGGTCGCCGAGCCGGTAATTTAAGGCAGCGGAAATTTCGAGTTTCATCTATCGCCAACGCACGGGGGAAGGATCGGTGCCGCTAGGCGCTGATGCGCCAAAGGGCAAGCCGCGCTTCCCCGCCGCCAGACATAGGACCCCTCGTGACCGCTTCGCGCACCATCCCCTTCATCGTCGCGACGATCTTCATCGACGCGATCGGCTTCGGCATCATCATGCCGGTGCTGCCCGACCTGGTGATGGAGATCGGCCGCACCGACCTCGCCAGCGCGATGGGCATCGCCACCGCGATCGGCCAGGTGATGGCGGTCGCGACCTTCATCGCCTCGCCGGTGCTCGGCAATCTGTCGGACCGCTTCGGGCGGCGGCGCGTGCTGCTACTCTCGCTCGCGGGGCTCGCGGCCGACTATGTGCTGCTGACCGTCGTCGATACCCTGCCCTGGCTGTTCATCGCACGCGCACTGTCGGGGATCTTCGGCGGCAGCTTCGCGGCGGCGCAGGCGGCGATCGCCGATGTCACCGCGCCGCAAGAGCGCGCACGCAATTTCGGCTTCGTCGGCGCGGCATTCGGGGTCGGCTTCATCGTCGGCCCGGCGATCGGCGGCTTTCTGGGCGAGATCGGGCCGCGCGCGCCGTTTGTGGCGGCTGCCATGCTCGCCGCGGCGAACATGTTCTACGGCTTTTTCATCTTTCCCGAGACGTTGGCGGCGGAGCGCCGCCGCGCCTTCGACTGGCGCCGCGCCAACCCGCTGGGCGCGTGGAAGACGATGCGTGGCCAGCCCGGCATGGGCGGGGTCGCGAGCGTGCTGGTGCTGTGGCAGATCGCCAGCCTCGTCTATCCGATGACATGGAGCTTTTATTGCATCGCGCAGCTCGGCTGGTCGCCGAAGATGATCGGCGCAAGCCTGGCGGCGGTCGGGGTGATGATCGCGCTGGGGCAGGCATTCGTCGTCGGGCCGATGGTGGGGCGCTTCGGCGAGCGCGACGCGGCGACGATCGGCATCGCGATCGCGATCCTGGTCTATACCGGATACGCCTTCGTCGACACGACGCTGGGCGCCTTCCTGCTGCTGATCCCCGTCGCGCTGCAAGCGCCGGTGCAGCCATCGCTGATGGCGCTGATGTCGCGCCGCGCCACGCCCGAAACGCAAGGGGAGGTGCAGGGGATTTCGGCGATGGCGATGGGGCTGGGCCAGATCGCCGCGCCGGGGCTTCTGATCGGGACCATGGCCTGGTTCACGGGCAGCGGCGCGCCGGTGCACTTCCCGGGCGCCGCCTTCCTCGTCGCGGCGCTGTTCGGGCTGCTCGCGATCGCGATGCTCCGCCGCCTGCCCCGTGCCACACGGACGAGTGAGGCCGATCAGATGCCGCCGTCGGTCACCGTATAACCCGCGGCCTCGAGCCCCGCGGTCACCTGTGCGACGCAGGCGGCGACGCTGTCGGCATCGGTCGAACGGATCACGAAATTGGCGCCGACCTTGCCGTCGCGAAAGAAGGGATAGCTCCCGATCGCGACGCCGGCGTGGTCCTTTTCGCCCTGGCGGAGCAGGTCGGCGACCTCGCTCTCGGGCGCCCAGGCGCCGATCGTATGCGCGACCAGCGGCGCGCCGCCCTCGAGCTCGCCGGTGAGCGCGTCGAGCATGCCCGCGGTGATATGGGGTACCCCCGCCATCACGAAGAGATTGCCGATGCGGATGCCCGGCGCGCCCGACATGCGGTTGGCAATCAGCTCGGCGCCGTCGGGGGTGCGCGCCATGCGCAGCCGCGCCTCGGTGAGTTCGCCGCCGCGCGCGGTGTAATAGCGTTCGAGGATCGCGCGGGCGTCGGGATGGACAATCACGCCGACGCCAAGCGCCTTGGCGACCGCGTCGACGGTGATGTCGTCGTGGGTCGGGCCGATGCCGCCCGTGGTGAAGACGTAGTCGTAGCGCGCGCGGATCGCGTTCAGCGCGTCGACGATCTCGTCCTCGACATCGGGGACGATGCGCACTTCGCGCAGGCGAATCCCCTGCACATCGAGCCAGGTCGCGATCTGCGACACATTCTTGTCCGGCGTGCGGCCCGAGAGGATTTCGTCGCCGATCACCAGCACGGCGGCGGTCCAGATGCGTTCGTCGCTCATCGCCTTGCCTTAGCCGCACGCCATGACAAAACAAGTCCGGTGGAACGGCAACGATGTTCCTGTTATGTTCGATACGAACCGATTCGCAGCCAAGGGAGAGACGCAATGGCCGACGAGCTGATTTTCTATACCAACCCGATGTCGCGCGGACAGATCGTCCGCTGGATGCTCGAAGAGGTCGGCGCGCCCTATGACACCCACATCATGGACTATGCCACCACGATGAAGGGCGACGCCTATCTGGCGATCAATCCGATGGGCAAGGTCCCGGCGATCGTCCACGACGGCCAGGTCGTCACCGAATGCGCGGCGATCTGCGCCTATCTGGCCGACGCCTTTCCCGCCGCGGGGCTGGCGCCCGACGCCGACGCGCGCGCCGATTATTATCGCTGGCTGTTCTTCACCGCGGGCCCGGTCGAACAGGCGATCACTGCCAAGCATTTCGGGATCGAGCCCGACGCCGACCAGCAACGCATGGCGGGCTTCGGCTCGCTCGACGCGGCGCTGGGCGCGCTCGAATCGGCGGTCGCGGGCAGGACCTATGTCGCGGGCGACCGCTTCACTGCGGCCGACGTCTATGTCGGCAGCCAGATCGACTGGGGACTGCAATTCGGGACGATCCCGAGCCGCCCGGCGTTCGAGGCCTATGTCGCGCCGCTGCGCGAACGCGCCGGCTACAAGCGGGCGAAGGAAATCGACAACGGCCTGATCGCCGAGATGCAGGCGGCGGGGACGGCGCCCGCCTAGGGCAGCGCCTTGATCAGCTCGACCGCGAGCGGAGCGAGACGGCGGATCTGCGGGTCCTGCGTCTCCGACGCGCTGACATAGATGGCCTGCGCGAAGGCGCCGCTGTTGTGCACCGCCGCCAAGCCGGCGTCGCCGGCATAGGCGTCCTGCCAGCGCGCCGACGCGTCGGGGTGCAGCGCCTTGAACCACGCCGTCCAGGCGGCATCGTCGATGTCGGGCCGTTTGGCGAGATAAAGGATCGGCCGCGCCAGCCGTCCGGCTTCGCCATGGACATAGTAGACGGGCGTCGGCGGCGCGACCTGCGCGGCGATCGCGCCGAGCAGCAGGTCGGCATCGGCCCGCGCGAGCCGCGGATTGAGCACGAGCTGGAGCAGCAGGTCGGCGCCGTGGGCGACGCCGTGGCGCCAGCCTTCGCCCGCGACGAAGCCGCGATAGTCGGTGACCCCGCGCAGATAGGCGGCTCCCGACGCGGCGAGCGCGTGCAGTTCGATCCCGGTCAGGAAGGGCGCGATGCGGTCAGCGCGCGCGACTTCGGACAGCGCGAGCGCGGCGAAAGGTTTGCGAAAGCCCGCTTTGTCGTCGGGCTGAGCGACCAGCGCCTGCAGCCGCGCGTTCGCATGGCGCATCGACGCCGGGGAGACATGCCCGCCGCGCAGCCCCTCGCTCCACAGGGTGAAGGCGAAGCCGTCGCGCACCGCGGGATCGGGGTCGCCGAGGCAGGCGAGCAGCGCGTCGATCATGGCGGCGTCGGCGGCGGGGAACAGGCGCGCCGCATGCGCCTTGAGGTCGCCGTCGGCGGGACGCTCGACCGCGCATGGCTGGACCTCGGCGGCCGTCGCCGGGGCAGCCATCCCCATCGCGGCCGCGGCGAGCGCGCCCCAGATCGCCTTCATTCCTGCCCCTTCCCGCGCAAAAAAGAGCCCGGCGAATCGCTCCGCCGGGCTCGCTTGTCCGATCGTTCGTCCGTCCGCTCAGTCGCGGCTGCCCAAGATGTTGAGCAGGAAAGTGAACATGTTGACGAAGTCGAGATAGAGGTTCAGCGCCCCCATGATCACCGACTTGCCCATCATGTCCGACCCGCGGACATAGAAATACATGCTCTTGATCTTCTGCGTGTCATAGGCGGTGAGGCCCGCGAAGATCAGCACGCCGATCACGCTGATCGCCAGCATCAGCGCGCTCGACTGGACGAACAGGTTGATCAGCATCGCGACGATGATGCCGACGACGCCCATGATCAGGAAGGTGCCGAAACCCGACAGATCCTTCTTGGTCGTATAGCCGTAGAGGCTGAGGCCGATGAAAGCGGCCGCGGTCGCGAAGAAGGTCTGCGCGATCGAACCCATCCCGAAGCGCAGGAAGATCGTCGACATCGACAGGCCCATCACCACGGCGAAGGTCCAGAAGATCGCCTGCATCGCGGTGGTCGACAGGCGGTTGATCCCGAAGCTCAGCACCAGCACGAACGCCAGCGGCGACAGCGCGACGACGAACCACAGCGGGCTCTGGACCAGCGACAGCGTCACGCCCGTCTGGAACGCGAGCAGCGCGACGATGCCGGTGAGCAGCACGCCCGAGGCCATATAGTTGTAAACCGACAGCATGTACGACCGCAGGCCGGCATCGACGGCCTGGTCCCTCGCGTCTGCGCCGGCGCCAAAACCGGAAGCCGCCATATTGGGGTCGTTCCAATTAGCCATTGTTTTCACTCCATAACCGACCAGCCCATACCGGCCGTAGCCAGCAATATCGGCATTTTCCGCGTTGCTTTCAAGCGAAACCGGAAATGCCGCGTCTTTCGGGTTTTCGTGGCCTGCGGAAGGCTTATGCTGGTGCGGCCATGTCGACCCACCGCCTGTTCGTCGCGTTGCGCCCGCCGCACGCCGTCCGCGCTGCGCTGATCCCCGCGATGCATGGCATTTCGGGCGCGCGCTGGCAGGACGACGAGCAGCTCCACCTGACCTTGCGTTTCATCGGCGAGGTCGACCGCCACCGCGCCGAGGACATCGCCGCCGCGCTGGGCGCGCTGCACGCGTCGGCGGTGACCGCGCGCATCGCCGGGGTCAGCCTGTTCGAACATAAGGGACGCCCGCATATGGTGTGGGCCGGGGTCGAGCCGCACGAGCCGATCGCCGCGCTGCACCGCAAGGTCGATCAGTTGCTCGCGCGCGTCGGGGTCGGGCCCGAAACGCGCGCTTTCGTTCCGCACATCACCCTCGCCCGCCTCAACCGCCGATCAGGGCCGGTCGCACCCTTCCTCGCGCTGCACAGCGACCTCGCGAGTCCCGCCTTCGCCTTTGGCCATGTCACGCTCTACGAAAGCGCGATGGGCCACGGCGGGTCGCGCTATCACCCCGTTGCGCGCTATCCGCTCGAACCCGAGGCTGCGGCGACCAGCGCTGCGGCGACCGCGGCGACATCGTCCCACGTCGCGGCAAAGCCGCCGTCGTCGCCATAATAGGGATCGGTGACGCTCTCGCCGGCGCGGCCGGGGACGAGATCGAGCATCAGTTTAAGCTCCGCCGTCGCGCCCGCCGGCGCCAGCGCGCGGGCGTCGCGCAAATTGGTCTCGTCGGCGGCGAGGATCAGGTCGAAGTCGGCGAAGTCGGCGGCGCGGAGCTGGCGCGCGCGCAGGTCCGAAATGTCAATCCCGCGCCGCCGCGCCTCGGCCTGCGCGCGCGTGTCGGGCGGGCGGCCGACATGCCAGTCGCCGGTGCCCGCCGAATCGAGCGCCGCGTCGAGCCCGGCGGCGGCGAAGGCGGCGCGCGCGGCACCCTCGGCGAGCGGCGAGCGGCAGATGTTGCCGAGGCAGAGGAACAGGATCGCGGGTTTCGCAATGTCTCGATCGTCGCGCATATCGCCCTTCCTCGCACCCAAAGTTGAACCGACTTTCAACTTGCGCCTTTTCGCGGCTCTGCTAGCCATGGCCGCCAACGATAACGGGTCAGGGAGAGGGTTGCCAGATGGTCGAGACCGACAAGGATTCCGCATCATCGCCCCCGGCCGCAACCGCCGAGGGCGAGCCGCGCGCGACCGGCTACAGCTGGTATGTCCTGTCGGTCCTCGTCGTCGTCTATATCCTCAATTTCATCGACCGGCAGGTGATCAGCATCCTCGCGGTCGACATCAAGGCGCATCTGAAGCTCACCGACGGCGACATGGGGTTCCTCGGCGGCGCGGCCTTCGCGGTCTTCTACGCGCTGTTCGGCATCCCGCTCGGCCGTCTCGCCGACAATTGGAGCCGGGTGAAGCTGCTGTCGATCGGCCTCGCCTTGTGGTCGGCGATGACCGCGCTGTCGGGCTTCGCGCGCAACCAGTTCACGCTGACCGCCGCGCGCATGGGGGTCGGCATCGGCGAAGCGACTGCGAGTCCCACCGCTTATTCGCTGATTTCGGACTATTTCCCCAAGCGGCAGAAGGCGACCGCGCTCGCCATCTATTCGTCGGGGCTTTACCTCGGCGGCGGCGTGTCTTTGTTCATCGGCGCCTCGATCGTCCAGGCGTGGAACCAGGCCTATCCGGGCGGCGGACCGATGGGGCTGGTCGGCTGGCAGGCGGCCTTCCTCGCCGTCGGCATTCCCGGACTGCTCGTCGCCTTGTGGGTCGCGACGCTGAAGGAGCCGGTGCGCGGCGCGATGGACGGAACCCCGAGCCCGAGTTCGCCGGCGCCGTTCCGCGAATTCGCGCGCGACCTGTCGATGATCGTGCCGCCTTTCACGCTGATCGGCGCAGCGCAGCGCGGCGCGGCTGCGCTCGCGATCAACCTTGGTTTCGCCGCCGCCATTGCCGCCTTTGCCTGGTGGATGATCGCGCTGACCGGCAATCTGCCGCAATGGTCGGCGGTCGGGATCGGCTATTATGCCGTCTTTTCCTGGGCGTGCACGCTGCGCGCGCGCGATCCCGCGACCTTCCGCCTGATCTGGGGCACCCCGGCCTTCATCTGCACGACCTTGGGCTATGGCATGGTCAGCCTCGCCGCCTATGCGCTCGCCTTCTGGTCGGCACCCTATGCCGAGATCGTGCTGGGGCTGCCCAAGCAGGAGCTGGCGCTCATCTTGGGCGGCAACGGCGCGGTCAGCGGATTTGTCGGCGTCATCCTGGGCGGCTGGATGGCCGACCGGCTGCGCAAGCGAAATCCTGCCGGCCGCATCCTGATGATCATCTTCGGCGTCGCTGCGCCGATCATCCCGATCTGGATCGGTTATACGACCCCTGACCCGACGCTCTTCTATGTCATGAACTTCCTCGCCGGCATGTTCGGCGCGGCCGCGCTGGGCGCCGCGGCGGCGACGACGCAGGACCTGGTGCTGCCGCGCATGCGCGGAACCGCAACCGCCGCCTTCTTCCTCGGCACGACGCTCGTCGGTCTGTCGTTCGGACCCTATATGGTCGGGCAGATTTCGGACCTGGCGGGCACGATCGTCGACGGCAAGCCGGTCGGCGACCTGCGCACCGGCATATTGTCGCTGATCGGCGTCGCGCCGATCGCGCTGGCGCTGCTGATCTACGCCTATCGCGCGGTGCCAGAGGCCGAAGCGACGATCGAGGAACGCGCGCGGGTTTGATCTGCACGTCGCCCCCCGCGCAGGCGGGGGCCGCTGGCCGCCTCGCTCGACGACGCTGCTTAAACCGATAGCGGCCCCCGCCTGCGCGGGGGCGACGTGATAATTACCCCGCCCGCGCCTTAATCACGCCGCAGACGATGCGGTCGCCGCTGTTGCCGCTGGGGTCGGTCTTATAATCGTCGGGCTTGGCGTGGATGATGAAGGCCGCGCCGTCGGCGTCGAGCAGCGCGCCGTCGCCCGACAATCGCGAGCCGACGAGCCGCAGCGTCGCGCGGCCGATGGTGTCGGGTTCGATCACGAGGTTGGGCATGTCGCCGTGATGCGCGCCCATCGGGTTGTCGCGGCCATGCTGGACGTTCGTCGGGTTCCAGTGCGGGCCGGCGGTCGTATATTTGGGCGTGTCGCAGCGGCCGACGGTATGGACATGCATGCCATAGGTGCCGGCAGCGAAGCCGCGCGCGACGAGTTCGAGGCGTAGGCCGTCGGTGTCGCGGTAGATGTCGACGCGGCCGCGATCGGCGCCGCGCGCGTCGAACAGCGGTGCACTGGCGTCGGGGAGGGGCAGGTTCGACGCGGGATCCTTTTTCTTGCCCAGCAAATCGCAGCCGCCGAGCGCGAGCGCCGACAGCGCGCAGGCGCCGATGGCGAGGTTACGGCCCATGGTCGAACGCATCGTCATTCACTTGCTCCCCGGAAAGATCGTCGGACTCGCAATGCCGCGGCGGCGGATTTGTTCCATCCATCGCGACGATGCCCCTATTCGCCGCCGGTTCCAATAGCGATGTGGCGGAAACCGTGGCGCACGACTTCGTCGCGGCGATAGACGTTGCGCAGATCGACGAGCAGCTTGTCGGTCATGCCCGCGCCGAGCCGCGCGAGGTCGAGCGCGCGGAAGGCGTCCCATTCGGTGACGATCGCGACGGCATCGGCGCCCTCGGCCGCGGCATAGGCGCTGGCCTTCATCTCGACCTCGGGCATCATCGGCGCGGCGATTTCCATGCCCTCGGGGTCGTAGGCGGTGACGCGCGCGCCGGCGTCGAGCAGGGTCTGGACGATCGCGAGGCTGGGCGAATCGCGCATGTCGTCGGTGTTCGGCTTGAAGGTCAGCCCGAGCAAGGCGACGGTCTTGCCGCGCGCATTGCCGCCGAGCGCGGTGACGATCTTGCGCCCCATCGCGCGCTTCCTGAGGTCGTTGGCGAGCACGGTCGCCTCGACGAGGCGGAGCGGGACGTCATTGTCCTGTGCCGTCTTCAAGAGCGCGAGCGTATCTTTCGGGAAGCAGCTGCCGCCGTAGCCGGGGCCGGCGTGGAGGAATTTGCCGCCAATGCGGTTGTCGAGCCCGATGCCGCGCGCGACGTCCTGCACCTCGGCACCGACGGCTTCGCACAGGTCAGCGATCTCGTTGATGAAGGTGATCTTGGTCGCGAGGAAGGCGTTGGCGGCATATTTGATCATCTCCGCGGTGCGGCGGCGGGTGATCAGGATCGGCGCTTCGTTGAGGAAGAGCGGGCGATAGACTTCGCGCAGCACCGCCTCGCCGCGAACGTCCTCGGCGCCGATGACGATGCGGTCGGGACGTTTGAAGTCGCCGATCGCCGCGCCCTCGCGCAGGAATTCGGGGTTCGACGCGACGCTGTGCGACCGCCCCGGCGCGCCTTCGCGCAGGATGCGTTCGACTTCGTCGCCGGTGCCGACGGGCACGGTCGACTTGGTGACGATCACGCAGTCGTGCGTCAGCGTCGCGGCGAGTTCCTCGGCGGCGCCGAAGACGTAGCTGAGGTCGGCGTGGCCGTCGCCGCGGCGTGAGGGAGTGCCGACCGCGATGAACACCGCGTCGGCGCCGGCGACCGCGGGCGCGAGTTCGGTGGTGAAGGACAGGCGGCCCGCGGCGACATTCGCCGCGACGAGCGCGTCGAGCCCCGGTTCGTAGATCGGCATGCGCCCCGCGTGCAGCGCGTCGATCTTCGACGAATCCTTGTCGACGCATACCACGTCATGGCCGAAATCGGAGAAACAGGCACCCGAGACGAGGCCGACATAGCCCGTTCCGATCATGGCGATTTTCATGCTGCTACCTTTGCTTCTGGGGGCGGCGCGTCTTTAGGGCGAATGGGGGGAAAGGAAAAGCGGTCATATCGGGGCGGAGATCGCAATGGCGGCTTTGGGGTGGGGAGCTGCCGTTGCGGTTCTTCCCTTCGTCATCCCGGACTTGATCCGGGATCCGCCTTTTTCTTCAAGACAAGGCAGACCCCGGGTCGAGCCCGGGGTGACGGATGAGGTTTACGCTAACGTCCCGTCCCGCCCGAAACCCGCCATCGACCGCGCCGTCCGCCCCAAAGGGAAAGGGCCGCGAATTGCTTCGCGGCCCCTGCCTTTTTCACGCGATCCGATCAGCGATCAGAAGACGCGCGCATATTGTTCGTTGCCGACGAAGCCGAGCTTGCCGACGCCGCTGCGCTTGATCACCGCCATCACGCGGTCGACCACGATGTAGCGGGCATAGGGGTCGGGCTGAACCTGGAGTTCGGGCTCGACCGGCAGCGCCTTGGTCTGGAGCAGATAATTTTCGAGCTGCGCCAGATCGACCGGCGTGCCGTTCCAGGTGATCGTCCCGGCGGGGTCGATCATCACCTTGTTCTTTTCCGGATCGACGTTGCTTTCGGCGTCGGTCGGGACCGGCAGGTCGATCTTCACCGCGTGGGTCTGGACCGGGATGGTGATGATGAACATGATGAGGAGCACGAGCATGACGTCGATCAGCGGCGTCGTGTTCATCTCCATCATCGGTTCATTTTCGTCCCGATCTCCAACTGCCATGGACATGCGATTATTCCTTCATAGCTTGTGACGGAACGCCGTCAGAGACGACCCACCGTACCCGAGCCAGGAGCCGGTTCGGAAATGAACCCGATCTTCTGGAAGCCGGCATATTGCATCGTATAGATCACACCGCCGATGCACTGATACGGCGTGTTGACGTCGCCGCGGATGTGCACTTCGGGGAAATTTTCCTCGGTGATGTTTTCGACGCCGCCGATGTCGGCGATCAGGTCTTCGAGCTTCTTTTGCCCACGTTCCAGCAGCACCTTCGAATCGACCGGGGTCTGGCCCCAATAGACTTCGCACGCGGTGCTTTCGGGATTGGGCTCGCCGTCGCCGTCGGTGTCCGCCGAGCGGACCGACAACAGCACATTTTCGGGCTTCGTCGTCGTCACCTCGAACGCCACGTCGGGCAGCTTGAGGTTCACCGTCTCCAGCACCACGGGAACCGTGATGAGGAAGATGATGAGCAACACAAGCATGATGTCCACGAGCGGCGTCGTGTTGATTTCGGACATTGGGGCGTCTTCGCCGCCCTTATCGCCTACACTCATCGACATAGGATCAGCATCCTGTCACAAATAGTTTCACGGGACGATCCGGCCCCCGAAGCGCCGCCCGGAGGCGGCGGCGACGGGCGCCGGACGGTCGATCTTACTTCTTCGGCGCGGCAGCCGGCGCGGCCTTGGCGGCGGGGGTCACCGGCTTGACCTGGCCACCCGACATGATCGAGCCGAGAACGTCGTTCGAGAAGGTCGACAGACGGCGGGCGATCGCCTTGTTGCGGCTCTGCAGCCAGTTGAAGGCGAGCACCGCGGGAACCGCCACGATCAGACCGATGGCGGTCATGATGAGCGCTTCACCGACCGGACCGGCGACGGTGTCGATCGAGGCCTGACCCGATGCACCGATCTTCACGAGCGCGCGAAGAATACCGATAACGGTACCGAACAGGCCGACGAACGGCGCGGTCGAACCGACGGTCGCGAGGAAGGCGAGGCCGCCGTTGAGCTTCGAGTTGATGTGGTTCTGCGAACGCTCGAGCGTGCCGTGCATCCAGTCGTGGGCTTCGACGGGGTCGGTCAGCTTGTTATGCTCTTCGTTGGCACGCAGACCGTCTTCGACGACCTGGCGATAGGCGCTGTTCTTTTCGAGCTTCGCCGCACCTTCGGCGAGCGTCGGCGCGCGCCAGAAATTGGCGTCGACGGCCTTGCCCTGGTTCATCACCTTATTCTGTTCGAACAGCTTGGTGAACAGGATGTAGAGCGTGCCGACGAACATGATCAGCAGGATGAGGAAGGTGAGCTGCGAGACGACGCCGCCTTCGCAGAGCGCGGGGACGAGACCATAGGGGCTCGTGCCTTCTTCCTTCACGCACATCGACGCGGGCATCAGGCTGAGGCCGGCATCGTGGGCGGCCGCGGGTGCGGCAGCAGCGGCATTTGCGATCAGATTAAACATACTGGAAATTCCCTCTCAAAGTCCGAAAATCGAGAAACTTGGATATGGAGGCGGATACCTGCGCCGATCAGCGCGGGATCTGCCACCGGATACGATTGCTGTACGAGCCGCCCGTGGGGTTGCCCGCACGGTCCTTGCCCGGATTGAACCGGCCGCGGCGCGTGATGAGCTTGCAGGTCTCGGCATCGAGGTCGGCATGGCCGCTCGACGCGGTCACGTCGCACGACGTGATGCGGCCTTCGGCGTTATAGGACACGCGGAACCCGGTCGTCCCTTCGCGCTCTTCGCGCATGGCACGGGCCGGATAGTCGTCGTTGGTCGCCCAGCGGCCCGGATTGCCGCGCGGCGTACCGGCGGCGCTGAGATCCGGAGACGGCGGCGGCGCCGGCGGAGCGGGCGGAATATATTTGGGCGCCGGCGGAGTCGGCGGCGGGGTCGGCACCGACTGCACGGTGTTCGTGCTCACCGGTGGCGGAATCGGCGACGGCGGAGTCACGACCGGCGGCGGCGGCGGCAGGACATTGTCCGGCGGCGGCGGCGGCGGCGGCTCCTCGGGCGGCGGCGGCTCTTCGACGTCCACCACGTCCAATTTCTCGGCAAGCTTCTTGACGATACTGATGTTCAGGCCGTTAACCAGGCCGTAGCCCAGAACAGCGGTGAACAGACCGACCAAGACGATTGCCACTACCCTGTTTTTAGGGTCGACATTATCACCATAAGCCATTCAGGGACGACGCTCCTTGCTAGATCATCCTGACACCAATCCATACCGACGGGGGGAGTTGCCAAATGCCCGGATGATTTCCGATGCGTTCCGCAGACCCGGCGGGCTAGCGTCCGGCTGTTCTGTTCTTACCGGCCGCTTCGTCGCACGTCCTATCGCGGTGGCGGCGAGTTCGCAAACCCTTTATCAGCGGTTAATGTGGGGCGCGCCATGATGGCACGCCGCCGGTGCAACCGGTGTCAGAGACCGAGCAAAAAGGACCAGCCATGCGTATCCTCCTCCCCGCCACCCTCGCTGCGCTGGCCGGCTTAAATGCTGGAATCCCGGCCGTTTCGGCGATGCAGGCGCCGGCGGCGGCCGCGCCTGCCAGCCCGTACAGCTATGCCGACATCGCCGACATCGCCACCATCGCGCCGATGGCGATCCACGCGCGCGTCGCCTCTGCCAGCGCGCTCAAGCCCGAGCGCGCGCCGGGCGTCGCGGCGGGGCACAGCCGAATCTATGTCGAGGCCGACGTGATCAGCCTGATTCGCGGCAGCGGCCCCCTCGCCGCGCGCATCGCTTACCTGGTCGACCTGCCCAACGCGGCGAACGGCAAGCCGGTCAAGCTCAGGAAGAAGCAGCCGGTGCTGCTTTTCGCGCGCCCGGTCGCGGGCGCCACCGCGGGCAGCAGCAACACCGGCAGCGTGCGGCTGGTCGCGCCCGACGCGCAGCTGCCGTGGGATCCCGCGACCGAGGCGCGGCTGCGCGCGATCCTGACCGAGCTGGTCAAGCCCGGCGCGCCACCGGCAATCACCGGGGTCGACAATGGATTCCACGTCCCCGGCACGCTGCCCGGCGAGGGCGAGACGCAATTGTTCTTCAACACCGCGACGGGCGAGCCGATGTCGCTGACGATCCTGACCAGCGCCGACGGGTCGCGGCGCTGGGCCGCGGCGTTCGGCGAGATCGTCGACGGATCGGCCGCGGTGCCGCCGCGCGACACGCTCGCGTGGTATCGCCTCGCCTGCGGGCTGCCGCGCCAGCTGCCGCTGGACAAGCTCGCGGGCACCAGCGCCGCCGATCAGCGCAAGGCGGCGTCGGACTATGCGGTCGTGCTCGGCGCGCTCGGCGACTGCACGCGGACGAGGAAGGCGCCGGGGAATTGATTTTCTGAAGGCGGCGCCGGCCCGCTCCCCCACCCGGCCTCCCCGACGATAGTAGCCTGGGGAGGCCGGGTGGGGGAGCGGGCCGGTGCCGCGCGCTTCCGCGCAGCGGAAACGACAGCTTGTTTCGTTCCGAAAAGCCGATAGGGGCGCTGGCATCACTATAGGAGTGCCCGCATGTCGCCTTCGCCTGCCCCCGCTGCCCCCCGTCCGCCGCTGCGCGTCGCGCTCGCGGGGCTCGGCGTCGTCGGCGGCGGGGTCGTCAAGCTGTTGCAGGCGAACCGCGAGCTGATCGCGCGGCGCGCGGGGCGGGCGGTCGAGATCGTCGCGCTGTCGGCGCGCGACCGGCACAAGGACCGCGGGGTCGACCTGTCGCCCTATCGCTGGGAAGACGACCTCGGCGCGCTGGTCGCCGCCGACGATGTCGACGTCGTCGTCGAGATGATCGGCGGCGCCGACGGCATGGCGCTGACGCTGGCGCGCCACGCGCTGGGTGCGGGCAAGGCGCTGGTCACCGCGAACAAGGCGATGATCGCGCATCACGGGCTCGACCTCGCGCGGCTCGCCGAGGAAAAGGACACGCCGCTGAAATATGAGGCCGCGGTCGCGGGCGGCATCCCGGTGATCAAGGCGATCCGCGAGGGCGCCTCGGCGAACGAGATCGCGCGGGTCTATGGCATCCTCAACGGCACCTGCAATTATATCCTGACGCAGATGGAGCGGAACGGTGCGAGCTTCGCCGACGCACTGACCGCCGCGCAAGCCGAGGGCTATGCCGAGGCCGACCCGACCTTCGACGTCGACGGGATCGACGCCGCGCACAAGCTGTCGATCCTCGCGGCGCTGTGCTTCGGGACCCGGCTCGACATCGACGCAGTGACGACGAACGGCATCCGGGACATCATCGCCGCCGACATCCGCGAGGCCGAGGCGCTGGGCCACCGCGTCCGCCTGATCGGCATGGCCGAGCGCGACGGCGGCCAGGGCAATGGGGCGCTTTATCAGCATGTCCAGCCGTGCCTCGTCCCCGCCGACCACCCGCTCGCCTATGTGCCGGGGTCGCTCAACGCCGTGGTCGCCGAGGGCAATTTCGTCGGCCGGCTGTTCTTCGAGGGCGCGGGCGCGGGCGCGGGGCCGACCGCGTCGGCGATCGTCGCCGACATCATCGACATCGCGCGCGACGAATATGGCCCCGCCTTCGCGATGCCCGTCGACGCGCTCGACGCGGCGCCCAAGGCCGACGCCGGGGGGCGCGTCGGCAAACATTATGTCCGGCTGGTGGTCGAGGACCGCATCGGCGTGCTCGCCGAAATCGCCACGGCGATGCGCGACGCCGGCGTGTCGATCGAAAGCTTCATCCAGCGCGGCACCGACGACCAGGACGGCGTGGTGATCGCGATCGTCACCCACGAAGGCCCTGCGCGCGCGATCGCCGCGGCGCTGACGACGCTGGCGGCGTCGGAGCATGTCGTCGGCGCGCCGATGCACATGCCGATTCTGGCGTTGTAGCATCCAAATCCTCCCCGCCCCGCGGGGAGGTGGCAGCGCGACGCGCTGACGGAGGGTGGTGGCGCCCTTGCGCAGCGTAGCGTCAGGCCGCCAGCCCCCTCCACCACCCGCTTCGCGGGCGGTCCCCCTCCCCGCGGGGCGGGGAGGATTTCAGGCTCGCTTGCAATCGCCCTTTCCCCTGTTACCCATGGCGCAGGGAACAACGGGGGCGTATTGATGGACATCGAGATCGGACGCGGGCTGGGCGAGGCGCGCCGGCTGGCGGGCGAGCATTGGCAGGCGCTGCTCGCTTATGCCGTGCTCGGCGTCGTGCTGCCCTATCTGTTGCTGTCGAGCGAGCCGATCTTCAGCCTGCGCAACCTGATGGCGATCGCATCCGATCCCTGGACCTATCGTGTCGGCGGGTCGATCACCGGGCCGCTCTACCTGCTGGGCATCGTCACGGTGATCGTGATGGGCGCGATGCTCGCCGCGTGGAACGCGCTGCTCGCGGAGATGCGCGAGGGCTATATCTCCGAGATCATGTACGGGATGGTCGCGGGCTTCGCCTATCTGCTCGCCTATGTCCTGCTCTATCTGGTCGTCGCGCTGGTGCTGATACTGCCCTTCGTCCTCGCGATCGGGACGGCCGAATGGCTGATGGCGGGTCCGCTCGTCACGGCGATCCGCCAGATTGTCTATTCGCTGCTCGGGTCGTGGCTGCTTGCGCGCTTCTGCCTCGTTGGCCCGATCATGGCGGCACGCGGATCGCTTGAGCCCTTTTCGCCCTATGTCGAATCGTGGCGGCGCACCGCGAACAGGCAGTGGTGGCTGTTCGGCTTTTTCCTGCTCTACAACATCGCCTTCGGGATCGCGTTCGCTGCGCTGGGCGCGCTGCACGGCTTCGTGATCGCGACCAACGCGCCGGGCGGGCTGGTCGAGACGCTGACGAGCATCGGCTGGGTGCTGTTGTTCGGCGTCTATTTTGCGGCCCAGCTGCTGGTCCCCGCGGGCCTGTACCGCGCGTCGGAACCGGGAACCAAGGCGGCCGAGGTCTTCGCCTAGGGTTTTTCTTCCTCGGCGGGCGGTGGGACGCCGGTTTCCGGGTCGGTCGCGCGCTTCGCCATTTCGTAGAGATGATTATATTCGGGGCCGGGTTTCATCCGGCCGCCCAACGACATCCAGTTATAGGGCAATCGATCGAGCGTCATCGCACTGACCGGCTGGTGCGGGATGCTGTCCTTGGTCGAGGTGCCGATCCCGGCGATCGCGCGCAGTTCGGGCGACAGGCGGTGGCGGTCGGTGTCGCTGCCGCAGACCTCGATCGAGCCGTCCTCGGCAGGCTTGCAGCGCCTGATCGGATCGACCAGCTCCTTCGCCTTCGCCGCGGCGCTTTCGGCATCGACGCGCGGCTTGGGCGCGGGCGGGCCATAGACCGGCGCGGCGGCGGGCGGCGAGGCGGGCGGCGCCTCCTGCGCGGCGGCGGGCGTCATGGCCCACGTCATGAGGAGGACACAGGCGGCGGCGAAAGCCGCGGCGAATCGCGCGATGGTTTCTCGACAAGCGGCGTTACCGACCATATGGCGCCCACCATGCCGACGGGGCGGAACAAGTAAAGACGGAGAGTGAGCGACATGACGAAGACCGGCAGCAATCTCGACCGGGTGCTCGTGCTCGAAATGGTGCGCGTCACCGAAGCCGCGGCGATCGCCGCCGCCAAGCTGATCGGGCGCGGCGACGAAAAGGCGGCCGATGCCGCCGCGGTCGAGGCGATGCGCGACGCGTTCAACGACCTGTATATGGACGGCACGATCGTCATCGGCGAGGGCGAGCGCGACGAGGCGCCGATGCTGTTCATCGGCGAAAAGGTCGGCAATGCGCCGGGCAAGGGGCCGAAGATCGACATCGCGGTCGACCCGCTCGAAGGCACGACGATCACCGCCAAGGCGGGGCCCAACGCGCTCGCGGTACTCGCGATCGCGGAAGAAGGCTGCCTGCTCAACGCCCCTGACGTCTATATGGACAAGCTGGCGGTCGGCCCCGGTTACTCGCCGAACATCGTCCATTTCGGCAACAGCATCCGCGAGAATGTCGAAGCGGTGGCGCGCGAAAAGGGCTGCAGCGCCCGGGAGATCATGGTGTGCGTGCTCGACCGGCCGCGCCACGAGGCGATGATCGCCGAGCTGCGCGCGCTGGGCTGCGGCGTCGCACTGATCCCCGACGGCGACGTCGCCGGCGTGATCGCGACGACCAACCCCGAGACCAATATCGATATCTATATGGGCAGCGGCGGCGCGCCCGAGGGCGTGCTCGCGGCGGCGGCGCTGCGCTGCGTCGGCGGGCAGTTCAAGGGCCGGCTGCTGTTTCGCAACGACGACGAGCGGCGGCGCGCGGCCAAATGGGGCGTCGAGGACCTCGACCGCGTCTACGACCTCGAGGACCTCGCCAAGGGCGACGTGATCTTCGCCGCGACCGGGGTGACCGACGGGTCGCTGCTGCGCGGGGTGAAGCACCGCCGCGACGGGGTGATGACCACCGAGACGGTGGTGATGCGCGCCTCGTCGGGCACGGTACGCTGGGTGACGGGCGAGCACCGGCTGGGGTGAGACGGGTCGCGGCCGCCCGGTGACCCGGCGCCAGCCGTCCCCGCTTGCCGCCGATGGTCATTCATCCTAGGGTGAATCCACCGGGGCGATGCAACCTCCCGGACAAGCGCCTTCGCGCTCAAGCGTTGCCTGTTTGTCTCCGAGTTCCGGAGATGAGGAGGTTTGCTTGCGATATCTCTCCCTTCCCCTTTTCCTCGCCTTTTCGGTCCCCGCTTTTGCCGAGGACGGGCTGACCGTCACGGGGAGCGTGCGGCTTCGCTACGAAAGCATCGATGGCCAGGCGCGAACCGGCTTCAACGAATCCGACGACCTGCTGAACCTGCGCACCATCCTTGGCGCCGAATATCGCAGCGGCCGGTTTCGCATCGGCGGCGAGCTTTACGACAGCCGGGTCTATGGCGGCGATCCAGGCACCCCGGTGACCACGGGCGAGGTCAATGCGGCCGAGCTCGTGCAGGCTTATGTCGGGTACGAGATTCCGGGCGCGTTCGGCAAGGAGACACGCCTCGGGCTTCAGGCGGGCCGCTTCACGCTCAACCTCGGGTCGCGCCGCTTGGTCGCCGCCGACGACTATCGCAACACCACCAACGGCTATACCGGGCTGAGCGCCGATCTTGGCCTCGGCGGCGGCACGTCGGCGACGCTGATCTATGCGCTGCCGCAGGTCCGCCTGCCCGACGATCGCGCGTCGATCGACGACAATGAGGTGCGGTTCGATCGCGAGAGTTTCGACCTTGTCCTGTGGGGCGGACTGGCGACCCAAAGGCTGGGCGACAAGGGGCCCGCGCTGGAATTCTCCTTCTATCATCTCGGCGAGCGCGACGCACCGCGACGCCCGACGCGCGACCGGTCGCTCGACACCGTCGGGCTGCGTTTCTATCGCGACCCCGCGCCGGGCCGCTGGGATTATGAGAGCGAGACCATCCATCAGGTCGGGACGATCAGCAGCAGCCTGATACCAACCGCGCCGTCGCAGGGCGTGTCGGCATGGTTTGCGCATCTCGAGGCGGGATACAGCTTTCGCCATCGCTGGTCGCCGCGGTTGTCGCTGGAATTCGACTATGCCAGCGGCGACGGGCGCGGGGCGAAGTTCGGGCGCTTCGACACGCTGTTCGGCATGCGCCGGGGCGAGCTCGCACCGGCGGGGCTCTATAACGCCATCGGCCGCGCCAATCTGGTCTCGCCGGCGCTGCGCCTCGAGATGGCGCCTTCGAAACGGCTCGACAGCTTCATCGCCTATCGTCCGCTGTGGCTCGCGTCGCGCTTCGACAGCTTCTCGACGACCGGCGTTCGCGATGCGAGCGGCGGTTCGGGGCGGTTCGCGGGGCATCAGGTCGAAGCCCGGCTGCGTTACTGGCTGATCCCCAAGCGCCTGCGGCTCGAATGGAGCGGGCTGCTGCTCGCCAAGGGACGATTCCTGCGCGACGCCCCCAACGCCCCGCGCAATGGCGATGCGATCTATAACAGCTTCAATGCTACGGTGAGTTTCTGAGCGGGCCATCGCCAGGGCGTGCTTGCCTCGCAACTCCAGCTGTATTATTATTACAATACAGTTGGAGTATGTGATGCTGTCGCTGTTGCTCGCCCTTGCCGCTCCCGCCGCCGATCTGCGGCCGGTGCATCATTATCGCCGCACCAACGGCGACGGCAGCGAGGCCGAGGATATTTACGTCTTTGCCGAAGCGCCGGGACGCGTCGCGGTGATGAAGGAAAAGTCGCGCTGCACCAACGCGGCCTATGTCACCGCCGAGATCGATCGCGCGAGCGGGCAGGCGGTGGCGCTGGTCGGCGGGCGGCTGACGCGCGAATTGACGCAGGAGGCTTTTGCGTGGCTGACGACGAGCGCCGACGGCGGCCGGTTGCAGGTCCGCGCCGGCACGCGCGATGCGGCGCCCGCTTTCGATGTCGCGGTGCGTTCGCCGTGGCGGGTCTATGATTTCGATTTTGCCGATATGGCGGCCTATCCGCCGAAGGAGATCGGGGCAGGAGCGAGTTTTTCGTTCGACCTGCCGCTGATCCTGAGCACCGACGACGGCTTCGATTTCACCAATCGGGGGCGGATGACCTTGTCCGGGGCGAAGCGCACGCGGCATTTCGGCGGGCCGGCGGTGCGTTATCGCGCTTCGGGTGCCGCCGGGAACGGGAGCTTCTGGTTCGATACGCGGTCGGGGGTGCTGCTCGAGGCGCGATTGCCGCTCGCGAACCATAAAGAATATCGCGATTTCCGGCTGCGGCTGATCCGGACCGGCTATGGTGAAGCGAGCTGGAAGGCGAAGCTGGCCGATCATTGGCGGGGGTGTGCGGAATGACACGATCCTCCCCCGACGGGGGAGGGGGACCACCCGCAGGGTGGTGGAGGGGCACATGCGGTCGGGCGCGGTGCGCGCCTCCTGTGCCCCTCCACCATCTTCGATGGTCCCCCTCCCCGTTCCGGGGAGGATCGGCTTTTTCAGAATATCCCCGCCGCCAACCCCTCCGCCAGCGCAGCCCCCAAGTCGCGCGCTTCGGCGAGGCGGCTCTCCGGGATCGTCTTGGGCGCGAGGATCGCTTCGGGGGTCTGCGCCGCGGTGTTGACGATCATCGGGTCGGCGACGCGCTTGAGCCGCCAGCCGGTGGCGATGCGGTCGAGCTGGCGCTGGGCATTCTCGCCATCCGACCCGGCGCAGATGATCGTCGCATAGGGGCGGCCTTCGAGCTTGCCCAGGCACGGATAATAGTTGCGGTCGAACATCTCCTTCATCGCGCCCGACAGCGCGGCGAGATTTTCGGGGCCGACGAAAAGATAGCCGCCGGCCGCGAGCAGGTCGCCCGGAGTCACATCCGCCGCCACGACCAGCCTTGCCGCCTCCGCCCCCTCGGCGGCGGCGCGCGCGAGGGCTTCGCTGCCGCCGGTGCGGCTGTGCCAGGCGATCAGGAGGTGCGGCGCGTCGGTCATGCGCCGATGCTTGCCAAGCCGCGGCGCGGCGCGCAAGCTGCCCTCCAAAGAGGGGGAGACATGTCATGCGCCGATTGACGCTGCTGCTGCTCGCGGCGAGCCTGCCGCTGACCGCCGCCGCGCAGGACGCGGCGAGCGAGGCAACGCGTACCGCGCAGGCCGAGCTGGCGAAGCGCCTGCCGCTCGATGACCCGCGCGACATGGCCAATGCGACGCGCGGCAAGCTCGCCGAGATTCCGGGCGGGGTGATCCTGACCAGCGACGGCAAGACGGTGTGGGACCGGCGGCCCTATGCGTTTCTGAACGCGGCCGAGGCGCCCGATACCGTGAACCCGTCGCTGTGGCGGCAGGCGCGGCTCGACGCGGTGCACGGGCTGTTCGAGGTGGTGCCGGGCAAGATCTGGCAGCTGCGCGGCTATGACATCTCGGTGATGACGATCATCCGCGGCAAGTCGGGGTGGATCATCGTCGATCCCTTGCTGTCCGAGGAAGCCGCGGCGGCAGGGTGGAAGCTCTTTGCCGACACGGTCGAGGCGAAGGAGGGCAGGAAGCCGATCAGGGCGGTGATCTTCAGCCACAGCCATAGCGACCATTTCGGCGGGGTCGGCGGCATCGTCACCCCCGAGCAGGTCAGGAAGGACAAGATCCGCATCGTCGCGCCGCACGGTTTTTCGGAGGAAGCAACCGCCGAAAATGTCCTCGCGGGGACCGCGATGGGGCGGCGCGCACTCTATATGTTCGGGTCGATCCTCGCGCCCGGGCCCGCGGGGCAGGTCGACACCGGGCTGGGGCCCAAGCTGTCGTCGGGCACGATCGGCTATATGGAGCCGACCGAGACCCTGGGCGAACAGGGGGGCACGCTGACGATCGACGGGCTGGCGTTCGACTTCCTCGACGCCGGCGGGACCGAGGCGCCGTCGGAGTTCGTCTTCTACATTCCCGCCTATAAGGCCTTGCATACGACCGAGGTGGTGACGCACACGCTGCACAATGTGCTGACCCTGCGCGGGGCGCAGGTGCGCGATGCGCTGCACTGGTCGAAGGTGATCGACGCCACGCTGGTCAAATGGGGCGGCAAGGCCGAGGTGGCGATGGCGTCGCACCACTGGCCGACGTGGGGCGCCGCCGAGGTGAGCGACCTGCTCGCGAACCAGCGCGACGCCTATCGTTATGTCCACGACCGCACGCTCTTTCTCGCCAATCGCGGCGCGACGCTGCACGAGCTCGCCGACCAGACCGCCGAGGCGCCGGTGCAGGGCCGCGATTTTGCGACGCGCGGCTATTATGGCACGCTGAACCACGACATGAAGGCGGTCTATCAGCGCTATTTCGGCTGGTGGGACGGCAATCCCGCCAATTTCAACCCGATCCCGCCCGAACAGTCGGCACCCAAATATGTCGAACTCGCCGGCGGCGCCGACAAATTGCTGTCGACGGGAAAGAAGGCCATTGCGGCGGGCGAGTATCGCTGGGCGGCCGAATTGCTGAACAAGCTGGTGTTCGCCGAGCCCGAGAATAGGGATGCGCGGTCGGCATTGGCCTCGGCATACGACCAGCTCGGCTATCAGGCCGAGTCCGGAGCGTGGCGCAACTATTATCTGGCGGCCGCCGCGAGCCTGCGCGGCAATGCGGTCGATGGCGTGTCGGGTAATGGTCAGAGCCGCAGCTTCGTCAGCGCGATCCCGACCGCGGTGTTTTTCGACGCACTCGCGACGCGCTTCGACGCCGCCAAGGGCAGCGGCCTGAAAGGAACGTTCCAGTTCGTTTTGCCCGACAGCAAGGAGACGGTCGCGGTGGTGGTCGGCGGCGGGGTCGAGTTCCCGCGCTATGGCTGGACCGACCCCGCGCCGACCGCGACGATCAGCATCGACCGCAAGACGCTCGACGACGTCATGCTGGGGCAGGCGCAATTCCCGGCGCTGATGCAGTCGGGCGCCATAAAGATCGACGGCGACCGAATGGCATTCCTGTCGTGGTTCGCGCTGCACCCGCCCGCCGACCCGCGTTTCAATGTGGTTGTCCCCTGACCCCCCGACCGACTAACGGAGCATCATGACCGACACCGTCGCCCCCGCGCACCCGACCGACCCCTTCGACCCCGATGCGAGCAACGCGGTCGAGGGGCTCGACCCCGTCGACCGGCGCTATGCGCATGTGCTGCGCGTCACGACCGCGCTCAACATGGTGCCGCTGGCGATCGCCGCGAGCGTGTTCGACGCGCTGCTGATCCGGCATCTCGAAGGGCCGTACGGGCTGATCACCGCGCTCGCCTGGCTGATCGCGATCGTGATGATCGTCAGCTTCCCGGCGCGGCGCATGCAGCGCTGGGGCTACCGGATCGGCGAGGGGCAGCTGCGCGTCGCGCGCGGCTGGATGTTCCGCACCGACACGATCGTGCCCTTCGTGCGCGTCCAGCATATCGACGTCGGGCAGGGGCCGGTCGAGCGCTGGTTCGGGCTGTCGCACCTGATCGTCCATACCTCGGGCACGCACAACAGCACGGTCACCCTGCCCGGCCTGCCCGCCGACCTGGCCGCCGCGATGCGCGAGACGATCCGCCGCCATATCCAGACCGATTTCGCATGAGCGAGAGTATCACCGCCGATCCTGCCGCTGCCCCGCCCGTTGCCCCCCCACCCGCCGGCGACGATGCCGACTGGCAGCGGCTGCACCCCGCGACGCTGGCGCTGGCGATCGTCAAGCTGGGGCCGCGCAGCATCAACTTTCTGCCCGCGGTCGTGGGGTTGGGCGTGGTCGGCAAATGGATCTGGATCGTGCCGGCGGTCCTCGCCTATCTCGTCATCTCGCTGGCCTTTGCCTGGTTGAACTGGCTGCGCTTCCGCTTCCTCGTCGGCGACGACGCGGTGGTGATCGAGAGCGGGGTCCTGTCGCGCCAGCACCGCACCATCCCCTTCGACCGCATCCAGGACGTCGGCATCGAACAGGGGCTGGTCGCGCGCGCGCTCGGCATCGCCAAGGTCGGGTTCGAGACCGGCGCGGGCGGCGCGGGCAAGGAGAATGAGGCCAATCTCGACGCGATCTCGCTCGAAGCCGCGCAGGCGCTGCGCACGACGATCCGCGCGCATCGCAGCGGCGCGGGGGCGGCGCCCGCGGCTACGGCGGCGGCTACGGTGGGCGATGCGGCGCCCGTCGCTGCGCCTGCCGAAGAGGAGGACCGGCTGCTCTTTGCGATGGGGCCGCGCCGGCTGCTGGTCGCGGGGCTGTTCAACTTCTCGCTCGCCGCGCTCGCGGTGGTCGGCGCGGCGATGCAGTTCTTCGACGACCTGCTGCCCTTCGACTTCAACATGTTCGATCCCGGCGACTGGATCGACCTAGCGGGGCAATATGGGCTCGACCAATGGGTGATCGCGCACCGCTGGGTCGCGGGGCTGGGCGCGCTTTTCTCGCTGCTGCTGATCGGCTTCGTCAGCGGCATCGCGACGATGGCCTTCGCGAACTGGGGGTTCCGCCTGGCGCGCGAGCCCAAATCGCTGCGCCGCACGCGCGGGCTGACGACGCGCACCGACGTCGCGATCCCGGTGCGCCGCGTGCAGGCGGCGATCCTCGTCACCGGCTGGTTCCGGAAACGCTTCGGCTGGCACCAACTGCGGCTTCAGAGCCTGGCGAGCGACGGGGGCAAGGAGAAGGACCATGAGGTCGTCCCCTTTGCCAGGCTGGCCGAGATCGACCCGGTGCTGGCCGAGATCGCGATCGCGCGGCCGGGCGACGACGCGGGCTGGCAGCATAGCCACCGCATCGTCGCGCTCGGCGGTTTTGTCGGTGCGACCGGCGCGACGCTCGGCGGGCTGACCGCGGTGTCGTTCGGGCAGCCGCTCGGCTGGCTCGGGCCGATCATCGGCGTGCTGATCGCGCTGGGCTCGTTGTTCGGGGCGCGCTTCCACCGCTGGGTCGATCTGGGCGACCGCGTCGCGATCCGGCGCGGCATGTGGAAGCCCAAGACGACCCTGCTGCCGCACGCGTCGGTGCAGAGCGCCGACCTCAAGACCGACTTCATCCTGCGCCCGCTGGGCCTTGCGACCCTGGTGTTCGGGGTGCCCGGGGGCAGTTCGCTCGCGAGCCATGAAATCCCGGCGATCCCGCGCGGCGTCGCGGAAGAGTTGCGCGCACGCATCCTGACCGCCAAAGCACGGGCATGACCGACACCGCTCTGGGTATCACGCGCTCGATCGCCGGGCAGCCGTGGCATTGGCGCCGCGCGAGCGCCGATATGGCGTCGGAGAATCTGGCGCCCGACGACCTCGTCACGCAATTGCTGCTCGCGCGCGGGGTGCCGCGTGACGATCTCGATCGCCAGCGGGTGCCGACCTTGCGCGGCTTCATGCCCGACCCGGCGCTGTTCAAGGACATGGATGTCGCCGCAGCGCGCCTCGCCGACGCCGTCGAGGATAGGCAAGCGATCACCATCTTCGGCGATTATGACGTCGACGGCGCAACCTCCGCGGCGCTGCTCGTGCGGCTGCTGCGCGACCTCGATGTCCCGGTCGGCGCCTATATCCCCGACCGGCTGATGGAGGGCTATGGCCCGTCGGGGGCGGCGCTGGTGAAGATCGGCGAGGCGGGATCGAAGCTGGTCGTCACCGTCGATTGCGGCGCGCAGGCGTTCGAGGCGATCGCCGAGGCCAATGCAGCGGGGGTCGAGACGATCATCGTCGACCATCACCAATGCGCGACCACGCTCCCGGCCGCCTTTGCGGTGGTGAACCCCAACCGCCTCGACGAGGTGCCCGATGCCGCGATGCACGGCAATCTGGCGGCGGTCGGGGTCGCCTTCCTGCTCGGCGCAGCGCTTCTCCGCGAGCTTCGCACGCGCGGCTTTTTCGCGAATCGCAGCGAGCCGGTGCTGATCGAGCTGCTCGACCTCGTCGCGCTCGGCACCGTCGCCGATGTCGCGCGGCTGACCGGCTTCAACCGCGCGCTGGTGACGCAGGGGCTGAAGATCATGGCACGGCGCGGCAATATCGGGCTCGCCGCGCTGATGGACGCGGCGCGGCTGACCAAGGCGCCGACCGCGACCGACATGGGCTTCGCGCTGGGGCCGCGGATCAACGCGGGCGGGCGCGTCGGCAAATCCGACCTCGGCGTGCGGCTGCTCACCACGTCGGACCCCGACGAAGCGGCGGAGATTTCGCAGGAGCTCAACCGCCTCAACGAGGAGCGCCGTGCGATCGAGGCCGGCGTGCTCGACGAGGCGATGGCGATGAGCGAGCGCGCCGCCAACGCGCCGGTCGCGATCGTCGCGGGACCCGGCTGGCACCCCGGGGTGATCGGCATCGTCGCGGGGCGGCTGAAGGAAAAGCTCCATCGCCCGGCGATCGTGATTGCGCTGGACGAGGACGGCATCGGCAAGGGGTCGGGGCGCTCGATTTCGGGCGTCGACCTGGGCGCCGCGATCCTCGCCGCCAAGGAATCGGGCCTGCTGATCGCGGGTGGCGGGCATGCGATGGCGGCGGGGCTGACCGTCGCGGCGGACAAGCTCGATGCGCTCGGCGCTTTCCTCAACGAACGGCTGGCGGCCGACGTCGAGCGCGCGAGCAGCGACCGCGCGCTGCTGATCGATGCGGTGCTGGCGCCGCGCGGCATCTCGCCTTTGTGGTGCGAGGCGATCGAGAGCGCCGGGCCGTACGGCGCCGGCTGGCCCGCGCCGCGCGTCGCGACCGGACCGGTGCGAATCGTCGAGGCGGGGATCGTCGGCACCGACCATGTCCGGCTGATCGTGTCGGGCGACGACGGCGCGCGCTTCAAGGCGATCGCCTTTCGCAGCGCCGAGACCGAGCTGGGGCAGACCTTGCTCCACGCGCGCGGGCGCAAGCTCTGGCTCGCGGGGCGCGCGAAACGCGACGATTGGGGCAGCCGCCCCGCCGCCGAGCTGCATCTCGAGGATGCCGCCTGGGCCGATTGACCATGGCGGCGCAGCGAAGCGCTTGACCGCGCCGATATGCGAGTCTAAGGCGCCCGCTCACCGAACGACGGCCCCTTCGTCTAGCGGTCTAGGACGTCGCCCTTTCACGGCGAAAACACGGGTTCGAGTCCCGTAGGGGTCACCATCGGCGGTCGCTTGCGCGGCCCCTTCGTCTAGCGGTCAGGACGCGGCCCTCTCACGGCTGAAACACGGGTTCGATTCCCGTAGGGGTCACCAACGCTCACAATTCAGATACTCCGCCCCGCCGCGGCCCGATAGGGATCGCGCAATCCCTCTTCTCCGATCTGGCGCCGGCGCGGAAGTATCTGCGCTGTCCGCGCGCGGCCGGGCACGGCAGCAGGGAGGGGTGAGCGAGGACCATGGCCAGATCCAGCTGATATTGCCCGACGCGATCGAGCGCAGCGCCTGTTTCCGCGCGCTCGTCGCGGGGGTGCCGCGCGTCGTGCGCGGCTTTGCGAGCGCCGACGATTATCTGGCGGCAGGCGCCGAGGCGGCGGGTGGCATCGTGCTGATGCACTGGGACCAGCCGGGATGCACCGGCGGCGCGGCGTTGCTCGAGCGCATCTGCGGGCGGCCCGACATCGTGCTGCTCGTCGCCGCCGAGCGGCTGGGCATGGCCGAAGCGCGCACGGTCCTGCGCGGCGGCGCCTATGACCTGCTGCCCGCGCCGCTCGACCCGCGGCGGGTGCGCCCGGCGATCGACGCCGCGATCGACGAATGGCGGCTGCGCCGGCAGGCCGAGACGCGGCGGCGCGAGGCGACCGCGCGGCTGGCGGCGCTGACCCCGCGCGAGCAGGATATCCTCGATGCGATCGCGGCGGGGCTGGGCAATAAGGCCATTGCCCGCAGGCTCGAACTCAGCCCGCGCACGGTCGAGGTGCACCGCGCGAACATCATGCGCCGCGCCGAAGCGGGGAGCATCGCCGAGCTGCTGCGGCTGCGCTTTATGGCCGAAATGGGAGCGGGCCCGGCGCCCGACATGGTCCGTTACGGAGCATGATCGCCGCCGCGGCGCGACCGCGGGACCGGCAAGCGTCCTAAAGACAGGATGAACGGCGCCGTGCCCCTGAGTTGGTCCCCGGGGGCGCTGCCGTTCGATCGCGCGGCCAAGCCACCCACGCGGCCGTTCCAACCACCGGCGGGGCCGGCGAGGGTCCCCCTTCGCCGGCCCCAACGGGCGACTCCTACCGCATGACCAGCGCGCGCTGTTCGGCGCGGCCCATCGACAGCAGGATCGGGTCCGACGCCTGCCGCGCCATGAAGTCGGCCTTGCCGGCGATCCCCTGCCATTCGATGCCGATCAGCGACTGCGCGATCGCGCCGCCGAGCGTGTCGCCGGGGCCGGGCAGGATGACGACGTCGGGGGCGAATTCCTTGACCGCGACCTGCACCGACAGCGCGAAGTCGTAAGGCGCGAGGATCTGGTGGCCGAAGCTATAGTCCCAGACCTGGGCGGGATCGCTGGCGAAGCGCCGCCAGATATGGCCGCGGCCATCGACCATCGGGATCGCGGGGGCGACGAAGAGCGAGGCGGGGAGTTCGGCCTTCGCCTTGTCCGAGCTGCCGAACATCAGCGGCGTATGGAAGGGGCCGTGGCCCGCGAGGCGCAGCGGATCGCGGCCGGGGGTCGGCGGTGCCTCGGCGAGCAGCGCGGCGAGGCCTTCCTCATTGCCCGCGAGGACGAGCATGCCCGCGAGATCGATCGACAGCGCGAGGGCGTGGCCGGCGCGCGCCGCGATGGACGCGACGAGGTCGAGCAGCCGGTCGCGCAGGCCCGGAACGGGGCGCCAGTCCTCGTCGACGACCTGCAGCAATATCTGCCCGCCGGGGCCGTGCGTCTGGCTGTTGAGGCCCATCGCGTTGCTGATGCGAAAGCCGTCGGCGACCGACACCGCGCCGCCGAGCGCGAGCGCGCTATACCAGCCCATCGAATTGCCCGCGACCGCGACCACGTCGAACCTGTCGCGGTCGATGCTGAGATAATCGAGCGCGGTGGCGGTGTAGATCAGCGGCGCCGCGACATCGCCGCGCATATGGGTCGCGACGCTGAAGCGGTCGGCGCCGTCGAGTTCGGTGACCGTCGGCTGGCCGCGCTCGGTGCGCTGGGCGTCGAAATTGGCGATGAGGTCGGCAAAGCGCGCGCCGTGGAGCCGCGCGATGCTGCCGAGTTCGTTCTTGCCATAGGTGCCGCGGCCGGGGGCGACGACGAGCGCGGTTTTCTTTGCTGCGGTCATCGCTACCCTCTCATCCGTTCGTGCTGAGCTTGTCGAAGCACTGTTCTTCCTTCTGCGTCGTCAAAGATAAAGGACGGCCCTTCGACAAGCTCAGGGCGAACGGCTTGTGAATATCAGCTCTTGGCCAGAAGCTCTCGAGCGGCAGCGACGATCGAATCGCGGCTGGGGAGCGTCAGCGTCGCCGCGCGGCCGAGCGGGATGAAGCTGTCGTCGGCGGCGATCCGCTTGAGCTTCTTGTCGGGGGTGCGCTCGACGAAACTCGCCATCAGCGCCTCGCTCTGCGAGCCGGTGATGCGGCATTCGTCGACGATCAGGATGCGCTTGGCTTCGCCGACCGCCGCGACGAGCTTGTCCTCGTCGACCGGGCCGAGCCAGCGCAGGTCGATCACGCGCGCCTTGACGCCGTCCTCGGCGAGCAGTTTCTCGGCCTGCCGCGACAGATAAGTGCCGTTGCCGTAGGTCACGATCGCGAGATCGGTGCCGTCGCCGTGGACGCCGACGTCGCCAAAGCCGATCGGCGCGCCTTCGCCCGGCGCCTCATAGACGCTGGTCCACAGGCCGTCGCCTTCTTCGTGCAGGTCGCGCGTCATGTAGAGCGCGATCGGTTCGACGAACACCACCACCCGCTGTTCCTCGCGCGCCAGGCGAACGCATTCGCGGAGCATCGCGACCGCATCGCGGCCGTTCGACGGCACCGCGAGGATCACCCCGGGGATGTCGCGGAAGACCGCGAGGCTGTTGTCGTTGTGGAAATGGCCGCCGAAGCCCTTCTGGTAACCGAGCCCCGCGATGCGGATCACCATCGGGTTGGTATATTGTCCGTTCGAGAAGAAGCTCAATGTCGCCGCCTCGCCGCGGATCTGGTCCTCGGCATTGTGGACATAAGCGAGGAACTGGATCTCGGGCATGGGCACGAAGCCGTTGTGCGCCATGCCGATCGCGAGACCGAGGATCGCCTGCTCGTCGAGCAGGGTGTTGATCACGCGCGACGAGCCGAAGCGCTGGTGGAGTTTCGCGGTGACGTTGTAGACGCCACCCTTCGGCCCGACATCCTCGCCCATGACGGCGATTTCCTTGTGCGCGAGCATCAGGTCGGCGAGTGCCCAGGAGAGGAGCCGCGCCATGTGCATCGGCTTGTCCATCTGCGCCGCGTCGCTGCCGAACATCGCCTTGCGATCCTCGGCCGAGGGGGTATTGGCGCGCATGACCTCGCGCTTCGGCGGGACGAGGCTGGCCATCACATGCGTCGGTGTCGTGATCTTGGGACGCAGAATCGCCGCCTCGGCTTGCCGCGCGAGCGTCGCGCCGATCTCTTCATAGGCTTCGGCGATCTCGGCGGCGGTCATCCAGCCCTGCCCGGCCATCAGCGCCGCGCCCTTGAGCAGCGGATCGCGCGCCTCGTCCGATTCGATCAGCGCCTTGGGCAGATAGGCGCCCTGTACGTCCGAACCGGCGTGGCCATAGAGACGCACGGTCGCCATGTGGAGGAAGACGGGCTTGCGGGTACGGCGCGCATGGTCGGCGGCTTCCTTTGCCCCGGCATAGGCCGCGGCGAGGTCGGTGCCGTCGCACTGGATATAGTGGAGCCCCGCGCGGTGGCGGAACTGCGCCTCGATCCAGCCCGTCGGGGTGCGTGTCGAAATGCCGATGCCATTGTCTTCGCAGAGGAAGATCAGCGGCATCGGCGAGCCCTGGAACGCCGCCCAGCCCGCGGTGTTGAACGCGCCCTGCGCGGTCGAATGGTTCGCCGAGGCATCGCCGAAGCTGGTCAGCACCACGGCATCGTCAGGCAGCGGCAGGTCCTTCATGCCATTGCGGCGCGCGATGCCGATCGAGAAGGCCGCGCCGACCGCCTTGGGCAGATGCGAGGCGATGGTCGAGGTCTGCGGCGGGATGGCGAGCGGTTTCGAGCCGATCACCTTGTGCCGGCCGCCCGAGATCGGGTCATCGGACGAGGCGGCGAAGCTGAGCAGCATGTCCCACGTCGGGGTACCCCCCGGAAGCTGGCGCGCGCGGTGGAGCTGGAAGGCGTTCGAGCGATAATGGAGGAAGGCCATGTCGGTGACGCGCAGCGCCGCGGCGACCGCGGCATTGCCTTCATGCCCCGACGAACCGATCGTATAGAAGCCCTCGCCGCGCGCCTGCAGATGGCGCGACAGCCGGTCCATCTGGCGGCTGGTCAGCTGCGACAGGAAGATGTCGGTCGCCTCGGCGCGCGACAGGCCGATCGCCGCGGGGTCCGGCGCATCGGCGCGGCCGGGCAGCCGGCCTTCCGCCAGTGCGGCGAGGAATTTTTCATGTACCGCCTGCGCCGCGTCCACGCCGGTCCTCCCATATCATCGTCGTTGCAGGCGTAACCATGTGCCGCTTCGTCGCGGCGCGCTATTATGGCGCGTGGGCGCTTGCAAGCATCTCTTGCCATCGCGCCGCCGGGCGCGCTACCACCAACGGCAATGACGATGCGGGGCCGGGCACTCTTTTCAACATGATATCGCTGTGGATCGCCCAGGCGTCGGCCGCCGCCGAAACCCCGCGCGAAGGCGGCGAAGGCTGGCTCGTCGATCCTGAACTCGTCGAGCCGGGCTATGTGCAGACGATGGCGGGCGGCACGATCCAGACCGAATTTCCGCCGCCGCCGCCGGTGCCCGAAACCCCCGGCTGGCTGGCCGCGATCGGGCGGGGCATCCGCAACCTGTTCGAATTCCTCGCTCCCGCGGCGCAGCCTTTGCTGTGGATCGCGGGGATCCTGCTCGTCCTGCTATTGCTCTATCTGTTCGTCCCCGCCTTTGCGACCTGGGTCGACGACCTGCGTCTGCGCCGCAAGCGCGGCGCGGCGGACGAGGAAGAGCTGGTCGGGCAGGCCGAGGCCGGCGCGGCGCGCGCACTGCTCGCCGAGGCCGATGCACTGGCGGCGGCGGGGCGTTTCGCCGAGGCCGCGCATTTGCTGCTCTATCGCAGCGTCGAGGATATCGAGGGCCGCCGCCCCGGGCTGGTCAAGCCCGCGATGACCTCGCGCGAGCTGGCGGGCGCGACCGACCTGCCCGCGGTCGCGCGCGAGGCGTTCAGCCGCATCGCGCGCGCGGTCGAGATCAGCCTGTTCGGCGGCCGCGCGATCGACGCCGGCGCCTGGGAACAATGCCGCGCCGCCTATGCCGAGATGACGGTGCCGAAGAATTGGGCGCGCGCATGAGCGGCGAGACGGCGAGCGGCGAGGGCGCCTTCAACCCGCGGCTGATCGCCGGCGTGGTCGTGATCGGCATCATCGCCTTCATCGCGCTGTGGGCGCTGGTCGCGCTCGGCCCACAGCTGAGCAGCGGCAAGGACGGCCAGGGTCATGCGCTGTCGAAGGCGGCGCCGGGCTATGCCGGGATCGTCGATCTGGTCGAACGCGCGGGCGCGACGGTCGATATCCGGCGCGGCATCGAAACCTATAGCTATGACGATTATCAGCCGCTGATCGTCCTGACCCCGAAACACGACACGCGTCCCGAAGAAATCGCCGAGCTGCTCGCGAACGCCGGGGGCTCGCCGGTGCTGATCATCTTGCCCAAATGGCGGGCGATGCGCATCCCGGGGAGCGACACCAAACCCGGCTGGGTCAGCGTCGGCGCCCCGGTCGTGCCGCCGTCGAAGCTGCTGCCCGAGACGTCCTTCGGCAAGGTCAAGATCGAGGCGTCGAAGGGCCAGGCAGCGGAGGCCCCGGCATGGGTCGCGGGGCGCCAGATCAGCCTGTCGCTGCCTGCCGGGGTGCAGACGGTATCGGGCGACGCGATCGAGACGCTGGCCGCGGCGCCGGGCGGCGGCGCGGTGCTGGCGCGGTCGCGCGAACGCGACGTCTATATTCTCGCCGACCCCGATTTGATCAACAATTTCGCCTTTGCCAGCCGCGACCGCGCGCGCGGCGCGGCGATGCTGATCGACGGGATCGCCGAGGACGCCGACGCCGACAGCATCGCCTTCGACGTGACCTTGAACGGGCTCGGCGGCGGACGTTCGCTGCTCCGCTTCGCTTTCGTCCCGCCGTTCATCGGTATCACCTTGTGCCTGATCGCGGCGGGGCTGTTCGCGCTGTGGCAGGCGTGGGCGCGCTTCGGCCCGGCGCTGAGGCCCGAGCGCGCCATCGCGGTGTCGAAGGCGGCATTGATCGCGAACAGCGCCGACCTGATCAAGCAGGCCGAGCGCGAGCTGGAGGGCGCCGACAGCTATGTCGCGAGCCTGCGCGGTGCGATCGCGCGGCGGCTGCACGCCCCCGCGGGGCTCGACGCCGCCGCGACCGACAGCTGGATCGACCGGCATCTGCCGCCGGGCGGCGACCTGTTTTCCTCGCTCGCGCGGCGGCTGCCGCTCGCGCGCAACAAGCATGAATTCCTCGCAGACGCGCAGGCGCTGCACGACATCAGGAAGGACTTAATCCGTGACAGCTGATCTACTCGCCAAGGGCGACGGGGCCAAGGGCGTCGAGCGCGTGCAGGCGCTGGGCGCCGCGATCGACGCCGAGGTCGCCAAGGCGGTGTTCGGCCAGCAGCCGCTGACGCGGATGGTGACGATCGCGCTGCTCGCGGGCGGCCATGTGCTGCTCGAAGGGCCGCCGGGAACCGCCAAGACCCTGCTCGCGCAGGCCTTCGCGCGCGCGAGCGGGCTCGATTTCGGGCGCATCCAGTTCACCCCCGACCTGATGCCGGGCGATATCCTGGGGTCGAACCTGTTCAACTTCCAGACGTCGAGCTTCACCCTTACCAAGGGGCCGATCTTCACCGAACTGCTGCTCGCCGACGAAATCAACCGCACCCCGCCCAAGACGCAGGCGGCTTTGCTCGAGGCGATGCAGGAGCGGCGCGTGACGATCAACGGCGAGGCGCATGTGATGAGCCCGCGTTTCACCGTGCTCGCGACGCAGAACCCGATCGAGCAGCAGGGCGTCTATCCGCTGCCCGAGGCGCAGCTCGACCGCTTCCTGTTCAAGCTGGTGGTCGATTATCCGGCGATCGAGGAGGAACGGCGGATCGTCGCCGAGCATGGCGGGCGCTTCAAGAGCCCCGCGGTCGCCGACTTCGGGGTGGCGCAGGTCGCCGATGCCGCGACGATCGGCGAGGCGATCGACATCATCTCGAACGTCCGGCTGGCCGACGAGATCGTCGATTATATCGTAAGGCTGGTCCGCGCGACGCGCGAGAGCGCCGACCTGGAGTGCGGCGCGAGCCCGCGCGCCGCCTCGCTGCTCGCGCGCGCCGCGAGCGCGGCGGCGGCGCTCGACGGGCGCGATTATGTGATCCCCGACGATATCCAGCGCCTCGCCGCCGGCGTGCTGCGCCACCGCGTGATCCTGTCGGCCGCGGCCGAGATCGAGGGGCGTAGCGTCGAACAGGTCGTCGGCGCGCTGCTCGAACGCGAGGAAGTCCCGCGGTGATCTACCCGACCCGCCGGGCGATTTTCTTGCTGCTGCTTGGCGCCCCCGTGGCGCTCCTGCTCGGGCTGATCCGGCCCGAGCTGTGGCTGTTCGCGCCCGGCTGGATCGCTTTCCTGGTCGCCTGTCTGCTGGTCGACGGCCTCGCCGGCGCGCATCCGCGCCATCTGACGCTCGACGCCAAATATCCGCACCAGGTCGGGGTGGGCGATCCGTTCGACCTGCGGCTGACCGCGGCAAGCCCGCGCGGGGTGCCGAAGCACGCCGAGGTCGCGCTCGCCGTCGACGAGCGGCTGGCGGTCGGAGGCCGGCTCACCGACGAAATGCGCGCCGCCGACGGGGGGCCGCTGACGCGGATGATGCCGCTGGCGGCGAGCCGGCGCGGCAAGGCGGTGATCGACGCGGCGTGGATCCGCTGGCGCGGGCCGCTGGGGCTGGTGTGGAAACAGCGCAAGTTCGGCGTCGATGGCAGCATCGCGGTCGTCCCCAGCCTGCGCGCGGTGACCGAGGAGGGCAGCCGGCTGTTCCAGCGCAACAGCTGGTTCGGGCTGCGCCAGCAGCGCATCCGCGGCGAGGGCGCCGAATTCGAGGCGCTCGCCGAGTTTCAGCCGGGTATGGACCGGCGGTCGATCGACTGGAACGCGACCGCGCGCCATGTGAAGTTGCTCGCCAAGGAATATCGCGTCGAACGCGACAATCGCGTCGTGCTGGCGATCGACGGCGGACGGACGATGGCCGAGGCCGTCGACGGCATGCCGCGCGTCGACCGCGCGGTGTCGGCGGCGCTGCTGCTCGCCTATGTCGGGCTGAAGATCAACGACCGGATCAGCCTGTTTTCCTTCGCGGCCAAGCCGCAGGCGATGACCCCCGCCTATATGCACACGCAGGATTTCCCGGCGCTGCAACGCGCCGCGAGCCTGATCGACTATGCCCCGGTCGAGAGCAATTTCACCCTCGCGCTGACGACGCTGTCGGCGCAGCTCAACCGCCGGTCGCTGATCATCCTGTTCACCGAATTCACCGACGCGACGAGCGCCGACCTGATGATCCGCGCGGCGGGGCGGCTGGTGAAGAAGCATCGGCTGCTGTTCGTCGTGCTCAAGGACGAGGAGCTGGAAAGCGAGGAACGGCGCCGCCCCGAAAGCGCGGCGGACGTCACCCGCTCGAACGTCGCCGCGGCGATGCTGCGCGACCGCCAGCTGGTCATCGCGCGGCTGCAGCGGCTGGGCGCCGACGTGCTCGAAGTGCCCGCCGATGCGATGGCGGGCGGGGTGATCGACGCCTATCTGAACATCAAGCGCGAGGGCAGCCTGTGATCGTGCCGTCCGTCCCCGCCGCCGCGATCGGCGCGCCGGCCTTCTCGACCGTGCGCTTCCGCGCCGAGCGCGAGGCCGACTGGATCGCCTTCGACGCGCTGCTGACGCGGCTCGAGAAAAAGGGCGCCAAGGGGCTGTCGAGCGAGGAACTGCTCCAGCTGCCGGTGCTCTATCGCGCCACCCTGTCGTCGCTGTCGATCGCGCGTGCGACGAGCCTCGACAAGGCGCTGCTCGACCATCTCGAAGCGCTGTCGATGCGCGGCTATTTCCTGATCTATGGCGTGCGCCAGTCGCGGCTCGACCGGCTGGCGCGCTTCTTCGCGCGCGACTGGCCGCTCGCGGTGCAGGCGGTGTGGAAAGAGACTTTGATCATCGCGCTGATCATCGTGCTGGGCGCGCTGACCAGCTGGTCGCTGGTCACCAACGACCCGCAATGGTTCTATAATTTCGTCGACGAGGGCATGGCGGGCGGGCGCGACCCGCGCGCGACCGCCGAATATCTCCGGTCGACCCTGGGCCATGGCAAGGCGGCGGCGGGCGAGGCGGACGGCGCGCTGCATATCTTCGCGACCTTCCTGTTCACGCACAACAGCGGCGTTTCGATCATGTCCTTCGCGCTGGGTTTCGCCTTCGGCATCCCGACGATGATGCTCGAATTCTACCAGGGCATCAACATCGGCGCGATCGTCGCCATCTTCACCTCCAAGGGGCTGGGCTATGATTTCGGCGGCTGGCTGTTCATCCACGGCACGACCGAGCTGTTCGCCGCCGCGCTGTCGGGGGCCGCGGGGCTGCGCATCGGCGCCGCGGTGGTCTTTCCGGGCGCGCGCAGCCGGTTGCAGGCCGCCTCCGACGCCGGACGCACCGCGGGCAAGGTGATGGTCGGGGTGATCATCATGCTGCTCGTCGCCGGGCTGCTCGAAGGCTTCGGGCGCCAGCTGATCACCGACACGGTGACGCGCTATGCGATCGGCACGGCGATGCTGCTCTTCTGGCTCGCTTACTATTATATCCCGCGCCGCGGCGAGGCCGCATGAGCGCCGCGTCCAACGCGCGCGAACGGCTGGAGCGCAAGGGGAAGCTGCGCCAGTTCATCACCCCCGAGGGGGTCGATCTGGAGCTGAAGATCGCGAGTTCGGGGCTGCGGTTCGGCGCGCTGGTCGTCGATATCGGGTTGATGGTCCTGGTGCTGTTCCTGTTCAGCCTGTTCATGCTGTGGATCGGCGTATCCTCGCAATCGTCGGTCGCGGTTTCGATCTGGCTGCTCGGCGCCTTCCTCCTGCGCACCTTCTGGTTCATCGGCTTCGAGCTGGGGCAGCGCGCCGCGACGCCGGGCAAACGGCTGATGGGCATCCGCGTCGTCGCGCGCGACGGCGGGCGGCTGACCGCCGACGCGGTGGTCGCGCGCAACCTGATCCGCGAGCTGGAGATGTTCCTGCCGCTGATGATGCTGGGCTTCGGCGCGGGCGAAGACAGCGTGTCGGGGCTGACCGTGGCGGCGGGCATCTTATGGTCGCTGACATTGAGCCTGTTCCTGCTGTTCAACAAGGACCGGATGCGGATGGGCGACCTGATCGCGGGGACCTGGGTCGTGATGGCGCAGCGCGTGCGGCTCGACCGCGATATCGCCGCCGAGGCCGACAGCACGGCGGCGATGCTATTCGGCGAGAACGAACTCGCGGTTTACGGCATTTACGAGTTGCAGGAGCTCGAGCGGGTCTTGCGCGTCCGCGATCCGCGCGCCATGCGCGAGGTCGCCGATACGATCCGCGCCAAGATCGGGCGGCCGGTGGCGGAGGAGGACGATGCCTTCCTCCTCTCCTATTACCGGCAGCTCAAGGCGCGGCTCGAACGCAAATTGCTGTTCGGCAAGCGGCGAGAGGATAAATATGCCAGCGACTGACACGTCCGCAGCTTCGGTGACCGAGGCGCTGCACAAGCGCCGCTCGGTGCGCGCCTTTGCCGACCGGCCGGTCGATCCCGCGCTGCTCGAGGCGGTTTTTGCCGCCGCGCAGCGCGCGCCGTCGGGGGGCAACCTCCAGCCCTGGCAGGCGGTGGTGCTGGCGGGCGAGCCCTGGCAGGCGGTGAAGGACGCCGTCGCGGCGCGCATCGCGATGGGGCGCGAGGGGCAACAGGCCGAATATGACATCTATCCCAAGGGGCTGACCGATCCGTGGGAGACGCGGCGCTTCGGGGTCGGCGAGGGGCTCTATGCCGCGCTCGGCATTCCGCGCGAGGACAAGAAGGGGCGGCTCGGCCAGTTCATGCACAATTACACCGGCTTCGGCGCGCCGGTGATGCTGTTCCTCCATTGCTCGCGGATCATGGGGCCGCCGCAATGGTCCGACATGGGGATGTGGCTGCAGTCGGTGATGCTGCTGCTCGTCGAGCACGGCCTCGCCAGCTGTCCGCAGGAATGCTGGGCGATGTATGGCGAAACCATCCGGCAGACGCTGGGCCTCGGCGACGAGCAGATCCTCTTCACCGGGCTGGCGATCGGTTACGCCGACGAAAGCGCCGCGGTGAACCAATGGCCGGTGCCGCGCGTTGGCCTCGATGAAGTGATCGACTGGCGGGGGTTTTCCCGATGAGCAGAAAGCGCGCCTGGTGGCGCTATGGCACGGCCCTGCCGATGACGCTGGCGATCGCGAGCTGCACCGCGGTGCCGACCCCGGCGCCGGTGCAGCAGCCGCGGCCCGTCGCGGTCGCGCCCGCCCCGGCGCCCTTGCCGCCCGCGTCGCCCGCCCGGCCGTGGGACCAGCGCCAGCTCGACGCCGGCGAATGGCGCTATGACGCGGGATCGCGCACCGCGCGCTTCGCGCAGGCGGGCGCCGCATCGCCGCTGGTGACGATGGTCTGCAGCGGCGGATCGATCGAGCTCGGCGCCGGGCTGGGCGCGGCCGATACGCCGCTCGACGTGCAACTGAGGACCAGCGCGGGGACCGACCCGCTGCGGCTGACCGGCGGGCGCGTCGCGCTCGGCGCGCGGGACGTGAAGCTCGACCGCATCGCCTTCAGCCGCGGGCGCTTCGCGCTCGAAGCGAGCAACGGCAGCACGCTGACGCTGCCCGTGCAGTCGGAGATCGGCCGGCTGATCGAGGATTGCCGGGGGTGAACCAGCCCTCCCCTTCAGGGGAGGGCAGCGAGACTTACGAACTTGTTCGTTAGTCGCAGCGGGTGGGGTCCATCGGCCTTGCTCTAAGCTGCGAGACCCCACCCCAACCCCTCCCCTGAAGGGGAGGGGCTTTATTCAGGCCCCCAGCCGGACCGTCCCGCCCTTGATCCAGCCCCAGCGGCACGGACCCTGATATTCGCGCGCGGTGCGGATCGGACGGCCGATGCCGCAGAGCGTGTCGTCCTGCCCCGCGGGCGGGAAGATCACCCCGAACCAGGCGTCGTCGTCGGTCGCCTCGCACAGCGACACGCGCACCCCGCCGGCGAGCTTCGCCTTGACCGCGCGCGTTTCGCCCGGCGCCCAATAGACGTCGGTGCCGCCGTCCTTGACGCGGCTGATGCTCGAACAGGCGGGAAGCTGGGGACCCTCAGTGCCGATCATCACCGGGCGCGACGCGAGCGGCTCGCCGGCGACGACCGGGGCATTGTCGGCGGGCGGCGCGGGCTGCGAACAGGCGGCGAGCGCGAAGGCGAGAAGGACGGCAAGCGAAGCGGGGAGACGATGGTTCATGAGCGCGAAACTAGCCGCCGCGGCGCGGCGGCGCAACGCCCCATGCCATGGGGGCGAGAGGCGCATTTTCGCTTGGGTTTTCGGGGCTCCGACCCTATATAATCGTTATGACGGACACCCCAGAAAATATGGCGCCGGTCGCGCCCGCCAACCAGCCCAACGCCAACGCCTATGGCGCCGATTCGATCAAGGTTCTGAAGGGCCTCGACGCGGTACGCAAACGGCCGGGCATGTATATCGGCGACACCGACGACGGGTCGGGGCTGCACCACATGGTGTTCGAGGTCAGCGACAATGCGATCGACGAAGCGCTCGCGGGGCATTGCGACCTCGTCCTGATCACGCTGAACAGCGACGGGTCGGTCAGCGTCGAGGACAATGGCCGCGGCATCCCGACGGGCATCCACGCCGAGGAAGGCATTTCGGCGGCCGAGGTCATCATGACCCAGCTCCACGCGGGCGGGAAGTTCGAGAACACCAGCGACGACAATGCGTACAAGGTGTCGGGCGGCTTGCACGGCGTCGGCGTCTCGGTCGTCAACGCGCTCAGCGAATGGCTCGAACTCACCATCTGGCGCGACGGCGAAGAACATTGGATGCGCTTCGAGCATGGCGATTCGGTCGCGCCCTTGAAGATCAACGGCCCCGCCCCGGCGGGCAAGAAGGGCACGCGCGTGACCTTCCAGGCGTCGACCGAGACCTTCAAGAACGTCCTCGAATTCGATTTCGAGAAGCTGGAGCATCGCTATCGCGAGCTGGCGTTCCTCAATTCGGGGGTGCGGATCAAGCTGGTCGATGCGCGCCATGCCGAGCATGTCAGCCACGACCTGTTCTACGAAGGCGGGATCGGCGCCTTCGTCCGCTATCTCGACCGCAACAAGACCGCGCTGCTGCCCGATCCGATCGCGATCAGCAGCGAGCGCGACGGCATCGGCATCGACGTCGCGCTCGAGTGGAACGACAGCTATTATGAAAATGTCCTCTGCTTCACGAACAACATCCCGCAGCGCGACGGCGGCACGCACCTCGCGGCGTTCCGCGCCGCGCTGACGCGCACGCTCAACGGCTATGGCGACAAGTCGGGCATCCTCAAGAAAGAGAAGGTCTCGCTGACCGGCGAGGATATGCGCGAAGGCCTGACCGCGATCGTGTCGGTCAAGCTGCCCGATCCGAAGTTCAGCTCGCAGACCAAGGACAAGCTCGTCTCGTCCGAGGTGCGCCAGCCGCTCGAAAGCCTGATGGCCGACCGGATGACCGAATGGCTCGAGGAAAATCCCGCTTATGCCAAGGCGGTGATCCAGAAGGTGATCGACGCCGCCGCGGCGCGCGAGGCCGCGAAAAAGGCGCGCGAACTGACGCGGCGCAAGGGCGCGATGGACATCGCGAGCCTGCCCGGCAAGCTCGCCGACTGCCAGGAACGCGACCCCACCAAATGCGAACTCTTCCTCGTCGAGGGCGATTCGGCAGGTGGCAGCGCCAAGCAGGGCCGCGACCGGCATGTGCAGGCGATCCTGCCGCTCAAGGGCAAGATTTTGAACGTCGAGCGCGCGCGTTTCGACCGCATCATCTCGTCGAAGGAAGTCGGGACGTTGATCCAGGCGCTCGGGACGGGCATCCGCGACGAGTTCAACCTCGAAAAGCTGCGCTATCACAAGATCGTGATCATGACCGACGCCGACGTCGACGGCGCGCATATCCGCACCTTGCTGCTCACCTTCTTCTATCGCCAGATGCCCGAGATCATCGAGGGCGGGCACCTCTACATCGCCCAGCCGCCGCTCTACAAGGTCGCGAAGGGGCGGAGCGAGGTCTATCTGAAGGACGACAGCGCGCTCGAAAATTACCTCGTCGACGGCGGCATCGACGCGCTGATGCTCGAAACCATGGGCGGCGCGCGGTCGGGCGCCGATCTGCGCAGCCTGATCGAGCATGGGCGGCGCCTCCGCGCGCTGATGCGCTATGTCCCGCGCGGCCATAATTACGAGCTGGTCGAAGCACTGGCGCTGAACGGCGCGCTCGATCCAGCGCTCGACAGCGCCGGACGCACCGCAGCCGGCATCCGCGCCGCCGAGTGGCTCAACGCCGCCGAGCGCGCGCTGACCGGCGGCGCCGAAGCGAAATGGACGATCGTCGCGGCAGGTGGCGGCTATACGCTCGAAAAGCGCTGGCGCGGGGTCAGCGACCATCATGCGATCGACGCTGCCTTCCTCGCGAGCCAGGAAGCGCGCCGGCTGCACACGCTCGCCGCCGAACAGGCCGAAACCTATGCCCATCCGGCGCGGCTGGTGAAGGGCAGCAGCGCCGCGGCACAGGCGGCCGACGCCGCCGCGCTCGCCGCCGCCGAGGCCGCCGAAGATGATGCCGAAGCGACCGACAGCGACCTGCCCGCCGCGAGCGGCGGCAAGGTCACGCCGATCACGCGCCCGTCCGAACTGCTCGAGGCGATTTTCGCGCACAGCCGCAAGGGGCTCGCGATCAGCCGCTACAAGGGGCTGGGCGAGATGAACGCCGAGCAGCTTTGGGAAACCACGCTCGATCCGTCGAACCGCTCGCTGCTGCGCGTCGAGGCCGAACAGGCCGACGTCGCGCACGAAATCTTCGAGCGGCTGATGGGCGACGAGGTCGAGCCGCGGCGCGATTTCATCCAGACCAACGCGCTCAGCGTGGCCAATCTCGACGTCTGACCGCAATTACCGCGCGGCGTAACGCGGCCCGGCTTGCCTTGGCGGGCCGGGCGCGGTTCGGTGGCGCCGGAGAACAGGGGAGGATGTCATGCGGGCGCTCTTGGCCATGCTGATGCCGGTACTGCTGGCGCTTCCGGCGACCGCGCAGGATGCGGGCGACGACGACGAGGTCGCCGCCGAAACCGAAGTCGCGACCGGAATGGCGAGCTATTACAGCCGCGAAATCGCCGGCAACCGCACCGCCAATGGCGAGGTCTGCGATCCGAACAAGCTGACCGCGGCGCACCGCACCCTGCCCTTCGGCAGCAAGGTGCGCGTGACCAATTTGTCGAACGGGCAGAGCGTCGTGGTGCGGATCAACGACCGCGGGCCGTTCGGGCGCGGACGGGTGATCGACATCAGCCACGCCGCGGCGAAGGAAATCGGCATGCACCGCAGCGGGACGGCGCGGGTGAGGCTGGCGTTGCTGGAGGATTGAGGCCCGATGACGGGCGTTATTCGCCGTTAGCTCCCCTCCCTGAAAGGGAGGGGCTGGGGGTGGGTTTGCCGCCGAAGGCGGCGCTCTGCCTCTTGCTCGCTGCGCTCGCTACCCACCCCTAACCCCTCCCTAGAAGGGAGGGGAATGGCTCAGTCCCACCCCGAAGCTCCCCCTCTCCGCTAATCGAACACCGACCAGCCCGCGGCATAGGCGAAATGTTCGAGCGCGATCGCGCCGACCAGCGAGGTCCCCGCCTCGTTGAGCCCCGGCGACCAGACCGCGATCGAGCCCTGCCCCGGCGCGATGCAGAGGATGCCGCCGCCGACCCCGCTCTTGCCCGGCAGGCCGACGCGGAAGGCGAATTCGCCGCTGTTGTCGTAATGGCCGCACAGCATCATGATCGCGTTGATGCGGCGCGCGCGGTGGGCTTCGAGGAGCTGCTCGCCGGTGCGCGGGTCGCGGCCTTCCATGGCGAGGAACAGCCCGGCGCGGGCGAGCTGGGTGCAGCCCATCGCGATCGCGCATTGGCGGAAATAGACGCCGAGCGCGGTCTCGACGGGATGCCGCAAATTGCCGAAGGCGTCCATGAAATGCGTCAGGCTGCGGTTGCGCGCGCCGGTTTCGGATTCGGAAAAGGCGACGTCGAGGTCGATATCGACCGCTTCGTCGCCGGCACGGGCGCGCATGAAGGCGAGGATTTCGTCGACCGTCTCATCCAGGTCGCGGCCGTCGATCAGCCGGTCAGTGGTGACGATCGCGCCGGCGTTGATGAAGGGGTTGCGCGGCACCCCCGCCTCGTTTTCGAGCTGGACGATCGAGTTGAACGCGCTGCCCGAGGGTTCGCGGCCGACGCTGTCCCAGAGCGAAGAACCGACGCGGCGGAGCGCGAGCGCGAGCGTGAAGACCTTCGACACCGACTGGATCGAGAAGGCCTCACCGGCATCGCCGGCGGTGTGCAGCGTACCGTCGGGGAGCGCGAGCGCCATGCCGAAGCGGTTCGGATCGACCTTCGCCAGCGCCGGGATATAGTCGGCGACCTTGCCCTGGCCGCGGTGCGGCAGCGCGATTTCATAAGCTTCGGCGAGGCAGCGGGCGAGGTCGGTCATGGCCCTATCCCTAGCAACTTCATTCGCGATTGCATGTATTTTCATTTATGCGAAAATATTGTACAGATACGAAATCATATCCGAATCGGGAGAAGAAACATGGTCGATCATCCGCGCGGCAAGGGGCTTTCGAGCGCCGTCTGTTACCAGGATGCCAAGGCGGCGTTCCGCTGGCTGGAGGAGGCGTTCGGCTTCGAACCCTTGTTCGTGCTGCTCGATGCCGAGGGCAATCTGGCGCATAGCGAGATGGGTTACGGCCATTCGACGATCATGGTCGGCAATGAATGGTCCGCCGACCACAAGAGCCCGAAGTCGCTGGGCGGCAAGAACAGCCAGACGGTGCATGTGCAGCTGGCGGTCGGCGAGGATATCGACGCGCATTGCGAAGTCGCGCGCGCCGCGGGGGCGGCGATCGTCGCCGAGCCCGAGACGCAATTCTACGGCGACCGCAGCTACCGCGCCAAGGACCCCGAGGGGCATATCTGGACCTTTGGCGTGACCGTCGAGGAAAAGAGCGCCGAGCAGTGGGATGCCGAGGGCGGTTTCACGACCAAGACGCGGCTCGACGATTGAGCGCCGAAAGATCGAGCGAGCGGGTCGACCGCGTCTTCGCGGCGCTCGCCGACCCGAAACGGCGGCGCGCGGTCGAGCTGCTGGGGCAGCGCCCGCACAGCGCGGGCGAGCTGGCGTCGGCGCTCGGCCTCGCGCCGCCGGCGATGAGCCGGCACCTGCGCGCGCTGAAGGAGGGCGGGCTGGTCGAGGACGGTTTCCAAGTCTTCGACGCGCGGGTGCGCATCTATCGGCTGAAGGACGGCGCGACCGCCGAACTCAAGCAATGGCTGGCCGAGACCGAGGCGCTATGGGCCGACCAGCTCGCGGCATTCAAGCGCCATATCGAGGGCGGCGCATGAACGCCGCGGTGATCGTCGCGCTGCGCGTCGCGGCCTCGCCGGCGCGCGCGTTCGACGTGTTCACGCGCGAGATCGGGCTGTGGTGGCAGAGCCATGCGCTGTTCGCGCTGTCGCGGCAGGGCGACGGCGAACTGCGCTTCGACCCCGAGGGCCCCGGCGGGCGGCTGGTGACGCGCTTCGCCGACGGGCACGAGTGGGAGATCGGCGCGGTGCGCTGCTGGGAGCCCGGCGAAAGGCTGGCGTTCGGCTGGCGGCTGCCGAGTTTCAAACCCGGGCAGACGACCGAGGTCGAGGTGCGCTTCGAGGCGGTCGGCGCCGAAACGCGGGTGACGGTCGAGCATCGCGGCTGGGATGCGATCCCGCAGAAGCATGTCGCGCGGCACGGCTTCGAGCTGATGCTGTTCCAGCGCCGGCTGGGCGAGCATTGGCGCGGGTTGCTGGGGAAGGTGGGGGCGCGGGTTTGAGCGATCCTCCCCCGCAGGGGGAGGATCGCTTCCCTAATTCGACACCTGCGCCTTCGCCATCGTGTCGATCGTCCGGTCGGCGCTCGCGAACAGCTCGGGCTGGCGCTCGCGGAAGCCTGCGCAGGTGGCGATGTCGGCGGCGAAGACGTCGGTCTTGCCTTCGACGCGCGCGAGCACCGCGTCCGAATCGGCGATGGCATTTTCGGCTTCGAACAAGGTCTTCAGTGTCTTCGCGTCGAATTTGTCGTCGGGCTTGTTCTCGGCGAGCGCGAGCATGATCATATAATATTGCAGGAAATGGCGCCCCGCGGCCAGCTGGGCCGCGCTGTCCTTCGGCGCGGCTTCGCTGGTCACCTGATAGACGGCGGCGCAGCGCAGCATGCCCGCGAGCTTCATCATCGGCTCTTCGGCGGCGACCGGCAACGGGAACAGCAGCGCCGCAGCGGCGCTCGCAGCCAGTGTGGATTTGAACATGAGCATCCCCCAAGGACGCGACCCCGGCGGGTGTATTGCGGGTTTTGGGGAGGTTGTCGATGGGCGTCCTTCCCCTCCCTGCAAGGGAGGGGTTGGGGGTGGGTACGAGCGAAGCGAGTTAACGCCATCTCGACAGGTCGCGGCGCCGCGGTGCGGCGCACCCACCCCCCAGCCCCTCCCTTGCAGGGAGGGGAGCGGCACTTGCTCCCATGCGCATATCATCCCACATCTCCCCCATGCCGCTGCCCGCCCCTTTCACCGACTGGTTCGCCGCGCGCGGGTGGCGGGTGCGGGGGCATCAGGCCGCTATGCTCGCGGCGGCGGCGCGCGGCGAGCATGCGTTGCTCGTCGCAGCGACGGGGGCGGGGAAGACGCTCGCGGGCTTCCTGCCGACGCTCGTCAATCTGGCGGCGCGTCCCTCCGACCGGCTGCACACGCTGTACGTGTCGCCGCTCAAGGCACTCGCCGCCGACGTCGAACGCAATTTGATCATACCGATCGAGGAGATGGGGCTCGCGATCAGCGTCGAGAGCCGCAGCGGCGACACATCGTCGGACAAGAAGGCGCGCCAGCGCAGCCGGCCGCCGAACATCCTGCTGACCACCCCCGAATCGCTGTCGCTTTTGCTCTCCTATCCCGACAGCTTCACCATGTTCGCCGATCTGCAGACCGTGGTGATCGACGAGATCCACGCCTTTGCGCCGGGCAAGCGCGGCGATTTGCTGAGCCTCGCGCTGGCGCGGCTGCGGCAGATCGTCCCCGGCATGCGCCGCGTCGGGCTGTCGGCGACGATCGCCGATCCGGCGCAATATGCCGAATGGCTCGCGCCCGAAGCCGCGGGCGACACGGTCACCATCGTCGCGGGCGAGGCGGGGGCCGACCCCGATATATCGATATTGCTGCCCGAGGGCGCGGTGCCCTGGGCGGGGCATTCGGGCCGCTATGCGGTGCACCAGGTGATGGCCGAGGTCGCGAAGAACCGTACGACGATCATCTTCTGCAACACGCGCGGGCTGGCCGAGCTGATCTTTCAGGAATTGTGGAAGGTCAACGACCTGTCGCTGCCGATCGCGATCCATCACGGCAGCCTCGACCGCGAGGCGCGCCAGCGCGCCGAGGCGGCGATGGCCGAGGGGCGGCTGCGCGCGCTGGTCGCAACGTCGAGCCTCGATTTGGGGCTCGACTGGGGCGACGTAGACTGCGTGATCCAGATGGGCGCGCCCAAGGGGTCGTCGCGGCTGCTCCAGCGGATCGGGCGCGCCAACCACCGCCTCGACGAGCCGAGCAAGGCGCTGATCGTGCCGGGCAACCGCTTCGAATATCTCGAGGCGCAGGCGGCCTTGGACGCCGTGGGCGCGGGCGAGCGCGACGCCGACCGTTTCCGCCCCGGCGCGCTCGACGTACTGGCGCAGCATGTGATGGCGCTCGCCTGCGCCGCGCCCTTTGCCGAGGCGGAATTGCTCGAAGAGATCCGCTCGGCGGCGCCCTATCGCTGGGTCAATGCCACGACCTTCGCGCGGCTGCTCGGCTTCGTGCGCGACGGGGGCTATGCGCTCAAAAGCTACGACGGCTTCCGCCGCCTCGCCCCCGACGGGCAAGGCCGCTGGCGGATTGCGCATCCGCGATTGGCGGCGCAGCACCGGCTCAACGCCGGGATCATCGTCGACGCGCCGACGCTCGACGTGCGCTTCAAGAACGGGCGCAGATTAGGGAGCGTCGAGGAATATTTCGCGAGCACGCTGAGTCCCGGCGACACTTTCGCCTTTGCGGGGCTCAGCCTCGAGGTCGAGGCGATCCGCGACATGGACCTGCTGGTGCGCGCGACGACGCGGCCGGCGCGCATCCCCTCCTATGTCGGCGCGCGCATGGCGCTGACGACGCGGCTCGCCGACCGCGTGCGCGCTTTCCTCGCCGAGCCCGAAAGCTGGGCGCGCTTTCCCGCGGATGTGCGCTTCTGGCTGGAGATGCAGCAGTTGCGCTCGGTGTTGCCGCGCCCCGGCGAATTGCTGGTCGAGACCTTTCCGCACGAGGGCAATCATTATCTCGTCGCCTATCCGTTCGAGGGGTGGAATGCGCATCAGTCGCTGGGCATGCTGATTTCGAAGCGGATGGAGCGCGCGGGGTTGCAGCCGCTCGGCTTCGTCGCGTCGGACTATGCGCTGGCGATCTGGTCGCTGCGCCCGGTGACCGACCCCGCGGCCTTGTTCGACGCCGCGATCCTCGAGGACGAGTTCGTCGAGTGGGTCGAGGGGTCGCATTTGCTCAAGCGTGCGTTCCGCGAGGTCGCAGTGATCGGCGGGCTGATCGAGCGCCAGCATCCGGGCAAGCGCAAGACGGGCAAGCAGGTGACCTTTTCGACCGACCTGATCTTCGACGTGCTGCGCAAGTACGAGCCCGACCATCTGCTGCTCGAGGCGGCCTGGGCCGATGCGCGCGAGCGGCTGACCGACGTCGCGCGCCTCGGCGACCTGCTCGACCGCGCGGCGGGGACGATGCTGCACCAAAGGCTCGAGCGGATCAGCCCGCTGGCGATCCCGGTGCTGGTGCTGATCGGGCGCGAAAATGTCGCCGCGGCGGATATCGACGACGCGCTGCTGGGGGAATTGGCGGATGAGCTGGCGGAGGCGGCGATGGGGGTTTGAGAGGCGAAGGCCGGTTTCGGGTGAAATGCGGCATTCGCGTAACCCATAACCGTCACCCCGGGCTTGACCCGGGGTCTGCCTTGTCTTGAAGAAAAAGGCGGATCCCGGATCAAGTCCGGGATGACGAAGGGAAGAACTGCAACGACAGCTCTCCACCCCGAAGCCGCCACCCTCATCGCCCTCTTCCGTAACCCCCGCGCCGCTTGCCGCGAACCGCGTAGAGGCGTAGACTGCGCGCAAATATAATGAGGATGCCCGCGATGACCCATGTCCTGAGGCGGCCGATGATCTGGAGCGCGCTCGCCGCGGCGCCGCTGCTGCTCGGCGCCAGCCAGCCGCCGGCGCCGCCCGCGGTGCCCGCCCCCGCCACGGCGCCGATCGTCGAACCCGCGCTGACGAGCGAGATCACCCCCTTCATCCAGCCCTTCGACCTCGACGCGACGCGGCGGATGGCGGTGCAGGTGATGGTCGGCGGGCAGGGGCCCTTTTCCTTCCTGGTCGACACCGGCGCCGAGCGCACGATCATCGCGCGCGAGCTCGCCGACCGGCTGAAGCTGGTCGAGGGCGGCAAGCTTCGCATGGCGACGATCGGCGGGTCGGCGACGGTGCCCAGTTTTCGCGTTGCCGCGCTGCAGATGACCAATCTCAGCATGCACGGCTTCGACGCGCCCTCCTTTTTCGGGCGCCACATCGGCGCCGCGGGGCTGATCGGGGTCGACATGCTCGAGGATCGGCGCATCCTGATCGATTTCACCAAGGAAAGCATGCAGGTGCTCGAGACGCGCAAGCGCGCGCGGCCGCTGATCCGCGACGACGATGCGATCGTCGTCACCGCGCGCAACTCGGCGGGGCGGCTGATCCTGTCCGACGCGCGGCTCGACGGCAAGCGCATCGACGTGATCGTCGACACCGGCGCGCAGACGAGCGTCGGCAACCTCGCGCTGCAGCGGCTCGTCGCGTCGAGGCGCGCGAACAGCTTTCCCTTCATCGATACGACGCTGGGCGCGGTGACCGGCGAAAATGTCCCCGCGAAACGCACCGTGATCAAGCGCATCGTCATCACCGGCATGGACGTCAACGACCTGCCGGTGAGCTTTGCCGACAGCCAGGCGTTCCGCGCGCTGGGGCTCGTCGAGCGGCCCGCGCTGCTGCTCGGCATGGACAGCCTCGCGCTGTTCGACCGGGTCGAGATCGATTTCCCGAACCGGCGGGTCGTGTTCGACCTGCCCGATCGCGCGGGACGGACGACGGGGCAGCGCTTCGCCGCCAATTTCGCGGCGAAGGGCAGCTAGCGGCAGCCGCGGAAACGAGACCATATACTGGACGGAATCGTGCCATGGCGGCATAGCGCCAGCCATGCCCGCCGCACCCTTGCTCGATTTTGCCGGACATCGGTTCGTTCCGCTCGCGGGGCGCGCCCTGTTCTGGCCGCGCCATGGCGCGCTGATCGTCGCCGACCTGCACCTCGAGAAGGCGAGCTGGTACGCCGCGCACGGCCAGCCGCTGCCGCCCTATGACAGCCACGATACGCTCGACCGGCTGGCGCGGCTCGCCGCCGAGACGGGCGCGCGCGCGATCTGGTGCCTCGGCGACAGTTTCCACGACCGCGCCGCCGCGACACGGATCGCCCCCGCGGTCGCCGAGCGGCTGGTCCGCCAGGCGGGCGCCGCACAGCTGACCTGGATCGCGGGCAATCACGACGGGCTGGCGGGCGGCGCGTGGGGCGGCACCGTCGCCGACGAGATCGAAGTAGATGGCATTATCTTTCGCCACCAGTGCGTGAGCAGCGAGACGCGGCCCGAGATATCGGGGCATTTCCACCCCAAGCTGAGGCTCCAGCTGCGCGGGCGGCTGGTGTCGCGGCCCTGTTTCGCGGGCGACGCGCGGCGGCTGATCCTGCCCGCTTTCGGCAGCCTGACCGGCGGGCTCGACGTCGGCGACACGGCGATCGCGGCCAATTTCGCGGGCGATTATCGCGCGATGCTGGTGACGGGCGGGAAATTGCTGTCGCTGCGCTGCGGCGCCCGCGCCGCGGATGACGTTACGGCAATGCCGCGCCGTGCCTGATTCCCCCGAAATCCGCGCTTTTGCGCCTGTGACCGAAAAGCCGCACTCGCCGAAAACATGATGGAAACGCGCGCCCTCGGCTGGATCGCCGCATAATTATGCGTATGAAGTGGGTCCAATAATAACAACGAAATGTTGAGAGGAGTGCCCGAAATGAAATCCTATACCCTTTGTGCTGCCCGCCTTCTGCGCACCAGCGCGCTCGGCGCCTCGCTGGCGATCGTCGGCATGGCGGTTCCCGCCTATGCCCAGGATACGGCGACCGACACCGCGACGACCGCCGACGAAAGCGCCGACAGCGAAATCGTCGTCACCGCGCAGGGCCGTTCGCAATTGCTGTCGGACGTGCCGGTCGCGATCTCGGCGGTGAACGCCGAAGCGCTGCAGAACAGCGGCGCCAACGACATCCGCCAGCTCAACCAGGTCGCACCGTCGCTGCTCGTCTCGTCGACCGGGTCGGAAGCCAATGGCTCGGCGCGTATCCGCGGCATCGGCACCGTCGGCGACAACCCCGGCCTCGAAAGCTCGGTCCCGGTGTTCATCGACGGCGTCTATCGCTCGCGCTCGGGCATCGGCCTCAACGAACTGGGCGAGATCGACCGCGTCGAGGTGCAGCGCGGCCCGCAGGGCACGCTCGGCGGCCGCAACTCGTCGGCGGGCCTGATCAGCATCTATTCGAAAAAGCCCGATTTCGAGTTCGGCGGCACCGCCGAGGCGACCTATGGCAATTATGACTATTTCCGCCTCGGCGGCAGCATCACCGGCCCGCTGAGCGACACGATCGCCGCGCGCCTCGACGGCATCTGGGTCAAGCGCGACGGTTTCTATCGCGACGTCAACAACAACACCGATATCAACGACCGCGACCGCTATTTCGTGCGCGGGCAATTGCTGTTCGAGCCGACCGACGCGCTGTCGATCCGGCTGATCGCCGATTACACCTATCGCGACGAGAAATGCTGCGGCGCGACCTATGTCGACGGCGCGGTCAACGCCGCGGTCGGCAATTTGAACAACCCGTCGGTGCCGCTGGCGCCGCTGCAGACCAACGGCAACAACATCATCAACGTGCTGCGCGACCTCGGTCAGGCGCTGCCGGCGTTCAGCCAGCGCTATGCGCGCACCCTGTCGGTCACCCCCGGGCGCAGCTATGCCGGCAAGACCAAGGATTACGGCTTCTCGGGCCAGATCGACTATGATCTGGGCGGCGCGACTTTGACCTCGATCACCGGCTACCGCGAATATCGCTCGGGCCAGGCGGGCGACGTCGATTATGGCACGGTCGACATCCTCTACCGCGCCGAGGACGACGACGCCTATCGCCAGTTCCACACCTTCACCCAGGAACTGCGCCTGCAGGGCGAAGCGTTCGACGGCAAGCTCGACTGGCTGGTCGGCGGCTTCTACGCCAACGAGAAGCTGACCGTCCGCGACAACCTCCGCTTCGGCAACCAGTACGGCCGTTTCGCGACCTGCCGCATCATCTCGGGCGGCGGCCTCGCCGGCCTCTATTCGCCGACCAGCCCGCTCTGCGTCGCTCCGGTGGTCGGCCCGGCGACGCTGGCCGGCGCGACCGGGGCGTCGGGTGCCGACATCGTCGCGGGCTTCACCGCGCTCGACAGCCTGAACAACCTCGGCACGATCAACGACACCTATCGCCAGAACGGCAAGAATTGGGCGCTGTTCACGCACAATATCTTCCACATCACCGATACGCTCGATTTCACGTTCGGCATCCGCTACACCAACGACAAGAAGAAGTTCAACGCGAGCTTCACCAACGACAACACGCGGTGCACGACGATCCAGGGGCTGCTGCTCGACGATCTGACGCAGGCGAACCAGCCGGGCGACACCCCGGCAGTGCTGACCCAGCGCGCCACCGCGCGCGCGCTGGCCGGGGCGCTGATCGGGCTCGGCTGCCAGGGCAATTCGACCGCCGAGCTCAACGGCGTGTCGATCAACAGCAAGCGCAGCGAGGACGAGTTCACCGGCACCGCGATCCTGTCGTGGAAGCCGATGGAAGACCTGCTGACCTATGCCAGCTATTCGCGCGGCTACAAGGCGGGCGGGTTCAACCTCGACCGCTCGGCGCTGAAATCGCCGATCCTGCCGTTCGCGGCGACCCCGGGCGGTGCGCAGGCGCTGGTCAACAATCTGCAGTTCGACCCCGAAAAGGTCGACAGCTATGAAATCGGCGCCAAATATTCGGCGGGCGGGTTCAACCTCGGCGTGTCGCTGTTCCGGTCGGACTTCTCGAGCTTCCAGCTCAACACCTTCAACGGCACGGTGTTCCTGGTCCAGAACATCAACGGCTGCGAAACCGACCTGGGTGGCGCCGACCGCGACGCGAGCGCCGCCACCGGCGCCTGCCCGACGGGCGATGTCAGCTGGGGCGTGCGCGCCGAGGGCTTCGAGCTCGAATCCTCCTTCGCGCCGTCGGACGACCTTCGCCTCGCGGCGGGCGTGACCTATTCGAAGACCAAATATCGCGCCAACCTGGTCGGCACCAACGCCGGCGGGCCGCTCGACCCCGCGCTGCGCTTCCTGCCGGGCGACAATCTGTCGAACGCCCCCGAACTGGTCGGCACCGCCAGCATGACCTGGACCCCGGCGATCGGCAGCGGCGGGCTCACCGGCCTCGTCTATGTCGATGGCCGCGCGACCAGCGGCTACAACACCGGTTCCGACCTGTTCCCGCAGAAGGAACAGGAAAGCTTCACGGTGTTCAACGCGCGCCTCGGCGTGCGCGGCCCCGACGAGAAGTGGGCGGTCGAACTGTGGGCGCAGAATATCCTCAACGCCGATTATGCCCAGGTCGCGTTCAACTCGCCCTTCCAGGCGGGCACGAGCTCGGCGCCGTTCAACGATGCGAACGGCTTCCCCGGCGGGCGCCAGATCTTCTCGCAGTTCCTGGCCGAACCCCGGACCTATGGCCTGACGCTGCGCGGCAAATTCTAAGCGCCAGACATCCGGTTCTCCGGACTTTCAGAGCCGCCCGCATCCCACCGGATGCGGGCGGTTTTTGGTTTTGGCATCGCCGAAAAATCTGTTATCATCGCTGAGAATAAAAAGAAGCTTGGTGGGAGGATGACATGAAAATGACCGACAGGAGAATTGCGCGTTTCGCCCGCAGCACCGCGCCGGGCGCGGCGCTCGCGGCCCTGCTGCTGGCAACGCCGGGCCTGGCGCAGGACGCGCCGGCGCCCGCCGCCGAAACCGACGACGACACGATCATCGTCACCGCGACGCGGCGCAGCGAATTGCTCTCCGACGTGCCGATCGCGGTGTCGGCGGTGTCGGGCGACACGCTGGAAAAGACCGGCGCGACCGACGTTCGTGCTTTGGGGCAGGTCGCCCCGTCGCTGCTCGTCTCGGGCGCGACGAGCGAGGTCAATTTCACCGCGCGTATCCGCGGCATCGGCACCGTCGGCGAGAATCCCGGGCTCGAGAGCTCGGTCGGGCTGTTCATCGACGGCGTCTATCGCAGCCGCACCGGGGTCGGCCTGTCCGAGCTGGGCGATATCGAACGCGTCGAGGTGCTGCGCGGCCCGCAGGGGACCTTGTTCGGGCGCAACTCGACCGCGGGGCTGATCAACATCGTCACCAAGGGTCCCGACATGACCGGCTTCGGTGCCAAGGGGTCGGTGAGCTATGGCAATTATGATTATTGGCGCGCCGACGGCATGATCAACGCCCCGCTGGGCGACAGCGCCGCGGTGCGCGTCGACGGCGTGTGGCAGAAGCGCGACGGCTTTATCCAGAACGTCACCCCGGGCGAGCCCGACATCAACGACCGCGACCGCTGGCTGGTGCGCGGCCAGCTGGCGTTCGAGCCCAACGACAGCCTCAAGGTCCGGCTGATCGCCGATTACAGCCAGCGCAAGGAAAATTGCTGCGGCGGGGTGCTGCTGAACCCCGTGCGCAACCTGGCGCGCGGCCCCGACGGCTTCCCCGTCGCGTCGCCGAACACCTTGCTGCCGCTGCTGCTCGTGCTCGGGTCGAACCACCAGCCGGCGCCCGCGGGGACCAGCTTCGTGCGCCGCCAGGCGACGACCCCCGGGGTCAGCTATCGCTCGGACACCAAGGATTGGGGCGTGTCGGGCGAGGTCAGCTGGGACCTCGGCGGCGCATCGCTGACCGCGATCACCGCGTACCGCGACTACAAGAATGCGCAGGGGCAGGACGCCGACTTCAACGCGCTCGACATCCTGCGGCGCACCGATCTCGACCGCCGCTTCCGGCTGTTCACGCAGGAACTCAGGCTACAGGGCGAGGCGTTCGACGGGCGGCTCGACTGGCTGGTCGGCGGCTATTACGCCAACGAGCGGCTCGATGTCGACGACGACATCGTCTACGGCGCCAATTACGAGAAATTCGCCAACTGCCTGCTGTTCGCGCAGGCGCTGCCGTCGGCGGTGCTGCCGAGCAATACGAGCTGCGTGAACGTCCCCGTGGTGCAGGGCACGATCAACGTGCTGCCGCCGGGTGCGACGCGCAGCCTGCTCCAGGCGCTGATCGCCAATCCGGCGCGCCCGGGCTTCGGCTCGCTCGCCGCGGCGCTCGGCCAGCCGAACCTCGCGATCAACGGCACCGGCAACGCGGGGTCGACCTTCGAGCAGAAGAGTCGCAATTTCGCGGTCTTCACCCACAACAGCTTCGACATCATCGAAGATGCGCTGACGCTGACCGTCGGCGCGCGCTACACCAGCGAGCGCAAGACGCTCGATGCCGATGCGAATTTCAACAACGGCATCTGCTCGCTGATCGTCAATTCGCCCTTCCAGTCGCTCGCCTCGCTGCCGTGCGTGATCAACGGCACCGCGCCCGACCTGCCCGCGGGCAGCCCGGGCACGAAGTTCAAGGACAATGAGTGGACCGGCACGGTGGTGCTCAGCTGGAAACCGACCCAGGACCTGCTCGTTTATGGCTCGGCGTCGAAGGGGTACAAGGCGGGGGGCTTCAACCTCGACTTCTCGGCGCTCGACCGGCCGTGCAATACCGCGTTCGACGCCGCCTGCGCGGCGCGGCTCGCGCTGCCCGCCAACACGAGCGGCAACGGCCGGCCCGAGGCGAGCGATTTGCAATTCGCGAGCGAGAAGGTCGATGCCTATGAATTCGGGGTCAAATATGACGGCGACGGCGTCGACGTGAACCTCGCGGCCTTCTATCAGGAATATAGCAATTACCAGCTCAACACCTTCAACGGGGTCAATTTCGAGGTCACCAACATCCAGGCGTGCCAGACCGACCTCGGCGGCGCCGACAGCGACGGCTCGGCGCTGACCGGCGCCTGCGCGCCCGACCAGCTGAAGCCCGGGGTGCGCGCGAAGGGGATCGAGATCGAGACCTTCCTGCGCCCCGCGCGCTACCTGACGGTCAATATGGGGCTGACCTATGTCGACACCCTCTATCGCCGCAACCTGGTGGGTACCGGCGGGCGGCCGCTGTCGCCGGTGCTGTTCCAGCTGCCCGGGCGCGGGGTGTCGAACGCCGCCCAATATGTCGCGACCGCGGGGATCAGCTGGACCCCGCCAATCGGCAATTCGGGGCTGACCGGGCTCGTCTATTTCGACACGCGTATGCAGAGCGACACCAACACCGGGTCCGACCTCGATGTCGAGAAGATCCAGGACGGCTTCGCGGTGTTCAACGGCCGGCTCGGGATCTACGGCGCCGGGCGGCGCTGGGGTGTCGAGCTGTGGGCGCAGAATATCTTCAACAGGAAATATTATATGATCGGCGCCGACATGCCGCTGCAGGGCGGCGGCACCTTCCGCGCCGTCGCCGCGCCGGCGTCGAGCGGGCTGGCGGGGACCGCGAACCAGCTGTTCGTCGGCTTCCCCGGCGAGCCGCGCACTTACGGCCTGACGCTGCGCGGGCAGTTCTGAGGGCTCTCCCCCCGTCCCGCGAGGGATGGGGCGGGAGCGGTCCGCCGCGGCAAGGGCACGGCCGCGGCGGACCCTCCCCAGGGGATAAGGATCCTCCCCGGAACGGGGAGGGGGACCACCCGAAGGGTGGTGGAGGGGTACAGTCGGCGTCGCGCGACGTATCGGCGGAAGGAAACACCTCCTGTGCCCCTCCACCATGCTTCGCATGGTCCCCCTCCCCCTGCGGGGGAGGATCGGCTGGGGTCAACGCGCCCGCGCCGCCTGGTGCGCGATGTCGGTGACGAGCTTGCGGAACAGCACCGCACCCGCCGTGCCCGACGCCTTGAGCGCGCGCTCGCAGTCGAGCAGCCGGCTCATCAGCCGCGCGATGCGCACCGAATCCCAGATGTGGAGCTGCGCGGTCACCGCGCCCTGCTCTTTCCAGAATATCCCGCTGCTGCGCGCCGACACCACGGTCGCGGGGTGCGCGCCGGCATCGACCTCGGCGCGCAGCCGCGCCAATTGCGTCGCGCGGATCGCGAGCGCGCGGATCAGGCGAATCTCGGCGACGCCGACCGCCGCCGCCTGTGCGAGCATCGCGGGCAGTTCGCGCACCTTGCCGCCGAGCGCGATGTTGATGCATTCGCTGACATCCTCCTCGTGCGTCGCGGCACCGAGCGCGGCGAGGTCGGCGGCGGTGACCTGGCGCTGGCGGTCGGGGCCGGCGTCGAGGTAGAGCGCCATCTTCTCGAGCTCGCGGCGCATCAGCGCCTGGTCGCCCGAGACGAGGTCGACGAGCAATTGCGCCTCGGCATTGCCGAGCCGAAGCCCCTGTTCTTCGGCGGCCGCCATCGCGATGCCGATCAGCGCGCGGCGGTCGGGCTGGTAGCAGATGGCGGCGACCGCGCTATTCGATCCCTCGACCAGCTTGACCAGCTTCGACTTGGCGGTGATCGAGGCGCCGGTCGCAACCACCGGGTTGATCGCATTTTCGCTCGCCAGCAAGGCCTCGACCGCGGCGAGGCAGTCGTCGCCGCTGCCAGCGATTTCCAGCCGGATGACGCGCGCGCTCGAGAAGAGCGACATCGACGCCGCCTCGGCGGCGAGCAGCGAGGGGTCCTGGTTCATCTGCGACGAGGTCAGGTCGAGCCGCTCGGCCTCCTTGCCCGCGAGGGCGATCAGCCGCGCGGCGAGCGTCTCCATCGTCGCTTCGTCGGGGCCGGTCAGCAGGGTGAGGCGGACCGCGGGGTCGAGCCGCGTGACGCGTTCCAGCTCGGCGGGCTTGACGCTCTTCACGCGCGCCTAGCCGCTGGGCGTGGCGGGGGCGTCGGGGGTCCGGCCGCCGCCACGGTCGGCGAAGACCGCGATGCGCGCGACGATCTGGTCGGCGACCGCCTGCGACAGGCGTTCGAGCGCGGTCGATTCGGCGGCGATCGTCGCATATTCGCTGCCGACGACGTCGATCCCGGCGTCCGAGAAGGCGGTCGCATCGAGCAGTACCTGGCCGGTGCCGGCATCGACGAGCTGGTAGCGCGCGCGCAGCGTCCGGCGTTCGCGCGTCACCGCATCGTCGGCACGCACGCCGAAGCCGGTGATGCTGTCCTCGAGCCGCACGTCGAGCCGCAGGCGCTTGCCCGCGCCCTGCCCGTTCTGCGCCGCGACGAGCCGGTCGCGGAGCGCGTTGCGCACGAGCCAGCCATTATGCCCCTCGATCGGCGCGACGTCGATGTCGGCGAGGATCGTCGCCACCGCGCCCTCGCTGCCGCTGGCATAGAGCGGACGCAGGCCGCAGCCGCCGAGAAGCAGCGACACAGCGACGATCGAGGCAGTGAGAAGGCTACGCATTGCGGTCATCCATGCCTCTAATCCCCGTTCGTGTCGAGCGAAGTCGAGACACGCCGATGGGCATCTCGACTTCGCTCGATGCGAACGGAAAGGGGGAGGATAAGTTCCGGGCCATCCTGTCAGGGTACGATATTCACCAAGCGGTCGGGCACCACGATCACCTTCCTGGGCCCCGCGCCGCCGAGCAGCTCGACGATCCGCGGGCGCGCGAGCGCCGCGGCTTCGAGCGCGTCCTTGTCGGCGCCCTTCGCCGCGGTCATCGTATCGCGCAGCTTGCCCGCGACCTGGATCGCGATCGTCACCTCGTCGTCGACGAGCAGCGCGGGGTCGGCGGCCGGCCATGCCGCGTCGGCGATCATCGCAGTGCTGCGCTGACCTGCGGGCAGCGCCGCCCAGGCTTCCTCGGCGAGATGCGGCAGCATCGGCGCGACGAGCAGGATCAGCGTGCGGCACGCCTCGGCGCGCGTCGCCGAGGGCTGCGCCTTCTCGATCTCGTTGGCGAGCGCGTGGACCTTGGCGACCGCCTTGTTGAAGCCCAAGGCCTCGATATCGGCGGCGACCCCGGCGATCGTCTGGTGGAGCCTCCGCGCCAGCGCCTTGTCCTCGCCGCCATCACCGACCGTCTCGGTGTCGCCGAAAATCCGCCACAAGCGCTGGACGAAGCGCCACGCGCCCTCGATGCCCGCCTCGCTCCACGGCAGGTCGCGCTCGGGCGGGCTGTCGGAGAGCATGAACCAGCGCGCGGCGTCGGCGCCATATTGGTCGAGGATGGCATCGGGATCGACGACATTCTTCTTCGACTTCGACATCTTGATCACACGCCCCACCTGTACCGGCGTGCCTTCGGCGATCAGCGTCGCGCCCTCGGCGCTACGCTCGACCTCTTCGGGGGTGAAGAAGATCGGCGGCAGGCCTTCGCCCTGCTCGCGGCTGTAGGTCTCATGCGTCACCATGCCCTGCGTGAACAGGCTGGCGAAGGGCTCGGCGATGTCGATCATTCCCATCTTCTGCAGCGCGCGCGTCCAGAAGCGCGCGTAGAGCAGGTGGAGGATCGCATGCTCGATGCCGCCGATATACTGGTCGACGGGCAGCCAGCGGCGGATCACCTCGGGATCGAAGGGCCGATCGCTCGGCGCCGAGGCGAAGCGCAGGAAATACCACGACGAATCGACGAAGGTGTCGAGCGTGTCGGTCTCGCGTTGCGCCGCGCCGCCGCAGCTCGGGCAGGCGACGTGCTTCCACGTCGGATGGCGGTCCAAGGGGTTGCCCGGGACCGAGAAATCGGCGTCCTCGGGCAGGATGACGGGCAGCTGGCTCTTCGGCACCGGCACCAGGCCGCACGCGTCGCAATGGATGAAGGGGATCGGGGTGCCCCAATAACGCTGGCGCGAGACGCCCCAGTCGCGCAGGCGCCATACGGTGGTGCCCTTGCCCCAGCCCTCATGCTCGGCGCGCGCGGCGACCGCGGCCTTGGCGGCGTCGATGCTCATGCCGTCGAGGAAGTGGCTGTTCACCAGCTTGCCGGGGCCGGTATAGGCCTCGGTTCCGGTGAAATGCTGCGCACTCTCGTCGCCGTCGGCGATGACGCGGTGGACCTGCAGCCCATATTTATGCGCGAAGTCGAGGTCGCGCTGGTCGTGCGCCGGGCAGCCGAAGATCGCACCGGTGCCATAGTCCATCAGCACATAGTTCACGACCCACACCGGCAGATGCCAGTCGGGATCGAGCGGATGCTCGACGGCAAGCCCGGTGTCGAAGCCGAGCTTCTCGGCGGTGTCGATCTGCTCGGCCGCGGTGCCCTGGCGGCGGCATTCCTCGATGAACGCCGCGAGCTCGGGCGAATCCTTGGCCAGTTTCTCGGCGAGCGGATGGTCGGGCGAGATCGCCGCGAAGCTCGCGCCATAGAGCGTGTCGGGGCGCGTCGTGAAGACGTCGAAGCCCGGCGCGCCGCCGGCCAGTTTGAAGCTGAATTCGAGCCCCTGCGACTTGCCGATCCAGTTTTCCTGCATCAGCCGCACCTTGTCGGGCCATTTGTCGAGGGCTTCCAGCCCCTCGAGCAGCTCGTCGGCGAAGTCGGTGATCTTCAGGAACCACTGCGACAATTTCTTCTTTTCGACCAGCGCGCCCGAGCGCCAGCCGCGCCCGTCGATGACCTGCTCGTTGGCGAGCACGGTCCTGTCGACGGGGTCCCAGTTGACATAGCTATGCTTGCGCGTGACCAGCCCCGCGGCGAACAGGTCGAGGAACAGCGCCTGTTCCTGCCCATAATAATCGGGCTCGCAGGTCGCGAGCTCGCGGCTCCAGTCGATCGCGAGGCCGAGGCGCTTCAGCTGCGAGCGCATCGCCGCGATATTGCCCCGCGTCCAGCCGCCGGGGTGGACGCCCTTTTCCATCGCGGCGTTTTCGGCGGGCATGCCGAAGGCGTCCCAGCCCATCGGGTGGAGGACGTCGTGGCCGGTCATCCTTTTGAAGCGCGCGAGCACGTCGCCCATCGCATAGTTGCGGACATGCCCCATGTGGATGCGCCCCGAGGGATAGGGGAACATCTCGAGGATATAGGCCTTGGGCCGATCGGCACTGTCAGTGGTGGCGAAGCTGTCGGCGGCTTCCCACGCCGCCTGCCAGCGGGCATCGGCAGCCAGGGCGCCGAAGCGCGGTTCGCGGGTCATTATTTCTTACCCCGTTGATCTGTCATACAAGATCGTCATCCCGGCGAAGGCCGGGATCTCACCCCCGGTATCATGACGCACCGGTGAGATCCCGGCCTTCGCCGGGATGACGAAGTGAATATAATCAGCCCTCGAAGGCCGAACGGCGCAGGTCGCGGGCGCGGGTGAGGATGATTTCCTCGAGCTTCTGTACCGTTGCCGCCTGCACCGGCGCGTCGACCCAGGTGCCGCCCTGCGCGACCTGGCGCGACGCCGCGACGCGGAGCGCATCGGCACGCAGATCGCGGTCGAGGATCGACACGGTGACCTTCATCCGCTCGTTCGGGTTGCCGGGATTCGCATACCAGTCGGTGATGATCACCCCGCCCGACGAATCGGCCTGGAGCAAGGGCATGAACGACAGCGCGTCGAGGCTGGCGCGCCACAAATAGCTGTTCACGCCGATCGTCGTCACCTGGCTGGCGGCGAGATCGGCGCGCGGCCGTTCCTTGCCGCCGCACGCCGAAAGGCCGAGCGCCGCGAGCCCGAGCAGCGCGAGCGTGGCCGTGCGGCGACCGGTCGGGGCGCCGAACATGGCAGGGACGGAAAGCTTGGACATGCCGAAACACCTTATCAAATGGCGCGGACGAGTGCTGCGCTGTTACAGAATTGGCAGCGTCTCTATCGCGCCTGTCGCGCGGCGGCAAGCGCGGCAATGCGCTTGTTTGCGCCGTTCATCGGGGAGTCAGCTGGCGGCCCCACTGTGGTCATCGCGCAACAGGCCCGCAAAAATCAGGGGCTAAAGATTTGCTTTCGCGCGAATCACTGGAAAAGTCGGCGCATCGGGCCTATCTAGGGTCGGTACTGGGGTTGGAGTCGCAGACAATGCCGCGCACATCGCGCCATTTCTGGAAAGCAGGGGTCGTCGTTCTGGCGGCCATTCCGCTTGCCCTGCCCCCCGCGCTCGCCGCGATGAGCCGCGCCGACCGTATCCGCGAAACCTCGCTGTCGGATACGCTGCTGGGGCAGTTCACCCCCGCATCGGGCGATCCGCGGCTGATTGCGCGCTATGCCAAGGTGTCGGCCGACGCGCGCCGCAGCTTCAGCTTCACCCCCGCGCTGACCGACGAGAATCGCGGCAACCGCGCGATCACCGTCGTGGTGCGCAGCCGCGACGATTCGTCGAGCGCGGCGCTGACCGCCGCGCTGGCGCAGGGCCGCAAGGCACCCGTCGCGATCACCCCCGTCGCCTATAACCTCGGCGCATCGGTCGGGTTCGAGAAATTCGTGACCCCGGCGCTGCCGCGCGGTCTCGACCTTCGCAACCTGCCGCAGGCCAAGGCGCCCGAGCAGAATGAGAAGAAGTCGCGCTTCGCGACGAAGATGCTCGCGCGGCCGGTCGATCCCGCGGGCGCGACCGACCGCCTGACCGCGCCGGGCGACGACCAGACCGTCGACGTCGTGAGCAGCTATCGCGTGACCAGGAACCTCGATGTCACCGCGGGCGTGCGTTACAAGAGCGACGACGGCGTCCAGCCGCTGACCGACGCGCGCCGCGACAGCCAGGCGGTCTATGTGGGCACCGCGTTCCGCTTCTAAACGCGGCGTTTCGCCTCATTCACTACAAGCGAACCGGTGAACCTCGGCTTTGGGGTGGGCACTGCCGTTGCCGATCCTCCCCGAAACGGGGAGGGGGACCAGCGAAGCTGGTGGAGGGGTACAGGCGGGGTTGCCTTGCCGTCGCGGTTACGCGCGACGGCAAGGTTTCCGGAAATGGCGGCACTCGCGATCACTTGCCGCGTATGACCTCTCGTGCCCCTCCACCACCCTTCGGGTGGTCCCCCTCCCCCGTTGGGGGAGGATCTCTACGGCCGCTCCCGCCCCACACCGCTCATCCACGCATCGATCGCCGCCCAGCCGGGCGTGAATCCGCTTGCCGCGCTGGCCCGGCGAAGCGCGCGCGCGCGCGCCGGGGTCATGCCGCCGAGCGCGACCGGCTGGGCCTTCGCAAGCCGGGCGAGGCGCAGCCATGCCTTGTGTCCGAGCACAGGAGCGCCGGGGTGCGAGCGCGTCGGGTGGAGCGGCGAGACGAAGGCGAGGTCGGCCTGGGCACGGCGCGCCTCCCGGGCTTCGCGGGCATTATGCACGGGCATCGACACGATGAGGCCGAGGCGACGCGCCTGTGCCGCCTGCTTCGCCTGCGGCTGGCGCAGATGGACGCCGTCGGCGCCCCAGCGCCGCACAAGCGCCGGCGGTCCGGCGAGCAGCAGCAGATGGCCCGCACGCGCGAGCCGGCGCGCGAGGCGCCAGCGCTGGCCCGGCGCAAGGTCGTCGTGGCGCAGGACGATGCCGCTGGCGGGGGGCAGGCTTGCTACGGCGGCGAACAGCGCATCGCCGAGCCGGGCATCGGTGAACAGCCAGATCTGCGGCAAGAGGGTGCGACTTGGGAGGGGGTGGCGCCGGGGCATCGGCTTTTCTATAGGCGCGTCGCCGCCGCGCGCAACGCGCGGCGGCCAGCGAAGGAAAAGCGATGGAAGACGCAGCGCAGCGATTGGCCAGGGTCGAGGCGGGAATCGCCGCCGCGGCGGCGCGCGCCGGGCGCAAGGCGGACGCGGTGACGCTGATCGCGGTGTCGAAGACCCACGACGCCGAAGCAATCCGCCCGCTGATCGCCGCCGGGCAGTGCCATTTCGGCGAGAATCGCGTGCAGGAGGCGGCAGCCAAATGGCCCGCGCTCCGCGCCGAAAAACCCGGCATCACCCTCCACCTGATCGGCCAGCTGCAATCGAACAAGGCCGAGGAAGCGGTGGCTTTGTTCGACGCGATCCACTCGGTCGACCGCCCGTCGCTGGTCCAGGCGCTCGCCAGGGCCTGCACGAAAGCGGGGCGCCAGCCGATATTGTTCGTCCAGGTCAATATCGGCGACGAAAAGCAGAAGGGCGGCTGCGCGGTCGCCGACCTGCCCGCTTTACTGACCGAAGCCGCGGACGCGGGACTCAAGATCGACGGGCTGATGGCGATCCCCCCCGCCGATGTCGCCCCGACGCCTTATTTTGCGCTGCTCGACGAACTCGCCGGGCGCCACGCCCTGCCGCTGCGCTCGATGGGGATGAGCGGCGATTACGAGAGCGCGGTGATGCTCGGCGCGACGCATGTGCGCGTGGGGACGGCGCTGTTCGGGGGGCGGGGTTAGGGCGGGTAACGGGCGGTTGCGGACAACGCCGGTCCTCCCCGGCACGGGGAGGGGGACCATGCGAAGCATGGTGGAGGGGTACATGCAGTCGGGCGCTCCGCGTGACCTCCCGTACCCCTCCACCACCCTTCGGGTGGTCCCCCTCCCCCTGCGGGGGAGGATCGGCAACGTCCGCTCCCCACCCCAAAGCCGACGTCCGCCTTATTCATATTCCACCGTCACCGGGATGCGCCCGCGATAGTCGCCGTCGTCGAGCCCGGCGATCTGCAGCCGGCCGCCGAAGCGGAATTGCAGCCGCCCGTCGGGGCCGAGCCGCGGCGCGGCAGAGAGGTTGGTGACGAGCCCGCTGACGCGCGCGCTGCGGCCGCGGTCGCCGTCGAGGTCGACGACAGCGGGCAGGATCACGCGCACCGCGGCGCCGGGCTCGCCGGTGACCGTCACCGTGCCGGTGACCGCGAAGCCGCCGAGGTCGACGACGTCGCCGCTGAGGCGGCGGACGCCCGACAGCGGGTCGAGCTCGACCGCGCCGCCCATCGCGCCGACCGCGACGCGGCTGAAATCGAGCTGGGTTTCGACCTCGACGCGGAGCGGGGTCTCGGCCTTGCGCATAACGGCCGCGCCCGCCGCGCCGTCTTGCCCGCACAGCAGGCACTGCGCCGATGCCACCGAAGGCACGGCGGCGAACAGGCCAAGGGCAAGGAAAAGGCGCGGTCCCACGCCTTGGCGATAGCCTTTTCATGGTTAAGCCGGGGTAAATCCACCTCACCCTCCCCTTCAGGGGAGGGCAGCGAGACTTGCGAACTTGTTCGTTAGTCGCAGCGGGTGGGGGCCAGCGGCCTTGCGCTATCTCGTGGGCCCCCACCCCAACCCCTCCCCTGAAGGGGAGGGGCTTTCATAACCACTGGCGAACCCCCCGCTTTTGGCCCAAAGCAACGCCATGCTCCCCGCTCCCCCCGCCTGGCTCAACGCGCTCGCCACCGCGACGCCCGATCACGACATCCATGACGCCTTCATCGACTGGGCGACCCCGCGGCTGACCGACGCGCGGATGCGCGCGCTCTTTGCGCGCATGGCCGCGCGCTCGGGGATCGCGCATCGCTGGTCGGTGCTGCCGCCGACGCCCGCGGGCGGGTCGCCGGTCGCGCCGGGGGGATTCTACGACGTCCCCGGCCTGCCGCCGACCTCGGTGCGCATGGCGGCCTATGCGCAGCACGCGCCCGAGCTCGCGTTGCAGGCGGTCGCCGGGCTGGGCGCCGCCTTCGACCCCGCGCGCGTCACGCATCTGGTCGTCGCGAGTTGCACCGGCTTCGTCGCGCCGGGGATCGACCAGATCGTCGCGCGCCGGCTGGGGCTCGCCGCGACGGTCGAGCGCGTGCTGATCGGCTTCATGGGCTGCTACGCCGGGGTCACCGCGCTGCGGAGCGCGCGGCATATCGTGCGGTCCGAGCCCGATGCCGTGGTGCTGGTGGTGAGCGTCGAGCTGTCGACCCTGCACCTCAGCCTCGCCTACCAGCCCGAGCCGTTGCTCGCGATGCTCCAGTTCAGCGACGGCGCGGCGGCCGGAATCGTCTCGGCCGAGGCGCGCGGGCTCGAACTCGGCGAGGGCCGCAGCCTCGCGCTCGAAGACAGCGACGACCTCATCCGCTGGGACATCGGCGACAAGGGATTCGAAATGCAGCTGTCGGGCGAGGTGCCCGGGCGGCTGCGCGCGGCGCTCGGCGAGCCGCAAGTGCAGGCGAACCTGTTCGGCGACGGGGCGCCGCCGCCGCTGCTCGCGGTGCACGCGGGCGGGCGCTCGGTGCTCGATGCGGTCGAGGCGGCGCTGCACGTCCCCGCCGAGGCGCTGGCCGACAGCCGCGCGGTGCTCGCGGCGTGGGGCAATATGTCGTCGGCGACGATCCTCTTCGTGCTCGCGCGGATGATGGAGCGGCAGGCGCGGGGCGAGGGGATCGCCATCGCCTTCGGCCCCGGGCTCGCCGCCGAGGCGATCCGCTTCACCGCGTCATGAACCCCTTCGCCAGCCTCCGCATACCGATCAAGGCCGAAGAGGAGATGGACGCGTTCGAACTGGCGCCCGATCGCTATGCCAGGGTGCTCGCCGACCTGTCGCGGATCAACGCGCTGACGCTCGCGGCGCGGCCGACGCTGGGATTTCTGGAGCGGGTACGCGCGCAAGGGGCCGGCGCGCGGCCGTGGCGCATCCTCGACGTCGGTTTCGGCGCAGGCGACATGCTGGCGCGGATCGCGCGCTGGGGCGACAAGCGCGGGGTCGCGCTCGACCTCGCCGGGGTCGACCTCAATCCGAAGAGCGCGCCCGTCGCCGAAGCGCGGCTCGGCGGACGCGCGCGGCTGGTCACCGGCGACTATCGCGATCTCGCGGGCGAGGGGTGGGATATCATCCTGTCGAGCCTCGTCACCCACCATATGACCCCTGCGCAGCGTGCCGAATTCCTTCAATTCATGGACGCCGGGGCGGCGCGCGGCTGGCTGGTCAACGACCTGCATCGCCAGCGGCTGCCCTTTGCGGGCTTCCCGCTGCTCGCGGCGCTGGCCTTCGTCGATCCGATCGTCCGGCGCGACGGGCAATTGTCGGTCGGGCGCAGCTTTCGCCGCACCGAATGGGCGGCGATGCTGGCCGACGCCCTGCCCGCGGCGGCGAACCAGTGCCGCATCTTTCGCAGCTTTCCCTACCGCCTCTGCGTCGAGCACATCCGGTGACGCCGTGAACGGGATGGGGACCGGGACCGACGCGATCGTCGTCGGCGCCGGGCCCGCCGGGTCGGCGGCGGCGATCGGGCTGGCGCGGAGCGGCGCCAAGGCGCTGTTGCTCGACCGCGCGCGCGAAACGGGCGACGCATTGTGCGGGGGGTTTCTGAGCTGGCAGACGCTGGCGCGGCTCGAGACACTCGGCATCGATGGAGCGGCGCTCGGCGGGCAGCGCGTCACCTGCGTGCGGCTGTTCGCGGGCGAGCGGATGAGCGAAACGCGGCTACCCGGCGCAGCGATGGGTGTGTCGCGCCGGCGGCTCGATTCGGCGTTGCAGGCCGCCGCCGAGGCAGCGGGCGCGGGGCTCGAGCGCGGCGTCCATGCGACGGCGCTGGAGGACGGCGCCGTGCAGACGCGCGACGGCGCGGCGCTGGCGGCCCCGGCGATCTTCCTCGCGGCGGGCAAGCATGGCTTTCGGGGCTTTGCGCGCGAGCCCGCCGCATGGCAGCGTAGCGACCCGGTCATGGGCCTGCGGCTGCGACTGCCCGCGCATCCGGCGCTGGGCCGGCTGGTCGGCGAGGCGGTCGAGCTGCATCTCTTCGACCGCGGCTATGCGGGGCTGGTGCGGCAGGAGGACGGCAGCGGCAATCTGTGCCTCGCCGTGCACAAGTCGCGGCTCGACGAAGCGGGCGGCGATCCGGCGACGCTGCTGCGCAAGCTCGGAGACGCGCTGCCGCGGCTCGGCGAGCGGCTCGCTCAAACCGACTGGTCGCACACTATCGATGCGATCGGCCATGTCCCTTATGGCTGGCGCACCGCCGACACCGCACCCGGGCTGTTCCGGCTGGGCGACCAGGCGGGGGTGATCGCGAGCCTCGCGGGCGAGGGCATGGGGCTCGCCTTCGCCAGCGCCGAGGCGGCGGTGGCGGCGTGGCAGCACGGCGGCGGCGGCGCGGCGCCGGGCTTCCAGCGCGCGCTCGCCGCGCGCATGGCGCGGCCCTTCGCGCTGGCGAATCTCGTCTGGCGCCTCGGCGAAAATCCGCGGACGGCGGGCGCGCTCACGTCATGCGCCGCCGCCTTCCCCCGGCTCGTTCGCCTCGCGTCCCGGGCCACCCGGCTCGGCTGAGCGAAAAGATTCGCGCAGAGGCGCGGAGAGCGCAGAGATTTTTGCTCACGCGGAGACGCGGAGACGGGCCCTCGGGCCGATAGGCCCCATTCCATTTAGGAGGTGTCGTTGTGAAGCAACGTTGCACCGAGAAGGCCGCTTCGCGGCGAAAGCCATATCTCCGCGCCTCCGCGTCTCCGCGTGAACCAAATCTTCTTTCTCTGCGTTCTCTGCGCCTCTGCGCGAATCTTCCCGCAACCAGCGTTGCCCCGAAGCCCTTGCAGCCAGCGCGCGTCGATCCGATATTGGCGGCAACGCAGGAGATCATCCGATGACCGATCCCGAGACCGCCAAGCCGCTCGACCCGATGGCGCATCATGTGCTGCGCGAGGGCGGCACCGAGCGCGCCTTCACCGGCAAATATACCGACCACAAGGGCGACGGCGTCTATCATTGCGCCGGATGCGGCGCGCCTTTGTTCGACAGCCGCACCAAATACAACAGCGGGTCGGGCTGGCCGAGCTACACCGCGCCCGCGGCCGATGCCGCGGTGACCGAGCTGACCGACACCAGCCACGGCATGGTCCGCACCGAAGTGCGCTGTGCCAGATGCGAAGGCCATCTCGGCCACGTCTTCCCCGACGGCCCCGGGCCCGAGGGGCTGCGCTACTGCATCAACAGCGCGGCGCTTGACTTCGCGGACCGCGCGCCGGATGACGCGGGCAGCGGCGAGGGCTGACGGGCCACCCTCGTCCGGACCATTCGGACTGACGCGAACAGGGACGCGGCGAGGGAAGGACATCGGCTTTGCGCCGCGAACGACAGCAGGTATCCGCAGGTAAATCATCGAGCAGCGCCAAAGCAGGTGGCTCGCCTCCCAAGGGCGAGCCGCCGCGCTGGCGCCTGTGGCTGCGGCGCATCGTCCGCTGGGGCCTCGGCCTCGCGCTCGTCGGCGCGGTCGCGCTGGCGGTCGCGGTCGGGATCGCGGTGCAGCGCATCCCGAGCTTCGAGGAACTCAAGAAATCGCCCGCGGGGCAGACGATCCGCGTCCACGCCGCCGACGGCACGGTGTTCCTGTCGCTCGGCCCCAATTACGGGCGCTGGCTGACCCTCAGGGAAACGCCTCGGGTGATGCAGGACGCGATGGTCGCGGTCGAGGACCGGCGCTTTCGCTATCACCCCGGGATCGACCCCGTCGGCATGACGCGCGCCGCGGTCGTCGCGGTGCAGAATCGCGGCACCGGGCGCCGCCTGCAGGGCGCGTCGACGATCACCCAGCAGCTCGCGCGCAACATCTTCCTGTCGAACAGCTACACCTGGACGCGCAAGGCGCGCGAGATGGTGCTGTCGATGGCGCTCGAATGGAAATTCTCGAAGGACGAGATCCTCGAGCTCTATCTCAACAAGGTCTATTTCGGCGGCGGCAGCTATGGCATCGACGCCGCGTCGCGGCGCTTCTTCGGGCATAGCGCGACCGAAATGTCGCTGTCCGAGGCGGCGGTGGTCGCGGGCCTCGTCAAGGCGCCGTCGCGCTATTCGCCGACCGCCGACGCGCAGGCCGCGCTCGGCCGCGCCGGTGTCGTGCTGGCGGTCATGGTCGACGCGGGGGTGATCACCCAGTCGCAGGCCGACAGCGCCAAGCCCGCCGACGTCCAGATGGCGCAGGAGACGGGGCAGAACAGCGCGCGCTATTTCAGCGACTGGGCGCTGCCCCAGCTCGACATGCTGATCGACGAGGGCAGCGAGGCGATCGATGTCTACACCACGATCGACCTCGGCATGCAGCGCGCCGCGACCGCGGCGATCCAGGCCAATGTCCCCGCCAGCGCGCAGGGCGCGCTGGTGTCGATCGACCGCGACGGCGCGGTGCGCGCGATGGTCGGCGGCACCGACTATGTCGCGTCGAACTACAACCGCGCGACGCAGGCGACCCGCCAGCCGGGATCGGCGTGGAAGGTCTTCGTCTATATGGCGGCATTGGAATCGGGCTATAAGGTCGACGACGAAGTGGTCGACGAACCGGTGACGATCCGCGGCTGGTCGCCCCGCAACTCGTCGGGGCGCTTTGCCGGCGCGATGGATCTGCGCAGCGCCTTCGCTTACTCGGTCAACACCGTCGCCGCGAAGCTGGGCGACGAAGTCGGCACCTCGTCGGTCGCCAATATGGCGCGGCGCTTCGGCATCTCGACCCCGATCAACACCCAGCCCGCGATGGTGCTCGGCAGCTCGGAGGTGCGGGTGATCGACATGACCGCCGCCTTTGCCGCCATTTCGCGCAAGGGCGTGTCGGCGGCGCCCTATGGCATCACCAAGGTCACCACCGCCGACGGCCGCCTGCTCTACCAGCGCGCGCCCGAGCGCGGCACCGTGCTCGTCGACGACTGGGTCGCGGCGGGGATCACCGACCTGATGCAGACCGCGGTCGCCACCGGCACCGGGCGCGCGGCGCAGATCGGCCGCCCGGTCGCGGGCAAGACCGGCACGACGTCGAGCAACAAGGACGGCTGGTTCCTCGGTTTTTCGAGCGGGCTGACCACCGGCGTGTGGATGGGCCGCGACGATGCCAAGGCGGTCGGCGGGCTGCAGGGCGGCCGCGCGCCGGCTTTGGCCTTTGCCGATTTCATGCGCGTCGCGGTCGCGCGGCGCCCGGTCGAGGCCTTCGACACCGAGGTCAAGCTGCCCGACTGGCAGCTCGAGGACGAGGACGAGGCCTATCTGGGCGAGCCGGGAGAAGAGGGCTTCGTCGACGAGAATGGCATGCCGGTCGAGCTGCCCTATGGCGGCAGCGAGAACCGCCCCCCCAGTGATGGCGGCGAGGGCGGCGAGCCGCAGGTCGAGCCACCGGTGATGGACCAGCGCTGGCTCGACGAGCAGACTGGCGGCGGCAATGGCGCGCAGCCCAAAGCGCCGCAGCCCGCACCCAAGGCCCCGCCCGCGAACAAGGCGCTGCCGCCCGCGGTCAAGAGCTCGACGGTGCGCGTGCCGCCGCAGGGTGGGGGCAACCAAGGGAACTGATCCGTCGATCCTCCCCACGCGAAGCGATGGGGGGGTGGCAGCGCGAAGCGCTGACGGAGGGGTCGACGCCGTCAGGCGTCGGCGCGACCTTTCAACCCCTCCACCACGCCCTGCGGGCGCGGTCCCCCTCCCCAACGCTGCGCGATGGGGAGGATCTACTCAACCGAACCGATAGCGGTGCAATCCGCGCCCTTCGCGGCGCAGCCACGCGCGCGCCGCGGCGACGTCGCCGTCGTGGAGTTCGTCGACCAGCGTGTGGAAGGCGCGGCCATGGTCCATGTGCTTGAGGTGCGCGACCTCGTGCGCGACGGTCGCGCGGCGGACATGGTCGGGCGCCATGACCAGCCGCCAGCTGTAGCGCAGGTCGCCGGTCGCGGTGCAGCTGCCCCAGCGGCTGCGCGGGTCGCCGACCCCGATGCGCCCGACGCTGAGGCCCGCACGCGCGGCGATCGCGCGACTCTCCTCGGCCATCAGCTCGAGCGCCTGGGCCTTCAGCCAGCGCTCGACGCGGCGGCCGACCCCGTCGGCGGGGCCGCCCAATGCCAGCATGTCGTCCTCGACACGCACCGCGCGCGGCAGCGCCGGATCCCAGACGATACGGCGCGGGATGCCGAACAGCGGCACGCTGGCGCCCGGCCCGATCTCGACGGGGACGACCGCCTTGCCGACCTGCTGCACCAGCCAGTCCTGCTGCTCGCTCGCCCAGCGCAGCGCCTTGGCCGCGCTGCCGCGGCGCGGCAGGGTGAGCCGGAGCTCGGCGCGCGCGGCGTCGAACACGAGGCGATAGCGGCGCGACTGGGCGTGGTGGACCAGCCGCACCGGCCACACCGTCTCGCCGACCCGGATATGCGGCCCCTCGGCCGCCTTCAGATCAGACGATGCGTTCGACAAGATGATTTTCCAGCGGCCCCGCGACCTGTTCGCCGACCGTCCAGCCGGCGATCGACTGGCCCGCGCGGTGCACCGCGTCGCGGTCGCCGCTGATCAGATAATGCCATTCGGGCAGCGGCCGCTCCTCGGCGCGCAGGCGATAGGCGCAGCTTTGCGGCAGCCATTCGATGTCCTCGACGCTGGCCTTGGTCAGCGTCAGGCAGTCGGGGACGTGGCGCCGCCGATTTTTATAGTCGCCGCAGCGCGCGGTCTGGAGGTCGAGCAAGCGGCACGCGACATTGGTCGGATAGATGCGGCCCGTGTCCTCATCCTCCAATTTGTGCAGGCAGCATTTGCCGCAGCCGTCGCACAAGGCCTCCCATTCGCCGGCGTCGAGGCTGGCGAGCGGCATTTCCCAGAAGCGCCGCGTCGTCACGTCACCCATTTCGCAAGGTCGGCGGCGACCTTGTCGGGCGCGCCCTCGTCGACATCGGTCGAAGGGTCGTCGAGCGGCAGCAGCGCCAAGGGCTTTCCCGCCGGGTCCATCAGGAAAGCGAGCTGGCTGTGCGCCATCAGATAGCGGTCGGGGGCCGAGCCCTCGACCTTGTGATAGGTGACGACATAGGCCTTGGCGACGCCGGCGATCTGTTCGGGGGTGCCGGTGAGCCCGAGCAGCCGCGGGTGGTAGCGCGCGACGAAGGGCTTCAGCGCCGCGGGCGTGTCGCGCGCCGGATCGACGGTGACGAAGAGCGGCTGCACCTTCGCGCCGCGCACGGGATCGCTCTTTTCGAAGGCGGCGAGGCCGCGCATCAGTTTCTGCACGTCGACCGGGCAGATGTCGGGGCAGAAGCTGTAGCCGAAATAGACGAGGCGATATTTGCCCGCGAAGTCGCTGTCGCGGACCGCCTTGCCGTCCTGGTCGGTCAGTTCGAACGGCCCGCCGATCTTCGCCCCCTCGAGCGGCGGCCGCGCGTCGGTCCCGGGCGCGGCGGGGGCCCCGCAACCGGCGAGCGCGATTCCCGCCAGCAGGAGCAGGCTTGCACGAACGGCCTTTTGGCCCATATTCAGCTCATTCATCATCGCGCCAGCCTTGCTGGGCTAGGCGCCGAAAATCAACCTTTGTCGTCGTCCCCGCCAAAAGGGACGCGCGGCCGTTTCAACAGGGTCCCGCTGGTCATGCTCCGTCGCACCGCCTTTCGCCTCGCCTCGCTGTCGCTGGTCGCCAGCATCGCCGCGCTCGCCCTCGCCCCCGCGGCACAGGCGCAGTTCCGCGGCGGCTACGCCTTCCTGCAGGCGGTCGACGACCGCGACGGGACCAAAGCGACCGACGCGCTGAAGGGGGATCCGGCGCTGGTCAACACGCGCAACCCCGACACGGGCGAGACCGCGCTGATCCTCGTCACCAAACGCCGCGACACGGTCTGGCTGCGCTTCCTGCTCGACAAGGGCGGCGATCCGTCGATCGGCGACCGCCAGGGGATGACCCCGCTGATGCACGCCGCGCTGCTCAACACCGCCGACGCCGCCGAGGAACTGCTCGGCAAGAAGGCGCCGGTCGACCAGGCGAACCGGCGCGGCGAGACCGCGCTGATCCTGGCGGTGCAGGCCAAGAACAGCGCGATGGTGCGCCTGCTGGTCCGCCGCGGCGCCAATCCCGACAAGGCCGACCATATCGCGGGCATGTCGGCGCGCGACTATGCCAGGCGCGACGACCGCAGCGGGCAGCTGCTCGCGATGCTCGACACCAAGGCCGATGCGCCGGTACGCGATTTGGGGACGACCTTCGGGCCGAAATGATTCTTTCGGCCTTGCGCGAGAGGATTCGCGCAGAGGCGCAGAGATCGCAGAGAGATTTTTAGGCGAAGCGGCGACGACCGCGATCGGGCGTTAGTTGCCGTTTCCAAGCCCCTCCTCTTCAGAGGAGGGGTTTTAGCTACTCCTCGCCCCAAGCCGCCGCTCTGCGATCGCTGCGCCTCTGCGCGAAAACCGCCGTCGCAATGTGATTTCAATATTGACAATCACATTGCGGTGTGAAAACTGCGCAGCATGTCTACTTTACTCATCGAGCGCATCCGCGCCATCGTCGACGACGGCGCCATGTCCCGTTCGGGGCTCGCGCGCGCCGCCGGTCTCCACGCCAACAGCCTGCGCGACCTCGAGTCGCCCGGCTGGAACCCCACCGCCGACACGCTGCGCAAGCTCGAGAATTGGCTCGCGCACGGCAGCGACCTGTCGCCGATGGCCAGCCCCGAGGAAATCATCGCCGAGGCGCGCAACGGCCGGATGTTCATCCTCGTCGACGACGAGGACCGCGAGAATGAGGGCGACCTGATCATCCCGGCGCAGATGGCGACCCCCGATGCGATCAATTTCATGGCGACGCACGGCCGCGGGCTCGTCTGCCTGACGCTGACCCGCGAGCGCGTCGAGCAGCTCGGGCTCGAGCTGATGACGCGCAACAACCGCTCGCGCCACGGCACCGCCTTCACCACCTCGATCGAGGCGCGCGAGGGCATCGACACCGGCATTTCGGCCGCCGACCGCGCGCGCACCGTGTCGGTCGCGATCGACGCGTCGCAGGGGCGCGACGACATCGTCACCCCGGGCCATGTCTTTCCGCTGATCGCGGTCGACGGCGGCGTGCTGGTGCGCGCGGGCCATACCGAGGCGGCGGTCGACATCAGCCGGCTCGCGGGGCTCAACCCCTCGGGGGTGATCTGCGAGGTGATGAACGACGACGGGACGATGGCGCGCCTCGACGACCTCATCCCCTTCGCGCGGCGCCACGGGATGAAGATCGGCACGATCGCCGACCTGATCGCCTATCGCAGCCGCACCGACCGGCTGGTCGAATGCGTCGCCGACGAACCCTTCGAATCGGACTATGGCGGCGACTGGCGCCTCAAATCCTATCGCAACAAGACCGACGGCAGCGTCAATCTGGTGCTGCAGAAGGGCATGGTCGACCCCGGCGGGGTGACGCTGGTGCGCATGCACCCGGTGTCGCTGTTCGACGACCTGATGGGGCGTCCGGGCGCCAAGAAGCGCCGCCTGCAGCGCTCGATGGACGCGATCGGCGAGGCCGGATCGGGGATCATCGTGCTGCTGATGCGGCCGCTGCCCGGATCGGCCGACGCCGATTCGACACCGCCGCCGCCGCCGTCGGGCGGCATGGACCTGCGCACTTACGGTATCGGCGCGCAGATCCTCGTCGACCTCGGCGTCCATGCGATGGAGCTCCTGACCCCGTCGCACCACAATCTCGTCGGGCTCGAAGGCTATGGCCTGTCGGTCGTCGGCGAACGCTCGATCCCGGGGGAGGCCGAATAATGGCGCATGTGCTGATCGTCGAAGCGCGCTTCTACAGCCATCTCAACGACATGCTGCTCGATGGCGTGCGCTCGGCGCTCGAGGCCGAGGGGCACAGCCACGAGACGGTGACCGTCCCGGGCGCGCTCGAAGTGCCCGCGGCGATCTCGCTCGCCGCCGACAGCGGGCGCTACGACGCGTTCGTCGCGCTCGGCGCCGTGATCCGCGGCGAAACCTATCATTTCGAGGTGGTGTCGAACGAAAGCGCGCGCGGCATCATGGCGTTGACGCTCGACGGGCTCGCGATCGGCAACGGCATATTGACCGTCGAGAATGAAGAGCAAGCGCTTGCGCGCGCCGACAAGACGCGCAAGGATAAGGGCGGCGAAGCGGCGAAGGCCGCGCTCGCCATGCTGGCCCTGAAGGAACAATTCGGCATTGGTTGATCGCCCGCCTCCCAGCCGATATTCCGTCGTCGAACGCGGCGGGCGGCTGGTGGTGATCGACAAGACGACCGGCCAGACCCCGCTGAGCGCCGCCGAGCGCATGGACCAGCACGATCGCGCGCTGGGCGTCGAGCCGATCCGCCCCGAGCGGACCAGCGCCGCGCCCGACACCTCCGCCGCAGCGCGCGCCGAATCGGGGCTGAGCGCCCGCCCGGCACCGGCGCAGCCTGCCCCGGCGGCGACACCCGCGGCCGCCGAGAGCGGCCGGGGCCGCATGGCCGCCGCAATCGCCGAACGCAACAAAAGGCCGTGGACGCAGCCGTCGACCGACCGGCCCGGCCTGCAAGCCAATCGCCCGGCATCACCGACGCCGAGCCGCCCGGCGCCGCGCGCCGGCGCCGCGCGCAAGACGATCGTCACCGCCAAATGGTGGGACAGCAAGGGGCCGCGCACGATCGAGCTCGGCGCCAAGGGCCAGGCCGCGCTGAGCGGCGGCTTCGTCACCATCTTCATCGCGGCGCTGATCGCGGCGATCGTCGTGCTGACGATCGAACCGCTGATCCTGTTCGCCGCGGCCTTCCTGCTCTTCCGCTTCGGCGGCAGCGTGATCGGCCCGATCGGCGCGGGGATCGTCGACAAGGCGCTGGCCGAGCGCGATTAGCGAAAAAGGATCCTCCCCAACGCGAAACGTTGGGGAGGATCGGAAGGACCTTTACGCCACCTGCAGCGCCGGATAGTCGGTGTAACCCTCGGGGCCCGGCGCATACCAGGTCTGCGGATTGTCGGCCGACCACTCGGCGCCGGTGCGGATCCGCTCGACCAGGTCGGGGTTGCCGATGAACGGGCGGCCGAAAGCGATCGCGTCGGCGCGCCCGCTGGCCAGCGCTTCCTCGGCGAGCGCGACATCGTAATCGCTGTTGAGGATCAGCGGACCCTTGAACGCGGCGCGGATCGCCGGCGACTGTTTGGGCACGTCGGTCTTGCCGAAGGTGCCGTCGGGGCCGGGTTCGCGCAGCTCGAGGAAGCCGATGCCGAGCGCGTCGAGCGCCGCGGCGGCGGCGGTGAACAGGGGTTCGGGATTGCTGTCGTCGACGCCCTGCGAATTGCCGTTGGGCGACAGGCGCACCGATACGCGGTCCTTGCCCCACACGGCGATCAGCGCTTCGGTGACTTCGCGCAGCAGGCGGATGCGGTTCTCGACCGGCCCGCCATAATCGTCGCCGCGCAGGTTCGCATTGTCACGCAGGAACTGGTCGATCAGATAGCCGTTGGCGCCGTGGAGCTGCACGCCATCGAAACCAGCCTTTTTGGCATTTTCGGCGGCGTGCGCATAATCGGCGATCAGGCGGGGAATTTCGCCGAGCTCGAGCGGGCGCGCGACCTCGAGGTCCTTGCGGCCCACCGGCGTATGCGCGCGGCCCTCGCCCTGCGTCGCCGAGGCCGAGACCGGCGGCTTGCCGTCGTTGAACACCGAATGGACCAGGCGGCCCATGTGCCACAGCTGCGCGACGATGCGCCCGCCGGCCGCGTGCACCGCCTCGGTCACCGGCTTCCAGCCTTCGACCTGCGCATCGGTCCACAGGCCCGGCGCGCTCGGCCAGCCGAGGCCTTCCTGCGAGATCCCCGTCGCTTCGGAAATGATCAGCCCGGCGGAAGCGCGCTGGCGATAATAGTCGCGCGCCAGCTCGTTCGGCACGAAGCCCGGGCCGGCGCGGCCGCGCGTCAGCGGCGCCATGATGATGCGGTTCGGCGCCGCGATGGCGCCCAGCTGGATGGGATCGAAAAGCGATGCGGGCATGATATTCTCCTCGTCTTCTTTTTTAAAGCGACGCCCCCCGGGGTCGCCGCTATGGGCTGCGAAGCTATGGACAGCGATGCCCCGGCGCAAGCATGGGTAGCAAAAGAAAATCTAACGGCAGGACAAGCGGTGACTGAGGGCAGGGACCCTAGCGACAGCGCAGCGACACCGCCCGGACGCTGGGCCTTTGCCGCGCTGCTCGCGGGCAATATGGCGCTGTCGATCGGCGCGATGCTCGTCCGCCTCGCCGATACCGGGCCGACCGCCTCGGCCTTCTGGCGCATGACCTTGGCGGCCCCCGTGCTGATCGTCCTCGCCTGGCGCGAGACCGGCGGGCGGCTGCCGCCGCGCCCCGCGGTGCTGATCGCCGCCGCCGCGGGCATCTTCTTCGCCTTCGACCTTGCCGCCTGGCACATCGGCATCCTCAAGACCAAGGTCGCCAATTCGACCTTGTTCGGCAATTGCGCCAGCCTGCTGCTGGTGATCTGGGGTATTTTCCTGACCCGCACGCTGCCGCGCGGATGGCAGGCGCTGGCGATCACCCTCGCCTTCGCGGGATCGGCGCTCTTGATGGGGCAAAGCTATGAACTGTCGCCCGACTATCTGGCCGGCGACCTGCTCAGCCTGCTCGCGGGCATCCTCTACACCGGCTATGTCATCCTGATGCAGCGCGTGCGCGGCACGATCGGCGCCTGGTCGGCGCTCGCCATCGCCTCGCTCGTCTGCCCGCCGATCCTGCTGACAACGGCGTTTGCGCTCGGCGAGGTCGTGATGCCGCATAACTGGACCCCGCTGATCCTGCTCGCGCTGACCAGCCAGATCGCCGGGCAGGGGTTGATGATCTGGTCGCTGCCGCGTTTCAGCCCGCTGGTGATCGGGCTGACGTTGCTGGTGCAGCCTGCGCTCGCCGCGCTCGCGGGCTGGCTGATGTTCGGCGAGCTGCTCGGCCCCGTCGACCTGCTCGGCGGGCTGATGGTCGGCGCGGCGCTGGTGCTGATCCGGTTGCCGAGCCGCCGCGAACAGCCTATCTGACGCCCATGGCTTCCACCCTGCCCGCCGACCCCACGCTCGCAGAGATTCGCGCCGCGCTCGCGCCGCTGATCGCCGAAAATGCCGCCTTCGACGGCTTCGGCGAGGCGGCGCTGGCCGATGCGGCGTCGCGCGCCGGCGTCGATATCGATGTCGCGCGGCTCGCCCTTCCCGGCGGCGGGCGTGACATGGTCGATGCCTGGTTCGCCGACATCGACGCCGCAATGGCGGCGCGCTGGCCCGCCGAAAAGCTCGCGACGCTCAAGATTCGCGAACGGATCACCACGCTGGTCGAGACACGGATCGACCTGCTGGCGCCGAATCGCGAAGCCTTGCGCCGCGCGCTGGCTTTGCTCGCCTTGCCGACCAATGTTCCTTTCGCCGCGAAGCTCGGCTGGCGCGCCGCCGATCTGATGTGGCGGCTCGCGGGCGATACCGCGACCGACTATAATCACTACAGCAAGCGCGCGATCCTCGGCAGCGTCTATGCCGCGACGATGGCGGTGTTCCTGAACGACGACAGCGAGGGTTGCGCCGACACGCGCGCCTTCCTCGCGCGGCGGATCGACGGGGTGATGCGCTTCGAAAGCTGGAAGCACCGCCGCGCCGCGACGAAGATCGAACGCCCCAGCCTCGCGCGCTTCGTCGGGCGATTGCGTTATCCGGGGCGCTGAGCGAGTTCAGCCAACGCCAGTCACTGCTGGCATATCGATTTACCCTCTGCTAGCCTTGTTCACTTTCTGTTCGAATCGAGGCTTCGCACCATGTCGAATCTTGAGCCGGTGCATCTGCACGAGGATGAAGCGACCGGAGATCGCTTTCTCGTCTATGGCGACGGAACGGGCCTTCACGTCGAACTGAGCTACGACGGCGACCAGCTTTGGATGACCCAGGCACAAATCGCCGAGCTCTTCGGGCGCGATGTATCCACCATCTCCAGGCACATCGCCAGCATCCTTGATGAAGGAGAACTCGACGAGAGCAATTTGCATAAAACGCAAATTGCTTCCTCGACGAAGCCGGTGGCATTCTACAGCCTCGATATGGTCATCTCGGTCGGCTACCGGGTGTCCTCGAAACAGGCGACGCTTTTTCGCAAATGGGCGACCGAAAAGCTCGTTCAATTCGCAACCAAGGGCTTCGTCATCGACGTGGCTCGGCTGAAGAACCCCCAAAATCGCGACCGCATCGCCGAGCTCAAGGAAATCATCCGCGACATTCGGTCCGACGAGGCGAATGTCTATCGTGAACTCCGCGCCATTTGCGCCATGTGCCAGGATTATGACGGCGCGTCCCCAATGTGGCGGGACTTTTACCGGAACACCCAGGCAAAGCTGATCTATGCCGTCTGCTCCAACACGCCGGCGGAGGTGCTGCGCTCGCGCGCCGATGCCGGTCAGCCCCATATGGGCCTGCAGAGCTGGCCGAACGAGAATATCCGCAAAGCCGATGTCGGCACCTCCAAAAATTATCTGGCGGCAGCCGAGGTCAAGGAACTGAACCGGCTGACAACCATCCTGCTCGACATTTTCGAGGACCAGATGGACGTTGGGCGGCTGACCTCGATGGCGCAGGCTGGCGAGCTTTTGGACGGGCAGCTATCGAATCTGGGCCGCGCGGTGCTGCGTTCGGGCGGGAGCGTGTCGATGGCGGATGCGACGCAATATGCCGAACGCGAATATGCAAAGTTCAAGACTGCGCAAAAGCAGCTGAGGCACGAGCAGGCGGATCGGGACATCGCAGCGATCAAGGCCGCCCAAAAGGACATCGGGAAAAGGCGGAGTTGATCACACCCGGCCTTCCGCCGAAAAAGATGGTGGCGCGCGCCCGTCGATATTGATAATCGCTCGCAAATGACTGCTTTGCTCGATAGCGCGCCGCTGGGCGTCGCGGTGCGGATCGCCGGGATCGACTGGACCGCCATGTCCGAGGACGAAGGCCGGCGCCTGCGCGAATTCGGCCTTATGGAGGGCGTCGAGGTCACCCCGCTCCACCGCGGCAGCATCTTCTCGCGCGATCCGCTCGCGCTGGCGGTCGGGCGCATGCGGGTGATCATCCGCGCGCGGCAGGCGGCGATGATTTCGATCGAGGCCCCCCATGCCGATTCGGGCGAGCGCGAGCCCAAACCCGCATGACGGGCGCCATTCCCTCGATCGCCCTCGTCGGCAATCCCAATGCCGGCAAATCGAGCCTGTTCAACGCGCTGACCGGCGCGCGGCAGAAGATCGCCAATTATCCGGGGGTCACCGTCGAGCGCAAGGCGGGGCATGCGAGCTTCGCCGACGGCCGCCCGATCTCGCTCGTCGACCTGCCCGGCACCTACAGCCTCAACCCCGCGAGCCTCGACGAGGCGGTGACACGCGACGTTATCCTCGGCCGGCAGGCGGGCGAAAGGCGCCCCGACGCGCTGGTCGTCGTCGTCGACGCGGCGAATCTCGACAATCATCTCTGCTTCGCGCTCGAACTGCTCGCGCTCGGCCTGCCGACCGTGATCGCGCTCAACATGCTCGACCTTGCGACCCGCGACGGGCTGACACTCGATCCCGCACGGCTGTCGCAAGAACTCGGCGTTCCCGTCGTGCCGACCGTCGCGGTGCGCAAGCGCGGGCTGACCGAACTGCTCGCCGCGATCGACGGCGCGCTGGCGACGCATAAGCCGTCAAGCCATGCGGCGCCCGCGCTGCCGAACGACGCCTCGCTGCACCAGCGCGCGCACGCGATCGCGCGCGCCGCGACGATCGACGAAACCCCCGTGCGACGCTGGACCCAACGCGTCGACACGATCGTGCTCCACCCCGTCGGCGGCCTCGTCCTGCTCGTCGCGCTGATGTTCATCATGTTCCAGGCGGTCTTTTCCTGGGCCGCGCCGCCCGCCGACATGCTGGAGGGCTGGGTCGGGGTGCTCCAGCAATGGGTCGTCGCGGCGCTGCCCGACAATTTCCTGCGCGGGCTGATCGTCGAGGGGCTGCTCGCCGGGGTCGGTGCGGTCGTCGTCTTCCTGCCGCAGATCCTGATCCTCTTCCTCTTCATCCTGCTGCTCGAGGCGTCGGGCTATATGACCCGCGCCGCCTTTCTGATGGACGGGCTGATGGGCAAGGTCGGGCTGTCGGGCCGCGGCTTCATTCCCTTGCTCTCCAGCTTCGCCTGCGCGGTCCCCGGGATCATGGCGACGCGCGCGATTCCCGACGAGAAGGACCGGCTGACGACGATCATGATCGCGCCGCTGATGACCTGTTCGGCGCGGCTGCCCGTCTATACCTTGATCATCGGCGCCTTCATCCCCGCGCAAAAGGTCGGCGGCACGCCGATCGGGCTGCAGGGGCTGGTGCTTTTCGGCCTGTTCCTCAGCGGCATCGTCGGCGCGCTGCTCGTCGCGCTCGTCCTTCGCCGCTCGGTGACCAAGGGCAATGCCGCGGGTTTCATGATGGAAATGCCGCGCTATCAATGGCCGCGCTGGAACGACATCGTCATCGCGCTGTGGCAGCGCGCGTGGATATTCCTGCGCCGCGCGGGCACGATCATCGCCGCAACGACGGTGATATTGTGGCTGCTCCTCACCTTTCCGCAGGCCCCCGCGGGGCAGAGCCAGGTCGAATATAGCGTCGGCGGCCGCATCGCGAGCGGGCTCGAGGTCGTCGTCGCGCCGATCGGCTTCAACCACGATATCGCGCTCGCGCTGATCCCCGCGATGGCGGCGCGCGAGGTTGCGGTGTCGGCGATGGCGACCGCGAACGCGATCGACGCCGGCGGCGACGAGGATGCGATGGCCGAACAGCTCGGCACCCGCATCGCCGGGCGCTGGAGCATCGCCACCGCGCTCGCCTTCCTCGCCTGGTTCGTCTTTGCGCCCCAGTGCATTTCGACGATCGCGATCACCCGGCGCGAGACCAATGGTTGGAAATGGCCCTTGTTCATGGTTGGCTATTTGTTTGCGCTCGCCTATGTCGCTGCTGGTATCACATATTGGACCGCCGTCGCCTTTGACCTCGGCTGATCCTTGCAACTTTCAAGCGGAGCGGAGCGGCATGGCTGGCAGCGTCAACAAGGTAATTTTGATCGGCAATCTGGGCGCCGATCCCGAGATCAAGTCGTTCCAGAACGGCGGCAAGATCGCCAATATCCGCATCGCGACGTCGGAAAATTGGAAGGACCGGATGACCGGCGAGCGCAAGGAGCGCACCGAATGGCATAATGTCGTGATCAACGGCGAGGGCCTCGTCGGCGTGGTCGAGCGCTATCTGAAAAAGGGCAGCAAGGTTTATATCGAAGGGTCCTTGCGCACCCGCAAGTGGCAGGACCGCGACGGCAACGACAAATATACGACCGAGGTCGTGATCGCGGGCATCGGCGGCGCACTGACGATGCTCGACGGCGCCCCGGGCGGCGGTGGCGGTGGCGGTGGTTCACGCGGCGGCGGTGACTGGGGTGGCGGTTCGGGCGGTGGTTCCGGCGACAGCTGGACCCAGGGCGGCGGCGGCGGTTCGTCGGGCGGCTCCGGTGGCGGCGGCTTCGGCGGCGGTTCGGGCGGCGGCGGCGGGCGTCCGCCGTTCGACGACGATCTGGACGACGACGTTCCGTTCTGAGCATCGGCCAAGCGATGGCAACTGACCTGCTGATCGCCGCCGATGTCGCGCGCGGCGTGTGCCGGTTGTTCGCGCAGCAGGGGCTGGTCGCGATCCCCGAGGTGCCGCTCCCCAACGGGCGGCGCACCGACCTCACCGCGATCGACGCCAGGGGCCAGATCACCATCGTCGAGATCAAGGTCAGCCGCGCCGACCTGCACGGCGACGGCAAATGGCCCGACTATTGCGACTGGTGCGACCGCTTCTACTGGGCACTCGCGGCGGGGCTCGACCCGGCGATCCTCGAAACCCCCGACTACCGCCCCGAAACCTCGGGGCTGATCGTCGCCGACCGCTATGGCGCGGCGGTGGTGCGCGAGGCGGCGAGCTGCAACCTCGCCCCCGCCCGGCGCAAGGCCGAGCTGCTGCGCATCGGCCGGCTGGCGATGCGGCGCTCGATGGTCGCGATGGATCCCGAGATCGCGGCGGGCTGGGTCGAGGGCTGATACCGCTCGCGTCGGCACCGGGAAATTATCTCACGCAAAGGCGCGAAGGCGCAAAAAGGGCAGCCGGCGCGGCGGGCCTTTCGATAATCTCACACAAAGACACAAAGAGGGCGCGCTGTTGCGCGGCCGCGGCCTGTCGCCGCAGGCGACCATGAAAAATGCGCTTCGCGCCAGTCTCTCGCTGCGGCGTTTGGGAAAGCCGCCCTCTTTGTGTCTTTGTGTGAGATTCTTCTTCTTTGCGCCTTCGCGCCTTTGCGCGAGATATTCACGTAACCGGCCTCGAAGCCCAATTAGCCCCGCGCCTGCATCCGCGCGAGGTAGCGCGCAAGGATGTCGATCTCCAGGTTCACCGGGCGCCCCTCGGCCGCCTCGTCGAGCGTCGTCATCGCCTGCGTGTGCGGGATGATGTTGAGCGTGAAATGCGCCTCGCCCGACGCGAGGTCGGCGACCTCGTTGACGGTCAGCGACACGCCGTCGACGGTGATCGAGCCCTTCGCCGCGATATGCGGCGCGAGCGCGGGCGGCGCCGCGACGGTGACCGCGATGCTGTCGCCCACGGGCGTTATCGACACGATGCGGCCGACCGCATCGACATGGCCGGTGACGATATGCCCGCCGAGTTCGTCGCCGACCTTGAGCGCGCGTTCGAGGTTGAGGCGGCGTCCCGGCTCCCACATCCCCGGCGCGGTGCACGCGATCGTCTCGGCGCTCGCGTCGATCGCGAACCAGTCGCCGTCGGCGCCCTTGCCCTTGTCGACGACGGTCAGGCACGCGCCCGAACAGGCGATCGAGGCGCCGAGGTCGATGCTGTCGGTGTCGTAGGCGGTGGCGATGACCAGCCGCGCGTCGCCGCGATCCTCGCGCGCGCGCACGGTTCCGATGTCGGTGATGATGCCGGTGAACATGGGGCTTTATCCTTCTCTGACGCGCTCGTAGACGTCGAGCCGGTCGCTGCCAAGCAGGCGGCTGCCCTCCAGCCGCCAGCGCCCGTGCGCGGCGGCGAGATCGGCGAGCCCGATATCGCCAAGCGCGGCTCTGCCCCCACCGATCAGGATCGGCGCGCGGTAGAGCAGGAGCCGGTCGACGCGGTCGGCGGCGAGGAAAGCCGACGCCGCGCCCGCGCCGCCCTCGACGAGCAAAGAATCGACGCCCTCGACCGCTTCGGGCGAGGCGACTGCCGTCCAGCCCGCGGGCGCCGCGCCGCGCGTGAGCAGCAGGCGCTGCGGGCTGCGGTCCTCGAGGCCGGGCAGGCGCACGTCGAGCGTCGGCGAATCGGCCTCATACGTGCCGCGCCCGACGAGGATGCCCGCGTGCATGGCGCGCTCGAGATGGCCATGCGCCCGCGCGCGCGCGCCGGTGATCCAGCGGCTCGCGCCGTCGGCGCGCGCGATGCAGCCGTCGAGCGAGGTCGCGAGCTTGAGCGTGACGAAGGGGCGCCCTTCGGCCTGCCGCGTCCACCACGGCGCCATCGCGGCGCGTGCTTCGGCGGGCAGCATGCCCACGACGACCTCGATCCCGGCGTCCTGCAGCCGCGCGATACCCTGCCCGTCGGTGCGCGGGTCGGGGTCCTGTGCCGCGACGACGACGCGCGTGACCCCCGCCGCGATCAGCGAATCGCAGCACGCCGGGCCGCGCGGACTGACATGCGCGCAGGGTTCGAGACTGACGAAGGCGGTGCTCGCGCACGCCGCATCGCCCGCGGCGGCGAGCGCCATCGCCTCGGCGTGCGGGCGCCCGCCCGCCTGCGTCCAGCCGCGCCCGACGACGCGCCCGTCCTTGACGAGCAGGCAGCCGACATTGGGATTGGGCGCCGAGCCGGGGCGGCCGCGCCGCGACAACGCGATCGCCGCCGCCATCCAGTCGGCATCGGCGCGGGGTCGCTGCATCGATTAGCGGGCGGTCGCGGCGGGTGCGGCTGGCGCCGGTTGCGGGCCGGGGGCCGGCTGCGGGCCGCGCGCCGCGCGCTCGGCGAGCATCGAGCGCTTCGGCGGCTCGGGTTTCTTCTTCGCCGCCGCGGCGGCATCGGCGCCGAGCGTTTCGCGCGTCAGCCTGTCGGCCTCGGCCGAATCATAGTCGACCCCCATCATGTCGGCGAGGCGCTGATATTCGGCGCGCTTTTCGGCGTTGCGCTGCGTGATCTCCCTGGCGCGCGCGACCCAGTCGGCGCGCACCTCGGCATCGCTGCGCTTTTCGCTCCAATTCTCGAAATAGACGATCTGCGCCTTGGGCTTCTCATAGGGGATCAGATATAACGACACGCCGTTGAACACGACGTAGGTCAGCGCGATCGCGACGCCCCACACCGCCCAGCGGTGCGGACGCGGTTCGCGAATATAGGCCCAGAAATCGGACAGGCCGCCGCCAAGGTCAGGGGGAGTGAACATACGCATGCCCGCAATTTAGGCGATGTCGCGCCGATTTGCGAGGGGGCAGCGATTGCGCGTTTCGACAACCGGTCGGCACCATGATTGCAAAAAATGCAATTGCAGATGCTCATTTCGCAGTTGCAACATTTTTTGTGCGCTGCAATATGAGCATGCCTTTTAGGCATCCTCTCCCAAAACTTTCACGGGCCACCTTCGGGTGGCCCTTTTTTTTTGCCCAAAAACGCGGATTTCTCGACTTTTTGAGTCGAGAAATGCGATCCGGTTCGAATCGGCCGCCGCGAATCAGTCCTGCACCGGCGTCCGCGATTCGAATCGCCGCACCTCCGCAATGAAGCTGCCCGGCAGCAGCGTCGGCTGCCCGCTGTCGCTATCGATATGCGCGTAGCTGATTTCGATATCGGTAAGCCGCTCGTTATCGCGAAAAATTCCACAATGAAGCGTGAAACTCGTGCGCCCGAAGGTGCTGATTCGCGCGGCGATGGTGATCAGCTCGTCGAGCCGCGCGGGCGCGTGATAGTCGATCTCGCAATGCGTCTCGCGAATGTCTGTACCATATTGGTGAAAATAGGGTCCGGGCTGCCCCTCGCCGAGCGCGCGGAAATATTCGGTCACCCCGATGTCGGCGTAGACGAGATAATGGGCGTTGAAGACGATATTCTGCCCGTCGATCTCGTTGAAGCGCACGCGCACCGTTTCGTGCACGCGGAAATCGCCGAGCGGAACCTGCTCCATCGCCATGGTCAGGCGGCGAGCGCGGCGGGGGTGCGGTCGAGCGGCGCGCACGCCGCCTCGAGCCACGCGCGGTCGGCGCTCTCCATGCCCGGCGACAGCTTTTCGAACACCGCGGCATGATAGGCGTCGAGCCAGTCGGCCTCGGCGGGCGAGAGCAAGGCGGTATCGACGAGATCTCTCGCGATCGGCGCGAAGGTGATCGTCTCGAACCCCAGCATATCCTCTTCGGCGCCGGCGATGCTCTGCGGCACGACGATCACCAGATTTTCGATGCGGATGCCGAAATGCCCCGCCTTGTAATAGCCGGGCTCGTTCGAGAGGATCATGCCCGCGTGCAGCACCTCCTCGGTCCCCGCCTGCCCGCCCGAGGGCTTGGCGATGCGCTGCGGCCCTTCGTGGACCGCCAGATAAGTGCCGACGCCGTGCCCGGTGCCATGCGCATAATCGACCCCGTCGGCCCACAGATATTGGCGCGCGAGGATGTCGAGCTGGCTGCCGCGCGTGCCCTTGGGGAAGCGCGCGGTGGCGAGCGCGATATGCCCCTTGAGCACCTGGGTGAAGCGGCGGCGCATCTCGGCGGTCGGCGTGCCGATCGCGATGGTGCGCGTGATGTCGGTGGTGCCATCGGCATATTGCCCGCCCGAATCGACGAGGTAGAGCGTGCCCGTCTCGATCGCGCGGTTGGTCGTCGCGTCGACCTTGTAGTGCGGCAGCGCGCCATTGGGGCCGGCGGCCGAAATCGTGTCGAAGCTCAAATCGACGAGCCCGCCGTTCGCTTCGCGGAAGCTGCGCAGCTTGGCCGCGGCGCCGAGTTCATCGAGATTCCCCTCGGGCGCGACATTCTCCATCCATTGCAGGAAACGCGACACCGCAACGCCGTCGCGAACATGCGCGGCGCGCGTGCCGTCGAGCTCGGTGTCGTTCTTGATCGCCTTGGGCAGCACCGCGGGGTCGCGGTGGCGCTCGATCTTCGCGCCCGCCGCCTCGAGCGCGGTGAAGATCGCCGCGACCGCCGAGCCGGGGTCGACCGCGACATGTCTGTCCTTGAGGCCCGCCAGCGCCGCCTCGAACGCGGCGCGATCATGGATCCGCACGCTGTTGCCGAGATGCGCCCGCACCGCGTCGGTCATCTTCTCGGGCGCGATGAACAGGTCGGCGGTCGCGTCGGCATGGAGCAGCGCGAAGGCGAGGCCCACCGGCGTGTGGCTGACGTCGGACCCGCGGATGTTGAAGGTCCAGGCGATCGAATCGAGCGCGGTCATCACCGCCGTGTCGAGGCCCTTGTCCTTCAGCCAATCGGCGATGACCTGTCTTTTGTCGATCGCGCTCTGCCCCGCGAGCTTGACGTCATGCACCGCGACGACCGCGTCGCTCGGCGCGGGCTGGTCGTCCCACACCGCGTCGAGCGGGTTCGACGCGACTGCAACGAGTTCGGCGCCTTTGGCCATAAGCGCCTTCGCCGTGGCGTTGGCCCAGTCGATGCCGTGCAGCCAGGGGTCGTAACCGATTTTCTGCCCCGCGCTGACGTTCGCGCCGAGCCATTCGGCGACGCTCGACGCCGGCACGCCGACATAGTCGAACAGCGCGCCGTCGACCTGGTCGCGGACCTGCACCGTGTAGCGCCCGTCGATGAACACCGCCGCCTTTTGGGGCAGCACCGCCGCGGTCCCGGCCGAGCCGCCGAAGCCGGTCAGCCACGCCATGCGCTGCGCATAGGCGCCGACATATTCGCTCATATGCTCGTCGCTGATCGGCACGACGAAGCCGTCGATCCCGCACGCGGCGAGTTCGGCGCGCAGGCGGGTCAGGCGGTCAGCGTGGACGGGGCTGGACATCGGATGTTCCTTGTTCCTACATCGCGGCAATCCCGCCCGATCCGGGCGACACCGCGGGGGTTTTCGTGATGCGCGCTATTTGGATGTTTCTGGCGGCAATTGCCACCCCGCTTGTCGCGCCCCCCGGTGCTTTCGCCGAAGAGAAAGAGACGACATTGACCGATACGCCTCCTGCCTTGGCCGCCGCCCCCGTCGCGGACAAGCGCCCGCACGACATGACGCTGCACGGCAAAACCCTCTCCGATCCGTACCACTGGCTGAAGGACGAGAGCTATCCGGTGATCGATGACAAGGACGTCCTCGACTATGTGAAGGCGGAGAATGCCTGGTTCGACGCCGCGATGAAGCCGCACGCCGGCCTCGTCGAAACCCTGTTCCAGGAAATGAAGGGCCGCATCAAGGAAGCCGATTCCTCGGTGCCGCAGAAGGACGGCGACTGGACCTACTGGGTCGAATATGAAGAAGGCGCCGAATATAAGAAATGGTACCGCAAGCCCGCGGCGGGCGCCGGCGAGGCGGCGTTGATCCTCGACGAGGTCGCAATGGCGGCGGGCAAGGATTATTTCCGCCTCGCCGAAGTCTCGATCAGCCCGAACGGCAGGCTGATGGCCTATTCGTTCGACGACAATGGCTCCGAGCGTTTCGAAGTGCGTATCCGCAACCTCGAAACCGGCGAGATGCTGCCCGACGTCATTCCGGGCACTTTGTCGTCGCTCGTCTGGACCTCGAACAACGACGCGCTGCTCTACGGCCTCGCCAACGAGAATTGGCGCACCGACAATGTCCGGCTGCACAAGCTCGGCACGCCGATTACCGAGGACAAATTGCTCTACAAGGAGCCCGACATCGGCTTCGGCGTCGGCATCGGCAAGACGGCGGCGGACAATTATATCGTGATCGCGACCGGCGATAACGAGACGAGCGAAGTCTATCTGCTCCCCGCCGACAATCCCGAAGCGCCGATGCAGCTCGTGTCCGCGCGCAAGAAGGGCCGCGAATATAGCGTCGATGAGCGGAACGGCACGCTCTACATCCACACCAACGACGAGCATCCGAACTTCCGCGTCGCCACCGCGAGCGTTAAGGCTCCGGACACATGGAAGACGCTCATCCCCGGTAGCGACCACAGCTACATCACCGGTTTCTCGGTGTTCCGCGATTATTTCGTGCTCGAAGCGCGCGAGGACGGGCTCGACCAGGTCGATATCCGCAAATATGACGCGCCGCTCACCCCGGGCCGGATCAAATTCCCCGCCGCGACCTATGTCGCGGGGCTCGGCGACAATCCCGAATATCATCAGGACAAGCTCCGGCTCGACTATGAATCGATGGTCACGCCCGACACCGTCTATGATTATGATCTCGCAAGCGGCAAGCTCGAGACGCTCAAGGTGCAGGAAATTCCATCCGGTTACGATGCGACACAATATGTAACCGAACGGGTTAATCTGCCGAGCCGCGACGGCAAGACGATGATCCCCGCCTCGCTCGTCTACAAGAAGGGCACCAAGCTCGACGGCAGCGCGCCGATGCATCTCTATGCCTATGGCAGCTACGGCTATCGCGTCCCGCCGGGTTTCTCGACGACGCGGCTCAGCCTCGTCGACCGCGGCATGGTCTATGCGATCGCGCATGTCCGCGGCGGCGACGACCTCGGCCGCGCCTGGTATCTCGCGGGCAAGACGACCGAGCGGAAGAACAGCTTCAACGACTTCATCGACGTCGCCAAAGGGCTGATCGCGAAAAACTATACCAGCGCGGGCAAGATTTCGGTCGAGGGCCGCTCGGCCGGCGGGCAGGTGATGGGCGTGATCTATAATGAGGCGCCCGAGCTGTGGGGTGCGGTGCTCGCCGGCGTGCCCTTCGTCGATGTCATCAACACGATGGTCGACGAAACTTTGCCGCTGACCCCGGGCGAATGGCCCGAATGGGGCAATCCGATCACCGACAAGGCGGCGTTCGACTATATGCTGAGCTACAGCCCCTACGACAACGTCACCGCGAAGGCCTATCCGCCGATGCTGGTGTCGGCGGGGCTCAACGACCCGCGCGTGACCTATTGGGAGCCGGCGAAATGGGTCGCCAAGCTCCGCGCGACGCGGACCAATGATTCGACGCTGCTGCTGCGCACCAACATGGGCGCGGGCCATGCCGGCAAGTCGGGCCGCTGGGGCGCGCTGCGCGAGGATGCCGAGGAATTCGCCTTCGTGCTGACGCAGTTGGGGGTCGAGAAATAGGAGCATGTTCGAAGGGAAGGAGTGGCACGGCGTGCCGGGTGCCACTCCCGATGCGCTAACGAGACTTCAGGCGGTAGCTCCAGCCGGAGTACCGGCAAGCTATTTTGCACTGCTTTCGTTGAGCAATGGCGGTGAGGGTCCGCTTCCCGTCCACCCACTCTACTTCTGCCTCGACTCCGTGAGCGAGGTCGTCGAGCGTCAGCAAACCGGAACATACGGACAGCCGGAGTTCCAAGACGTGTTCATCTTCGGCGGCAATGGAGCCGGTGAATATCTGGCGCTCGATCTGCGCCAAAGCCTTCCTTGGCCGGTCGTAACTATCGACATGATTGCAGGAATGGAGAGCGCAGACGTCGTCTCCGAAGATTTCGACAGTTTCCTGAATTTGGTCGGCGTGGAGTGAGCTAGAGATACTTCCGGCCCACCAATTCGCGCTCCAGCGTCTCGGCATCGACGAACTGATGCCCCGCGATCCCGACCGATTCGGCCCCCGCGACATTTGCCGCGACATCGTCGATGAACAAGGCCCCCGCGGGGTCGATCCCGAATCGCTCGATCGCGAGGCGGTAGATCGCGGGGTCGGGCTTCATCATCTTTTCGGTGCCCGAGACGATGATATCGCGGAAGCGGTCGAAGACCGGCTGGGTCGGGCGGAAGGCTTCCCAGAAATCATGGCCGAAATTGGTGATCGCGAACAACGGCACCCCCGCGGCGTCGAGCCGTTCGACGAGCTCGAGGCTGCCCGGCACCGGCCCCGGGATCGTCTCGTTGAAACGCGCGCCATAAGCGTCGATCAGCGCGCCATGCTCGGGAAATTCCGCTTTTCGTTCAGCAACCATGTCGGCGGCGGGACGGCCGGCGTCGTGCTGGAAATGCCACTGCGGGGTGACGATATTGGCGACGAAATATTCGAGCTCGCCCGGATCGGCGATCAGCTTGCCGAACAGGTGGCGCAAATCCCAGTCGAACAGCACCTTGCCGACGTCGAAGATCACCGACCGCGCGATCATACGCGCACCAGACACGCGAAAGCGCCGCCGGAAGGGTCCGACGGCGTTACGCAGTTCAGCAAAAGCAAACGGGGCAGATTTGCCCCGCGCAGGGGCATCAGCCCTGGCGCGCCTTGAAGCGGCGGTTGGTCTTGTTGATCACATAGGTCCGGCCGCGACGGCGGATCACGCGGTTGTCCCGGTGGCGGTCCTTCAGCGACTTCAGGCTGTTGCGAATCTTCATGATCTTGTGTCCGTAAAAACTCAGGCGGTAACGCGAAGCGGCGCAACTATGGGGATGCGGGCCAAAAGTCAACCTGCTTGGCGGCGTTTTGATCCTCAGGGTCACGATTGGAATGGGTTCACGCGGAGGCGCGGAGACGCGGAGAGGAAAATTGCGCGCAGAGGCGCAGAGATCGCCGAGAAGAAAAGAAAAAGGCGGCAAAGCCGCCAATCTTCTCTCTTCCTTCTCCGCGCCTCCGCGCCTCCGCGTGAACAAAAAAATCTCTGCGACCTCTGCGCCTCTGCGCGAATCCAAATCGAAGCATCACGCCGCCAGCCGCCGTTCGACCAACGCGCGTTCCCATGCCAGCGCATGCGCGACGATCGTGTCGAGGTCGGCGTAGCGCGGCTGCCATCCGAACGCCGCGCGAATCGCGCCATTGTCGGCGATCAGCGCGTCGGGATCGCCGAGGCGGCGGTCGCCCAGACGCCGCTCGATTTTGCGATTCGTCGCGCGGTCGACGGCGTCGAGCACCTCGAGCACCGAAAAGCCGCGGCCATAGCCGCAGTTGAGCTTGTGGCTGATATCGGGCGCGGCGATCAGCGCGTCGAGCGCGAGCAGATGCGCGGCGGCAAGGTCGCTGACGTGGATATAGTCGCGCACCCCGGTGCCGTCGGGGGTCGCGAAGTCGGTGCCGAAGACGTCGACATGAGGGCGGCGGCCGAGCGCGGCCTCGACCGCGACCTTGATCAGGTGCGTCGCGCCCGCGGTCGACTGGCCGCTACGCGCCTGGGGGTCGGCGCCGGCGACGTTGAAATAGCGCAAGGCGCAATAGTTGAAGTCGTGCGCCGCGGCGACGTCGCCCAGCATCGCCTCGGTCATCAGCTTCGACATGCCATAGGGGTTGATCGGCCGCTGCGGCGCATCCTCGCGGACGGGCACGCGCTCGGGGATCCCGTACGTCGCGGCGGTCGAGGAGAAGATGAAATGGCGCACCCCGGCATGGACCGCGGTGTCGATCAGCGCGCGGCTGCGCGACGAGTTATTGTCGTAATATTTGAGCGGGTTGGTCACCGATTCGGGCACAACGACCGACCCCGCGAAATGCATGATCGCGCCGACATCCTGCTCGGCGACGATCCGCGTGACAAGCGCCGCGTCGGCGATATCGCCCTCGTAAAAGACCGCGCCCCCCGGCACCGCCCAGCGGAAGCCGGTGACCAGATTGTCGAGCACCGCGACCCGCCAGCCCGCATCGAGCAGCGCGAGCACCGCGTGGCTGCCGATATAGCCGGCGCCGCCGGTCACGAGGATGGTGAAGGGATGCGGCGGTGCGGTCACGGGCGGTCGGCTCCTTTGGCCGGAAAGCTAGCCGCGACGTGGTTAGGAAATGGTTAGCGGGCGATTCCGATCCTCCCCCGCCGGGGGAGGGGCACAGGAGGTCACACGCCGCGCCCGACTGCACGTGCCCCTCCACCATCTTCGATGGTCCCCCTCCCCGTTCTGGGGAGGATCGGCGCTACCCCGCCAGCGCTTTCTGCCGCCGCCTTTGCACCGACGAGCCAAAACCCATCGCCTCGCGGTACTTCACCACCGTCCGCCGCGCGATGTCGTGGCCCTCGGCCGACAGCCTCTGCGCGATCGTCTCGTCGGACAGGATCGCCTTGGCGTCCTCGCCCTCGATCATCGCCTTGATCCGGCTCTTGATCGATTCGGACGACACCGCGCCGTCGCCCTGGGTCGCCGAAATCCCGCTCGAGAAGAAATATTTGAGCTCGAACAGCCCGCGCGCGCAGCTCAGATATTTGTTGCTGGTGACGCGGCTGACGGTCGATTCGTGCATGCCGATTTCCTCGGCGACCTGACGCAAGGTCAGCGGGCGCATATGCGCGACGCCGTGGAGGAAGAAGCCCTCCTGCTGCTTGACGATCGCGCTCGCGACCTTGACGATCGTGCGCTGTCGCTGGTCGAGCGCACGCACCAGCCAGTTGGCGCCGGCGAGCTGTTCGGACAGCCACGCCTTGCTCTTCGCCGCCGCACCCGCCGCGAGCTCGCTATAGTAACGCCGGTTGACGAGCAGCCGCGGCAAGGTCCCGCTGTTGATCTCGACCGCCCAGCCCTTCGCGGTCTGGCGCACATAAAGGTCGGGCACCACCGCCTGCGTCGGCGACCCGCCGAAGCGGAGCCCGGGCTTGGGGTCGTAGCCGCGCAGCTCGCGGATCATGTCGGCGAGATCCTCGTCGTCGACCCCGCAGATGCGCTTCAACTGCGGGAAGGCGCCCTTGGCGACGAGGTCGAGATGCGCGATCATCGTCGCCATCGCGGGGTCGTAGCGGTCGGCCTCGCGCGCCTGGATCGCAATGCATTCGGCAAGGTCGCGCCCGCCGACCCCCGAGGGATCGAAGCATTGCACCCCCGCGAGCACGTGCTCGACCAAAGCGAGCGGCACGCCGAGCCGCTGCGCGAGTTCGGACAGGTCGGCGCGGAGGTACCCCGCCTCGTCGATCATCGCGACGAGCTGCTCGGCGATCAGCGCCTCCAGCCCTGAAAAACGCTCGCCGACCTGCGCCAGCAGATGCTCGTAGAGGCTGTCGGCCTCGCCGGCGAAGCTGTCGAAGTCGATCGCCTCGCCGCCCTCCGACAGCCCGACGCTGTCGCTCGCGCTGTCGTGGTGGAAGCTTTCGGCGGCGAGATCGACGTCGAGATCGTCGGCGGCGCCGCTGTCGGAGGCGAGCGCCTGGTCGGCGTCGAGGCTCGCGGCCTCGACCGGAGCGGCGTCGATCTCGGGCGCATCGTCGCCCGCGGCGTCGCCGTCGCCCGACGCGGTGTCGAGCAGGGGATTGCCCTCGAGCGCCTCGGCCAGATAGGCGTCGAGTTCGAGGTTCGACAGCGCGAGCAGCTTGATCGCCTGCTGCAGCTGCGGCGTCATCACCAGCGATTGCGACTGGCGGAGATCGAGGCGCGGACCCAACGCCATCGGCGGCTATGCCATCACAGGGAGAAACCCTCGCCGAGGTAGAGGCGACGCACCTCGGGGTCGGCGACGAGTTCGGCGGGCGAGCCCGCGAGCAGCACCTTGCCGTCGTAGATGATGCAGGCACGGTCGACGAGGTCGAGCGTCTCGCGGACATTATGGTCGGTGATCAGCACCCCGATGCCGCGCGTCTTCAAATCGGCGACGAGGTCGCGAATGTCCGAGATCGACAGCGGGTCGATGCCCGCGAAGGGCTCGTCGAGCAGCATGATCGAGGGGTTGGCGGCAAGCGCACGCGCGATTTCGGCGCGGCGGCGTTCGCCGCCCGACAGCGCCATCGCCGCCGAATCGCGCAGCCGCGTGAGGCCGAATTCCTCGAGCAGTTCCTCGAGCCGCCGCTCGCGCGACACGCGGTCGGGCTCGGCGAGTTCGAGCACCGCGCTGATATTCTGTTCGACGGTCATGCCGCGAAAGATCGAGGTTTCCTGCGGCAGATAGCCGAGGCCGAGGATCGCGCGGCGATACATCGGCAGCGCGGTGATGTCGGCGCCGTCGAGCATGATGCGCCCGGCGTCGGGCTTCACCAGCCCCATGATCGAATAGAAGCAGGTGGTCTTGCCCGCGCCGTTCGGGCCGAGCAGCCCGACGACCTCGCCCTTGCCCACCGAGAGCGACACGTCGGACAGGACGGTGCGCTTGTCATAGCTTTTGGCGATTGAAATGACCGCGAGCCCGTTGCCCGCGGCGGCATCTTCCTGGACGTGCGCGACATGGTCGGCGACGCCATGGTCGCCGGCGGTGGGAGGAGTCGCAAGAGAGGTGTCGTCGGTCATGGCGTCGTCGCTGTCCTCGCAAATACCGGCTGGCGTTACCCGAGGAGCGCCGGGCAGGTCAATCTGGCAAGATTTTTGCAGGGGTACATTTTCTCCCCTCCCTTCTTCAGGGAGGGGTCGGGGGTGGGTCGCCGCAGGCGTTCTTTCTGCGCCGCCACCCACCCCGCTACGACTAGGCAGCAAGCTGCCAAGTCTTCGCACCCCTCCCTTTCAGGGAAGGGAATTCAATGCCCCACGCTCTCCCCGCGCGCGACCCCCGACAACGCGAGCTGTTCGTCGATCGCCGCCATCAGCCGTGCGAGCGCGGCTTCATCCTTCGCCTCGGCGCGCGCGACGAGCACGTCCTGCGTGTTCGAGGCGCGGAGCAGCCACCAGCCGTCGCCCGTCAGCACGCGCGCGCCATCGGTGCGGTCGACCTTGGCCCCCGCGGCGGCGAGCCGCGCGAGAACCTCGTCCACAATGGCGAATTTGCGTATCTCGTCGACCTGGAAGCGCAGCTCGGGGGTATTCACCATCGGCGCCATTGCGCCGCGCAATTCGGTGACGCTCTGCCCGAGCTTGGTCGCCGCTTCGATCAGGCGGATCGCGGCATAGGGCGCGTCGTCATAACCATAATAGCGGTCGGCGAAGAAGATATGCCCGCTCATCTCGCCCGCCAGCGGGCTGCCGGTTTCCTTCATCTTCGCCTTGATCAGGCTGTGGCCGGTCTTCCACATCAGCGGCTGGCCGCCCAGTTCGGCGACGCGGTCGAACAGCGCCTGGCTCGCCTTCACATCGGCGATCACCGTCGCGCCGGGCCGGTCCCTCAGCACCGCGGCGGCGTAGATCTGCAGCAGCTGGTCGCCCCAGATCACCCGCCCCTCGCCGTCGATCGCGCCGATGCGGTCGCCGTCTCCATCGAAAGCGACGCCGAAATCGAGGTTCCTCTCGGCGACGAGCTTCCGAAGATCCGCCAGATTCTTCTCTTCGGTCGGATCGGGATGGTGGTTCGGGAAATGGCCGTCGATGTCGGTAAACAACAGGAAATGCTCGCCCGGCAGGCGCGCGGTCAATTTCTCGACGACGGTTCCCGCGGCACCGTTGCCGGCGTCCCAGCCGATGCGGAAGGCACCCCCGGCGAAACCCTCGACCAGCCGGTCGACATAGGCGTCGACGATGTCGAGGCTCTGCGACGATCCCTGGCCCCCGGGGCCGGCGACTTCCCAGTCGCCCGCCGCGGCCATCGCGCCGATGGCCTGGATGTCGGCGCCAAAGAACGGGCGTCCCTGAAACACCATCTTGAAGCCGTTATAATCGGGGGGATTGTGGCTGCCGGTTATCTGTATGCCGCCGTCCACCTTTTGCGTTGACGCGGCATAATAGAGCATCGGCGTCGGACCCAGCCCGACGTTCAGCGCATCGACCCCCGCGGCGTTGATCCCGTCGATCAGCGCGTCGGCGAGCATCGGCGACGACAGCCGCCCGTCGTAACCGACCGCGACCGACTGCCCACCCGCGCGCCTGATCATCGTCGCGAAGCTGCGCCCGATCGCAGTGGCGTCGGCGGCCGACAGCGTGTCGCCGACGACGCCGCGGATATCATATTCGCGCAGCATCGTCGGGTGGAAGATATGGGTCATGGGAATGTCCTCATTGGGGGAGAGAAGACTTGAAGCGGAGCGCCGTCCTCTTAACCCGTTCGCCCTGAGCTTGTCGAAGGGCCGTTCTTTCTTTTCCGCTCCCAGAAGGACGGTGCTTCGACAAGCCCGGCACGAACGGCAAATGGGTTAGCGCCTGAATTTCTAAGCCGCCGCGAACAGATCGCCGTCGGGGTGCAACCGCTGGCGCACGGGCAGGTTCAATCCCGCCATCGCCTCGCGCAGTTCCTGCCGCGCGACGACATGCCCGATGCCCATCCCGCCGAGATGCGCCTTGTCGAGCAGGGTGAGCCCCGCCGGGAAGAGTTCGCGGTAGATGACGCGCTCGCCGAGCCCGGGGATGACGCGGAAACCGACGCGGCGCGACAGCTGGGTCAGCGCCTCGCCGACGCGGCGCATATTGTGCGCGTCGACATGCTGGAGGCGGTTGCGCAGGATGATCCAGTCGATCGTGCGCCCGTCGGTCTTGGCGCGCGCCTTGCGCGCATCCCAGATGAGTTCGGAATAGAAGCTGGGGCGCGTGACCTGGAAGCTTTCGGGGTCGACCTGGCCGATCAGGTCGAAATCGATGAAGCTGTCGTTCATCGGGGTGATCAGCGTGTCGGCGCCGGTCGCGAGGTGGCGCGCGAAGACATCGTCGCGGCCGGGCGTATCGGCGACGAAATAATCGGCGCCCGTGGACAGGCGCGCGACCTGTTCGTCGAGCTCCTCGATCGTCGATCCGCCGAACACCTCGAAATCGGGGGTCGGCAGGGCGATGCCGCGGCGCTTTTCGGTCTGGGCGCGATTCTCCAGATAGCGGTGGAAGGTGCGCTGGCGCGGGTCGAGGTCGAGCCCCGCGACCTTCCAGCCCTGGCTCGCCAAAGCCACGGCGAAATGCACGGCGCAGGTCGACTTGCCGGTCCCCCCCTTTTCATTGGCAAAGATGATGCGGTGCGGCGCGGGGGTCGTCATGAGCGTTGCGATTTTCCTGTCGGCGGCGCATGGGAGCCGCGTGGGTGGCGTATGAGCCGCCATTATCGGAGGCGGGGCAGCCGTGCAAATCATCCGTGACATTGCGATGCTCCGCCGTGCCGTTTCGGCACTGCAGCAAGGCGGCAAGAGCGTCGCCTTGGTCCCCACCATGGGCGCGCTGCACGACGGCCATCTGTCGCTGGTACAGATGGGAAAACGCGTCGCCGACCATGTCGTGGTGTCGATCTTCGTCAACCCGACGCAATTCGGTCCGAACGAGGATTATGCCGCCTATCCGCGCGACGAGGCGCGCGACGCCGCGCTGCTCGCCGACGAAGGCGTCGCGCTGCTGTGGGCGCCCGATGTCGCCACCATGTATCCCGCGGGACACAGCACGCATATCGAGGTCGCCGAGCTCGGCAGCGACTATTGCGGCGCCGCGCGGCCGGGCCATTTCGACGGGGTCGCGACCGTCGTCGCCAAATTGTTCAACCAGGTCCGCGCGGACGTGGCGATCTTCGGCGAGAAGGACTGGCAGCAGCTGGCGATCATCCGCCGCATGGCGCGCGACCTCGACTTCGCGCCCGACATATTGGGCGCACCGATCGCGCGCGACGGCGACGGCCTCGCGCTGTCGTCGCGCAACGCCTATCTGTCCGAAGCACAGCGCGCCGCGGCGACCGCCTTTCCCGACGCGCTCAAGGCCGCGGTCGCGGCGATCGCCGGCGGGGCCGATGTCGCCGACAGCCTCGCCGCCGCCGAAAAGGCGATCGTCGCGGGCGGCTTCGACAGCGTCGACTATGTCGCGCTCGCCGACGCCGACAGCCTCGAACGGCTCGCCGAATATCGGGCCCCCGCGCGGCTTCTCGCGGCGGCGCGAATCGGCAAAACGCGGCTGATCGACAATTATCCGGTCGGCTGATCGAATACGGGGCCTAACCCACATCCGTTCGTGCTGAGCTTGTCGAAGCACCGTCCTTCTTCTCTAAGCTTCAAAGAAAGAACGGCCCTTCGACAAGCTCAGGGCGAACGGAAATTGGATGGCGTGATGTCCGGGAATCCTGGATTTCCGCCATTTTTCAGCTTATCCCCGAAAAAGTCGCCGCATCGTTAACGCTTTGTTGACCATGATCCGCAAGGTTCGCCGTCGAAGCTTCTCGGTGGGGAGAGGCGACAGGGGGTTAGCATGGCCAACAGTCTGAAGTCCGCACAATATCTGATCGAAAGCCGGCTGCTCGACGCCGCGCGCGGCGACCCGGGCGCCTATTTCGATCTCGGCATCGCTTTTTCGACCGGCAGCGGCGGGGTCGATGTCGACCTGATCCAGGCGCATAAATGGTTCAACCTCGCGGCGCTCGGCGGCAACAAGGAAGGCCAGCAATGCCGCGCCGACCTGTCCGACGAAATGACGCGCGAGGAAATCGCCGAAGCCCAGCGCCAGGCGCGCGCCTGGCTCGACGAAACCGCGCGCCGCCCGGCCGCGCGCCGGTTTGCAGCCTGACGCTCCTTCAAGCCCGCGACGTCGCGACTTTTGTTTCGCGCAAAGACGCAAAGATGTCGCGCTTGCCGCGAAGCGGCTTTCCCTTCAACCGGCCGGACTTGCCGCATCGATGAGGGAAATGGTGCCTGTCGGCACGATCCAGCTTCTTTGCGTCTTCGCGTCTTTGCGCGAAATATTTCAGACTGACCGCCTGAAGGGCATATGCCCCTCCAGCCAGTCCATTTCCGCTTCCTCGGCGCGGCGTTCCGTTTCCAGATAGTCGGCGACCGCGCGCCGGAACCCCGGATCGGCGATGAAGTGCGCCGACCAGGTCGCGACCGGACCATAGCCGCGCGCGAGCTTGTGCCCGCCCTGCGCCCCCGCCTCGACCCGCGCCAGGCCGCGGGCGATCGCAATGTCGATCGCGCGATAATAGCAAAGCTCGAAATGCAGATAGGGGATCTCGGTCAGGCAGCCCCAATAGCGCCCGTAGAGCGTATCGGCGCCGACGAAGTGCATCGCGCCCGCGATGGCACGCTCTTCGCTATCGAAGGCGAGCACCAGGATGATGTCCGCCGCCATCGTGGCTCCCATCAGGCCGAATGCTTCGCGCGTGAGGTACGGCTGTCCCCATTTGCGCGCGCCGGTGTCCTGATAGAAGAGCCACATCGCGTCCCAATGCTCGGGCCGGATCGCCGCGCCGGCGAGCTCCTCGACGCGTAGCCCCTCGACCGCGCGCGCGCGCTCCTTGCGCAATTGCTTGCGCTTCATGGAGGTCAGGGTGCCGAGGAAATCGTCGAAGCTTGCGTAGCCTGCATTGGCGAAATGAAACTGGATGTCGCGGCGGACGAGCCAGCCCGCTGCCTCGAAGATCGGCATCTGCCCGGGCGCAACGAAAGTGGCGTGCGCCGACGACAGACCGTTCTGGCGCACCACCGCCTCGGCGGCGCGAAGCAGCAGGGTCGTGTCCTCGTCGTTCTTCGCCAGCAGCCGCGGCCCCGGCACCGGGGTGAAGGGCGCGGCGATCTGCAGCTTCGGATAATAATCGCCGCCCGCACGCGCCCAGGCATCGGCCCAGGCGTGGTCGAAGACATATTCGCCCTGGCTGTGGCTTTTGAGATAGGCGGGCGCCGCGGCGACGAGCGTCCCCGCCGCGTCCTCGACGAGCAGCGGCGCTGCCTGCCAGCCGGTCCCCGGCCCGACGCTGCCCGATTTTTCGAGCAGCGACAGGAAGCGGTGCGACACGAACGGATTGCCGCCGTCGTGGAGCGCGTCCCACGCCGCGGCATCGATCGCGTCGACGCCGGTGCCGAGCGAGATGCTGCGCGCGGGCGGGTCGGCCTCGGCCATCGCGGTCCCTAGGGTCCGTACTCAATTGCAGCGCCGTCGAGGCGTCCAAATGGCGAACATATCGGGCCGAAAGACGCGCCGGGAAGGCTGGTTGCCTTTCCAAGCGGCTTTCGGCCCGAGATGGAAGCCATTTGGGCGTCCCGAAGGGATTTGATCAAAATGGCCCATTGCTTCGTCGAGAAGTCTCGAAATATCGACATATGTCTTCGCCTTCTCTCCTCGCACTGGGCCATTTTGCTTCAAACCTCGACGGCGCTGCAATTAAGTACGGACCCTAGGCCGGCCGCACCGCGACGATCGCGTCGGCCTCGACCGCGGCGCCCAGCGGCAGCACCGCGACGCCGACCGCCGCGCGCGCGTGACGCCCCGCTTCGCCGAACAGCGCCTCGAGCAGTTCGGACGCGCCGTTCGCGACCTTGGCCTGGTCGGTGAAATCCGGGGTGCTGTTCACGAAGACGCCGAGTTTCACGAATTTCTCGACGCGCGACCAGTCGCCCTCCAGCGCGTTGCCGATCTGCGCGAGCAGCATCAGCGCGCAGCGCCGCGCGGCGTCGTAACCCCCCGCGACATCGACGTCGGCGCCGAGCCGGCCGGTGACGACCTTGCCGCCCTCGAACGGCAGCTGGCCGCTGACGTAGAGCAGGCCGCCCTGTTCGACGACGGGCACATAAGCGGCGACGGGCGCGGCGGCCTTGGGCAGTTCGAGGCCGAGGTCGGCGAGCTTGGCGGCGATATCCATGGGAGCTTCCTTATATGGTGACGGGTTAGCCCAAAACGGGCAATGGCGCGGGGATGTTTTCGGCGAGGCGCGCCAATATCCAGTCCTGCGCCCCGGCCCAATCGTCGATCCGCGCATGCGCGTGCCTGGCGGGCGCGATCCTGTCGGCGATCGCGGGTTCGCCGACCAGGTGGAGCCGCCACACATCGGGCGCCTCTTGCGCGACCGACGTGTGATGCCCGCCGAGATCGTCGATGAACACGGCGACCGAGGGCCGATATTCTTCGATCAGCCGCCGCACGGGCTCACCCTTGCCGCCGCGGCTGCCGATCACCGGCGCGTGGAAATCGTGGAGCGCGAGCTGGTCGATCCGGCGCTGCTGATGCTCGGGGCCGACGTTGGTGAGCACGACGATATCGGCGTGCCGCGCAATCTCGGCCATCGCCGCGAGCGCGCCGGGGATCGGATATTGGCGCGTCATCTGGCTGGTGAAGAAACCGTCGAGCAAAGGCCAGACCTCGGCCGCCTCGAGCGGCGTGCCGCATTCCTTGCGCTTCAAGGCGCCGGCGAAGCTCGCATCCTCGATGCGGAACAGCACGCCATGTTCCTCGTCGACCCACTGCGCGAAGGGCACGACCATGTGCATCAGCACCTCGTCGCAATCGGTGATGACGAGCGGTCGGGTCATGCCCAAACTCCTCCAACGTTCCTTTCGTCGCCGGACAGGCGATGGGCAGCGGCGGCGATATCCTCGGGCTTGATGTCGAGGCCGACCGCGCAGGCGACGAGGTCGGCCTCGTGCGCGGCTAGGAAGGCGAGGATCGCGGCGAGCGTCGATCGCTCACCGAGCGATTCGCGCAGCGTATCGGGCGCCAGCCCGGTGAGCGCGAGCAGCCGCTCGGCGCGCGGTTCGTCGGTCAGGATCCAGCCCAGCGCGTTCAGCGCCAGCGCTTCGTCGGCATCGTGCAAGTGATCGTCCTTCATTCCCGCGAGGCGATTGTTTCCGCGGGCCGATTCGCCTAAACCGGCGCCGGGCGTAAGGTGGGGAAGCGAAATAGCATGGGCAAGACCATATTGGTCGTCGAGGATAATGAGCTCAACCTGCGCCTGTTCTGCGACCTGCTCAACGCCCATGGCTATAACGCCCATCCGGTGCGCGACGGGCGCGACGCGCTGGCGACGGCGCGCGCGCTGACCCCCGACCTGATCATCATGGACATCCAGCTGCCGCATGTCAGCGGGCTCGAGCTGATCGGCCAGATGAAGGCCGATCTGATGCTGCGCGAAGTCCCGATCATGGCGGTCACCGCCTATGCCGGCAAAGGCGACGAGGACCAGATCCGCGCCGCGGGCGCCGAGGCCTATGTCTCGAAGCCGATTTCGGTGATCAAGTTCATCGAGAGCGTCGGGGCTTTTGCTTGAGGCGTCCCGTCCCTGGGGGGCGATTTTGTCATATGCAAAGCAGGACGGTGAATGACCGCCATCGGGCGTTGGCGGTCAAGAGCGATCCTCCCCCAACGGGGGAGGGGGACCACCCGGAGGGTGGTGGAGGGGCACAGGAGGTTTGCGTAACGCCAAACGGACAAGCCGCTCGTTTCCAGGTACGAAGCTGCAGCGCGTTACCTCGCCGGCAAGGCCAACCGCTTGTGCCCCTCCACCAGCTTCGCTGGTCCCCCTCCCCGGTCCGGGGAGGATCGGCACCGTCCGCTCACCACCCCAATACCGCCGTTCGCGGACGAATTGACACAGTCGCCTGATCGGAGCGGTGGCATACTCTCGCCCCGAGGGGGCGGCGCAAGGACGCACCCTCACCCTGATCCAACGGCTGAGACATGTCAGGCGTCAGGGTCGGCACGCTTCCCTCGCACCCGATTCCACGGCGCGTCATAATGGACCGCGACGGCGGTCGCCGAGGCTTCGATCAGCGCAGCGTAAAGCCGGCCGATCCAAGTCGATTCGTTGCGTATATGGGTCATCGGACATCTCCTGGGTCCGGGCCGGCAAGGGACGGGGGAGAGCGGCCCGGACGCGATGCTTCTACGTTCGCACGCGCGGCGATTGGCGCCTATAATCGCCATATGAATGACCAATTTTCGCGTTATAGTCGCGTATATGCGAAAAATGCCCGATCTCGACGATTTCGACCGCCGCCTGCTCGCGCTGGTGCGCGAGGACAATCAGCAGCCCGCGCGCATCCTCGCCGACAAGGTCGGGCTGTCGCTGTCGGCGGTGCTGCGCCGCCTGCGGCGGCTGCGCGACGAAAAGGTGATCGTCGCCGATATCGCGGTGGTCAATCCGGCGCTGACCGGGTCGGCGCTGACGATGCATGTGCTGGTGCAGATGCAGCAGGCGGGGCCGCAGACGATGGACAATTTCGCGCGCGAGATCGTGCGCCACCCCGAGATCACCGGCGCGTGGGACGTCACCGGCGACGACGACTTCCTGCTCAAGGTCCAGGTCGGGGCGATGGAGGATTACGACCGCTTCACCCGCCGCGCGCTCGGCGAGGACAAGGGCGTGCATTCGTTCAAGACGCTGATCACCATCCGCAACATCATCGAGAATGACGTGGCGCGGCGGCCGCTGCGCGAGGGGTAAGGGGAGGTTGTCCGGTATCGGGCGTTTCTTGCCATTCCCAGCCCCTCCTCTTCAGAGGAGGGGGTGCGAGACTTACGAACTTGTTCGTTAGTCGCAGCGGGGTGGTGCTCTCGGCTGGGCGTGCTCCTTCGGCCACCACCCCGTTCGACTAAGGCCCGGCTGCGCCGGACCAAGTCTCTCTGCCCCTCCTCTGAAGAGGAGGGGTTTAAGGTCTGGAAACCACTCCCACCCCAAAGCCGTCATTCACGCGCACGAAAAAGGGCGGCGCAGGGGCCGCCCTTCTGGATCGCATCGATCCCCGCTTTCGCGGAGATGACGCATTTCCTGCCCGCACGCGTTCAGCGCACGGGGAAATGCATCACTTGATCTTGGCTTCCTTGAACTCGACATGCTTGCGCACGACGGGGTCATATTTGCGCTGCGCCATCTTCTCGGTCATCGTGCGCGGGTTCTTCTTGGTGACGTAGAAGAAGCCGGTGTCGGCGGTGCTCACGAGCTTGATCTTGACGGTCGTCGGCTTGGCCATGGCCCTGTTCCTCGAATTGACTGCACATCCGCCGGACCTTCCGGCACATGTGGCGGGACTGGGTGTCCCGGCGGTGGGTTTGAAAAACAAGAGGGCCGCGCGAGCTTCGCGCTGCCCCCATTAATCCGCGCGCCTCTGACCGGATTCGGCGCTTATGTCAAGCGAAACGAACGAACGACGGCCGGTGTCAGGTGCGCGGCCGCCGCCCGCCCGGGGAGAGTCAGGCGTTGCGAATCTCGAACCGCACCGTCATCTCCTTCCAGCTTTCCTCGGCGACCCCGCCGCGCGTCGCGGGCTTGAAGCGCCATTTGGCGAGCGCGCGCCGCTTGGTCGCCTCGAAGAAGCCCGGGCTGTCGCTGCTGACCAGTTCGACCTGCTTGACCTTGCCGTCGGCGCCGATCAGCACGCGGACCCTGGCGACGCCCTCGATCCCCTCGCGCTGCTCGCGCGCCGGATAGTCGGGCTGGAAGCCGGCAATGAAGCGCTCGTCGAGCTTCGCGAGCACCAGCTTGGGCGCGGGCGGCGGCGGCGCGGGTTCGGTGATGATCGTCGGTCCGCTCCCGGTGCCGGCGGGCGGGACATAGGGCGGCAGCGGATCGAAGACCGGTGGATTCTGGGCAATCGGCGGCAGCGGCGATTTCGTCACGGTCACCGGGGGCTCGGTCGTTGGCTGTCGCTGCGGCGCGGGATCGACCGGCGGTTCGGGTTCGGTCGGCAGCGGGATCGGCTTGACGATCGTCGGGTCCAGCTTGTCTTTGATGACCGCGATCATCGGCGACAGCGCGACCGCGACGACGAGTGCCGCCGGCAGACCGATCGCCAGCACCGCGGCAAACGGACGGTGCCCCGCACCGGGATCGTAGCTGCCGCGCATCAGCAGCGATTCGCCTCTCGCCGCGACGCGCTCGGCGCGGCGCACAGACAGTGCGGAAATCATGGGTATCAGGGTCATGGCGCCTCTCCTTGCCTTCCCGACCGGGGCCACCCGCGCTTGTGTCGCTATCCGGCCAGATCGTCATGATGAGATATTATAACATCACGATGATTGTCAAGCGCAAAGGTCGGCAAGGGGGTGGATATGAGAGGTTCCCCTCCCTTCTAGGGAGGGGTTAGGGGTGGGTAGCGAGCGCAGCGAGCAAGAGGCAGAGCGCCGCCTTTCGGCGGCAAACCCACCCCCAGCCCCTCCCTTGCAGGGAGGGGAGATAAACGTTCGCAGCCGCCCGAAAGCGGCCATCGCCGATTCGCAAGCCTAAGCCGAAAGCCGCGCCACCGCCTGGTCCTTGGTAATCAGCGGCAGCAGTTCGGCCATGTCGGGGCCATGGTCGCGGCCCGTCAGCGCGCGGCGCAGCGGCAGGAACAGCGCGCGGCCCTTGGCACCGGTCGCCTCCTTCACCGCGCCCGTCAGCGCGTGCCAGGGGTCGGCGCCCCAATCGATGCCGGGCGCGGCGGCGGCGGCGGCGGCGAGCACGGCGCGGTCCTCCGCGGCCGCGGGCGGCGGCGCGAGGGGACCGTCGAATACGCCAACCCACGCGGCGGCCTCGGCCACGGTCATCAGGTTCGGGCGGATCGCGTGCCAGCGCGCGGCGTCGATCGCCGCGGGCAGCCGGCCGGCGACCGCGTCATGATCCAGCTGATGCACGATCTTCTGGTTGAGCAGCGCGAGTTCGGCCTCGTCGAAGCGCGCCGGGGCGCGGCCGAAATGCGCGAAGTCGATCGCCCTGACCAGCGGCGCGGCGTCGGCGACCGGCTCGACCGGGTCGCTGGTGCCGAGCCGCGCGAGCAGCGCGACGAGTGCGACCGGCTCGATCCCCTGCGCGCGCAGGCTTTCCATGCCGAGCGAGCCGAGCCGCTTCGACAATTTGCCCTCGGTCCCGACGAGCAGCGCCTCATGCGCGAATTCGGGCGGCGTCGCGCCGAGCGCGGCGAACATCTGGATCTGCACCGCGGTGTTCGACACATGGTCCTCGCCGCGCACGACGTGCGAAATGCCCATCGCGATATCGTCGATCACGCTCGGCAGCAGATAGAGCCAGCTGCCGTCGGCGCGCCGTACCACCGGGTCGGACATGGTTTTCGGCTCGAAATGCTGCGGACCGCGAACCATATCGGTCCACTCGATCGCGGCGTCATGGTCGAGGCGAAAGCGCCAGTGTGGCGCCACGCCCTCGGGCACCGGCGCATCGGCGGGTTTGCGCTCGTAAACCGGCGGCAGGCCGCGCGAGAGCAGGACCTTGCGGCGGATGTCGAGCTCCTCGGGGTTCTCGTAACAGGCATAGACGCGCCCCGCCGCCTTCAGCTTCGCGAACTCGGCCGCATAGAGGTCGAAGCGTGCCGACTGGCGTTCCTCGCCGTCGATATCGAGCCCCAGCCAGATGAGATCGGCGCGAATGTCCGCGACATACTCCTCCTTCGACCGCTCGAGATCGGTGTCGTCGATGCGCAGCAGGAAGCGCCCGCCGTGCTTCCTCGCCCACAGCCAGTTGTGGAGCGCGGTGCGGACGTTGCCGACGTGCAGATTGCCGGTCGGCGAGGGAGCGAAACGGGTCGTGACGGTCATCCGCGCGCCTATAGCCGCAATCGGCGGGCGATGGCGAGAGCCGAGGGGGGCGCCCCGGGGGGCAAAGGCGGGTTCCGGGCATTTGCGGCCATAAGCGATCCTCCCCCAAAGGGGGAGGGGGACCACCCGGAGGGTGGTGGAGGGGTACAGGAGGTTACCGCGGCGCTCAACCGAAGAGCCCCTCATTTCCTTTAGCGAAGCCGTGGTGCACGACCTCGACGGCAAGGCAAGCCGCCTGTGCCCCTCCACCAGCTTCGCTGGTCCCCCTCCCCGTTCCGGGGAGGATCGGCACCGTCCCCCTCCCCGCCCCCCAAAGCGGCCCCCGCCGACGCCTCACTCCCCCTTCCCCTGCCCCACGATTAACCGCTTCTTCGCGCTTTGCGCCTAGCGTGGCGCGATGGAGGGCGAAGCGAGGGGATGGCGTTCGCGGCTGTGGCCGCGCGTACCGGCGGCGATTGCCGACGAGCTCGCGCTTGCGCGCGTCGCGCGGCTCGAGGTGCTGGTTCCCATTCTCTATACGACGATGATCGCGGTCATCCTCACCGCGATGATCGCGACCGCGGGCGACGCGCCCACGCTGACGACCGGTGGCGAGGCGCCGTGGATCGTGCGTTTCGGCATGCCGCTGACCGCGGTCGGCGTCGCCGCGATCCGGCTGATGCACTGGCTGCGCCGTCGCGGCCGGCCGATGAGCGCCGCCGCCGCGCACCGCCAGATCGACCGGATGTTCCTGCTCGCGGCGCCGATCGCGGCGCTGTGCGGCGCCTGGACGATGTCGAGCTGGTGGCTCTCGGTCCCCGGCGAGCGCAGCTATTATCCGATGTTCATGGTGATGGGCACGCTCACCACCGCCTTCTGCCTCGCCCCCGTGCGCGGCGCGACGCTCGCGGTGCTCGCCGCCGGACTGGCGCCGGTGATCGCCATGCTGCTGCTCGCGGGCAATTGGATGGACCTGGTCGCGGTCGCGATCATCCTGCTCGCCGCCGCCTTCCTGACCCGGCTGGTGCTCGACCAGCACGGCCAGCAGGTCGAAATGCTGCTGCTCCGCCATCGCTTGCAGCGCCAGGCGATGACCGACCCGCTGACCGGGCTCGCCAACCGCCGCGCGCTGCACATGGCGGCCGAGGAGATTTTCGGCGAGCAGGGCGCCGGGGGTGGTGCGGGCGCCGCGCTGATCCTGATCGACCTCGACGGCTTCAAGCCCGTCAACGACCGCCACGGCCATGCCGCGGGCGACCGGTTGCTCATTTCAATCGGCGGACGCCTGCGCGCGCAGGCCGGCGAGGGCGCGACCGTCGCGCGCATCGGCGGCGACGAGTTCGCGATATTGCTGCCCGACGGCGATGCCACCGCGCTCGACATACGCAGCAGCGCGCTGCTCGCCGCGCTCGCGCCGCCCTTCCCCATCGACGGCCAGCCGATCCGCATCGGCGCCACCGCCGGCATCGCCCGCGCGCCGGGCGACGGCGCGTCGCTGCTCGAGCTGATGCGCAGCGCCGACGCCGCGCTCTATGCCGCCAAGCCGTCGCGCGATGCCGCGCCGGTCAGTGCAGCGTCGCCGTCTCCGCTCCCCCGCCCCGCGGCCACCAGGCCCAGGCGATCGCGAGCAGCGCGGCGATAAGCAGCACGCTATATTCGACCCCGTTGCGCCCCGCGCCGACGACGAACCAGCCCGCGGGCATATGGACGAGAACCGCGCCCAGCGTCAGGATCGCGGCGTGGCCGAGCGCCGCGAAGCTCGTCCAGCGGCGCGCGAGCATCAATGCGGGTCCGACGAGTTCGTAGAGCGTCACCGCCATCGCCCAGCCAGTGCCATAGGGAAAGCCGATACTGTCCAGCCAGGTGCCGAAGGGCGCGACGAGCCCCATCGTCAGCCGATAGACGCCGTGGATCAGGATCAGCAAAGCGACGGTAACGCGCAACACCTCCAGCGCCGTCGCCGCGCGCGCCGGCGGCACTTGCGGTCCGAGTAAAGCCATTGCCTCTCCCCTTCAACGCGAAGTTCTTCATCGTCACCCCGGACTTGATCCGGGGCCTGCCTTATCTTGAAGAAAAAGGCGGGTCCCGGGTCAAGCCCGGGATGACGAGAGGTTACGAAGGATGGCTCGCTCACCCCGTCCGGAAACCATGAGTGATCGGATAGCGCCGGTCGCGCCCGAAATTGCGCGTCGAGAGCTTGACCCCCGGCGGCGCCTGACGCCGCTTGTACTCGGCGAGCATCAGCAGCCGCTCGATCCGCGCCACCGCATCGCGATCGAACCCATAGCGCGCCACGACATCGTCGACGCTCGCTTCCTCCTCGACCAGCATGTGCAGCATGCGGTCGAGGTCCACGTAAGGAGGAAGGCTGTCCTCGTCCTTCTGGTCGGGACGCAGCTCGGCGCTCGGCGGCTTGGTGATGATGGTCTCGGGCATCACCGGCGTCACCGGGTTGCGCGACAGCCGCGGCACATTGTCGTTGCGCCACCGGGCGAGCGCAAACACCGTCATCTTGTACGCGTCCTTGAGCGGATTATAGCCGCCCGCCATGTCGCCATAGATGGTCGCATAACCGACGCTCATCTCGCTCTTGTTGCCCGTGGTCAGCAGCATCGGGCCGAATTTGTTGCTGAGCGCCATCAAGGTCACGCCGCGGATGCGCGACTGGACATTCTCCTCGGTGATGTCGACATCCTTGTCGGCGAAGCTGCCCGCCAGCATCGTGTCGAACGCCTCCACCGCAGGAACGATCGATATGGTGTCGAGCCGGCACCCGATCATCGTCGCGCAGCCCGCGGCATCATCGAGGCTCGCCTGCCCCGTGAAACGGCTCGGCATCATCACGCACCAGACCTTGTCGGGGCCGAGCGCGTCGGCGGCGATCGCGGCGCAGATCGCCGAATCGATCCCGCCCGACAGCCCGAGCACGACGCCAGGGAAGCGATTGCGTGTCACATAGTCGCGAAGGCTCAGGATCATCGCGCTGTAGATATCGGCAGGATGCGCCTCCCATTCGGCGATCGCGCCCGCCTCGCAGCGCCAGCCGTCCGCACCCTTCGTCCAGTGCGTGACCCGCTCCTCGGGCTCCCAGTCGGTCAGCCGGTGCGCCGTCGTCGCGTCGCCATTCAGCACGAACGAGCAGCCGTCGAACACGATCTCGTCCTGCCCGCCGATGCGGTTGAGGAAAATCACCGGCAGCGAGGTTTCGGCGACGCGGGCCGCGAACACCTGCGTCAAACGCCGCTCGTCCTTGTCGATCTCATAGGGGCTGCCGTTGACCGAGATCAGCAGCTCGGCGCCCTGCCCCAGCAGATGCCGGCAAACCTTCGGCAACCACCCATCCTCGCAGATCGGCAGCCCCAGCCTCACCCCGCGCCATTCGACGACATCGGGCAGTGGGCCGGGGGCAAAGATGCGCTTCTCGTCGAAGGTGCCGTAATTGGGCAGCTCGTGCTTCCTGCGCGTCGCGACGATCCGCCCGCCATCGAGCAGCGCGACGATATTGTAGAGGCTGCCCGCCTCCCATTCGACCGAGCCGACGAGCATCGCCGGGCCGCCGTCGGCGGTCTCCGCCGCGAGTTCGGCGAGCAGCGTCGCCGCGCGCTCGGCGAGCGCGGGCTTGAGCACCAGATCCTCGGGTGGATAGCCGATCAGCTGCAGCTCGGGATAGAGGATCAGGTCGGCCTCGCGGTGCCGCGCGCGCACCGCGCGCATCGCGTCGGCATTGGCGGCGAGGTCGCCGACCGCCTGGGTCATCTGCGAAAGGACGATGGAGAGCTGCTGCGCGGGGGAGGTCATGCAAGCGGGTTTAGGACCAACCACCCGGATTTCAACCCACCGGGACGGGCGATACGCGGAGCACCGGCTTCGGGGTGGTTTCCCAACTCAAACCCCTCCTCTTCAGAGGAGGGGCAGAGAGACTTGGTCCGGCGCAGCCGGGCCTTTAGTCGAACGGGGTGGTG
>NZ_JBXAQA010000009.1:0-106155 GCF_058806755.1 Sphingopyxis sp. GW821-FHT12F08
GGAGGGGTACGGGAGGTCATGCGCCGCGCCCGACTGCCCGTACCCCTCCACCACCCTTCGGGTGGTCCCCCTCCCCCGTGGGGGGAGGATCGGCTTTGACCGAAACCGCTCGACACCTGCCGCCGGCCTAATCCTCCGCCGCGTCCTTCCGCCCCTTGAATCCCTGCGCGACCACGAACAATTCGGGCGATCCCTTGCGGCTGGCCGGCGGCTTGGCGTGTTTCACCGTCGCGAAATTCTGCTTGAGCAGCGTCAGCAGGCTGTGGTCGGCGCCGCCCGCGAACACCTTGGCGACGAAGGTCCCGCCGGGCAGCAAGGTGCGCACCGCGAAATCGGCGGCGGTCTCGGCGAGCCCGATGGTGCGCAAATGATCGGTCTGCGGATGGCCGACGGTGTTCGCCGCCATGTCCGACATCACCAGATCGGGCGCGGTGCCCAAGGCTTCGATCAACGCATCGGGCGCGGCATCGTCCATGAAGTCCATCTGCAGGATTTCGACCCCCTCGATCGGCTCGCATTCGAGCAGGTCGATCCCCGCGATTTTCGCGCGCGGGTTGGTCTTGCGCACCACCTGCGACCAGCCGCCCGGCGTGATCCCCAGGTCGACCACCGCGCGTGCCTTTTTGACGAAGGCGAATTTCTCGTCGAGTTCGATCAGCTTGTACGCCGCGCGCGAGCGATAGCCCTCGGCCTGCGCGCGGCGGACATAGGGGTCGTTGAGCTGCCGCTGCAGCCAGCGCGTCGACGACACGCTGCGTTTCTTCGCGGTCTTGACGCGGACGTGCAGGCCGCCCCCTCGTCCGCTTGGGTTCCCGCCCTTGCCGCCGCCGCCTTTGCCCTGACCGCCGCTCATTTGCGAAACTCGCGCCGCGTCACGGGCACGTCGCGCCCCTGCATCGCCAGCGTGCGGAGGATGCCTTCGCGGATGCCGCGGTCGGCGACCCCGACGCGCGCGGCGGGCCACAGGTCGATGATGCTCTCCAGGATCGCGCAGCCCGCGACGACCAGGTCGGCGCGCTCGCGCCCGATGCAGCCGATCTCGGCGCGGTCGGCGATGCTCGCTTCGGCCAGTCTCCGGCTGATGTCACGCATCGCGTCGCACGGCACGACCAGCCCGTCGACCGCGCGCCGGTCGTAGCGCGGCAGGTCGAGGAACACGCTGGCGAGCGTCGTCACCGTGCCGCTGGTGCCCAAGAGGCGCAGCTTCTGGCCCGCATGGCGTTCGGCGCGCGCGGCAAAGGCGGCAAAGGCCTCGCGCGTCGTCTCGCGCATATGCGCGTAGCTCGCCTGGCGGTCGGCCATCGTCGCGCCGCCGCTCGCCTCGGCGCCCGTCGCATGTTCGGTCAGCGACACCACGCCCCACGGCACGCTCACCCAGTCGCGGATCGCGACGTCGTTGCCGCTGCCCTCGACGTGCATCAGCTCGGTCGACCCGCCGCCGATGTCGAAGATCAGCGCCGGCCCCTCGCCGGGTTCCATCAGATTGTGGCACCCCAGGACGGCGAGCCGTGCCTCCTCGGCGGGCGAGATGATGTCGAGCACGATGCCGGTCTCGCGCTTCACGCGGTCGGCCAGTTCCTGCCCGTTGCTCGCGCGGCGGCACGCCTCGGTCGCGACCGCGCGCGACAGGCTGACGTGGCGGCGGCGGAGTTTGTCGGCGCAGATCGACAGCGCCGCGACCGCGCGGTCCATCGCCGCCTCGCTGATCCGCCCGCTGCCGTGCAGGCCCTCGCCCAGCCGGACGATGCGCGAAAAGGCGTCGATGACGACCAGCTCGCCATCCTGCGGCCGCGCGATCAGCAGCCGGCAATTGTTGGTGCCCAGGTCGATCGCGGCATAGCTTTTGGGCCGCGTAAAGGGTGCGGGCCGGTCCTGGCCGCCGACCGGCTTCCGATTCTGCGCCGCTGCCGCCCCGGGCCGCGGCGACCGCCCGTCGGGCGCTGCCATTTGCCGCATGGCTATTCTTACCTGTTTCTCACGCGCCCGAAGACCGGACGTGCACTTGGGGCCAAGACTAGGCGTGCGGGGGAGCGATGGCAACCCCGGGGGGTGGGGACGGCGGTTTGGGGGTGGGAGCGGACATGCCGATCCTCCCCGGAACGGGGAGGGGGACCATGCCATGGTGGAGGGGCACGTGCTGTCTGGCGCGGTGCCCGACTGCCCGTACCCCTCCACCACCCTTCGGGTGGTCCCCCTCCCCCTGCGGGGGAGGATCGCCCCAAAAAAAACCCCGCCCGGCATGAAACCGGACGGGGGCAAAGGGGGAGAGAGATATTGGGGGTCGGGTCAGCCCTTAGCGGCAGCCGTCATTCCCCTTGTCGATCGCGCGGCCGGCGATGGCGCCGACGGCGCCGCCGATGATCGTGCCGACCGTGCGGTCGCCGCGACCGGCGATTTCGTGTCCGGCGAGGCCGCCGGCGATCGCGCCGATGATCGTGCCGCCGGTGCCATTGTCACAGCGCTGGCCGCGATAGCGCTGGTTGTAGCGCTGCTGGTTGTAACGGCGGTCGCCCCGGTAATCGCGGCGGTTGTCGCGGCGATCGTAACGACGGTCATAGCGGCGGTCGTCGCGGTCATAACCGCTGTAATAGCTCGAATAGCCGTCGCGGTCGTAATAGCCGTTCTGCGCCGCGGCGGGGGTCGCCACGCCCAGCGTCGCGGTGGACATCAGGGCGGCGATCGAGAGAGTCACCATCTTTTTCATCGTCATTCTCCTTTTCGTCGTCTCAGCCCCTCTTGGGCGTTGTCGATGAAAGGGGTTCTAGGCGATTCGCTTTGAGCCGAGCCTGAACGCGGCTGTTGGCTGGCGTTCAGCCTTGGTTGCCCGAGGTTCAGCTTCGCCCACGCTTTCGCGCGCTTTCCTTTGTTCGCGCTTCGCTCTACGCCCGCGGCGATGCGCCGCCTGCTCCCCGCCGCCCTGATCTTCCTGACGCTCGGGCCGGTGCCCGGGACGCCGTATCGCTACCCCGTCGTCGACCGCAGCCAGGCCGCGAGTGCGCGGGCGCTGATCCATCCGGCGGGGACCAGCGGCACACTGCGCTTCGTGCGCGGCTGGCGGCTCTCCAGCCCCAACAGCTTCTTCGGCGGCTTCTCGGCGCTGGCGCGGCTCGGCCCCGGGCGCTTCCTGCTGCTCGGCGACAATGGCCATTTTGTGCAGCTGACGCTCGGCGAGGGCGGGGTCGAGGCGGTGGCGATCGCCGCGCTGCCGCTGCCGCCGCGCAATCCGGGCAGCAAGGCCTTCACCGATACCGAGGCCGTCGCGGTCGATCCCGCGACGGGCAGGATCCGGGTCGCGCTCGAGGGGATCGACCAGATCTGGCGGCTCGACCCCGCGCTCACCCTTATCGAATCGCGCAACAAATCGGCGCAGCTCGCGCGCTGGCCCGCGAATCGCGGCGCCGAGGCGATGGCGCGGCTGGCCGACGGGCGCACCATCGTCTTTTCGGAGGATGCCGACGACGACGCCCGCGGGCGCGAGGCCCTGCTCTTCACCGGCGATCCCGCGAAACAGGGCAAGCGCGGGATGCGCTTCTTCTACGATGCCCAGGGCAAGGGCCAGGTCAGCGACGCTGCGCCGCTCCCCGACGGCCGCGTGCTGGTCGTCCACCGTGCACTAGGCCTGTCGCCGCTGTTCACGACGACGCTGGCGATCGTCGATCCCGCCGACATCGGGGAGAACGGCGTCGTCCGCTCGGTTACGATCGGCACGGTCCCCGAAGCCTTACGCGAAAATTACGAGGGTGCCGCGGTGTCGGTCGCGGACGGCCGCACGTACCTCTGGCTCGTCTCCGACGATAATTTCAACAGCTGGCAGCGCAGCCTGCTGCTCCAGTTCGAGCTGGTCGACCTGCCGGACAGCAAAAAGGCCGCGCGGTAAACCGGCGGCCTTGTCGCGATTCGAAAGCGTGAAGGGCTCAGGCGGCTTTTTCGGCCAGCTTCTTCGCCACTTCCTTCTTCAGCTTGCGGGCGGTCGCCGACAGCTGGTCGTCGCCGGCCTTCAGCAGCCAGTTGTCCAGACCGCCGTTGTGCTCGACCGAACGCAGGCCGTGGGTCGACACGCGCAGCTTCACGCCCTTGCCCAGGGCGTCCGACAGCAACGTCACATTCTGCAGATTGGGCAGGAAGGTGCGCTTGGTCTTGTTGTTGGCGTGGCTCACATTGTGGCCAACCTGGCGGCCCTTGCCGGTGAGTTCGCAGATGCGCGACATGGTCTTCTTCCTCGAATCAATGGGCGGCGTGCCGGTCGTGCCGCAAGGCACATAAGGGACCGGGTGGGCCGGGAAAGGCGCGCGCTTATCGGCTTGCAGGAGATTCGTCAAGCGCATAGGGCGGTTTCACTGCGTGGACCCGGCACCGGCCCGCTCCCCCACCCGGCCTCCCATAGTTTACTATCGTCGGGGAGGCCGGGTGGGGGAGCGGGCCGGTGCCGGGCGTTCCTGCGCAGCAGGAACCGACAATGACTGCCCATTTCCCGCTTCCCGAACCGATGCGCCGCGCGCTCGATCTCGCGCGGATCGCCGCCGAATGGGGCGAAGTGCCGGTCGGCGCGGTGGTGGTCAAGGATGGCGCGATCATCGCCGAGGGCCACAACCGCCCCCGCGAATCGCACGACCCGACTGCGCACGCCGAAATCGTCGCGATTCGCGCCGCGGCGGCAAAGCTTGGCAACGAGCGCCTCGATGGCTGCGACCTCTACGTCACGCTCGAACCCTGCGCGATGTGCGCCGGCGCCATCGCCCACGCCCGCATCGCCAGGCTCTATTACGGCGCCGACGATCCCAAGGGCGGCGCGGTGGTCCACGGCCCGCGAACCTTTTCGCAGCCGACGGTCCACCACCGGCCCGAGATCTACGACGGTATCGGGGCAGGGGAGGCCGCGGGGCTGCTCAGGGCGTTTTTTGCCGAGCGGCGCTAGCCGCCCAGCATTTCCTCCACCCACGCCGGCACCAGCACGCCCGCCGGGCCATGCCGCGCTTCGTCGAACCAGTGCGATCCCTGGCTCGGTTCCATGTTGAGCTCCAGTGTCCGCGCCCCGCTCGCGCGGGCTTCGCGCACGAAGCCCGCCGCGGGATAGACCGCGCCCGAGGTCCCGATCGACACGAACAGGTCGGCCCGGTTCAGCGCGCGGTAGATCGCGTCCATCGCATAAGGCATCTCGCCGAACCACACGACGTCGGGGCGGAGGTATCCCGCCACCCCGCATACCGGGCACGCCGGGCGGTCGAGCAAGGTCCCCGTCCATTCGCTGCGCGCGTCGCACCCGGTGCACCAGGCTTTGAGATGCTCGCCATGCATATGGATCAGCCGCTTCGCCCCGGCGCGCTCGTGCAAATCGTCGACATTCTGGGTCACGATCAGCAGTTCGCCCCGCCACCCCGCATCGAGCCGCGCCAGCGCCGCATGCGCCGCATTGGGCTGCCTGGTCTGGATCGCCGCGCGCCGCGCGTCGTAGAAACGGTGTACCAGGTCGGCGTCGCGCGCAAAGGCCTCGGGGGTCGCGACATCCTCGACGCGGTGCTGCTCCCACAGGCCGCCGCCGTCGCGGAAGGTCTCGATCCCGCTCTCGGCCGACACCCCGGCGCCGGTCAGGATCACGATATTCTGTATGTCGGTCATGCGCCCCTCTTATCCGTTCGTGTCGAGCCCTTCGACCGCCTTAGCAGGTGCTCAGGATAAACTTCCACCAAGGGTGGAAGTCGAGACACGCGAACGATAGCGCCAACGTGTCTCGACTTCGCTCGACACGAACGGTTAAAGGGAAGCGTATTTCAGGGGACACATCATGACCAGCATCGGCATCGTCGGCAGCCAGGGCCGGATGGGCGTCGTGCTCGCCGCCGCGGCGGCCGAGGCGGGCGCGCGCCATTGCGGCATCGACAAGGGCGGCGACATCGCCAAACTGGCGCAGGACGCCGACGTCCTCGTCGATTTCTCCTCGCCCGCCGCACTGGAAGCGACGCTGGGCGCCTGCATCGCGGCAAAGACCCCGATCGTCATCGGTACCACCGGGCTCGAGGAGCGCCACCACTGGCTGATCGACGATGCGGCAAACGACATCGCGGTGCTCCAGACGGGCAACACCTCGCTCGGCGTCACCTTGCTCGCGCATCTGGTCAAGGAGGCCGCGAGCCGCCTCGACGCCGACTGGGACATCGAGGTGGTCGAGATGCACCACCGGATGAAGGTCGACGCCCCCAGCGGCACCGCGCTGCTCCTCGGCCAGGCCGCCGCCGACGGCCGCGGCATCGACCTCGGCCGCTGCTCCGAACGCGGCCGCGACGGCGTCACCGGCGCGCGCGGCCACGGCAAGATCGGCTTCGCTGCCTTACGCGGCGGCACCGTCGCGGGCGACCATGACGTCGTCTTCGCGGGCAATGAGGAAATGATCACGCTGTCGCACCGCGCCGAAAACCGCATGATCTTCGCACGCGGCGCCGTCAAAGCCGCGCTATGGCTGATCCACCAGAAGGCGGGGCGCTACACGATGCCGCAGGTGCTGGGGCTTTGACCAAAGTTACCGCATCGGCCTGCAAATGGCGCGACGAGGGCGGCGGCGAGGCGGCCGCGGCGCGCATCCTGCCCTTTCTCGACGAGATCGGCATCGAAGTCGACTGGATCGGCGACGCGAAGGAGCAACTCCTCGACGGCCTCGCGATCGTGGGCGGCCGCATCCTCGTCGATCCCGACACGCCGGTCTGGCCGGGCGACCTGCTCCACGAGGCGGGTCATATCGCCGCGGTCGCGCCCGAGGATCGCCCCACCCTCGGCCCGCTCGAGGTCGATGCGACCGACGAGATGGTCGCGATCGCCTGGTCCTATGCCGCGTCGCTGCCGTGCGACCTGCCGCTGCGCCAATTGTTCCACGACGGCGGCTATCGCGGCGATTCGGTGAAGCTCAGGACCAGCTTTGCCACCGGCCATTATATCGGCGCGCCGATGCTCGGCCTCTATGGCATGACCGCCGACCTGCGCACCGCGCTCGCCGAGGGCAAGCCCGCCTTTCCGTCGCTCAGCCGCTGGCTGCGCTGATCCGTCCGCCAGGGAGCCGCTGATGACCTTCGACCCCGCCACCGCCACCGCCGCCACTATCGACGGGCTCGGCCCCGCCGCGCTCGCCAGGGCCGCGGCCTATACCACCGGCAGCGAATGGTTGCTGCTCTGGAACGTCGTCGTCGCCGCGGTCGTCACCTGGATCTTCGTCCGCCTGCGCATCCTCGACCGGCTCGAAGCGCGGCTCGGACGTCGCGGCTGGGCGCTCCGCACCTTCCTGATCTGCGCGGTTTTCCTGCTGCTCTCGGCGCTGCTCACCCTGCCGTGGGACATTTATGCGAGCTGGTGGCGCGAAACCGCCTATGGCCGCACCAGCCAGCCGCTCGGCGACTATCTCGGCCAGTCGGCGATCGCGCTCGCCATCGGCACCTTGTTCGGCGCGCTCTTCTTCCTCGGCATCTACGCGCTGATCCGCCGCGCCGGAAAGCGCTGGTGGATCTGGTCGGGCGGGCTCGCCGCGACCGCGATCCTCGGCCTGTTGCTGCTGTCGCCGATCGTGATCGAGCCGATGTTCAACGATTATAAGCCGCTTCCCGCCGGCCCGGTGCGCGACGCGCTCGAGGGGCAGGCGAAACAGGCGGGCATCGAACCCGATCGCATCTTCGTCTTCGACGGCTCGCGCCAGTCGAACAATTTCACCGCCAATGTTTCGGGGCTCGGCCATTCGGCGCGCATCGCCATCTCCGACGTCGCGCTGAAAGGCGCCTCGCTCGACGAGGTGCAGGCGGTCACCGGGCACGAGATCGGCCATTATGTCCTCGGCCAGATCTGGTGGCTCGTCACCGTCTTTTCGCTACTTGCGGTGCTGCTCTTCTTCCTCGCCGACCGGCTGTTCGCCCGCTTCGCCAAGGCGTTCGGCAGCGACGCGACCATCTCCGACGCGCGCGGTTTCCCCGTGCTGATGTTCATCGTCTCGCTGTTCGGCCTGCTCGCGCAGCCGGTCCAGAATTGGGTCGTGCGCAAGGGCGAGAGTGAGGCGGATCTTTATTCGGTGCAGACCGTGAACCTGCCCGACGCGATGGCGAGCGCGCTCGTCAAGACCGCCGAATATCGCAACCCGCGGCCGAACGCGGTCGAGGAGTTCCTCTTCTATTCGCACCCCTCGGTCGAACGCCGCGTCCGCGCCGCGATGGAGTGGAAGGCGGCGCACCCCGCCGGAACGCCGCCCGCACCGAAATGAAAAAAGCCGACATCTTCGAATTCTACCGCCGCCTCGCCGAGCTGAACCCCAGTCCGGAGACCGAGCTCCAGTTCGGCAACACCTATCAGCTGCTCGTCGCGGTGGTGCTGTCGGCGCAGGCGACCGACGTCGGGGTGAACAAAGCGACGCGGCTGCTGTTCGAGGAGGTGAAGACCCCGCAGCAGATGGTCGACCTCGGCGAGGAAGGCCTCAAGCAGCACATCAAGACGATCGGGCTGTTCAACGCCAAGGCGAAGAATGTCATCGCGCTGTCCGAAATCCTCGTCCGCGCGTTTCACGGCGAAGTGCCCGCCGACCGCGACACGCTCGTCGAGCTGCCCGGTGTCGGCCGCAAGACCGCCAATGTCGTGATGAATTGCGCTTTCGGGGCGGAGACCTTCGCGGTCGACACGCACATCTTCCGCGTCGGCAACCGCACCGGCCTCGCCCCTGGCAAGACCGTGCTCGCGGTCGAAAAGAAGCTCGAAAAGGACACGCCGCAGCCGTTCCGCGTCGGCGCGCACCACTGGCTGATCCTCCACGGCCGCTACATCTGCAAGGCGCGCACCCCCGAATGCTGGCGCTGCCCGGTCGAGGATTTGTGCCGGTTCAAGCCCAAGACCCCGGCGCCGAAGGCGAAGAAGGCGGCTTGACCACCGCGTCGGCCGCGAACGGTCGTTTTGGGAGTGGATTTAGGACATTAAACCCCTCCTCTTCAGAGGAGGGGCAGAGAGACTTGGTCCGGCGCAGCCGGGCCTTTAGTCGAACGGGGTGGTGGTCGAAGGAGCACGCCTAGCCGGGAGCACCACCCCGCTGCGACTAACGAACAAGTTCGTAAGTCTCGCACCCCCTCCTCTGAAGAGGAGGGGCTCGGGGACGTCCGCGACCGCCCGATACCCCGTCGTTCGCGGGGGGCATGCCAATCGCCGCTCTTGCGCTGCCGCAAAGCCGCGCCATAACCCGTTGCCATGCGCAACCTTACCGCCCCGCTCGCCCTCGCCGCCGCCCTGCTCGCCGCCGCGCCCGTCCATGCCAAGCCCGCCGATGCCGAGGTGGCGAAGAAGATCCTCAAGGACAGCATCGCGATCCCGACCGTCATGGGCCGCGGCAAGGTGCCCGAACTCGCCGCTTATTACGCTGGCGTGCTCAAGGCCGCGGGCTATGCCGACGCCGATATCGAGATCACCCCGATCGGCGAGACCGCGACCTTCGCCGCGACGCTTCGCGGCACGACGCAGGCAAAGCCGATCGTGCTGCTCGGCCATATGGACGTCGTCGAGGCCGATGCGAAGGACTGGACGCGCGACCCCTTCGTGCCGGTCGAGGAGAATGGCTATATCTTCGGCCGCGGGTCGGAGGATAACAAGTTCGACGTCTCGATGATGGTCGCCGCGATGGCGCAGCTCAAGAAGGAAGGCTTCAAGCCCAACCGCAGTATCATCCTCCTGCTCTCGGGCGACGAGGAGACGTCGATGACGACCACGCGCGCACTCGCGGCCAAATACAAGGACGCCGAATTCGCGCTCAACGGCGACGGCGGCGGCGGGCTGATCGCCGAGGACGGCAAGCCGCAATATTACGGACTGCAGGCGGGCGAAAAGACCTATGCCGACTTCACGCTCGAGGTCACCAATCCGGGCGGGCACAGCTCGCGTCCGTCGGATACCAACGCGATCGTGCAGTTGTCGAACGCGCTGGCGAAGGTTGGTGCCTATCGCTTCACGCCGCAGCAGAACGAGTTGACCAGGATCGGCATGCCGATCGTCGCCGACCAGGTCGGGGGCGCCATCGGAGCGGCGCTCAAGGCCTTCGCCGCGAACCCGGCCGACGCCAAAGCCATCGCCGCGATCCGCGCCGACCCCGAATATGTCGGCCAGATCGGCACCACCTGCGTGCCGACCTTGGTCAAGGGCGGCCATGCCGAAAATGCGCTGCCCCAGCGCGCGACCGCGAATATCAACTGCCGCATCTTCCCCGGCGTGCCGGTCGAAACGGTGCGCGCCGAGCTGGAGAAGGTGATCGCCGACCCCGCGGTCAAGGTGAACCCCGATCCCGACGCCAGCGCCAGCGACGCCTCGCCGCTGCGCCCCGACGTGATGGCGGCGGTGAAGAAGGCGGTCCATGCGCGCGCCCCGGGCCTACCGATCATCCCGTCGATGAGCGCGGGCGCGACCGACAGCTATCATTTCCGCGCGCAGGGCGTGCCGAGCTACGGTGTCGCGGGGCTGTTCAGCAAGGCGAGCGACAGCTTCGCGCACGGGCTGAACGAGCGCGTTCCCGTCGCCGCGATCGCCCCGGCGCTCGCGCACTGGGACAGCCTGCTCAGGGATTTGTCGAAGTAGTAGCTCGTCGCCCCCGCGAAGGCGGGGGCCGCTAGAGGCACTAAGCCGCGGCGAAGTGTAAGACCGACTGCGGCCCCCGCCTGCGCGGGGGCGACGGCTACACGAGTGCCCCCACGGCGCGCTCGACCATCTGCACGGCAGCTTCTGCCCCGAAGCTCGTCGAGTCGAGCGACAGTTCAAGCCACAGCCCGTCGACCATCGCGGTCAGCATGATCGCCAGCCGCTCGGCGCCCTGCGCGTCGCAGGCGGCGAGCAGTTCGGCCAGCCGCGCGCGATAGCCGGCGTAACTTGCCGCATGGATGTCGGCCATGCGCGCGTCGCTTCTGGCCAAAGCCCAAAAGGCGGTCCACGCGCCGAGCAGCTCGGGATCGGTCACCGGCGGGCGGAAGCTCGCGGTGAGGTACGCGTTCAGCCGCGCGCGGGGGTCGGGTCCCGCGCCCGCGACCGCCGCGGCGAAGATCGCGTCCATCCGGTCGCTCGTCGTCTCATAAGTTGCCGCGACCAGATCGTCGATTCCGCCGAAATAATGGCGCAAAAGCCCGGGCGACACCCCCGCCCTTGCGCAGATCGCGCGCACATTCGTCCCCGCGAGGCCAAGTTCGGCGAGGCACGCGGCGGTCGCCTCGATCAGGTCGGCCCTCCGGGCATCGGCGCTTTCGCGCGTAAAGGCTTGGCGAACGGGCTGCATATTGTTATACGCTTGTACAACAAGGATCGACTCATGGCAACGCTGCGCGACACTTTAGACAACGTCCGGACCGTCGACCCGCTCGACGGCTGGTCGCTCCCCGCCTGGACCTACAGCGACCCCGAATTCCATGGCATCGAGCTGGAGCGCATCTTCCGCCCCAGCTGGCAGGTCGTATGCCACGACAGCGACATCCCGAACGCGGGCGACTGGCACAGCATCGACTATTGCGGCGAGAGCGTGATCGTCGTGCGCGGCGCCGACCGCGTCGTGCGCGCTTTCACCAACGTCTGCCGCCACCGCGGCTCGCGGCTCCTCGACGGCGCCGCGGGCTGCGCGAAGAAGCTCGTCTGCCCCTATCACGCCTGGACCTACGAGCTCGACGGCCGCCTCACCGGCGTGCCCGATTCGGCGAGCTACCCCACGCTCGACAAGGGCAGGGCGGGGCTCGTCGCCGTCGGCCTCGAACAATGGCGCGGCTTCTGGTTCGTCCGGCTCGACGATGACGGCGGCCCGGCGGTCGCCTCGATGATGGCGCCCTATGAGGGCATGGTGGAGCCTTATCGCTTCGAGGAACTGGGCGCGCTCGGCCGCGTCACGCTCCGCCCGCGCGACGTGAACTGGAAGAATGTCGGCGACAATTATTCGGACGGCCTCCACATCCCCGTCGCACACCCCGGCCTCACCCGCCTGTTCGGCAAAAGCTATGGCGTCGAGGCCGAGGCCAATGTCGACCGCATGTGGGGCGACTTGATCGACCGCCCGTCGGCCAACTGGTCCGAGCGCATGTACCAGCGGCTGCTGCCGCCGGTGCCGCACCTGCCCGCGGACAAGCAGCGCCACTGGCTCTATTTCAAGCTCTGGCCCAATGTCGCCTTCGACATCTATCCCGACCAGGTCGATTTCATGCAGTGGCTGCCGACCGGCCCGACGACGTGCCTGATCCGCGAGATCAGCTACGTCCTTCCCGATCAGCGCCGCGAGATGAAGGCGGCCCGATATTTGAACTGGCGCATCAACCGCCAGGTCAATGCCGAGGACACCGAGCTGATCACCCGCGTCCAGCAGGGGATGGCGTCGCAAAGCTTCACCATGGGCCCGCTCAGCGACAAGGAAGTGTGCCTCAAACATTTCTGTTCGCGGATGCGCGAGCTGATCCCCGAGGCGCGGCAGGAACAGGCTCCGCCGCCGGGGTGGAGCCGCTAGTCGCAACGCACGGGAGGAGGGGAGTATGAGCGATCCGGTCATCATCGTCGGCGGCGGTCCCGCGGGCATGGTCGCGGGCCTGTTGTTCGCGCGCGCGGGCGTGCTCGTCACCATCCTCGAAAAGCACGCCGATTTCCTCCGCGATTTCCGCGGCGACACGGTCCACCCCTCGACGCTTGAGCTGTTCCACGAAATCGGTCTGCTCGAAGAGTTGCTCAAGGAACCGCACGCCGCGATCGACACGATGACGCTCAACCTCCTCGGCGGGCGCTATACGATCGCCACCATGAAGCATCTGCCCGTCGCCGCGCGTTTCGTCGCGATGATGCCGCAATGGGATCTGCTCGATTTCATTGCGGGGCAGGGGCGGAAATACCCGACCTTCGACCTGCGCATGTCGACCGAGGCGACCGGGCTCACCTATGATGCCGCGAACCGCGTCAGCGGCGTGATGCTCGCGAGCGGCGCAATCTTGCCCGCGCGGCTCGTCATTGCCGCCGACGGGCGCCGCTCGGTGCTGCGCGACGCCGCCGACCTGCCGCTGGAGGACCTTGGCGCGCCGATGGACGTGCTGTGGTTCCGCATTCCCGTTCCCGCGGGCATGGACATGGCGGAGGTCGCGCTCGGCACGATCGACAAGGGCGGCATGGTCGTGGCCATCTCGCGCGGCGATTATTGGCAATGCGCGCAGATCATCGAAAAGGGCGGCTTCGCCCCGATCGAGGCGCGCGGCATCGCGGCCTTTCGCGACAAGATCGTCGACATCGCCCCCGGCCTTGCCGCCGGGATCGATGCGATCCAGAGCTTCGACGACGTCAAACTGCTCACCGTCGCACTCGACCGGCTGACCCGCTGGTCGCGCCCCGGCCTGCTCGCGATCGGCGATGCGGCGCATGCGATGTCGCCGGTCGGCGGGGTCGGCATCAACCTCGCGGTGCAGGATGCGGTTGCGACCGCCAATATTCTCGCCGCCCCGCTCGCCGCCGGCGCCGATCCCGATCCGCTGCTTGCCAAGGTGCAGGAGCGCCGCTGGAAACCCACGATGCGGATGCAGGCGATCCAGCGGTTCGCGCACCAGCGCGTGATCGAACCGATGCTGCGCGGCCAGATCACGCGCGTGCCGCTCGCCGTCCGCCTGCTCGACCGCATCCCGCTTCTGCGCCGCATTCCGGGCCGCATTCTCGGCCTCGGTTTCGGCCGCCAGCATGTCCAATCCCCGCTTGCGAAAGAATTTTCATGACCAAAGCCTATGACGCGCTGATCATCGGCGCCGGCCACAACGGCCTCGTTTGTGCCTTCTATCTCGCGAAGGCGGGGCTGAAGGTGCGCATCGTCGAGGCGCGCGACGTCGTCGGCGGCGCCGCGGTGACCGAGGAATTCGCGCCGGGCTTCCGCAACTCGGTCGCGAGCTACACCGTCAGCCTGCTCCAGCCCAAGGTGATCGCCGACATGAGGCTCGCCGATCACGGCTATCGCGTGATCGAGCGGCCGATCAGCAATTTCCTGCCGCAGGAGGATGGCGGTTATCTCAAGCTCGGCGGTGGGCTCGAACGCACCCAGGCCGAATTCCGCAAATTCTCGAACCACGACGCCGATGTGCTGCCCCAATATTATGACGCGCTCGAAAATGTCGCCGAACTGCTCCGCGACCTCGCGCTGCGCGTGCCCCCCAACGTCGGCGAAGGCTTTCGCACGCTGATCGACGGCGCGCGGCAGGGGCGGCGCTTCGCCGGCCTCAATCTCGAGCAGCAGCGCGACGTGCTCGACCTCTTCACCAAGTCGGCGCGCACGATGCTCGATGCCTGGTTCGAAAGCGAAGCGGTGAAGGCCGCCTTCGGCTTCGACGCCGTCGTCGGCAATTATGCCAGCCCCGACACGCCGGGTAGCGCTTATGTGCTCCTCCACCATGTCTTCGGCGAGGTGAACGGCAAGAAGGGCGCGTGGGGCCACAGCGTCGGCGGCATGGGCAAGATCACCGAGATCATGGCCAAGGTCTGCCGCGACCTCGGCGTCGAGATCAGCCTCGAAAGCCCGGTCGAGAAGGTGCTGGTCGACGGCGACAAGGCGGTCGGGGTCAAGCTCGTCGGCGGCGAGGAAATCGCCGCGGCGCGCGTGATCGCCAATGTCGGCCCGAAACTGCTCTACGAACGGCTGATGGATGCGTCCGACCTGCCGGGCGACTTCCAGCGCCGCATCCGCGGCTTCAAGGCGGGCAGCGGTACCTTCCGCATGAATGTCGCGCTCAGCGAGCTGCCCAAATTCACTTGCCTCCCGCATAACGAAAAGGACGGGCCCGGCGAACATCACCAGTCGGGCATCATCCTCGCCCCGACGCTCGACTATATGGACCGCGCCTTCCTCGATGCCAAACAATATGGCTGGTCGAAGAAGCCGATCGTCGAGATGCTGATTCCCTCGACCGTCGACGACGGTCTCGCGCCGCCGGGCCAGCATGTCGCCAGCCTCTTCTGCCAGCAATTCGCCCCCGAGCTGCCCGACGGTCGCGACTGGGACGACGAAGAAGAAGCCGCCGCCGATGCGATCATCGACACCGTCGAAGCCCACGCGCCGGGCTTCCGCGCCAGCATCGTCGGCCAGACCCGCCTCAGCCCCAAGGGCCTCGAGCGCAAGTTCGGGCTGATCGGCGGCGACATCATGCACGGCAATATGACGCTCGACCAGCTGTGGGCCGCGCGCCCGGTGCTCGGCAACGGCGGTTATCGCGGCCCGGTTCGGAACCTCTATATGTGCGGCGCGGGCGCCCATCCCGGCGGCGGCGTGACCGGTGCGCCGGGCCATAATGCCGCCGAGGTGGTGCTACGCGATCGGGGTTTCTTCGCGCCGAAGTGGCGCGTCTGACCCGAAACCGATGGGCTGTGGCATCGCCGGGCGCGCCGCGCGCTCGCGCCGCAACCGTTCGACTAGCGCGGAATCCTCGATCGACCCGGTAAAGCGGGCCTGCCGCGCGACGACCGCGAAGTCGCCGAGCGTCAGCTCGCCGACCCGGTCGAGCGCTGCCGGCGCTTCGCGGCCGAAGAAATGGACGAATGCGCGCCGCGCGCGCCCGGCGTCAAGCGCCCGCATCTCGACCTTGAACACGAAGCGCCGCGCCGAGGCGGGGTCGAGCTTCGCACCATGGTTGGTCGCCGCGGCGAAGGGCAGGGGATGATCCTCCATCCAGGTCAAGAGCTCGTTGACCTGGCTGACCTCCCAGCTCTGCGACGCACCCTGCCGGTCGGCGAGCAGCGAATCGACCTCGTCGAAGAACAGCATCGCGCTCTGCCGCTTCGCCTCGGCAAAGGCGCGGGCGACCGCCTTCTCGGTCTCGCCGACCCATTTCGACATCAGGTCCGACGCGCGCTTGACGTGCAGCGGCCGGCCCAGCCGCCGCGCGAGCGCCTGCACCGCCTCGGTCTTGCCGGTCCCCGGTGGCCCGGTGAGCAGCAGCGAGAAATCGGCGGGCGCGTCGGCGCGGGCCAGCGCGCCGAACAGCGCGGGCAGGTCGGTGTCGGCGGCGAGCAGCGTCTCGTCGAATGCGCCCGGCAGCCGCGGTTCGACCGTCTCGCCGCGCAGCGTGCCGAGCACCGACCCCGCGAAGCGGCTGGCGCTGGCGGCGTCGCCAGCCAGCGCGGCCGCACGCGCCGCGACGCGGAACAGCGACGCGGTTTCGGGCGCGGTGGCCGCCAGCGCCTGGAGCGCGGGATCGACCGCGACGCTCTCCTCGGCGCTCACCCGTTCGAGCATCGCCGGGCTGTGCGCGGCGCCGGGGAAGTCCATGCGGATCGACAGGCTGAAGCGCCGCAGGATCGCCGGATCGACGTCGGCGACCGCGTTCGAGGTCCAGATCACCGGCACGACATTCTCTTCGAGCATGCGGTTGACGAACAGCTTCGACCCCGCGCGCTGGCGCACGCGGCCGTCCTGCTCGATCTGCGCATTGCCGAGCAGATCCTCCATCTCGTCGAACAGCAGCAGCGCACGCCCGCGCTTCTCGAGCGTGCGTAGTGCCAGCCGCAGCGCGGCGACCCGGTCGGAGCGGCTGGGCTCGTCGCCGTCGCTGTCGGCCTCGCCGACGCCGTGCAGCGGTTCGCCGACCGCGTCGGCCAGCGTGCGCGCCAGCTCGGTCTTGCCCGTGCCCGGCGGGCCGTGGATCAGGATGTTGATCCCGCGCGCGCCGCGGTCGATCGCCCCGCGCAGCAGCCGGGTCGCGAGCTCGGCGTCGCCGCGCTGTGCCGGGAAATCCTCGAGCGCGTGGCGCGCGACCTGCCGTGCGCCGAGCAGGCCGTCGAGCAGGCTTTCGTGGCGCCCCGGCGGCGCGTCGAGCAGCCGCTCGAACGCCCAGCAGAGGCCGAACTCGACCCCGCCGCTCTTGTCGGTCCAGCGCCCGACGAGGTCGAGCCGCACCACCTCGGTGCGGCGCAGCGCGTGCGGTGCGATCCCGGTGACCGCGCCCGCCAGCGCCTCCATGTCGAGCTTCTCGGTCCCGATCAGCTGCTCGAGGCTGCGGGTCAGCGGGGCGCGGTCGAGCGCCGTCGCGAGCAGCAGCAACGCGCGTTCGGCGCCGGGCAGCTCGAGCGCGTCTGCCAGCCGGCTGGCCTGCACCAGGCCCTCATCCTCGCGCGCATCCGCGGGCGGAACCGTAGGCTCCGCCAGCAGCGCGGCGCGCGCGATATTTTTCTCGTCGAGCCCGAGCGCGTCGGCGCGCGCGCGGGCCCAGCCGAGCAGCGCCCGGCCGGTCTTGGTCTTGCCCGGATGATCCGCGGCGATGGCGCGCGCCAGCGCACGCGCCCAATGGCTGTCGTACAACATAAAGTCCTGCCTGCGGCCGGCGGACGCACGGCGCCCGGCGGCAGAAGTGATGATCGCGGGTTGGAAAATTGCGGCAGCGCCCGGGGCGCACCGCGTCAGGAAAAACGCGCTACGACAGCGAGCGGATGCCGCAGGGATTCAAACCCTGAATGTTTCGGCGGTCCGACACGTCACGTCTCCAAAAAAGCCCGAATCCGGGCCAGTGGGACCGCGCCGATAGGCGATTTTGCATGCCGAGGCAAGTTTTCAGGCCGTAGCGGGCCGCGCCCGGCGCATCGCAAGATAGATGGGCAGCCCCGCGGCGGTCAGGCCGATGCTCCACAGGCTCGCATCCCACCCGGCACCGTAAAAGGCCCAGCAGCTGTAAAGAAAACCGAGCAGCGTCAGCCCGACAAAGACCGGCGAGGCCCTGATCTCGCCGCTGCGTTCGAGCTTCAGTGCCGCGAGCGCTCCGACGATGTAGAAGATAATCGCGGTCGAGGTCGTCACCAGCACCATGAATTTGAACAATTCCGCCAGCCCGCGCGAATAATTGGCATAGACGACGACGCTGGCGAGCGTGCTCGACACGATCTGCGTCACCCACGGCACCGCGAATCGATTGTCCTGCGCGAAGACGGGGGGAAGCAGGCCGCGATGCGCAAGATCGCGCGGAATTTCGCCCTGTAGCAGCACGAAACCGTTGAGCGCGCCGAGCGCGGCGATCGCCGCGAACAGCGCCACCGCTTGCCCCGCCGAGGGGGTCACCAGCGTCCCGAAAAACGTGGCATAGGCAGCATTCGATGCTTCGAGCGTTTCGAGCGGGAGGAGTAGGGTGACCGTCGTGCAGGACAGGAGATACAGCAGCCCGGTCGCGGCAGCCGCGATCACCGTCGCGCGCGGGATCGTGCGCTCGGGATCGCGCACCCGGTCGCCGACGACGCAGGCGCTTTCGAAGCCGAGCAGCGCGAACAGCGTCAAGGTCGCGGCGCCGCCGATATTGTCGAGGCTGACCGGCTGCGTGCCATCCATCGTCGGGGTCGGCGCGTCGCCGGACGCATAGAGCCACAGCGCAACGACGACCGCCCCGACGACGGGGATCAGCTTGAGGCCGAGGGTTACGAGCTGCGCCCCGCCGGCCCGGCGTACCCCCATCAGGTTGATCAGCGTGAACAGCCAGATGAATCCGATCGCGATCAGCGCGGTCATTGCCCCGCCCTTGGCCAGCGACGGGAAAAGGATCGAAAAATTGCTGATTGCCGCGACCGCGAGCGTCGCGACGACGGTCCAGCAGCTGATCCAATAGCTCCAGGCGACGATGAAGCCAGTGCCCGGACCAAAGGCGGCGGCGGCATAGGTATAGGTCGCGCAGCCGGTCGGCAGTCTTTTGGCGAGCCGCGCGAAGGCGACCGCGAGGCACAAAGTCCCCGCGATCGAGACCCCCCAGCCGATGATCGCATTCCATCCCAAGGGCGCTAGGTCGCGCGGGAGCAGGAACACCCCCGACCCGATCATATTGCCCATGCCGAGCGCGACGCACATCAAAAGGCCGAGCTTTTGGCTCGGCCTTTCGTTGTTTGTTTGCGGTTCGGTCACCCGATCAGAACTTGGCGCCCAATCGCGCCCCGATCGTCCGAGGCTGGTTCACCAACACCTGCACGCGCCCGTCGCACTGGCCGCAGTTCGAGAAGCGCGCCAGCTGGGCGCGCTCGTCGAACGCATTCTGCAGGAACAGCTCGAAGCTGTACGAACTCCATTCGAACCCGGCGGCGAAGTCGACCGTCGTCGATCCCTCGATCCGGCCCAGCGCGGTTGCGGTGGCGACACGGATGTCGGGGGTGGCCGAGCTGCGATGCGCAATCACCGACTGGAAATGCATCTCGCCCGGCCCGACCGGGAACTGGTACCGCACCGTCGCATTGCCGTTGAACTTCGGCGTCACGGGCAGGCGCGTTCCCTTGATCGCGGCGATCGAATTGCCGGGATCGGTACATTGATAGGTCGGATCGTCGATATCGCACAGATTGTTGCGCGTCTTGGCGTCGGTATAGGAGGCGGCCGCCGTGAAGGTCAGGCCGTCGGTCGCCCGGATGTTGATATCCGCCTCGATCCCCTTGATCCGCGCGTTCGGACCATTGTGGATCTCGGTAAAGCTGTTCTCGCCCAGGAACGAGAATTGGAAGCGCTTCCAGTCCTGCATATAGATGGCCGCGTTCAGGCGGACCCTGCCGTCGGCCAGCGTCGTCTTGATGCCCAGCTCGTAATTGGTCAGGAAATCGGCGTCATAAGGCGCGATCGTCCCGCGCCGGTTGATGCCGCCCGGACGGAAGCCGCGCGACCAGGTCGCATAGGTCATCACATCTTCGCTGGGCTTCCACGTCAGGTTGACGCGGTGGGTGAAACCCGTGTCCTTGGTGCGTTTCGGGATCAGGCCGCCGTTCACGAAATCGGCGAGGTTGGTACAGGGTCCGCCCGGCACCGCGGCGGGGAGCAGCGTGCCCCCGGGATTGTCGCGCAGGATCGCGCCCGTCGTCGTATAGCAGCCGGCGACGCCGGTCCGCGAGCTGCCCGCGCCGTTGAACGGCGGGCCGTTGGGATTGCGGCCAAAGCCGAAGAAGCCGATCAGGCTGTTGTCATATTTATAATAGCGCCCGCCGCCGGTGAGCGTGATCGTCGGGGTGATGTCGAAGCTCGCTTCGCCGAACGCCGCATAATCCTTGTCGACGCGCTTCTGCTCGGTGAGCCAGAGCGTGCCCGGGCGGCCGTTGACCGACAGCGCGCTCGCGAGCCCGGGGACGATATAGTCCTGGTGGATCTCGTTGCTCTGGCGCTGGTAGAACAGCCCGGCAACGACGCGGAACCGCTCGTCCTGCGGCGACGACACGCGCACTTCCTGGCTCATCTTGCGGAAATGGTCCGTCCCGATGATGAACTGGCGCGGGTCGATGTCGTTGCCGCCATTGTCCTCCAGATAGAAATAGCCGGCAAGGCCGCCATAATCGGCATAGAGTGCGTCATAGGCCTCGGCATAATCGGTATAGTCGTTGATCTGGTATGTCTTGCGGTCGAGATAGGCGCCGGCATAGGTCAGGTCGAAATTGCCGATCTTGCCCTCGATCGTCAGCGCCGCCTGGATGAACTTGTCGCTCCGCTGGTCGGGATAGAAACGCTGGACCTGCAGGTCGCCGACGAGCGGATCCTGGACGAAGACACCGCTGCTCGTCTGCTTCTGGTAGAGGACGGTCGGGGTCACCGTCCAATTGTCGTCGAGGTCGACCTTCAGCGCGGCGCGGCCGCCATAGATTTCGGCGTCGTTGAAATCCTTTTCGACGAAGGCGGCGTTGTTGACCGTGATGCCGCCCGGGGTCGGCAGGAAGCTGCGCGTGCCGGGGACATTGTCGATGTAACCCGAATCGCGCTGGTACCAGCCGACGACGCGCACCGCCGCCATCTCGCTGATCGGGGCGTTGATCATGCCCTCGACCTTGCCGCCGACGCCGCCGCTCTTGACGCTGTTGAGCTCGCCGTCGACGCGGCCTTCGAAGCCGCTGGTGCTCGGTTTATTGGTGATGATGCGGATCGTGCCCGCCTGCGACGAGGCGCCGTAGAGCGTGCCCTGCGGACCCGCGAGCGATTCGATGCGCGCGATGTCATAGACATGGACGTCGAGCGTGCCGCCGATCGTCGTCACCGGTTGTTCGTCGAGATAGACGCCGACGCTGGGCAGCGAGCCCGAATGGTTGCCGTCGCCGCCGCTCGCGACGCCGCGCATATAGACGGTGGTCACGCCCGGCTGGCTCGACTGGAACGAGACGCTGGGCAGCAGCTTCGAGAAATCCTCGAAATTGGCGACGTTCAGCTGGTCGAGCTTGCGCGTGCCGAGCGCCTGGATGCTGATCGGGACATCCTGCAGATTTTCTTCGCGCTTCTGCGCCGTGACGACGATCTCGTCGTCATTGCCGGTGTCGGCGGCGGCGGCGTCCTGTGCCAGCGCCGGCGTGGCCGACAGGACCGTGCCGGACAGCGATGCCAGAAGCAGCGCGCGGCGCGAAAATTGGACCCGCATAAAAGACCCCCCTCATATGTGCGATCGCCGTTGCTGCGGCGGAAAGCGAAGCTTGAACAGTTTCACCGCGCCGTCAATCGCGCGCCCGCGAAATGGTCATCCGCGATCGCCGTTTCGCAGCCACTATGACAAAATTGCAACAATCGCCTTAGGGGGTTGCCGGATATTGCGTCAGCGCCGGTCCCAGCGCGTCGACCAGCGGATCCAGCCATTCTTCCATCGCGCGCCACTGGCCGACGCCGTCGCGGTTGATCGGCCGCCGCACCTGTTCCGAACTGGCGGTGCGCACCGCGCGCTCGTTGGTGTGGAAATCGAGGCACGCGGCCTCGAACGGCAGGTCCAGATAGGCGAGCAGCGCGCGCACCTCGCCCTCCAGGTCGTCGATCAGCCGCTCGTGGAACACCCGGTGGACATGGCCGGGCATCGCGCGGTCGAAATGATCCATCAGCAGGGCATAGTCGGCATAATAGCGGCCCATGTCGGACAGGCTGTAACTGAACGCCTGCCCGCGGGCATAATGTTGCTTGAAGTTCGAAAAGCAGCAATCCATCGGGTGGCGCCGCGCGTCGACGATCTTCGCGTTCGGCAGGATCAGCCGGATGAAACCGGCATGGAGCCAGTTGTTGGGCAGCTTGTCGATGTAGAAGGGCTTGTCGCTCTTCCGCTGGACCCATGTGTCGTGCAGATATTGCTCGCCGAGCGCACGCGCGTCGTCCGCCGACAGCTTGGCGACGCCGCCCATGCCGCGCGCCTGGCCATAAAGCTTGGGGATGTCGGGCAATTCCATCGTGCCCTCGACCATCGAATGGCTCGACAATATCTGCTCGATCAGCGTCGATCCGGCGCGCGGCATGCCGACGATGAAGATCGGGTCACCCGATGCGGCGCCATGCCCGCGGCGCGCTTCGAAAAATTCGGGGGTGTAGAGCGCGATCGCATGATCGACGGCGGCGCGCGTCTGTTCGGCATCATAGGGCAGCAATTCCTTCCGCAGCGCATTGCCGGTCGCATAATGATCGAACGCCGCGGCGGCCTGCCCGCGGTCCTCGTGCGCCTTGCCGAGCGCGAAATGCAGGTGGAAGCGGTCCTGCGCGCCGATATCGTCCGTATCGAGCGCGGCGCGCATCGCCGCGATATCCTCGTCCTCGAACTTCAGCGTCTTGAGGTTTGCAAGGCTCCACCATATTTCGCCGAGCGTCGGTTTCAGCTCCAGCGCCATGCGATAGGCGGCGACCGCGTCGGCCTGTCGCCCCACCGTCTTGAGCATATGGCCATAGGACATCCAGATCTTCGGCTGCTTGCCGAAACTCTGGAGCACCTGTTCGTAGAGCTCGAGCGCCTCGTCGAACTCGCCGACGCGGCCCAGCGCCGCGGCCTTCAGATTGGTGTTGGTGGGGTTGTCGGGGTCGAGCTGTTGCAGACGTTCCAGCTCTTCGACCGCTTCGCCCGACCGGCCCTGGCGGTGGAGTATGGTCGCGAGATTCGAGCGCGCGGCGAGGAATTCGGGCGCGAGTTCGAGCGCGCGGCGGAGCAGTGTCTCGGCATCGCGGTAGCGCTCGATCCGCGCCGCCAGCTCGGCGAGCATGCGGATCGCGGCGACGTCGAACGGGTCGCGCTTCAGATGCGCCTTCAGCACGGGCTCGGCGTCGTGCAGCCGCCCCTCGTAGAGCGCGAGCGCGGCTTCCATCAGCTCGGGGTTGCGGACCGCCCTGGTGATGGAGACGTGCGCAGGTCCGGCGCTCATCGCGTCAGCCTTTCGCCCGCGCCTTGGCGACCGCGTCGCGCAGCCCGTCGTAGCCGATCTGGCCCTGCAGCAACTGGTCGCCGATCACCCAGGTCGGGGTCGCGTTCAGCTGCAGCTGGCTGGCGATCGCGAGGTTGCTGTCGAGCTCGCGTTGGAACAGCGCTTCATTTGCGGTCGCGTCGGCGCTGCCGTCGGTGACCACGCCCGCCTTCGCCGCCGCCGCGGCGATCGCGCCGGCGTCGAGCGAGGGCGCCTTGAACATCGCGTGGTGGAAGGCGTCATATTTGCCCTGCCGCGCGGCGGCGAGCGCCATGATCGCGGCGTCGCGGCTCTGCGGCGAGATGATCGGCAGTTCGCGGAACACCACCTTCACGCGGCGGTCGCTGCGCACCAGCCGGTCGATGTCGGGCAGGCTGGCGCGGCAGAAACCGCAGGCATAGTCGGTGAACACGGTCAGCGTCACATCGCCGTCGGCATTGCCCGCCCAGGCGCCGGCATAGGGCTTTTCGAGCGCTGGACGAATCGCGTCGATCGCCTTCGCCATCTCGCGGTCGCGCTGCGCCTCCAGCGCCTCGGGAATGATCTCTGGGTGCGCCTTGATATAGTCGGCGACGACCGTCTCGACCTCGCTCTTCGACAGCCCGCCACCGAAGCGGCCGCCGAGCCAGAAGGTCGCGCCGAGCAGCAGGACGGCGCCGAGCGCGAGGGCCCAGCCGGGTGCGGGAAGGGCAAAGCCGCTGGCACCGCTGCCCCCGCCATTGCCGCCCCCCGGGCGCGCGCGATGCGGGGTCCGGTCGTCGGCGGCAGGCGCCGAAATCGAAGGCGGCGGGGTCGAGCTCGCGGCCTTGGCGGGCTTCGCCGCCGCCGGTTTCGGCGCGGCGAGCTCGATCCCCGGCTCGCCCGCGAACAGCGGCAGGTCGGGCGCGGCGGGCCTGGCCGCCACAGCGCTCGCCGCTGCCTCGGCTTCCTCGCGCGCGAGCAATTGTTCGAGCCCCGAGGGTGGCGGCGCGGCATCTTCGCGCGGTGCGGGGCGCAGCTTGGTCGCGGCTTCGCCCAGGCTTTCCTTGCCGGCTTTCGCGGCCTGGCCCAGCGCGTCGCCGGCTTTGCCCGCGACCTCGCCCAGCCCGCGCTGCGCGCCGCTCGACAATTTGCCGACCTTCTCGCCGAGCGCCATCTTGTCCCACGCCTTGGCGCTAGCCGCCGCGGCGGCGGCGCTGCCGCGCGCGGTGCCCCGCCCGGCCGCCTTGGCGGCGCGCGCGGCGCTATCGGCGGCGCGCCCGGCGAGTTCGCGCGAGCGGCGCGGGATTTCCATCGCTTCGACGCGCGCAGGGATGTCGGCGCGTTCGCCGACGCGGATCGTCCAGTCGGCAAAGGCGCCGCTGCGGCCCTTGATCGCCTTCCACAGCCCGCTTGCGCCGGCCTTCAGCCGGTCGGTGTCGACCACCGGTGCCTTGGGCATAGGTTCCTCGGCGGGATAGCGCGACACGTCGAGGCCGATGGGCGGCACCTCGCGTGGCTTGGCGAGGCCCCCATCGGGACCGGCGTCGGGCGCGGCGCGCAGCGGTTCTGCCGGCGCGGGCGCCGCCGACGGCGCCGGGTCGCGCAGCCACGGCTGGTAATAATCGTCTTTTCTATCAGTCACTTGTTGCCCTTATGCATCGCCGGTGCGACGCATTCCCCAATTCGCTCGCCCGAATCTAGCGCCGTTTGCGCTCGCGTTCCACCTCGGCGCGCGACACCAGCGAAATATCCTGTGCACGAATCCAGTCGGGCGACCCCTCGGGCAGGCCCTGCATCGCAAGGTCGGCGTTACGCAGCGCGAGCATCGCCTGTCCACCCTCGAGGCTGTAGCGTTCCGCCGAGGCGAGCGCGGCGCGCGCCTGATCGCCCTTGTTCGCATAGACGATGCCGAGTTGGTACCAGGCGAAGGGATTCTGGTTGTCCAGTGCGACCGCGGTCTTGAGCACCTCCTCGGCCTCGGCGAAATTCGCGGGCTCCTCGGTGGCGATCAGCGCATGGCCGAGTGTCCCGGCGATCAGCGGCTGCGAGCGCGACCCCGCGACCGCCTTGCGGAGCGGCGCGATCGCCTCCTTCGGCCGTCCCGATTCGAGCAGCACCTGCCCCTCGAGCTCGAGGAAATAGGGGTCGTTCGGGTCGGTCTTGAGCAGCGCCTCGGTCTCGGCGAGCGCCTTTTGCGGATAGGCGCTCTTGTGCCAGGCATAGGCGCGCGCATAACGCGCCGGCACGCTCGTGTTGCTTTCGGGAAATTTGCGCAGCGTCCGTTCGGGCTCGGCGATATAGCCTTCGAGCTTGGCCTTCACGCGCTGGAAGCGCTTCTCGATCTCGGGGTCGGCGGGCTTTTCCCACGCGGGGTCGACCATATAGCTTTCGCGCAGCGCCTGGATGCGGTCGCCCGACAAAGGGTGGGTGCGGCCATAGGCCTGGTCGTCGTCCTGCTTCACCGCATAGCGGAATTCGAGATTCTGGAGCCGCTTGAAGAAGGCGAGGCTGCCGCGCCCGCTGATCCCGGCTGTCGACAGATATTGCGCGCCGGCGGCGTCGGCGGTCGATTCCTGCACGCGGCTGAAGGCGAGGAACTTGCCGAGCGCGGCCTGCTGCCCCGCCATCAGGATTCCCATGCCCGCTTCGCCGCCGCCCGCGGCGATCGCCGCGGCACCGAGGAGCAGGCTGAGGAGCGAGATGCCCGTTGCTGCCTTGGCGCCGTCGTTGATCCGGATCGCGTGGCCGCCCATGACATGGCCGAGCTCGTGCGCGAGCACGCCCTGCACCTCTTCGGCGCTGCCCGCGGCCTCGATCAGGCCGGAAAAGACGTAGATGTCCTGGCTGCCCGCGACGAAGGCGTTGATGCTGCGCTCGCCGAGCAGGTGGACGCGCACCTGCCCCGGCTGCAGCCCCGCGGCGACGAGCAGCGGGTCCATCATGTCCTGCAGCAGCGCTTCGGTCTCGGCATCGCGCAGGATCGACTGCGCCGCCACCGGGCGCACCGCGACCGCGACGAGCACGATCGCCGTCACCAGCAGCCGGACGAACGCGCGCCAGACGCCGGCGCGCAGGAAATGCCGCGGTGCGGAGAAATTCATGGGATGCGTCCTTGCGCCGGGCGCCTGAACCTCGACTGAAGCCATGGAGGCCTTGTGGGGTTCAGCGCGCCCGGACGCAAGGTCGATCACGACGATACGACCGGTTGCCGCCGATCAGTTGCCGCCAATCAGTTGCCGAACGTGCGCTGCCACCAGCCGCGGCGCGGCTCGCCTTCAGGGCCCTCTTCGGCCCCTGCAGCAAGTGTTTCGCCGGCCTCGGCCACGTCGGATGTGGTCGCAGCTTCCTCCGCGGCAGCGGACGCCGCGGCCTTGGCCTTGCGCGGCGCTCGCTTCTTCGGCGCGGGCTTGGCGGGTTCGGCTTCGGCCTCGACAGCCGGCTCGGCCTCGATCACCGGCTCGGCTTCGACCACCGGCTCGACGGCGGCCGCTGCGGCGGCTTCCTCGGCGGCGATCTGCGCCTTGGTCCGGCGCGGCTTGCGCTTCGGCTTCTCCTCGGCGGCGGGCGCTTCCTCGGCGACCGGCTCGGGGGCGGTTTCGACCGCGGGTTCTTCGGCTTCGACGGCCTCGGCTTCGACGGCCTCGTCCTTCACCTTGCGTCCGCGTCCGCCACGGCGGCGGCGGGGCTTGGCTTCGGCACCTGCCTCGACTTCGACGGTCTCGGCGGGCGCTTCCTCGGCTACCGCCTCATCGTTGCCGCCTTCGGCTTCGGGCTCGTCGTCGTTCGCGGCTTCGCCTTCGGGGATTTCATTGCCCTCTTCGTCGCGGCGACCGCGGCGACCGCGGCGGCGGCGGCGGCGGCGCTTGCGACCGTCGCCTTCGCCTTCCTCGCCGTCACGCTCGCGCTCGCGCTCGCTCTGGCGTTCGCGCGGACGCTCGGCCTCGGCTTCCTCGCCTTCTTCTTCTTCCTCTTCGTCGAAGATTTCTTCGTCGTCCTCTTCCTCGATCTCGACGATCGGGGCGAAGCTGCGGCGCTGGATGGGCGGCGGACCGCCGACCTCGATCGCCATGCGCGCGCCCTCGGTCTCGCCGTCGGGCAGGATTTCGACGCTGACGCCGTACAGCTCCTCGATCTCGCGCAGTTCGCGGCGCTTTTCGTTGAGCAGGTAGAAGGTCGCTTCCTGGCTCGCGCGCAGGATGATCTTGCTGCCCTTGCCGCGCGCGGCTTCCTCTTCGATCATGCGCAGCGCGCTGAGGCCCGCCGACGAAGCGGTGCGGACCAGCCCGGTGCCTTCGCAATGCGGGCAGGGACGCGTCGACGCTTCGAGCACGCCGGTGCGCAGCCGCTGGCGGCTCATCTCCATCAGCCCGAAGCCCGAGATGCGGCCGATCTGGATGCGCGCGCGGTCGTTCTTCAGCGCATCCTTCATCGCGCGCTCGACCTTGCGGACGTTCGAGCCATGATCCATGTCGATGAAGTCGATCACGATCAGCCCGGCCATGTCGCGCAGGCGCAGCTGGCGCGCGATCTCGTGCGCGGCCTCGAGGTTGGTGTTGAGCGCGGTCTGCTCGATATTATGCTCGCGCGTCGACCGGCCCGAGTTGATGTCGATCGACACCAAAGCCTCGGTCGGGTTGATCACCAGATAACCGCCCGATTTCAGCTGGACGACGGGGTTGAGCATGCCCGCGAGCTGGTCCTCGACGCCGTAACGCTGGTAGAGTGAGACCGGGTCGGCATATTGCTTCACGCGCCGCGCGTGGCTCGGCATCAGCAGCTTCATGAACTGCTTCGCCGCCTTATAGCCCTCGTCGCCCTCGACGAGCACTTCCTCGATGTCCTTGTGATAGATGTCGCGGATCGCGCGCTTCACCAGATCGCTGTCCGAATGGATCAGCGCCGGCGCGCTCGACCCCAGCGTATTCTCGCGAATCTCGTCCCAGACGCGCGCGAGATAGTCGAAGTCGCGCTTGATCTCGACCTTGGTGCGGCTCATCCCCGCGGTGCGCACGATGCAGCCCATCGTCGGCGGCAGGTTGAGCTCGTCGATCATGGCTTTGAGCTTGCGGCGATCGGCGCCATTCGAAATCTTGCGGCTGATCCCGCCGCCGTGCATCGTGTTCGGCATCAGCACGCAATAGCGGCCGGCGAGCGACAGATAGGTGGTCAGCGCCGCGCCCTTGTTGCCGCGCTCTTCCTTGACGACCTGCACCAGCATCACCTGACGGCGGCGGATGACGTCCTGGATCTTGTAGCGGCGGCGGAGCGACATGCGGCTTTCGCCGTCCTCGTCCTCGTCGCGGCGGCGCCCGCGGCCCCGGCCGCCCTTGCGGCCGCCCTGTCCGCGCCCGCGGCCCTTGCGGTCGCCGCGATTGTCCCTGGCCTCGCCATTGCCGTCCTCGGCGTCGCCATTGTCTTCGGCGTCGCCATGGTCGTCATCGCCATGGTCCTCGTCGCCCTCGGCATCCTCGCCGACGGTTTCGGGGCGCGGCGCGTCGCCATTATCGTCCTCGTCGTGGCGTTCGACCTCGGCGACATCGCCTTCCAGCTCGTCGAGATCCTCTTCGGCGCGCTGCGCCGCGGCGGCGGCATGCTCGGCCTCTTCGCGGAGCAGGGCTTCGCGATCTTCCTTCGGGATCTGGTAATAGTCGGGATGGATTTCGCTGAAGGCGAGGAAGCCGTGGCGATTGCCGCCATATTCGACGAAGGCCGCCTGCAGCGACGGTTCTACACGGGTAACCTTGGCCAGATAGATATTGCCCTTGAGCTGCTTGTGCTCGGCGGACTCGAAATCAAACTCCTCGATGCGGTTTCCCTTGGTGACGGCGACACGGGTTTCTTCCCGGTGCCGCGCGTCGATCAACATGCGCGTGGTCATTATTATCACTCCAGGCGCGCCGTGGCGCGCCAACAAAAAAGGCCGCGGCCGTCCTTGCGGAACGGCTGCGGTCGATAGGGTTCAAACGGAAAAAGACGTTATTGCCTTGTGCGGCCCGCGTCCGGTTCTGGACGCGCATGCGGTCTCCCGACGCGGCAGCGGACGCAAAAGCGCCGGCGTCGCGATCGAAAGAGGGCATGGCAAGCCTCATGCGGCATCAACCTGTTCGGGGATGCCCGGTCAGCGCGAATCGACCAGATGTCCGATCTTCTTTCGCTGCCCCGTGCATCCGGGGTGGGCCGACGGCAGGTCGCCATGCCTGTTTTGCCGGGCGCCGGGGGATGGCTGCCGTCCGCTGCGGACGGGCGCGTTCCCCGCATAAGGCCCGGCGGGTCAGGAATGACACCGTCAGCGTGGGCGGTGCTAGCATCGGTGCTCGCCAACGGCAACCGCCCGACCCAAAAAATGGTGTGGCGACAAGGCGTCGGCAAGGGGCGCCGGTGGGGGCGCGGGGCCGCGCGCGGCCGAATCGTGCTGAATTGCCGGTTAACCCTGCCGGTTCACCGCGACTTGACGGGGCATCCCTAATGACCGGTTTATCGTGATGACCCGCAGGTGGCCTTGGATGTTCTCGGATAAAGACTGGACCGACCGCCGCCGCTCGCGGCATAAACGCGCCATGCTGCTCCTCCCGCTCTTCCTCTCGACGCTGCTTGCGACGCCCGCGGTGCTCGCGGGCAATATCGGCGCGATCGAGATCGGTGAGGGCGAGGTGACGGTGCGCTTCGACGATCTGGTCGCGGGTGCCTCGACGCTGCTGCTCGCGGGTCCCGACCGCATCGCGCTCGACATTTCGGGGGCCGAGGCGGGGCATTCGCCGCAGGGCGCGGGGCTGGTGCGCAGCGTGCGCCAGGGCCAGCAGGGTCCGGGCACCGCGCGCGTCGTGCTCGACCTCGCGGCGCCCGCGCTCGTCTCGAACGCGCGCTTCGCCGCCGACGGGCGCAGCCTGTCGTTCAAGCTCGATCCGGTGTCGGCCGACGAATTCCGCCGTGCCTCGCGCGGCCCGCGCCTCGAACTCCAGCCGCCGGCACAGTTTCGTGCCAAGCCGCCCGAGAAGCGCTATTCGGTGACCGTCCCGATCGGCAAGCCGAAGCCCGCGGTCGCGCTGCCCAGGATCGAGGGGCCGAACAATCCGAGCCTGCCGCTCGTCGTCATCGACGCCGGCCATGGCGGGCACGATCCGGGCGCGATCAGCCCGCACAGCGGCAAGCGCGAAAAGGACATCACGCTGGCGCTGGCGCGAGCGATCCGCGACGATCTCGTCGCGTCGGGCCGCGTCCGCGTCGCGCTGACGCGCGGCGACGACCGCTATCTGGTGCTCGAGGAACGCTATGGCATCGCGCGGCGGCTGAAGGCCGACCTGTTCATCTCGGTCCACGCCGACGCGGCCGAGAACCAGCAGGCGAGCGGCGCGTCGATCTACACATTGTCCGAGGTGGCCTCCGACCGCGAAGCCGCGCGGCTCGCGGCGCGCGAGAACAAGGCGAACATCATCAACGGCGTCGATCTCGGCGCGCACAGCAGCGACGTGTCGTCGATCCTGCTCGACCTGACGCAACGCGAGACGATGAACGTCGCGTCGGATTTCGCGCGGCTGCTCCAGCGCGAGGCGTCGGACGACGTCAAATTCCGCACCACCGCGCACCGCTTCGCCTCCTTCGTGGTGCTGAAGGCGCCCGACACGCCGTCGGTGTTGTTCGAAACCGGCTTCATCTCGAACGAAAGCGACGCCGATTTCCTCGCCTCGGCCGACGGCCAGAAAAAGATCGCGCGCGGCGTGCGCCAGGCGGTGCAGGTCCACTTCGCGCGGCAGATCGCGTCGAACTGACCTCCCTCCAATCCGCTGCCGTCACCCCGGGCTTGACCCGGGGCCTGCCTTCCTGAAGGAAAAGGCGAATCCCGGATCAGGTCCGGGATGACGAGGGAGAGCGGAATGGGCTGGAGTAACTGGTCGGGCAGCGTCGCCGCGCCCGTCGCCGTCACCCGCCCCACGAGCGAGGACGAACTCGCCGATCGCGTCCGCAATGCCACGAAAGTACGCGCAACCGGCGCCGGGCACAGCTTCATGCCCTTGTGCGAATCGCACGAAATGATCCTCGGTCTCGACGCGCTCCCGGGCAGCATCACCGTCGCCCCCGACCGCCGCACCGCACGCATCCCCGCGGGCTGGAGCATCAAGCGGCTCACCGCCGCGCTGTGGGACGAAGGCCTCGCGCTCGCCAACCAGGGCGACGTCAACCCGCAGTCGCTCGCGGGTGCGATGGCGACGGGGACCCACGGTACCGGAGTCGACCTCGGCAGCCTCGCCACAATGGCGCGGGGCTTCCGCCTGATCGGTGCCGACGGCGCGGCGCGCTGGTGCGACACCGGGACCGAACCCGACCTCTATCAGGCGCAGCGGCTGTCGCTCGGCATGTTCGGCATCGCGACCGAGATTGAGGTGTCACTCGTTCCCGCCTTCCACCTTTCCGAACGCATCGAAAAGCGCCGCTGGGATGAAATCCGCGAAAGCTATGACGCGCTCGCGGCGCAGCATCGCCATATCGAGTTCTGGTTCTTCCCCCATGCCGATCATGTGATCCTGAAGACGCTCGACCCTTGCGACCCCTGCGACCCGCCGCCGAGCACCACCGACATGGAGGAGACGGCGTTCCGCCGCGTTTTGGATATTGCAGCGAAGCTGCCCTTCCTGACCCCCATGCTCCAGCGCGGGATGATGAAGACCAATATGAACGGCCGCCGCCTCGGTCCCGCGCACGCGATCTTCCCGTCGGACCGCACGATCCGCTTCGAGGAAATGGAATATGAAATGCCGCGCGCCGCCGGGCTCGACACGCTGGCCGAGGTGGTCGGCTGGATCAGGAAGAAACGCTTGGCCGTGACCTTCCCTTTCGAATATCGTACCGTCGCCGCCGACGATATCTGGATGAGCCCGATGAACGCGGGGCCGGTCGCCGCGATCTCGATGCACCAATATGCCAAGATGCCCTGGCAGGACCTTTTCGCGGATGCCGAGGCAATCTTCCGCGCCCATGGCGGTCGCCCGCACTGGGCCAAGCGCCACACGCTGGCCCGCGCTGATATCGACGCGCTCTATCCGATGGCCGAACGCTACCGCAGCGTCCGCCGCGCCGCCGATCCGGACGGCAAATTCCTCAACCCCCATGTCGAGGCGCTATTTTCATGACCGACGATTTGACACTGCACGCCCATCTGGTCGGCCGGCAGGGCAGCCGCGCCGACCTCAACACGCCGGTGCTGGTGCTCGACGTCGAAGCGCTCGACCGCAATATCGCCGCGATGGCGGCGCTGGTCGCGTCGCATGGCGTCGGCCTGCGCCCGCACGCCAAGACGCACAAGAGCGTCGACATCGCCCGGCGCCAGCTCGCCGCGGGTGCAGCGGGGGTCTGCTGCGCCAAGATCGGCGAGGCCGAGGTGCTCGCCGAAGGAGGCATCACCGGCATCCTCATCACCTCGCCCGTCGCCGCGCCGCGCGCGATCGAACGGCTCGCGGCGCTGGCGGGCCAAGCCGAAGGGCTGATGGCGGTCGTCGATCACTCCGCAGTCGCCGCGCGCATCGACGCCGCGCTGGAAACCAAGCTCGACGTGATCATCGACATCGACCCCGGCATCGCACGCACCGGCGTTGCCTCGGCGCAATCCGCGGTCGCACTCGCCGAAGCGATCGCGGCGCTGCCGAACCTCAACTACCGCGGCGTCCAGTTCTACTGCGGCTCGCAGCAGCATATCGAGGCCTATGCCGACCGCCGCGCCGCGATCGAGGAGCGCACGGCCTATCTCCAGACCGTGATCGCCGCGCTGGCCGACGCGGGCCACCCGCCTGCGATCGTCACCGGCTCGGGCACCGGCACCCACCGCATCGACCTTGGCCTCGGCGTCTTCACCGAGCTGCAGACGGGCTCTTATGTCTTCATGGACAAGCAATATCTCGACTGCGACCTCACCGGCGACGATGCGGTTCCGTTCGAAACCTCGCTCGGGGTCGACGCGCGCGTCGTAAGCGCCAACCACAGCGGCCTCGTCACGATCGACGCGGGGTTCAAGTCGCTCTCGACCGACGGCGGCGTCGCGGTCGTGCGGCGCGGCGCGCCTGAGAGCGCCTTCTTCGCCTTCATGGGCGACGAACATGCCGCGCTGATTTCGCCCGGCATCGGCGAGACGCTCGCCCCCGGCGACGCGGTGACGCTCACCGTCCCGCACTGCGACCCCACCGTGAACCTCTACGATCAATATCATGTCGTCGAGGGCGAGACGCTGATCGCCATCTGGCCGGTGAGTGCGCGAGGCCGGGCCAGATAATTCCCCTCCCTGCAAGGGAGGGGTTAGGGGTGGGTGCGAGCGAAGCGAGCTTTGCTCCATCTAGATAGGGCGTAGCGCCGCCTCCGGCGTCGCGACCCACCCCCGGCCCCTCCCTTGCAGGGAGGGGAGAATCTCCCCACCGCAACCATACTTCCCTTTCACCCGCACAGGCGATAGAGGCTTGCCGATATGGCCGCCGAGACCACGTCCCACTTCCGCTATCGTCTGCGCCGCGACAGCAATGCCGTCGTCGGCTGGTTTCGTTCGATGTGGACGCGCCGCTGGTTTCGCTGGCTCGGCTATCTCGTCCTCACCGGCCTCCTTGGCCTGTTCCTGATCTGGCTGATCTTCGCGCGCGACCTGCCCTCGGTCGAGCAGCTGCGCGATTATGAGCCGCCGCTGCCGACGATGGTCCGCGATGCCGAGGGCAAGCCGGTGCATGCCTATGCGCGCGAACGCCGCGTCCAGCTCGAATATAGCGAATATCCGCAGCTCTTGGTGCGCAGCTTCCTCGCCGCCGAGGACAAGACCTTCTTCAGCCATGGCGGCATCGACTATCCGGGCATCGCGTCGGCGATCGTCACCAACCTCAGCAGCAGCGGCCGTCCCGTCGGCGCCTCGACGATCACTCAGCAGGTCGCCAAGAACCTGCTGCTCACCAACGAGCTCAGCTATCGCCGCAAGGTGCGCGAGGCGATCCTGGCGATGCGCATCGAGGATGCGCTGACCAAGGAACAGATCCTCGAGCTGTATCTCAATGAAATCCCGCTCGGCCGCCGCAGCTTCGGCGTCCAGGCCGCGAGCCGCGCCTATTTCGACAAGGATGTCGACCAGCTCCAGCTCCACGAAATGGCCTTCCTCGCGATCCTGCCCAAGGCGCCCGAGAAATACGGCCGCGCGCGCAACGAGGCCGAGGCGGTCGCGCGCCGCAATTTCGTGCTCGGTTCGATGGAGGACAATGGCTGGATCACCCCCGCGCAGCGCGACGCCGCGCGCGCGATGCCGCTCGGCCTCACCAGCAGCGGCAACACCGCGGTCGCGCAGGTCGGCGGCTATTATATGGAAGAGGTGCGGCGCCAGCTGATCGGCCAGTTCGGCGAAACCGCCGAGGACGGCCCCCACAGCGCCTATGCCGGGGGCCTCTGGGTGCGCACGCCCTATGACGGCAAGATGCAGGCGGCGGCGACCAGTGCGCTGCGCAAGGGCCTGCTCCGCTACGACGCGGGCAAGGGCTGGTCGGGGCCGATCGCGACGATCGAGGCCGACGACCAGTGGCAGAGCCGCCTCGCGTCGAGCTTCATCGGCATCGACTACGACGGCTGGCGGATCGCCGCGGTGATCTCGAAAAACGCCGGCGAGGCGCGCATCGGCTTCGCCAACGGCGACACCGGCCGCCTGCCCGCGAGCGCCGCGACCCAAGGCTATCGCAAGACCGGCGGCAGCGCCTTCTCGGCGATGCGCCCGGGCGACCTGATCGCGGTCAAGGCGAGCGGCGGCGGCAGCTATGCGCTGCGCAACATTCCCGAGGTGTCGGGCGGCTTCGTCGCCGAAAGCCCGCATTCGGGCCGCATCTTCGCGATGCAGGGCGGTTTCGACGTTCGCCTGTCGCCCTTCAACCGCGCGACGCAGGCCGAACGCCAGCCGGGTTCGACGATCAAGCCCTTCGTCTATGCCGCCGCGCTCGACAATGGCATGACCCCCGCGACGATGATCGTCGACGGCAGCTTCTGCGTCTATCAGGGCGCGCGCTTCGGCAACAAATGCTTCCGCAACTTCGGCGGCGCGGGGGGCAGCGGCGAACATACGATGCGCTGGGGCCTCGAACAGTCGCGCAACCTGATGACCGTGCGCGCGGCAAGCCAGGTCGGCATGGAACCGGTCGTCGACACGATTCGCACCATGGGCATCGGCGAGCACGAACCCTATCTCTCGACCGCGCTCGGCGCGGGCTCGACCACGGTCGAAAAAATCACCAATGCTTACGCGATGCTCGCCAACCACGGCCGCGAGCTCAAACCGCGCGTGATCGACTATGTCCAGGACCGCCGCGGCAAGGTGATCTTTCCGGTGGGCTGGAAACCCTGCGTCGGCTGCAACAAGAAGGATTGGGACGGCCGCCCGATGCCGCGCTTCGCCAAGTCGGGCAAGCAGCTGATGGATCCGCTTACCGCCTATCAGGTCGTCCATATGCTCGAAGGCGTGGTCCAGCGCGGCACCGCGGTGCGCCTGCGCGACCTGGGCGTGCCGATCTTCGGCAAGACGGGGACGACCTCTGGCCCGAACGACGTGTGGTTCGTCGGCGGCACCCCCGACGTCGTCGCCGGCATGTATATCGGTTTCGACCAGCCGCGCTCGATGGGCGGCTATGCGCAGGGCGGCAGCCTCGCGGCGCCGATCTTCAAGGATTTTGCGCTCGTCGGGCTCGACGACCGCCAGCCGATCCCGTTCAGCGCGCCCAAGGGCATCCGCATGGTGCGCATCGACCGCCAGTCGGGCCGCCGCGTCTATGGCAGCTGGCCGGGCACCGATCCCAAGGCGTCGATCATCTGGGAGGCGTTCAAGCCCGAAAGCGAACCCCGCCGGACGATCCGCGAGGCCGAGATCAAGCCCGCCAAGGCCGCCGCGCGTCAGGACGCGCCGGTCCAGCAAGGCAACGGCCGCCGCAGCGACAGCGACTTCCTCGAGGATCGCGGCGGCATCATCTGACCTTCCGCGAGCTTCTTCCTAGCCGTCTTTCCTTGGGGCCGGGCAGGCTCTAAGGGCGGTTCGACATTTTTTCAGGAGCAACGACATGCGCGCCGAAGCGCAGGATCATATCGACAAGATCGGCGCCGCGCTGGCGCTGCTGCGGCGTTTCCTCGACTGGGACCGCGCGGTGCGGCGGCTCGACGAGCTGAACGCCAAGGTCGAGGATCCCACGCTGTGGAACGACGCGAAGGCGGCGCAGGAGGTCATGCGCGAACGCCGCCGCCTCGACGAGGCGATCACCGCGACGCGCGCGATCGAGACCGAATGCGCCGACACCGCCGAGCTGATCGAGCTCGCCGAGATGGAAGGCGACGAGGCGATGGTCGACGAGGCCGTTGCGGGTCTGGCCGCGCTCGCCGCGCGCGCCGAGGAAGACAAGATCAAGGCGCTTCTGGCCGGCGAAGCCGACGCCAACGACGCCTATATCGAGGTCCACGCCGGTGCCGGCGGCACCGAGAGCCAGGACTGGGCCGAAATGCTCCAGCGCATGTACAGCCGCTGGGCCGAAAAGCGCGGCTTCAAGGTCGAGCTGGTCGAATATCAGGCGGGCGAGCAGGCGGGCATCAAGTCGGCGACGATGCTGGTCAAGGGCGAGAATGCCTATGGCTATTCGAAGACCGAAAGCGGCGTCCATCGCCTCGTCCGCATCTCGCCCTACGACAGCTCGGCGCGGCGCCACACCAGCTTTTCCTCGGTCTGGGTCTATCCGGTGATCGACGACAATATCGAGATCGAGATCAACGAAGGCGACCTCAAGATCGACACCTATCGCGCCTCGGGCGCCGGCGGCCAGCACGTCAACACCACCGATTCGGCGGTGCGCATCACCCACATCCCGACGGGCATCGTCGTCGCGTCGCAGAACGACCGCTCGCAGCACAAGAACCGCGCGACCGCGATGGGGATGCTGAAGGCGCGGATGTACGAGGCCGAACTGCAGAAGCGCGAGGCGGCTGCCTCGGGCGAATATCAGGCGAAGACCGAGATCGGCTGGGGCCACCAGATCCGCTCCTATGTCCTCCAGCCCTATCAGCTGGTGAAGGACCTCAGAACCGGCGTGACCTCGACCGCGCCCGGCGACGTTCTCGACGGCGCGCTCGACCCCTTCATGGCCGCCGCGCTGTCGCAGAAGGTCACCGGCGAAAAGGTCGACGTCGAGGATATCGACTGATGCTCCGCGGCGCCGTCCTCGCCGCGCTCGCGGCGCTGCCGCTGCTTGCCGGCTGCGACGCGCCATGGGACCAGGACGGCGACCGCGCCGCGACCGCGCGCGACTTTCCGCCCGCCGACCGCCCCGTCGCACCGACCGTCTCGACCAAATGGTCGACCGAGGAGGCGCGCGACCGGCTCAACGAGGCCGAGGATGTGATGGACTCGGCCGACGTCCGCCCCGGCATGACCGTCGCCGACATCGGCGCGGGCGACGGCTATTATACCGTGCGCCTCGCGCAGCGCGTCGGCGCGGGCGGGCGCGTGCTCGCGCAGGACATCATGCCCGAGGTGATCGAGCGGCTTGCCGACCGCGTCGCGCGCGAGCGGCTCGACAATGTCTCGATCAAATTGGGCGCGGTTGACGATCCGCGCCTCCCCGCCGCCAGCTTCGACCGCGTCTTCATGGTCCATATGTATCACGAGATCGGCGAGCCCTATGCCTTCCTCTGGCGGCTGCGCCCCGCGCTGCGCCAGGGCGGGCAGATCCTCGTCGTCGACGGCGATCGCCCGATCGCCGACCATGGCACCCCCTTCCGCCTGCTCGTCTGCGAGTTCGAGGCGGTGGGGTACAAGCTCGTCTCCTATGACGACAAGCAGCACGCCGGCGGCTATCTCGCGCGCTTCGTCCCCGACGGCAAGCGGCCGCGGCCCGAGGACATCAAGGTGTGCGACAATCCGTGATCCTTCGATCCTCCCCATCGCTTCGCGTGGGGAGGATCGATATTTCAATAAACCACCAGCCGATCGTCCGGTCCGACGTCGGCCATGAAGCTCACCAGCCCCGCCGCCTTGACGTGCGGCACCAGCTCGGTCGCCGCGACGCCGACCAGCGCCATGCCCGACTGGCAGACGAACAGGCCGACCTCCATCGCGATCGCCTCCTCGACCATCCACGCGAGCTCGGGCTGGCCCACCGCGCGCCGCGCCGCGTCGCCTGCGAAGCTCACGGGGTCGCGCAGCAGCGCTGCCGCCTCGCCCTGCAGGAAGACGCGCGCCGGCCGCCCGAGCGCCGCCGACGCCATCGCGGCTTCGAGCGCCGCATAGAACCGCCGCCCCTCGGCGACCGCGACGATGATGTTCAGGTTCGACATGCCGGGCACCCCGGATCCTTGGCGACGCCGACCTCGCGCCAGCGCCGCTCGAGCATATCGACGATGGCGAGGCGCCCGGCAAGCGGCGATCCCCAGCCGGTCAGCGCGCGCACCGCTTCGAGCGCCGCCGTCGTCCCGACCATGCCGGCGAGCGCGCCCATCACCCCGGTCTCGGCGCAATTGATCCCCTCGCGATCGGGATCGCTGCCGACGAGGCACTGGTAGCAGGGCGCGTCGTCCTGCCAGCCCTCGTAGAGCGCAACCTGCCCCTCGAACGCCCCGATCGCCGCCGACAGCAGCGGGATATGCAGCGCCACTGCGGCGCGGTTGACCGCGAGCCGCGTGTCGAAATTGTCGCATCCGTCGAGGACCAGGCTCGCGCCCGCGAGCAGCGCCTCGGCGTTGGTCGCGTCGAGGCGCCGGGCGACCGCGACCGCCTCGACATGCGGATTGATCAGCCGCGCGGCATCGGCCGCTACTTTGGCCTTGGACGCGCCGATATCGGCATCGGTGAACAGGGGCTGGCGCTGCAGGTTCGACAGCTCGACATCGTCATGGTCGACGATCGTCAGCTTGCCCACGCCCGCCGCCGCCAGATAGGTGATCGCCGGACAGCCGATCCCGCCCGCGCCGATGACGACGACATGCGCCGCCTTCAGCCGCGCCTGCCCCGCCCCCCCGAACTGCGGCAGGATGATCTGGCGGGCGTAGCGGTCGAGTTCGGCGTCGGAGAGCAATCAGGGCGTCCTAGAAAAGCCGTTCGCCCTGAGCTTGTCGAAGGGCCGTTCTTTCTTTCGAACGTTGAAAAAGGAAGAACGGTGCTTCGACAAGCTCAGCACGAACGGAAAGAGAGAAACAAGACAGCTACTCCGGGCGCCGCAGCTTGATCTCCGACAGCGAGCCGACATTGTCGGGGATGCTGTCGTCGATCGGCTCTTCCTCGCTATCGCTGCTCTCACTGTCGCTCGCGACGCCGGTCGAGCCGAAGCCGCCCGCGCCGCGCGCGGTCTCGTCGAGCGTCTCGACCTCGGCAAAGCTCGCGCGCTGCACCGGCGCGGGCACCAGCTGCGCGATGCGGTCGCCGCGCTTGATCTCGAACGGCTCGTCGCCGAGGTTCGCGAGGATCACCTTCACCTCGCCGCGATAGTCGCTGTCGATCGTCCCCGGCGTGTTGAGGCAGGTGATGCCATGCTTGAGCGCGAGCCCCGAGCGCGGGCGCACCTGCACCTCGTACCCCGCGGGGATCGCCATCGCGAAGCCCGTCGCGACCGCGTGGCGCGTGCCGGGGCGGATCGTCAGCGATTCGGCCGCGACGACATCCATCCCCGCCGCGCCGTCGCTGGCATAGGCGGGCAGGGGCAGGCCGCCGCCGTTGGGCAGGCGCTGGATCCGGATCTCAATCGGACTCAAGTGGGACACGCGCATCGAGCTCATCGGCGATCTTTTCCATCAATTTGCGGGCGACGGCATCCTTGGGCAGCCGCTCCCAGCTGTCTACGCCGCTTTTGCTAACGATATGCACCCGATTCGTCTCGCCCCCCATCGGGTCGGCGGCGACGTCGTTGGCGACGATCCAGTCGCAGCCCTTGCGACCCAGCTTCGCCTGCGCATGCGCCAGCACGTCATTGGTCTCGGCGGCGAAACCGATCAGCAAGGGCGGGCGCTGCACGCTCTTCGCCAGCCCTGCGAGAATGTCGGGATTTTCGGCGAGCGCGAGCGGCGGCACTTGGCCGCTGCCGTCCTTCTTGATCTTCTGCGCCGAGGTGTCGGCGGCGCGCCAGTCGGCGACCGCGGCGACCATGATCGCGGCATCGACCGGCAGGCCCGCCTCGACCTCGGCCGCCATTTCGCGCGCGGTCTCGACATCGACGCGGATCACCCCGGGCGGCGTGGGCAGCGGTACCGGTCCGGCGATCAGCAGCACCTCCGCCCCGGCTTCGGCGGCGGCGGCGGCTATGGCGAAGCCCTGCTTCCCGCTCGAGCGGTTGGCGATATAGCGCACCGGGTCGATCGGCTCGTGCGTCGGCCCCGCGGTGATCAGGATGCGGCGGCCATGGAGCGGGCGATGGTTGGCGGGCGCGAAGTCGGGCTGGCCGGTCAGCAGCGAGGGTGCTGGCGCGCTGGCGAGCGCTGCCTGGATCGCGTCGAAGATCGCCGCCGGCTCGGGCAGTCGCCCCGGCCCATATTCGCCGCACGCCATCTCGCCCTCGTCGGGCTCCATCACCGTCACCCCGTCGCCGCGCAGCGTCGCGACATTGCGCTGTGTCGCCGCGTGCAGCCACATCCGCACATTCATCGCCGGCGCCGCGAGCACCGGCTTGTCGGTCGCGAGCAGCAAGGTGGTGGCGAGATCGTCGGCGATGCCCGCCGCCATCTTCGCCAGCAAATCGGCAGTCGCGGGCGCGACGACGACCAGGTCGGCCTCGCGGCTGAGCTGGATATGCCCCATCTCGACCTCGTCCTTGAGGTCGAAGAGATTGGTATAGACCTTGTTCTCGCTGAGCGCCGCGAGCGTCAGCGGTGTGACGAACTGTTCCCCTGCGCGCGTGATGACGCAGCGCACGACATGGCCCGATTTGCGCAGCAGCCGGACGAGTTCGATGCTCTTGTACGCGGCGATGCCGCCGCCGATGATGAGCAGGATGCGTTTCGCGGCCATCGTCAAACCCCCGTCACCAGCACGTCGAGCGCGCCGACGATGGTCAGGCTGTCGTCATCCAGATTCATCATCACCTCGCCAAGCTGGCTGACCGCAAGGGTGGCGGCAAATTGCGTGTACATGACGTAATCCGTTCCTTCGATGGTGAAGAGCGGATTGAGCCGCCGGGCCACCACTTCAAATTCGTCCGCAGGCAAGAGCGGTACGACCAGCCGGGTGTTCAGGTGCCGCAACAGATTCGACTGACAATCGATGACGAGTGCCCCTTCCGACGTACGCCGGACGTCGAACTGCGCCATCAGAACAGCCGGTATCTGGCGAGCGGCAGCCCGTGCTTGCGCACATATTCGTTCGAGGCTTCGATCGCGGCGCGATTCTCTTCCTGCCATGCCGTTTCCCGCGCCTTTTTGACCTTGGCGGCGAGTCCCGCCTGGCACGCTTCGCTGACGTTGATGCCAAGCTTTTTGGCTTCATCGACCAGTGCGATGCTCAGCGACACGTTGGTGGGCTTTTTGGGCGCGGCCTTCTTGGGCCCTTCGAATCGCGCAGGTCGGTTCATCGCCATTCTCCTTGCGCATAGGTTATGCGCATGGGATCAGCATTGCAAGCAGCCCGCCGATCACGTGGCCCCCGTCGCCTCGCGGTAGCGCTTCTCCGATATCGGCTTCACCCGCCCCGCTTCGACCATGAAATATTGGCCGATGACGTGCAGGCTGTGGTTGTAGCGGACATCGTCGCTTTCGAACCGATAGCCGCGCCCCACTTCGAGCGGCCGCGGTGCGACGGACTGCCGGTAGCAGCTCGGGGTTTCGCCGTAGCGGAGTTCGGCGGGGAATTTCTTGTCGCGCGGCTCGGGCGCGAATGCGTCGCAGGCGGGATCTTCGGCGGCGAGGTCGATCTGCCACATGATCTGTTCGCCGCTGCGGACACGATAGGTCGACTGGATGAAGGTCGTCGGGCTCCCGACGATCGTGCCGTGCCGATATTCGATGGCCCAGGCCGGCGGCGCGCTGAGGCTGACGAGATGTGTGCTGGTGTTGCTGGGGCAGCCGCCGAGCGCCAGCGCTGCCGCCACGACGGTTCCGGCTCGTGCTGACTTCAGGCCCAAATCCATACCGCCGCTGCTCCCGCCGAGGCGGCAAGGATAGCCGTTAGCGCATAACGCCACCAGACGCGTTTTTCGCCGCGATCCCACATCAGCGGAATCTCGGGCAGCGGCGGTGCGGGCGGGGCGGCGCCCTTGCGCGGCAGCTGCGCGTCGAGGCGGCGGATGATGTCGGGGATCAGCGCCAGCGTCTTGCCCTGTTCGCGGAGGCCGTCGGCGAGCGCGGCCTCGGGCCCCAGTTCGTCGCGGATCCATTCGCGGACGAAGGGCCCCGACACGTCCCACATGTTGATCTTCGGGTTCAGCATCGTCGCGACGCCCTCGACCATCACCATCGTCTTCTGGAGGAGCAGCAGGTGCGGCTGGGTCTGCATGTCGAAATCGCGCGTGATCGCGAACAGCCCGTCGAGCATCTGCCCGACGCTGAGTTCGCTCACCGGCTTGCCGCGCATCGGCTCGCCGACCGCGCGCAGCGCCGTCGCGAACTCCTCGACATTGTGATAGTCGGGAACATATTGCGCCTCGAAATGGATTTCGGCGACGCGGCGGTAATTGCCCGTGGTCAGGCCATAGAGGATTTCGGCGAGCCAGTAGCGCGCCTGCCGGTTGATCCGCCCCATGATCCCGAAATCGACCGCGGCGATCGTGCCGTCGGCCTTCACGAACAAATTGCCCTGGTGCATGTCGGCGTGGAAGAAACCCTCGGCGATCGCCTGGCGCAGGAAGGCGTTGACGAGGTTCGCCGACAGCGCCTCCATGTCGTGCCCCGCGGCGATCAGCCGGTCGCGGTGCGAGATCTTGATGCCGTCGATCCAGCTCATCGTCATCACGCGGCTCGCGGTGCGATCCCAGTCGATCGCGGGGATCTCATAGGTCGGCACGCCGGTCATCGCATCGGCGAGTTCGGACGCCGACGCCGCTTCGCGCCGGAGGTCGAGTTCGCGTAAGGTCCAGCGGCGGAAATTCGCGATCACTTCGCGCGGACGCAGCCGCGTCGCCTCGCCGCCGAAGGCTTCGAGATGCGCGGCCGCCCATTCATAGGTGTCGATGTCGCGCGCGAACTGCTTGTCGATGCCCGGACGGCGGACCTTGACCGCCACCGTTTGCCCGTCGGTGGTCACCGCGCGGTGGACCTGCGCGATCGACGCCGAGCCGACGGGGACGGGGTCGAACGCGCTGTAGAGGCTTTCGAGCGGCGCCTCGAAGGTCAGCTCGATTTCCTGGCGAATGCGTTCGAACGGCACCGGCGCGAGCGCGTCCTGCAGCGTCAGCAGGTTGCGCGCCGCCTCCTCGCCGACCAGGTCGGGGCGCGTCGCGAGCGTCTGGCCGAGCTTGACCGCGGCGGGGCCGATCGCCTGGAAGGCGGCGGCATAGTCGGGCACCGTCGGCTGCGAGGTGCCGAAGCGCGCGATGCGGCACAGCCGCTTGACCCCCGGCGGCGTCTGGGGTGCAGTCTCGATCCCGCGCAGCGCCCCGTGGCGTGCGAGGATGCGGCCCCATTTCAGCAGGCGGGCAATATGGATGACGGGACGGGTCAAGCCTTCCACCCGCTGTGGATCGCGACCAGCCCGCCCATGATCGGCTCGACCTTCACCGACGTAAAGCCCGCCGCACGGATCATTTTCGCGAATTCGGGCATCGGCGGGAAGCGGCGGATCGATTCGATCAGGTAGCGATAGCTGTCCTCGTCGTCGGCGATCAGCTTGCCGAGCCTCGGCACCAGATGGTGCGAATAGGCGTCATAGGCCTGCGCGAAACCCGGCCATTCGTTGGTCGAAAATTCGAGGCAGAAGAAACGCCCGCCGTAGCGCAGCACGCGATGCGCTTCCTGGAGCGCCGCCGGAATGTCGGTGACGTTGCGGATGCCGAAGGCGATCGTATAGGCGTCGAAGAACTGGCCCGGAAAGTTCAGCTTCTCGGCATTCTGCTCGGACCAGACCAGGCTGTCGATGCCGCGCTCCGCCGCGCGTTCGACGCCGACGCCGAGCATGTCGGGGTTGATGTCGGCGACGGTGATGCTGGCGCCCGACGGCTCCATGCGAAAGGCGATGTCGCCGGTGCCCCCCGCCATGTCGAGGATCGCCTCGCCCGCGCGCGGCTTCACGCGGCGCACGAAGCGGTCCTTCCACAGGCGGTGCATGCCCCCCGACATCGCGTCGTTCATGATGTCGTATTTGCGCGCGACGCGGCTGAACACCTCGCCGACCATCGCGGTCTTCTCGCCCGCGGGGACCTGTTCATAGCCGAAGCTGACGGTGTCGGGAGTGGCCATGATATGTGCGCCTTTGCGGGGAGAAACGAAGTCGCCCCGGCCTTTAGCGGGGCCTTGCCGCCCGCGCAAATGGCGCGTAGCGCGAACGGCGATATGCCCGAACTCCCCGAAGTCGAAACCACCGTCCGCGGCCTTGCCCCCTTTCTCGAAGGGCAGCGCCTGACCTCGGTCATTACCTTCCGCCCCGACCTGCGCCGCGCCTTCCCGGCCGACCTTGCGCAGCGGCTCACCGGCGCGACGGTCACCGCGCTATCGCGGCGCGCCAAATATGGCATCGTGTCGACCGACCGCGACGATCATATGATCTTCCACCTCGGCATGTCGGGGCGCTGGCGCACCGAGGGCGGCGAAGCGGGCAAGCACGATCATCTGCTGCTTGAAACCGGGGCGGGGCATCGATTGTTCCTCCACGATCCGCGCCGCTTCGGCTCGGTCGACCTCGTCGCCGGCGATCCGCTGACCGCCTTCCCGGCCTTCGTCACGCTCGGCCCCGAACCGCTGTCGGACGCCTTCGACGCGGCCTGTCTCGCCACGGCACTCGCGGGCCGCCGCGCCCCGATCAAGGCGATGCTGCTCGACCAGACCGTCGTCGCGGGGCTCGGCAACATCTATGTGTGCGAGGCGCTCAACATGGCGCGCATCCACCCGGCAAAGCCCGCCGCCGACGTGTCGAAAGCCAAGCTTGCGGCGCTGGTCCCGGCGATCAAGGCTGTGCTCACGGCGGCGATTGCCGCGGGCGGATCGACCTTGCGCGATTTCCTCAGCCCCGAAGGCGACCTCGGCTATTTCGCCAAGGACTGGCGCGTCTATGGCCGCGAGGGCGAGGCCTGCGAATGCGGCGGCACGATCGTCCGCATCGTCCAGTCGGGCCGCTCGACCTTCTACTGCCCCCAATGCCAGCGGTGATGCAGCATTTGTGCCGCAAAAACCATTGACCGAGACGGCCTTGCTGGCTATGGGCGCACCCTTCGAGCAGGGTCCGGTGTTCCGGAACCGGCCGTATCCGGACATTGATTCGCTCGTTTCGCGCGATTCGGCTGCTCCGGTGACGCTGTGCTCCGACCGACTTTGACCGTTTGAAAACCGAGGATTTTATGGCCAATACGCCCCAGGCAAAAAAGCGCATCCGCCGCAACACCGCGCGCACCGTCGTGAACAAGAATCGCGTCTCGCGCATCCGCACGCTGGTCAAGAAGGTCGAAAATGCCGTCGCCGCCGGTGACAAGGACGCCGCCGCCGCCGCGCTGAAGGCCGCACAGCCCGAAATGGCCCGCGGCGTCGCCAAGGGCGTGCTCCACAAGAACACCGTCGCGCGCAAATATTCGCGCCTGACCAAAAGCGTCAACGCGATCGCGTGATCGGCGTCCGATTCGGCTTTTGCCGATCGCGCATCAAAAAGGACCCGCCGGCGCATCGCCCGCGGGTCCTTTTTTGTGCCCGTTTCGGGATGGGACGACCCGCGGCTTTGTTACGGCGCGATGGCAATAGTGTTGCAGCGCGGTAAGTCGCGGATTTACGGCGATTCGTTTTCTGTGACGTCGGTTGTCATAAATAAATAGCTGATAATATTGGATAAAATGACCCTTTCGCGCGATTCCGGGGCGCCCGGGGAGTCAAGATTTTTATTTCAGTATTTTTACATCCTCCGGTCTTGATCGACTCGCTCGCCCCTGCCTAGACAGGGGGGTCATCGGCCTTCGCCGCTGGCCGCCACATCACATGATTCGCCGTCCTTCGCTGCTTGCGCGGAACGGGAAACTGCGTCCTGCAATCAGGGCGTGGGAGGTGCTGTGCGGCCAGCGGCGATGCCGGGGGGCGTACCGGTGACCGAGCGAGGCGGGGGACAGGCGTGATTTCAGACGGGGAGACTTATGGCCAGCGTGGCGGAGAAACGGCGATGAGCGGCGACGCCGCGACGCTGTGGCCGCGCGTGGCCGAAGGGCTCCGCCGCGATCTCGGCGCACGCACCTTCGACCATTGGCTGAAGCCGGTGCGCTTTGCCGACTATTGCAGCCTGTCGGGCGTCGTCACGCTCGAGGCGACGAGCCGCTTCTCGGCGAACTGGATCAACGAACGCTTCGGCGACCGGCTCGAACTCGCTTGGCGCCAGCTCCTCCCCGCGGTGCGCAGCGTCAGTGTGCGCGGCGCCAGCACGGCGAGCGATCGCGCCGCGATCCTCGCTCAGCCGCCGCTGCCCGCTTTCGAGGCGCCGCCGGCGCCCGCCGCGAATCCGGCGCTGCTCGGTTTCGATCCGCGCCTGTCGTTCGACCGTTTCGTCGTCGCGCGCTCGAACATCCTCGCCGCCAACGCCGCGCGCCGCATGGCGATGGTCGAGGCGCCGCAATTCAACCCGCTCTACCTCTGCTCGGGCACCGGCCAGGGCAAGACGCACCTCCTCCAGGCAATCGCGCAGGATTATGCCGCGGCGCACCCGACCGCGACGATCATCCTGATGTCGGCCGAGAAGTTCATGCTCGAATTCGTCGGCGCGATGCGCGGCGGCGACATGATGGCGTTCAAGTCGCGCCTGCGCGCCGCCGACCTGCTGCTGCTCGACGATTTGCAGTTCGTGATCGGCAAGAATTCGACGCAGGAGGAACTGCTCCACACGATCGACGATCTGATGACCGCGGGCAAGCGCCTGGTCGTCACCGCCGACCGCCCGCCCGCGATGCTCGACGGGGTCGAGGCGCGGCTGTTGTCGAGGCTGTCGGGCGGGCTGGTCGCCGATATCGAGGCGCCCGAGGATGATTTGCGCGAACGCATCATCCGCCAGCGGCTCGCCGCGATGCCGATGGTCGAGGTGCCGGGCGACGTCGTCGCCTATCTGGTCAAGCATTTCACGCGCAACATCCGCGAGCTCGAGGGCGCGCTCAACAAATTGCTTGCTTATGCCGCGCTTACCGGCGCGCGGCTCGACCTCGCGCTCGCCGAGGACCGGCTGGCCGAAAATGTCCGCAGCGCGCGCCCGCGGATCACGATCGACGAGATCCAGCGCGCGGTCTGCGCGCATTACAAGCTCGACAAGAGCGAGATGGCGTCGAAGCGCCGCGTTCGCGCGATCGCGCGTCCGCGTCAGGTCGCGATGTATCTGGCGAAGGAACTGACCCCGCGCTCCTATCCCGAAATCGGCCGCCGCTTCGGCGGGCGCGACCATTCGACGGTGATCCACGCGGTGCGCACGGTCGAGGCGCTGCGCGTCAGCGACAGCGAGCTCGACGCCGAAATCGCCGCGATCCGCCGCAGCCTCAACAGCTGATCCACAGGGTTATCCCGGACTTATCCCCGGTTTCATCCACAAACAAAAAGGCCCGCCGTCCTAAAGGAAGGCGGGCCTTTTGTTGGCCGTTGGATGACGGCTCAGCTCTTTTCGGGCGGCGCTACCGTGATCCGCACCTTCTCGCCCGAATTGCCGGGGAAGCCGGTAAACATCGCCTCGACCAGGTTCGGGACGATCGCCTGGAGGTTGTTGTCGCGCGACTGTGCTTCGGCGCGGCCTTCGAACAGGCGATAACCGTCCGCGGCGCGGCTGATCGAGAGGTCGAGCCCGCTGGTATAAACCGTGAAGCTTTCGACGTCGTTATAGCCGAAGCCCGGGCCGAAGCCGCCCCACAGGAAGGGGTCGCGATAGCCATAGACGAAGCGGCGCCCGCCGCGGCCGCTGACGATCACCGGGCGATAGAAGCCGCGGCCGTAATAGCCGCCGTACCAGGGGTCGCCGAAGCCCGGGGTGCTGCGCACGCGCTCGCGGCCCTTGTCGATGTCATAACCCATGCGCACGACCATGTCGGGGCGCTCGCCAGGCGCCACGGGGCGGTAACCGAAGCGCGTCAGCTCGCCCGACACCAGATTGGCGTACTGGCCGAACTCGATCCCGCCCGCCAGCCGGGGGTCGCCCGCCTCGACGGTGAAGCTCTGCCCCTGCGGGGCGGGCAGCTGGGTCTGGAACCGCGCGACATCGGCGCGGAAAGGGGTGGCGCAGCCGGCGATCGCCAGCGTCGCGGCGGTCAGCGCGGCCAAGCTCAGCCGGCGGAAAGTCAGGTTCTTCATCATCGTCTTCGCTCCGTGAGTCGGCGCGCATGCACGCCGCTCTTTATAGCATGACTACGCCGATGCGACTTAACCTTGGTTGAACTCGCCTTGCCGCAACCGGTTCCGCCATCCGATATGGGGCGGCGGGGCGATGAAAACAAGAATTTCGCTGTTGCGACAGACGGTTCGCCATCCGGCTCAGCGGCAGAGACCCAGCGCGGCATAGGCCGCATCGAGCGTCGGCTGCGCGAGCGCCTTGGCGCGCGCGGCGCCCTTTTCGAGCGCGGCGTCGATCGCCGCGGTGTCGGCCTTGAGCGCGTTCAGCCGCTCGGCGATCGGCGCCAGCGTCTCGACGAGCAATTCGCCGAGCGCAGGCTTGAACGCGCCGAACCCCTGCCCCGCAAAGCGCGCCAGCACTTGGTCGATGCTCTCGTCGGCCATGGCGGCATAGATCGCGACCAGATTCTTCGCCTCGGGCCGGCCTTCCAGCCCCGCGGCCTCCGCCGGCAGCGGTTCGGGGTCGGTCTTGGCCTTGCGGATCTTCGCCATGATCGTGTCGCGGTCGTCGACCAGGTTGATCCGGCTCGCGTCGCTCGGGTCCGATTTCGACATTTTCGCCGATCCGTCGCGCAGGCTCATGATCCGCGCCGCGGCGGGCGGGATCGTCGGCTCGGGCAAAGTGAAGGTCTCGGTCCCGGTGTCGAGGTTGAACTTGGTCGCGATGTCGCGCGCCAGCTCCAGATGCTGCTTCTGGTCGTCGCCGACGGGGACGTGCGTCGTCTGGTACAGCAGCACATCGGCCGCCTGCAGCACCGGATAGGCGTAAAGCCCGACGCTCGCGCCCTCGCGGTTCTTGCCCGACTTTTCCTTGAACTGCGTCATGCGGTTGAGCCAGCCGATCCGCGCGGTGCAGAACAGGAGCCAGGCCAGCTCGGCATGCGCGGGGACGCGCGCCTGATTAAAGAGAATGGCCTTATCGGGGTCGATCCCCGCGGCGATCAGCGCTGCGGCCATCTCGCGCGTGTTCGCGGTCAGCTCGGCGGGGTCGTTATAGACGGTGATCGCGTGCAGGTCGGCGAGGAAATAGAGCTTCTCGCCCGGCATCTCGTCCTGCATGCGCACCCAGTTGCGGATCGCGCCCAGATAATTGCCGAGGTGCAAGTTTCCGGTGGGCTGGATGCCCGACAGCGTCCGCATGATCTATTCCTCTGTTGGCGCCGGTTTAACGCGCCGCCGCGTCAACATGGCCAGCAACTCCTTGTCAAGCGCGCCGACGAGGAAAGCCGCGCCGAAAAAGGCCACGCCCCCCGCTGCGCACAGCGCCGACAGCGACCAGACGCGCTCGAACACGCCGCCGCCATAATAGGGCGCGAGCCGCGGCATCAGCCACCAGAGCAGCGCCGCCATGACGCCGACCGCGACCAGCTGGCGCAGGATCCGCCCGCCGAGCCGCGTGGTGAAATGGAACCAGCCGCGCCGGTGCAGGATGATGTAGAGCAGGAGGCAATTCAGCGATGCCGACACCGCGGTCGCCCCCGCCAGCCCGACGATGCCGTAGCGCTCGACGACATAGAGGTTGATCCCGATGTTGACGATCAGCGAGGCGAGCGCGGTCCACACCGGCGTCTTGGTGTCCTCGCGCGCGAAGAAACCGGGGTTCAAAATCTTCACGATCACATAGGCGGGCAGCCCGGCGACGAGCGCGACGACGATATGCGCCATCAGCGCGCCGTCCTCGGGCGTGAACTTGCCCCCGACGAAGAAGGCGGCGGTGAACGCCGGGGCGCAGATCGCCAGCGCGACCGCGGCGGGCAGCGTCAGCAGCGTCGCGATCTCGAACGCGTTCGCCTGCAGCCGCTGCGCCTCGGCGCCGTCGCCGCTGTGGATATGCCGCGCCAGCATCGGCAGGATCGCGGTGCCGAGCGCGATGCCGACGATGCCGAGCGGCAACTGGTTGAGCCGGTCGGCGAGCTTGAGCAGGGTCAGCGACCCCTGCGGCAGGCTGGTGGCGAAGAAAGTGTCGACGAACTGGCTGATCTGGTAGATGCCGGCGCCGAAGGTCGCGGGCAGGATCAGCATGCCGAGCTTCTTGACCTCGGGGGTCAGCTTGGGCAGCCGCATATGGAGCTTCAGCCCCGCGCGGCGCACCGCCCACCAGAGGTATGCGAGCTGCAGCACCCCCGCGAGCGACACCGACAGCGCCAGCGCGACCGCGACGATGCGGTCGTCGCCGCCCGGACCGCGCATCTCGGCACCGATCAAGATGCCCGCGATCAGCACGATATTGAGCAGCACCGGCGCCGCCGCGCCCGGCGCGAAGCGCGAGCGCGCGTTGAGCAGCCCCGACAGCATCGCGACCAAGCTGATCAGCCCCAGATAGGGAAAGGTGATGCGGCTCAGATACACCGCCAGCTCGAACTTGCCCGGCACCGCCTGATATTCGCGCGCGAGCAGCCAGACGATGCCCGGCATCAGAGTCATCGCGACGGCGGAGAAGACGAGCAGCACCCACAGGAAGACGCCGAGCACATCGTCGGCGAATTTCGCCGCGGCGGCCTCGCCCTCCTCCCCGTGCAGCGCGCGGCTGTACATCGGCACGAAGGCGACCGAGAAGGCGCCCTCGGCGAACAGCCGGCGGAAGGTGTTGGGCAGGGTGAAGGCGAGCTGGAAGGCATCGGCCGCCAGCCCCGCGCCGAGCACGCGCGCGAGCAGCATGTCGCGCGCGAAACCGAAGATGCGGCTGACCAGGGTCAGCCCGCCGATCGTCCCGACGCTCTTGATCAGGCTGCTCATGCAGCGCGCACCCCGAGGGCCTTGAACCCCTCCTCTTCAGAGAGTGTCGGGTCGGTCATGCCCCCGGCATGCCCTGAATAGTCCGGGGGACTATTCACCCGACACTGGTAGCGAGACTTGCGAACTTGTTCGCTAGTCGCAGCGGGGTGGTGGATGGCTGAATGGACCGGGGCGGTGAAGCACCACCCCGCTGCGACTAGGCCCGGCTGCGCCGGACCAAGTCTCGCTGCCCCTCCTCTGAAGAGGAGGGGGGATGCAGCGCTTCCCCCCAAAATTCGCTTTACGCCTGTCCGACCGGCAGGGCGTCGCCGGCCTGTTCGGCGGCGATCTGCTGCGCCTGTTGCTGGAACAGGCTATGGAAATCGATCGGCTCGAGCAGCAGCGGCGGGAAACCGCCGTCGCGCACGACGTCGGCGACGACGCGGCGCGCGAAGGGGAACAGGATGCGCGGCGCTTCGGCGAGGAAGAAGGGCTGCAGCTGGTCTTCGGGGACGTTGCGCACGCCGAACAGCCCGGCATATTTCAGGTCGACGACGAAGGCGGTCAGGTCGCCCGACTTCGAGGTGATGTCGATCTTCAGCGACACTTCGAACAGATTGTCGCCGACATTGTCGGCGCCGATGTTGAACTGGACGTCGATCTGCGGCGCTTCCTGCACCTGGTAGATCGCGGGCGCGTTCGGATTCTCGAACGACAGATCCTTCACATATTGCGAGATCAGGCCGATCGCGGGGCTGTTGTCCTCGCCGTTGCTCAGCGTTTCGGGGGTGAATTCGGGCGTCGTTTCGTCGGCCATGACTGTGATGCTTTCCCTGTATCGAATGAAAAGGGCCCGCGCTTCCGGATCGGCCCGATCCGGCGGCGCGGGCGGTTGCCGCGGCGCTTAGCAGCGCCGCGCGGCCAGCACAATGGGCGCGCTGGGGCGGCGCAAGGCAACCGTCCCCGCGCGCCGGACGTTGACCTGACGCAAGGCTGCGGTCATGGAGATTTGAAACATGGCCGCCGATAGCCTATGTATCGGCCAAGACTTTCCCGAAGACCGCATTGGACTCCAGCCTGTGACATCTATTGCTATCGTCCTGCTCGCCATGATCGCCGCCTTCCTCGGCATGCGGCTCTATTCGGTGCTCGGCAAGCGCACGGGGCACGAGCAGGAGCCCGTGCTGCCGCGCCGCGACGAGCGCGCCGCGCCCGCGCCGGTCCGCATCGACGATCCCGAAGCGCCGCCGTCGCCGCAGGGCGGCAGCGCCGACACCTCGGGGCTTGTCTACGAACCTGCGGCCGAGGCTGGGCTGCGCCAGCTGCTCGCGGCCGACCGCCAGTTCGACGCCGGGCGCTTCATGGAGGGCGCCGAGGCGGCGTATCGCATGATCCTCGAGGCCTATTGGGCGGGCGACCGCGACACGCTGCGCGACCTGTGCGACGCCGACAGCTATCAGGCCTTCGCCGACGCGATCGACGCGCGCGAGGCGCGCGGCGAGCGGCTCGACAACCGTCTTGTGCGGATCGATTCGGCCCGCATCACCGCGGTCGAGCTGTCGGGCGGCGAAGCGCGCGTCACCGTCCGCTATCGCGCCGACATCAGCGCGGTCACCCGCGATGCCGAGGGCAATATGATCGCGGGCTCGATGATCGACGCGACCGAGACCAACGACCTGTGGACCTTCCGCCGCCGGATCGGCAGCGGCGATCCCAACTGGCAACTCGACGAAGCCGAATCCGCCTGACCTCGATGCCCGGCCCCGTCTCCACCCGGGCGCTGGGATTCGCCCTCCTCGCCAGCCTGCCCGCGCTGTCGGCCTGTTCGTCGGTGATCCCCGACGCGGGCGGCGGGCGCGTCGAGACCGCGCCGCGTCCGGTCCCTGCGCCGACGCCGACTTCCACCGCGCCGACCGGCCCGGCGCGGCCCTACACCCCGCGCCCCTCCGAAAGCGGCAGCGCCGCGGCGAAGCCGATCCCGGCGACGCCCAATCCGACGCTCGCCGCCTCGCCGGTGCCAACGGGTGCCACCACCGCCGCCGAGGCGGGGGTGGTCGCCGGGCCCGAGTTCGACACGCTGGGCGTCACGGCGTCGCAGGCGAGCGCCGCGCTTGCCGCCTATCGCCTCAGCTGCCCCTCGGTGACGCGCCGCGCCGACGTCAGCGGGCTCACCCAGAACGCCGACTGGGCCGAAAGCTGCAACGCCGCGAAGGACTGGCGCGACACGGACGCATCGGCCTTTTTCCAGCGCTATTTCGGCACGGTGCAGGTCGGCGCCGGCACTGCCTTCGTCACCGGCTATTACGAACCCGAGATCGCCGGATCGCGGACCAAGCGCGCGGGTTACGACGTCCCTATCTATCGCCGCCCGGCCGACCTGGTCGATGTCGACCTCGGCCAATTCTCCGACGACCTCAAAGGCAAGAAGATCCGCGGGCGTGTCGATGGCAGCAACCTGGTGCGCTATTACGACCGCGCGGCGATCGAACGCGGCGCCTTGGAAGGCCGCGGGCTCGAAATCGCCTGGGCCGCGGACGCCGCCGAATTCTTCTTCCTCCAGATCCAGGGCTCGGGCCGCCTGCGCCTTCCCGACGGCGAGGTGATGCGCATCGGTTACGATACGCAGAACGGCCGCGACTATGTCGGCATCGGCAAATTGCTCGCCGACCGCGGCGAATTGAAGCCCGGCCAGACCTCGATGCAGGGCATCCTCGATTATCTGCGCGCCGACCCGGCGCGGGGCGCTGCGGTGATGAACGAGAATCCGAGCTGGGTTTTCTTCCGCGAGATCACCGGGCCGGGTCCCTTGGGCGCGCTCGGCGTGCCAGTCACCGGCCGTGCCAGCGTCGCCGCCGATCCCAAATATACCCCGCTCGGCGCCCCCGTCTTCCTCTCGCTCGACCGCGCCGAGCCCAATGGGCTGTGGATCGCGCAAGACACCGGTGGCGCGATCAAGGGCGCCAACCGCTTTGACAGCTTCTGGGGCGCGGGCAACGACGCGCGCGCGATCGCCGGCGGCATGTCGGGGCGCGGCTCGGCGCTGCTCCTCCTCCCGCGCACCAGCATCGCGCGGCTGATCCGGCGCTGACGATGGCCCGTCGGCTCGCCCCCGACGAGTCGGCGCTCTGGCGGAAGGTCGCGGCTACGGTGAAGCCGTTGGCCAAGACCTCCGCCCCGCTTGCCCCCGCCGCCCCACCGACGGTCAAGCCGCCCAAGGCGCAGCCGCGCGTCGCCGCGCCGCCGGCCGCGCGTCCGCCGTCGCCGCTCCCGCCGCCGCGCCGCACACATAGTCAGGCCACGCTCGATGGCCATTGGGACCGCCGGCTGCGCAAGGGACTCGTCCGCCCCGACATGAGCATCGACCTCCACGGCCACAGCCTCGCCTCGGCGCAGGCCTTGCTCGACGAGAGCATCCACCGAGCGCTCATCCGCGGCGCGCGCGTGCTGCTCGTCGTCGCGGGGCGGCTGCGCCCCGGCGCCGACCGGCTGCCGACGATGCACGGCGACCCCCGCCCGCGCGGCGCGATCCGCGCCTCGCTTCCCGACTGGCTTGCCTATTCGCCTTACGCCGACCAGATCGTCGCACTCCGACCGGCGCATATCAGCCATGGCGGGGCAGGGGCGGTCTATGTCATCCTGCGACGGGGGCGCGAGGAATAGTCTCACACAAAGACACAAAGAGGGCGCGCCACATGGCGGAGGTCGCCCGTCGCCGCAGGCGACCTTCTAAAAGGCGCTTCGCGCGGCCCTGAAGCGGCAGAGCTGGCGAAGGCTGCCCCCTTTGTGTCTTTGTGTGAGAAACTTTTTTCTTATCTTCTTCGCGCCTTTGCGTGAGATATTTTCAGCCCGCCAACGCGCGCACCAATATCCCGCGATAGATCGCCGCCAGCCTGTGCAGATCCGCGACCGCCACGGCTTCGTCGAGCTTGTGCATCGTCGCATTGGTCAGCCCGAATTCGACCACCGGGCACAGCGCATGCAGGAAGCGCGCATCCGACGTGCCGCCGGTCGTCGACATTTCGGGCACGATGTCGGTCTCGGCGTGGATCGCCTCGGCGACCAGCCCCGACAGGTCGCCCGGCGGGGTCAGGAACGCTTCGCCCGAAATCTTGCCGAGAACCTTGGCCTTGGGTTCGACTTCGTGCGCGATGCGCTCGATCATCGCGACCAGGTCGGTGCCCCGGTGCGCATCGTTGAAGCGGATCGACAGCCGCGCGCGCGCCGAGGCGGGGATGACGTTGGTCGCGCCGTTGCCGACCTCGATGTCGGTGAATTCGATGTTCGACGGCTGGAACCAGTCATTCCCTTCGTCCAGCACCACCGCGTCGATCGCCGCCAATATCTTCACCAGCTTGGGGATCGGGTTGTCGGCGAGGTGCGGATAGGCGACATGTCCCTGCGTTCCGGGCACGTCGATCCAGATATTGACCGACCCGCGCCGCCCGATCTTCACCATGTCGCCGAGCCTGTTCACCGAGGTCGGCTCGCCGACGACGATCATGTCGGGCGCGACCCCGCGCCCCGCCATATGCTCCATCAGCGCGCGGGTGCCGAAGATCGCGGGACCCTCCTCGTCGCCGGTGATGATCAGGCTGATCGTCCCGGCCTCGACCGGAGTCGCGGCGGCCGCGGCGACGAACGCTGCGATCGATCCCTTCATGTCGACCGCGCCGCGCCCATAGAGCAACTCGCCGCGAACCTCCGGCGCAAAGGCATCGCCCGTCCAGCCCACCCCCGGCGGCACGACGTCGAGGTGCCCGGCAAAACCGAAATGCCGCGGGCCCTTGCCGGTGCGCACCGCGAGCAGATTCTCGACCGGCCCGTCGGGCTCGATCCCGTCGATGAAGCGCTCGACGGTAAAGCCGAGCGGGGTCAGCGCCGCCTCGAGCACATCGAACACCGCGCCCGTAGCCGGGGTGACGGAAGGGGCGGCGATCAGCGCCTTGGCGAGGACTACGGGGTCGATGCTCATGGTCGCGCCATACGCTCTGGCGCGGTGTTTAGTCGAGACGGAGAAAATATCTCGCACAAAGCCACGAAGCCACAAGGAGGCCGCGCTCGGCTGCCCGGTCAGCGTGCCGTCGCAGGCAATCATTGGAAAGCGCTTCGCGTGACTGCGTGCCCGTCATGGATGAGCATCCCCCTTTGTGGCTTCGTGGCTTTGTGCGAAACAAATCGACACGATGGCGCTTCGACGCGCGCCGCAAGAGGACTGCCCCATGCCCAAACTCGATCTCGACGCCATCCCGCAAACCAACGCCACCGGCTATCCCGCGCCCTATGATACGGCGGTGCAGGGTCGCTGGTACCGCCGCCTTGCGCCTCTCACCGGCATCAGCGATTTTGCCGCGAGCCATGTCGTGCTCAAACCCGGCGCGATGTCGTCGCAGCGCCACTGGCACGACGGCGAGGACGAGATGGTGATCATGATCGCCGGCGAAGCCGTGCTGGTCGAGGACGACGGGCGCTGGCCGATGCGCCCCGGCGACATCGCGGTGTGGCCCAAGGGCAGCACCAACGGCCATCATCTGGTCAACGAATCGGGCAGCGACTGCGTGCTCGTCGCGCTCGGTGGTGGCAAGAAATACGACACTGGCGGCGGCTATTCGGACATCGACATGCTCTTCACGCCCGACGGCTATTTCCACAAGGACGGCACGCCCTATCCGACCAAGCGGATTCCCTAGTCGATCCGGAATCCCGTCATCACGAACGTCGCCGGCGCCGTCGCATAGACGCCGTGGCCGCGCGCGTTCGACGACCCGAACACCAGCCCGATGCGTTCGACGTCGGCCAGCGCGTCGGCGAGTGCCTCGGGGCTGTTCGCCGCGGGCTGGCCGAGCACCGAAATCCACTGCGGATCGTCGAGGCCGACGCTGATCTCGCCCACGCCCGGCGCCAGTTCGCGCACGCTCGCGGCGGGCGCGTACCAGCGATAATATTGATAGCGGCCGCGCGCGTTCCAATTGTCGCCGCGCCGCTGGAGGTAGAGCGAGACCGTGCCCGCGCGGTCGGGGTTGGCCTGCGGCACGAAGCGCGTGCCGGCCTTGGCATCGACGCGGTAGCGCACCACGATCCGCGACTTGCCCGCGAGCGATCCGGGGCGGAAGGTCACATAGTGGACATGCCCCGCGGCCTTGCTGCCGACCGGGAAGTCGAACGACCAGCCGCCGCGCTCGGGCCGCGGTGCCAGCGGCATGCCGACGGAGTAGTTTTTGCCGCGGATGACCGGGCCGATTTCCCACTGACCCGCAGGCGCCGCAGCGGCGGTCACGACGGCCGCGCCGAGCGCGAGGGCGGAGGCGAGAAGGATCTTCTTCATGCCGCCTTCTTACCGCCTGCGGGGCAGCCCTGGCTGAACGCCGCGTTCATCGCGGCGACACCTCAGCTATCGGCTTTTTCGAACTGCTCGATCACCCAATCCTCGGCCTGCGCGCCGCCGATCCATTCCTGCATGCACGGATGGCTGATCACCGCTTGGCAATAGGGGACGGCAAAGCGCGGCAGCGGGATCGAGTAAGTGATGAAGCGTGTCACCACCGGCGCGAACATCATGTCGGCCGCCGACCAGTCGCCGAACAGATAATCGCCCTCGCCGCCGAAGCGCGCGCGGGCCTCGGCCCAGATCTGGACGATGCGCACGACATCGGCCTGCACCTCGGGCAGCAGCTCGGTCGCGGGATAGATTCGGCGGATGTTCATGCTGTGGTTGCGGCGGAGCGCCGCGAAGCTGCTGTGCATCTCGGCCGCCATCGACCGCGCCATCGCGCGCGCCGCCAGATCCTCGGGCCAGTAACCGCGCGTGCCGCCGGTCTTTTCGTTGAGATAGTCGATGATCGCGAGGCTGTCCCACACGACGATATCGTCGCCGTCCCACAATATCGGCACCTTGCCCCCCGACGGTGCGAACTCGTCGCCCTCGCGGCGGTTCGACCAGTCTTCGTCGTAGAGCGGCACGGTGACCTCCTCGAAGGGCAGCCCGCTATGCTTGGCCGCCAGCCAGCCGCGCAGGCTCCAGCTCGAATAGGCCTTATTGCCGATGAACAGTTTCATCCAAACTCTCCTCCCTCCCCCTTGACGGGGGAGGGTTGTGTAGACTTGCCAGCTCGCTGGCTAGTCGAAGCTGGGAGAGGGTGATGCGAGCCGTGGCTCGCGCGGCCCGTCGGGCCGCAACCCCTCTCCAAGTTCCGGTAGCGGACAGGGTCCGCAACCTGCACTATCCTCTCCCGCAAGGGGAGAGGATAACTAACTCTCCACCGCCTCCAGCACCGCGGTGCGCAGTTCGGCGATGCCCATGCCTTTTTCGCTGCTCGTCACGATCACCTCGGGGTGCGCCGCGGGGTGCTTGCGCGCCTCGGCTTCGGTCTCGCCGAGCACGCGCGCCAGTTCGGTCGCCTTCACCTTGTCGGCCTTGGTCAGCACGATGCGATAGCTCACCGCCGCGGTGTCCAGCATCTCGAGCACGTCGCGGTCGACGTCCTTGATCCCGTGGCGGCTGTCGATCAGCACCAAGGTGCGCTTGAGCACCTGCCGCCCGCGGAGGTAATCGTTGATCAGGAAGCGCCATTTCCTGACGACGTCCTTGGGCGCCTTGGCGAAGCCATAGCCGGGCATGTCGACCAGCCGGAACACCAGGGGCGATCCGACGTCGAAATAGTTGAGCTCCTGCGTCCGCCCCGGCGTCACCGAGGTGCGCGCCAGCCCGTTGCGGTTGGTCAGCGCGTTGAGCAGCGACGACTTGCCGACGTTCGACCGGCCCGCGAACGCGATCTCGGGCATCGACGGCGCCGGCAGATGCTCGAGCGCCGGCGCCGATTTCAGGAAGGCGATCGGCCCCGAAAACAGCTTGCGCGCTCGCTCGGGGCGCTCGGGGTCGGCTCCCGGTGCGGGCTGTTCGTCGCTCACTTCGCCGTCGCCGCCTTCAGCGCCGGGAATTTGCGGTACATCCACTGTTGCTGCGCGATCGACAGGATATTGTTGGTGATCCAGTAGAGCAGCAGCCCCGCGGCGAAGGGCGCCATGATGAACATGAACATCCACGGCATGATCTTGAACACCTGCGCCTGCACCGGGTCGGTCGGCGGCGGGTTCAGGCGGAACTGCAGCCACATGGTGACGCCCAGGATCACCGCCATCACGCCGATGCTGAGCAGCGACGGCGGGGTGAACTTCAGGTAACCGAACAGGTTCAGGATCATCGCCGGATCCTGCGCCGACAGATCCTTGATCCACAGGATGAACGGCTGGTGCCGCATCTCGATCGTCAGCATCAGCACCTTGTAGAGGGCATAGAAGATCGGAATCTGGATCAGGATCGGCAGGCAGCCCGCGAGCGGGTTGATCTTCTCGTCCTTGTAGAGCTTCATCAGCTCCTGCTGCATCTTCGGCTTGTCGTCCTTATAGCGGTCCTGCAGCGCCTTCATCTTGGGCTGGACGACGCGCATCTGCGCCATCGACGCGAACTGCTTGTTGGCGATCGGGAACATCAGCAGGCGGATGATCAGGGTCAGCACCATGATCGCCACGCCGAAATTGCCGAGCTGGCGGAACAGCCAGTCGAGTAGCTTGAAGATCGGCACCGCGAAAAATTCGAACCAGCCCCAGTCGATCGCGTTCGACAGGCGCGTGATGCCGAGGTCGTCCTGATAGCGTTCGAGCGTCGCGACCTCCTTCGCGCCGGCGAAGATGCGGCTGGTCATCGCGATCTGGCGGCCGGGGGCGAGCTGTGTCAGTTCGCTGGCAAAGGCCGCGCGGTAGCTGGTGTTGCCGAGCGCGTTGAACGCCGCCGACACCTTCTCGCCCTTTGCCGGGATGACCGCCGCGAGCCAATATTTGTCGGTGAAGCCCAGCCAGCCGGCCGACGAATAGGACACGGTACGATTCGGCGCATCGTCCAGCTCGCCATAGTTGGTGAAGTTCGACTTGGCGTCGAGATAGCCGGTCGGGCCGACATGGATCGTCCAGCTGTCGACCTCGTGCGGATCGGTCGGGATGCCGGTGCGGTCGATATAGGTGCCGCTGCGCACGACGATCGGCGCGCCGCCGGCGTTGATCACAGTCTGCTTCGCGGTGATCAGATAAGCATTGTCGATGCTGTAATCGATGCGGAAAGTCTGGCCTGTGGTGTTCGCCCAGCTCAGCGAGACCGGGGTCGTCGGGGTCAGGCGGGTACCGTTCGCGGTCCACAGCGTCGTCGCGGTCGGCACCGCGATGCCCTGCGCCGACCAGCCGGTTGTCGCGAAATAGGCACCCTTGGTCCCCGCCGGGGCGAACAGGCGCACCGCGGGGGCGTTCTTCTTGATCGTCTGGCGATATTTGGTGAGCGTGATGTCGTCGATCCGCGCGCCGACCAGGTTGATCGACCCGTTGATCGTCGGCGTCTCGATCGCGAGGCGCGGACCCTCGGCGAGCACGGCTTCGACCGGGCGGGTCGCCGGCGCCGCGGAGGCGGCAGGCGCGCCCGGCGCGGCAACCGTGCCCGGGGCCGCGGGAGGAACGCCGTCGGGCGCGGCGGCGGGGGCGGTGCCGGCCGCCGGGGCGCCGTTCGTGCCCGCGACCGTCCTGGTCACGTCGGGCTTGGCGGGGGTCGGGAAGAATTTATCCGACACATAGCCCCAGCCGAACAAGATGGCCGCCGACAGCAGCAAGGCCGTGATCCAGTTACGCTTGTCGTCCACGCTCTTCGGTCTCTCTTATCATCTGATGTCGGGAAAATGCTGTTTCAGGGAACCGGGTCATGGCCATGACCGCCCCATGGGTGGCAGCGCAATAGCCGCTTTGTCGCGAGCCAGCCACCCTTGATCGCACCATAGCGCCCAAGCGCGGTGATGGCATAGGCGCTGCACGAGGGGGCGTAGCGGCACGTCGGCGGCAGGAGGCGCGACGGACCCAATTGCCAGCCGCGCGCGATCAGGATGAGCAGCCGGGCGATCATATGGAAAGCCCGGAAAACCGCGCAACTTCATTCGCGATTCGGGTTGACCGCCAATGCCCTCTCCCCTTCAGGGGAGAGGATATGGAGGCTTGGCGCGGAGCGCCCAGCCGGAGTTGGAGTAGGGCTTGCGACATCGGCCGTCGTTCCCCTCTCCAAGCTTCGCTAGCTCCTGACGGAGCAAGCGGCGCTATCCTCTTCCCTGAAGGGGAGAGGGCGAATCGAAAATCCGCGGGAATCCGCGCAACTTCACACTGGAATCGGGCGCCGTTCATTCGCGGGTTCCCCGGGCCAGCTTCTTCGCGGCGCGCATCAGCGCATTGGTAAGCTGCTCGCCCAGCTCGGCAAAGACGATGTCGTTGCCGCCCGGCCGCCCGATCAGCACATGGTCGGCGCCCGCGATCCCCGATTCGGGCAGCGCGGCGCGGCAAAGTGCGCGCAGCCGGCGCTTCATCCGGTTGCGCGTGACGGCATTGCCGACCTTCTTGCTGACGGTATAGCCGATGCCCATCGCATCATCGTTGTCGTCGCGTACGCGGACGAGCAGCACGAAGCCGGGCATGGGGAAGCGAAGGCCGCGGTTGGCGGCCAGGAATTCGCTGCGTTTTGAAAGCGTTCGCACCAGCAAAACTGGCGCAGAAGCGTCAGCGATCAGGCCGACAGCTTCTTGCGGCCCTGGGCGCGACGGTTCGCGAGAACCTTGCGGCCGCCAACCGTTGCCTTGCGGGCGCGGAAACCGTGGCGACGGGCGCGCACGAGGTTGCTCGGTTGAAAGGTACGCTTCATCGCGGTTGTCCCTAATTCTCGTCAAAGGCTTTAACAGAAAAGGGCCGCCAAACGTGGGCGGCCACTGATGGGGGCGCGAATAAGCAGGATTCGGGCGAAAGTCAATTGTCATCGCGGCGGTCGGGCACGGCGGCTTTAACCTCGGTCTCCAGCGCTTCGCGCGCGCGTCGCCGCGCCGCGCTCGTGCGCCGCATCACGCGGTCGGTCCAGCCGGCGTAGCGCGGGTGCCGCCGCTTGAAACGGACATAGACGCGCTTCGCCCAGGCGCTGTTCTGCAGGCACAGCATCAGCCCGACGGGAAAGACGATCAGGAAGCCGGGGCCGGGCAGCGGCCCGATGACGACGGCGACGATCATCAGCACGATGCCGAGCGCGAACAGCGCGGTGCGCACCTGCGCATTGGTCCGCATCCGCTGGTAGAGGCTCCGCTTCGCCATGCCGGGCGATGTGGGGAGGGGGTTGGCGTGTTACAAGGATAGGACGGTGGGAGAGTCCCATTGCCGACAAGATCCTCCCCGCTTGCGGGGAGGGGGACCACCGAAGGTGGTGGAGGGGGTTAGCTGCCTGAAGCGGCGCTGCGCAAGGACGCGAGCCCCCTCCGTCAGCGCTGCGCGCTGCCACCTCCCCACAAGTGGGGAGGATTGGGCGGGCCACTAATTTCTCAGTTCAAGGCCACATAGCGCGCCATGTCGTCGCGCGTGAGGTAGGTGACGTCGTCGAACGGCGTGGCGTTGGTCATCGCGTAAAAGGCGCGCGCCTTGGCGTCGTCGAGGCCCATCTCGCGATAGTAACCCAGATATTCGGCGTGCACCGGATCGTTCGCGGGATAGTCGCGCGCCTCGCGGCCATATTCGTCGGCCCAGCTGTGTACGCCGAACTCGGCGTCGGGGGCGGCGCTGCGCCTGACCCCCGCCATCCACAGCTCGACCGCGCCCGAGCGCACCGAGCCGCCCGCGGGCACCACCGTCTCCATGCCGGCACGACGGATCGCGCGGGCGAGGATCAGGTTCGCGTCCTCGTCGAGGCTGCCGGGGCAGTCGATCATCTCGAGCCGCTTCAGCCCCGGATGCGCGGCGAGCATCGCGGCGAACTGGCGCGGAGTCGCGCCGTCGACGTCGCCCGCCATGCGCACCGTCGTACCGTCGATCACCGAGAAGGGGCCGTAGACCGCTTTCGCGCGGCCGAGCGTCGCGAGATGCGCCGACGGCGCATAGCGCCGCGTCGCGCCATCAGAAGCCTCAGCATCGTCGTCGCTCGCGAGCGCTTCGTCGTCGAGCAGCGCCGCATCCTCGTCGATGAAATCGCTGTCGCCGTCGCCGTCGGAATAGCTCCACGTCACCGTCGTGGTGACCGTGGTGAAGCCCGCCTGCTGCGCGCGCGCCGGCGCGAACGCCAGCACCGACGCGAACATCGCGACGATCAGCGTGCGGACGAGGGCCGAGACCGAAATCATGTCCCCGCCTTCGCGCGTGCGCGCTTGCCAATTGGCAAAGCGGCAATGTCAGCGGTTCATTAACCAGGGGGCTGGCGTGCCATTTCGGGACGGCGGGTTATGGCGTTTCTTAACTGGATTGTCATCCCGGCGGAGGCCGGGATCTCACCCTATCGTCATGCTGCGCCGGCGAGATCCCGGCCTTCGCCGGGATGACGATCAAAATATAGGCCGGACTTAATCCCGATCCGGCGCGCCGAGCGGGAAATAGGCGCGATACGGCCGCGCCTCCTCGACGCAGCGCGCGACCGTCGGATGCGCGAGCAGGCGCGCGCGATAGGCGCGGAGATTCTCAAATTGCTCGGGAATCCGGTGCACCCAGTCGGCGTAGAAAAGCGACGGCGCCGCGGCGCAATCGGCGAGGGTGAAGCCATAAGGCGTCGCCCAGCCGCCCCCCGCCAGCTCCTTGTCGAGCCAGGCGTAGATCGTCCCGAGCGCGGCCTTCGCCTGGTCGACGATCATCGGGGAATGATGGTCGGGTCCGCGGATCGCGTCGGCGACCACCGCCTGCATCCGGCCCATCACATGATGGTCGAAGATGCGGTCGAACAGCCGCACCTTCAGCGCCGCGTCGGGATCCTCGGGGATCATCCGCGGTTCGGCGACCAGCCGGTCGAGATATTCGATGATGATCGACGATTCGAACCAGGGCACGCCGTCGTGGACGATCAGCGGGAATTGCCCGACGGGCCAATGCGCCCTGAGCTCGGGCATATGGTCGGGAAAAGCGGGATCGACCGAGCGATAGTCGAAGGCGATATCCTTCTCGTAGAGCGCGATCAGCGCCTTCCAGGTGTAGGAAGAGAAGGGGTGGCCATAGAAGATCAGCATCAGCGGTTTTCCCTGCGCGTCAGCCAGGCGAGCGGCCAGCCGACGAAGAAAATGTGCGGAAACAGCGCGATCGCGCCCTTGACGAGGTCGGCCGGCGGAAAGGGCGAGCCGAAGCGCAGCGGCAGCACCACGCCGTTCATGATGACGTAGAGCAGCAGCCCATAGAGCGTGCCGGTCAGCCACCAGGGCCATGCCGTGAGCGCCGGCCAGCGCCGTGCGACGAAGAACCAGGCCGCGACCATCGCGCCCATGATCGCGAAATGCGTCGCCAGCCCCGCGATGTCGCCGGCCACGCCCCATTGCCGCGCGCCGTCCCCGAACGGCCCGCTCGCGACCGCGTGGAGCATCGACGAGACGGTGCCGCCCTGCACCACGCTCGACACCGCCGCATAGACGATGTCGAGCGTGCCGCAGAGGGCCCAGGCGAAGAGCGCCGGGCTACGCCGCGCCAACGGTTTCGCCCTTCAGCGCGGCGGTGATCGCGGCGATGTCGATCTTCTTCATCCCCATCATCGCGTCCATTGCGCGCTTCGCCGCGGCGCGATCGGGGTTGGTCATCGCCTGCGTCAGCACGCGCGGGGTGATCTGCCAATTGACCCCCCATTTGTCCTTGCACCAGCCGCACATGCTCTCGGCGCCGCCATTATCGACGATCGCGTTCCAGTAACGGTCGGTCTCTTCCTGCGTGTCGGTGTTGATGACAATGGAGAACGCTTCATCCTGCTTGAACGCCGGGCCGCCGTTGATCGCGATGAAGGGGATGCCCATCACGGTGAACTCGACCGTCAGCACATCGCCTTCCTTGCCGTCGGGGAAATCGCTCGGCGCGCGCGTCGCGGCGATGAATTCGCTGTTCGGGAAGGTCGCGGCATAGAATTTCGCCGCGGCCTCGGCGTCCTTGTCGTACCACAGGCACATGGTCACGGCTTCGGTTCCGTTGCTCATTTCGTCCCTCCTTTGATGGGCCCGCCGATCGACCAGAGATGGCCGAACGGATCTTTCACCTGGGCATAGCGGTCCCCCCAGAAAGCATCGTGCGGTTCGAGCGTCGACGTCGCGCCGGCGGCGATCGCGCGGTTATACCATGTGTCGGTGTCGTCGACGTGCAGGTGCATCGTCACCCCCGTCGGCGCGCCCATTGCGTGTCCCGTATATTCGGGGAAATCGTCGTGCATCATCAGCGAGGCGCCGTTGACCGTCAGATGCGCGTGCATCAGCCGCACGCCGTCCTGTGCGGGCATGCGCATCTGTTCGGTCGCGCCGAACGCCTTGACGTAAAAGTCGATCGCCTCGGCGCCGCGCTTGTCGGCGATCGCGATATGCGGGGTCAGGCCGCTCGTCGGCCCCTGGTTCTTTTGGCCTTCCATCGTCTCTCTTCCTCTTTGACTATGCGGTCTAGGCGACCGCTTCGCCGCGCACCGCGGCCTCGACCGCCGCGATGTCGATCTTCTTCATCCGCATCATCGCCTCGAAGGCGCGCTTCGCGGCGGCGCGGTCGCTGCCGGTCGTCGCGTCGAGCAGGGCGCGCGGGGTGATCTGCCACGACAGACCCCATTTGTCCTTGCACCAGCCGCACACGCTTTCCTGCCCGCCGTTACCCACGATCGCGTTCCACAGCCGGTCGGTTTCCTCCTGCGTATCGGTGTGTACCTGGAACGAGAAGGATTCATTATGCTTGAAGATCGGCGGGCCGTTGAGGCCGACGCACGGCGTGCCGAGCAGGGTGAACTCGACCGTCTGGACATCGCCTTCCTTGCCGCCCGGCGAATCCGCCGGCGCGCGGTTGATCGCGCCGACTTTGCTGTCGGCAAAGGTTTCGGCATAAAAGGCCGCCGCTTCCTCGGCGTCGCCTTCGTACCACAGGCACAGGGTCATCGGGGTCTTGGTCATCGTCTCTCTCCTCTTTTCTCGCCCTCCCCTTCAGAGGAGGGCAGCGAGACTTGGCAGCTTGCTGCCTGGTCGCAGCGGGTGGGGTTTTGCAGCCTTGCGCTACGCCGACAGACCCCACCCCAACCCCTCCCCTGAAGGGGAGGGGCTAGATCATTTGCGCGGGCCGACGAAGCCGACGGGCGCGCCCTGCGGGTCGATCGCGTTCATCGCATATTCGCCGCCGGGGATTTCCACCGGTTCGTTGGTGATCGTGCCGCCGTTCGCGGCGACCGCGGCGCGCGCGCGGTCGATATCCTCGACGCCGATGTAGAAATTCCACGCCGGCACCGGATAGCCTTCCATCAGCGGCATCACCGCGCCGAGGCCGATATCGCCGCGCTGGAGGAAGCGGTAGGCGCCGATCGGACCCATATCCATCTCGCCCTCCTGGCCCCAGCCGAAATGCTTCGTGTAGAAGGCGATCGCGGCGTCGGGGTCGCTGGTGGCGAGTTCGTTCCAGCGCATATGCTGCGCCTCGGTGACCGAAAAGACGTCGCTCTCCATGCCCTCCGATCCCGGCGGCGGGGTCGGGTCCATGATATAGAAGGGCGCGCCCTGCGGGTCGGTGACCATCGCGATGCGCCCGACGGGGATGTCCATCGGGCCCATCTGGACGCTGCCGCCGTCGGCCCTGATCGCGTCGATTTCGGCATCGACGTCGGCGACGTGGAGATAGCCGATCCAGAAGGGCCGCGCGCCGCCGGCGAGCATGTCGGCGCTCAGCGTCAGCACGCCGCCGGCGTTGCCGCCGTCGCTGCGGACGATCATGCGGTAGTCGACGCCGCCCGCGGTCTGCTCGCCGGTGTCGGGGATCGTCCAGCCGACGACGGGTCCGTAAAAGCGCGCCGCGCCTTCGGGGTCGGTGGTCATCAGTTCGTACCAGATGAAATTGGATGCGTCGGTCATCGTCTCTCTCCTCGCAAAGCTCGAACGTCCTTCGTCACATCTTGTGCAGCCGCAGCGGCTTGGTGTTCGCGCGCGCGATCACGCGCTTCGCCTCGAGGTCGAGCTGCGCGGCCTTGAGCCACCAGCCCGCCTTGGCGCCGCCGGGAAACAGCGCCTCGGGCAGGTGCGGCAGCACGCCGGCCTTGATCTCGGCGACGGTCATCCCGGGTGCGGCGTCCGGCACCACCGCGAGCAGCGCGTCCTTCATCGCGTTATATTTGGCCTTGTCGACGCGCATCACATGCCCGGGGCTCGCGATATTCTCGATCTCGATGCGCTCGGTGCTCATCGGCCATATCCCTTCATCGCCTCGACCGGCGGCGCGCGGAATCCCATCGCCGCCCACGCGGTCAGCAGCCGCCACATGAAGCGGCCCGAATGCCCGTCGTAATTCAGCGCATCGCTTGGCAGTTCGACCCCTTCGGGCCGTTCCTTGACCATCGTCCGCATCTCGACGGGCGGGCGTCCCGCCTCGGGGATCCGCGCCGCATAGACGCTCAGCCAATGGCCCTTGGTGAACTCGAGCGCGACCGGCGACTGGCAGCAGCGCGCGACGAAGCGCCGCGTCGGCGAATCGGGCTTGAGCCGATGTTCCTCCAGCTCGCCCGACCCCGACAGCCAGGCCACACGGTCCTTGCGCATCAAGAGATAGGGCGTGCCGCCGTCGGCGCCGAGCGTGCCCGGCGCGTCGGCGCGCGCACCGGGGAGCGCATCGAACGCCGCCCCGGCCGCCTGGCAGCTGTGGCAATAACAGGTCGCCGCGACGATCGGCGCGCCGGTCAGCTCCAGCGTCACCGTGCCGCAGCGGCACGACGCGAGGCGCCTTTCGGTGGGATGCTTGCCGGTCATCGGGTTTCCTTTCTATCCTCCCCATCGCAAGTCGATGGGGAGGAAACGGCTCACGCCATCACGATCGGCTCGAAGCCGCCGTAGATCATGCGCTTGCCGTCGAAGGTCTGGTCGTTCGGATCAGGCTGCATCCGCTCGTCCTTCATCATCTTTTCCCAGCCGGCGGTGCGCGTTTCCTTGTCGGGCCATTCGACCCAGCTGTAGACCACGGTCTCGCCGTCCTTCTTGTGCGCGGCGCGGGCATAGTCGGTGACCTTGCCGTCGGGGACATCGTCGGCCCACGCCTCGACGACGCGGGTCGCGCCATAGTCGCGGAACACTTCGGATGCCTTCTGCGCCAGCTTGCGATAGGCTTCCTTGTTGCCGTCGGGGACGGGCACGACATAGCCGTCGACATAACCGGTCTCACCCTCGGCCCGGTCGTCGACGATCGAATCGAAGCCGCCGATGATCATCCGCTTCGCGTCGAACGGCATGTCCGTGCCCATGCTCTGCATCCGGGGGTCGCTCATCATCTTCTGGTTGGCGGCGTCGCGCGTCGCCTTGTCGGGATATTCGAACCAGCTGAACACGACGGTCTCGTCGGGTTTCGCCTGCACCGCGCCTTTCAGGTCGTTGACCTTGCCGTCGGGGACGTCGTCGCCCCAGCATTCTACCATGCGGCTCACGCCAAATTCCTTGAACAGCGGCGCTGCGTCGGCGGCATGCTTGTAATAAACGTCCTTGTTGGCGGTGGGCACCGCGGCGACAAATCCTTCTACATAGGTCATCTTCTCTCTCCTTCTGCCCCCTCTACATCCCCTCCTCTGAAGAGGAGGGGCAGCGAGACTTGCGAGCTTGCTCGCTAGTCGCAGCGGGGTGGTGCTCCTTCAGCGGCGTGCACCACCGGCGTCGGGTGAACAGTCCCCCGGACTGTTCAGGTCGTGCTGGGGGCACGACCGGCCCGACACCCCCCTCCTCTGAAGAGGAGGGGCTTTTCTCGTCAGGCGGGCGGTCCCGCTTCTTCGCTGAAGGCGGAAAGCTGCGCGTCGAGCGCGCGCTGGAACGCTGGCCGCGCCAAGCAGCGGTCGAGATAGGCCTGCAGCCGCGGCTGCTCGGCGATCAGCCCGGCCTCGACCGCCTCGCGCAGCACCGTCGCCATCGCGATATCGGCGACGGTGAACTCGCCGGCCAGATAGTGCTTGTCGCCCATCGCATCGTTCAGGCGGCCGAGCCGGCCCTGGATGAACTCGATCAGGCTGGGGCGGCGCAGCTGCGCCCATTCCTCGTCCTTGGCAAAGATGTCGACATTGCCCAGCTCGAACAGCATCGGTTCGACGCTGTTATAGGCGGCGAACAGCCAGGCGAGCGTGTTCGCACGCGCCTGGGGATCGCGCGGCATCAGCCGTTCGTCCTTTTCGGCGAGGTGGAGCAGGATCGCGCCGCTCTCGAACAGGCGGATGCCGCCGTCGTTGAGCACCGGCACCTGGCCCCAGGGCTGGAACAGGAAATGGTCGGCGGGGCGGTTGATCGCGCTGATCAGATGCTCGGCATAATCGAGCCCGATCTCCTCGCACGCCCAGCGCGGGCGGAGGTCGCGGACGAAGCCGCGCGCGAAATCGGGGACCCAGTCGAAGGCGGTGACTTCGATATTGGCATTGGGGTTGACGGACATCCTGGTCTCCTTTCGCTTCTTTCTCTTTCGTCATCCCGGCGCAGGCCGGGATCTCATCCTTGCTTCCTTCGGCTCCGTCGAGATCTCGGCCTTCGCCGGGATGACGATGAAACGGGAACCGCGTCAGAACGATGGCGGGGGCGGCGCCTTGTCGTCGAGGAAGGCGGTGACCATCGCCGCGATCGCGGGGGCTTCGGCCATGATGCCGATGTGCGAGGTCGCGGGCAGGATCGCCAGCCGCGCCCTGGGCGCCGTGGTCATAAAACCCTGTGTCGCCGCGGCGATATCGCCGCCGCCGCGTTGCTTGAACAGATGGATCGCATGGTCGAGGGTGACGCCGTCGGCGTCGCCGATGATCACCATCGTCTTGCCCGGGATCGCGCGCAGTTGCTCGTCCGAATAGGCAAAGTCCGTCGCGTCGATCGCCTTGATATTGGCGACCAGCTGCGGGAATTTCTCGGGCGTCGGCGACAGGCTCTTGTAACCGCTCTCGATCGGGCTGCCCGCGAAGATCTCGGGGGTCAGCTGGGAAATCCCTGCCAGCACCTCGGGATACCAGCCGTCGAGCCGCGCGGTGCCCGACAGGATCACCTGCTTGCCGACGCGATCGGGGTGGCGCACCGCGAGCGCGATCGCGGTCGATGCGCCCATCGAATAGCCGAACACGTCGGCTTTCCCGACGCCGAGCTTCGCGAGCACCGCGGCGGCATCGTCGGCCATCAGGTCATAGCTGAGCTTGCCGTCGACCCCGCCCGAGCGGCCATGGCCGCGCGCGTCGATCGCGATCACCGGGCGGCTCGCCACGAACGGTTCGCTGAGCGGCTTCATCGCGTCGGCGGACATGAAGGCGCCGTGCAGCACCAGCAGCGGGGTCCGGCCCGATTTGAGGTCGCCCTGCACCTGATAATGGATTTTTGTGCCGTTCACATCGGCGTACCCGCTTTGCGCTGCGGCGGGAGCGGATGCGGCGGGCGGTGCCGCAGTCGCGGCCGCTGCCGGCGCAGGCAGCATGGCGAAGGCGCTGGCGGTCGCGAGCAGCGCGAGTGCCGGGGTCAGGTACGGAGGGGAAGAGCGATAGGTCATAAGACTGTCCTCTTGATTGCTTGACGGAGTCTAGCTCCGCTTGCCTTTGAGATAGGCGACGAGCCCCATCGCGTGGCCGTGGCCCAGGCCGAAATCGGTCTTCAGCCAGTCGATCACCGCGCCTGCCTTGACCCCGGGGGCGAGGCCCGCGTCGTCGGCGAAGCCCTTTTCGATCGCGATGGCCGTGAGCGCGTCGGGGGACTTGCCGGTCTTGGCCTCGATATTGTCCATATAGGCCTGGAAGCTCATGCCGCGGGCCCTTTCGAAAAGGGGATCAGCGCGCGGACGCGCGGATCGCGCAGCCACAGCCCGCCCCACAGCATCAGGCCCAGATAGACCCCGAACAGGCTGTGGCTGAACAGCGGGCTGTTGATGCGGACATGCGTCGCGATCGCGCCGCCGAGATAGCCGGTGATCAGGATCGCGCCGAGGATGCTCGTGCGCGGCCAGATATGGAGCAAGGTCGGGATCAGCAGCAGCGTACCGAGCAGATGCATGGTGCCCACCTCGAGCGGCCAGCCGAGGCCCGGCGGGCTGTATTTGATCGCGGTTTCGGGCGACGCGAGCTTGAGCCCGGCGTCGAAGAGGAGGAAGAGGATCACCACGCCGCTCAAGACGCGGCCCGTGATCGACTGACCCTTGGTGGGGACTGCATCGGTCATGCTCTTCCTCCTCCCTTTGGCTTTGTCAGGCTTCGGCTTCGGCGGGTTCGCCGGCGGGGATCGCGGTCGGGTCCATCCACATCACTTCCCAGATATGGCCGTCGGGATCCTCGAAGCTGCGGCCGTACATGAAGCCGCCGAAGTCCTGCGTCGGGGTCGGGTCGGCCTTGCCGCCCGCCGCGACCGCCTTGTCGACCTGCCCGTCGACCGCCTCGCGGCTGTCGGCCGAGACGCAGATCAGCACCTGCGCCGTCGTGTGGGCATCGGGGATCGTCTTCGAGGTGAAGGTCGCCCATTTTTCATGCGTCAGCAGCATGACGTGGATCGATCCTTCCTCGACCACCATGCACGCGGCGGTCTCGTCGGTGAAGGCGGGGTTGTTGGCCGCGCCGACCGCCTCGTAGAAGGCCTTCGACTTGTCGAGGTCGGTGACCGGCAGGTTCACGAAAATCATCTGGGGCATCGTCTTTCTCCTTTGGGGGGTGGTGGGGTGGTCAGGCGCTGACTTCCGGAACGGGGGTCTCGCCATTGGCGACCGCGGGGTCCATCCAGAAGGGGCCCCAGACGTGGCCGTCGGGGTCCAGAAGGTCGCGGCCGTACATGAAGCCATGATCCTGGACCGGATTGATGTCGGCGGTGCCGCCATTTGCGGCGCCGGCCTCGAGCATCGCATCGACGGCTTCCTTGCTGCCCAATGCGAGTGCAAGCGACACCTCGCTCGAGCCGCGATCGGGGATCGGGCGGTCGGTGAAGCCCTTCCACTTTTCGTGGGTCAGGATCATCACGACGATCGTGTCCGACCACATCATGGCGGCGCCGGTGTGGTCGCTGAAACGGGGCTCGTTGGTGAAGCCCAGCGCCTCGTAGAAGGCCCTCGACCTGGCGAGGTCCGCGACCGGCAGGCTCACGAAGATCATCTTGGGGGTATCGGACATCCGTGGGCACTCCTCTCGTTGAAAATCGTTCTTCAAATCTCTTCAGCCGCGTCCGAACAGCATCCGGACATAACGCTTCAGATGGGTGACGGTGCCGCGGGCAATCGCCGGGTCGTTCGTCGTTTTGGCCAGGACGAAGGCGCCCTGCAGCACCGACTGGACATGCTGGGCGAGCCCGATCGCGCTGATGTCCTCGGGCGTGCCATAGGCATCGATCGCGGCCTGGATGTCGGGGGCCAGCGCCTGGCAATAGGCGTTGATGCTCGCCTCGCACGCGGCGCGGATGCGATCGTTCGTCGAATAGGCCTCCTGCACCATCGTGCCGACGAAGCAGGTGTAATCTTCGGTGGGCCCGTCGAGCATCGCCAGGCGGAAATCGATATGGCCGAGCAGCCGGTCGAGCGGGTCGTCGAGGCGGTTGTGCGGCGCCAGTTCGAACATCGGCCGCGCGCGCTCGGTCCAGCCCTCGGCCGCCGCGACCGCCAGCGCTTCCTTCGACGCGAAATGGTGGAAGAAGGCCCCTTTTGTCACGCCCGCGGCGGCGCAGATCTCGTCGACGCTCGTCGCCGCATAGCCCTGCTTGCGCACCGTGCTGTGCGCCGCGGCGATCAGCTTGGCGCGGGCGTTGCCGCGGGCCGGCCGGCCCATCGGCAGCGGAACGGGAGGGGTGGGTGTCGTCGTCATGCGAATCAACATACCGACTAGTTGGTATGTTGTCAAATGCGAAATCGGGCATGCAAGAACCTCACGCTGCGCTGTGTCTCCGCGGGCTGGCGACGAGGTGATGATATCGGTCGCGGGCGCCGCGCCGGAATGACGGTTTTCGGGCGATTGCGGACACAGCAACGAAGGCGACGTGCGCTGACGTTGGTGAGTTTGATCTCGCACAAAGACACAAAGACACGAAGATGTCGTGCCTGTCGCGAAGCGGCTTTACTCCTTCGATCTCGTTGAAGGATCGACGTCGAGGAGAAGGCGGCCTTTCGGCCGCGAACTGTCATCTTCGTGTCTTTGTGTCTTTGTGCGAAACAAGAATCACGCCCCATCAGCCTCGAAGAACGCTTGTTGAGCGCGCTGCCAAGCGTCCGCTCTCCACCCCAAAGCCGACACCAATCTACAGGCAGTCGATACAAATGCCGAAAAAGACTCGACCTTCCCGCCGCTTGCCGTAAAAAGGCATGGGGAACAAAGCAGGCACATCGGTCGGGGACCGGGGCTTGCTTCAGGGGGTATCATGGTCGCGATCGTTTCCACCGTCGCCTATCTCGGCATCGACGCGCGCGGGGTCGAGGTGCAGTGCCAGATCACCCCCGGCGTGCCGCGCTTCGTCGTCGTCGGGCTGCCCGACAAGGCGGTCGGCGAAAGCCGCGAGCGTGTGCGCGCCGCGATCGCCGCGATCGGCCTGTCGCTCCCGCCCAAGGTCATCACCGTCAACCTGTCGCCCGCCGACCTGCCCAAGGAAGGCTCGCACTACGACCTGCCGATCGCGCTCGCGCTGCTCGGCGCGATGGGGGTGATCGATCCCGAGACTCTCGCCTCCTATGTGGTGGTCGGCGAGCTCGGGCTCGACGGCCGCGTCGCGCCCTCGCCCGGGGTGCTGCTCGCCGCGATCCACGCCGCCAGCGTCGAGCGCGGGCTCGTCTGCCCCGCCGCGCAGGGGCCCGAGGCGGCGTGGGCGGGGCAGGTCGAGGTGCTCGGCGCGCCCGACCTCCTCTCGCTGCTCAACCATTTCCGCGGCAGCGCGCTGCTCGCCGCGCCGGTCCCGGGCGAGGTCGAGGCGCCGGTGCGCGGCGCCGACCTGGCGCAGGTCAAGGGACAGGAGACCGCCAAGCGTGCGCTCGAAATCGCCGCCGCGGGCGCGCATAATCTGATGATGTCGGGGCCGCCGGGCGCGGGCAAGTCGCTGATGGCGGCGTGCATGCCCGGCATCCTCCCCGACCTGACCCCCGCCGAGGCGCTCGAAGTGTCGATGATCGCCTCGGTCGCGGGCACGCTCGAGGGCGGGCGGCTCGTCCGCGCGCGGCCCTTCCGCTCCCCGCACCACTCGGCCTCGATGCCCGCGCTCGTCGGCGGCGGGCTGCGCGTGCGTCCGGGCGAGGTCAGCCTCGCGCATCTGGGCGTGCTCTTCCTCGACGAATTGCCCGAGTTCCAGCGCGCGGTGCTCGATTCGCTCCGCCAGCCGCTCGAGACGGGCGAGGTCAGCGTCGCGCGCGCCAACGCCCATGTCACCTTTCCGGCGCGCGTCCAGCTGGTCGCGGCGATGAACCCGTGCCGCTGCGGCCATCTCGGCGACCCCGCGCTCGCGTGCAGCCGCGCGCCGCGCTGCGCCGCCGACTATCAGGCGAAATTGTCGGGGCCGCTGCTCGACCGCATCGACCTGCATGTCGAGGTCGAGGCGGTGCGCGCCGCCGACCTCGTCCTGCCGCCCCCCGCCGAGGGCAGCGCCGAGGTCGCCGCGCGTGTCGCCGCGGCGCGCGAAGTCCAGACGGCGCGCTATGCGGGGCACCGGGCGCGCACCAACGCCGAGATCGACGGGGAGTTGCTCGAAGCGGTCGCGACCCCCGACGATCCCGGGCGCCAGTTGCTCGCGCAGGCGGCGGAGGCGATGCGCCTCTCGGCGCGCGGCTATACGCGCATCCTGCGCGTCGCGCGGACCATCGCCGACCTTGCCGGCGCGACGAGCATCGGGCGCATCCATATTGCCGAGGCCTTGAGCTATCGGCGCCAGGCGCCGCGCAGCTGATGCACGAGATCGTTTTCGACACCGTGATCGTCGAATGGCGCGGCCCAGCGCCCTTCCTCTTCGCGCCCGTCCCCGACGACCATGTCGCCGGGATCCGCTATGCCGCGCTCTCCGAAAGCTATGGCTGGGGCGTCGTCCCGGTGATCGCGACGATCGGCGCGACCATATTCGCGACCTCGCTTTTCCCGCGCGGCGGCACTTATCTGCTGCCGGTCAAGGTCGCGGTGCAGAAGGCCGAAGGGGTCGGGCTCGGCGATCGCGTGCACGTCGCGATGCGCGTCGGCCGCCCGGGCCGGGACTGAGACGGAAAAGCGCGCGCTGCGATGGTAGAGATTTTCCAACCTATTGGTGCGATAGCATAGCGATGACCGTGGCGGGCGATCCCTTGGCGAAGCTCTGCGGCCGGCTGCTGCTCGGCCTCGCGCTGCTTGTGTTCGCCTTCGCGGCGGTGCCGGCGAAGGCGGTGACATTGAACGGCGAGGGCAAGCTCTGCCACATCATCAGCGGCACCGACGTCCCCGACCAGAGCCTCGCGGCGCTGCGCTTCTCGTGCACGGGCACGCCCGCGGACTATCATCGCGCCAGCCTCTGGCTGCGCACCGATCCGGCGCGGCTGTCGATCGCGCGCGGCGACCTCGCCTTGCTCGTCCACCAGACGCGCTTCGACCGGCTGGCGGTCGCCTTCACTTACGCCGACGGCCAGACGCGCTGGCAAGAGGTGCGGCAGGGCGACTATGGATCACACTGGCGCGCCGGCGGCCAGATTCTGTTCGAGGCGCCCGAGCGCGGCGTGAAGCTCAGCTCGGTGACGATGCGCTTCGACCGGCTCGCGAGTTATGGCTTGATGCGCGCCCGGCTGCTGCCGAAGGACGCGGCGGTGGTCCAGTCGACCGGCATGGCGGTCGGCGTCGGCGCGGCGCTGACCCTGCTGCTCGTCAGCGGCATCTACAGCCTGTCCCTCGCGGTCGCGGTGCGCCGCCAATATCTCGCCTGGCAGGCCGCCTGGTCGGGAACGATGCTGATCTGGGGCGCGCTCTGGTCGCAGGCGCATCTCGCGCTCTTCCCCGGGCTCGCCGGCACGGTGTCGGCGCAGCTCGCGACCTTGCTCGCCTGCCTCGCCATCGCGATCGCCACCGCCAGCGCGGTGCTGGCGATCGAGCGCAGCGTCGTGCCGCGCTGGCTGTGCAGCGGCGCGCTGCTGCTCGGCGCCATCGTCGGCGCGATCGGGGTGCCGCTCGCGCTGATCCGCAGCGAAAGCCTCGCCGGCTGGGGCGAGCTGTTGGGGCTGATCGTCGTCGCCGATCTGGTCGCGGTGGCGCTATGCCTCGGCTGGGCGTGGCGCCGCGGGTCGGTCGAGGCGCGCGACTTCCTCGCCGCCTGGTGCCTGCCGATGGCGGTGCTCGCCTTCATCCATATCGTCGACGTCGACGACAGCGTGTGGGGCGGCGGGTCGAAGCTGCTCGTGCTCGCGGCGGCGACGTGGCAGGCTTTGTGGCTTTCGGCCTCCGCCACACGGCGGCTCGCCAAGCTGCGCGTCGAACGCGACAGCGCGCGCGCGTCGGAGGCGCTGGCGCAGCAGCTGGCGCGGCGCGATCCGCTGACCGGGCTACCCAACCGGCGCGGCTTCGTCGACAGCGTGACGCCGCTGCTCGAACGCGCGCGCGCCGACGCGCTGCCCGCGGCGCTGCTGCTCGTCGACATCGACCGCTTCAAATCGATCAACGACATCCACGGCCACGACGCGGGCGACGAAGTGCTGTGCGAGGTCGGACGGCGGATCGCGCGCTGGGAGGGGCCGATGTGCACCGTCGCGCGGCTGGGCGGCGAGGAGTTCGGGCTGCTGACCGTCGGCATGGAAGGCATGGTGCTCGCGCGCTTCGCCGAAAGCGTCCGGCGGGGCATCGCCGCCTGCGACCATCGCGCGGCGATCGGCGAGCGCATCGTCACCGCCAGCGTCGGGGTCGCCGAGGTGCGCCCCGCGAGCGACTTCCAGCAGCTCTACCGCCTCGCCGACGAGGCGCTCTACGATGCGAAGCGCGGCGGACGCGACTGCGTGGTCATCCAGCGCAGCACGGGCATCGCGGCGCGGCCCGACGAAGGCCCCAGCCGCGAAAGCGCGCTGTCGAGCTGAGCCGGCCGGCGCGGTCAGATACCCAGCGACGCCGACTTGTTCTCGACGACTTCGAGCGGCGGCGGCGCCTTGGCCGCACCGGCGCCGTGGCGGCGGTGCGCCAGCTTGCCGTCGACCTTGCCGCCATTCTCGATCGTGATCGTCTCGTAGACGACGTCGCCGGTGATCCGCGCGGTGGCGTGGACGATCAGCGTCTTGGCCTCGATCGATCCGTCGACGAGGCCCGCGATCTTCGCGGTCTCGGCGACGACCGCGCCCTTGATCTCGCTCGCCTCGCCCTGGACGAGGTTGGCGCATTTCAGGTCGCCGTCGATCTTGCCGTCGACGTGCAGGTCGACGCTGGCCGAGACATTGCCGGTGACGACCACGTCCGACCCGAGGATCGAAAAGGTCGTATGACGCGCGCCGGTCGCCATCTTAGCGGGCAGCACTGGCGACGGAACCGACTCGCTGTCGGGCGTCGTCTTTGACTTCGAGAACATCGGCTTTGGCCTCCAGAAACCGGCGGGGGTTGACCGCGACGCCGTTCAAACGAACTTCGAAATGCAGGTGGCTACCGGTCGAGCGGCCGGTCGATCCCATCTTGGCGATCTGCTCTCCGGCGGCGACCTGCGTTCCCACCCTGGTGGTGAACCCCGACAAGTGGGCATAGCGGGTTAAGATCCCCTGACCATGGTCGACCTCGACGACATTGCCGTAACCCGACTTCTGGCCGACGAACACGATCCGGCCCGGCGCGGCGGCGAGGATCGGGGTGCCGATCGGACCGCGGAAGTCGAGGCCCGCGTGCATCGCGCCCGCGCCGGTAAAGGGATCGCTGCGATAGCCGAAGCCCGACGACATCATCAGCACGTCGGCGGGGTTGCCCGAGGGGACGGCGACGAGCGTGCGTTCGAGCACTTCCATGCGGAACAGCGCGCCTTCGAGCGCGGCGAACGACGGGCCGAGCGCCTTGGCTGGGCCCATCCGGCCCTTGTAGGGGATGAAGGGACCACCGCGGCCGGCCGCGGCGTTGCGGACGAGCGCCTTGGGATCGAGACCGAGCTTGGCGACCGCCATTTCGGCATTGGCCGCGCGGGTGTTGACCGCGGTGAGCAGCCGGGTCGCAAAACTTTCCTGCCGCGCCTCGATCCGCGCGAGCGCCTGCGCCTCGGGGGGCAGCTTCGGGTCGATCGCGGTCGTCTCGAGCGGCTTGGCCGCTGCCGTTGCGCCTTCGGCGGCCGGTTCGGCGGCCATCGCGTCGGCATCGATACCGAAATGACTTTCCGCGACATTTTCGAGCAGCGCCTGGCGCTCTTCGAGGTCGGCGGCGGTTTCGGCGACGCGGTCGCGATATTGCGCGATGCGCTTTTCGGAAGCGGTGGCGGCGGCCTGCTGCTGCGCGACCGCGGCGCGTTCGTCGGCGGTGAGCAGCTGGTTGACGAGCACCGCCAGGGTCGCGCCGGCCCAGGCGAGCAGAACTGCGGCGGCGATCAAGGCGACGCGCTTCTGCAATTTGGCGCTGATGCGAAGGAAACGCACATTTCCGTGCGTTCGGACGAAGATTTCATGGTCCTGAAACAGCGCATTGAAGCGCTGGCGCCAATGGCGCAGGCCCGTCGATTTCGATGACAAGTGGCGACCCCATCTTGTTATTATGTGGAGCCCTCCGCCCCGAATGATGCGCGCCTTATCAGCAGTGTCAGCGACTCGCGAATCATTCCCCGGTGACTCGCGCCGAGTCGAAAGGGGCGTGCGGTGAACGGTGTCAAAGGTCGCCAAAGCTGCCATTCTGGCGGGGTTTCGCTGCGAATCATGCGGTAATATTGACGGCTTGCTTACCATTTTCGCTTAGGGCGAAGACCGTGACGCACATGCCCAAAATGACCGTGCCCGCGGGCGCCGAATCGGCCGTGGAAGCCCCCGCGAAATCCACCGCGCGCCCGCGTTCGGCGGTCAGCGCGGGGGTCGGCATCGTCGGGCTGATCGGCCTCTTCTCCTACCTGCTCGTCGCCCGCTACGCGCCCGAGATCGCGGCGTTTCTCGGCGTCGACTGGGGCAATCACGGGCCGCTCAGCGGTCCCAATTCGGCGATCGCCAGCGTGCTCGCCTGCGCGATCCCGATGGTGCTGTGGTCGGTCTTCGTCGACAAGGTGCACCGCAATCCCTCGACCGGCATCGACTGGTCGCTGCGCCGTCCGTGGCGCGAGACCATCGACATCAGCCTGACCAAGCTCGCCGGGCTCTGGACGACCTGGGGGTTGATCGCGCTGAGCTATGCGCTGATGCGCTATTATTGGGAGGGCAATTACGCTTTCTCGATGAACCTGCTCGAGCGTGTCGCGCCCTGGCTGCTGCTGATCTCGGTGCCCTATATGCTGTGGCTCGACCGACGGATGGTCGAGCCGCGCGATGGCTGCTGGCAGTTCGGCCGCTGGCTCGTCGCAAGCCAAAAAACGGGTGGGGGCCAGCCGGTCGACGGGCGCGCGATCGGCCATCATTTCCGCGCCTGGGCGGTCAAGGGCTTCTTCACCGCCTTCATGCTGTCGATCGTCCCCGGCAATTTTTCGGCGCTGGTGACGGTGTCGATGACCGAGGTGCTGGCCAACCCCTATATGACCGGGCTGTGGGCGATCAATCTGCTCTATCTGGTCGACGTCCATATCGCGACCGTCGGCTATATATTGACGCTGAAGCCGCTCGATTCGCACATCCGCACCGCCAATCCCTATGGCATGGCGTGGGTCGCGGCGCTGGTCTGCTACCCGCCCTTCATCCTGATGAACGGCGGCCCGCTCGACTATCAGGTGAACGGATCGGACTGGGGCTACTGGCTCGAGGGGCACGACAGCATCATGATCGTCTGGGCGGTCGCGCTGGTCTCGCTGACCGCGATCTACAGCTGGGCGACGATGGCGTTCGGCATCCGCTTCTCGAACCTCACGCACCGCGGCGTGCTGACGCATGGGCCGTATAAATATACGCGTCACCCCGCGTACCTCTCGAAGAATCTGAGCTGGTGGATCGGCGCGATGCCTTTCCTCGTCACCAGCGGCGGCTGGACCGAGGGGCTGCGCAACACCGTGCTGCTGGCGATGGTCAGCGGCGTCTATTACTGGCGTGCCAAGACCGAGGAAAAGCATCTCCTCGCCGACCCCGCCTATCAGGCCTATTGGAACTGGGCGCAGGAGAATGCGGTGGTGCCGCGGTTGTTCGCAAAGCTCAGCGGCTGGGCGCGCCCGCTGATCCGGCTGGAGCCCGACGAGCGGATCGGGCCGGTGGCGTAAGAAAAACCTCCCCGCTTGCGGGGAGGGGGACACCCGAAGGGTGGTGGAGGGGGTGGGCGTCCTTCGGCGACGCTGCTTGAAGACGCGACCCCCCTCCGTCAGCCGCTATGCGGCTGCCACCTCCCCACAAGTGGGGAGGATCTGAAGCCTCTAGAATTTGAAGCCCGCCTCGACGCCCCAGATGCGGGGTTCGTTGACGAAGCCGGTCAGATTGTTGAAGTCGATGCCGCCGACCGCCGAGGTATCGTTGGTGAGGTTGCGGACGAAGGCGGCGAAATCATAGCTGTCGGTCTTGTAGCCGACGCGCACGCCCCCTTCGAGCTGGCGCTTGTCCTGGAACTCGACCGATTCATAGAGGAAGAAGTTGATCTTCGACCGGTACGACCAGTCGGTGAAGACATAGACTTCGCCATCGCCGACGGGGACGCCATATTTGGCGGTCCAGTTGGCGATCCAGCGCGGCGATTGCGGCAGGCTGTTGCCGTCGATGTTGACGATCGCCGCCGAGAAGGGCGCCGCCGCGACGACGATCGGATCGAGGATCGTGCACAGCGACACATTGGGGAAGGTATCGACGCGCGTCGCGCCGCACGCCGCGGTGGTCAGGCCCGGATCGCGGATCTCGGTATGGTTGTAGCTGAGCCCGGCGGTGAGCAGCAGCCGGTCGACCGGCGCGATTTCGGCGTCGAGTTCGAAGCCATAGCCGCGCACATTCTTCGCGTTGATCAGCCGGTTGGCGTTGACGCCGCCGCCGACCGCGGTGAGCTGCGCATCGTCGAGATCGTAGAGGAAGCCCGACAGGTTGAAGCGCGCCCGGCCGTCCCAAACGGTCGATTTGATCCCCGCCTCATAGGAGGTGATCGTTTCGCTGTCGCCGATCGTCACCCCCGACTCCAGCGGCGTCGCGGTGGCCGGCGGGAAGAGGATGCGGCCCTGGATGCTCGGCGCGCGATAGCCGCGCGCGACGCGGGCATAGAGGTTGATGTCGTCGGTCGCGGCGTAGGCGATGTTTGCATCCCAGGTGACATTATTGTCGCTGACGCGGCGGTTCACCGTGCCGAGCGGGTTCTGCAGGAAGTTCGGGAATTGCGTGTCCTTGCTGCGGATCACCTGATAGCGGCGCTTGTCGTCGTTGTAGCGGACGCCGCCGGTGACGCTGAGCTGGTCGGTGAGCTCATAGGTCAGCGAGCCGAACACGCCATAGGCCTTGCTCTGCTGGCTCTGCGACACGACGATGTTGACGCCGCCCACGGCATTGTTGGGATCGCCCAGCGTCGAATAATTCTCGCTGACGATGTCGAGGTCTTCGTCGAAATAGAAGAAGCCGGCCTGATAGCTGAGCGGCCCGTCGCCATTGCTTTCGAGGCGCAGTTCCTGGGTGAATTGCGTCAGGTGCGGCACGCTGTCACGCGTTTCGGCGGTGAAGGGAATCTCGCCCGGGCCATAGAGGTTCGGCGGCAGGAAATTGGCGCCAAAGCCGCCGTCGACGTCGCCGACCGAGGTCGCGTCGCCGTCCCAATAGCTGGTCACCGAAATCAGCGAGACCGGTCCGGCGTCCCAGGTGATGCGCGCCGAGGCGTTGCCGGTGTTGACGCGCTGCTGGTTCTTGCCGTCGGTCGAGACGCGATAGCGATCGAAATTGGCGTTGAGCCCCTCCTGGCCGCGGGTGAAGACATTGGCGCGGAACAGGCGCGCGGTGCCGTTGAGGCGGCGGACCTGGCCGGTGAGCAGGATGTCGAGCGTGTCGGTCGGCTTGATCAGCCCCTGCAGGCGCAGCGCGAATTCATTGAAGCCTTCGAGCGCGTCCTTCGTCGTTCCCGACGGCAGGACATTGTCGACATAATTGTCCTGGCGCTGGTACATCGCCGACAGGCGCAGCGCGACCTGTTCGCCGAGCGGCCCGCCGACCGCGCCTTGCGCGTTGACGGCGTTGAAGCGGCCGTAGGAGATGCGGCCATAGCCGCCGAACTCGTCGCCGGGTTTCACCGAATCGAATTTGACGATACCCGCGGGGGTGTTGCGCCCGAACAAGGTACCCTGCGGCCCGCGCAGCACTTCGACGCGGTCGATGTCGAACACCGGAAAGCCCTTCAGGATCGGGTTTTCGAGCACGACGTCGTCATAGACCAGACTGACCGGCTGCGACGCATTGAAGTCGAAATCGGTGTTGCCGAGGCCGCGGATGTAGAAGCGCGGGAAGGTGCGGCCGAACGAGCTTTCGACCACAAGGCTGGGCACGCGCGCCGACAGCGCGCGGACGTCCTGGCCGCCCGCGCCGATCGCGTCGAGCTTGTCGCCCGACACTGCGGTGATCGAAATCGGCACGTCCTGCAAATTCTCTTCGCGGCGCTGCGCGGTGACGATGATTTCGGTCAGCCCGCCGGTGTCTTCGGCGGCGGGTGCATCCTGCGCGGCGGCGGGCGCTGCCCAACCGGCCGAGGCGAGAACGAGGGTTATAGCGGTAGCGGAAGGAAAGTGGCGCATGGCAAGCTTCCTGAAACGGGGTGATATGGGAGAGGCGGCAGAAAAATCCGGCCCCGTCGTTGGCGCGCACCGCGCGCGCGGTCAATCGCGCGCGGACGCCGCGCTGACGTTCGTGTCAGCACTGTTGCCGAATTGCTGCAGTTTGTGACAGCCGGCGGTGCCGGCCGGCGCGTCAGGGCGTCGCGACACCCTCGCCCGCGGCGGCTGCGGCGGCGCGCCGGGCCTGGAGCTCGGCATAGCCGTCGGCGATGATGCGCCAGGCGCGGTCGCAGCGGCGCTGATCGGAGCGCAGCTTGCTGGCGCAGACTTCGTCGAGTCGCTTCAGTATCTGCTTCCGCTGTGCGGCGCGGTCGGGGAGCGTAAGGCCCGCGGCGACATAATAGTTGGCCGAGAAGGCGGCACCGATATCGGCGGCCGAATTGACTGTCTGCGCCGCGGCGGCGGCGGGCAGCAAGGCGATCGCGAGAAGACAGGCTTTGAGATGCGACATCATCGGCTCCCTGAAAGGGCTAGGCGCCGATAATATCACGAAAATCCGGCGTCGCAAAGCGTGCCGCCGCTGGCCTTAGAAGCTGAGTTCGTCGTAGATCTTCGACAGGTCGTGGTTCCATGGGCCTGCGTAGCGGTCGAGCAGGTCGTGCGCGGGCGACTTGCCGCTCTTGGCGATGCGGCGCAGCGGTTCGAGGAAGCCGACCTCGTTGTCACCCATCGAATTGACCTCGCCGCGCGCCGCGAGCCCCGCCGCCGCGATGTCGAGCACGCGGTGCGCAAGCTCGCCGACGGTGCCGCCGCCAGGCGCGCGCGCGCAAAGGCCGTCGCGCGGCACGGCATCGCGCAGCGCCTGCTGCTCCTCGATGCTCCAGCCCTTGACCAGGTCCCACGCCGCATCGAGCGCGCCCTGGTCGTAGAGCAGGCCGACCCAGAGCGCGGGGAGCGCGCAGATGCGGTTCCACGGACCGCCGTCGGCGCCGCGCATTTCGAGGAAACTCTTCAAACGCACTTCGGGGAAGGCGGTCGAAAGATGGTCGTTCCAGTCGGAGAGGCGCGGCAGCTCGCCGGGAAGGACCGACAGCTCGCCGCGCATGAAATCGCGGAAGCTGAGCCCCGCGGCGTCGATATATTTTCCGTCGCGGAAGACGAAATACATCGGCACGTCGAGCATGTAATCGACATAGCGGTCGTAGCCGAACCCGTCCTCGAACACGAAGGGCAGCATGCCGGTGCGCGCGGGGTCGGTGTCGGTCCAGATATGGCTGCGGTACGACATATAGGTGTTGGGCTTGCCCTCGGTGAAGGGCGAGCTGGCGAAGAGCGCGGTGGCGAACGGCTGCAGCGCCAGCGATACGCGGAATTTCTGCACCATGTCGGCCTCGGACATATAGTCGAGGTTGGTCTGGATGGTACAGGTGCGCAGCATCATGTCGAGCCCCATCGTGCCGACGCGCGGCATATGCTCGAGCATGATCTTGTAGCGCCCCTTGGGCATGATCGGCAACTCGGCGCGCGTCTTGTCGGGCCACATGCCGACCCCCAGGAAACCGAGCCCGAGTTCGGCGCCGACTTCCTTGACCTGCTTCAAATGCCGGCCGGTTTCGGCGCAGGTCTGGTGGAGATTTTCGAGCGGCGCACCCGACAGTTCGAGCTGGCCCGCGGGTTCGAGGCTGACGGTGCCGTCGCTGCCCGCGAGCGCGATGACCTTGCCGCCCTCGATCACCGGTTCCCAGCCGAAGCGCGTGAGCGCCATCAAGAGGTCGTGGATGCCGCCGGGTTCGTCGTAGCTGGGCGCACGGTGGTCGGCGGTGCGATAGACGAATTTTTCGTGCTCGGTGCCGATGCGCCAGCGGTCCTTGGGCTTTTCGCCCTTGATCATGGGGGCCGCGAGTTGGTCGCGGTTTTCGACGATGGGATCGTTGCTGTCGGAAGCGGTGCGCGTGCTCATGCTGCGCCATCTAGACTATCCGGTACAGAATGCAATCGGGGCTATTCGACCATCGCTCCAAGGTTGATCGTGAGGCTCGATCCCGCTGCGAGCAACGCCGGGAGAAAGCGTGCCCGCGCCGTCGGATCAGTTCATCGTGACGGTGAAGGCGATCGCCATCGCCGCGGTCGGCGCGAGGCTGGCGGTCGTCGCGGTCATGGTGGTGCCCGCGAAGGCCGCGCCGAAGGGATCGCTCTCGTCGGCGCCGGCCGCATTATCGTCCTCGACCATCGTCGCGCCGGCGCAGCTGGTGCCGCTGCGCAGCGAGGCGGGGGTATAGGTCATCGTCGCGGGGATCGCGTCGCCGATATTGATGCTCGTCGCGGTGCCGCTGCCATTGTTGGTGACGAGCAGGCAGTAGCGGATCACCGCGCCGGGGATCGCCTTGGGGTTGGTGGTGCCGTTCGTCGGATCGCTGACGATGCTGCTGGTCTTGGCGAAGACGAGGTTGGTGGTCGGGCGGCAGAAGCTAATGTCGTGGATCGCGATCGCCTGTTGCCCCGGGTCGGCCGGCGCGGCGCTGTGGTTGCCGTAATTGATGACGATCGTGTCGACCGGCGAGGCGAAGGTGACCACGACATTGCCGTTGATGCTGGTGTCGGCGGCGGTCGCATCGCCATAGGCGCTGTTGCCGATGACATAGTTGCTGACGCCGTTGGTCAGCGTCGGGGTGACCGCCGTGCCGTTATAGCTGCCGGTCACGGTTACCCGGTCGGCGAACTGGCCCGCGTTATAGTCGATGTCGAACAGGCGGAACTGCGCGCCGGGGACCGCGGTGGGCAAAGCGATCGTGCTGGTCGCGCTGCCCGACTGGCTGGTCATGTCGACCAGTTCGAAGATCGAATATTGCGCGGGCGAAAAGCCGCCGGTGACGACATTCTGCCGCGTCGGCGACTGGCCGCCATAGGTCGCATTGTTGAGGAAGCTGCCGCCGCTGATCGCGATATTGAAGTTCATCGTGCCGATATTGGCGAGCGCATAGCTGCCGCTGGTGGTGCCGGCGGACCAGGTGATGCTGTCCCAGTCATGGGTCGTGACGCCGACCGGGCAGAGCAAGACCGGCGGCATGCCTGCGGTGCGCGTGCCCGAGACGGTGAAACTGGCCGAGGCATAATCGTCTTCGCCCGCCGCGCCATTGCCGGGGGTGGAGTCGAAGTCGAACGCCGAGGATGCGCTGACCTCCGCCGCATTGACGACGGTGGCACCCGATGTCGCCGCGACGGTACCGCTGATCGTCAGCGTGCGCGTCGTGCCGGGCGGGATGCTGCCGACGGTCCAGACGCCGGTTCCCGCATCATAGCTGCCGAAGCCCGATGCGCCGGTGAAGGTGAAGCCGGCGGGGAGCATATCCTGCACCGTGACGCCGGTCGCGGTCAGCGCCGAGCCGCCCGCGTTGGTGACGGCGAGGGTATAGCTGATGCTGGCGCCGAAGGCAGGCGAAGCGGCGCTGACCGTCTTGGTCAGCGACAGGTCGGCGGACGGCGCGATCGGGACGGTGGTGAGCGTGAGGTCCGCGCGGGTGAAATTGCCGCTGTCGTTGTTCAGCGAGTCGCAGATCGTCAGCTGCCAGGTGCCGGCCGACCCCTCGCCGTCGAAATCGGCAAGCGAACCCTGCGGCCGGAAGGTGCGCTGATAGGGGGGCGCGGCGGTGGTCGAATCATTGTTGCTGGTGTGCGTCGTGATGCTCGCGGCGGCATCGTCGTCGAACAACACGTTCAGATTGTCGGGGTTCGTCGCGATATTGGTGATCAGGTTGACGACGGTGCCGGTCGGCGACACCAGGGTCGCGCGCAGATCGCCGCGATAGCTGTGGGTCAGCTGGACGCCGATCGTCACATTGGTGACCTGGGCATTGGCCGCGACGGTGAAATTGCGCGTCAGCGGCGCGGTGCACGGCGTCGCGGTCTCATTGATCGCGCCGGTGGTCGTGTTGCTGTAGGTCGTGCTGGTCTGCGCGCGCGCCGGCGCGGCGAGCGCCGCAAACGCCAGCAGGACGAGCGCCATCAGCGCCCGCAGAAGCTGCGCTCGCCGGGCCCCACCCCGGCAATTTCGGCTCTGGTCCCGCCGTTGCATCGCGCCGCTATGGCGCGCCTGTGGCTAACATCGGGTTAAGGATGGCGAATTCCGGCCGTAGTTGTGCCGGATGGGGACAGAAGAATGGGGTGGCTCGGCGGGGTTTTGGGCGGGAGCAATCGTTCCCCCGCCCCTCCTCTTCAGAGGAGGGGCAGCGAGACTTACGAACTTGTTCGTTAGTCGCAGCGGGGTGGTGCTCTCGGCTGGGCGTGCTCCTTCGACCACCACCCCGCTCGACTAAGGCCCGGCTACGCCGGACCAAGTCTCACTGCCCCTCCTCTGAAGAGGAGGGGTTTTAGGTCTGGAACCCACCCAGGCTGCTGTCCGAGCCCTATCCGCCCCAATCCCCATAATGCGCCATCCACAACGCGGTCGCCGCGATCGCCGCGGTTTCGGCGCGCAGGATGCGCGGGCCGAGCGCCATGCGGCGAACGGCGGGGGCGGCGAGCAGCAGCTCGCGCTCGCGGTCGGTGAAGCCGCCCTCGGGCCCGGTCAGGATCGCGGCCGGCGCGGGCGCCGCGAGCTCGGCCATCGGCTCCCCGCCCGCCTCGTCGGCGAAGAGCAGCGCGCGGTCGGCTGGCCAGTCCCTCAGCAGCGCCGGGAGCTTCACCGGTTCGGCGAGTTCGGGGAGCGTGGTGCGGCCGCATTGCTCGCACGCCTCGACGATCTGCGCGCGGATGCGCTCCTCCTTGAGGCGCTCGACGATCGTGCGTTCGGTGATCACCGGCTGCAGCCGCGCGACGCCGAGTTCGGTCGCCTTCTCGATGATCCAGTCGAGCCGCGCCTTCTTGACCGGCGCGAAGCAGAGCCAGAGGTCGGGCACGGCCTCCAGTGGCCGCGTCCGGCGCTCGATCGTCACGGTCAGCGCGCGCTTGGCGACATCGGCCACGATGCCGAGCCATTCGCCGCTGCGGTTGTCGCAGAGCAGCAGCGGATCGCCGGGCTTCGTCCGCATGACATGGAGCAGATAATGCGCCGCGCCGCCATCGATGACCGCGCTCGTACCCGCCTCGAGCGGGGTTTCGACGAACAGGCGCGGGGTGCTGGCGGGCGGCCAGGCGGGGACGGCAGGCATGGGTCCGCGATAGCAGACGCACAAAATTTGCACATCCCGCGCGGCAATTCGCGATTCTGTCCCGGTCCGGGTCAGAATTGGCCCGTCGGCCATGGCGCGGCTTCGCCCGATTAGCGTTTTGGTAAGCAGTCTCGCCCTAGGTGCAGGATACCAGCCACGCATCCGTTGGGGCGAACTGCGCGGCCAAGAGGGGTTTGTGACCATGCGAGGGACCTCGATCCGCGATATCTGGCGCGCTATCCGCAAGCTCGCGCGCGACCGGCGCGGCAACACCATGTTCCTGACCGCCGCCGCCGTCGTGCCGATCATCGGTATCGTGGGTTCGGGCGTCGATATCGGGCGCGCTTATATGGCCGAGTTGCGCCTGCAGCAGGCGTGCGACGCGGGCGTGCTCGCGGGCCGCCGCGCAATGAGCGGCACGACCTATACCACCGCGGCGCAGGCCGAGGCGAACAAGATGTTCAACTTCAACTACCCCAGCACCCAATATGGCAGCAGCGGTGTCACCTTCAACTCGGCGGCGCAGGGCGTCTCGACGGTCACCGGAACCGCCACCGCGACCCTGCCCACGGCGCTGATGCAGATTTTCGGTTTCGACGTCTTCAACCTTTCGGTGGCCTGCAGCGCGAAGCTCGAAATCTCCAACGTCGACGTGATGATGGTGCTCGACGTCACCGGCTCGATGACGACGGTCAATCCGGGGGACTCGGCCAACCGCATGGTGGGCCTGAAGGCCGCGACCATGTCCTTCTTCGACACGCTGACCGCCGCCGACACCGGCGACGGGCGGCTGCGCTTCGGCGTCGTTCCCTACAGCTCGGCGGCGAATGTCGGCGCGATCCTCAATGCCAAGAATCCCGCCTGGCTCCGCGATTCGGTGCTGCTGCCCTCGCGCACCCCGATCTATCGCGTGACCTGGGGCAATGCCGAGACCGAGACGGGGCCGAGCACCGACGGCACGACGACCTATGGTTCGTGGTCGAATGTCGACACGATCAGCGGCAAGAATGCCACGACCTGCCCGGCGACCGTGCCGCCCGCCGATACCTCGCCTTCGGCGTCGGGAACGCCGACGACGAACCAGACGGGGCAATATGTCGACGGCGACGGCAATCGCATCACCACCTATAACAACAGCCAGACCTATACCTACTACAACTACCGCTATTATTGGGACACGAGCGGCAAGACCAATCGCTGCCGGCAACAGCGCCGGGTCGCGACCTTCACGCGCACCTCGACCACGACAGTGACCGAGACGCCGACCCAGACGTTCGACAATAAATATCGCTACGAGGACCGCACCTTCGACGTCAGCGCGGTAAAGAACGGGACGACCGCGATCGTCACCGACACCGGCGATTCGGGCGCGAACGTCAGCTATAGCTGGGGCGGCTGCGTCATGGAGCGCGAGACGGAGCCCTTCGGGCCGACCGAGACCGCGCCGTCGGACGCGCTCGACATGGATGTCGACAGCGCGCCGACCACCGACGATGCCACCAAGTGGCAGGTGCTGATCCCCGAAATCGCCTTCGCACGGGCGAGCCATCCTTCGTATGCGCCATCGAGCACGGGCGCGATCGAGGTGAACAGCAGCAGCGTGACGAGCGACAGCAGCACCAATGGCAGCTGGCAGCGTTACTCCAAATATTGGAGCAACGGCTGGGGCGTGTGCCCCGCGGCGGCGATGAAGCTGACGACGCAGACCACGGCGGATCGTGGGACCTTCAACACTTATGTCCAGTCGTTGCAGCCGGTCGGCGGCACCTATCATGACTCGGGCATGGTGTGGGGCATCCGCCTGCTGTCGCCCGACGGCCTGTTCGCCGACGAAAATGCGACCGCGCCGAACAACCGGCCGATCAGCCGCCACATCATCTTCATGACCGACGGCGAAATGTCTGCGAACATGGGCAATTTGACCTTCCAGGGCTATGAGTGGCTGACCCAGCGTATCGGCGGAACCAGCGACAGCACGCAGACTGCGCGCCACAACAACCGCTTCCTGCAGCTGTGCGAAAAGGCCAAGGCGAAGAATATCACCGTCTGGGTGGTGAGCTTTGGCCTGGCGCTCAACACCCAGATGACGACATGCGCCACCGCGGGCAACGCCTTTGCCGCCGCGAACTCGGCGCAGCTTAACCAGAATTTCCAGGCGATCGCGCGACAGATTTCCAAGCTGAGGCTGTCGCAATGATCGGACTCAATCGCCTTGTCCGTGCGCTGCGCCGCGACGATCGCGGCACGGCGGTCACCGAATTCGCACTGACGGCGCCGTTGTTCCTGCTCGTCCTCACGGGGATTTTCGATTATTCGTGGCAGATGTACGCGAAGCAGGTTCTGTCTGGTTCGGTGGCCCATGCCGCGCGCGCCGCGACGCTGGAGGGCAATGCGAGCAGCCAGACGGCACTCGACACGGCGGTGCGCACGCAGGTCAAGCAGGTCTTCAAGGATGCGAACGTGACCTTCACGCGCAAGGCCTATGAAAGCTACGACGAAATCGGCGATCCGGAAAATTATACCGACAGCAACAATAACGGCGGCTACGACACCGGCGAATGTTATCAGGACGTCAACGGCAACAACAGCTGGGACGCCGACCGCGGCCAGACGAACAATGGCGGCGCCGAAGATGTCGTCCTCTATACGGCGAACATGGAAGTGACCCGGATACTGCCGGTCTGGAGGATGCTGGGCCAGTCGCAGAACACTACGATCAGCGCGACGACCGTCTTGCGCAACCAGCCCTATGCCGCGGCGACGGCGACGAACACGGTCATCTGCACATGATCCGTCCGGCATTCCGCAAAATCGGTTCCGGGCTGCTTCGGTTCGCGCGCGATAGCCGCGCGACGATCATGGTCGAAATGGCCTTTACCTTGCCCTTCCTGATCCTGATCGGCTTTGCCGGACTCGAGATCGCCAATCTGACGCTCGCCAACACGCGGATCAGCCAGATCGCGCTGAGCGCCGCCGACAATGCGTCGCGCATCGCCTATGGCAATAATCTCTCGCTGCCGCGCGTGCGCGAGCTCGATATCAACTCGGTGTTCACCGGGGTCGAGGAACAGGCGCGCGGACTCGATTTCCGCAACAATGGCCGCATCATCCTCTCGAGCCTCGAACGCAACGCCGATGGCGGGCAATGGATTCACTGGCAGCGCTGCTATGGCACGCTCAACGCGCCGTCGAGTTACGGCGTGCAAGACGCCGGCAGGACCGGAACCGCGCTTGCCGGCATGGGCCCGGTGGGCCGCCAGGTCGCCGCATCGCAGGGGACCGCCGTCATGTTCGTTGAGATCACCTATAGCTATCAGCCCCTGCTCTACGGCAAATGGCTCGGTGCGCGGACGATCCGCTCGACCGCGGCTTTCAATATCCGCGAGGCGCGCGACCTGCAGGGACCGACGGCCGACAGCGACGGTGTCTACAACCCCGCGCCGACGGCAACCAAGTCGACCTGCTGAACCGCGGCGTCGCGCGGCTGGACAATTATCATTTATCGCGGACGCGGCCGCTGCTATCGCGCGGGCGCCGATGACCGCCGTTCCTCCTCCCGACAGCCAACTCACCGGCTTCGTCGCGCTGCTGCCCGCCGCGGCGCGGCCCTATGCGCTGCTCGCGCGCTTCGACCGGCCGATCGGCTGGTGGCTGCTTTACTGGCCGTGCACTTTCGGGCTCGCGCTCGCCGGCGGCGCGGCGAGCCGCTGGCCGCTGTTCCTGTGGATGCTGCTCGGCGCGATCGCGATGCGCGGCGCGGGCTGCGTCTATAATGACATCGTCGACCGCGACCTCGACGCCAAGGTCGCGCGCACCGCGTCGCGGCCGGTGGCGAGCGGCGCGGTGTCGCTGCGGAATGCCTGGCTGTGGACGATATTGCTGTCGCTCGTCGGGCTGCTCGTGCTCGTGCAATTGCCGCTGCGCGCGCAGCTGATCGCCTTGCTCAGCCTGACTTTGGTCGCGGCCTATCCCTTCATGAAGCGCATCACCTGGTGGCCGCAGGCGTGGCTGGGCCTCGTCTTCAGCTGGGGCGCGCTTGTCGGCTGGGCCGCGGTGGGGACGAACCCGCCGGGGCTCGCGCTGCCCCTGCTCTATGCCGGCTGCATTGCCTGGGTGATCGGCTACGACACCATCTATGCGCTGCAGGATATCGAGGACGATGCGCTGGTCGGGGTGAAGTCGAGCGCGCGCGCGATGGGGCGGCATGTGAAGCCGGGAGTCGGCCTCTGCTATGGCGTCGCGCTGGGCTGCTGGGCGGGCGCCTTGTGGCAGGTGCGGCCCGACCCGCTGGTGTTCGTCGCGCTGCTGCCCACAGCGTTGCATTTCGCGGGGCAGGTGGTGACGCTCGACCTCGCGAAGGGCGAGGATGCGCTGGCGAAATTCCGCAGCAACCGCTTCGCGGGGCTGTTGATCTTCGCGGCGATGCTGGTGGTGGGCAACGCGCCCTAAAGGCCGAGCACCTTGCGCAATTCAGCGTTGATGCGGCTTTGCCAGCCGGCACCAGTGGCGCGGAATTTTTCGAGCACGATGCTGTCGAGGCGGAGCGTCACCTGCTGCTTGGGGTCGGCCGATTTGGGACGACCGGGCTTGGTCCAAGTGCCATCGGCGGGTTTGACCAGCTTGCCGCCTTTGTAAACGGCGGCGCGGCGGAAATGGTCCTCCGTCCATTCTGGCGCGTCATCCGGATCAATCCAGGGCTGTTCGGCGGGCTTCGAGTTCTTCGTCATGCACATGTCTCATCGAAATGATGCGGCGGGTATCTTCGCGCGGCGTCCAGACGACGGCTACTGCGCGCCCATCCAACTCGCCGTAAACGATGTAGCGATCTTCGCCATAGTCGCGCCGATCATCGACAAATTCGAGATAGTCTCCCGCGAAAAGTTTAGCGGCATCGGCAAAATCCAGCCCGCGTTCACGAAGAGTCCTCTGACGCTTTGCTTCATCATAACCAATTTCCATGGCCACATCCTTTAAGCACGCTCGGCGAATGGAGGCCGACGATGCGAATTTTCAGGAGTTGGCGTCATCTCATTTATCGTAGTTACAAAAATAGTCAACCTTATTCCGCCGCGAGCAGTTCCTCGGCGCCGCCGAGGTCGACCGAGACGAGGCGGCTGACGCCCTTTTCGATCATCGTCACCCCGAACAGGCGGTGCATGCGTGCCATCGTCACCGCATTGTGGGTGACGATCAGATAGCGGGTGTTGGTCTCGCGCGTCATGCGGTCGAGCAGGTCGCAGAAACGCTCGATATTGGCGTCGTCGAGCGGCGCGTCGACTTCGTCGAGGACGCAGATCGGCGCGGGATTGGTGAGGAACAGGCCGAAGATCAGCGCGATCGCGGTCAGCGCCTGTTCGCCGCCCGAGAGGAGGGTGAGCGTGCCGAGGCGCTTGCCCGGCGGCTGCGCCATGATTTCGAGCCCGGCCTCGAGCGGATCGTCAGAGTCGACGAGCTCGAGATGCGCCTGGCCGCCGTTGAAGAGCGTCGTGAACAGGCGCTGGAAATGGGTGTTCACCGTCTCGAAGGCGGCGAGCAGGCGGACGCGGCCCTCGCGGTTCAGATTGCCGATCGAGCCGCGGAGGCGGTGCACCGCCTGCGTCAGCTCCTCGATCTCGGCGGCGCTCTTCTCGCGCTCCAAATCGAGTTCGGCGAGTTCGTCGGCGGCGACGAGGTTGACCGGGCCGAGCCGCTCGCGGTCGGCGATCAGCCGGTCGTGCTGCGCCGATTCGGCATTGGCATCGCCGACGCTCGCGCTTTCGAACCCGGCCTTTTGCGGCAGCAGCGGCGGCGGGCATTCGAAGCGCTCGCCCGACAGGCGGCCCATTTCGACGCGGCGGAGCTCGGCGTTCTCGGAGCGCGCGACCGCGCCGGCGCGGGTCTCGCGCGCGCTGGCGAGCGTCTCGCGGATGGTGCCGAGTGCGGCCTCGGCCTCGCGCAGCGCGGTTTCCGCTTCGCGCTCGTGCGCCTCGGCGGCGGCAACCTGATCGCGCAGGCTCGCCTGCTTCGCTTCGGCCTCGACGCGCTGCTGCGCGAGCCTCTCGGGGAGGTCGGCGAGCTTGGCCGCCTCGGCGGCGAGCGCTTCGGCGCGCTTGTCCATTTCGGTGACGCGGCGCGCCGCCTCGCCGGCGCGCGCCTTCCAGCTCTTGATCTCGGCGCTGACCACGGCCTGGCGTTCGCTGAGCGCGGCGAAAGCGCGTTCGTGCGCGGCCTGCGCGTCGCGCGCGGCGTTTGCGTCGCTGCGGGCGCGCTCGGCGGCGGCCTCCTGCGCGCCGAGCGCGTCGCGCGCGATGTTGTCGTCGGGCAGCGCGGCAAGCGCGGCCTCGCGGTCGGCGAGGTCCTTCGCCGCCTCGGCGGTCGCGGCGGCGAGTTCGTCGCGGCGGCGGTCGAAGAGGCTCGCGGCATCCTTGTGCCGGTCGAGCGCGGCCTGCGCCTGGTCGGCGGCGCGCAGCATCGTGCGGCGGCGCTCGTCGGCGTCGGCGAGCGCGCGGCGCGTGGCCGACACGGCGGCGGTGGCCTCGGCCAGCGATGCGCTTGCAGCGTCGCGGCGATCGCCGAGCTGCATGACGCCGAGTTCGACCTGCGGGCGCTGCGCGGCGAGCTCTTCGAGGCGGTTCTGGCGGACGAGGCGCTCGGTCGCGGTGGCGCCGTCGCCGCGCGCGACAAAACCGTCCCAGCGGCGCATCACGCCGTCCTTGGTGACGAGGCGCTGGCCGACCGCGAGCGGCTGGCCGCTGTCGGTGTCGGCGACCGCGACCTGCGCCAGCCGGCGGAGCAGCGCGGCGGGGGCCTGGACGACATCGGCGACCGCGGTCGTGCCCGCGGGGAGGGCGGGGTCGTTCGCGTGCCTGTCGGCGCCGCGCCAGCTGCGCTGCGCTTCGGCATCGGTGCCCGCGTCGAGATCGTCGCCGAGCGCGGCGGCGAGCGCGGCTTCATAGCCGGGGATGACGCGGAGCTGGTCGAGCACGGGGTTGGCGTCGGATTTGGCAGCGGCGAGCGCGCGCGCGAGCGTCGCGGCCTCGCCTTCCAAGGCGGCGAAGGCGGCGCGGGCCTCGGCGAGGCCCGCCTCGATTTCGGCTAGGCTCGCGGCACCGGTCTCGCGGTCGGCCTCGGCGCCCTGCAGGGCTTCCTCGGCGGCCCCGATTGCGCCTTCGGCCTCGGCGGCGGCGGTCGCGGCCTCGGCTTGCCGCTGCGATAGCGCGGCGCTGTCGCCGAGCGCGGTAACTTCGGCCTCGACGCGTGCGCTGTCGTTGGTCAGGCGGCGGACGGCGCCCTCGGCGCTGTCGCGCGCCGAGACGGCGATGCGGCGGTCGGCGGCCTCGCTCGCGGCCTGCGCGCGCGCCTGCGCGAGCGCGACCTCGGCATCGCGGAGCAAAGCCTGCGCCGCTTGGCTCGCCTCGACGAGCGCGGCCTTGCCGGCCTCGTGCGTCGCGAGTTGCTGGGCTAGCGCCCTGGCCTCGGCATCGAGGTCGGTGAGCGCGCCATGGGCTTCGCGCGCGAACTCGCCTTCGCGGTTCCGGTCGTCGGCGAGGCGCGCTTGCTGCACCGCGAGGTCGTCCTGCCGCTGGCGTGCGGCGCGTTCCTCGCCCGCAAGGCGGACCTGCGTCGCGGTCGCTTCGGCAAGCGCGTCGCGCTGCGCCTGCGCTGCGCTGCGCGCCTCGGCGACGCGGGTCGCGACCTCGGTCTGCGCCCTGGCGAGCGTGTCGAGCTTTTCCTGCGCGGCCTTCACCGCCGCCTCGGCGGCGTCGGCGTCGCGCCGCGCCTGGTCGGCGGCGGCGGCGGCATCGCGCCAGCGCGCGTAGATCAGCCGGCCTTCCGCGACGCGGATCTCGTCGCTCAATTTCTTGTAGCGTTCGGCGGCGCGTGCCTGACGGCGCAGCGCATTGGCGCGCACCTCCATGTCGGCGACGATCTCGGACAGGCGGCCGAGGTTGGTCTCGGTCGCGCGCAGCTTCTGCTCGGCGTCCTTGCGGCGCACGTGCAGCCCCGCGATGCCCGCGGCTTCCTCGAGCATCGCGCGGCGGTCGGTGGGCTTGGCCGAGATGACGCCCGCGATCTTGCCCTGGCTGACCAGCGCCGGGCTGTGCGCGCCCGTCGCGGCGTCGGCGAAGATCAGCGCGACGTCCTTGGCGCGCACGTCGCGGCCGTTGGCGCGATAGGCGCTGCCCGCGCCGCGTTCGATGCGGCGGATGATCTCGAGCTCATGGCCGTCACTGGCGTCGGACAGGCCCGCGACGATGTCGCCCTCGCTGTCGCAATGGAGCGCGACCTCGGCGAAGTCGCGTGGCGGGCGCTGCGTGGTGCCCGCGAAGATGACGTCCTCCATGCCGCCGCCGCGCATCGACTTGGGGCTGGATTCGCCCATCACCCAGCGGATCGCCTCGAGCAGGTTCGACTTGCCGCAGCCATTGGGGCCGACGACGCCGGTCAGCCCGGGTTCGATGCGCAGTTCGGTGGGTTCGACGAAGCTTTTGAAACCGGTCAGGCGCAAGCGTTTTATCTGCACGGGCGCATCCCGTGCAGTCGACCGAATCGCAGATGATGCAACCTGCTTGTCACATATCCCCCTTGGCTCCCGTCATGCCGCGCGGGCCGGGGAGTCGCAAGGGGGTTGGGATGGTATAAGCCCCTCCCCTTCAGGGGAGGGGTTGGGGTGGGGTCTGTCGGTGTTGCGCAAGGTCGCTAGACCCCACCCGCTGCGACCAGGCAGCAAGCTGCCAAGTCTCGCTGCCCTCCCCTGAAGGGGAGGGCCAAACGTGCGCTCAGCGCGCGCCCAGCGTTTTCAGGCGGTCGCGCAGCACCGGCCAGGTGCCGATGCCCTCGGCCAGCTGGCCGTTGACGATGAAGGCCGGGGTCCCGGGGATCGGATAGGCCTCGTTCGCGGCGTTGACGCCCTTTTCAAGCTTTTCGAGATTGGCGACATTGCCGAGGCAGGCGTTGATCTGCTCGGCGGTCATCCCGCGCGACTGGAAGAAGGTGTCGAGCTGGATCGCCTTGGCGAGCGCGGGGAAGCGCTGCGCGGGGGGCAGCGCCATCGCCGCCTCGTAACCCGCCTGGTTCCCCTGGGCGTTTTTGAAGATTTCGGCCTGCGCGGCCATCGTGTTTTCCATCAGCGCGAAATAGCGTTCCTTCGGCGCGCACTGGATCACCGCGGCGGCGGTGATGTCGATCGGGTCGCGGACATAGTTGCGGATTTCGAAGCTCACGCGGCCGGTGTCGACGAAATCGCGTTTCAGCTCCTCGTGGCTGCTATTCGAGAAATCGGCGCAGTGCGAGCAGGTGAGCGAGGCATATTCGAGCACCTTGATCGGCGCATCGGGGTTGCCCATCACATAGCCGCCCTCGGGGGTGACGGCGACGGTCTGCGACCAGCTCTTGCCCGCGGGCGCCGCGACCTTGGCGATCGCCGCCTGTTCCTTGGCGGGATCGGTCTTGCTGTCGCCGCACGCGGCGAGGGCGAGCGCGCCCATCGAGGTCAAAAGGGCGGTACGCAGCAGGGTCATATGTCTTGTCTCCACTAATCGGGGAAGGACGGGCTTTTACGAAGCCTTGAGCGCAAGGTCGAGTTGCGATTTCACCGCCGGCCAGGCGACGCCGTCGAGGCGGCGGCCGTTGACGAAAAAGGCTGGGGTGCCGCCGACGCGGTCGGCGTTGCGGCCGATGTTGGTCATGCCGGTGAGCTCGGCCTGCGCGACCTCGTTGTCGAGGCAGGCGTTCTGCTGCGCGAGCGTATAGCCGCGCGCGCTCATCAGCGCGGTCAGCCCGGTGTCGGCGGCGATCTTGCGCGCGCGCTGGCCGGTGGTGCCCTCGAACCAGCTCGCCTTCTGGGCGTCGCTCGCCTTGGTGATCCTGTCGAGCAGCGCGGGCTGGCCGGCGAAGATCGCGGCGTGATTGCCCGCAAAGGCCTTGGGCCCGCCGCAGCGCGCGAGCAGCGCGGCGGTCATGTCGATCGGATCGCGCACGAGGTTGCGATATTCGAAAAGGACGAGGCCCTTGTCGACGTAGAGCGTCTTGAGCGGCACCCCCGCCGCCTTGGCGAAATCGCCGCAGACGTGGCAGGTATAGCTGAAATATTCGACCAGCCGGACCTTCGCGGCGGGATTGCCGACGCTATAGGCGCCGATGCTGCTCGCGGTGACGGTCGACGACCAGCGCGGCGCGGCGGCCGCCTTCTTGGCGGGGGCGGCGTGGACGGCCGAGAGCGCGAGGACGCCGAGCGCGGCGGTGGCGGCAAGGGCGATCGAACGCGGGCGGAATGGCTTCATCGGGGCCGGGTCTTCCTCAACTGATGCGGGGGAGCTTGGGCGGCGTCGCGAGCCCGGCGGCCATCCGCTCGAGGACGGTCCGAAGCTCGGGGTCGCCGATATCGCGCAAACTGTCCCCCAGTTCGGCGGGTACGGGTTTGAGCATTGCTGGCGGCTGAACGGCGGGGGCGGGGGTCACCTGCCCGTGGGTCATGCGCACGCTTGCGATCGCGGCATAGCCGAAGAAGCGATTGACCGCGGCGATCAGGTCGGGGGCGACATGCTGGAGCATCGGCGCATGCGCGCCGCTGATCGTGAGGTGCAGCGTGCCGCCAGCTTTCTGTCCGGCGGGAAAGCGGATCATCGCGGGCTGGGTGACGTCGGCGAGGCGGTCGCCGACGATCTCGCGCCAGCGGCTGACCACCGACGACTGGATGAAGCCGAATTTGCGAAAGGCGGTGCGGCCGATTTCGGGGACGAGGTCCGAAATAGCGCGCGCCTCGCCGCCGCGCGGGCGCTCGTAAGGACGCGCGGCGGGCTTGGCGGATTTCGCCTTTGCCCTGGCTTTCGGCTTGGCGGCCGGGCCATCCTCTCGCGTCTCTTTCGCCATTGGAGGCGCCATGCCATAGGCGGGGGGTGAGCGTCCAGACTTCCGACATCGTTGAAGGCTTCGCCGCGCGCCTGCTCGGCTGGTACGACCGTGCCGCGCGCGTGCTGCCGTGGCGCGTGCCGCCGGGGAGCGGCGCGGTGCCCGACCCCTATCGCGTGTGGATGGCCGAGGTCATGCTGCAGCAGACGACGGTCGCCGCGGTCGCGGGCTATTTCGAGCGCTTCACGGCGCGCTGGCCGACAGTGGCCGACCTCGCGGCGGCCGACGATGCCGACGTCATGGCGGCATGGGCCGGGCTCGGCTATTATGCCCGCGCGCGCAACCTGCTCGCCTGCGCGCGTGCGGTGGTGGCGGATCATGGCGGCACATTTCCCGACAGCGATGCGAAGCTGCGCGCCTTGCCGGGGGTGGGCGACTATACCGCGGCGGCGGTGGCGGCGATCGCCTTCGGGCGGCCATCGATCGTGGTCGACGCCAATATCGAGCGCGTGATCGCGCGCCACCGGCTGATCGAGATCCCGTTGCCCGCGGCGAAACGCGAGATCAAGGCGGCATTGGCGCCGCTGGTCCCGGCGGATCGCCCGGGCGACTTCGCGCAGGCGCTGATGGACCTCGGCGCGACGATCTGCACGGTGCGCAGCCCGGCGTGCGGCATCTGCCCGGTGATGGCCGACTGCCGCGCGCGCGGGCGTGCCGATATCGAGCGGCTGCCGGTCAAGCCGCCCAAAAAGACGAAGCCGCATCGCCACGGCCTCGCTTACTGGATCGAGCAGGACGGCCGGGTCTGGCTGGTGCGGCGCCCCGACAAGGGCATGCTCGGCGGGATGCGCGCGCTGCCCGGGGGCGACTGGACCGATACGCCGCCGCGCGAGTCGGGGATCGTGTCGGTCGACCATGGCTTCACCCATTTCGACCTGACGCTGACATTGGTCCGCCGCAAATCCCAAGATGCCGCAGCGGAAGGCGCGTGGTGGCCGATCACCGAGCTTGACGCGGCGGGCCTGCCGACGCTCTACCGGAAACTGATCGACAAGATGCTGGAGAGAGTAAGATGAACATGATGGTTTCGCGCCGCGCGATGCTCGGCGGGCTGGCGCTGGGCGGAACCGGGCTGCTGCTGCCCCATACGGCCTGGGCCTTCAAGGAAGGCGGGGCACAGCTCTATCCCGCGACGCACGCCTTCATCAAAGGTTTCGTCGACCGCCGCGAACTGGCGGGTACGCTCGCCGCGATCGGCAAGGGGCAGGCGGAAGCGAGCTTCTTCGGCGCCGGGGTGCAGTCGATCAGCGACGGCGTGCCGGTCGGCCCCGACACCTTGTGGCGGCTCTATTCGATGACCAAGCCGGTCACCGGCATCGCGGCGATGCTGCTGATCGAAGACGGCAAGATGAAGCTCGACCAGCCGATCGCCGATTTCCTGCCCGCCTTCGCGAATATGAAGGTGCAGAACACCCCCGACGGCTCGATCACCGACGTGCGTCCGGCGAAGACGCAAATCACGGTGCGCCACCTGCTCACCCACACCGCCGGGCTCGGTTACAACATCATCCAGAAGGGGCCGATCAAGAAGGCCTATGACGATGCCGGGATCGTCGGCGGGCAGGCAAGCAAATTGCCGATCCCGGGTTTTCCGCCGGTCACCCCCGCGCCGAGCCTCGCGGTCATGGCCGACCGGCTCGCCGCGCTGCCGCTCGTCTACGAACCCGGGACGAAATGGAGTTATTCGATCGGGCTCGACCTCTTGGGACGGGTGATCGAGGTCGTGTCGGGGCAGGCTTTCGACGCCTTCCTGAAGGCACGGCTGTTCGACCCGCTCGGCATGGCGAGCACGGGATTCATGGTCGACAAGAAGGATGTCGGGCGCTTCACGAGCAATTATGCGGCCTATGCCGGCGCGCTGATCCCCTTCGACCCGGCGACCAGCTCGATCTATCTCGACAAGCCGCCCTATCCGTTCGGCGGCGGCGGTCTCGTGTCGAGCGCGCGCGACTACGACCGTTTCCTCGCGATGCTGCTGGGCGAGGGTGAGACCGGCGGCAAGAGGATCATGGAGGCCGAGACCGCGCGGCTCGCGATGTCGAACCTGCTGGGCGACAGCGTCGACCGCAAGGGGACTTTCGTCGACGGCCAGGGCTTCGGCGCGGGCGGGCGCGTGTCGCTGCCGACCTCGCCGGGCGGCGAGGGGCTGTTCGGCTGGGCGGGCGCCGCGGGAACGATCGGTTTCGTGCACCGGGGGCTCGGCTATCGCGTCGGCGGCTATACGCAGATCATGCCGTCGGAAACCGTGCCCTTCCAGGCGAAGTTCGGCGAGACCGTGCTCAAGGATGTGATCGGCTGATGCCGCTGCCGCTCGGCTTTACCGGCGCGCGGCTCGACCGCGCCGACCAGGTCCGCACAGATGCGGCCGCCTTCGCGGCGGCGTCCGCCGATTCGCGCGCGCTGTGCCTCGTCCTCGACGGGATCGACTTCGTGCCGGGCGAGGGTGGCGGGCTATGCTGGGAGCCCTTCGACCCCGCCGACGACCGCGCGGCGATGCTGCTCGGCCTCGACGAGGCCGGCGTGCCGCATTTCGTGCGCGAGCCTGTAGCGAGCCAGCGGATCGATGCGCGCTCGCGCACCGTGATGCGGCTGCTGCCCTTGCTGTCGGGCGAAGAGGCGGCGCTTTATGGCGGCGCGCGCAGCCTGGTCGACTGGCACGCGCGGCATCGCTTCTGCGCGGTGTGCGGCAGCCCGAGCGCGCTGTTCCGCGGCGGCTGGGGCCGCCAATGCGGCAGCTGCAACGCCGAACATTTTCCGCGCGTCGACCCGGTGGTGATCATGCTCGCCGAATGCGAGGGCCGCGTGCTCGTCGGGCGCCAGCCCGGCTTCCCGCCGGGCTTCTTTTCGGCGCTCGCGGGGTTCGTCGAGCCCGGCGAATCGCTCGAGGAAGCAGTGGCGCGCGAATTGTTCGAGGAGGCGGGGATCCGCGTGTCGGACGTCACTTATGTGGCGAGCCAGCCCTGGCCCTTCCCCTCGTCGCTGATGATCGGCGCGCGCGCGGTGACGAGCGACCCCGCGCTGACGCTCGACACGACCGAGATCGAAGCGGCGATGTGGGTCGACCGCGCCGAGGTCCGCGCCGCGCTCGCGGGCGACATGGGCGCGCCGTTCATGGCCCCGCCGCCGCTGGCGATCGCGCGGTACTTGCTGGAGGATTGGGCGGGGTCGTAATTCTCCACGTCGCGTAGCGATGGGGAGCTGGCAGCGCAAAGCGCTGACGGAGGGCCTTGGTTTTTGCCTTCGTCCCCCTCCACCACCCGCTTTGCGGGCGGTCCCTCCCCACGGCTTCGCCGCAGGGAGGATTAAGATGGTCCGATTTGGCGCCATCTTGCCGCCAAACCGCTAGCGATGCGGCTACCCTAATCCTCCCTGTCGCGAAGCGATGGGGAGGGGGACCATGCAAAGCATGGTGGAGGGGTCATGCAGCGCCGGACTTCAAAAGAGACAATAGCGAGAGCGCGCCGATTGCGGCGGATGATGACTGCACCGGAAGCCAAGCTCTGGCAGCGCCTGCGAACGCGGCCCGGCGGGGTCAAGTTTCGGCGACAGCACCCCATAGGCGCCTATGTGCTCGACTTTTACGTAGCGTCCGCAAAGCTTGCGATCGAGATCGACGGCGCGGTGCACGACATCGGAAATATGCCCACACGGGATGCCATGCGTGAAGCATGGCTTGTCGAGCGAGGCGTCGCCGTGGTGAGGCTTCCTGCGCGCGAAGTAATGGAGGATGTCGAAGCTGTAGTAGACCATCTGGTTCGGTTCGTGGCCGGGCGTCAATCACCCCTCCACCACTCGCTTCGCGAGCGGTCCCCCTCCCCATCGCTTCGCGACAGGGAGGATTATTAGAGCCGCCGTCCGGTAATCCGACTGATTTCCTTGGCCACCATCGCCTCGACCAGCGGGGGCAGGTTGGTGTCGAGCCAGTCCTTGAGCATCGGGCGCAGCGCGTCGAGCACCACGTCCTCGAGCGACCGGCCCGCGGCCGGGACGGTCACCGCGGCGGCGACCGCGGGCGCGACCGCGGCGGTCAGCGCCTCGAGCGACTGGCGCGTCGCGTCGGCGCTGGCGGCCGAGACCAGTTCCTCGGCAGCGCCTGACTCGGGCGCGTCTTCGGCTCCGTAGTCGTCTTCGGCGTCGCTCAGTTCGAGCACATCCTCGCGCGCGGGCTCGCGGATTTCGCGCGCGCCGGGGGCTTCGTCGCGCGCGATGACGCGCCGGATCGACGACAGTATGTCTTCCATCGACGGTTCACGCGACATGTCGCCCATATGGCCCCCTGTGAATCATCCGGAAAGCGGACGATTAACCATCTCCTTACCGGTACCGGGCGATGGTTAACAAGTTCTTATTGCGGGCTCAGCGGATCGCCGGCGGGGACGCTGGCGTCGGCGGCGGGCACGGCGCGCGTGTCGGTCGCGACCTGCTGGGGCTTCGGATCGTCGTCCCAGTCGAAGATCTTGCCCTTCACGCGGCGATAATTGACCTCGGGGTCGTAGAGCGCGCCGCCCTCGATCCCGAGGTCGCGCGCCTCGGCCTTGCCCATCGCCGCGAGCACCGAGAAGGCCGCGACGTAGCTGTTGCGCCGCGCCGAAACGAGCTGGACCTGGGTGTTCAGATATTCCTGCTCGGCGTTCAATATATCGAGGATCGAGCGCGTGCCGACGCTGTTCTCGGCGCGAACGCCCTCGAGCGAGAGCGCATTGGCGCTGACCGCCTGCTGGGTCGCGGCGATGATCCGTTCGTTGGCCTGCCACGCGGCATAGGCGCCGCGCGTCTGCGCGATGACCCCGCGCTCGGTCTCGACATAGGTTTCGATTGCCTGGCTGGTGCGCGCCTGTGCCTGGCGGACCTGCGCCGCGGGGCGCCCGCCCTGGAAGATCGGCAGGGTGATCGACAGGCCCGCCTGAGCGCTCGTCGTCGTTTGCGCGAAGCGGTTGCCATCCTGGTCGGTGCCGCGGATCGAGCCAAGGAAGTCATTATAGCCGCCGCCGACCGTGCCCGACAGCTTCGGCATGCGTGCGGCACGCGCGACGCCGATATCGGCGCGACTGGCGTTGACGAGCTCGTTCGCCGCCTCGATGTCGGGGTTGCTGTTGAGCGCGATCGCGACGGCTTCCTCGGCGGTCGCCGGCAAATTGGGCAGCACCGGCGGCTGTTCGAGATCGACGGGCGCGTCGCCGACGAGCCGGATATAGGCTTCGCGGCTGGCGATCAGGTTCGATTCGGCGGTGCGCAGGTCGCCCTCGGCGAGCGCGAGGCGCGCCTGCGACTGGGCGACGTCGGTGCGTGTCAGGTCGCCGATCTCGAAACGGTCGCTCGTCGCCTGCAAATTGGTGCGAAGCACCGAAACATTTTTCTGGTTCAACTGCACGATCGCCTGGTCGCGGATCACGTCCATATAGGCGCCGACGGTCTGCGAAAAAATGCTCGCCTCGGTCGCACGCAAATCGGCCTGGCCGGCTTCGACGCGATATTTCGCGGCCTTCACGGCGTTCTTGACCGCGCCGCCCTGATAGATGGGAACCGACAACTGGCCGTTCACGCTGAGCACGCGGCCCGGCGACGAAAAACTGTTGCCGGGGATGACGATATTTTCCTGATAGTCGACGCTGGTGCCGACCGAGGGCAGCCCGTCGGCCTTGCGGATCGGCACATTCTCGTCGTTCGCGCGCTGTCCGGCGCGCGCCGCGGTCAGCGTCGGGTTGTTCTCATAGGCCTTGGCGAGCGCCCCCTGCAGCGTTTCGGCCTGCGCCGCCGACGACAGCGTCAGCGCGCCGAGCGCGAGGCCGGTAAGCCAGCGGGCGCGGGGCTGTTTCTTGTTGGTATCGAGCATCGTCATGATCAGCCTGAAAACTGGGGAGGAGCCGGTTAGAACTGGAAACCCTTGGGGACCGCGAAACCCGGGAGCGGCGCGACGTCCATGTCGGCGAAGGGGCGGAGCGCGATCGTTCCGCCGGTCTTCACCCCCTGGACGAGGCGGCTGACGCTGCCGTCGCGCAGCGCCGCGACGATCCGGCCGCCCTCGACGAGCTGGTCGGCGAGCGCGGCGGGCAGCGCCTCGATCGCGCCCTCGACGACGATGCGGTCGAACAGCCCCTTGCCGGGCGTGCCCGCGGCGAGCGGACCCTCGGTCCAGCGGATCGCGGGGTTGGTCGCGGCGCGCTTCGCCATTTCGATGAGGCCGGTCTCTTCCTCGAGCGCCTCGACCTCGGCGCCGAGCAGCGCGAGGCAGGCGGCGGTGTAGCCGGTCGCGGCGCCGACGAGCAGCACGCGCATGCCGGGGCGGATCATCGCCGCGACGAGCAGGCGCCCCGTGACCAGCGGCGCATTGAGTGCGCGCCCGTTTCCGAGCGGGATCGCACGGTCCATATAGGCGACGCTGGTCAGTGCGGGCGGCACATGCGCCTCGCGCGGCACGGCGCCCATCGCGCCGACCACCGCGGGGTCGATCACGTCGTTGGTGCGAAGCTGGCTGTCGATCATCGCAGCCCGCATCTCCGCGGCACTTACCTCGTTCAATCTGCTCGCCATCCGCGCTGTCCGATTCCTGGAGTGACCCTTATTGCAGCCCGCTCTAGCCCAAGCCATGCTGTATTGCAATGCTAATACAGCATGAACGTCTGCAGCGCCGCGCATAGCTGCCCCGGCCGCCGCCGCCAAGTCCGCATCGGCGAATCCTTGACAAGGGCAGCAAAGCCCATCACTAGCGCGGTCCGTCCAACACCCGGCCCGTCCCGCAAGGGATGCGGCAATTTGGCATGAGGCCCGATGGCGGAGTGGTGACGCAGCGGACTGCAAATCCGCGCACGCCGGTTCGATTCCGGCTCGGGCCTCCAGAAATTTCTACATTTAAAAACAATAACTTAGTGGCAAGAAGTTGCCACTCACCTTCCCGCGGGTTACGGTGATATCGTGGCTCCAATTCGGTCTTGAGAGACTGGAAATAGACGGAAAATCCTTCTCAAATCCGGCGAAGAAGGGGCACAGTCTGTGCCGCCAAAAGGGCAGTGACGGTTTTGATTTCCGAATGTCTGACCGGTTGCGGAAAACCGATTATCGACATGGCCCAGGCGCAACCCTCGCCCCGCGCTGCGAGATGGTCAGCGACCAATTGCTGCGCGGCGGATATTAGGGTCAGGACCCATTGATTGCGCGATCGAGGTTTGAAGCGATTTTGTTCAGTGCGAGGAGGCAAGGCGCAGGAA
>NZ_JBXAQA010000010.1:0-58038 GCF_058806755.1 Sphingopyxis sp. GW821-FHT12F08
CGTAAGCCTTCGGCCACCACCCCGTTCGACTAAAGGCCCGGCTGCGCCGGACCAAGTCTCTCTGCCCCTCCTCTGAATGAGGAGGGGGTTAATGTCTTAAACCCACCCCGAAAGCGGACCGTCCCCCTCCCCTCGCCCAACAAAAATGCCGCCGCGTTTAGGGGCGCGGCGGCATGGGGTGCCCCCGGGGCACCGTGCGTTTCAATGGGCTTTACGGGCAGCGCGAGTCGCGGACCGGGGGGCTGCCGTCGCGGGTCTTCCAGCTGCGGTCGGGGGCCATATATTTCTCGCCCGGCCGGGTCTTGTTGATCAGGTTGCAGCCGGTGACGAAGGCGAATTGCTCGACCGTGCTGCCCGCGGGGGCGCCGCTGGTGTAGGCCGCCTTGCGCTTGATGTTGATGTCGTCGACGATCGCGCGCACCGCGGGGGTCGGGCTCGACGCATAGCCGAGATAGCCGTCGGGCTGTTCGCCGACCTGGCCCGCGGCGCGGGCGGCCTCATAGGCGGGGTCGCGCTGCGCCATCGCCGAGGGCACCATCAGCGCCACGGCGGCGGTCGCGGCAACGGCGGCCATCGCAAGTCCGGTCGGTTTCCACATCTTCATGCTCATCATCTTTTTCCCTAGTCACTCAAGACCTCAGAATATCTCGCTATTCTGTTCGATCAGCTTCTTGGCGTCGCCATCAAGCCTGTACACGATTTCCTGCTTGATGTTGATGTTCAGGTTGATCTCGATCGGTTTGTCGGGGGTTTCGATCTGGACGCAGCCGGCAAGGCCTACCGCGCCGATGATCAATCCCGCCAACCGACCGCCGATGGCCAGCCTCCTCGCTTCTCTTCCTGTCGTCTTCATTGCACGGGCTCGCTTGCTGGAGGCTGAACGGTGGGCGGGTCGGTCGCGGCGGCGGCGGCATCCTGCTGCGCCTGGATCAGCGCGCCGAGATTCTGTTCGATATAGACGGTCGGATCATAAAGCCCCTTCGCCGAGGTGATCAACTGGCGGAAGGGTGCCTGGATCTTGACGTTGAAGACGAAGGGCAGCTTGGCGACCTGGCGGGTGATGAAATTCTGCGTCGCGCCCGCGCCCTGCCCGATGCCCCCGAAGCGGATGTCGGTGACCATCTCACCGTCGAGGTCGCCGTTGAGGACGATCGTGAGGTCGTCGTATTTGAGGCTGCGCAGCGCGCCGAAGGCGAAATTCGCGATGGTGCCGAGATTGTGGTTCGAGAGCTCGCCGACATAGGCGAGCGTGCCGCCGCCCGCGCGCGCGTCGATGCGGCCGTTCACGATGCGGCCGCCGAGGCCGTCGAACTCGACGGGGAGCGTGCCGTCGAACTTGCCGGTGGCGTTGATATTCTCGAAGCCGAAATTCTGGAGGAAGATCGCGGCGTCGACGCCGACGAGGTCGAAGCTTAGCCGGCGCGGCTGGTCGGCGTTGAAGTTGAGCGTTGTCGGGTGAAGCTCGAGCCGCCCGCCGGCGAAGGGCCAGCTGCCGCCCTGGATGCGCACGCGGTTGTCGCCGAGCAGCTGATATTCGATCTCGCCGCCGGTGACCGGGATGCCGGGGTTGACCTCGGCGAGCGCAATTGTCTGGTTCGGGGCGGACTTGAGGCCGAGGAGGTCGTCGAAGACGAGCGTCGTCGTCGCGCCGGTGACGGGGCCGAAGGCGGCGGCGAGGTTGGTGTTCGCGGTGGCGAAGGTGCCGCGGCTGGTCACCCCGGCGGGCGACCAGTCGATGCGGCCGTCGCCGACGACCGCGCCCTGGACATTGGCGATGACGCCGAGCGCGAGGCGGCTGAGCTGGTCGGGCTGGAAAGCATCGTTGAAGCGCAGCTCGGGGACCTTGAGGTCGGCGTGGCCGGTGCTGCCGGCAAGCTCGTGGCGGATCACGGTGTCGAGGATATGGGTGCCGGTGGTGCGCTCGTTGAAGGCGGCGGTGGCGTCGATCGTGCCGTCGCGGAAGCGGAGCTGCGCGTTGTTCGCGATCAGCGGGGCGAAGCGGGCTTCGGGTTCGGCGTCGGTGAGCAGGAGCGAACCGTCGAGGCCGAGGGTGCCGTTCGCGAAGGTCCAGCGGCCGCCGATCTCGCTCATCTCGAGCGGGACCGCGCCGATCCTGCCCGCGGCGCCGCTGAGCTCGCCGGCCATGCCCTGCGGCGTGGCGCGGCCGGTGAGGCGCCGGGCGCTGAAGCGGGTGACGCCGTCGCCCTCGCCCAGCCGGACGTCGGCGAGCGCGAGGGTCCAGCGGAGGGTGGCGAGGTCGATGTCGCCGGGGCCCGAGATGACGGCGAAGGGCGAGGCGCCGCTGGTGCCGTTAAGCGCGATGCGCGGGATGCGGATATGGCCCTTGAGGCCGTTCGGGCCCGCGGCGAGGAGGGGCTGGCCGGCGCGGCTGCAGAGGTCGAGCGTCGGCGCGGCGAGGCGGAAGCCGCTGATCGTGAGGCGATCGGCGGCGACGCGGCTGCAGCCGCCCGCGAGGGAGAGCGTGCCAGTGGAACTCAGCGCGCCGTTCAGCGGCACGCGCAGCCGCTCGACGCGGCCGTCGGCGATCGGGCCGCTGAGCTCGGCGGTGGTGGCGAAGCGCATCGCCCCGTCGCGGCCGCCCGAGAAGCGCACCGGGAGCAGCGCGAGGCGCGCGCCGCCGGCTTCATAGGGATCGAGGCGCGCGAGACCGGTGAGTGCGCCGTCGGCGCGGTGGTCGAGGGCGAGCGTGCCCTCGGGCAGCCCGCCGCCGCCGAAGGCCCAGCCGCCCTGGACGGTGAAGGCGGGCGCCGCGGCGGCGTAGAGGTAGGCGATGCGGCTGTCCGAATTGCCGGTGAGGCGCGCGCCGCTTTCGGCGACGAGATCGGGGGCGAGGAGTTCGATGCGCGCGGTATCGCCCGCGCCTGCCAGCGCGAAATCGGCCTTGCCGCCGATATCGCCGAGCATCGCGGCGACGGCTGCGGTGGCTTTCGAGGCGAGCGGGCCGATGGGGGTTCCGTCGAGGTTTTTGGTGCTGGCGGCGATGCGCTGGCGGAGGCGCGCGCTGGCGGAAGCGCGGGCGAAGGTCAGCGTGCCGGCGAGCTTGGGTGCGGCCTTGCCGACTTCGCCCCTGGCGTCGAGGTCGACGCGGCTCGCGGCGAAATCGGGGCCGGCAAGGCGCAGCGCTTCGCCATCGAAGGTCAGCGCGGTCTTGTCGGCATTGCCCTTGAAGCCCGCGCGCAGTGCGACACGTTCGGCGCGCACCGGGCCGGCGGCGAGCGCGGCGAGCGTCGCATCGGCCTTGCCGTCCCAGCTGGTGAGGTCTTCGCCGAGCGCGACGTCGAGCGCGACCTGCGGCGACTGTGCGATGACGCTGCCGTTAGCGCAGGCGAGCGAGCGGCCGCGCAGTGGGCCGGTGAGTCGCGGCTTGAGGCTGCTTATGGTGAGCGGGCCGTAGAAGCTGAAGTCGCTTCCCGTGCAGCCCGCCGCGGCGACGCGCGGGGCAACGAGCGCGAGGGTTCCGGCAAAATTGCGCTGGAGGTGGCCGCGGCCGTTCAATGCCGCGCCGACATTGCCCCATGGGGTCTCGACCCGCGCGCGCGCGTCGGTGAGGGTCGCCGACAGGTCGGGCAAGGCGAAGGGGTCGGTGCTCGTGGGATCGCGGAACTTGTCGAGCGCGCCGAGCGACAGCCGCCCCCCCTCGAAGCGGCCATAGAGGCGCACCCCGTCGGCGGCAATCGACGAAACGTAAGGACCGCCCCAGCCGTAGCCGAGCGAAATCTCTACCACGCGCGCGGTCAGATCGGGGCGCTTGGGGTCGCCGATCACGACATTCGAGATGCGTTCGGTGCGGAAGCCGATCTTCTCGATCGTGTAGGTTGCGGGAACCCCGAGCTCGTCGAGCTGCTCGCGCACGAATTTGTCGGCGATCGGCTCGCGCGCCAGCCACAGCGCGCCGACCAGCGCCAGCAGCGCGCCGCCGGTCAGCCAGCGCTTCCTGACGCGGCGGCGGCGCCTGGGCGCGGGTTCGGTATCGGCGGCGTCGGTCATCGCGCGGCTATTCGTTCCTTATGCGCCCCGACGGGTTCGCCCTGTGCCGCGAGATAACGCCGAAATGGCGCAAAAGGCTGCAGAAAACAGGACGGTGTCGTCGCGGCAAAACCTTATGGCCGTTGAGTGCGGCTAACAAGCTGCTATTCGGGAGGCGATGGGGGACGCACCGGATCATGCAGGGCATCGCGCGCGATTGCGTGCGCGGTTGCTCGACAGCGGGGGCGAGGCGCTCGCCGATTACGAGCTGGTCGAATATCTGCTCGCGCTGGCGATCCCGCGGCGCGACACCAAGCCGCTGGCGAAGGCGTTGCTGCGCGAATTCGGCTCGCTGGCGCAGTTGCTCGGCGCCGATCCCGATGCGCTGCGCCGCGTCGACGGGCTGGGCGACGGCGCGATCGCGGCGCTCAAGATCGTGCAGGCGGCAAATTTGCGCATGCTGAAGGGCGAGCTGGCCGAACGGCCCTTGCTGTCGAGCTGGGACGCGCTGCTCGATTATCTGCGCGCCGACATGGGTTCGCAGGGCATCGAGCGCGTGCGCGTGCTGTACCTCAACGCGCGCAACATGCTGATCCGCGACGAGCTGGCGAGCGAGGGGTCGATCGACCAGTCGGCGATTTATGTCCGCGAGGTGGTGAAGCGCGCGCTGGAACTCGGCGCCTCGGCGATCATCCTGGTCCACAACCACCCGAGCGGCAGCCCCGAACCGAGCCGCCAGGACATCGCGATCACCCGCGAGATCGCCGCGGCGGCGGGCAAGCTGGGGATCGTGCTGCACGACCATATCGTGGTGGGAGGGAGCGATTATCGCAGCATGCGGGGGATGGGGTTGTTGTGAGGTTGGGGGCGGCTTCGGGGTGGGGAGCGGCCATCGCCGACCCTCCCGGAACGGGGAGGGGGACCATGCGAAGCATGGTGGAGGGGTACGGGAGGTCATGCGTCGCGTCCGACTGCCCGTACCCCTCCACCACCCTTCGGGTGGTCCCCCTCCCCCGTTGGGGGTGGATCGCTTTCGTCCGCTCCCGCCCGTCCCCGCTCCCGCCCCCCATTTGACTTCCCTCCCCGTACCCGGCATCCTCACCACCATGCAGATTCGACGCGGCCTTCTCCGCTTCCGGTTTCACGGGGGACAGCTTCTCGCGGGCCTCTAGCCCCGGGTTCCGGCGCGTTCGCCCCGGGTCCCGGGGCTAGTTTCCGATCTTTATGAGCCGTGCGCGGAAGGACCGCGTGCGCGCGTCCCCTTCCGGAAAGTCCGCACCATGACCAAAGCACAAGCCCGGGCCGCGCGCCCGGCGATCCGCATGATCGACACCGAAGCCGACCGGCTGACCGAACTCGCGCTGCTCCAGCAGCACGAGCTCAATCGCATCTATGAGATGCTGCTCGGCGAGATCGACCGCGCGAAAATCTGCAGCGCCGAGACGATGCCCGGCGATGTCGTCACCATGGGGTCCGAAGTGCGGTTCCGTGACGAGAAGACGGGGACCGAGCGGTCCGTCGAGCTGGTCTATCCGGGGCAGGCCGACATTGCGGCGGGGCGGGTGTCGATCCTGACCCCGGTGGGCGCGGGGCTGATCGGGCTGCGTGCCGGGCAGTCGATCCTGTGGCCCGATCGCGGCGGGGCGGAGCATCGGTTGACGATCGTGGATGTGAAGCAGCCGTAGCCGATCCTCCCCCGCAGGGGGGAGGGGGACCACCCGAAGGGTGGTGGAGGGGTACAGGAGGTCATGCGCCGCGCTCGACTGCACGTACCCCTCCACCATGCTTCGCATGGTCCCCCTCCCCGTGCCGGGGAGGATCGCACCTCCCCTCCCCCAAACGCGATGAAGCCGCCGGATTTCTCCGACGGCTTCACCACCCAGTCAGGGGCGCTTACGCGCCTTTCGACAGGAAAGCGGTCAGCTCTTCCTTGCTGACGGTGCCGTTCTTGTCGGCATCGGCAGCGCCATAGGCCTGGCCAATCCATGTTTTCACTTCGGCCGATTCGACGTCGACCGTGGGTTCGCTGGCAGCGCGCAGCTTCTTCATCCAGGTACCGAATTCGACTTCGCTGAGCTCGGCGCTCGAATCGGCGTCGTAGGTCGGGAACTCCGTGTTCACGATCTGCGCGACCTGCGTCGGGGTGGCGGCGGTGCCGCTGGGGGCCGACTGCGCGGTGGTGGTCGCGTCGCCAGCGGGGGGCGCGGGCTCGGCGGCCGCCGGCGGGGTTGCAGAAGCGTCGGGCGCCGGGGCGGGTACCGGGGCCGGCTGCGCCGCCGCATCCGGAGCGGGCGCCGGTTCTGCCGCCGGGGTCGGCGGCGCCGGCTGGGTATTTTCGGGTGCCGGTTCCGACGGCTGGCTCGCCGGCGGGGTGGCAGTGTCGGCGGGCTGGTTCTGCGCCAGCGCCGGGAAACTCACGGCGGCAGCGCCGATCAAAAGCATGGTTTTCAACATGGTAGTTCTCCTGTTGGTAGCGACGCTTCGCCTTGCGCGCCGCCTGGTTCCTGAAGGGGCATGCGATCAACCGTGTCGGAAATGTGAAAGTTGCATCGCGGGGACGATTGGCGGCGCGGCTCGTCCCTGCTAGGGCGCGCCCCGTCGCGTTGCCGCACCGATTCCGCGATCAATTGATCCTAAAGAAGGGAAAAACCATGGTTCCGCGTTACGCCCGGCCCGAGATGACCGCGATCTGGGCGGCCGAGAACCGCTTCCGCATCTGGTTCGAGATCGAAGCGCACGCGACCGACGCGCTCGCCGAACTGGGCGTGGTGCCGAAGGACGCGGCGAAGGCGCTGTGGGACTGGTGGGCGACGAACCCCGTCATCGACGTCGCGGCGATCGACGCGATCGAGGCGGTGACCAAGCACGACGTCATCGCCTTCCTGACCTGGGTCGCCGAAAATGTCGGCGAGCAGGCGCGCTTCATGCACCAGGGGATGACATCGAGCGACGTGCTCGACACCTGCCTGGCGGTGCAGCTGACGCAGGCGGCCGATATCCTGCTGGCCGATCTCGACGCGCTGCTCGGGGCGATCAAGAAGCGCGCGTACGAGCACAAGCTGACCCCGACGATCGGGCGCAGCCACGGCATCCATGCCGAGCCGGTGACCTTCGGGCTCAAGATGGCCGAAGCTTACGCCGAATTCGACCGCTGCAAGGCGCGGCTGGTCGCGGCGCGCGCCGATATCGCGACCTGCGCGATTTCGGGGGCGGTCGGCACCTTCGCCAATATCGACCCGCGGGTCGAGGAACATGTCGCGGCCAAGCTGGGGCTGTCGGTCGAGCCGGTGTCGACGCAGGTGATCCCGCGCGACCGGCATGCGATGTTCTTTGCGACGCTGGGCGTGATCGCGAGCTCGATCGAGCGGCTGGCGGTCGAGGTCCGGCATCTGCAGCGTACCGAGGTGCTCGAGGCCGAGGAATATTTCTCGCCGGGGCAGAAGGGCTCGTCGGCGATGCCGCACAAGCGCAACCCGGTGCTGACCGAGAACCTCACCGGCTTGGCGCGCATGGTGCGCAGCGCCGCGATCCCCGCGATGGAGAATGTCGCGCTGTGGCACGAGCGCGACATCAGCCACTCGTCGGTCGAGCGCTTCATCGGCCCCGACGCGACGATCACGCTCGACTTCGCGCTCGCGCGGCTGACCGGGGTGGTCGACAAATTGCTCGTTTACCCTGCGCGGATGCAGAAGAATCTCGACCGCATGGGCGGGCTGGTGCATTCGCAGCGCGTGTTGCTGGCGCTGACGCAGGCGGGCGCGAGCCGCGAGGAAAGCTATGTGCTGGTCCAGCGCAACGCGATGAAGGTGTGGGAGAGCGACGGCGCGCTGTCGCTGCTCGAATTGCTCAAGGGCGATGCCGAGGTAACGGCGCGGTTGTCGGCCGAACAGCTGACGGCGCTGTTCGACCTGGGCTATCATCTGAAGCATGTCGATACGATTTTTGCGCGGGTGTTCGTGGGCTAGGCTCCTCCCCCACCGGGGGAGGGGGACCACCCGCAGGGTGGTGGAGGGGCACAGGAGGTTTGCGCTACGCCAAGCCGAATGCGCCTTCCCGACCCCAAGCCGGAATCGCCGTCCACCACCTCGCCGGCAAGGCGAACCGCCTGTGCCCCTCCACCATCTTCGATGGTCCCCCTCCCCGATCCGGGGAGGATCGATCGCCCCCTCTGGAATCCCACGTCGAACTCGCCTAGGCTCCGTCCAAGTCGCCAACAATAGGGAGCAAGCCGCGTGGGAATTGTTCGGACGGTCATCTGGGTGCTGCTGACCGCGGTGCTGGTCATCTTTGCGATGGCGAACTGGATCCCGATCACCGTCACCATCTGGCCGGGCTCGGTGCTCGACACCAAGCTGCCCGTGCTCATCCTCGCGGCGTTCCTGATCGGCAGCGTGCCGCTGTGGATCGCGCTGCGCGCCGCGCGCTGGTCGCTGAAACGCCGGCTCGACCATAGCGAGCGCCAACTCGCCGACCTGCGTGCGATGGCGAACCGCCCGGCGGAGACGCCTGCGGTCCCCGCTACCGACCCCGCCCCCTCGCCTGCCCCGACCGATCTTTTCACCACGGACAAGCCATGACCTCGCCGCTCTATCTCGCCATCGACACGACACATCTCGACGCCGCGCTGACGCTGGTGCAGAAGGTGCGCCGCCATGTCGGCGGGCTGAAGCTGGGGCTCGAATTCTTCTGCGCCAACGGGCATCACGGGGTGCACGAGATGGCCAAGTTCGGGCTGCCGATCTTCCTCGATCTGAAGCTCCACGACATTCCGAACACCGTCGCGAAGGCGATCCAGGCGCTGCGTTCGCTGGAGCCCGCGATCCTGACCGTGCACGCCGCAGGCGGGCGCGCGATGCTCGAGGAAGCCAAGGCGGCGGCGGGACAGAACACCAAGGTCGTCGCGGTCACCGTGCTGACCAGCCTCGACGCGCCCGATCTGGGCGACATCGGCGTCGGCGGCAGCCCGCACGACCAGGTCGTGCGCCTCGCCGCGCTGGCCCGCGAATCGGGCTGCGACGGGATCGTATGCTCGGGGCAGGAAGTGAAGGCGGCGCGCAAGGCGTGGCCGGGCGGTTTCTTCGTCGTCCCCGGGGTGCGCCCCGCGAACGGCAAGGCCGGCGACCAGAAGCGCGTCGTCACCCCGGCGCAGGCGATGAGCGACGGCGCGTCGATCCTGGTGGTCGGGCGCCCGATCAGCCAGTCGGCGGACCCCGATCTTGCGGCGCGCGAGATCGAGTCGACGCTTTGATTTAACCCGTCACCCCGGCGAAGGGTGATCGGAGGCACGTGACTCCGATCACGGTCTCACCCTCGCGTCCCGACGCTATGTCGAGATCCCGGCCTTCGCCAGGGTGACGATTCAGTAGAGACAATCATGCCCCCTCTCGTCAAAATCTGCGGCCTCAAGACCCGGGCCGAAATCGACGCCGCGATCGAGCACGGCGCGACGCATATCGGGCTCAACCATTATGAGCCGAGCCCGCGCTACGTCGATCTGGACACCGCCGCCGAGCTCAGGAAATATGCGGGCGACCGCGTCAAGGTCGCGCTGCTGCTGGTCAATGCCGGGCCGCAGGTGACCGGCGCGGCGTGGAGCGCGGTGCGCCCCGACATCATCCAGTTCCACGGCAGCGAAACGCCTGAGTGGATCAATGCGGTCAAGACGAACACCAGGACCGAGGCGTGGAAGGCGGTCGGGCTGAAGGATGCGGGCACGCTGACGCGCTCGCTGCAATATGAGGGCGTCGTCGACCGGCTGCTCTACGATGCGCCCGCGCAGGCGATGCCGGGGGGCACGGGTACGCGCTTCGACTGGTCGCTGCTGGTCGGACACAAGCACCGCATCGAGTGGGGCATCGCGGGCGGACTGAGTGCGGCGAACGTCTGCGCGGCGATCGCGGCGACCGGGGCGCCGCTGGTCGACGTCTCCTCGGGGGTCGAAAGCGCGCCGGGCGTCAAGGATGTGGACAAGATCGCCGCTTTCCTTAAAGCGGTCGCGACATGCTGACGCCGTCGCCATCCGTCGTGCGCATCGGGAAACGATGGCGCTGATCGCCTGAGACCCCCGTCTCTTCGCGAGCGCCTTATCCTTTTGCTGATGGAAACGACCATGACTGCTTCCCAGACCCTGCCCAACAGCCTTCGCACCGGCCCCGACGCGCGGGGCCATTTCGGCCAGTTCGGCGGCCGCTATGTCGCCGAGACGCTGATGCCGCTGATCCTCGACCTCGAGCGCGAGTATCGCGCGGCACATGTCGATAATGAATTCCGCGCCGAATTCGACCGGCTGCTCAAACATTATGTCGGCCGCCCGAGCCCGCTGTGGCTGGCCGAGCGGCTGACCGATCATCTGGGTGGAGCGAAGATCTATCTGAAGCGCGAGGACCTCAACCACACCGGCGCGCACAAGATCAACAATTGCATCGGCCAGATCCTGCTCGCGAAGCGCATGGGCAAGACCAAGATCATCGCCGAGACCGGCGCGGGGCAGCATGGCGTCGCGACCGCGACCGTCGCGGCCTTGTTCGGCCTGCCCTGCACGATCTTCATGGGCGCGGTCGACGTCGCGCGGCAGCAACCGAACGTGTTCCGCATGAAGTTGCTGGGCGCAGAGGTGGTCGCGGTCGAGAGCGGCGCCAGGACGCTGAAGGACGCGATGAACGAGGCGCTGCGCCACTGGGTGGCGAACGTCCACGATACTTTCTATATCATCGGCACGGTGGCGGGTCCGCATCCCTATCCCGAGCTCGTCCGCGACTTCCAGTCGGTGATCGGCGACGAGGCGAAGGCGCAGATATTGGAGGCCGAGGGCCGGCTGCCCGACATGCTGATCGCGCCGGTCGGCGGCGGGTCGAACGCGATCGGGTTGTTCCATCCGTTTCTGGACGATGCGAGCGTCGAGATCGTCGGGGTCGAGGCCGCGGGCGAAGGGCTGGACGGCAAGCATGCCGCGAGCCTGGCGGGCGGACGGCCGGGCATCCTGCACGGCAACAAAACCTATCTGCTACAGGACGAAGACGGGCAGATCACCGAAGCGCACAGCATCTCGGCGGGGCTCGACTATCCGGGGATCGGGCCCGAGCATAGCTGGCTGCACGACATCGGGCGGGTGCGCTACGAGCCGGTGACCGACGCCGAGGCGCTGGCGAGCTTCCAGAAGCTGACCAAGCTCGAGGGGATCATCCCGGCGCTGGAATCGGCGCATGCGATCGCGGCGGCGGAACGGATCGCGCCGACGCTGGGCAAGGACAAGGTGATCATCGTCAATTGCTCGGGGCGCGGGGACAAGGACATCTTCACCGTGGCGGATGCGCTGGGGGTGGAGCTGTGAGCGCCTATGCAACACCTTCTCCCTCGAGGGGAGAAGGATACGAAGCCTTGGCGCCGAAGGCGCCTAGGCGCAGTTGGATGAGGGTGAGCGAGTCTTCGGCTCGCGCGATCGCATCGCGATCGCATACCCCTCACCCAGCTACGACTAGCCAGCAAGCTGGCAAGTCTTCGCAACCCTCTCCCGCAAGGGGAGAGGGAAAATGAGCACCCGCTTCGCCACCACCTTTGCCAAGCCGGGCACCGCGCTCGTCGCCTTCATTACCGCGGGGGACGGCGATACCGCCGCGAACCTCGACGCGCTGGTCGCCGGGGGCGCCGATGTGATCGAACTGGGCATGCCCTTTACCGATCCGATGGCCGATGGGCCCGCGATCCAGGCAGCCAATCTGCGCAGCCTCGCCAAGGGGACGACGACCGCCGATATCTTCGCGATGGCCGCCGCGTTTCGGGCGCGGCATGCCGATGTACCGCTGGTGCTGATGGGCTATGCCAATCCGATGACGGTGCGCGGGGCCGACTGGTTCGCCGCGGAATGTGCCAAGGCCGGGGTCGACGGGGTGATCTGCGTCGACATTCCCGCCGAGGAGGACCCCGAACTCGGGCCGAGCCTGCGCGCGGCCGGGGTCGCGCCGATCCGCCTCGCCACGCCGACGACCGATCCGGCGCGGCTGCCCGCGGTGCTCGAAGGCGCGGGCGGGTTCCTCTATTATGTCAGCGTCGCGGGGATCACCGGGCTGCAGCAGGCGGCGCAGGCGAGCATCGAGGAGGCCGTGGCGCGGCTCAAGGGTGCGACCGACCTGCCCGTCGCGGTGGGCTTCGGCGTGCGCACCCCCGAACAGGCCGCGCAGATCGCCAAAGTTGCCGACGGCGTCGTCGTCGGATCGGCCTTCATCGACATCATTGCCGAGCATGGCGACGGTGCGGCGCCTTATGTCGAGGCCTTCACCCGTTCACTCGCCGATGCTATCCACGGCGCAAAGGAGATCGCCGCATGAGCTGGCTCGAACGCGTGCGCAACGCCCTGCCCTTCGCGGCGAAGCGCGACACCGCCGACAACCTCTGGCACAAGTGCCGCGAATGCCAGCAGATGGTGTTCGTCAAGGAATGGCAGGACAATCTGAACGTCTGCCCGCGCTGCGACCATCATGATCGCATCGGCGCGAGCGAGCGGTTTTTGCAGCTGTTCGACGGCGGCTTGCACGAGATTCTGGCCGCCCCCGCGGCGCCCGAGGATCCGCTGAAGTTCCGCGATACCAAGAAATATGTCGACCGCATCAAGGCCGCGCGTACGCAGACCGGCGACCGCGACGCGTACCAGAACGCCTTCGGGCGGATCGACGGGCATCCGGCGGTGATCGGCGTGCAGGATTTCGCCTTCATGGGCGGGTCGATGGGGGTCGCGGTGGGCGAAGCCTTTGTCGCGGGGGTCGAGGAAGCGATCAGGCGCGGCGCTCCCTATGTGGCGATCACCGCCGCGGGCGGCGCGCGCATGCAGGAAGGCACGCTGTCGCTGATGCAGATGCCGCGCGCGACCGTGGCGCTGGCGCGGCTGCGCCGCGCGGGGCTGCCGTATATCGTGTTGCTGACCGATCCGACGACGGGCGGAGTCACCGCGAGCTATGCGATGCTCGGCGATATCCAGATCAGCGAGCCCAAGGCGCTGATCGGCTTTGCGGGCCAGCGCGTGATCGAGAATACGATCCGCGAGAAATTGCCCGAGGGGTTCCAGCGGGCGGAGTATCTGCTCGATCACGGGATGATCGACATGGTCGTGCACCGGAAGGACCTGCCCGCGACGCTGGGGCGGTTGATCGGCTATCTGGCGCCCGAGAAGGCGGCTTAGTTCTTCCCCTCCCTGCAAGGGAGGGGTTAGGGGTGGGTCTCGGCGGTCGGGGCTCGATGCCCCGATCGACGATTTCAACCTCGACGTAGCAGCGCGGCTTTGCCGCGCACCCACCCCCAGCCCCTCCCTTGCAGGGAGGGGAGGAAAAGATGCCCGACCACGCACACTCCCAGGATCCCGCCGTCCAGGCGCAGCTCGACCGGCTCGCGGCGCTGTCGCCGGGGCGCGATGTTCTGGGGCTCGAGCGGATCACCGAACTTTGCGCGCGGCTGGGCAATCCGCAGGATCGGCTGCCGCGGACCTTCCATGTCGCGGGGACCAACGGCAAGGGGTCGACCTGCGCCTATCTGCGCGCGATCCTCGAGGCGCAGGGGCGGCGGGTGCACAGCTACACCAGCCCGCATCTCGTGCGCTTCAACGAGCGGATCCGGATCGCGGGGGCGCTGATCGAGGATGCGGCACTCGCGGCGCTGCTCGACGAGGTGCTCGATGTCGCGCAGGATTTGCAGGCGAGCTTCTTCGAAATCACCACCGCCGCCGCCTTCCTCGCCTTTGCGCGCGGTCCTGCCGACGATTGCATTATCGAGGTCGGGCTTGGCGGGCGGCTCGATGCGACCAATGTCATCGCGGCGCCCGCGGTGTGCGGGATCGCGTCGCTGGGGATCGATCATGAGGCGTTTTTGCTGGCGCCCGAGGCGGGGACGCCCGACGATCCCGCGGTGCGCATCGCGTGGGAGAAGGCGGGCATCTTCAAGCGCGGCGCGGCGCTGGCGACGCTCGATTATCCCGAGCCGCTGATGGACGTCATCGGCGGACGCGCCGCGGCGGTCGGCGGGACCTTGTTTTCCGAAGGGCGCGACTGGCAGGTCGAAGCGGCGGAGGGCGGGTTTCGCTGGAGCTCGAGCTTCGGTTCGATCGGCGAGGTGTTGCACAGCCGCATGCCGGGCGCGCACCAGCAGCGCAACGCCGGGCTTGCCATCGCGATGCTCAATATCGCGCCGCATCCGCGGCCGGGCGAGGCCGAGATCGCCGCGGGCGTTGCCGCGGCTTTCTGGCCGGGGCGGATGCAGAAGCTCGCCGAGGGCCCGCTCACCCGGCTGGTGCCCACGGATAGCGCGGTCTGGCTCGACGGGGGGCATAATCCCGACGCGGGCGCGGCGCTCGGACGCGCGCTGGCGGACAAGGCGCCGCTGCACATCGTGTGCGGCCTCTTGCGCAACAAGGATGCGATGGGGTTCCTGCAGCCTTTTGCGGACCGCATCGCGTCCTTCCAGGCGGTGCCGATCCCGGGGCACGAACATCATGATCCCAAGGATTTGTGCCGCTGGGCGCAGGACGGGCTGGGCATCGTCGATGCGCAGCCGTGCGGCGATGTCGAGGCGGCGCTGCGCCATATCGCGGCGCACCGTCCGCGCGGCGAGGTGCTGATCTGCGGGTCGCTGTATCTTGCCGGGGTGGTGCTGGGCGCGAATGGCGAGATGCCGGTTTAGGTAGCGATCCTCCCCGCAGGGGGAGGGGGACCACCCGAAGGGTGGTGGAGGGGCACAGGAGGTCATACAGAGCGTTCGACTGCGCGTACCCCTCCACCATGCTTTCGCATGGTCCCCCTCCCCGTTCCGGGGAGGATCGCTCCTCGCCCTACCCCAGCTCCGCCAGCATCCGTTTCGCCCAGTCGTACATTTCAGCATTGGCCTTGAGCATCGCGGGCGGGGTGCGTTTCTTGCGCATTTCGACCTCCTGCAGCACCGTCCGCGCGCCGGCCTTGTCGCCGGCGGCGATCAGCAGCGCGGCGATGCGGCAGCGGACCTCGTCGCCGGGGACGCGGTCGACGATGCTGCTGTAGAGCGCGAGCGCGTCGGCGCTGCGTCCGTCCTGCTCGACGACTTTCGCGCGGAGCAGGTCGCGACGGTCGCGCTCAGATTGCGAGCCGGTCTCGGGCAGACGATCGAGCGCCGTCAGCGCTTCGTCGACATGTCCCGCTTCATAGGCCGCCTCGGCGATGCGCGTGCCGATCGCGCGGTCGTTGTGCGGCGATTTGCGCTCGGCGGCGCGGAACTGTTCGAGCGCCTGGTCGTAGCGCTCGCGCGCCATCAGCGCGTCGCCATAGGCGAGCCGGTTGGCGATGGTGTCGCTGAACGCGACCGCGTCGCGCGCTGCGCGCACATGGCGCTCGGGGTCCATGCTGTCGGCGATATTGGTCTTGACCTGATTGACACGGCGGTCGCGCGACAGGCCGGGCATGATCTCGACGATGAAATAGGCGATCATGCCGATCATCGGCAGGAAGGCGATCGCCATCACCCACGCGGTGTTGCGCCCGTGGCGGAAGACATGGACGATGCACGCGATCTGCAGCGCGATAACGACGAGGAACCAGAGCATCGGTCAGGCTGCAGGTTTGGGCGCCGGTTCCTCCCCGGCCTCGACCTTGCCCGCCGTGCCGACCGACAGGTCGACCAGCCCCGCGCGCATCAACCACCAGAACAACAGTATCCCCGGCAGCGCCGCGACGACGGTGAAGAGGTAGAAGTTCACATTGCCGAACTCCTCCATCATCGCGCCAGCGGTGGTGCCGGTCAGGAAGCGCCCGACGATGCTCGCTGCTGAGCTGATCAGCGCATAATGCGCCGCGGTGAAACGAAGGTCGCAGAGCGCCGAGAAATAGGCGACCACGACGACGCCGCCGATACCGCTCGCGATATTCTCGAAGGTCATCGCCGCTGCGAGGCCCCAATTGCTGTGCCCCGACGCTGCCAGGACCGCGAAGCTGAAATTGCTGACCGCCATCAGGATCAGGCTGAGCATCACCGAGCGCTTCATGCCCATGCGCGCATAGAGGATGCCGCCGATGAAGATGCCGATGAGATAGGCCCAGAAGCCGATGCCGACGTCATAGATCGCGATCTCGTCGTTCGAAAAGCCAAGGTCGTCGAGCAGCAGGCGGAGCGTCAGCTGGCTCAGCGTGTCGCCGATCTTGTGCAGCAAGATGAAGGCGAGCACGAGCCAGGCACCATTGCGGCTGAAAAATTCGACGAAGGGTCCGACGATGCCCGCGACGATCCCGGGGCGCCCCTCGCGTGTCACCGCCTCGCGATGGCGTTCGGGCTCGCCAGCCCAGAAAACCGCAATCACCGCTGGCAAGGCGAAGAGCGCGCAGGCGAAATAGGCGGCCTCCCACCCCTGCCGCGCAGCCATATAGAGCGCGAGCGCGCCCGCCGCGGCCGAGCCGATGCGCCAGCCATATTGCGACATCCCCGACCCGACGCCGAGCTGTTCGGGCTTCAATATCTCGATGCGATAGGCGTCGATCACGACGTCGAAGGTCGCGCCGGCAAAGCCGACGAGCACCGCGCCCACCGCCATTTCGAACAGCGCCGCGAACTCGCCCTCGCGGCCGAGCCCGAACCATAGCATCAGTTGGCCGACAGGTGACCGCCCCACATGCTGGGGGTCGACCATCGCAAGATTGCCGACCGCGAGCATCACGAGCACCGCGGCGAGGATCATCCAGCTGACGCGCTGCCCCAGCCGCGATGCGCCGGGCAGCCGCACGGCGTCAACCACCCACGCCCACAAAGGCTTCAGATTATAGACGAGGAAGGCGAGCGAGAAGGCGGTGATCGACGATTTCTGGAAGCCGTCCTGTGACAGCCGCGTGGTGAGCGTCGCGCCGATCATCGCATAGGGAAAGCCCGAAGAGATGCCGAGCAGCAGCGCCGCGAGCGGCGCGCGTTCAAGATAGGGCCGGATGCTGTCGATCCAGCTGCGCGGCGGCGGCGTCACGGTTTCAGGCTGCACGCTGGTCTCCCCTTGTCCGCCGGTGCGGATCCTCGAAGGGAAGGCCTAAAGCTTCGGCTTCAAATTGGAAGCGGGTAATTCGTTATCCTCCCCGTCGCGCAGCGATGGGGAGGTGGCAGCGGCGTAGCGGCTGACGGAGGGGCTATGGCGCGGGCGTCGCTGCCCCCTCCACCACTCGCTTCGCGAGCGGTCCCTCTCCCCTTTGCTTCGCGATGGCGAGGATCGAATTGCTACGCCGCCTCGGGGCGCCAGTAGGTCGTCAGCCCGCTGACCTTGCGCGGAGCTTCGTTCTTGCAGCTCATCGCCTCTAGTGCCTTCAACGCCGCGACCAAGGCGGACGCGCTGTGCGGCTTGTTGAGGCAGGCGAGCGCGATCTCCGACGCATCCTCGGGGCACTGGCCGGTGACGAGGAGCACCGCGATGCCGCGGTCGCGTGCGAGGCGGGCGACCTCGCGGCCGGTCATGTCGCCGGCGAGGCCGAGGTCGAGGACGAGCGCGTCGAGCTGTTCGGTCGCCATCAGCGCGACCGCGGCCTCGCCCGAATCGACCGAAGCGACGACGGTGTAGCCGCTGTGCTTCAGCGTCCGCTCATTGTCGAACGCGACCAGCGGGTCATCCTCGATGACCAGCAGCCGCTTGATGCACGACGGACGCGACGCGAACAGCATGACTACTCCCTTTAACGACGCCATGACTCGCTCCGCTCTGTCCCGCAAGATTGCTTCTGCTTGCCATCGACGAAGTGATGCTTTTCCGGCTATGAGCGTGATCACAGGGCAACACTCTTGCCCCGAATAACGACAAGAAAGCCACATCCGTTCCCATGAAGCCCCCCCGCCCTCCCCGGTCCGGCCCGCGCGTCGCGCGCCCTGCCGACGACAAGCGCGATGCGCCGCGCGGCCGCCGCGCCGCGCGCGCCGATGCCCCCCCGCGCAAGCCACCCGCCGAAACCGAGCGCGAGGATGGGCCGCAGCGCATCGCCAAGCTGCTCGCGCGCGCCGGCGTCGGGTCGCGCCGCGACGTCGAAAGGATGGTCGAGGAGGGGCGCATCGCGCTGAACGGCGAAGTGGTCGTCCAGCCCGCGCCGCTGCTGACTTCGCTGGAGGGGCTGACCGTCGACGGCAATCCGGTGGCGAAGCCGGTGTCGACGCGGCTCTATCGTTTCCACAAGCCTGCGGGCTGTATCACCGCGGCGCGCGACCCCAAGGGGCGCAAGACGATCTATGACCTGCTGCCCAAGGGATTGCCGCGGCTGATGCCCGTCGGGCGGCTCGACTATAATACCGAGGGGCTGCTGCTGCTGACCAACGACGGCGAATTCAAGCGCCAGCTCGAGCTGCCCGCGAGCGGCGTCGAGCGCACCTATCGCGCGCGCGCATTCGGCGACATCAGCCAGGCGCAGCTCGAGGAGCTGGCGATGGGGATCGAGATCGACGGCGTGCGCTACGGCAAGATCGACGCCAATCTGGAGCGCCGCACCGGGCGCAACCAGTGGGTCGAAATGACGCTGACCGAGGGCAAGAACCGCGAAGTGCGCAAGGTGCTCGAACATTTCGGGCTGCAGGTCAGCCGACTGATCCGCACGCGTTACGGCGAGTTCACGCTCGCGGGGCTGGAGATGGGCGACGTCGACGTCGTGCCGCGCGACGAATTGTTCAAATTCCGGCGGCACCTTAGCTGATGCGCGTCATTTCGGGCGAATGGCGCGGCCGGAAGCTGGTGGCGCCGAAGAATGACGCGACGCGGCCGACCGCCGACCGCACGCGCGAGACCTTGTTCTCGATGCTGGCGAGCCGGCTCGGGAGTTTCGAGGGGCTGGTCGCCGCCGACCTGTTCGCGGGGTCGGGGGCGCTGGGCATCGAGGCGCTGTCGCGCGGCGCCGGGCATTGCCTGTTCGGCGAGCAGGATCGCGAGGCGATCGATGCGCTGAAGACGAATCTCGGCGCGCTGGGCGCCGCGGCGCGCGCCGATGTGCGCGCGGGATCGGTGATGAGTCTGGGGCCGGCGAAGCGCAGTTACGACCTGCTGCTGTTCGATGCGCCCTATGACACCGGCGCCGCGAGCGTCGCGCTCGACAAGCTGAACCGGCTCGGCTGGGTTGGGGCGGACAGCTGGATTTCGATCGAGACCGGCGAAAAGGAGAAGGTCGAGGTCGCGGGGTTCGCAATCGACGCCGAGCGCAAGGTCGGCAAGGCGAAGCTGACGTTGTTGCGGGCGGTTTGATTTCCTCCACCCGTCATCCCCGCGAAAGCGGAGATCTGCCTTTTTCTTTGTGCCTTCGTGCCTTTGTGTGAAGCTCCAATAATCTCACACAAAGGCACGAAGGCACAAAGAAGGAAGAAAGAAAGGCGGGTCCCCGCTTTCGCGGGGATGACGCCGGTTGGGGTGCGGTCAGGCCGTGGCCTTGCTCCGCACCATCAGCAGGCCGAGCCAGCTCACCACGCCCGCCAGCGCCAGATACAGCCCGACCGCCGCCGTCCCGCGCCAGTCGCCGAGCGCCTGCGCGACGATCGGGGCCGCGGCGCCACCCAAAATGCCGCCGGCGTTGAAGGTCATCGACGCGCCGGTGTAGCGCACCTCGACAGGGAACAGCCCGGTGAGCCAGGCGCCGAGCGGGCCGTAGACGAGGCCCATCACGAACAGCGCCGACGCGAGGCCGGCGAAGACCAGCCCCCAGCTCTGCGACGCGAGCGCGGGGCCGAAGAGGAAGCCGATCAGGATCGTCGCGCCGCAGCCCCAGGTGAGCACCTTGTGCGGGCTCGCCGCGTCGCTCCAATAGCCCGCGAAGATGATCCCGCCCGCCATGAACAATATCGCGCCGAGCTGGATCAGCAGGAATTGCTCCTTGGGATAGCCAAGCGTCGTCGTGCCGTGCGCGAGCGCGAAGCTGGTCGAGAGATAGAAGATCGCGAAGCAGGCGACGACCGCGAAGGTGCCCGCGAGCGTCGGCAGCAGGTGGCGCTTGAAGAGCTCGCCGATGGGGACGCTCACCGGGCGGTCGGCTTCGAGCGCTTCGGCGAAATCGGGGGTTTCGCCGATCTTGAGCCGGACCCAGAGGCCGAGCCCGACGAGCACCGCCGAGAGCAGGAAGGGGATGCGCCAGCCCCAGACGGCGAAATCGGCGTCGCTGAGCCACAGGCCGAGCAGGAGGAACAGGCCGTTGGCAGCGATGAAACCGACCGGGGCGCCCAATTGCGGCACCATGCCGAAGCGCGCGCGCCAGCCCGGCGGGGCATTCTCGACCGCGAGCAGCGCCGCCCCGCCCCACTCACCGCCGAGCCCGAAGCCCTGACCGAAGCGCAGGATGCAGAGCAGCAAGGGCGCGACCCAGCCGACCATCGCATAGGTCGGCAGGAAGGCGATCAGCAGCGTCGAGACGCCCATCAGCATCAGCGAGGCGACGAGCGTCGACTTGCGCCCGATGCGGTCGCCATAATGGCCGAAGACGATCGCGCCGACGGGGCGCGCGAAGAAGGCGAGGCCGAAGCTCATGAAGCTCAGCATAAGCTGCGCCGAGGGCGATTCCGACGGGAAGAAGAGCGGGCCGAACACCAGGGCGGCGGCGGTGCCGTAGATGTAGAAATCGTAGAATTCGACCGCGGTGCCGACGAGGCTCGCGGTCAGGATGCGCCGGTGGCGGCGATAGGGTGCCAGATCCATGGCGCTTGCTCTCCCCTCGATTGTCGGGGGTGCTTTGGACAAGGAATGGGAGGGGGGCAAGTAGCTTAGGGGCCTCCCCGGCACGGGGAGGGGGACCACCCGGAGGGTGGTGGAGGGGCACGGGAGGTTTCCGCAGCGTGGACAGAAGGTGTTCACATTCGAGGGGCCTAACAGTCGCACTTCGCCTTCACGGCAAGGTAAGCCGCCTGTGCCCCTCCACCAGCTTCGCTGGTCCCCCTCCCCGTTCCGGGGAGGATCGCTTACCCGCGACTCCGCTAAATCCTTGACTTTTCGCGAACTGGCCCCTATCTCCGTCCTCGCTAACGTCGCCTGCGACGGAAATTTGATACCCTTTCGGGGGCTGATACTTCCCTTCACACGCTACCAGCTCCGCCGGTGCTTTTGCCGGTGGATTCCCTGTTTTCGTGAAAGGAAACACCCCATGCCGATCGGCACCGTCAAATTCTTCAACACCGACAAGGGCTATGGCTTCATCTCGAATGAAGATGGCTCGGGCGACGCGTTCGTCCACATCACTGCCGTCGAGCGCGCCGGAATGGGCACGCTCAACAAGGACCAGCGCGTTTCGTACGAACTGGAAACCGGCAAGAACGGCAAGACCTCGGCCGTGAACCTCGAATCGGCCTGATTATTGGCCAAAGAGGAAATCCTCACCTTCGATGGTGTGATCGATGAAATCCTGCCCGATGCGCGTTTTCGCGTCGTGCTGGAAAATGGTCACCGCATCATCGCCTATACCGCCGGCCGGATGCGACGCTTTCGCATCCGGTCGGTCGTCGGCGATGCCGTGCGGATCGAAATGACCGCCTATGACCTCAGCAAGGGCCGGCTCGTCTATCGCGAGCGCGGCAATGCCCCGGTCACCGGACAGCGCCAGCGGCGCTGAGCCCAAAAACCAAAAACAACAGAAATTGGATAAAATGTTTCAGAGTAATAATATCTTCCCCGCCCTGGCTTTGCCGCTGGCGGGCAAGGCGATGACGGTCAAGCCGACCGTCCGCCGCCGGCGCTCAACGTTGTCGCGGCGCGAACTTCGGCGCCTGATCGCCGACATGATCGATTGATCGACCGATCGCCCGTGGGGGCGATCGTTACAGACCACCACAGGAGAGCGACCATGTCGGCCACCAGTGACTTCTACCGCTCGCAGGCCGAAAAATGCGCCGGCGAAGCGAACGCGTCCGCCCTCCCCCAGGTCCGCGACCGCAATCTGCGCGCCGCGGCCGCCTGGCACTCGATGGCCGACAAGCTCGTGCTGACCGAAGCGACCCGCGCCAAGGCGGTCGCGCGCAAGGAAGCCGACGCGGCCGGGATCGAATGATTCCCGAACCGCGCGACGCAGATAAATCAGACAGGCCTGCCGAAAAGGCGTAGGCGCGCGGGCAGAGGCTGCTCGCTCGGGCGGCCGCAGGAGCGCTCCCCCGTGGACGCCGAAGACGATATCTGGTCGCGCGCTCTCGAAGTCGAACGCACCCATGGCAATCAGGCGAGTGCTTATGTTGCAGGACGCATCGACGCGTCCCGGCAAAACGAGGACGCACCCGGCGTCAAGCTCTGGACCGAAGTCGGCGTGCGCCTGCGCAAACTTCACCTGGTCGACGAGATCTATACCCGTTCCGCCTGACCGCCGTTCGATGCGCCGCCGGCGCACTGGACAGCGGCGGCGCTGTTCCCTAATCGTTCGCGCGTGAACGACAGCCCCGCCTCGATGCCCGACCTGACCCGACCCGACCCGTCGGACCCGCCCTATCTCGCCGGCCTGAACGGGCCGCAGCGGCAGGCGGTGCTGACCACCGAGGGCCCGGTGCTGATGCTCGCGGGCGCAGGCACCGGCAAGACCGCCGCGCTCACCGCGCGGCTGGCGCATATCATCGCGACGCGGCGCGCCTGGCCATCCGAGATCCTGGCGGTGACCTTCACCAACAAGGCCGCGCGCGAGATGCGCGAGCGCATCGGGCGGATGATCGGCGATGCGGTCGAGGGCATGCCGTGGCTCGGCACCTTTCACAGCATCGCGGCGAAGATGCTGCGCCGGCACGCCGAACTCGTCGGGCTGCAGAGCAATTTCACCATTCTCGACACCGACGACCAGCTCCGCGTCCTGAAACAGCTGATCCAGGCCGAAGGGCTCGACGAGAAGCGCTGGCCCGCGCGCCAGCTCGCGGGGCTGATCGACAAATGGAAGAATCGCGGGCTCGTTCCCGGCGATCTCGATGCCGCGGACAAGGAAGCCTATGCCGACGGCAAGGGGCAGCATTTTTACGCTCTTTATCAAGCGCGGCTGAAGACGCTGAACGCCTGCGATTTCGGCGACCTGCTGTTGCACATGCTGGTAATATTGAAGACGCACCGCGACGTGCTCAAGCAATATCAGAACCGCTTCAAATATATCCTCGTCGACGAATATCAGGACACCAACGCCAGCCAATATCTGTGGCTGCGGCTGCTCGCGCAAGCGCGGAAAAATATCTGCTGCGTCGGCGACGACGACCAGTCGATCTATTCGTGGCGCGGCGCCGAGGTCGCGAACATATTGCGCTTCGAAAAGGATTTCCCGGGTGCGACGGTGATCCGGCTCGAGCAGAATTACCGTTCGACGCCGCAGATCCTGGCGGCCGCCTCGGCGCTGATCGCGCAGAATTCGGGGCGGCTCGGCAAGACTTTGTGGACTGAGCTCGAGCCCGGCGACAAGCTCCGCGTCGTCGGGGTGTGGGACGGGCCCGAGGAGGCGCGGCGGATCGGCGAGGAGCTGGAGACGCTGCAGCACCGCCGCGTGTCGCTCGACCGCACCGCGATCCTCGTGCGCGCGCAGTTCCAGACGCGCGAGTTCGAGGACCGCTTCATCGCGATCGGCATGCCGTACCGCATCGTCGGCGGCTTCCGCTTCTACGAACGCGCCGAGATCCGCGATGCGCTCGCCTATCTGCGGCTCGTGCAGTCGGCGGCGGACGACCTTGCCTTCGAGCGGATCGTCAATGTCCCCAAGCGCGGGCTCGGCGACAAGGCGATCGCGCGGATCCACCAGTTCGCGCGCGCCGAGCGGCTGCCGCTGCTGAACGCCGCGGCGCGGATCACCGAGACCGACGAGCTGACCCCGCAGGCGCGGCGGCAACTCGTGGGGTTCGTCGCGCAGGTGCGCGGCTGGTCGGCGAAGGCGAACGCGCTGTCGCATCCCGAACTGACCCAGCTGATCCTCGACGAATCGGGCTATACCGCAATGCTGCAGGCCGACCGCAGCGTCGAGGCCGCAGGGCGGCTGGAAAACTTGTCCGAACTCGTGCGCGCGATGGAGGAGTATGACTCGCTCGAGGCGTTCCTCGAGCATGTCAGCCTGGTCATGGACCGCGACCAGAACGACGACAGCGAGACGGTGACGATCATGACGATCCACGCCGCCAAGGGGCTCGAGTTCGACCATGTCTTCCTCGCCGGCTGGGAGGATGGCGTCTTTCCGTCGCAGCGCTCGATGGACGAGGGGGGGACCGCGAGCCTCGAGGAAGAGCGCCGCCTCGCCTATGTCGCGATCACGCGGGCGCGCGAGCGCGCGAGCATCTATCACGCGGCGAACCGGCGCATCTATGGCCAGTGGATGAGCAGCATCCCGAGCCGCTTCATCGCCGAGATCCCGCCCGAACATGTCGACATGGAAAACAGCTTCGGCGGCGGGCAGAGCCTGTGGCGCGCGAACTGGTCGGCGCAGGGCGATCCCTTCGCGCATGTCGCCGAACGGAGCAGCGCGCGCACGATGACGCGCGGACCGGCGTGGCAGCGCGCGGTTGCAGCGTCGTCGACGGTGACGCGCGCGCCGGCGCCGAGCGAGCGCGGGCCGGCGGCGTCGGTGGGCGCCAAGCCGCGCGCCGACCTGGCGATCGGGATGCGCGTGTTCCATGAGAAATTCGGTTATGGCGAGATCGCGGACATCGACGGCAACAAGCTGGAGGTCGAGTTCGAGCAGGCGGGGAGCAAGCGGGTGCTCGACAGTTTTGTGAAGGCGGGCTGACAGGGGCCGATCCTCCCCGTGCCGGGGAGGATCGCCTAGCCCCAATCCCCCACCCCCACAAACCCTATTGTCAACCAGATTAGTTATGATACTCCATCACGCGCGGCCGTCGAGTCGCGTTTTGGGAGAATCTTCGATGAAAAAGAAGCTCTTAGCGGGCACGATGGCGCTCGCCCTGGTCGGCTGCGGTGAAAAGCAGGCGGCCGAAGAATCCGCTGCCTCTTCCTCCCCCGGTGCCGATGCCGCGGCCGAAAGCGTCGAGGGCGGCGGCGCGCCCGCGGCGCGATCGACCGACGAAGCGACGCCCGGCGTCTCCATCTCTTCGGCGCCCGGGGTCGCCTTCGACTACAGCTATTCCTTCCGGCTCGACGACGGGCTGATCTCCAAAGTCCAGCAGGAGCATGCCGAGGCGTGCGAGATTTTGGGCACCGCGCGCTGCCGCATCGTCGACGTGCGCTACCAGCTGGGCGACGAAAAGCGCGTCGAGGCGCAGACGCAGTTCAAGCTCGACCCCGGCATCGCGCGGCGCTTCGGCGCCGATGCGATCGCGAGCGTCGAAAAGGCCGAGGGCGTGCTCGCCGACGCGAGCGTCGCGGGCGAGGATGTCGGCAGCGCGATCGAGGCGTCGCAAGTGCGCAGCGCGGGCGCGGCGGCCGAGGTCGAGCGGCTCGAGGCGCGGCTGAAGGCGGGCGGGCTCGACAAGAGCGAGCGCGCCGAGATCCTGGGCCAGATTTCGGCGCTGAAAGGCGAGCTGAGCGACCAGCGCGCGACGCGCAAGGCGGGCGAGGCGCGCATCGCGACGACGACGGTGGTGTTCAACTATGTCGGCACCGGCGGGCTGCCGGGGATCGGGCACAAGAATCCCTTCGCCGACGCGGGCGAGACGCTGATGCTGAGCGGCGGCACCGCCCTCTCCTTCGTGCTCACCCTGGGCGCCGCGGTGCTGCCCTGGGCGCTGGTGTTCGGCCTGCTCGTGCTGATCTGGCGCAGCAACGCAGTCGTCGCACTGCGCCGCCGGCTCGGCGGCAAGCCGGCGCCCGACACGCCGACGAACTGACGACAGGCATGGGCGTCGCTTGCAAAGCTGCCCTGCCGCATTATGGCGAAGGCCATGACGGGGCAGGCATCATGGCTGGACCAGGCACGCGACGCCCATCGCCGCGGCGATGACGCGGCCGAGGCGGCCGCGCTCGACGGGGCGATCCGCGCCGACCGCGGCAATATCGCCGCGATCCTCGCGATGGCCGAGCTCAAGCGGCGGCTGGCCGACGACCGCGCCGCAGGGAGCTTCTATCGCCTCGCGCTCGCCACCGCGGCGCAGGCGCACAGCGTCGCGCCGGCGCTGCATCCGGGGCTCCAGCGCGCCGAGGCCTTTCTGGCCGCGACCGAACGGGCCTTTACCGATCATCTGCTGGGGCAGCTGCGCGGCGCGGGGATCGATGCGGCCAGGGCGACCCCGCGCGTCGCCGAGGCGCTGCGTTTGCTGGCGGGGGAGCAACCGCTGTATCTGCAGCAGCCGAGCATGTTCTATTTCCCCGGCCTCGCGCAGCGCGGCTTTTTCGAGCGCGCCGAGTTCGACTGGGTGCCCGCGGTCGAGGCGGCGACCGATGCGATCCGCGGCGAGCTGGAAGCGCTGATCGCGGGAGCGGCCGATCGCTTCGGTCCTTATGTGACCGCGAGTGCCGATCGCCCTCCCCCGAACAATCCGTTGCTCGACAAGCCCGACTGGGGCGCGGCGTGGCTGTGGAAGGACGGTGCGGTGACCGAGGGCATGGCGGCGCTGTGTCCGCAGGCGCTCGCCGCGCTGGCGCTGGCACCGCAGCCGGTGATCCCCGGACGCGCGCCGCTCGCGCTCTTCTCGCGGCTGACGCCCGGCACGCATATCGCGCCGCACCACGGGATGCTCAACACGCGGCTGATCTGCCATTTGCCGCTGATCGTGCCCGAGGGGTGCGGGCTGCGCGTGGGCGCCGAGACGCGCGTGTGGCGCATGGGCGAGCTGATGATCTTCGACGACAGTTTCGAGCATGAGGCGTGGAACCGCGGGAGCAGCGACCGCACGGTGATGCTCTTCGAAATCTGGCGCCCCGACATCGACGCCGACGAGCGCGCGCAACTGACGCGGATATTCTCCGCGATCGACAGTTACGCGGAATGATGGGAGCGGTGATGAGGCTCCTCCCCGGAACGGGGAGGGGGACCAGCGGAGCTGGTGGAGGGGTACAGGCTGTGTGTCTTGTCGGTGAGGTGGGGCGCGACAGCCCCGTCGCTATATATGACAGCCCTTCCTTTCCGCGCCGCGCAAACCTCGCGTACCCCTCCACCACCCTCCGGGTGGTCCCCCTCCCCGTTCCGGGGAGGATCGCTTGTGTCCGAAACGACCAGCCAGGCGGCAGCACGACAACAGGCTCGCCAAATCATTTCAAATAACGAGAGAACAGAGGAAAGACCGATGACCAACCCGGGAATGGACGCCGATATCTACGAAGCCTTCATCGAGCAGCTGCAGCGCTATGTGCGCGAGCGGCTGATTCCCGCGGAGGAGCAGCTCGAGGAGCTTGGCCGGGTTCCCGACGACATCCTCGCCGAGATGCGCGACATGGGGCTGTTCGGCATCACCATGGCGCCCGAATATGGCGGCGCGGGGATGAACACCAGCCAATATGTCAATTTCATCAAGGAAATCGCTTACGCCTCGCCCGCCTATCGCTCGATCCTGTCGATCAACATCGGCATGGTGTGCAAGTCGATCACCGGCTTCGGCACCGCGGCGCAGAAGGAGCATTGGCTGCCGAAGCTCGCGACCGGCACCATCGCCGCCTTTGGCCTGACCGAGCCCGACAGCGGGTCGGACAGCGCGGCGATGAAGACGCGCGCGGTGCGCGACGGCAACGGCTATGTCCTCAACGGCACCAAGCGCTACATCACCAACGCTCCCTTCGCCGATGTCATCCTGGTGATGGCGCGCACCAATGCCGAGGCTTTGCCCAAAAATGCGCATGTCAGCGCCTTCCTCGTCCCCCGCGACGCGCCCGGCGTGTCGATCGGCAAGCCCGACGGCAAGATGGGCCAGGCGGGGTCGCAGATCGCCGACGTGATCCTCGAGGACGTCCATGTCGACGGCGACGCGCTGCTCGGCGGCGAGGAAGGCATCGGTTTCCGCGCCGCGATGCAGAGCCTCGACAACGGGCGGCTTTCGGTGGCGGCGGCGAGCGTCGGCTATGCCAAGCGGATGCTCGACGCGGGGCTGCAATATGCCATGGAGCGCAAGGCGTTCGGCGAGCCGATCGCCAATTTCCAGCTGATCCAGGCGATGCTCGCCGACAGCAAGGCCGAAATCTATGCCGCCGAATGCATGCTGACCGACGCCTGCGCGCGCGCCGACCGGGGCGAAAAGATCATCGTCGAGGCCGCGGCGACCAAGATGTTCGCGAGCGAAATGTGCGGGCGCGTCGCCGACCGCGTCGTCCAGATCCACGGCGGTGCGGGGTACCTCAAGGAATATCTCGCCGAGCGCTTCTATCGCGACTGCCGCATTTACCGCATTTATGAAGGGACGACGCAGATCCAGCAGCTAGTCATCGCGAAGAATATGATTCGCGACTATGCTGGCTGAGGCCCGCGGGTAAGTCGTTCGGACGTGGAAGAAAAGGGTCGCTGGTGGAGCCGACGAGATAGAAATCCGAAGCAACAGACCATTCTCCCGGATCACCGGGTGCAGAGCCTTCGCAGCGTCCAGCGCGAGTTTGGTCCGCGGCGATATCATTTCCCGCTCATGTTCGGCGAAGGCCGCCAGAATGTGAATCATGAGCCTGTTCGCGTAAGGCGCGTCGGCGGCCACGAATTCGACGCCACTCTCCATCAGCGACGAAACGAACGCGACATTGCGCGCGAGGCGATCGAGCTTTGCTATCAGAAGCGTCGCCCGCTCCCTTCGACAGAGTGCAATTGATTGCACAAGAATCGGCCGCGTGTTTCGAGCACCGCTTTCCACTTCAACGAACTCGGCGATGCGCTCGCCATTTACCCTCGTCCCGAGCGATCTCGACAACGCGGCCCTCGACTATCTCGGCGCCGTAGCGCACCGCATGCTCGGCCATGCGCGCGATGAGATCGGCCCCGACGATGCCGTCTGGAAATCCGGGGATATTGCGCGACCGCGGCACCCACAGGGCGCGCGAACGTCCGTCATGTACGACGCGTACTTTTCTCCGGTAGCGCGCGAGATACATAGCGGCGGTCAGTCCGGCGGGGCCCGCGCCGACGATCAATATATCGAGCGCCGACCCTTCGCCGGCCGAAAGCGAATTCATCTTACGGCCCGCGCCGAATATTCCATGGCTGCGAGGATTTCCGTAATCGCGACGAACGCAAAGCAGACCGAGCTGTCGGCCACGCCATAGGGCAGGAAAATATCGTCGCCGACGCGGATCGCGCCGCAGGTGTAGACGACATTGGGGACATAGCCTTCGCGGTCCTCGTCGGCGGCGGAGAGGATCGGATTTGAGGTCCGGCCGATCACCTTCGAAGGATCGGCCTTGTCGAGGAGCACCGCACCGATGGCATATTTGCGCATTGCGCCGACGCCATGGGTCAGTACCAACCAACCCTCGTCGAGTTCGATCGGCGCGCCGCAATTGCCGATCTGGATGAGCTCCCATGGAAAGCGCGGCTCCAGCAGCAACTCTCCATCCTCCCACTGATCAATCGTGTCCGAACGCAGCAGATAGAGATTCTTGCCGTCCTGGCGGCCGATCATGCAAAATTGCCCGTCGATCTTGCGCGGGAACAACGCCATGCCCTTGTTGCGTCCTGCCTTGCCCTTGATGGGGGTCAGCGTGAAATCCCTGAAGTCGCGCGTGCGGAGCAGTTCGGACTGGATGTCGCGGCCGCTATATGCCGTGTAGGTCCCGATCCATTCACTCTTGCCGCTGTCGCGCTCGAACTCGAGCAGCCGCAAATCTTCGAGCCCGTTGCGCTGCGCCTCGGTGATCGGAAAGATTACCGTGCCCGACAAGGTGCTGTCCTTTTGACGGTAGAGTGAGACGACATCGTCGGGTTTGTCGTCGCGGTGCGGACCCAGCATCGCCGCGGTGGCGAAGCCTGGTTGCGGCAGCAAGGTCAGTTCGCGATCGTGGGTGATAATGCCCTCGCGAAAGGCGATCGTCGAAATATGGCCCTCGCCGACCGCGCGCAGCGAAAGCAGTATGCGGATGCTCCCTTCCTGCAGGCCACTTTGATCTGGATGACGTACGACGCTGGGGTTCATCAACGCCGCCGCGGCATAGCTATATTCGTGACAGAAATAGGCACCGATCAGCAGCCGGGTTTCGCGTTTGAGCGCGAGGCCTTCGAGGCCAAGCTTGGGTTCGATCTCGTTGAAACGATCCTCGAACACTTTCTCGATCTGCCAGTGGCGATCGGCAAAATCGCGCAGCACCACACCGAGTTCCGCACGCACCGTGCGCGGATTGAGCGCAACGATCTCACGCGCCAGCCGCTGCACGCGCTCGAGATCGGGACCCGATGCCTGCCAGGCCAGGTGGAAGGGCCGCACGACGACGCGCGTCGGGTCGGCGTGCAACCGCAATTCATGCTGGACGAGGTGCAAGCTAATATCCTTTCAGCCGACCTTCCGGATGAAATCCCGAATGGCATAGGTCGCATGCTGATAGGCGAGAACCGACTCCGCGCCCTCATTCAGATTGAGCCCGCGCGGATTTAACCCGTCCTTGCTGGTGCCCGCGAGCGCATCGCCGACCATCACACCGCGGTCGTTACGCCCAGAAAACCATTCATAGGCGCGCCGCGCATGCGCCAGCCAGATATCGTCGCCGGTCACGTCATAGGCGGCCGAAGCGGCATCGATCGCAGCCCACACTTCAAGGGGTTGCTGGTCGAATGGCCGCGGCAGGTCATAGGCACGGCCGAAGCTGTCGGAACCGACGGGGCGATAATGACCGTGGGGCGAAATCTGGACGTCGTTGATCCACCGCAGCGTCTCGACCCCGCACGCGATGACGTCCGCACGCTCCAGCCGCACGCCCGCGCGGAGCATCGCCTCGGGCAGACGACAATTGTCATAGGCGAGCACCGGTTCGAACCATTGCCAGTCTGGCCGTGCCGCAGCTTCATAGAGCGTGATCAGCCGGTCGGCGCCGCCGCACAATATCCGGTTCGCCAGATCATGCCCGGGATGCGACGCGAGGATAAAGTCGGCTCCGAGCATCGCAAAGGCGATCGCACGTGGCGACCGGAAATCCAGCGCGGATGCCGCGGTGCGCTCGAACAGTTCATACGCCCACTGCCGCAGACCGGAGTCGCGCGCGTCGCGCACCGTCGCGCCGAGCGCCCAGAGGGTTCGCCCGCAGCTATCCTCGGACCCCACATCCTCGAGCCAGTTGCGCCCAAAGCCCATGAAGTTGCGAAATTCGCCGCGGTCCGGGTTCCACGCATGCTGCACGAACGCCGCAAAAACCGAAGTCAGTTGTCCGCACCTATCGAGCGCGTCGTCGTCCAGCCGGTGCATCAGCATCAGCGCACGCGCATTGTCGTCGACGCAATAGCCGTGCGCGCGATCGGGGATCATATGAACGCTGTGCTGGAGGATCCCGGTATCGTCGCAAATGCGCAGCAACCCGTCGATGCCGATCCGGTCGGGAATGGGCGCAGCTTTCGGCACGACGCGGCTCTCCCCGATCAGCGCGCAGGTTCGCTCCGCGAACACAGGCCAGATCATGTCGCGGCTGCGTTGATAGGCGCGCCGCTGCAGCGTCAGCAGCCGGTCGGCATCGCCGAGCAGATACCGGATCTCGTTCGCGATCGCTTCGCTGTCGTTGAAAGGTACCAGCACGCCATGATCGTCGGCGAGCAGCTCGACCGCATGGACATAAGGCGTCGAGATCACGGCCTTGCCCAGCGCCATCGCATAGGAGAGCGTGCCCGACGTCGATTGCTGCGCGCCGGTATAAGGCGTGACATAGATGTCGGCGGCCTCGAGAAGATCGAGCAGGTCCTCGGTTTCCATGAACGCATTGATCCAGCGGACATGCGCATCGACCCCGAGCGAGACGGCGAGCGCCTGGAGCCGGTCGCGATAGGCTTCGCCTTCATGCGCCAGCAGATTGGGATGCGTGGCCCCCGCGATACAATAAAGAAAGTCGGGGTGATCCTCGACGATCGCGGGCAATGCCTGGATGACCGCCTCGATCCCCTTTCCGGGCGACAGGAGTCCGAAGGTCAGCGCGACCTGTTTGCCCGCAAAGCCGAACTGCGGCTTGAACTGCGACGCACGCCCGAACGGGCGGTCGGGGACGCCATGCGCGATCAGCACGATCTGGTCTTCATCGGCATGATAGACGTTGCGCAGCAAGTCGCGCGAGCGTTCGGACATCACGACGAGCTTGGTCGCGCGCGCGATCAACCGCTCGATGACGCGGCGCTGCTCGGCGTCGGGTTCGGCGAGCACCGTGTGAAGCGTGACGATCAGCGGCGCGGAAACACGGTCCACCAGTTCAAGCACCATATCCCCTGCCACTCCGCCGAAGAGGCCGAACTCATGTTGCAGCCAGACGATGTCGGCGCAGCTCGCCTCGATCTGTTTTGCCGCGTCGATAAAGCTGTCGGCATCACCCTCTGTGATCGCAGCACGAACCACCGGATCGAATATGGTCGGGACCGCTGCGGGTGCCATAGCGTAAACATCGACGGCGATCTCCGGCGCGGCCGCCTGAAGCGACGCGTGAATGTCGGCGGTGAAGGTCGCGATGCCGCAGCGCCGCGGAAGGAAACCGCCGATCAGTGCGAGCCGAAGGGTCGGCGCGACGACGGGGCGGAGCGATTGACAAGCCTCAAGGCCTTCGTCGAACGGCGTGCGATCGGGAGCTTCGTACACAGGTTTTTACCTTCCAAAATGAAGCGGCAGAAGGCCTCACCCAAAGAGAGTTGATTTTTGGGACGCGCGGCGAGCCGCGGTGCGTCCGGAATTACAACAAATTAACGGTACTTTGGTTCCGCCGGACCCGCGCAACGCGCCGGCCTGAAAGAACGCTTTGGCCGCGGAGGAATCGCTCTTGCCGAGGCCCGGATCATTTCAGACAAACGATGATCGATGCGATGACCGCGAGGGTTTCTCGCGGATCGCGCACGCAAATCGTGTCGAGGCCGAGCGTCTTTGCGGGGTAGTCGTTGCCGCCGGGGAAGATCGCGTCGCCGATGAACATCATCGCGTCGAACGGGATGCCACTCTCATCGCGAAGCCTGGTCAGCCCATAGGCCTTGTCGACCCCTTCGCGGGTGATGTCGATCGACGTCGCCCCGCCCATATTGATCGATAGGCCCGGCAGGCGCCCGCGAAGATCATGCTGGATGATCTTGCGCTTCGCAAAGTCCGGATCCCATTTCTCCTTGGCATCGATCGGTGCCTGCTGGCCAAGCGCCGAGAAGGTGATCTGGCTGCCGCGGTCTTCGATGCGCTCGCCCCAGACCGCTTCGGGAACGAAGCCCGTGGCTTCGAGCGCGGCATCGAAGGCCTCGAATATGCGCTGTTTCTCATCGTCGGCGAAGAGTTCCGCATAGACCGCCTGCCAGACATCGGAACGAAAGGTGTAGAGCTTCGTGCCGGTCGTAGGCATGAGCCACAATCGCGAACGGTCGGCGCGAGCCGGAAGGCGCGAGGCGATCTGCTTGTCGAACTGCGGCCAATCACCGCCCGAGATGACGGCAACGTCCACGACACCGAGAAGGTCGGCGAGCGCTTCCCCCATCGCGTCACCGAGCGGCTGCTTACTCTCGGCAAGGGTACCGTCGAGATCGAATGCGATCAGCCGTTTCAAGCGAGAATAGCCGTTTGCGCCACGGGCAGCATGTCGCCGACATATCGATCAGGTTCGGCACGACCGAATGGCTCCGCGTCAACCGGCGATCCGCCGGCTATGATCAGATTGCCGGTCAAACCGCGAATTTCGCGATAGTCGTTGATGCGCCTTGCATAATAAAGCGGGAGATCGAAGTTTGCCGTCGCATGCCCGGCACGCCCGGCCTCGCTGACGGACATCAATGCCATTTGATGGTGATAGAGAAGTTCGTTGAGGTCCATATGGGCTCCTTTGGCGGGGAGCTCAATGGTCTCTCAGTTGCCGGCGCGCAGGTCAGCACGGCAATACCCAGCATATGGGGTCTCCGCCGGGCATTGCAATCTCCGGCGAACTTATTTCATCAGTCTTCTGTTGGCCGGAAGCGGACGGTCAACTTCCGGCCAAAGATGGAGGCAACCGGACTCGATGGCGGGAGCGCCCAGACCGGGGACGAATGGCTGGGCGCTCCCGCTCCCGTGCCGGGCGCGCGCCGCCGGCACCGCGCACCCGGAGGCTTCACGGGAATCTAGAGGACATAATCGAGCTGGACCCAGAATTTGCGCGTGTCGGTCGCAAAGCCCTTGGCGTCATAGTCGGCATATTTGAGGGTCATCGCGACCTTCTTCATCGGCTTGAAGCCGATCTGGGCGTTCCATTCCTGTCCATAGTCGATCGACAGCCGGTCGCTGTCATATTGGTGCCAGGCGACAAGGATCGACACGGGGCCAAGCGGTCCGGCCTTCTTGAAGCTGTAGCCGCCGCTCGCGTAAAGGTCGCGGATGCCGTTCGGGGGCGTGACGAGGAACTTGTCGGCCCAGCCCTGGAACTTGTGCAGCGTCGCGAGCGGGGTCTGGAAGCTGGTGAAGGCCGCGCCGCTGTCCGCGCCGAGCACCTCATAACCGCCGGTAATCGTAAAGCCCGACACTTCGAGCCCCGCCTCGCCCAGCCAATAATCCGCCGAATAATCATTGGGGTTGGTGTGCCAGTCCGACTGGCGCGCATAGCTGCCGATCAGGTTGAGCTTGGCCTTGGCGCCGAGCTTGAAACCCGCGGCGGCGCGCACGCCATAGGTCTGGCTGGAGAATTGGCGGCGGCCGGGTTCGTCCTGATCGACCAGATAGCTGAAGCCCTTGACGGTGACCGGCCCGAGCTTGGCGCCGACATTGGCGAAGACATTGTCGCCCGAGATCGCCTGGATCGGGCTGTCGATGCCGAAGATGGTGCGGTTCGACCAACTATAAGTGATGTCCGCGGTCACCGGGCCGAGCGCCGCGGTTTCGACGCGCACCGCGTCGAAGGTCTGCTCATTCTGCCGCCAGCCGACCGCGCCGACGAAGCGCTGGTCGTCGATGTTGATGCGCTGGCGCCCGAGCGTCACCACCGTCTTGGGCAGGCCGCGATACTGGAGCTGGAGCCGGTTGAGCTCGACATTCTCGGGGTCCGCGACCACCGGAAAGGCGGTCCGCCCGTTGACACTGCTGTTATATTGCCCCTTGATCGCCAGCGTCGCCTCGGCTTCGGCGAGGAAGGCGAAATCATCCTTCTTCAGCTCGAACCCCGCGCGCATCCGCGCCGTCACCGCATCGGCATCGCGCGCGATGCCGTCCTGCTCGACGCTTTCATAGCGCAGCCGCGTGTCGATCAGCGGCTTGAATTCCAATTCCTTGGCCATCGCCGGCGTCGCGCCCGCGAACAAAACCAACGTCAGCGCAGACCCGATATTATATTTCATCATCTTTCTTTCCCCCATCACGGAAATCGTACCAGGGCATCCTCGGTCTCTTGGCCTCACGCTGCTTCGGCGTGCGATCCATGTTCATAGTCGGCGAGGAACTGCAGAACCTCCTCGCGGTATCGGTAGAATTGCGGGTGCTCGAGCAGCGCCTTGCGGTCGCGCGGGCGCGGCAGGTCGACCTCCAATATCTTGCCGATCGTGGCATTGGGGCCGTTGGTCATCATCACCACCCGGTCGGCGAGCAGGATCGCCTCGTCGACGTCGTGGGTGACGCAGATCGCGGTAACATGCGTGCGTTCCCACACCTCCATCAGCACGTCCTGCAGATCCCAGCGCGTCAGGCTGTCGAGCATGCCGAAAGGCTCGTCGAGCAGCAGCAATTTGGGGCTCAAAGCAAAGGCGCGCGCGATGCCGACGCGCTGGCGCATGCCGTTCGACATTTCGGACGCGAGCTTGTCGAGGCTGTCGGCGAGCCCGACGCGTTCGAGATAATGGTCGACGATCGCGCGCCGTTCGGCGCGGCTCGCGTGCGGATAGACGCGCGCGACGCCCGCCATCACATTCTGCCGCGCGCTGAGCCAGGGCATCAGCGACGGCGCCTGGAACACCACCGCCTTGTCGGGGCCGGCGCCGTCGATCTCGTGCCCGTTCAGCACGATGCCGCCGTCCGAAATCGCGTTGAGCCCCGCCGCCATGGTGAGCACGGTCGACTTGCCGCAGCCCGAATGGCCGATCAGCGAGACGAACTCGCCCTTGTCCATCAGCAGGCTGAAGTCCTCGACGACAGTCAGCGGCCCCTTCGGCGTCGGGTAAGTTTTGCCGACCCTGAAGAATTCGAGGTAGCGGCGATCGATCGCCCCCTGCGCGGCGTCGAGATAGGCCTTGGGCGGTTTCAAAAGGTCGATCGGCGCAACGTTCGGCAACGTCCCGCCTTCGGCGCCGGCAAGCGCGGCGCGCGCGTCGTTGAGGCCGCCGAGATAGGCGACGATGCTGTTGCGCAGCACCTTGTAGGTCGCATCATGATTGAGCGCGGTGCGATCGCGCGGCCGGGCGATCGTCACATCGAAGATCCGGCCGATCTTCGCCGATGGCGCGGGCTCGAGCACCGCGACGCGGTCGGCGAGCAGCAGCGCCTCGTCGACATCGTTGGTGACGAGGATGATCGTGCGCTTCTCCTGCGCGCGAATGCGCTCGATCTCGGCCTGCAGCTTGGCGCGGGTCAGCGCGTCGAGCGCCGACAGCGGCTCGTCGAGCAGCAGGATTTCGGGTTTCATCGCGAGCGCGCGGGCGACCGCGACGCGCTGGCGCATGCCGCCCGAAAGCTCGGCCGGCTTGCGGTCGGAGGCGTGCGCGAGGCCGACGAGCGCGATGGTCCGGTCGATCAGCGCCGCACGCTCGGCCGCGGGCATGTCCTTGTGGACGGCATCGACCGCGAGCGCGACATTGCCGCGCACCGAAAGCCAGGGGAAGAGCGAGTAGGACTGGAAGACAAGGCCCCGGTTCGCGCCCGGACCGTTTTCGGCTTTTCCGCGGATCAGCATTTCGCCGCCATCGGGTTCGACGAGCCCCGCCAGGATCGACATCAGCGTCGTCTTGCCCGATCCCGAGAAGCCGAGGATCGCGACGAACTCGCCTTCGGCGACGTCGAGGTCAACGCCCTTCAGCACCTCGGTCAGGCCACCGTTTGCGGCGACATAGCCCTTGGTAAGGTTGCGGAGCGAAAGGATGGGCTGTGCGGTCATGGCGCTCACCGGGCCGAACGGCGCGAAGCGAAGGACTGGAGCGTCCCCATGATCCGGTCGAGCACCACCCCGATCAGGCCGATGGCGACCACCGCAACCATGATCCGCGCGAGCGAGCGTTCGCTGCCATTCTGGAACTCGTCCCACACGAACTTGCCGAGGCCGGGGTTCTGCGCAAGCATTTCGGCCGCGATCAGCACCATCCAGCCGACGCCGAGCGACAGGCGCATCCCAGTGAAAATATAGGGCATCGCCGAGGGCAGGACGAGCTTTGTCAGCCTCGCCATCCAGCCGAGCCGCAGCACGCGGGCGACGTTGAGCAGATCCTTGTCGATGCTCGACACGCCGACCGCGGTGTTGATGAGCGTCGGCCACAGCGAGCAGAGCATGACCACGACCGCCGAGATGACGAAGCTTTTGGCCAGCAGCGGATCGGCGCTGGTGATCGAGGCCGAGACGACCATCGTCACGATCGGCAGCCAGGCGAGCGGGCTGACCGGGCGCATCACCTGGACCAGCGGATTGATCGCCGCATTCACGCGGCGCGACATGCCGGCGACAAGGCCGAGCGGCACCGCGACGAAGCTCGCGAGAATGAAGCCCATCGCGACCGTCTTCAGCGAGGTGTAGATCTGGTCGATGAAGGTGGGCGCGCCCGAATAGAAGCCGCCGGCCGCGATCGCCGCCGCGCCCTCGGCGCGCGCCGCCGCATGCTCGCCCATCAAAGCGAGAAAGGCGGTCCAGACCTCGCCCGGCCCAGGGAGCGTGCCGAGCGAGGTCTTCACCTGCGGCGCGAGCAGCGCCCAGAGTGCAAGAAAGGCGGCGATGCCAAGGGCCGGCGGCCAGAGCGTGTCGAACGCCTTGGCCAGCGGGCCGGCGAAGCTTCGGCCAAGCCCCCGCGCCGAAGACGCCGGCGCGGGCGGGGACGGTTGTTCCGGCACAGGAGCGGGTGCGGCGGTGTCCATGTCCGGTTCGACGATTTTCAGCGCGGGGATTGCCATGACATTGATCCTATCTGGGGTCCTATCTGGGGTCCTATTTCACACCGGCGGCGGAGACGGTCTGACCGGGCTTCAGCCCGATCGTGAAGCTCGCGGCATAGGCGGCGGGCTTGTGCGCATCGAAGGACACGCCATCGATTGCCTTGCGGGTGTAGACACGGAAGCCGTCGGTCTTCGGGAAGGCGCCAGCCGGGGCCTTGCCGTCGGCGACCAGCGAGTCCGCCGCCGCCATATAAAGGTCGGGGCGATAGACCGACTTCGCGGTTTCCAGATACCAGCTGTCGGGCTTGGCCTCGGGAATCTGGCCCCAGCGGCGCATCTGGGTCAGGAACCAGATCGCATCCGAATACCAGGGATAGCTCGCGCCCTGATCGAAGAAGAGGTTGAATTCGGGCGTCGCGCGCGTGTCGCCGGGACCGAAGGTGAACTTGCCCGACATCGACGCGGCGAGCACCTTTTTCTCAGCGCCGACATAATTGGGCCGCGAGAGGATCTCGATCGCCTCGGGGCGGTTCTTGCCGCCATCGGCGTCGAGCCACATCTGCGCGCGGATGATCGCTCGCAGCAGCGCCTTCACCGTCTTGGGGTTCGCTTTCACGAAATCTTCGGTCAGGCCGAACACCTTGTCGCCGGTGAGGCCCGCGATATCGGGATCGACGATGACCGGATAGCCGATCTTCTTGGCGACCGAGGCCTGGTTCCACGGCTCGCCGACCGAATAGCTGTCGATTGTGCCAGCTTCCATCGTCGCGGGCATCTGCGGCGGCGGCGTCACTGAAAGCTGGACGTCGGCGCCTGTCACACCCGCGGTGTCGCCGGGCAGGTAATAGCCAGGGCTGATCCCGCCGGCCGCCAGCCAGTAGCGCAGCACATAATTATGGCCAGAGACCGGAAAGACCATGCCCATTTTGAGGGGCTTGCCCTCCGCCTTCATCTTGTCGGCCACCGGTTTGAGCGAGGCGGCCGAGACCGGGTGCTGCGGCTTGCCGTCGGTCCCCTTGGGCAGGGTCGGTGCGATCAGCGCATAGACTTTGTTCGACAGCGTGATGCCCTTGCCGTTGATGTCGAGACTGAGCGGGGTCACGAGCCTCGTCTTCACGCCAATCCCGGCGCCCGCCGCGAGCGGCTGGCCCGCGAGCATGTGCGCGCCGTCGAGCTGGCCGCCGACGACGCCGTCGAGCAGCACCTTCCAGTTCGCCTGCGGCTCGAGCGTGACGCTCAGCCCTTCTTCGGCGAAAAAGCCCTTCTCTTTCGCAATCGCGAGCGGAGCCATGTCGGTAAGCTTGATGAAGCCGAGCTTGAGCGCCGGCTTTTCGACCGCGCCCGCCGCCGCGCCCTCCTTCTTCGCTTCGGTCGGCGCCCCGCCGCCGCAGGCAGCCAGTGCCAAGGAAACCGCAGCCATCGCCGAAATAGAAACCAAACGTGCAGCCGTCATCGATCCGCCCCCTTCGCGGTTAAAAAAGACATGAAAAAAGCCGCCTCGAATCCGGTCAGAACCGGTTCGGGCGGCGTCATTGCCTGCGCGTCCCGAAAAGCCGGAAGCGCTCCGTCGGCGCCCGTCATTGGACGCCTTCGGTAATTTTCTGTCTCAACTCTCTCGTCAAGACGCCATAAAGCTGTCACCGATTCTTGTGCAGCGCAAGATGATTTTTTGCGCAGTGCAACATTTTTATTCCCGCTTTATCATAGTGGGTTACCCGGGAGCGCGATTGGAAATGGCGGGCGAACTCCGTTGGAGGCAGGGATTTTCGCAAAGCGCATAACAAGATTCCGAATCGAATATCGGGCTCGGTCGTCGAGCAGAGCGGCGTCCGCAGGCGCCATGGATCAGGAATTCTCCCGCCGATGATCAGCCGGTGTTCGAGACGTTGCGTCAGTTCGCTTCATGCCGCCAGCCCGCAGGTCGCACGACTACTTTTCCGTTCCCACCACTCCGAATGTCAAAATTTGGACAGAACCGAGACTGCTGATGTCGCGGCGTGGCCGATTGCGGCTGTTTCATTCCATTATCGAATGGCTGCTTTCAAGCGCCTCTCGAGAGTTTTGCAACGACCGAAATCAGGCGCAAGCCGGTCGCCTAAGCGTGTTGTCGATTTGGCAGGTAAATGGTGGTTTGCCCGTGAAATGCCACAGGGTGAATTATGGGCGGGCGTCTCTGCTTCGTACTGCTTGCCTAAGATATTCAATGACGAGGTCAATCGTGATCGGAGGAGGCGCCGCGGCGTCGCCCTGCGCATCATGAGATTTGGATATGCTCTCGAACTGCGCGTCCCATTCCAAATCCTTTACGGTTCGGCGCTTCTTCGCTTCGATCTTGTTAGCCGTTCCGAGCGACTCTTTGATAACCGTCCCAAAGATATGAGCATGCTCAGTGGGAACGCGCCTACGATAGTATCAGATGTTTTTCCGGCGCATCAGCCGATATGTGTCAGCCACTTCTTTCATGCCCCTTATGTACCATTGGTGTGGACCAAGCGAAAAGGCTAAGTGTCTGACTTGTCTGACCTATTGGAATTATCAATAGGTTGGTCGCGGTTTTGGTGGAGCCGAGGGGAATCGAACCCCTGACCTCTGCAGTGCGATTGCAGCGCTCTCCCATCTGAGCTACGGCCCCGCGACGGGCGGCTCTTAACCGCACTGGATCGCACTGACAATAATATTCTGACGATCGGGCGACCGACATAGATTGAGGGGGATATGATGGCGCGAGCGTGGCACCTGACCAGCCGACCGGCGGGCCTGCCGACGATGGACAATTTCGCGCTGCGCGAAATCGCCGATGCGCCGCTCCAGCCCGACCAGCTGCGCGTGGAGAATCGCTGGCTGTCGGTCGATCCCTATATGCGCGGGCGGATGAACGACGCGAAAAGCTATGCGGCGAGCTTCCAGATCGACCAGCCGATGACCGGCGGCGCGATCGGCGAGGTGGTCGAGAGCAGCATGGACGGCTTTTCCCCCGGCGACCTGATCCTGCACATGGGCGGCTGGCGCGACGGCGGGGTGATCGGCCTCGACATGTCGCCGAACAAGCTGCCGCGCACGGCGCTCGACGCGGGCATGTCGCCGCAGACCTTCCTCCACAATATGGGACTGACCGGCGGGACGGCGTGGATCGGGCTGCTGCGCGTCGCGGCGGCCAGGCCGGGCGATACGGTGTTCGTGTCGGCGGCGGCGGGCGCGGTCGGCTCGGCGGTGGTGCAGATCGCCAAGGCGCGCGAGATGACCGTGATCGGATCGGCGGGCGGCGCCGACAAATGCGCGTGGGCCCTCGATCTGGGCGCCGATGCGGTGATCGACTACAAGGCGGGGCCGGTATTGCCGCAGCTCGCGGCGGCGCTGGAGAAGCTGGGGAAACCCGGGATCGACGTCTATTTCGACAATGTCGGCGGCGAGCATCTCGACGCGGCGTTCGCGGTGGCGAACGACTTCGCGCGCTTTGCGATCTGCGGGATGATCGACGTCTATAACGACGGCCGCGCGCAGGAGATGAAATATCTGATCCGCAGCATCCCCGCGCGCATCCGCATGGAAGGCTTCATCTACACCGACCAGTTCTTCGACTGCATGGAGGAATTCTACGCCGACATGGGCGGACTGATCGCCAGCGGCGCGGTGTCGATGCGCGAGACGGTGCACGAAGGGGTCGAGGCGGCGCCGGAGGCGTTCCTGGGGCTGTTCGCGGGGGCGAATATGGGGAAGATGCTGGTTCGGGTTTGAGGGGGCGGGCGGCTCGTTAAGCGCTCCTCCCCCGCAGGGGGAGGGGGACCACCCGAAGGGTGGTGGAGGGGCACGGGAGGTCAAACGCCGCGCCCGACTGCACGTGCCCCTCCACCATGCTTCGCATGGTCCCCTCCCCGTTCCGGGGAGGATCGGCTAGCTACCGAAACCGAACTGCAGGAAGTCGGGCATGGGGCCGTTCCAGCCGTCATCCGGACCATCGTCGTCCTGCTGGCGTCTCGCCGGTGCGGGTTTGCGGTCGTCGGCCTTTTTCGCGGGTCGCGCCGCGGGCTTTTCGGCGGCAGGTTCGGCGCGCGGCACTTCGGCGCGCTTCGGTTCGGCGGCGGGCTTTGCGCGTCCGCGACCGCCGCGTTCCGGGCGTTCGCGGCGCGGTTCGCGGTCTTCGCGCGGCTCGGCCTTTGCCGGGGCGGCGTCGGCCTTGCCGGTGTCGTGGACGGGGATCTTGTAGCCGGTGAGCTTCTGGATATTGTCGATCGCCTCGTCGTCCGACGGGGTGATCAGCGTGAAGGCGCGGCCCTGCGCCCCCGCGCGGCCGGTGCGGCCGATCCGGTGGACATAGTCGTCGGGGTGCCAGGGGGCGTCGAAGTTGAAGACGTGGCTGACGCCCTTGACGTCAAGCCCGCGCGCCGCGACGTCGGAGGCGACGAGGATGTTGATGACGCCGGTCTTGAAGCGGTCGAGTTCGGCGGTGCGGCTCGACTGGTCCATGTCGCCCTGGATCTCGCCGGCCTTATACCCGTCGCGCTGCAAGGCTTTCGCGAGCTCGCGCACCGTGGTCTTGCGGTTGCAGAAGACGATCGCCGTGCCGACCTTTTCGGATTCGATCAGCCCGCGCAGCGTGTCGCGCTTGCCACGCTCGCTGGTCTTGACGAGGAACTGCTCGATATTCTCGTTGCGGCTCGCGGGGCGCGCGACCTCGATCGTCTTGGGGTTCGAGAGGAATTTGTCGGCGAGCTTCTTGATCGGCGGCGGCATCGTCGCCGAGAACAAGAGCGTCTGGCGATTCGCGGGCAGCTTGGTGCAGATATTCTCGATGTCGGGGATGAAGCCCATGTCGAGCATGCGGTCGGCCTCGTCGATCACCAGCAGGTTGCAGCCGGTGAGCAGGATCTTGCCACGCTCGAACAGGTCCATCAGGCGGCCGGGGGTCGCGATGAGCACGTCGACGCCCTTTTCGAGCGCCTTGACCTGGTCGCCCATCTGCACGCCGCCGATGAGGAGCGCCATCGAGAGCTTGTGATATTTGCCGTATTTCTCGAAATTCTCGGCGACCTGCGCGGCGAGTTCGCGCGTCGGTTCGAGGATCAGCGAGCGCGGCATGCGAGCGCGGGCACGGCCGTGCGCGAGGATGTCGATCATCGGCAGCACGAAGGACGCGGTCTTGCCCGTGCCCGTCTGGGCGATGCCGATCATGTCGCGCATCATCAGCACCGAGGGAATCGCCCCCGCCTGGATCGGGGTCGGGGTGTCATAGCCCGACTCGTCGATCGCGCGCATCAGTTCGTCGGAAAGGCCGAGGTCGGCAAATTTCATAGGGTCATCGTGTCCGGAAAGGTGGAGCGTCCGGCCGCCCACGCTGGCCGATGCTGTGGCGCCCTTGCGGAACTAAGCGTGGAAAGTCAAGGAAAGCTGGTCGAAAACCGCGATCAATCGTCGTCGCGCACCGCGACCATCAGGCGGAACTTGTCGACCTCGCATTTGGCGCCGGTGCGGGCGTGGATTTCGTCGCGATCCTCGCAGAGCTTCCCGTCCTTGTTGCCCTTCATGTAGAAGCCCGCGTAGAAATCGAGCGCACGGCAGCCGCGGTTGAGCTGGGCGCGCAGCCGCTCCTTCTGCCGCGTGATCAGGTCGATGCTGTCGCGCTGGACCGCCTGCATGCCGACGATGTTGCGCATCGCGACGCATTTGGGCGCCTTTTTCTCTTTCCACACGACGGGCGCCTGCTGGCGCACGCGCGGTGCCTCGCTGCGGCTGGCGGCAAAATTGTTGAGCTGGCTGCGCTGCGCGGGGACGCGGATGATCAGCTGTTGCTCGATGACGACCTGGAATATCGGGGTGTCGGGGCTTTCGGGCAGCGGCACCATCGCGGCCAGCGGCTCGGGCGCGGCGGCGGGCACTTCCGCATCGGCCGCGGGCGCAGCGGCGGCAAGCAACAGGGCGGCGACCATCACCACAGCGGGTGGGTCGCCCCTATGGCACGTCGAAGATCAGCGAAATCCACCCGAAGCTCCCGAATCCAAACCGCTGGACGTGCAAGCCCCGCTCGTCCATTGGCTCCCCCATAGCGCTTATGATTGAACAGCAAATGAACTGTTGTCGACCCATTTTGACGAATCGTCACGTCGCCCGGAGCGGCGGGCGATGACGGCGGCGCCGTCGCAAGCCTTGCTGGACCGGCTGGCGGCGCTGCTGGGCCCCAAGGGGTTCGCGCAGGATCCCGATGCCCTCGCCCCCTGGCTCACCGACTGGCGCGGGCGTTACCATGGCCGCACGGCCGCGATGCTGTCGCCCGCGAGCACCGAGGAGCTGGCAGCGGCGGTGCGCCTGTGCGCCGAGGCGGGGGTGGCGATCGTGCCGCAGGGCGGCAACAGCGGCATGGTCGGCGGCGCGACCCCCGATGCGAGTGGCGATCAGCTGCTGCTGAGCACGCGGCGGCTGAACCGGGTTCGGAGCATCGACGCCGCGGCGCGGATCGCGGTCGCCGAGGCGGGGGTGATCCTCGAAAATTTCCACCATGCCGCGCTGGCCGAGGGGCTGCGCTTTCCGCTGACGCTCGGCGGCAAGGGGTCGGCGACGATCGGCGGCCTGGTGTCGACCAACGCCGGGGGGACGCAGGTGCTGCGCCACGGGGCCATGCGCGCGCTCGTCGCGGGGATCGAGGCGGTGCTGCCCGACGGAAGCATCTTCGACGGGCTGGCGCCGCTGAAGAAGGACAATCGCGGCTATGACCTGCGCCATCTGTTCTGCGGGGCCGAGGGCACGCTGGGGATCGTGACCGCGGCGTCGCTGCACCTCGTCCCCGCCGCCGGCGCGCGCGCGACCGCGTGGGTCGGGGTCGCTTCGCCCGACAAGGCGCTGGTCCTGCTGCGCGAGCTCGACGCCGCGATCGGCGCCCCGCTCGAAGGATTCGAGATAGTGCCGCAGACGTGCCTCGACGCGGTGCTGCGCCACATCCCGCAGACGCGCCGTCCGCTGGGCGCCGACCAGCCGTGGCACGCGCTGGTCGAGCTGGCGGGCGATGCGGCGGACGAGCTTCCCGCCCGGCTGGAGGCGGCGCTCGCGATCGCGCTCCAGAGCGGGCTGATCGCCGACGCCGCCATCGCGCGGAGCGAGCGCGAGAGCGAGGATTTCTGGCGGCTGCGCGATTCGATTTCGGAGGCCGAGCGCGCCGAGGGGCCGGCGATCCAGCACGACGTCAGCGTGCCCGTCCCGGCGATGCCGCGCTTCATCGCCGAGAATCCCGCGCGGCTGGCCGCGGCTTTCCCCGGCGCGCGCGCGCTGTCCTTCGGGCATCTCGGCGACGGCAATATCCATCATCATGTCCAGCCGCCGGCGGGCGTGGACGGGGCCTCCTGGCTGGCGGAGCATGGCGAGGCGGCGAGCCGGGTCGTCTATGCCCATGTCATCGAGCTGGGCGGTTCGATCTCGGCCGAGCATGGCATCGGGCAGATGAAGCGCGATATCTTCGCGGCGCTCGACAGTCCGGCGCGGCTCGCGGCGCTGCGCGGGGTCAAGGCGGGGCTGGATCCCTTGGGGTTGTTCAATCCGGGGAAGTTGATTGGGATCTAGGTGGGGTTGCGACCGCAAACGATCCTCCCCCAACGGGGGAGGGGGACCACCCGAAGGGTGGTGGAGGGGCACGGGAGGTTTGCGCAGCGCCAGACCCGAGAGCCGTTCTTTCCGGCGACATAACCGCGGCACCCCACTTCAGCGGCAAGGCAAGCCGCCTGTGCCCCTCCACCAGCTTCGCTGGTCCCCCTCCCCGTTCCGGGGAGGATCGCTCCAAACCGCCCTCGCCTCGCATCTCAAACCCCAAAATCCCTCCACCTAACACACCCACTCCGTCATCGCCCCCTTGCGCCGCAGCGCCGGGGCCAATAAGGCGCGCAATCGCTTTTTTTCGCCCGCATGCGGGCTCAATGTTTTCGGAGTTCGATCATGGCCACTGCGCCCGCTGCCAATCTGCCGCTCTTTTACAAGGACCTCGTGCCGCTTTCGAGCGTCGATCACGCCAATTTCCGGGCGCGCGCGCTCGACAAGGCCGACTTCCTGATCAACCAGCACGCAGTACCGTTGACCTCCGACGAATTTGTTTCGGCGAGCCGCTTCTACCCGATCGTCTTTTCGGCGGGCGACAATCCGGTGCCGCTGGCGCTGATGGGCCTCAACGAAGGGGTCAACACCTTCGTCGGCGACGACGGCAAGCTGCTCAACCCGGTCTATGTCCCGGCCTATGTCCGCCGCTATCCCTTCCTGCTCGCCAAGCTGCGCCCCGACAGCGACGAGCTGTCGCTGTGCTTCGACCCGACCTCGGGCGCGCTCGGCGAGTTCGACGAGGGCGACGCGCTCTTCGAAAATGGCGAGCCGAGCGAGCCGACCAAGGCGGTGCTCGAATTCTGCAAGAATTTCGAGGAAGCCGGCCAGCGCACCGGCTTCTTCATGGAAGAGCTGAAAAAGGCCGACCTGCTGATGGACGGCGAAGTCAGCATCCAGCCCGAAGGCAGCGACAAGCCCTTCATCTATCGCGGCTTCCAGATGGTCGACGAGAACAAGCTGCGCGAACTGCGCGGCGACGTGCTGCGCAAGATGATGCAGAACGGCATGCTCGGCCTGATCTTCGCGCACCTCTTCTCGCTGCAGCTGATGCGCGAAGTCTTTGCCGAGCAGATCAAGGCCGGCAAGGTGCCCGAGATCGCCGCCACGCTGACCGCCTGATGCGACCGGCGACGCGGATCGGCCGCGCACTCCGCGCCGCCCCGCGTCGCCCGGTTTCAGAAATCGATCGCGATTCCCTTGAGCTCCCAGTCGCCGTAGCGCACCGGGTTGCGCCCGCCGGGCTGATCCTCGGCGGGTTCCTCGTCAATCGGCGCGGGCGCGGGAACCGGGCTGTTCTGCCAGCCCGCGGGGGCTTTGACATGCGCGGGGCGCCTCGTCGCGCGCGGGGTGCCGCCGATAGTCTCCTGATCGCTGCTCTGGGTCATCGCGCCATGATAAGCCCTTTCGCCCGTTTCGCCAACCATGGTTGACCGCCGCCCCCGCCCCAACGCCCGCCGCGGCCGGCCCGATGCCGATCCGCCCGGCACCGCGCCGCGGCGCGCCGCGCTGCGCCTGCTCGACGCGATCCTGCGCCGCGGCGACCCGCTTGACATCGCATCGCACGCCGCGACGCAGGGGCTGGCGCCCGCCGACCGTGCCTTTGCGGTGGCGATCGTGTCCGAGACGCTGCGCTGGATGACCGACATCGACGCGCTGATCGACGGTGCGACCGCGCAGCCGCTGCCCGACGACGTCAAGTCGCGCGCGGTGCTGCGCCTCGCGCTCGCGCAATTGCTGGTGCTGAAGAGCCCGGGGCATGCGGTGGTCTCGACCGCGCTGCCGCTCGTCGACGGCGGGCCGCGGCGGCTGGTGCATGCGCTATTGTCGCGCGCGCAGCAGGAGGAATGGGCGCTGCCCGAACGCGCCACTCTGCCCGCGCCCACCGCCGAACGCTGGGCGGCGGCGTGGGGCAACGCGATGGTGTCTGCAGCCGAGGCCGCATGGAGCGCCGCGCCGCCGCTCGACCTCAGCTTCACGGCCGAACCCGATGCGGCAGCCTGGCCAGACGCCGCGAGCCTTGCATCGCTCCACCTGCGCCTGCCGCGCGGGCAGGCGATCGAGAGCCTGCCGGGCTTTCGCGAGGGCGGCTGGTGGGTGCAGGATCTTGCCGCGAGCATCCCCGCGCGGCTGCTCGGTGCGGGCGATGGCTGCACGGTGCTCGACCTTTGCGCCGCGCCGGGAGGCAAGACGATGCAGCTCGCCGCGGCCGGCTGGTCGGTGATCGCGGTCGATTCGAGCGCCAAGCGACTGACGAGACTCGAGGGAAATCTCGACCGCACCGGGCTCGAAGCCGCGGTGGTGCAGGGCGATATCCGCCAATGGGAACCCGGCGAGGCCGCCGACGCGGTGCTACTCGACGCGCCCTGCTCGGCCACCGGCATCTTCCGTCGCCACCCCGACGTGCTGCACCGCATCGCGGCGCGCGAGATCGCCGAGATGGCGGCGCTGCAGGCCGAATTGCTGGTCCGCGCGGCGGCGTGGGTGAAGCCCGGCGGGATGCTGATCTATGCCACCTGCTCGCTCGAACGCGCCGAGGGCGAGGAGCAGGTCGCGGCCTTCCTCGCGGCGCATCCCGGATGGACGATCGAGCCGGCGCGCGCCGACGAACTGCCCGCGGGGGTCGCGCCGACGGCGGAGGGCTTCGTGCGGACGCTGCCCGACATGCTGACCGATGCCGGCGGGCTCGACGGCTTCTTCGTCGCGCGGCTCCGCGCGCCGTCCTGATCAGGGATTGGCTGTGTGGGGCAACGTCGCTCGTGCCCGGACCGTCGAAAAATCTCGCACGAAGCCACGAGGCCACGAAGGAACCCTCTCCAGAACCGTTTGTGCTGAGCTTGTCGAAGCACCGTTTTTCTTGTTGCGCCGCTAAAAGAAAGAACGGCCCTTCGACAAGCTCAGGGCGAACGGATTCAGAACGCCTTTGTGGCTTCGTGGCTTTGTGCGAGTCCCTTTCAAGACATCGGCATAGGCGGAAACACCCAGTTCGGACTCAACGCCTGCGGCGCGACAGGCGGTAGAGCGCGAGGTCGCCATAGTCCTTGGCGAGCTGGACCTTGCCGACATAGTCGCAGTTGAACGCGCCTTCGCTGCCGAGCGCAAGCATCGCGGCCATCGGCTGGGTGCAATAGATTTGCCCGACCAGCGTGACCGGCTCGATCCGCGCGGTGCGCGTGACCTCGGTGCCGTACCACAGCTCGTTGCCGACGACGGGGTCGCGCCCGCGGTAGATCGGCCCGAAATGGATGCCGGTGCGCATCCCCGCGCGGTGGCCCTCGAGCCCGAGCGCGGGGGGCAGCACTTCGAGCTGCTCCTGCATCGCGAGCGCGATTCGGGCGGCGGTCGCGGGGTCGGCGATGACCGCATAGACCGCGTCGCCCCAGGTGTTGCGGAACAGCACGGCGTCGCCGAAGCTGTCGAGCACGCGCCCGATGCCGCCCATCACCTCCTGCGCAAAGATCGGCAACTCCGCCTCGCCAAGTTTTGAAAAACCAGCAAAATCGGCAAAAAGAATCGCATAGAGGCCGCGGCGCACCTGATCGGGCGGGCGCGGCGCGGGCGGGAAATCGAGCGCGCGGTCGAGCCCGCCGACCGGGATGGTGACGGTGCGGCCGCCGCGCGCCTGCCACAGCGCGATGTCGGCGTTGGTTCCGGCGATCGCCCCGGCGCTGCGCGCGGCGATGGCGGGGTCGACCACTGCGAGCTGGATCGCCTCGGTCTCGAGCTCGCGCGCGCGCAGCTTGGCGATCCCCATCGCAGTGTGCGAGCCGAGGATGAACTGGCAATCGTCGCTGACGAAGCGCGAATTGCTCGCGAAATGCACCATCGCCGCACCGTCGTAGCAACGCCGGTAGCGCGCGACCCATTCGTCGCCGCCCGAGCGCACCGACTGGGCGATGAAATCCTCCTCGGCAAAGGGCAGCACGATCGTCAGGTCGATGCCGCGCGCCAGCGCCTGCTCGGCGAACAATATGTCGGCGCCGCAGGCGAGCGGGCCGATCAGCGCCGACAGCGGCTGCGCGTCGAGCGCGGCCGAAATGGTGCGCAGCGCCCCCGCTTCGCCCTCTCCGCCGACGCGGAACATGCGCCCGCAATAGACCGCGACGGGCGGCGGGCGCAGCAGCGCGATCACCGCCGCGGCATGGCCGGCGTCGATCGCCCCGCTGTCGGCGAGCCGCCCGAACTGGCGGCACGTCGAGGCGCGGTCGCCGATTGCCGTGTCGGGGATTTGCGCCGCTTTCGCGGCCTGCGCCACGGCCTCCTCGCCCCGCCCGAGCAGCAGCAGCGCCTCGACCAGCGTCACCGCGTCCCAATAATCGCCCGCGGCCCCTGCCGCCGCGATCGGTTCCGCCAGCGCCGCGGCGCGTTCGCGCTCGCCAAGCAGCGCATAGACGCTCGCGGCGTTGATCGCGGGGAAGCTCTCGCCCGACACGTCGCTCGCATGCTGATAGGCCGCGGCCGCCTTTTCGAGCCAGGGGCGCCGGTCGGCCGCCTCGTGATCGAACGCCTCGTCCTTCCAGATGCGTCCGGCGAGCGACAGGCTGTCGGCGCCGCCGTCCGCGGCGAGTTCCAGCTTTTCGTAGAGGTGCATCGCGCCGAGGCTGTCGCCCGAGGCCGCGAGCGCGCGGACCATCAGGTAGCGCAGCCGCGGACTTTCGAGCCCGCGCTTGCGCGCCGCCGCGGCGCAGTCGAAAGCGCTGAGCGCATCGCCGTGCCGCAACCGGAGCGCGACCTCCTTCTCGGCGGCGGCGCAGTCCGGCGCTTCGCTCATTGCGCGGCGGCTTCGGCCGATTTCAGCAGCGCGACATTCGCCTTTTCGATGGCCGAGAGCTGTACATTGTCGGTGGTGGGCCGGTACCAGGCGAAGCGGCCGAAATGCGCGCGCAGCGACGGATCCTTGAAGCGGAAACCGTTGCGCGCGAAAATCTCGTTGCGCGCGATGCGGAGTTCGTTGGCGCCAAAATAAGCGATGTCGTCCGCGGTCAGCAGCCGCTCGGACGAATCGGGGATGACGACCCCGCTGCCGCCGACGCCGGTGGGGGCGACGATGGGCGGGCCTGCGGTGGGCGCAGGATCGGGGTTCGCGCCGTCGAGCACGCGGATCAGCTTGCGGAACATATAGCCCGTGGTGCCGTCGGCCTTGCGCACGCGCCACCAGGCGCCGCTTTGTTGATAGGTCAGGAACTTCTCGCCCTCAAGCACCTTGCCGAGGATCGCCGAACGCGACGAGGGTTCGGCGCGGATGTTGGTGAAGCCCTCGGGATCGTCGATCACCGCGGCGAGGGTGAAGGCCTCGCCGGGGGCCGCGGGGGCGTCGGGGCCGGGTGCGCCAGCGACGGGCGTGCTGCCCGCGCCTGAGGCAGGGCCGCTACCCTCGATGGTGCGCATCGGCGTGGGCTGGAGCAGCCACCAGGCGAGCGCGGCGCCGATGATGGCGACCGCACCGATGATCCACGGGAGCGGCGATGCCTTCGCAGCTGCGGGTTCGGGCGGCGGCGCAGGTGCGGCTGCCGGAGCCGATACGGGCGCCGGGGCCGGGGCTGGCGGTGCGGCCGACGTCTCGCCGCCGGTCAGCGGGGGGCGGCCGCACAGATCCTCGAGGCTCATCAACACCTTGCGCCAGCCGCGATGGTCCGCCTCGCCGTTCCAGTCGGCGAGCTCGGCGAACTGGATCTGGTTGAAGGGCAGCGGCGGCATGACGTCATCGATCGCCGTCTGGACGAGCTTCTTCTGGTTGCGCGCGACATCGGCCTCGGCACGCACCCATTCGGACTGCGCCGACTGCTGCGACCAGACGACGATCGCCGCCTTGGCGCTGCCGATCTTTTCGGTGATCACGTCGCCATAGCTGCGATGCGGCGGCAGTTCGGCGTCCCACCACAGCTCGTAACCCGCCGCCTGGACCGCATGCGCAATCTGCGCGACGCGCTCCTTGTTCTCGCGCGAATAGGAAATGAAGACGTCGACCATCGGCTAGCCCCCTGTTTGTGCGGGTGAAGCTAGCGGGGGTTGATGGCGATTGCCAGTGTCGGCGGTCACACTCGGCTCTCTCCCCTTCAGGGGAGAGATATGCAGGCTTGCCGGTTTACCGGCTAGCCGGAGTTAAGAGGGGATTGGATGCTTCCCCCTCTCCCAACCCTCTCCCCTGAAGGGGAGAGGGCTATTTCGCGTCAGAACACCGCCTTCGGCGCTGCTTCCTTCATCATCGCCGCGCGGACCATCGGGATCGGGGGGCCGCCGTAGGAGAGGAATTCGTCGTGGAAGGCCTTCCACTTCGTCTTGTCGCCTTTGGTCCAGTCGTCGCGCAGCTTGCGGATCATCAGCTTGCCCATCGTGTAGTTGAGATAGGCGGGATCATAGGTGCCGCGCGCCGCCTGCTGGCGGGAATTGCCCTCGTCCTGATAGCATTGTTCCTTGAACAGCTTTTCCGACTCGGCGACGGTCATGCCCTTGGTGTGCAGGCCGATGGCCGAGAGGTAGCGGCAGTCGCGGAGCAGCGCGTTCGACAGCTGGCCGATATGCGTCTCGGGGTCGCCCGCGCCCAGCCCCGCGTCCCACATCATCTCCTCGGTATAATGCGCCCAGCCCTCGGCGAAGGCGTAGCCGACGAACAATTTGCCGAAGATGCTTGTCGCGCGGTTCGAGTGGAGGAAGTTCAGGAAATGGCCCGGCCACACCTCGTGCACCGAGGTGAAGAGCAAATCCTTGCGCCCCGGCACGAAGCCATCGCGCGTCGCCTGGTCCCACGCGGGATCGGGCGGCGAGATATAATAGACCGACGGCAGGCCTTTCTCATAGGGCCCGGGGATGTCGATATAGGCGCTGTTCTGGCGGTTGTACGGCGGCGATTCCTCGACCAGCGCCTGTTCGGTGCCGGGGATGGTGACGAGGTCCTTTTCGACGAGGAAGGCGCGGAGCGCGGGCAGCTGGCGCCGCGCCTCGGCGACGGGGCCGTCGGTCGGCTTGTCGGCGTTCATCTTCGCCATGCACTCGGCGATCGTCATCCCCGCGGCATAGGTGGCGCAGGCGGCCTTGAGCGCATCCTGATTGCGCTTGAGATCGGCCTGGCCGATCCGCTCGAGCTCCTCGAGCGACGTGTCGACACCCTCATTGGTCAGGATCATCTTGGCGAATTTGTCGGCGCCGAGTGCATAGCCGTCGGCGGTGCCCGGCTGCGAGCCGACATATTTCGCGAGGTCGGTCATCGCCGCGCCGGCCTTGGCGACGGCTTCGTCGAACTGCTTCTGCAGCGCTTCGTCCTTGACCGAGGCGAAGGCGGCCTTGGCGTCGCCCTTGTAATAATCGGCGAAGCCGCCGAAGCCTGCGGTGCCATATTTGACGAAGGTCGCGGGGAGCGGGAGCTTCAAATTCGCCTTGATCTGCGCCGCGGCGGCGGGGACATTCTCGGCATAGGCGATGAACGCCTTCATCCGCTGCTCGGGGGTGCCATAGGGGCGCGCGATATAGACATTGGGGTCGAGCGCGCCGGTGTAGAAGGACGGGTTCTTCGCCGCGAAATCGGTATCGCGGAGGAAGAAGAGCTGCCCCTCGGCGACCTTGATCAGATAGTCGCGCTCGAATTTCTCGGCGTCGGTCATCTCGGCGTCGAAGGCCTTGGCGTCGGCGATGGTCTTTTCGAGGAAGGCGGCCTGCTTCTCGAGTCCCTCGGGCGACCAGTCGGGGAGCTTACCGTCAAACTCGTGCTTGCCCTGGTAGACCGCGAAATTGGGATTGAGCGGGAAATAGCCCGCGAGGAACTGGTCGCGGAACGCGGTCCAGGTCTTGGCGCTCGGCGCCGAGGCCGACTTGTTGTCCGACGCGTTGCAGCCGCTGAGGACGAGCAATGTTGCGGCCATGGCGGTGCCGACGCTTGCGAATTTGCGTGTCATATCCTGTATCCCCCCCGATGACGATGACGGGGTACTGCCACCATGGGGGATGGGTGGCACTTGTTTATCGACGAACGGCGGGTTTGGGGTGGTCGCCGATCCTCCCCCGCAGGGGGAGGGGGACCATGCGAAGCATGGTGGAGGGGCACGTGCAGTCTGGCGCGGCGCATGATCTCCTGTACCCCTCCACCACCCTTCGGGTGGTCCCCCTCCCCGTTCCGGGAAGGATCGCTTACGCCCACCCCGCCCTCCCCCTCCCCACAATCGGCCTAGACACCCCCGCAAAGCCCGCTAGGGCGAAAGGCAATGGCGACGATCCTTCCTCCCGACAGCGACGAACCGGTTCTGCCCGAAACCCCGTCCAAAGCCCCCTCGCCGCTCAGCTTCCCCGACTACCGCTATTATTGGCTCGCGCGCTTCACCGCGGTGATGGCGACGATCGCGATGGTGGTGGTGATCGGTTATCAGCTCTACGACACCGCGCGCACCGATTACGGCATGTCGATCAAGGAGGCATCGTTCCAATTGGGGCTGCTCGGGCTGTTCCAGTTCGTGCCGCTCGCGGTGCTCACGCCCGTCGCGGGCTGGGTCGCCGACCGCTTCGAGCGGCGCGGGGTCGCGATCTTCTCGAACCTCATCGACCTCGTCATCGCCGCCGCGCTCGGCTGGTTCACCTATACCGACGCGCTCACCCTGCCCCTGCTTTTCGGCTTGGCCGCGCTGCACGGCGTCGCGCGCGTCTTCTCCGGCCCGGCAATGAGCGCGATCGCGCCGAATATCGTACCGCCCGCGGTGCTGCCGCGCGCGATCGCGATGAGCAGCATCGCGTGGCAGTCGGCCTCGGTGATCGGCCCCGCCGCGGGCGGGCTGATCTACGCCGCGCACCCGACCTCGGTCTATATCTTCGCGGCGGTGCTGCTCGCCATCTCGGCCTTCACGATCAGCCGCGTGCGCCCGGTGCTGCCGCCGCCGACCGAAGTGCGCCGCCACCCGCTGCGCGAAATGGCCGACGGGTTACAATTCACCTGGCGCGAGCGCTTCCTGCTCGGCACGATCACGCTCGACCTGTTCGCGGTGATCCTGTCGGGCGCGACCGCGATGCTGCCGGTCTATGCGCGCGATATCTTGATGACCGGCTCCGAAGGGCTCGGCTTCCTGCGCGCCGCCCCCGCAGTCGGCGCCGCTATCGTCGCGCTCGGCCTCGCCTGGCGACCGATCGAGCGCAACGTCGGGGTCAAGATGCTGTGGGCGGTGGTCGTCTTCGGCCTCGCGACGATGGCCTTCGGGCTGTCGACCAACTTCCTGCTGTCGCTGGCGATGCTGGCACTGCTCGGTGCCGCCGACATGTTCTCGGTCTTCGTGCGCGGCACGCTGATCCAGCTCAACACCCCCGACCATATGCGCGGGCGCGTCAGCGCAGTGTCGGGGCTGGCGATTTCGGCGTCGAACGAGCTCGGCGAGATGCGCGCGGGGTCGATGGCGGCGGCCTTCGGTCCCGTTTTCGCGGTCGTCGCGGGCGGCGCGGCGGCGGTCGGCGTCACCGCGCTCTGGGCGTGGCTCTTCCCCGAGCTGCGCCGCGCGCGCACCTTCGAACCGCAGTTCAAAAAGGCCGAGTGACGCATTTTCGCGCCCGCCCGAAGGCGCGATTTCAACTCGTCGCAAGTCGCCTTCCTTTCGCCACAAAGTGATTGTCAATTTTTTTAGTTGAGTTATCTCGATTGCACCCGTCACCGCGGTTCCCCTGGCCCAACCAATGGAGAATCCGAGATGCAATTTTCCCCGATCCGCCACAAAATCCTGACAATTCCGGGGCTCGACAACAGCGGCCCGCGCCACTGGCAGAGCCTGTGGGAGCATAAATTCGCCGATTGCGAGCGAATCGACCTTGGCGACTGGAGCGCCCCCGACCGCGACGCATGGAAGCGCCGCATCGCCGACGCGATCGACGCCGAGAACGAGCCGGTGCTGATCGCCGCGCACAGCCTGGGCTGCCACGCCTTCGCCGACTGGTTCGCCTCGGCGGGCGGGCTGGCGCGGGCGCGCGTGCTCGGCGCCTTGCTCGTCGCGCCGCCCGACCTCGGCGACCTGCGCCGCGACAATCGCGCGCAGAGCTTCACCGATCCCGCGAGCTTTACCTCGCGCACGCCGATGATCGTCGTCGCCAGCGACAACGACCCCTATGCCAAGACCGCGCATGTGTGGCGCCTGTCGCGGCAATGGGATGCGCGCTTCGTCAACGCGGGACCGTTCGGGCATATCAACGCCGACTCGGGGATCGGCGACTGGCCTTATGGACAGTATCTGCTCGCCTCGTTACAACCCGCGCCCGTGCCCGCCCTGGCCGATGAAAAGCTGTGGGTCCGGGCCGGCGACTGGCCCAACCGGGTCCGCCGCGATCCGCGCTTCGAACATAGGGAAAGTGCATTCCGACCATGAAAGCCAATTCGATCCTCGATACCATCGGCAACACCCCGCATATCCGGGTCGCCAAGCTGTTCCCCGACGCCGAGGTCTGGGTGAAGTCGGAACGCAGCAACCCGGGCGGGTCGATCAAGGATCGAATCGGCCTCGCGATGATCGAGGCGGCCGAACGCGACGGCAGTCTCAAGCAGGGCGGCACCATCGTCGAGCCGACGTCGGGCAACACCGGCATCGGCCTCGCGATGGCTGCCGCGGTCAAGGGCTACAAGCTGGTGCTCGTGATGCCCGAGAGCATGTCGCTCGAACGCCGCCGGCTGATGCTCGCCTATGGCGCGACCTTCGACCTGACCCCGCGCGAAAAGGGCATGAAGGGCGCGATCGAGCGTGCGATCGAGCTGGTCGAGACCACGCCCGGCGCGTGGATGCCGCAGCAGTTCGAGAATGAGGCCAATATCGACGTCCATGTCCGCACCACCGGCCCCGAAATCTACGAGGATTTCAAGGACAGCCCGATCGACGTGCTGATCACCGGGGTCGGCACCGGCGGCCATATCACCGGCACCGCGCAGTTCCTCAAGGAACGCTGGCCGAACCTCAAAGTCTATGCGGTCGAGCCCGAGGCCTCGCCGGTGATCTCGGGCGGCCAGCCCGCGCCGCACCCGATCCAGGGCATCGGCGCCGGCTTCATCCCGCGCAACCTGCACACCGACCTGCTCGACGGGGTGATCAAGGTTGACGCCGCCGACGCGAAGGATTTCGCGCGCCGTTCGGCGACCGAGGAAGGCATGCTCGTCGGCATCTCGTCGGGCGCGACCCTCGCCGCCATCGCACAGAAGCTCAAGGAACTGCCCGCGGGCAGCCGCGTGCTCGGCTTCAACTACGACACCGGCGAGCGCTATCTCTCGGTCCCCGACTTCCTCCCGGAAATCTGAGTCCCCGCCATGGCGTCGAAGACGCCCCAGGATGCAGTGCCGCTGTGGCGCGACCGGTCGGCATGGCTGTTCGCGCTGCTCGCGGTCGCGGCGATCGTCGGCGTGCTTTACGCCAGCAGCGTCAGCGGCCCCGCCAGCTATAGCGTGCGCCTGCCCCCGGTGGCGCCGCCCGCGACCGTCGTGCCCGAAGTGCTGCCGATGGAACTCGCGCCGGTGACCGAGGACGACGCGCGCGCCGCCAATGCGAAGATCCCGCTGATCACCAAGGGCGTCGTCGCGGCGCGGCCCTTCGTCTACGCGGGCGATGCCGACAACCGCGGCCGCGCGCGCGACTGCCTCGCGGCGGCGATGCTCTACGAGGCGGGCGACGACAATCTCGGTCAGCGCGCGGTCGGCCAGGTCATCGTCAACCGCGCGCGCCACCCCGCCTTTCCCAAGTCGATCTGCGGCGTGGTGTTCCAGGGGTCCGAGCGCGTCACCGGCTGCCAGTTCACCTTCACCTGCGACGGCGCGCTCGCCCGCCGCTATTCGGACGCGGCGTGGACGCGCGCGCAGGTCAATGCCGAGATCGTGCTCGCGGGCGGGGTCGACCCGCGCGTCGGGCTCGCGACGCATTACCACACCGACTGGGTGCGCCCCTATTGGAGCGACAGCCTCGAGAAGATCGCGATCGTCGACACCCACCTCTTCTTCCGCTGGCCGGGCTATTGGGGCACGCCGGGCGCGTTCCGCGGCGCGATATCGGGGGTCGAGACGCCGATCGCCAAGATGGCGGCGCTGTCGCCGCTGCACATGGCGGGACTGCCCGCCGAGCTCGCTGCGACCGAGGTCGACGCCGCGGTCGGCGAGCCGCGCATTACCGGCGGCGCGGTGCCCGGACAAGTGGTCTCGGGCGGGCGCGAGACGATCACGATCACGCTCGACCGCAAGGCGACCCCCGAAAGCTTCGTGACGCTCGCATTGCGGCTTTGCGGCACGCGCGAATATTGCAAGTTCATGGGCTGGACCAACCCCACGCTCAAGCCCGAGACCGAAGCGATGAGCGACACCCAGCGCGCGGCGATGACCTTTTCCTACTTGCGCGACGATAAGGCGGGGTTCGAAAAGGCGCTGTGGAACTGCAGCGAGTACAAGCGCGACGATGTGCGGCAGTGCATGAAAAGGTGATGGCGACTTTGGGTGGTGAGCGGACGTCCTTAATCCTCCCTGCGGCGCAGCCGTGGGGAGGGGGACCATGCGAAGCATGGTGGAGGGGTCGAGGCCTTGGGCGTCGG
>NZ_JBXAQA010000011.1:0-7079 GCF_058806755.1 Sphingopyxis sp. GW821-FHT12F08
GACCTCTTCACCTCGCGCACGGGCTACGACTATGGCGTGGGCACGGGCTATGCGATGGGCAGCGTGGTGCAGTCGGCGTCGGACAGCCACAAGAACGGCGACGAGAGCAGCTTCAAGGACGTCGCGAACAAGTACAGCTTCGTGTGGTACGACAGCGCGGTCCAGTATCAGATCGTCCACGACAAGGAGCGCAGCCACGAGGACGATCCCTACACCTATGGCCTGGTGCAGGGCGTATCGCTGAGCGACTTCACCAGCGATTACACCACGACGTTCAGCTACAATGCGTTCGGCCAGCTGACCTCGGCCAATGTCGGCGACGGCATGCCGAAGACGGTGACGTTCACCAACGACGAGCTCGGCCAGATCATCCGCCGCGCCGAGACGCGGCCGAGCAACGCGCCGTCGGCGCAGGTCGGGAGCCCGCACGAGGTGTGGTACCGCTATGGCGGCCGCCAGATGGGCTACACCGGCAACAACGGCACCAGCGAGCTATCGACCGCGGCGTCGATCGCCGAGCGCACCGCGACCCCGCCGACGACGCAGGGCACCTACCGCGGCGGCCAGACATATGGGTCGAGCTACCAGGATTTTGCGCAGAGCTACGATCCCTTGAACAGCTACAACCAGGGCAGCGCGGGCGGCGCCTATACGGTGCAGGCGGGCGACAGCCTGAGCAGCATCGCGCAGCGTCTCTACGGCGACGCGAACCTCTGGTACAAGCTCGCCGAAGCGAACGGCATGAGCAGCCAGGGCGCGCTGGTCGAAGGCCAGACGCTGACGCTGCCCGTCGGCGTCGCGCGCAACACCCACAATGCGGGCACGTTCGACGCCTATGATCCGATGGAAGCCATCGGTGAACTGTCTCCGACGACCCCCAAGCCCAGCAAGAAGCCGAAATGCGGCATGTTCGGGCAGATACTCATGGCGGCGATCGCCATCGCGGTGACGGTGGTGCTGACCCCGGTGGTCGGCCCGGTGGGTGCGGCGGTTGCGGGCAATGTCGCGAGCCAGGGGTTCGGGATGGCCACGGGCATCCAGCAGGGGTTCAGCTTCAAGAGTCTGGCGATGACCGCGATCACCGCGGGCCTGACGGCAGGGATCAGCGAACTGGCGCAGGTCGCGAAGGCGGGCTCGGCGCTATCCAAGGCCGCGAACTTCCTTGCGGGCTCGGGCTTCGAGAGCACGATCGTGCGCTCGATGGCGGTGAACGCGGCGACGCAGGGCATCGGGGTCGCGACTGGCCTGCAAAGCAAGTTCGACTTTGCCGGCGTCGCGGCGGCAGGTGTCAGCGCGGCGGCGGGCTATGGCATGGGCAAGATTACCGGCGCCGGTTCCCTGCTGAGCGACGGCAGCGCTCGTAATATAGCGGCCAATACGGCGGTCGGGGCGGCGCGCCTGTTCTCCGACGCGGCGACGCGCAGCGCGGTCAAGGGCAACAGCTTCGGCGACAACATCCTCGCGGCGCTGCCCAATGTGATCGGGCAGATCATCGGCGATGCGATCGGCGGGGCGGGCGCACGCGCCGCACAGGAAGGCAGAGTCGAGAAGATCATGGGCCACGCTAGCGTTAGCGATGAGCAACGCAGCGACCCCGTTTTCCGTGACCATGTTCGGGATATGGTAGCAACCGGGGCGTCGCGAAAGGACGTGCTCGGCCAGATTGAAAACGGCAATGTCCAGGCCGCGGTCGATCGGCAGACATGGGCTGGGGAGATTGTCGTTACTGGCCGTCGCAGTGACGCTGTGCCAAATTTTGACCGTAGTATGTTTATTCGAGTTCCGGCAATGTATGCGGCCTCAAATGGATCGGCAGGCGCATCGCGCATCACATTTAATAAGATGCCTGGATACCCTGTGCCGCCGTCATCAAAATTGCAGCCGGGCGACGGAGATGCTCAGGCACCCTACAATTCAATGGAGGTTACACTTGAGGATCTTGCTGCCCTCGCCAAAGCCAATGCGATGATTTCTGGCGCCAACAATATTGGTTATATCAATGCAGCCGAGAATATGAATTACTATTTGTCAGAAAAGGGAGGGACAAAAAGCATCGATTTGGAAAGTTTTCTAAGCGTGCCAGATGTCCAAAAAAGAGTTTCGGCTGAGTTGAATGATCAGGATGTTGCAGCAATTACCGCGTACCGAGAGAGCTACCTTGGGAAAGATGCAACCTTCTTCCTTCAAAGGGGGTGGTTTGGCGCCTATCCAACGGTAAAGACGCCGATTGGTGCTGACTGGCACTACGCTGTCGGGGATGCGAGTCTCTCCCTTCGATCCGAATATAGCTTCGCCCTCAAGGGCGGAACAGTATATTATACCCGAAAGACGACGGTAGATTTTTTTGATAGATATAATTGGGATGCCGATAAGTCAGTGACAATCGGGCCTGTGACCGTTAGCGATTCGGAAATGGGCAGGCTTCATTCTGTGGGCTTGGCCCGAGACTATCAAATTCGATCATCGCTGAAGATGCCAACGGTTGCGGGCCACTTTCCATATAGGGAGTAAATATGAAACTGTGGTTGGCGATCGTAAGCTTAAGCGCTTGCAGCATGGACCCCGCAGCCCATCGCGAGCCATATGTTGTTTTAGACAGCATTGAGGATATAATAAAAGAAGATCCAAATATAATACTAAAAGATATGAGATTTATTTCTATTAAATATCATCAAGAACATTTTCAGGATACGAATGAGTGGATTCATGTTAACGTGGATTCAGGAAGCAAGGATTTATTTCTCAATAAGAATCTACCAAAATCTTGGAAAAATAAATTATCTAGAGCGATGGCGCTAGAATGTGTAAATCCAGATATAATCAATGAGATATGCGTTAAATCCTTTGATACGATTTCAGAAGTAGCATCTTTTGAAAATGAAAATACGGAAATACAATATGCCATGAGAGAAAATCAAGATGGGACCTTTGACATTTGGTTGTTCAAAGCGGTTCATTGATTTTTAAGATCACGGATACAGTGGGTGCGGATAGGATTACGGTGACAGAGGATTACGGTGACAGGAGGATTACGGTGGGATTACGGTGGGATTACGGTGGGGATTACGGTGACAGGTGCATAAACCCCTAAACCGATCCATTCCGGCGCCAACTGCCCTCTCGCTGGATTGATCCTTCGCTCGGCTTGCCCGAACCGGGGCATGGCCAGACTGCCCCGCATCGTCCTTCCCGGCATCGCGCACCATATCACGCAGCGCGGCAACCGACGCGAGCGCACCTTCTTCGAGGATGGGGATTATGCCCTCTATCTCGATCTGCTTGCTGACGCGTCGCGAAGCGCGGGCGTGGAGATCTGGTCCTACTGCCTGATGCCCAACCATGTGCATATCATCGCGGTGCCGTCCGACGAGGACGGGCTGCGGCGGGTCTTCCGCCATGTCCACCGCCATTACACCGGCTATGTCAATGCGCGCCTGCGCACGACGGGGCATTTGTGGCAGGGGCGGTTCAGCTCGGTAGCGATGGACGAGACGCACCTGGTCGCAGCTCTGCGCTACGTCGCGCTGAATCCCGTCCGCGCGAAGCTTGTGAAGCGGGCGAACGACTGGCGATGGTCGAGCAGCCGGGCGCTTTGCGGCGCAGGGGACGACGGCATCGTCATCGTCGCACCGGCGCTGGAACGGGTAGGGGATTTTACAGCCTTTCTGGACGAGGCCTTCGATGAAGCCTTCACTTACGCCGCTCTCCGCAAGGCGGAGCGTATCGGCCGGCCGGTTGGTTCCTTGCAATGGCTCGAGGATATGGAAGCGAAGACAGGCCGCACGCTCAAGCCGCAGAAGCGAGGGCCTAAGCCGCAGAATATTTAGGGGTTATTGCACCTGTCACCGTAATTCTCACCGTAATTCTAAGGTAAATATATATAATGGGGATGTTAGGGAATATAATGAAAAATTAAGATATTATAATTCTAGCACTCGAAACCCAAAGCCCTATAAGGATACAATGGCTACTAAACCTAATATATTGCCGATTATATATACGCCCCCTTCGGATTTCAGGAAAAAATGATGAATAATTTGCATTGTTCATTGGCATCTGCTCTCATGTCTCTCGCGTTGTTGTCGGGCTGTGAATCGCATGCCCTTCCTCATGATTTGATTGTGGCGCAGGGTGGGCACAAAATGACCAACGGGCACGTGAAGATGGGAGGCGAGGATTTGGAAGTTGGCAAGGAAACTTTCACGTTTCTAGTTCGGTTGAATGTGCATCACTTTAGATACGCTTTCTCTATTCGTGACAGTAACGAAAATATTATCAGTGTTTTATTCTCTAATTCTGAAGTTCAGAATAAATTTGATGATTTCTTTAACCCGTTTATCCCCTTGACGCATGTATGGAACTCTGCCATTAAGATGGCATGACGAAGAAAAGCCCCTCTGCCAGCCCCGAGTTTAGCGTTCGCGAGTTCTTTGCGCGCTTCCCGACCGATGACGCCTGCCTTGAGCACATCATGCAAGTTCGTTTCGGCGGCACCCGCTTCGACTGCCCCAAGTGCGGCGTCGTGGACTCGACCTTCCACAAGCTGGCGAAGCGTCGCACCTACGTTTGCGCGTCGTGCGGCCATCATGTGAACCCGACCGCCAACACCATCCTGCACGACACGCGCACGCCGCTGGTTAGCTGGTTCTACGCCATGTATCTGTTCTGCACGACGCGCCACGGTGTCAGCGGCAAGGAACTCCAGCGCCAGCTTGGGGTGACCTACAAGACCGCCTATCGCATCGGCCAGCAAATCCGCGATCTGACTGCCAAGGCTCAATCGTTCGACGCGCTGCTCGCCGGTCACGTCGAACTCGACGAAGCCTATGTCGGCGGTCGTCGCTCGGGTGGCAAGCGCGGTCGCGGCGCCCCCGGCAAGACCATCGTCATGGGCCTTATCAGCCGCGACGGCCCGATGAAGGCGGTTGTCATCCCAAACGTCAAAAAGGACACGCTCCGCAACGTCGTGCTGGACAACGTTGAGCCGGGTTCGGTCGTCTCGACCGACGAACTCTACAGCTACAACTTACTCACTGGCGACGGCTTCACGCACGGCGCTGTGAAGCATGGCCAGAAGGAATATGCTCACTACGACTATCGTTCGGGCGAGACGTTCCACGTCAACACCGTGGAGGGCTTCTGGCGCCTGTTTAAGGCCTCGATCCGCTCGACGCATGTTCAAATCAGCGCGAAGCACATGCAACGCTATCTGTCGGAGTTCACTTTCCGCGCGACGAACCGCGACCGCGTGAACGGGATGTTTGACCTTCTGGTTGGGGCGCTGTGATGCGCCCCACCATTGCCTCAAAGTCAGAGCGATCGGCGGGGCCGACTCCGTCAGCCTCGGCTTGATCGACAAAATCACTTAATCGATCAAGTTTGATCGCATCAGCTAATGAAATTCTTGACGTTTCCATAACGTTCCTATAGCACAAACATGCACAGCGGCGCAGCCCTTTCGGAAGGGGCCACGCCGCTGCTCCGTGCCCCTTATGGAAGGGGGTCGGTCGGAAGGTCACCTAACGGCGACCCTCCGGTAATGTCCGGGCCATTTGCAACATGGCTCGGCACTCCTAGCCCGGGGGATTGAACCGCCCCCGGTCGGCGCCTTGGTGAGGCTTAGGTTCAGCCTTCAACGTCCAATATGGAAGTTGTGGGGCTATGGTTGGGGAGGTTTGCAGACCCCCCGGCGTCAGGGGAGGCCTCGGCCTCCCCTTTCTCGTTGAGACGGGATTTCAGGGCGACAAGCATGTTGTCGCGCTCCAAAAACTCGTCCTTCATCTCGCTCAGCATCGGCGAAATCGAACTCATCGGAATGTCCGACCCTTTAAGTGCGGACGCCATCTGCTGGATTTGGTTGGCGTTCAACCAAGGCTTGGCCGAGGTATCAAGCACCTCCCATATGTAAGCCTTGTTAGTTCCGTGGCGAAATGGATTGCGAATGCTGAAATCCGCGTTGCCTGCGAAGGTTTGAGGCGCAACCTGGACCGCGTGCGGCATTGCCACGTCCGTCCTCACGGGCGTGAGAAGTGGCGCTTCTGGAGTGGTGGGGAGGTCGCCGACAAGCTTCATAACGCGCTCGGACGCGTCAAGGTCGGCGAGCGTCGCGCGGGCCTCCACGATAACCCGCTCCGCTTCGCGGATCGCGTTCTCCGCGCGCTGACGGGCTTGCCGAATCAGCTGGGGGGTGAGGGAGTAGGTCATACCCCTTTATTGCAGGCTTGGGTTGCAGGGTCAAGCCGTGTTCTTCAATCCGGATTGGGGATCGAAACGGGAACATTCAAGCTACATGCGTCAAGGGGATAAACGGGTTCTTTAATGATGAAAATTTGGAAAAAATGGTCGGCAGAAAGGTTCTGTGCAAGTGCGTTGGGAAATTTGAAGATAAAAATCGAGATTCTTTCATTGTAGATAGCGCTAATTTTGAACTGCAATAGGCTATGAATTGCGGGTTGCGGTGACAGATGCATAAACCCTAAACCCCCAAACTAGCGCCCCTCAAAAACGTCTTTCCTAAATTACTTTGCTATGCTCCAAGCTGGTGGATGAACCACCCGGATCGCCTTGCCGCGTCGATACCGCATGCTTCGGCCAAAAACGCCGCATTGCGGCTTAAAGCGACAAAAGAGACAATTCGGACGCGCACATGCGTATCTTTTGTCGCTTTAAGCCAGTCCAGCAGCCTTCCGCACCCCGCAATCCAGTGTGAACTTCCGCAGATTTCCGCCCTTTCCCACGTCCCGCGCGCTTGGTCGCGCGCCCGCGGCACAACTCCCTACGGCGATGGGAGCGCCGTTGCCCGCAGCTTCCATAAAACGCAGCGAAGCTTCATCTGGAAAGGAGGCTCCTGACCTGAATCGCGAATGAAGTTGCGCGGTTTTCCGCGACTTCTTGCCGGCCATCAAATCCGGCGTCGTGGGGTCGCAACAGGGGGCGCCATGGGCTGAACTTCCCTGAACTTTGAAATATGACGCGGTGGGCAATATCCGCCGTACCCAGACCCAGCAATGGGGGGTGACCGCGACCGGCGGCACCGGCAGCCAGACGAGCAGCGACTATTGGTACCGCTTCGACAGCAT
>NZ_JBXAQA010000012.1:0-3222 GCF_058806755.1 Sphingopyxis sp. GW821-FHT12F08
ACCCCACCGACGCGCTCGGCGAGCTCAGCCCGACCACCCCCAAACCGCCCAAGAAACCCAAATGCGGCATGTTCGGCATGATCCTGGTCGCGGCGATCGCGATCGGGCTCAGCGTGTGGCTCGGGCCGCAGTTCGCCAAGATCGCGGAGGGCGTGTTTGCAGCGATGGGGGTCGCCGCGGGGACCGCGGCGACGGCGGGCGCGATAGCGGGCGGGGCGGTGGCGGCCGCCGTCGGCTCGGCTGTATCGCAGGGCGTCGGCATAGCCGCGGGCATCCAGGACAAGTTCAGCTGGAAGAACGTCGGCATGGCGGCCCTTGGCGGTGCGGTCGGCGGCGGGCTCGGCAAGTTCAACCTGTTCGGCGCAGCGGAGGCCGGCACAGCCACCGGAATCGCCAATGCGGTTGCGCGCGGCGCGCTGTCGAGCGCACTGACCCAGGGCCTTGGTGTCGCGACCGGCTTGCAGAGCAGGTTCAGCTTCGTGGGCGTTGCGGCAGCGGGTGTCGCCGCGGGTGTCGGCAACGCCGCTGGCGGTGGGCTGAAACCACTGACCGGCCCGGGAAGCGATGGGTCGGGCGCGAATGTCGCACGCCATATCGGAACCGGCGCGGCGCGTCTGTTCGCGAACGCCGCGACGCGCAGCGCGATCAAGGGCAACAGCTTCGGCGACAACATCCTTGCGGCGCTGCCCGATACGCTCGGCCAGATCATCGGCGAGGCGCTCGGTGGAGCGCTCACGGGAGACCCCAGCGGTGGCACCAGCAGCAAGATCGACAATGATCTCGATTCCGGGACGCGGGCGGCCGGGAAGACGAGCTTGGCCGATGCCGCGGCCGCCGCTCCGGCCGCGAGCTCCGGCCAGACGCTGCTCGAGGATATCGCGTTGGCGAAAACCGGCAGCACCGCTTCGGTCACCACCGGTGGCGAGGGCGGCGGCAGCGCCACAGGCGGCGCCGCGAGCGATGGGTATAATATCTTCAACCCGGAGGTGGGCGGCAGGGGCTCCTATGCCAACCTCATCACCACCTATGCCGACAATCCGAAAGTGTGGTCGGACGTGGGCACCGTGCGCAGAAAAGGCGGTGACGCATGGTTCAGGGACCGGCTGCTGGAGGAAACGGCGAGGGACCTCGATCGCCGTGACAACTTCATCGACCTCCTTGCGGCCAAGGCCGCGAGCGAACCGGAAGCGGCGGCGTTATATGCCCAACTCGGGAGCTTCAGATCGCTTACCGTCGTTGCCGCCGAGGCAGCGGATACCGGATTACGGAAAAATAGCGGTTCAGCGAACGACATCATGAGCTATACGGGCGGCTATACGCCTGGAAACATGGGCGCACCGATAGGCGTGCGCATTGAGGTCGGCAGGATGATCGTTGATGGATTGAACTATCCATTGACGGATCCCGTCGATGTGCCGGTTGTGGCGCACACCTGGGGCGGCGGAGTTGTTTACCAGCCGAACGGCCAACCCTTGACCTACAAAGGCGCTCTCACGGTGAGTGACGCCCTATCGCTTGCCGCCGCGGCACCCGAACTGGCGGCGGCCATGCGCGGAACAGCGCTGGTCAGCAGAACAGCGAGCGCTGGTGCAAAGGTAGTGGCCGCAGAAAGTGCAGCGGGTGGAGCGGCACGAGTCAGCCTAGTGCCCGAAAGCTATATGAAGGCAGGCGTTGAAATAGATATGCGCCTTGCTCCCGCCGGTTCGGGGCTGAATGCAGCAGGCTTCCCTCGTAATGGACCTTGGTTCTGGCGGGAGATGTCGAAGGCAAATCCAGAATATTTTGACGCAGCAAACCTAGCTCGCATACGCGCTGGACGCTCGCCCGTCGTGAACGACACTTGGGCAAAAGAATTTCCCTCGCATTCAGGATTTTCTGGCAATAAGCTCGTTCATCACCACATAGATCAGGGTCCGATAGCGACACCGCTCCCTGAAAAAATCCACCAAGCTTGGTACAAAGCGCTGCATCCCAATCAATAGGACATCACATGGACGCGTTGTCATTTAGGAATGCGCTTCAGGAGGCGAAGCCTACAGCTAAATCCCTTGCCGGTATCGGCCTTGATGGGGACGAGGCTGCGGAAATTGCGGCCTCCTTTGATGTGCGCGAGCGCGCGACCAAGCAGGACAACAGCCTCCCGGACTCCGCGCTGCATGATCTTTTTGCGCGCTTTGATGCCAGCAGCGTGGAGGTGGGAATGGCCCGCTTCTTCGATGTCCCCGAGCAAGTCTCATACGGCTACATCATAGGCGAGGTGGAAGCGGATTATTTAGCTCTAGAGGCTCCCTCTGGGGAGCTTGTGGTGCGCGATATCACCAGCCCAGATCACACGATATGGAAGTGCGCGCGGGATGGGGCGAGCTTGCTCGCAGCACTCGCGGAGGCAGCAAAATATCTGGGCGCGTGCATTACGGCCGATCAATCAGGATCGGAGCTTCAACGCCAAACCCTTGACCGCTGCACCCTCCTCGCGGGCGGCCCTGCGTATGGCGGCTTCTACCGGATGCTGCTGGGCGTGGAGTAGCGGGGACTACGGTGGGAATTACGATGATACGTGCAATAGCCCCCAAATTCGACCGTCGTCAGAAAACGCTTTCCTAAAATATTTCGCTATGCTCCAAACTGATGGATGATCCATCCGCATCGCCTCGCCGAGTCGATACCGCCTGCTGCGACCGCCAAGGCCGCGTGGCCGCTCTCCGACGATACGCAGGGCAAGCTTAAAGCGACAAAGGAGACATTTTCGATACGCGCATGCGTATCCTTCGTCGCCTTAAGCCGCCCGCGCCGGGCAATCTTCACGCCCTCCGCGTCGTCGTTATGCGTGAAGACAGCGCTATTCCGCATGGCGGCTCCCGCCGAAAGGCGGTGCGCAAGCCCTCCCGCACCGTCATCGCGCGCGCCAGTCCGGCACGGGACCGCCACAGGGCTGAACTTCCCTGAACTTTGGAACGACGGCGCCAGCCGCCAAAGACCCTCCCGCGCGCTGGGTCGCGCGCCCGCGGCACAGCTCCCGCCGCGGCTGGCCTCCGCGACTTTCGCCCTTCTCCCAAAAACGCAGCGAAGCTTCCTTCGGAAAGGAGATGCTTGACCTGAATCGCGAGTGAAGTTGCGCGGTTTTCCGTCACTTCCTCACCTCCCGCGAAACCTTCACCTACGACGCATCGGGCCGTCTATCGGCGGTTCGCGAAGCGGTGGGCGGGGTGCGTTACGAGGTCG
>NZ_JBXAQA010000013.1:0-2924 GCF_058806755.1 Sphingopyxis sp. GW821-FHT12F08
TCGACGATGAGGTCGGCGGCATCTTCGGGGGTCATGGCGGTGGTATCGATGCGGACTTCGGCGTCTTCGGGTGCTTCATAGGGACTATCGATACCGGTGAAGTTCTTGAGCTGTCCGGCGCGGGCTTTTTTGTAGAGGCCCTTGACGTCGCGGCGTTCGGCTTCTTCGAGCGGGGTATCGACGAAGATCTCGATAAACTCGCCCTCGGGCAGCATCGCGCGGACCATGTCGCGCTCGGCCTTGAACGGGCTGATGAACGCGGTGATGACGATCAGCCCGGCGTCGGTCATCAGCTTGGCGACCTCGCCGACGCGGCGGATATTCTCGATCCGGTCGGCCTCGGTGAACCCCAGGTCCTTGTTCAGCCCGTGGCGGACATTGTCGCCATCGAGGAGGAACGTATGCCGGTTCATCCGGTGGAGCTTCTTCTCGACGAGGTTGGCGATCGTCGACTTGCCCGAGCCCGACAGCCCGGTGAACCACAGCAGCGCGGGCTTCTGGTTCTTGAGGCTCGCGTGGGCGTCGCGGTCGATGTCGGTCGCCTGCCAATGGACATTCTGCGCGCGGCGCAGGCTGAAGTGGAGCATGCCCGCGGCGACCGTCGCGTTGGTCAGCTTGTCGATGAGGATGAACCCGCCCAAGCTGCGATTGTCGCTGTACGCCTCGAACACCAGCGGCTTGTCGGTCGCGACCTCGACCACCCCGATGCCGTTGAGCTCGAGCGTCTTCGCCGCGAGATGGTCGAGCGTGTTGACGTTGATCTCGTACTTCGGCGCCTGCACCGTCGCCGACACGCTCTGCGTCGCGAGCTTGAGCCAGTAAGCGCGCCCCGCGATCATCGCCTCGTCGGCCATCCACACCAGGGTGGCCTCGAAGCGGTCGGCCACTTCGGGCGGCGCGTCGGCAGCTGCGATGACATCGCCGCGCGAGCAGTCGACCTCGTCGGCGAGGGTCAGGGTGACGGACTGACCGGCGACCGCTTCGGGCAGGTCACCGTCGAGCGTCACGATGCGGCTGACCGTGCTGGTCTTGCCGCTCGGCAGGATGCGCACCGCATCGCCCGGCTTGACCGAGCCCCCCGCGATCAGCCCCGAGAAGCCGCGGAAGTCGAGGTTCGGCCGGTTGACCCATTGCACGGGCATGCGGAAGGGCCTGGCTTCGTCTGCGACCGCGCCGATCTCGACGGCTTCCAGATGCTCGACCAGCGCCGGCCCCTTGTACCAGGGCGTGTTCGCCGAGAGGCTGGTGATGTTGTCGCCCCGGAACCCCGAGATCGGGATCGCGGTGAAGTGGGTGATGCCGATCTCGCTCGCGAAGGCGCGGTAGCTGAGCAGGATGCGCTCGAAGACCGTCTTGTCGTAATCGACGAGGTCCATCTTGTTCACCGCCAGCACGATGTGGCGGATGCCGATCAGATGCGCGAGGAAGCTGTGGCGGCGCGTCTGGGTGAGCACGCCCTTGCGCGCATCGATCAGGATCACCGCGAGGTCGGCGGTGCTCGCCCCGGTGACCATGTTGCGCGTATATTGTTCGTGGCCGGGGGTATCGGCGACGATGAACTTGCGCTTCCCGGTGGTGAAGAAGCGGTAAGCGACGTCGATCGTGATCCCCTGCTCGCGCTCGGCGGCGAGGCCGTCGACGAGCAAGGCGAAGTCGATCTCGCCACCTTGCGTGCCGACGCGCTTGCTGTCGGCCTCGAGCGCCGCCAGCTGGTCCTCGAAGATCATCTTCGAGTCATAGAGCAGCCGCCCGATCAGCGTCGACTTGCCGTCGTCGACCGAGCCGCAGGTGATGAAGCGCAGCAGCGACTTTTGCTGATGCTGCGCGAGATAGGCGTCGATATCCTCGGCGATCAGCGCGTCGGTGACGTAAACAGGATCGGTCATCTCAAATCCTCCCCGCTTGCGGGGAGGGGGACCACCGAAGGTGGTGGAGGGGGCGGGCTGCCTGGCGCGGCGCAAGGCCGAGAGCCCCCTCCGTCAGCGCTTCGCGCTGCCACCTCCCCGCGAGCGGGGAGGATTTAATGAGGGTCGCCATCAAAAATACCCCTCCTGCTTCTTCTTCTCCATCGACGCGTCGCCGCCGTCCTTGTCGATCGCGCGGCCCTGACGCTCCGACGTCGTGGTCAGCAGCATCTCCTGGATGACTTCGGAGAGCGTCGTCGCTTCGCTCTCGACTGCACCGGTGAGCGGGTAGCAGCCCAAGGTGCGGAAGCGGATCGAGCGCTCCACCGGCACCTCGCCGGGGAGCAGCGGGAAGCGCGCGTCGTCGACCATCAGCAGCAGCCCGTCGCGCTCCACCGTCGGGCGCGGCGCCGCGAAATAGAGCGGCACGATCGGGATCGCCTCGCGCGCGATATATTGCCAGATGTCGAGCTCGGTCCAGTTCGAGATCGGGAACACCCGGATGCTCTCGCCCCCCCCTCCTGTTCTTTGGGCCTTCCTGGCATTGTAGAGGTTCCACAGCTCGGGCCGCTGCTTCTTGGGATCCCAGCCGTGGCTGGCCGTGCGGAACGAGAAGATGCGCTCCTTCGCCCGGCTCTTCTCCTCGTCGCGCCGCGCGCCGCCGAAGGCGACGTCGAAGCCGTGCAGGTCGAGCGCCTGCTTCAGCCCCTCGGTCTTCCACATGTCGGTGTGCAGCGGGCCATGGTCGAACGGGTTGATCCCGCGTTCCCTGGCTTCGGGGTTCTGGTAGACGATCAGCTCCATGCCCGACTCCGCCGCCATCCGGTCGCGCAGCGCGTACATGTCCTGGAACTTCCACGTCGTATCGACATGCAGCAGCGGAAACGGCGGCGGCGACGGGTAAAAGGCCTTCCGCGCCAGATGCAGCATCACCGCGCTGTCCTTGCCCACCGAATACAACATCACCGGAGCCACCGCATCCGCCAAAACCTCACGCATTATGTGAATGCTCTCCGACTC
>NZ_JBXAQA010000014.1:0-2441 GCF_058806755.1 Sphingopyxis sp. GW821-FHT12F08
GAAGCACCCGAAGACGCCGAAGTCCGCATCGATACCACCGCCATGACCCCCGAAGATGCCGCCGACCTCATCGTCGATCGCCTGCTGGGATAAATGATGGATTTTGAAAGCGATGAAGCGCTCGCCGAGCGGCTGGCGGCGGCGGCGGGGCAGATTTTGATCGAGCTGCGCGCGACCAGCGGACTCGAGGGCAAGGACCTCGGCAAGGCCGGCGACGCGCAGGCCAATGACATGCTGATGCGCGAACTGCGCGCCGCACGCCCCGACGACGCGATCCTCTCCGAGGAGGAAAAGGACAGCATCACCCGCTGTTCCTTCGCGCGCTGCTGGGTGGTCGATCCGCTCGACGGGACGCGCGAATATGGTGAGGGCCGCAGCGACTGGGCGGTGCATGTCGCGCTCGCGGTGGGCGGCGTGCCGACGGTCGGCGCGGTTGCGCTACCGGGACTGGGCGTCACCTTGAGTTCGGCCAACCCCTGGCCGCTCGGCGCCGCCAATGTGCCGCCCCGCATGCTCGTCAGCCGCACGCGCCCCGCCGCCGAGGCTCTGTTCGTCGCCGAAAAGATCGGCGCCGAGCTCGTCGGCATGGGCTCGGCGGGCGCCAAGGCGATGGCGGTCGTGCGCGGCGAGGCCGACATCTATCTCCACACCGGCGGCCAGTACGAGTGGGACAATTGCGCGCCCGCGGCGGTCGCGGCGGCGGCGGGGCTGCACGTCAGCCGCGCCGACGGGTCGCCCTTGGTGTATAATTGCGAAAATCCCTATCTGCCCGACCTGCTGATTTGCCGGGCGGAGTTTGCGGATGAAGTGCTGCGGCTGGCGGGGGAGTTTGGGGCGGAGTAGCGAACACGTGGGTGGCCGGCTTCGGGCGGTAGCGGTCATCCTAAGCCCCTCCTCTTCAGAGGAGGGGGTGTGAGACTTACGAACTTGTTCGTTAGTCGCAGCGGGGTGGTGGTCTGTGGCATGGCGTAAACCTTCGGCCACCACCCCGTTCGACTAAAGGCCCAGCTGCGCCGGACCAAGTCTCTCTGCCCCTCCTCTGAAGAGGAGGGGATGAACGAGGCCTGCTCTTCCCCAAAGACATCACCTCTCGCCAAGCTTCGCGATTGCCAGCCTCGCATCCTCCGCCTATTTAGGTTGCACTGTAAAACCAATCTACCGGGAGACGCGCCATGACCGACTTGCCTGACACCAACCTCGTGATGCTGACGCTGGTGAAGCCCCAGGGCCAGCTCGAGGTCTATTTCGAGCGCCGCCCGATGCCCGAGCCGCAGCCGCACGAGGTGCTGGTCAAGGTCCTCGCGACCCCGATCAACCCCTCGGACCTCGGCCTGCTGTTCGGCGGCGCCGACATGTCGACCGCGCGCGCCTCGACCCGCGGCGGGCTGCCCGTGATCACCGCCGACGTGCCCCCGCCGGGCATGCGCGCCATGACCGGCCGCGTCGGCGATGCGCTGGCGATCGGCAACGAAGGCTGCGGGCTGGTCGTCAAGGCGGGCGCTTCGCCCGAAGCGCAGGCTTTGCTCGGCAAGACCGTCGCGCTGCTTGGCGGCGAGATGTACGCCGAATATCGCTGCCTGCCCGTCCAGATGACGATGGCGTTGCCCGAAGGCACCGATGCCGCCGATGGTGCCTCCTGCTTCGTCAACCCGCTCACCTCGCTGGCCTTTACCGAGACGATGCGCGCCGAGGGGCACAGCGCGCTGGTCCACACCGCCGCGGCGTCGAACCTCGGCCAGATGCTCGTCAAGATCTGCGCCAAGGACGGCATCCCGCTCGTCAATATCGTGCGCAGCGACGCGCAGATCGAAATCCTCAAAGGCATTGGCGCGACGCATATCGTCAACAGCAGCGCCGATGATTTCCAGGACCGGCTCGTCGACGCGATCGTCGCGACCGAGGCGACGCTCGGCTTCGACGCGATCGGCGGCGGCAAGCTCGCGGGGCAGATCCTCGCGGCTATGGAGGTCGCGGCGGTCAAGCGCATGACGAGCTACAGCCGCTATGGCTCGGACAGCTACAAGCAGGTCTATATCTACGGCGCGCTCGACCTGGGGCCGACGGTTCTGAACCGCAGCTTCGGGCTGACCTGGGGGCTCGGCGGCTTCCTGCTCACCCCCTTCTTGCAGAAGGCGGGCTGGGAGGTCGTCGGGCGGATGCGCCAGCGCGTCGTCGACGAGCTGACCACGACCTTCAAGAGCCACTACAGCCACGAAATCTCGCTGACCGAGGCGCTGAACCTCGACACCGCGCATGCGTATAATGCGAAGCGAACCGGTGAGAAATATCTGATCCGGCCGTAGGGCTGGTTGCGGGCGTTAGCGGCCACAATAATCCTCCCTGTCGCGAAGCGATGGGGAGGGGGACCGCCGCCACAGGCGGTGGTGGAGGGGTGGCCGACTGAAGCGCCGACGCCCAAGGCCTCGACCCCTCCACCATGC
>NZ_JBXAQA010000015.1:0-659 GCF_058806755.1 Sphingopyxis sp. GW821-FHT12F08
CCCTTTCAGGCCTCACCCCTTTTGCGTCTTCGCGTCTTTGCGCGAACCCTTTGCGTCGCCACCCTCGCGGTCGTTCGCCGGCAGGCCGAAGAAGGCGCAGCGGGCAACGTGGCCGGCGTGGCGGAGCGGCGCGATTTCGGCGTTGCGGACGTTTTCATAAGCGGTGATCTCGTCGGGATCGAGGGTGCGTTCGTAATCGGGATCGCCGAACTGGCCCTCCTCGTCGCCGATGAAAGCGTCCGATGGCGGGAAATTGGTGCGCAGCTCGTTCCTGTCCTCGTCGAGCCAGACGAGCATCGCCTCGGCCTCTTCCTCGGGGGTCGCCTCGGGCAGCGGCGCGGGATCGGGATCGGCGGAAAACTGCGCAACTTCATCCGCGATTGCGGTGTTCTGCCAAAGTGCGGCCACGGGGTTGGCGCGGTTGTCGCGGGCGGCGAGCCAGAGCGCGAGCGCGGCGGCGCGGCCCGTGCTGTCCTGCGCCCCGGGATCGACGTCGAACAGCGTCAGGAAGCCCGGCCAGTCGCCGGCGATGATCTGCGCCAGCATCTCCTCGCCGGCGCGGGCGCGGGTTTCGACCATCTTGTCGAGGCGCGCGAGCATCGCGAGGCCGAGGCGCGCGTCGAGGCGGCGGCGCTTGACGAAGCTGCGATCCTCTTCGC
>NZ_JBXAQA010000016.1:0-500 GCF_058806755.1 Sphingopyxis sp. GW821-FHT12F08
GCCGACTGCACCACGCTGCCCATCGCATAGCCCGTGCCCACGCCATAGTCGTAGCCCGTGCGCGAGGTGAAGAGGTCGCTGCCCTTCTTCGTCGAGGTGTAATCCTCGAGCAGCTGGCCCTTGGCATTGTACCAGGCCGAGCGGCTGTACGCGACCGTCGTCCCGTTGCCCTCATAATCCTGCTGAAGCGTCACCCGGCCCAAGAGGTCGTAGCTCATCTGCGAGCGCAGCGTCCCCCCCGTCGAGGCCGCCGACGGGATCGCACCCGACGGCACGCCGTCGCCAAGACCCGTGACCGGGTCGATCCCCTCATAGACCCAGGCCCCCATGGTGTGGGTGGTTTGAGCGAGGCGGTCGGCCGCGTCATAGGTGTAGCTCTCGCGCAGCTCGTAAAAATAGCCCTGCTCATAATGGCCCGGATCCCACTCATCGTACGGATCCTGCACCCACTGGCCGGGGACAAATTCGGTGGTCAGCGTCGCCACGCGGCGGCCCGCCGC